>NZ_CP107924.1:5282243-6602804 GCF_036014235.1 Streptomyces sp. NBC_00435
GGTCGCCCTCCCGGGCAGGGCAGGGCGGGGCGACGCCGTGCCGGAGCCGCGGGCACCACGCGCCGAGGGCCCCCGCGCCGGTCGGCGCGGGGGCCCTCGGGGTGTCCGGCCGATCGGGCTACAGGCCGGGGCCGCGGACCGGGATGTGGGTGAAGGTGGGCTCCGGGGCCGGGTTCTGGAAGAAGTCGTTGCCCTTGTCGTCGACCACGATGAAGGCGGGGAAGTCCTCGACCTCGATCTTCCAGACCGCCTCCATGCCGAGCTCCTCGTACTCCAGGACCTCGACCTTCTTGATGCAGTCCTGGGCCAGGCGCGCCGCCGGGCCGCCGATGGAGCCGAGGTAGAAGCCGCCGTGCGCACCGCACGCGTCCGTCACCTGCTGCGAGCGGTTGCCCTTGGCCAGCATGACCTTGGAGCCGCCCGCCGCCTGGAACTGCTCCACGTAGGAGTCCATGCGGCCGGCCGTGGTCGGGCCGAAGGAGCCGGAGGCGTAGCCCTCGGGGGTCTTGGCGGGGCCGGCGTAGTAGACCGGGTGGTCCTTCAGGTACTGCGGCATCTCCGCGCCGGAGTCCAGCAGTTCCTTGATCTTGGCGTGCGCGATGTCGCGCGCCACGACCAGCGGGCCGGTCAGCGACAGGCGGGTCTTGACCGGGTGCTGGGTGAGGGTGGCGAGGATCGACTCCATCGGCTGGTTCAGGTCGATCGCGACGACGTCCGCGGAGTCGTCCAGGTGCTCGTCGGTGGTCTCCGGCAGGAAGCGCGCCGGGTCCCGCTCCAGCTGTTCCAGGAAGACGCCCTCGGCGGTGATCTTCGCGGTGGCCTGGCGGTCCGCCGAGCAGGAGACGGCGATCGCCACCGGGAGGGACGCGCCGTGGCGGGGCAGGCGGACCACGCGGACGTCGTGGCAGAAGTACTTGCCACCGAACTGGGCTCCGATGCCGATCTTCTGGGTGAGTTCGAAGACCTGCTGCTCCAGATCGAGGTCGCGGAAGCCGTGGCCGAGCACGGAGCCCTCGGTGGGCAGCTCGTCCAGGTAATGGGCCGAGGCGTACTTCGCGGTCTTGAGCGCGTGCTCCGCCGAGGTGCCGCCGACCACGATCGCCAGGTGGTACGGCGGGCAGGCCGCGGTGCCCAGCGAACGGATCTTCTCCTCCAGGAACTTCATCATGGAGGTCTCGTTGAGGACCGCCTTGGTCTCCTGGTAGAGGAAGGACTTGTTGGCGGAGCCGCCGCCCTTGGCCATGAAGAGGAACTTGTACGCGCCGCCGTCCGTCGCGTACAGCTCGATCTGCGCGGGCAGGTTCGAGCCGGTGTTCTTCTCCTCCCACATGGTGACCGGCGCCATCTGCGAGTAGCGCAGGTTCAGGCGGGTGTAGGCGTCGTAGATGCCGCGGGAGAGGGCCGCCTCGTCCCCGCCCTCGGTGAGCACGTTCTGGCCGCGCTTGCCCATCACGATCGCCGTGCCCGTGTCCTGGCACATCGGCAGGACGCCGGCCGCCGCGATGTTCGCGTTCTTGAGCAGGTCCAGGGCGACGAACTTGTCGTTCGCCGAGGCCTCGGGGTCGTCGATGATGCGGCGCAGCTGCGCGAGGTGCGCGGGGCGCAGGAAGTGCTGGATGTCGTGGATCGCCTCTTCGGCGAGCTGGCGCAGCGCCTCCGGCTCGACCTTGAGGAACGTACGGCCGTCGGCCTCGAAGGTGGAGACGCCTTCGGAGGTCACCAGCCGGTACGGGGTGGTGTCCTCGCCCAGGGGCAGCAGGTCGGTGTACGCAAACTCTGGCATGACGGCAGTCATTCCCTCACTCGGCAGACGGCGCTGGCGACCAATTGGCAGCGCGGTAACCAGCGTAGGACCTCGGCCGGGAGCTTTGGTTGTGAGGTAAGGCTCACTGGCCAGTATCGCGATCTATCGTGTCTCGCTATGCTGGGTGGCGTGGACCTGGAAAAGCACCCCTCCGCCCCTGCCCCCGCGCCCGCCGCCGAGCTGCGCGCCTCCGACGCGGACCGGGACCGGATCGCACAGATCCTCTCCGACGCGCTCGCCGAGGGCCGGCTCACCTCCGAGGAGCACTCCGACCGGCTGGACTCGCTGTACGCCCTCAGGACGGTCGGCGAGCTGGACCTGCTCGTACGGGACCTGCCCGTACCCGGTACCGCCGCCCGGCAGGAGCACGGGTACGCCGCCGGGCCCCCGAGGGGGCCGGTGGGCGCTCCGGGCGGCCCCGTCGAGACGCTGGTCGCGGTGTGCAGCAGCTCCACCCGCAAGGGCCGCTGGCGGCCGGGCGCGCACACCCGCGCGGTCTCCGTCCTGGGTGACATCACCATCGACCTGACCGAAGCGGTCTTCGAGCAGCAGCTCACCGAGATCAACGTGACCTGCGTCCTCGGCAACGTCGAGGTCCTGGTCCCGGAGAACGTCACGCTGCGCGGCTACGGCACCGGCGTCCTCGGCAACGTCGAGGTGCACGGGGAAGGGAGCGGCGAGGTCGACCCGCACGCCCCGGTCGTGATCGTCCGCGGCTTCGCGCTGCTGGGCAACATCGAGGCCCGCCGCAAGGTCGGCGCCCGCCTGGTGGACCTGGCGCGGCGACTCCGCAAGGGTGCGGGAGAGGGCGTCAGCGGTGGCCCAGCACGTTGACCACCCGTCCGCTGGGGTCGCGGACGAAGAATCGCCGCACGCCCCACTCCTCGTCCTGCAGGGGATGGACGATCTCCGCACCGCTCTCCCGCATGACCGCATACGTCGCGTCCACGTCGTCCACCTCGATGCTCATGTCGGGGGTGACAGGCGCGGTCTTGTCGCCGGTCATGATGCTGATCTGCGCCGCCGGACTGGACGGTGAGGCGAGCGTCATGATCCAGCCGTGGTTCATGACCTCCTCGAAGCCCAGCAGGCCGTAGAACTCCCGGTTCTCCTGTGCGGCCTCCGACTGGATGTTGGGCACGACTCGGCGAACTGCCATCGACGACTCCAAGTGGGGACGAAACCTGTCTCTACGACTCCGCAGGAGTATTACGGCCATCCGTCGCCGAGCGCACTTGCGCAACACCCGCAGCCGTCGCTCGCGGGCGGGTTCCGGGTCGGGGGGACACGTGGCCAACCGGCTTTGACATCAGGTCGATTGCCCGGACGGTTCCCCTAGGGTCGGCCCATGACCTCATCCAAGTGGGACCTGCTGGACCAGGCGTACGCCGCGCTGCGCTCCGTCGTGGACGGCATGCCGGCCGACGCGCTGGACCGGCCGACACCCTGCGACCAATGGAATGTCGGCCAAGTGCTCCAGCACGCGGCGGGCGACCAGCTCGCGTACGCCGGTCGCCTCACCGGCGGAGCCGGCCCGGCCGAGGATCCCTTCGCGCCCACCGGTGCCCTGGCCGGTACCCCCGCCGAGCTGCTGGAGCCGGCCCTCGAAGCCGCCGCCGAGGCCTTCGCCGGGGTGGAGCCGGGCGCGGAAGGCGTCGCCGTCCCGCTGCCCCCGTTCGCCGTCACCGCCGAGACCGCGGTTGGCGCGGCCGCCCTCGACGCGGCCGTCCACGCCTGGGACATCGCGGTCGCCGCCGGCCTGCCCTCCCCGCTGACCCCCGGCCTCGCCGCGGCCCTGCGCCCGGCCGCGGAGGAGCTCGCCGAGCCGCTGCGCGGCTTCGCCTACGCTCCGGCGCTCGCGCCCGCGCCCGACCGGGACGCCGACCCGGCCGCTTCGCTGCTCGCCTTCCTGGGGCGCCGGCCCGACTGGACGCCGCCATCGGGGTGACGGCGCGGGACAGCGTCACGTTTCGGTCGAACCGTCCGGATCGGCGGCACTCGGTGCATAGGGGCGCGCACAGCGGGTAGGGACAGGTGCATCGTCTCTCGCTCGCGTATACGTCGTCAGGAGTAGACCGTGCCGCATCCGCCGCGCCAGTCCCTGCAGGTAGCCGCCGTCCAGAGTCTTCAGGGGCGCCCGGCGGCGGCCGTGCCGAAGCCGCGGGTGCCGGCCAGGGAAGAGGACGGCCCATGGCACGCGGACGCGGTGTGCCGACGCGACGAGGCCGGGCTGTTCTTCGCTCCCTCCAAGGAGCCGACGGCCGCCCGGCTCTCCCGCGAAGAGGCCGCCAAGCGGGTCTGTGCCCGCTGCCCGGTCATGGTCGCCTGCCGGGAGCACGCTCTGATCCAGCCGGAGCCCTACGGGGTCTGGGGCGGGCTGACGGCCGCCGAGCGCCGGGTGGTGCTGGCCCGCCGGCGGCGCCGGGCGGGGGAGCTGCGCGAAGCCTCGTAGGCACGGGGGCGCGGCACGTAGGCGCGACACGTGGGCAAGGACCGGTCGCCGGACACCGGACATACGGCAAGGGGCGTCCCCGCCGCACGCGGGAACGCCCCTTTCGCCGTGCCGTCTACGGCCTACTGGGCGCGGTCGAAGTCGATCGCGCTGTAGGCGCGGAGCTTCGAGAGCCGGTGGGTCGAGTCGATCTGGCGGATCGTGCCCGACTTCGAGCGCATGACCAGCGAGGAGGTCGTCGCGGTCTCCGAGCGGTAGTGGACGCCGCGCAGCAGCTCGCCGTCCGTGATGCCGGTGGCGACGAAGAAGACGTTGTCGCCGGAGACCAGGTCGTTCGTGAAGAGCACGCGGTCCAAGTCGTGGCCCGCGTCGAGCGCCTTCTGGCGCTCGGCCTCGTCCTTGGGCCACAGCTTGCCCTGAATGGTGCCGCCCATGCACTTGATCGCGCAGGCCGAGATGATGCCCTCGGGCGTGCCGCCGATGCCGAGCAGCAGGTCGATGCCGCTGTCCTCCGTGACGGCCAGGATGGAGCCGGCGACGTCGCCGTCGGAGATGAACTTGATGCGCGCGCCGGTCTCGCGGATCTCCTTGACGATGCCCTCGTGGCGGGGGCGGTCGAGGATGATCACCGTGACGTCCTCCACGGCCATGTTCTTGGCCTTGGCGACGCGGCGGATGTTGACGGAGACCGGGGCGTTGATGTCGACGAAGTCGGCGGCCTCGGGACCGGTGACCAGCTTCTCCATGTAGAAGACCGCGGACGGGTCGAACATGGTGCCGCGGTCGGCGGCGGCCAGGACAGCGATGGCGTTCGGCATGCCCTTGGCGTTCAGGGTGGTGCCGTCGATCGGGTCCACGGCGATGTCGACCTCGGGACCGGTGCCGTCGCCGACCCGCTCGCCGTTGAAGAGCATCGGGGCTTCGTCCTTCTCGCCCTCGCCGATGACGACGACGCCGTTCATCGAAACGGTGGAGATCAGGGTCCGCATCGCGTTGACGGCGGCGCCGTCGGCGCCGAGCTTGTCGCCGCGTCCGACCCATCGGCCCGCGGCCATGGCGGCGGCCTCGGTGACCCGGACGAGCTCCAGGGCGAGGTTGCGGTCGGGTGCCTCCGGAGAGACTTCGAGCTGGGGCGGCAGGTTGTGCTCGGTCATCGGAGCGCACCTTTCTGTACGGCGACGGCCGGGAGTGGAGGGTCCCTGGACTCTATCGGTACGTCGACATATTGAGCAGACCGGGTCACGTATGAGCGCCATATCGGTCAGCCGATTGTCCTGAGCGGACATCTTGCGCCGCCCGCGGAGCGCCGCGCGGACCCCGGCGGTGATCGCCCGCGGCCATGCGGGACGATGGTGCCGTGGCAGGTATGAAAGGCAAGCAGACGGTCCTGGACATGGTCCGGTCGCTGGTCGTGCTCGGCGTGGTCGTCGGGGGGATCTATTTGGTCGTCCCACATGACGAGAAGGCCGATCCGACGCGGGTGGTCGACTACCGGGTCGAGACGCTCACGGCCCGGCGCGCGGCTCCGTACCCCGTGGCGGTCCCCGTCGGGCTGTCGCAGGAGTGGCGGGCGACCTCGGTGGCGTACGAGCGCAAGAGCGCCAACGCCTGGCACCTGGGCTTCCTGGACCCGCAGCAGCAGTACGTCGGGGTCGAGCAGTCCACGGACACCACGGACGGGTACATCGCGAAGGTCACCCAGAAGGCGAAGGCCACCGGGCAGACCCAGCAGGTCGGGGACCGGACCTGGGAGCGCTGGGACGGCGAGAAGTACGACGCCCTCGTGCACCAGGAGCAGGGCTACGTCACGGTGGTGACCGGGACGGCCTCCTTCGAGCAGCTCGGGGCGATGGCCGGGGCGCTGGAGTTCAAGCAGGGCGCTGACAAGTAGGGCGCTGCCCGGCGGGGCCGGCGCGCGCCAGACCCGGCGGGGCCGGCGCGCCAGGTACGCGCAAGGGCCGCGCGCCCCGGGGATCCGGGGTGCGCGGCCCTTGGCGTTGCGGCGGTGCCGCGGGAGCCGTGGCTCAGACGGTCGTGGCTCAGACGGTCGTGATGACCTGGTCGAACTCCAGGCGCGGGGAGCGCGGGAACCAGGCGTCCTCGCCCGGCTTGCCGATGTTGATGACCATCAGCGGGGTGTGGTCGGCGTCCAGGAACTCCTTCTGAACGCCGGCGAAGTCCAGACCGGTCATCGGGCCGGCGGCCAGGCCGGCGGCGCGGACGCCCACGATGAAGTACGCGGCCTGCAGCGTGGCGTTGACCAGCGCGGACTGCTCGCGGACCGGGCGCTCGGCGAAGAAGGCGTCCTTGGCCTGCGGGAAGTGCGGGAGCAGCTGCGGGAGCTCCTCGTGGAACTCGTTGTCCGCGGCCAGGATCGCGACCAGCGGGGCGGCGGAGGTCTTGGCCTGGTTGCCCTCGGCCATGTGCTTCACGAGGCGCTCGCGGGCCTCGGGGGAGCGGACCAGCGTGATGCGCAGCGGCGTCTGGTTGAAGGCGGTCGGGCCGAACTTCACCAGGTCGTAGATCGCCTGGATCTGCTCCTCGGTCACCGGCTCGTCGGAGAACGTGTTGGCGGTACGCGCCTCACGGAAGAGGAGGTCCTGAGCGGCGGCGTCGAGAACGAGAGACATCGGAAAGCCTTCTTCTGTACGGACTGAAGCGATGCCCCGAGGTTACGACGCAGATAGATGAAAATTCAACTAAATCTCGTTCGGGGTGATCGACGTCACTCCCCGCGATCCTCCCCGTCGGCCGCCGCCCCGCCCTCCGCGGCCTCGCGGGCCGCCAGTGCCGAGTCCAGCCGGGCGCGGGCGCCCTCCAGCCAGTGGCGGCACACCTTCGCGAGCTCCTCGCCGCGCTCCCACAGTGCGAGGGAGTCCTCCAGCGAGGTGCCGCCGGCCTCCAGCCTGCGGACGACCTCGATCAGTTCGTCCCGGGCCTGCTCGTACCCCAGCGCCGCATCGGTCTCGGCCATTCCCGCTCCCACCTTATATGCGTAGTACAACGAATTTGTTGCCGCAGCGTGTCGTCCCGTCCACCCCGCGGGGCGCGCCTAGGAAGCGTCCGCGGCGGCTTCCGTGGCGGCCTGCTCCGCGGCCGCATGCTCCGGAGCGACCTGCACCGAGAACGCGCCCTCCGCCACCCGCGCCCGCAGCACATCGCCCGCCGACACCTCCCCGGGCGAACGCACGACGTGCCCGTCGGCCCGCTGGAGCACCGCGTACCCGCGTTCCAGCGTGGCGGCCGGGGACAGCGCCACCACACGCGCCAGCGTGTGCGACAGCTCCGAATCGGCCCGGTCCAGCAGGTGCCCCAGGGTCCGCCGGCTGCGCGCCAGCAGGGCGTCCAGCTCCGCCTCCCGGGTCTCCACCATCCGCCGCGGATGGACGAAGACCGGCCGCGCGAGCGCGTGCGCGAGTCCTCGCTCCTCCCGGTCGAGCAGCCCGCGCACGGCACGCAGCCCCCGGCCCTGCAGCTGGCCCACCCGCTCGAGCTCCTCGCCCACGTCCGGGACCACCTTCTTCGCCGCGTCCGTGGGCGTGGACGCCCGCAGGTCCGCGACCAGGTCCAGCAGCGGGGAGTCCGGCTCGTGCCCGATCGCGGAGACCACTGGGGTACGGGCCGCCGCGACGGTCCGTACGACCTCCTCGTCGGAGAAGGGCAGCAGGTCCTCCACGCTGCCGCCGCCGCGCGCCACGATGATCACGTCGACCTCGGGCACGGCGTCGAGCTCCTTGACCGCCTGGATCACCTGGGGCACCGCGTGCACCCCCTGGACGGCGACGTTGCGGACCTCGAAGCGGACCGCCGGCCACCTGCGCCGGGCGTTCTCCAGTACGTCCCGCTCGGCCGCCGAGGCCCGGCCCACCACCAGCCCGATCAGCTGCGGCAGGAACGGCAGCGGCTTCTTGCGGTCCAACGCGAAGAGCCCCTCGGCGGCGAGGGAGCGCTTGAGCCGCTCCAGGCGGGCCAGGAGCTCGCCGATGCCCACGGGCCGTATCTCGGTCGCCCGCAGGGACAGCTGCCCGCGCGGGGCGTACCACTCCGGCTTGGCGAGCACGACCACGCGGGCGCCCTCCGTCACGGAGTCCGCGACCTCGTCGAAGACCTGGCGGAAGCAGGTCACGCTGAGCGAGATGTCGTGCGAGGGATCGCGCAGCGTCAGGAAGACCACCCCCGCTCCCGGTCGCCGGGAGAGCTGCGTGATCTGCCCTTCCACCCACACCTGGCCGAGCTTGTCGATCCAGCCCCCGATGAGCCGGGACACCTGACCGACCGGCAGCGGCGCGTCAGCCGACGTATTCAGACCCATGCACGCAGGCTAACCGCCCGCACCGACACCGGCGTCGGGCCCGGGGCCCCCGGTGTCCGCGCGTCGCCCGCGCTGGGCCACCAGCACGCCCAGCCCCACCAGCAGCCACACCGCCCCCACCACCTGCGCCGTCCACGAGGCCTCGACGATCACCGCGACGGTCACGGCGGCGCCGAGGACCGGCAGCACCAGGTGCTTGAACCAGTTCGGGGTGCCCTCGCGCCGCTTGACCACGAACCAGCCGACCACCGAGGCGTGCAGCAACGTGAAGGCCACCAGCGCCCCGATGTCGACCACCGAGACCAGGTGGTCCAGCCCGTCGTCGCGACGGGCCGCCCACACGGCCGCCACCAGCGTCACCGTCGCCGCCACCAGCAGGGCCGGGCGCGGGGTGCCGTGCGACGTGCGGGCGAGCGCCCGCGGCAGCCGCCGCTCGCGGGCCATCGCGAAGAGCAGCCGGCCGGCCGCGGCCTGCCCCGCCAGCGCCGCGAAGGCGGCCCCGATCGCCTTGCTGACGGCGACCAGGTCGTGCAGCCACATCCCTACGGAGGCCTCGACCGTCGTGTAGAAGGCCGACCCCTGCTTCCCCGGCTCGGCGGCCAGCTCCGCCGCCGAGAGGGGGCTGAGGAGGGCCGCCAAATAGGTCTGGGCGATGAACAGCACCCCGGTCAGCGCCAGGCAGAAGAGCACCGCCCGAGCCACCTTCGCGCTGCCTCCCGTCACCTCCTCGGCGAAGGAGGCGATGGCGTCGAAGCCCAGGTAGGACAGGACCGCCACGGAGACCGCGCCGAGCACTGCGGCCATGGAGAAGCCGCCGAGCGAGCCGTCACCGGTGAAGGGGGAGAGCCAGCCGCGGTGCTCCGCGCCCCGGGCCAGAACGGTCACCGCCGAGACCAGGAACACCAGCAGGACCGCGATCTCCATGGCCAGCACGGCGAAGCCCACGCGCGCGGCGGCCCGTACGCCCCACAGGTTCAGCAGCGTGGTCACCACCACCGCCAGGGCCGTCCACACCCACCGGGAGACCTCCGGGACCAGGGCGTTCATGGCGATCCCGGAGAAGAGGTACGCGACCGCAGGGATCAGCAGGTAGTCGAGCATCGCCATCCAGCCCGCGATCAGGCCGGGCCCCTCGCCGAGGCCCTTGCGGGCGTACGTGAACACGGAGCCGGCCTGCGGGGCGACGCGCACCATCTGCGCGTAGGAGAAGGCGGTGAAGGCCATGGCGATCGTCGCGAACAGGTAGACCAGGGCGACGGCGCCGTGAGATTTGGCGTCCAGGGTCCCGAAGACGCCGACCGGGGCCATGGGAGCGATGAAGAGCAGTCCGTAGACGACCAGGTCCCGGAAGCCGAGACTGCGGCGCAGGGAGGTGTCGGGCGGGCCGGGCGTGCCGGGAGGGCCGGGCGTCGTACTGGAATCCGTCGCGGACGCCATCGTTCCTCCGGGGGATAGCCGGTGCGCACGTTCGACCCAGTCTGCGTCGAACGGGGGACGGCCGGCCTGCTGGAGACCCCCGTACGATGGAGCCTATGACTGCTCCCGCCCCTGCTGCCGCATCCCGCCGCGTCCTGCTCGCCGCCCCGCGCGGCTACTGCGCGGGCGTGGACCGAGCCGTGATCGCTGTCGAGAAGGCCCTCGAGCAGTACGGTGCGCCGGTCTACGTCCGGCACGAGATCGTGCACAACAAGTACGTGGTCCAGACCCTGGAGAAGAAGGGCGCCATCTTCGTCGAGCGGACGGAGGAGGTGCCCGAGGGCTCCATCGTGATGTTCTCGGCGCACGGCGTGGCCCCGGTGGTCCACGAGGAGGCGGCGCGCGGCAAGCTCGCGACGATCGACGCGACCTGCCCGCTGGTCACCAAGGTGCACAAGGAAGCGATCCGCTACGCGAACGAGGACTTCGACATCCTCCTCATCGGCCACGAGGGCCACGAGGAGGTCGTCGGCACCTCGGGCGAGGCCCCGGACCACATCACCATCGTGGACGGCCCGCACGACGTGGAGAAGGTCACCGTCCGGGACGAGTCGAAGGTCGTCTGGCTGTCGCAGACCACGCTCTCGGTCGACGAGACGATGGAGACGGTCGGCGCGCTGAAGACCAGGTTCCCGCTGCTGGTCTCGCCGCCGAGCGACGACATCTGCTACGCCACCTCGAACCGCCAGGAGGCGGTCAAGGTGATGGGGGCGGACTGCGACCTGGTCGTCGTCGTCGGCTCCAAGAACTCCTCGAACTCCATCCGGCTCGTCGAGGTCGCCCTCGACGCGGGCGCGGGCGCCGCGTACCTCGTGGACTTCGCGAGCGAGATCGACGAGGCCTGGCTCGAGGGCGTCACGACCGTCGGTCTGACCTCGGGCGCCTCGGTGCCGGAGGTACTGGTCGACGAGGTGCTGGAGTGGCTCGCCGCCCGCGGTTACGCGGACGTGGAGATCGTCAAGACGGCCGAGGAGTCGATCGTCTTCTCGCTGCCGAAGGAGCTGCGCCGCGACCTGCGCGCGGAGGCGGCGGAGCTCGTCGCGGGGCCCGCGGACGACGCGGCGAACCCGCGGAAGTAGAGCGCTCGGGCAGGCCGTTTCGTACGGTGTGTCCATGGAGATCTTCGGCGTGGACATCGGCGGTTCCGGGATCAAGGGCGCTCCCGTGGACCTCAACCGTGGCGACCTGGCGCAGGAGCGCCACAAGGTACTGACACCGCAGCCGGCCACCCCCGAGGGGGTGGCCGGCTGTGTCGTCGAAGTGGTGCGCCACTTCGACTGGGACGGCCCGGTCGGGGTGACGTTCCCCGGGGTGGTCACGGGCGGGGTGACCCGGTCGGCGGCCAACATGGACAAGGGCTGGGTCGGCGTCGACACGGCGGCGCTGCTCTCCTCGCGCCTGGAGGGCCGGCCGGTCACGGTGCTGAACGACGCGGACGCGGCCGGGGTCGCGGAAATGACCTACGGCGCGGGGCGCGGGGTCGCCGGCACCGTCATCCTGCTCACGCTGGGCACCGGGATCGGCAGCGCCCTCTTCACGGACGGGCGGCTGGTGCCCAACAGCGAGTTGGGCCACCTGGAGCTGAAGGGCCACGACGCGGAGACGCGGGCTTCGGTGAAGGCGAAGGAGGACGGTGACCTGACCTGGGAGCGCTGGGCGCACCGGGTGGGGAGGTACCTGGCGCACGTGGAGATGCTGTTCTCCCCGGACCTCTTCATCATCGGGGGCGGTGTGAGCCGCAAGCCGGAGAAGTTCCTGCCGCTGATCGAGGGCGTACGGGCGGAGATCGTTCCGGCGAAGCTGCAGAACAACGCGGGCATCGTGGGTGCGGCGATGGCGGCGCGCCCGGCGTCGGCGTCCGGGTAGCCGCGGCAGCCGTCGTCGCAGCCCCTGCCGCCGTCAGCTCAGGCGACGCGGCGGGGCATGCGCCGGCGGCCGATGAGGACGGCCTTGCGCACGACCACGATCAGTGCGGCGACGAGCGTCCCCGCGTACAGCCAGCCGGCGTGCAGGGACAGCGCGGACACCAGCCCCATCACTTCCCCGGCGAAGCCGCCGGAGCCGCCCGACACGGGCCACACTCCGGCGGCGAAGGCGATCGGGGCGGTGATGGGCGCGGTGATCAGGTCGGCCGGCCGCACCCACAGGGCGGTGGCCGCCGCCACGGGCAGGAAGAGCAGCCCGTAGACGAACAGCGAGGCGTCGAACAGCAGCCAGTCGATACCGCCGACCAGGAACATGGCGGCGCAGGCGAACAGCCCGCCGCCGAGTCCCGTCAGCCGGGGCCGCGGCAGCCGGCGTACCGGAGCGGGGGCCGTGGGGGCTGCCCGCTCCGCTGGGTGACGTACCGTACGCGCCTTGTATCGCTCCACCCCTCAAAACTAGGCGGGGGGCCGCCGATCGTGTGCCCGGACACGCGTACATCCGTGCCCCCTCATCGGAAAGTAAACTGTCCGGTGGCCCACTCCGGGCCGCCGCCCCCTCCAGCTACGGGAAGTCGCCAACGTGTCGCTCACGATCGGAATCGTCGGCCTGCCGAATGTCGGCAAGTCGACCCTGTTCAACGCCCTGACCAAGAACGACGTGCTGGCGGCCAACTACCCGTTCGCCACGATCGAGCCGAACGTCGGCGTCGTCGGCGTTCCGGACGCGCGTCTCGGCGTCCTGGCCGGCATCTTCGGTTCGCAGAAGCTCCTCCCGGCGACGGTCGACTTCGTCGACATCGCGGGCATCGTGCGCGGTGCGTCGGAGGGCGAGGGCCTCGGCAACAAGTTCCTCGCGAACATCCGCGAGTCGGACGCGATCTGCCAGGTCATCCGCGCCTTCAAGGACGAGAACGTCGTCCACGTCGACGGCAAGGTCTCGCCGAAGGACGACATCGAGACGATCAACACCGAGCTGATCCTCGCGGACCTCCAGTCCATCGAGAAGGCGGTGCCGCGCCTGACGAAGGAGTCCCGCCTCCAGAAGGAGAAGGTCGCGGTCCTCGCGGCCGTCGAGAAGGCCGTGAAGATCCTCGAAGCGGGCGACACCCTCTTCTCGCACGGCATCACGAAGGGTACGGAGCAGGGTGACCTCCTCCACGAGCTGCACCTCCTCACGGTCAAGCCGTTCCTCTACGTCTTCAACGTGGACGAGGACGAGCTGACCGACGACGCCTTCAAGGCGGAGCAGAGCGCGCTGGTGGCCCCGGCCGAGGCGATCTTCCTGAACGCCAAGCTGGAGGCGGAGCTCATCGAGCTCGAGGACGACGAGGCGCTCGAGCTCCTCCAGTCGGTCGGCCAGGACGAGCCCGGCATGGCCACCCTCGGCCGCGTCGGCTTCACCACCCTGGGCCTGCAGACCTACCTGACGGCCGGCCCGAAGGAAACCCGCGCCTGGACCATCAAGAAGGGCGCCACCGCCCCCGAGGCCGCCGGCGTGATCCACACCGACTTCCAGCGCGGCTTCATCAAGGCGGAGATCATCTCCTTCGCGGACCTGGTCGAATGCGGCTCGGTCGCCGAGGCCCGCTCCAAGGGCAAGGCCCGCATGGAGGGCAAGGACTACGTCATGCAGGACGGCGACGTGGTGGAGTTCCGCTTCAACGTGTAGTCGTCTCATTACTGTACGTTAGATGATTTCGTCAAATGTGCAGGTCAGAAGGGGTCGGACTCTGGTGAGTCCGACCCCTTCTGCATTCCCGTGCTGACTTGGTGCTGACTTTTCAGCTGCTTCGGGGCGGCGTGAGCTTGTCGAGGTCCAGGCTGACCTCGAAGGGCACCGGGCGCCGGAGAGTGCCCCGGAAGATCCCGGCGGGTGCGTAGGCGCCGGTGGGTTCGTCGAGCTCGTAGACGTGGACGACGGGTGCCCCGTCCTCGTCCTCGATGCACCAGTAGTGCGGGATGCCGGCCTCCGCGTACTTGCGGAGCTTTACTGTGCGATCGCGATGGGCGGACTCGGGTGACACCGCCTCCACGACGAGCTTCACGTCCTCCGGGGCGTACCAGGTGCGGTCGGGGTCATAGGGCAGGTCCGTCAGCAAGAGGTCCGGCTCGGGGCGGTTGCGGGCATCCAGGCGGATCGTCATCTCGCGCTCAACCTCGAAGCCGGCCGGCGCCTGCGCCATGAGCGTGGTGGTCAGGGCGGTGACGAGGCGGCCATGCCAGGACCGCTGGGGCGACATCATGAAGACGAGGGCTCCGTCGATCAGCTCGGTGTGGCGGGGCGCCTCGGGGAGGCGGTCGAGGTCCTCCGCGAACCAGCCTTCCGCGCGCGGCGGGCGCATCCAGTCGGGCAGTGCGGTCATGGCTTCACGGTAGCGGCCCGCAGCTCGAGCTGGAGAGCCAACGATCCCGGCCGGAGGATTTTCGGCAACTTGCCGCGCCGTAACCGACCACCCACCTGACATCCGGCCATGAGTGACTCATCGGTCCAGTTCGCCACGTTGGTCATCTCCGTGACGGCCTGCGTCTTCTCGACGACAGCCGCGTTTTAGGCCCTCGTCTACAACCGACGTCAGGCGAGAGCGGTCGCGCAAGCCAACGCCCTCACGGAAAAGGCGCAATGCGAGCAGGCGGAGCCGTATGTCATCGTCGACATCAGGCCTCGTATCCCTGGGTCATCCGTTGTCCTCATCGGAGCTGCCCAAGGTCTACGAGTTCCGGGTGAAGGCGGACGGGCCCTTCGGTCGCGTCGACCCGCTTACCTACGCGGCGGAGTGGAGCGCGCACCAGATCGCCAAGCGCCTCAAGACAAGTGCGGATGCGCAGGAGGGGCAGTCGCGCTCCGTCGAAGCACTGAGCCGTCAGATTCAGAGGGAATTGGAACGTCAGCACCCGGAACACGGGTCGGACCTTGAGGGCTCCGGCTCGGTGGAATCCGCGATCCATCAGATCGCCGGTGTCCCGCGTGAACGACCCAGACCACCAGCTCTCCGTTGTCGATCGTGTAAACGACGCGATGGTCGCCGACGCGCAGGCGGCGACGTTCGGGCTGGGACACCAGCGCAGTGGTGGTGAAGCCGAGGGGGCCGGTCTCCAGCTCGGTCAGCTTGGCCAGCATGCGCAGTGCCGTGTCGCGAGGGATCTTCCGAAGTTCGGCCTGCGCCTCGGGGCGGAAGAAGGTTCGGTACTCACTCACCCGCGCCAGCGTCTCCCTCATGATGTCCTCGATCGGGATGCCGGGAGCCGGGTTGGCCGTGCGCTCGTCGATGATCCGGTTGATCTCGCGCTCTTCCCATTCCTGGTACTTGCGCAGCACCTCGATACGCTCAACGATCGGCTGATGACAGCGCCGGGAGTCACGTTTCCGCAGGTGGGAGGTCCGCGCTCAACGTTCAGTTCAACGCCTGAGCGGATGAAATGGCATCGCGTCGCCGACGTGGCAAGTGCAGGTCAGAGGGGGTCGGACTCTGGCGAGTCCGACCCCCTCTGCGGTGGGATCGCGATGGGCGGACTCGGGGGAGAGGGGCTGCGTGCGGCTGCGCCGGATCCAGCCGGACCTGCCCGTTCTCATGCTCTCCCAGTACGTGCAGCGTTCGTACGCCGCCGTCTTGGCCTACCTCCGGGACTGAACGGCGCGCGGCGGGGGCCTCAGAATCCGCGGACCGAGGCGACCGTGAACGCGGTCGGGGCGCCGGTGGAGGGCATCGGGCCGCCGTCCTTGTCGAACTGGGACCGGACCACCAGGGTGCGGCCCGGGACCTGGACCAGCGTGGTCGGGATCTGCAGCGAGGGGTCCGTGACCGTGCGGACCAGGCGGGCCCGGGTGCCGTCCGCCGAGAGCTGCCAGCGGCTCAGGGTGTTCCGCGTGTTCTGGGCCGCGCGCAGGACGCCGCCGGGGGCGAGGTCGAGGCCGTCGGCGGTCTTCAGGTCGCCGCCGCGCAGGGCGACCCGGGAGACCGCGCCGGAGCGCAGGTCGATGCGGAACAGATCGCCCGCCGTCATGTCCACGGTGAGCAGGAAGCGGCCGGCCGGGTCCGCCGCGATGCCGTTCAGGCTGAAGCTGCCCGCCGGGGACGGGGTGAGCCGCCCGCTCAGGTCGTACGCGGGCAGCAGCGGGCCGGAGCCGGCGGCGAGCTGGTCCGGGGTCACCCGGTAGACCACGGCGCGGACGCTGTCGGTGAGGTACGCGGTGCCGTCCGGGGTGACGGCGAGGTCGTTGAGGAAGCGCGGCTCGCTTCCGGGGATCTCGAAGTGGGCCGTGCGGGCCCCCGAGCGGGTGTCGTAGACCGATACGCCCGAGGTGGAGTCGGTCACCCAGAGCCTGCCGTGCGCGTCGACCCGCAGTCCGTTCGCGGTGTGGCGGCCGTCGGTGCCCGAGGGCAGGAAGACCTCCGCCGCGCGCCCGCCGGAGCGGGCCCGGTAGACGGTGCCGTCCGTGTAGGAGCCCACGTAGACCGTGCCGGTGCGGGGGTCGGCGGCTATGCCCTCGGGGAAGACCTTCGCGCCGGGAAGGGTGAAGGCCGTGGCGATCCGCGTACGCGAACCGTCGCCGCCGGGGGCCTCGCCGCCAGAAGCGGTGGCCGCGGGGGCCGCGCCGAGGGTGAGGGCGGCGGTCAGGGTGAGCAGGGCCGCGGGCAGGAACTTCTTCGTCATCGGACGTCCTCTTCTCTCTGGATGTACACGAATGTAAGTTAGAGCTCTAATGCATGCAAGGGCTTTATGATGCGTGAATGACTTCCATGCCCGCCGAGGAGCGCATCGGTTCCTACATCAAGCGCGCCGAGCAGGCGCTCCTCGGGGCCAAGAACACGGCGGTGCGGCCGGCCGCAGTAACGGTTCCGCAGTACGCCGCACTGCTCTGGCTCTCCGAGAAGCCCGGGATCTCCGCCGCAGCGCTCGCGCGCCTGTGCGGGGTGACGCCGCCGACCATGAACACCGTGCTGAAGAACCTCCAGGAGCGCGGCCTCATCGAGCGGACCCCGCACGAGCTGCACCGCAACGTCCTGGAGACCCGGCTCACCGACGAGGGCCGCTCCGTGATGGAGGTGGCCGACGCGGGAGCCGTGGCGGTGGAACGGGCGCTCGCCGCCGAGTTCACCGGGGAGGAGCGGGAGTTGCTCATCGGGCTGCTCGGGCGGTGTGCGGGGGCGCTCGACGCCCTGAGGTGATTCCTGGCGCCGCGGTTCCGGGGATCCTGAATTCCGATCATGTTTTTGCGCTGTTTTGGAACTCTCCGGGGGATTCATGCATCAGGACTAGGGGAACACCCCGTCCTTTCTGTCCCGCCGGGGGGCAGTCATGACCGTTCGGAGCGAAGTTCGTGCACCAGGACCCGCAGCGCCCGCGGCCCGATGGCCAGTCGCACCAGCCCTACCAGCCCTACCAGCCGTACACGCCGGACGGGCAGTACCAGCCGGACGGCCAGTACCAGCCGGACCAGCCGGATCGCCCCGGGGCCCTGCCGGCGCACGAGCAGCAGGCGTACGTCCCCCCGCACATACCCGGGCGCCCCCGGCGCCCCCGCCGCGTGCTGTGGATCAGCGCGGCCGTCGCCTTCGCGCTCCTCCTCGGCGGCGGTGGCTTCGCTGCCTGGAAGCTGGACTGGTTCTCCGGCAACGGCTCCGAGGTGAGCTTCGGCAAGACCCCGCCGCCCGCCGTCGCGGAGGGCGGGACGAAGACCCCGGGTCAGGTACCGGCGAGCCCGCCCGCGCCGACCGGCGACCCCGACGTGCAGCTGGAGACCGGCCCGCGCGCGGAGTTCAAGCAGACCGCCAAGCTCGACGACGGCACGGTCATCGCCAAGACCCGGCTGGCGGGCGCCAAGTCCGGATTCACGGGCGACGTCTGGGTCTGGACGCCGAAGGAGTACAACGACCCGAAGTACGCCAGGAGCGGCTTCCCGGTCCTCATCGCGCTCCCCGGTGGCAACGGCTTCCCGTCCAATTACTGGTCCGACCGCAGCCTCGGCCTCCAAAAGGCCATCAGCGAGGGCGTCCAGGCCGGCACCAGCCTGCCGTTCGTCCTGGTCATGCCGGTGCTCAACCCGGACGCCAAGTACTACTACGACGGCTCCGACATCCCCGGACAGCCCAAGATGGGCACGTGGATCGCCGAGGACGTCCCGGACTTCGCCCGCGCCAACTTCCGTACGTACAGATCGCGCGACGGGTGGGCCTTCATGGGCTCCTCCTCCGGCGCCTTCGTGGGCATGAAGCAGGTCCTCCAGCACCCGGACAGGTTCAAAGCCGTGATCGCCAGCGGCGGCGAGATCGTTCCCGACTCCCCGTTCTGGAAGGGACACCAGACGGAGATGGACGCGAACAACCCCGAGAACCTCGCGCAGAAGCTGATCGACGCCAACGGCCCCGAGGTCTACATCAACTTCCAGATCGGGACCAAGGAGAGCGGCAAGCAGCGCATGACGCAGTTCCAGCAGAAGTACGCCAGGGGCCCGGTCAGGATGACCATCCGGGACATCCAGAACGGCGAGCACAACGGCTGGCACTACGTGCGCGGCATGAAGGAGGGCTCGCTCGAGTGGATCAGCAAGGTGCTGAAGGGGCCGAAGCCCGAAACCGGCTGACCGACGTGGCCCGCGCCACGTGCACCCGTCCCAGGCAACCCATCCGGTCGTTCATACCTCTGTTATGGATGTAAGGGGGGACCAATCGGTCCGGCCCGCGCTCCCGCGGGAGCGCCGGAGAAGGAACGGGACAATCCGTGCACCAAGACCAGCAGGACGGCCGCCGTCCCAAGCGCCGTCTGCGCCTGATCCTGATCAGTGGCGGGCTCTGCCTGACCCTGGCCGCGGGCGGTACGGCCGCGTACCGGTACGGGCTCTTCTCGGACGTAGGCGATCCGATCTCCTTCGGGGAGAAGACCCGGACGGCGGCGGCCCCCGCCGCCCATGTCCGGCCCGGCGTGAGCATGCCGACCGGACCGAAGGCCGCGTTCGTCCGCACCGCCCGGCTGCCGGACGGCACCCAGATCGCCAAGACCACCCTGACGGGCAAGAAGTCCGGATTCACGGGTGACGTGTGGGTGTGGGTGCCGAAGGAGTACGACGACCCGGCCTACGCCGACAGTGCCTTCCCCGTCCTGATCTCCCTGCCCGGCGGCCGCGGCTACCCCACGAACTACTGGGGGACGGGCCCCGGACTCGGCCTCCAGAAGGCCGTGAGCGACGGGGCGAAGGCCGGTACGAGCCTGCCCTTCATCCTGATCATGCCGGTGCAGAACGCCGACACCAAGCACCATTTCGACGCCTCGGACATCCCCGGAGAGCCGAAGATGGGCACCTGGATGGTCGAAGACGTCCCGGATTTCACGAAGGCCAATTTCCGGACCTTCACCTCCCGCGACGGCTGGGCCTTCATGGGCTCCTCGGCGGGCGGGTTCGGCGCCTTCAAGCACGTCCTGAAGTACCCCGAACGGTTCAAGGCGGCCATCGCGAGCGGGGTCGACATCGTCCCCGATTCCCCGCTGTGGAAGGGGGACACGCAGGCCATGGACGAGAACAACCCCGAGAAGCTGGCCGAGAAGCTGATCGACGCGGGCGGCCCGGACGTCTACATCAACTTCCAGATCGGCACCGAGGAGAGCGGCCGGGACAAGGCCGAGAAGTTCATCCGGGAGTACGGGAGGGGCCCCGTGCACACCCGCCTGCAGGTGATCCAGGATGGTGAGCACAACGGCAAGTCGTACGTACGCGGGATGAGGGAGGGCGTACTGGAGTGGATCAGCAAGGTGATGTCCGCACCGACCCCGGCCCCGATGCCGCGGCCCACCGGGAGTGGCAGCGCGGGCGCCGCCGCCTCCCGGTGACCGGGGTCAAGGCGATCGCCTCGGCCGCCGCCGCGGGAGCCGCCGCCCTGCTCGCGCTGGTGTTCGTGAAGACCTCCGGCGGCTACCAGGACGGCGGTGCGATCCCCTTCCCCACCGTCGGCGTGCTCATGGCCAACGGTGAGCACTGGTGCACGGCCAGCGTCGTCGACAGCCCGCAGGGCAACGTCGTCGCCACCGCCGCGCACTGCGTGGCCCCCGCGGGCGAGGACGGGCAGCCCGGCGAGGTCGCGCACGACGGGCTGGCCATCGGCGAGCTCGCCTTCGCCCCCGCCTTCTCCGGGGAGGGCTCCGGGAACCAGCCGCTCGGGGTGTGGAAGGTCCGCTCCATCCAGGTCGACGAGCGCTGGACGAAGTGGGGCGACGACACGGCGGACTTCGCCTTCCTCAGCGTCGAACCGGACGAGGACGGGCGCAGCCTGCAGGACGTCGTCGGACACGGCGAGGCCCCGAAGCCCGCCTGGACCTCCGGCTACGACCGGGAGGTGACCGTCGTCGGCTATCCGGAATCGCAGCACAACCCCCAGAACAAGCCCGTCGCCTGTACGACGCAGAGCCGCCACGACGAGGACGACCCGGCGATGCTGTACATCAACTGCTCCGGCTTCTGGACGGGGACCAGCGGCAGCCCGTGGATCGCCGACCGGGGCGGACCGGGTCGGCCGGGGCAGCTGATCGGGGTGCTGAGCGGCGGGGACACGGACGTGGACTCGACGGCCGCGCTCTTCGACGACCGGGCGAAGGCGCTGTACGAGCGGGCCGTGAAGGCGAGGGCGAGGGGCTGAGTCCGGCCCCGGTGGGTCAGCCGCGGCGCTCGGTGCTCACGATCACGCAGACCGCCGCCACGACGATCGCGCCGCCGAGCAGGATCGGCCAGGTCAGGGCCTCGTCGAGGATCAGCCAGCCGAGGGCGACGGCCACGACCGGATTCACGTAGGCGTAGGTGGCCACCAGCGAGAGCGGGGCCGCCCGCAGCAGCCACACGTACGCGGTGAAGCCGACGAGCGAGCCGATCAGCACGAGGTACCCGAGGGCCAGCCAGGAAGCGGTGGAGTACGAGGCGGGGTCCAGGCCGTGCTGCTCGCCGCGGCACAGCCCGACAGCGATCCCGCCGGCCCCGCCCGCGAGCATCTGGTACGCGCTGCCGGTGAAGGGGTTCGCGGGCAGGGTCAGCTTCGCCGCCGAGAAGGAGCCGAGCGACCAGAGCATCGAAGCGGCGATCACCAGCAGCACCCCGCCGAGCCCGATCTCGCCGCCGAGGCCCGGGCTGGTCAGGACGGCGAGCCCGCCGAAGCCCAGCAGCACCCCGGCCAGGGTGCGGGGCGAGGGGCGGTCGCCGGAGCCGGCGCGCAGGACGACCAGCCACATGGGTACGGCGGCCACCAGGAGGGCGGCGAGCCCGGAGGGGATCGTGGTCTCGGCGAGCACGACGAGGCCGTTGCCCCCGAGGACCAGCAGCAGGCCGACGAGGACGGCGGAGCCCACCTGGGCGCGGGTGGCCCTGAGGGCCGACGGGCCGTCGCGCCGGGCGACGATGCCGGCGAGGAGGGCGCCGGCGGTGACGAAGCGGGCGCCGGCGGAGAGGAACGGGGGCATGGTCTCGACGACGATCCGGATGCCGAGGTAGGTCGAGCCCCAGACGACGTAGACGAGGGCGAGGGCGATCCAGACGCGGGTCGTTGAGGTCTGCATGGCGCGGAGCCTATGTCGTTGTCCCTTGCATCCACCTGCCGCCTCCACGGGCTGGACCGGCGGTGGAGCGGAGTCCGGACCGGCGACGCCCGCTCAGGCCGCGGGCGCCGCCAGGCCCGTCTTGGCGCCCGCGCCGCACAGCGGGATCACCGCGGTGCGGTCCTGGAGGGGGTTGTCGGGGGCGGTGGGGCCGACCGCGGCCCAGCAGGCGGCGGCCGTGGGTTCCACGAAGAGCCCGCGCCGGGCGAGGTCGAGCTGGGCGGTGCGGACGGCGTCGTCCGGGACGGTCAGGAAGGTACCGCCGGACTTGCGGACGGCCGCCAGGATCTGGCGGGCCCGCGGCGGCGCCGGGATCGCGATGCCCTCGGCCAGGGTGGGGAGTTGGGGCACGGCTTCGGCGTCCTCGGCGCCCGCGTGGAAGGCGGAGGCCAGCGGGGCGACCGCCGCAGACTGGACGGCGATCAGCGTCGGCGGGCGGACCCCGCGGCGGGCCAGCTCCTCCACCGCCAGCGCGGCCCCGAGCAGCAGCGTGCCGTTGCCGACCGGGACCACCAGCACCTCGGGGAGATGACCGCCCAGGGCCTCCCAGACCTCGTACACGTACGTCTTCGTGCCGTGCAGGAAGTACGGGTTGAAGACGTGGCTGGCGTAGAAGACCCCCGGGAGGTCGGCCGCCTCGCGCGCGGCGACCGCCGCCGCCTCCCGCCCGCCGGGCACCACCCGCACCGCCGCTCCGTGCGCGCGCATCTGCTCGGTCTTCTTCGCCGAGGTGCCCTCCGGCACGAACACCTCGCACTCCAGCCCGGCCCGCGCGCAGTACGCCGCGAACGCCGTCCCGGCGTTGCCGCTGCTGTCCGCCACCACCCGTCGGGGACCCAGCCGCCGGGCCAGCTCCGCGAGCATCACCGCACCCCGGTCCTTGAACGACAGCGTCGGCATCAGGAAGTCGAGCTTGGCGTGCACCCGCTCCGCCAGCGGCACCAGCGGGGTGTTCCCCTCCGCCAGCGTCACGGCGAACGCTCCGGTCAGGGGCAGCGCCGAGCCGTAGCGCCAGAGCGAATTGGGGCCGGCCGCGGGCTCCAGCGGAGCGGTCGGGTCGGGGGTGAAGTCGAGGTCCCACGGGCCGCCGCAGACCGGGCAGCACCAGGGCGCGCTCCGCGCGTCGGCGCGGGTGCCGTCTTCGGCGCAGATGTAACCGGGCAGTGCGTGCGTCATGTGCGGAGCACCTTTACTCGTTCATGGCTGACGTATGGCACGGATGTTACGCGTTCGTTGTCCTCTTGTGGGGAGGTGAGTCCGTGGGCCAACCTTTCGTGAGCGGCGCACCGTTGGGCCGAATGATTTGTCATGGGCATGTCGAAATTGGCCATGTCCCGAACGGTGCCAAGGGTCGCCGCGCACCCCCCGCAGCGCACCACCTATGAAGAGGAACCCTCATATGTCCGTGATGCGTCACACCCGCCGGAGGATCGCCGGCATCGGCGCGACGGCCACACTGGCCCTCGCACTCGGCGCCGCCGCCGCGTTACCCGCCTCGGCGGCCCCGAGCGCCCCGCAGGGCGTCATTGAGAACGCCGGCGCCGAGGGCACCGTCTCCGGCAGCTACATCGTGACCCTGAACGACTCCGCCGCCCGCTCCACCGCCGAGAGCGGCAGGACCGTGGCCAAGCGCTACGGCGCGAGGATCGACCGGACCTACGACGCGGCCCTCAACGGCTACTCCGTCGAGGTCTCCGAGGCGCAAGCCAGGAAGCTCGCCGCCGACCCGGCGGTCAAGTCGGTCGTACAGAACCGCACCTTCACCGTCGACACCACCCAGCCCAGCCCGCCCTCCTGGGGCCTGGACCGGATCGACCAGCGCGCGCTCCCGCTCGACAGCAGCTACACCTACCCGGACAAGGCCGGCGAGGGCGTGACGGCGTACATCATCGACACCGGCGTGCGCATCACGCACACCGAGTTCGGCGGCCGCGCCTCCTACGGCTACGACGCCATCGACAACGACAACACCGCCCAGGACGGCCACGGCCACGGCACCCACGTCGCCGGCACGGTCGCGGGCAGCTCGTACGGCGTGGCCAAGAAGGCGAAGATCGTCGGCGTGCGCGTGCTCGACAACAACGGCTCCGGCACGACCGCCCAGGTCGTCGCCGGCATCGACTGGGTGACCGCGCACGCCGTGAAGCCGGCCGTGGCCAACCTGTCGCTCGGCGGCGGCGCGGACTCCGCGCTCGACACCGCCGTGCGCAACTCCATAGCCAGCGGCATCACCTACGGCGTCGCGGCGGGCAACGAGTCCACCGACGCGAGCACCAAGTCCCCGGCCCGCGTGGCCGAGGCGATCACCGTCGGCGCCACGACCAGCGCCGACGCCAGGGCGAGCTACTCCAACTACGGCACGATCCTGGACCTCTTCGCCCCCGGTTCGAGCATCACCTCCTCGTGGGGCACCGGCGACACCAACACGAACACCATCTCCGGCACCTCGATGGCGACCCCGCACGTCGTCGGCGCGGCCGCGCTCCACCTCGCGGCCAATCCCGCGGCCACCCCGGCCCAGGTCTCCACGGCCCTGGTGAACGCGGCCACGCCGAACGTCTTGACCAGCCCCGGCACCGGCTCCCCGAACCGGCTGCTGAACATCGGCAGCTCGACCACCCCGCCGAACCCGGGCACCCGCTTCGAGAACACCGCCGACTACGCGGTCAACGACAACGCCACCGTCGAGTCGCCGATCACCGTCAGCGGGATCTCCGGCAACGCCCCGGCCACGCTGAGCGTCCCGGTCGACATCAAGCACACCTACGTCGGTGACCTGAAGGTCGACCTGGTCGCCCCCGACGGCACCGTCTACAACCTGCGCAACCGCACCGGCGGCAGCGCGGACAACATCGTCCAGACCTTCACCGTGAACGCCTCCGCCGAGGTGGCCAACGGCGTGTGGAAGCTCCGGGTCGCCGACCTCGCGAGCATCGACACCGGAAAGATCGACTCCTGGGCGCTCCAGTTCTGAGCGGCCCGGACCGAGTCCGGACAGCGGCGCCGGCCGCCGCGTGAAACAGCTGGGCGATGAACCGCGGGGGCGACCGTTTCGACGGTCGTCCCCGCTGCGTACTATTCGCGCATTCGTTCGCGCACCGCCTGGAGCGAACGCTTCCGTCGCCGCAGCCGCCACGCCTTGATGGAGCATCCCGCCCCGTGAGCAACCAGCCCCCGCACTCCTGGCCCCCGCCCCCGCAGGGGTACGCGTACGGCCCGCCCGTGCTCAACGGCTTCGCGCTCGCCTCGCTGCTCGTCGGGCTGCTCTGCTTCCCGCCGCTCGGAGTCGTCTTCGCGATCGTGGCCCTCGTGCAGATCGCGAAGAAGGGCGAGCGGGGCCGGGCGCTCGCCGTCTGCGGCCTGGTGGTGTCGGTGGTGATGACCGGCGTCCTGTTCCTGGCCGCGGAGCGGGCCGCGGACGGTCTCTTCGAGCGGGCCCGCACGATGGGTGCGGCGGAGCCCTACGAGGACGTGGCCGGCGAGCTGGCCGACAGCGACGAGTTGGGCGTCGGCCAGTGCTTCAACGTCCCCGGCGGGGACCTGCTCGCCGAGGACCCCTTCGTCTACCGGATCGCCTGTACGGAGATCCACGACGCGGAGGTCACCTTCGCGATGTCGCTGAGCGGGCCGCGGTTTCCGGGGGAGGACGAGCTGGAGGAGTCGGCCGCGCGGGACTGCTGGCGCGCGCAGGACGCGTACGCGATGGACACGTGGGCGCTGCCCCCGTACGCGGAGATGTTCTACTTCGCCCCCTCGCGCGGGAGCTGGGACGACGGCGACCGGCGGGTCGTGTGCGTGATCGGCACGGCGGAGCAGGAGCACCGGGGCAGCCTGCGCAAGGATGCCGGAATGCTGGATCCCGGCCAGGTGACCTTCCTGCACGCGATGAACGAGGCCGACCTGGCACTGGGGCACGCGCCCGACGCGGACGTCGAGGACGCGCTGGAGGAGTACCGGGCGTGGGCGCGCCAGGTGGACGGGGCGCTGGCCGCCGAGGCGCTGGTGCTGCACGGGGCGACGGAGCGCCCGGAGGTGGCCGGCCCGGCCCGGGCGCAGCGGGAGCGGGTGGAGGCGGCCCGGCGCCAGTGGCAGCGGGCGGCGCGCGAGGTGACCGCGGACGGGTTCGTGGACGCGTGGGACCGGGCGCTCGCCGAGATGCCCGTTTCGACGGAGCAGGCGCTGCGGGGGGCGTACGGGCTGTCGACGACGGTTCCCGAGTGGCTGGAGGGGCAGGATGAGGGCGAGGCGGACGAGGCGGACGGGACGGGGGAGCCGGGTGGGCCCGGCGGGTCCGATGGGTCCAGTGGTTCCGGTGGGTCGTCGGGGAAACCGTCCGTGCAGCCGGCGTCGGCGGGGTCGGCGCGACGTGGGGCAGTGTTCCCGTAACGCGTGGGTTTGAGTGACCTGGCTTCATCACTTCGGGTGAAACTCTGGCCCTTGCTTGCGATGGACAACCCTCGGTTGCCAGGCTGTAGCTGTCTGTCAACCTGATGGGAGTGGCCAGTGACTTTCGGCGAGCAGCCGGCCTATCTGCGCGTCGCCGGGGATCTGCGACGGAAGATCGTCGATGGGTCCCTGCCTCCGCACGCCCGGCTCCCTTCACAGGCCCGGATCCGTGAGGAGTACGGGGTCTCCGACACGGTGGCCCTGGAAGCGCGCAAGGTCCTCATGGCGGAGGGCCTGGTCGAGGGCCGGTCGGGATCCGGCACCTACGTACGAGAACAGCCCGTCCCGCGGCGCGTGGCCCGCTCCGGCTACCGCACGGGCGGGACCTCCACCCCGTTCCGCCAGGAGCAGGCGGAGGCGGGCGCGCGCGGCACCTGGGACTCGAGCAGCGAACAGGTCATCGCCCCGGCGGAGGTCGCGAAACGGCTCGGCATCGAGCCCGGCGAGCGGGTGATGCGGACGCGCTACGTCTACCGGGACGCGGGCGAGGCGATGATGCTGTCGACCTCGTGGGAGCCGCTGACGGTGACCGGGCGGACACCGGTGATGCTGCCGGAGGAGGGGCCGCTCGGCGGCGCGGGCGTGGTCGACCGGATGGCCGCGATCGACGTGGTCGTGGACAACGTGGTGGAGGAGGTCGGGGCGCGGCCGGGCCTGGCGGAGGAGAGCACTCTGCTCGGCGGGGTGCCGGGGCATGTGGTGCTGGTGATCGGGCGCACGTACTTCGCGTCCGGACGGGCCGTGGAAACCGCGGACGTGGTCGTCCCGGCCGACCGGTACCGCCTGGCGTACCACCTGCCGGTGAGGTGACCCTGCCGGCGCCGTGACCCGCGGGGGCCCGGGGGCCGGCCCCCGGGAACGGCGCCGTACCGGAACGCGGACAGGGGGTCGCGGGGGGTGTAACCCCGCCGTGACGTGTGGCCCGGGGGTGTAACCCGCGGGCAATGCCGCAGCGTGACGGGTCGTCACACGGCGGTCCTACCGTCCGGCGGTATGACCGATACCGTCACCCCCGCCCCGGCCCCCGCGCCACCCCGCAGGAGCTACGCCAAACTCGCCGCCGACGAGAGCCGCGAGGACTACTCGCTCAGGTACGCGCCCCACTCCTTCCGCCGCTGGGGCCCCGGCACGGTCGCCGGCACGGCGCTCGGCGGCATCGCCTACCTCGCCGACTTCGCCATCGGCGCCTCCATCGTCTTCGCCTACGGCTTCACCAGCGGAGCCGCCGCGATCCTGGCGGCCGCCGTCGTGATCTTCCTGACCGGCATACCCATCGCCCGCGCGTGCGCCAAGTACGGCCTGGACATGGACCTGGTCACCCGGGGCGCGGGCTTCGGGTACTTCGGCTCCACCCTCACCTCCCTCATCTACGCCTCCTTCACCTTCATCTTCTTCGCCCTCGAAGGCTCGATCATGGCCCAGGCCATGCACCAGGCCGTCGGGCTGCCGGTGGAGCTCGGGTACCTCCTCACCACGCTCGTGGTCATCCCGATCGTCTTCAAGGGCATGGGCGCGCTCGCCAAGGTGCAGGCCTGGACCCAGCCGATCTGGCTCATCGGGCTGGTCCTGCCCTTCCTCGTGCTCGCCTTCGAGGCGCCCGACGCCTGGGGCGCCTTCGCGCACTTCGGCGGGACCGAGGGAGCCGGCTCCGGCTTCTCCTGGATCGGCTTCGGATTCGGCACCGGCATCGCGCTCTCGCTCATCGCGCAGATCGGCGAACAGGCCGACTACCTGCGGTTCATGCCCGCCAAGACCCCGGCCAACAGCCGCCGCTGGAACCTCGCCGTGCTCGCCGCCGGCCCCGGCTGGGTGATCATCGGCGCCGCCAAGCAGCTCGGCGGCGCCTTCCTCGCCTTCGTCGCCCTGGAGGCGGTGGGCAGGACCCACGCGCTGGAGCCGATCGCCCCGCAGCTGGAGGCGCTGCGCCCGTGGCTCGGCGGTCTCGCGCTGCCCGTCGCCGCCCTGTTCGTCGTGGTGTCGCAGATCAAGATCAACGTCACGAACGCCTACAGCGGCTCGCTGTCCTGGTCGAACTTCTTCTCCCGCGTCACCCACCGCCACCCCGGCCGGGTCTGGTACATCTTCCTCAACCTCGCCGTCGCGCTGACGCTGATGGAGCTGAACATGTTCGCGATGCTCGGCAAACTGCTGGGCTTCTACTCCAACGTCGGCATCGCCTGGATCGTCGCCGTCGCCGCCGACCTCGTGATCAACAAGCGGCTCGGTCTCAGCCCGCCGTACATCGAGTTCAAGCGCGCCTACCTCTACTCCGTCAATCCGGCGGGTTTCGGCTCGATGGTGATCGCCTCCACCGTCTCGATCCTCGCCTTCTTCGGTCTTTTCGGGACGTATGCCGAGGCCTTCTCCACGTTCATAGCGGCCGGACTCGCGCTCGTCCTCTGCCCGTTGATCGCGTGGGCGACGAAGGGGAAGTACTACTTGGCCAGGCCGAACACGGTCAACGGCCCGGACGTGGAGGTCGCGGACGTCACCGCGACGCATCTCTGCTCCGTCTGCGAGAGCGCGTACGAGCTCCCCGACATCGCCGACTGCCCGGTCCAGTCCGGCCCGATCTGCTCGCTCTGCTGTTCCCTCGACGCGACCTGCGGGGACGTCTGCCGCAAGGCGCCCCCGGGCGGGGCCGTGATTCTGCCGCTGCCCACCGTGCGCGGGATCTGAACCGGCGCGCACGGCCCACTCGTACGCATGGCCGGATGCGTACGCCTGTGAGGTACCTCTTCGTGAAAAACCGTATCCGCTGAGTGAAGGTCGGGCGTAGGCTCGGGCATATGCGCAATGCGGTTTCCCGGGCGGGTACGTCGGCGGAGGGTGAAACGCGATGAACGACAGCGGTGCCCTGCTCCCGTGGCTGGTCATACGTGAGGACGACAACGGCAACCGCTACCGGGTGGGCCGGTACTCCACCCGGGCCGAGGCCCAGAAAGTCGCCGACAGCCTCGAGAGCAGAGGGCACAAGCAGCTGTACTGGATCGAGCGGCTCGGTCAGGGCGTCACCACCAGCCCGACCGTCACCAAGAACTGAGCGGCACGGCACTCCCGTCGCCACTGCCATAGGCTCCGCCCATGACTGTGCGAGTGGTCGTGGGCGGAGCCCTTTGTCATGAGGGGCGCCTGCTGGCGGCCCGCCGGAGCGCGCCCCCGGAGCTCGCCGGCCGCTGGGAGCTCCCGGGCGGGAAGGCCGAGCCGGGCGAATCGGTACCCGAGGCGTTGGTCCGGGAACTGCGCGAGGAGCTCGGCGTCGAGACCGAGGCGCTGGAGCGGATCCCGGGGGAGTGGCCGCTGAAACCCGGACTCGTCCTGCACGTGTGGACGGCCCGGCTGCTGTCCGGCGACCCGCTCCCGCTGGAGGACCACGACGAGCTGCGCTGGCTCGGGCCCGGGGAGCTGGACTCGGTGGACTGGCTCGACCAGGACCGCCCGGCCGTCGCCGAGGCGGGGCGCCGGCTGCGCCGCGACCCCGCACGGAGGGGCGCGTGACGCGCGCGCTGTAGGCCGTCTGCGCCACAGTGCGCCGGTCCGTGGGTGACCGAGTGGTACGACGCCCCGAATATCGGGTATGTCGCTATTAATCCCTATCTCGTACTTGTCCACGAGGTTCTGTTCTCCCTGTCGAACCGGACTGGGGTCGCCAGCCGGCCCGGGAAGTGATCGGCGTGATCGACACAGACGGTGAATGCGCCGAGTGGGCCTTCCCTGCCGAACCCGGTGCCGTCCGCACCGCCCGCCACGCGGTGCGCGGTGCCCTTCGCGAGTGGGGCCTCGACTCCGTCGGCGACGTCACCGTCCTGCTGGTCAGCGAACTGGTCACCAACTCCCTGCGCTATGCCTCCGGCCCCATCGGGGTCCGTCTCGTACGGCGCAATCCAGCCGTCGCGGACGCTCCCCCGGGTCCGGCACTTCTCGTGGAGGTTTCGGATCCGCTTCCGGATCCGCCCCGTGCGCGCGCCGCCGAGCCCGACGACGAGGGAGGCCGCGGGCTCCATCTGGTGGCCGTCTCGGCACAGCGCTGGGGGACCCGGCACGGGAAGTCGGGCAAGACCGTGTGGTTCGAATTGGCTCTTCCTGGTGAGTAACAAGGTGAGGGGCAGCCGACCAGCACACGGCTTGGCCGGAAAACAACGGGATCTTTTTGTGATCGCGAAGGTCGTGTCGTAGAGCGCCGTGGTGCTGAATACTTCGGTCATGGCCGGTCCGGTTGCGGTGAGCTGGAGGGGACGGTCGCGTGAGCGAGATACCTGTACAGGCACATCAGGCCCGTGTGTCCGGGGAGGCGTCCGGGGAGACCTGGCGCGACTCCCTGTGGCACAGCAGCCCGCCTGGCTCGATATATGACTACATAAAGGTCGCTTCCTTCTCGATCGGGCCCGACGGGCTGATCGACCAGTGGAGTCTGCGCGCCGAAGAAATCTTCGGGCTGACCGCGGTGCAGGCCGTCGGCCGCGACCCGGTCGACGCCTTCATGCCCCCGGAGCTCCGGGCCGGCGGGCACCGCCGGGTGGCCGAGATTCTCGACGGCAAGGAATGGACCGGCCTGATCCCCTTCCGGATGCCCGGCGGCGACGGTGCGCACGGGGTGGCTGAGATCTATGTGATGCCCACTCAGACCGAATCCGCCGAGCGGGCCGCGCTCTGCGTCGTGGTCGACGTACGGGCGCTGCGCCGGATCGAATCCGATCTGGCGGCCTCGCAGGCGATATTCGGTCAATCACCCTTCGGGTTCCTGCTCTTCGGTACCGACCTCACCGTGCAGCGCGCCAACCGCCGCTTCGCGACCGTCTTCGGCGGCGCCGCCGAGGAACACCGCGGCCGCACCGTCCACGACTACCTGCCTCCGCGCGAGGCCGACCGGATGGCCGAGGCGCTGCGCCGGGTCCTGGAGACCGGCGACTCGGTCAACGACCTCCAGATCACCGGCGCCGCCCCCGGCAGCCGGGAGAACCGCCACTGGTCCATCAACCTCTACCGGGTCCACGGCGGCACGGGCCGTCCCGTCGGCGTCGCCGGAATCGGCATCGACGTGACCCGCCGCCACCTCGCCGCCCGCGAGGCGGCCGGGGTCCGGCGCAACCTGGCCCTGCTCAACGAGGCCGGACACCGCATCGGGAACTCCCTGGACCTGGAGACCACCGCCCGCGAGCTCCTCGACGTCACCGTCCCGGGCTTCTGCGACCTGGCCGCCGTCGACCTCTACCAGGGGCTGCTCCTCGGAGACGACGACCGGCCCGCCCGCCCACAGGGCCCCGGTGTGCCCAGCCTGCCCGGCCAGGGTCCGGGACGTGCGCCCTCGGCTCCGCTGCGGCGGGTCGCCTTCGCCTCGGCCGTGTCGGACGCGCCGCTGTCAGGACCCGGCGCGCTGGTCTCCGTAGGGGAGGTCCACCGGTATCCGGCCGGATCGCCGGGCGCGTTCGCGCTGCGCACGGCGCGGCCGCGGCTGGTGGAGGGCGGCGGACCGGAGTCCGGTGACCTCGTCCAGTCCACGCTCGTCGTCCCGCTGGTCGCGCACGACACGGTGGTCGGGCTCGCGCAGTTCTCCCGTACGAAGGGCAGCGAGCCCTTCGGGGAACGCGACCGGGCGGTCGCGGTGGAGCTCGCCGCGCGGGCGGCCGTGTGCATCGACAACGCGCGGCTCTACCGGCGCGAGCACGAGCGCGCGCTGATGCTGCAGCGCAGCCTGCTGCCTCCCGGCGACCCGGAGGCCGCCGGACTCGACATCGCCTGCCGCTACCTGCCCGGGAACGCGGCCACCGAGGTCGGCGGCGACTGGTTCGACGTCATCGAGCTGCCCGGCCACCGCACGGCGCTGGTCGTCGGCGACGTCATGGGCCGGGGACTGCGGGCGGCCGTCGCGATGGGCGAACTGCGCACCGCGGTACGAACGCTCGCGCTGCTGGACCTGGAACCGGCCGAGGTGCTGACCGCACTCGACGAGATCGCCCGGGGCCTCGGGGCGCCCGGCGGATCCCAGCAGGCGTCACGCGCCGCGCTGCACTCGCGGGACGCCGACCGCTCCGAGGTCTACCTCGCGACGTGCGTCTACGCCGTGTACGACCCGGTCACGCGGCGCTGCACCATAGCCAACGCGGGCCACATGCCCCCCGTGCTGGTGGAACCGGTGGAGGAGGGCGGCGTGCCGAGGCCCGGACTGCTGCTGGAGATCCCGACCGGAATGCCGCTGGGCGTGGGCGGGGAACCCTTCGAGGAGGTCGAGGTCGAACTCCCGGAGGGCGCGCTGCTCGCGCTGTACACCGACGGCCTGGTCGAATCCCGGGACCACCCGCTGGAGGAGGGCCTGCGGGGCCTGCGGGACGCGTTGGCGGACCCCGCGCGTCCCTTGGAGGAGGTCTGCGACCACGTCCTGAACACCCTGGACACCCGGCACGGCGAGGACGACATCGCCCTGCTGATGGCCCGGGTCCAGGGCCTCCCGATGGACGCGGTCGGCGACTGGCAGCTGCCGCGCGAGGCCCGCTCGGTGGGCCGGGCGCGCGAGCTGGCCCGCGCGAAGCTGCCCGCGTGGGGTCTGGAAGGGCTGCTGGACACCACGGAACTGCTGGTCAGCGAGCTCGTCACCAATGCCCTGCGCTACGGAGAGGGGGAGATCCGGCTGCGCCTCCTGCTGGACCGGACCCTCGTCTGTGAGGTCTGGGACGCCAACCTGGTCCAGCCCCGCCGCCGTCGCGCGCGCGACACGGACGAGGGCGGCCGCGGTCTCCAGCTGGTCGGCCTGCTCTCGGCGGGCTGGGGAACCCGCCGCACCCACCGGGGCAAGACGGTCTGGTTCGAACTTCCGCTGCCGGGCGCGGTGGCGGAGGCGGTGGGGGAACTCTCGGCGGAGCAGCTGCTGAGCATGTACGGGTAGAGCACACGGAAAACGGCACTCGGAAAACGGCATACGGGAAAACGGCATACGGGGATGCGCACGTGAGTACGGGCCAGTGGATCGTTGCCGCCCTGTGGCGGTACGTCGTGACCGCCATGGTCGGTGTGGGGGCCCTGGCGGCGGTACTGGCCGCCACCGAGGGGCTCACCGACGGTGTGTTCTCGCTCGGGCTGCGGGTGGTGCTGGTGGCGGTGCCCCTGCTGACGGTCGCGACCATGGCCGTGGTCCTCCCGCTGGCCGGCCGCCGCTTCGAACCGCCGACGGGCGGCGCCCAGCGGATCCGGGGCGGCTGGATGGTGGTGCTTCCACTGGTTCCGGCGCTGCCGCTGCTCCTGATCGGGCCGCACCTGTACCTGATCCTGCTGGTCACGCAGCTCGTCTACGTGGTCCTGGTGCTGCCCTGCCAGGATGCCCGCGACACGGCGGAGGCCCTGCGCTCGCTCGCCGACCCTGACGTCCCGGCGGAGCAGCGGGCCCGGATCGCGCGGGCGGTCGGTGAGCTCCGCCGCTCCAGGCCCGTGGTGGAATCCCTGGTGGGCGCCGCGGCCGACACGGCGCCGGAGGTCGCCGAGGCGGCGCTGGAGAGCCTCTACGGAATCTGGCGGCGGGACGGGGTCGTCGGCGAGGACCTGCTGCTGAGGCTCCCCGCGCAGGGCCAGGACGGGGTCCGGGCCCTCGGCGTCAGGGTCCGCAGCCCCTGGTGAGGAGCGGGTGCGGGCCGCCCGCGGCGGGGCGGCCCGCAGCAGGGGGGCGCCGGCGGCCGTCAGGCGGCCCTGCCGGCCTTCAGGGCGGCCAGGCGGGCCTCGATCTCCGAGGTCTTGCCGAGGTTGTCCAGGGACTCGAACTGCGAATCCAGTGAGGACGCCGCGAGTTCCTGCTTGCCCAGCGCCAAGGCCTCCTCGCGGCGGACCTTGTCCTCGAAGCGGGTCAGGTCGCTGGTGGGGTCCATGACGTCGATGTTCTTGACCGCGTCCATCATCGTGTTCTGCGCCTGGGCGGTCTTGGCGCGGGCCACCAGTTCGTCGCGCTTGGCCGTCAGCTCGGTCAGCTTGTTCTTCATCGAGTCCAGCCCGGACTTGAGCTTGTCGACCACATCGGTCTGGGCGGCGATCGTCGGCTCGGCCGTCGTCGCCTCCTTCTCCGACTGCATCTGGCGGCCGAGGGCGACCTTGGCGAGGTTGTCGAACTTGTCGGCGTCCGCCGTCGAACCCGCCGCCCGCAGCTCGTCCCCCTTCTTGCTCGCGGCGAGGGCCTTGCCGCCCCACTCGGCGGCCGCGTCCACGTCCTCCTTGTGGTCGGCCTCCAGCATCCGCAGGTTGCCGATGGTGGTGGCGACGGCCTGCTCCGCCTCCGAGATGTTGTTCGTGTAGTCGCGGATCAGCTGGTCCAGCATCTTCTGCGGGTCCTCGGCCTGGTCCAGCAGGGAGTTGATGTTGGCTTTGGCGAGCTGGGTGACGCGGCCGAGGATGGTCTGCTTGCTCATGTGCGCTGTCTCCTTGGGGGAATGAGAACCAGGGGAGGGAGGAGGGGGGAGCGGGGAGCGGGCTAGAAACGGCCGCCGCCGCCCATGCGGCCGCGGGTGCCGCCGCCGCCGAAGGAGCCCGGGCCGCTGCCGCCCCCGCCGCCGCCGAAGCCGCCGCCCCCGCCGAAGCCCCCGCCGAAGCCGCCTCCGCCGCGGCCCCGGCCGCCGTTCAGGATTTCGCCGAGGATGATCCCGCCGAGCACCGCGCCGCTCATGCCGCTGCCCTGCTGCCGGCCGCCACCGCCGTACGGGTTCTGGTACCCCCGCACGTCCTGCTCGGCCAGTTGCTGCGCCTGGCGCGCCAGTGAGTCCGCCTGCTGGGCCTCGGCGAGGGCGCCCGCCGGGTCCGGGCCCGCCAGGGAGGCGGACCGTTCCAGGTGGCGCTGCGCCTCCGCCAGCCGGGTACGGGCCTGGCTGCCCACCGCGCCCCGGCTGGTGGTGATGTAGTCCGCGGCCGCGCCGATCGCGCTGCGGGCCGTGAGCAGGGCCTGGTCGAGCAGGGCCGTCGCCCGCTGGCGGCCCGACTCGCGCTCGCGGGCACCGGCCAGCGCCTCGTCGAGGGCCGCGTCGGCCTCCTCCACGCGGCGCAGGGCGTCCAGCGGGTCGTACCGGCCGGCGCTCTGCTCCTGCCGTACGTCGGCCAGTACCGCCTCCGCCCGGCTGATCCGGCCGCGCAGATCGGCGGTCGAGGTGCCCTCGGTGGTGCCGGTCAGCAGGCCGCGCGCGTCGGCGAGGTCCGTGTCCGTCTCGTTCAGCGCGCCCGTGAGCTTCCCGGCGGCCTCCGCGAGCTCCTGCGCGCGCCGCTCCACCGCGTCCACCAGGGTCGTCGCCTGGTCCACCGCGCCCTCGGCGGCCCGGACGTGCACGGCGGCCCTGCCGTTGTCGCCGGTGCCCAGCGCGGCGCGGGCCTCGCCCAGGCTGGTGGTCGCGAACAGCAGCCGGTCCTTCGCCTGTTCGGGGTTGGAGGCCACCGGCGCGGACGCGGAGTCCGCGTACTGGCGGCCGAGCGCCGTGAGGGTCGCCTCCGCCGTCGTCGTACGGCCCGTCAGTTCGCGGAAGTGGCCCTCCACCGTCGCGAGTGCCTGCGGCGCGTTCTTCTCCAGGTCCCGCAGCCGGTCGAAGTCCGCCGTCTCGGCGTCGAGCCGCCGGCTCGCCTCCGTGCAGCGGGCGACGATCTCGTCCAGCATCCGGCGCCGGGTGGCGTCGTCCTCCGGGTACGCGTCGTCGAGCTGCTGGCGCAGCCGGAACGCGGCCGTCAGCTCGCCCTTGCCATATTCCACGGCCGCTGTGAACGCCGCTACCGCCTCCTCGCCGAACTGGGCGGTGGCGAAGCCGAGTTCCTCGGTGCTCGTGCGGATCGCGTCATCGGTCCCCACCAGCATGGCCCTGGCCTTCGCGTCCAGGTCCGGCAGGGCGGGCGGTGCGGGTGGGGTGTCCTGCCCGGACCAGCCGGTGGTCTTCGGGTCGCCGCCGCCGCTCGCGTTCCTGCGCTTGCGGCGGCTGTACGCGTACGCCCCGAGGGCGCCGGCCGCGCCGACCGCGACCACCGGCAGGACGAAGTCCCCGGCGCCGCTCCCGCCGCTCGCCGAGGCGCCACCGGGATCGGCCTCGCCGGGGGTGATGGCGGGCACCGGCACGGGCCGCCCGCCCAGGACCGCGTCGTAGCCGTTGGCCGCGCCGATCGCCGCGCCCGCCCAGTCGTTCTGCTTCAGGGCCGGCTCGACGGCGGTCTGCGCGACCGCCGCGAGCTGCTCCGCGGTGAAACCGGAGTCGGCATCGGCCGAATAGGCGTACTGCCGGGCCCCGGTGGCGACGGCCAGCAGGACGTCGTTCTGCCCGAGGCCGTTCTTCTGGGCGGTGGCGTCGGCCCAGCTCTGCGCGGAGCGTCCGGAGAAGTCGCGTACGTAGGTGACGAAGAGCTGGATCCGCCGGTCGGAGTACAGCTTGTCCAGCGCGGCCGTCACGGCGGCCCCGCGGTCGCCCAGGGCGCCCACGCGGTCGGTGATCTGCCCCTGCTGGGACAGGGTGACGGGGTCGTCGGCCCGGGCGGCCGGGGCGGTGGCCGTCACCCAGCCGGTGAGCGCGAGCAGCGCGGCGGCGAGGGCGAGGCCCGTCCGGACGGGTATTCCGGCGGTGGTGCGTCTCTTCGTCCTGCTTCTCGGCGGAGTCACATTTGGGAGGGTATGGGTGGTTCCTTGGCCCCGCACCCGGAGACCCGGGCCGGCCCCCGGGAGCGGCGCGCCCGGCTACGGCAAGGCGTACGCCGTGAGTGCGGGGCGGGGGAGGACCAGGTGGTCGCCGATCAGCAGGCTGTCCCCGGTCGCCGGGGCCGGCGGGTCCCAGTGGCGGACGGGTTTGCCCGTCGCCGGGTCCAGCACGGTGACGAAGGGATCCGCGGCGCGCTTCAGCAGGCCGCGCCGCCCGCCCCGCCGGACCTCCACGTACAGGCCGCCCGGGCGCAGGCCCAGCAGTTCGAGCGCGCACACCGAGCCCTCCCGCCGAGTCAGCGCCCGCTGCCAGCGCAGCGCCCCGGTCCCGGAGTCGAGCGCGAAGACCAGGTCCGTGCCCTGGTCCGGGCGGTGCGCGGCCGCGTACACCGTGCCCCGCTCGACCAGCAGCCGCTCCGCCGGGGTGCCCAGCACGAACCGCCACAGCTCCCGGCCGGTGGCCCGGTCCAGCGCCGTCAGCGCGTACCTGTCCAGGAGGAGGTGGACCGGGACGCCGCCCCCGGACAGCTGGTCACCGTGCATCGTGCGCTCCGTGGGGCGCGCCCGGGGGAAGGACCACACCGGGCGGCCCGTCGGCAGGTGCAGGGCCTGGATCAGCCGGTCGTCCGCCAGGACCAGGCAGTCACCCGCCGCGTGGGGCGACCGGGTGCCGGGGGAGGGCAGGGCGCGCTGCCACAGGGTCTCGCCGGTCGAAGCCCGCAGCGCGGTCAGATCGCCCGGCGCCCCGTGCAGGAGCACCGGTCCGGCGCTGCGCAGCGGCCGCTCCGCGGGCAGGTCCCGCCACCACCGCACGCGCCCGTCCCGGGGCTCGCGCGCCAGCAGCCGTACCCCCGGCGCACCCTCCCGCCGCACCTCGACGTAGACGGTGGCGGCGTCCGCCGCGCAGGTCACCCGCAGCCGGCCGGCCCCCGGCAGCGGCGGCGCGGCCGTGCCCTCGTCGGCGTACGCCGTCCAGCGCGTGCCGCCGTCGTCGGTCCGTACGCAGCCCACCTCGGACCCCGAGCTCCACACCACGCACGCACCCGCCGCGTACACGGCGTCCGGCCGGGTGCCGGTGTGCCACGCGCGCGCCCCCGGGGCCGCCGCGACCTGCCGCCGCGCGGCTTCCGGGCGGTCCGCGGACGTCGTACCGCCCGGCGGCGGGGTGCCGGCGCCGGCGGCCGTCGCCAGCCAGGGCGTCCGGCCCGTCGCCACGCACTCCCGCGCGATACGGGCCAGCGCGCGGGCCCGTTCCGCCGGGTCCGGCAGGTTCCGCGCCAGGCCCGCGCGCTCCAGCGCCACCGCCGGGTCCAGCGGCGGCCCGGCGGCCCGCTCCACGCGGGCCCGGGCCGAGGCCAGCGAGGACAGGGCGTGGCCGGCCTTCTCGTCGGTGTCCGCCCGGGGGCGGCGGACCAGCAGCCCGGCGGCCTGGTCGCGCAACCGCTGCGCCTGCACGAGCTGCCCGCGTTCGGCGTGGTGCGCCGCCTCCTCGCGCAGCCAGGCCGCCCGCTCCTCCAGGAACCGGGGCAGCTCCTCCTCGGCCTGCTCCAGCGCCCGGGCCCCGCCCGCCGCGTCCCCGGCCTCGGCGCGGTCGCGGGCCACTTGGCACAGTGCCAGCAGCCGGGCCCCGGCGGAGCCGATCCGCTCGCTGAGCCGCAGGGCCGCCGCCAGGTCGCGCGGGGCGACGGCCAGCACCATGTCGTAGGTGGCGGCCCCGCGCAGCCCGGCGTCCGGTATCAGCGCCAACTGCAGCTCGGCCTCGGCGGGATCGGCGGCCGCGACGGCCGTCCCGATGCGGGCGGAGAGCCGCTTCTCGGCCGGTCCGTCCGCGAAGTGGTCCCGGGCGATCTGCGCGGCCTGCCCGGGCGCGACCCGGGCCAGCTCCTCCGCCACCACGCGCAGCGGGCCCTCACGGTTGGATCCGAACACCGTGAACAGCGCCTGCTGCGCGTCGGTGAGCAGCCGCCGGGTCCGGGCCGGGGCGTGCGCCGAAGTGCTCCTGGCCAGGGCGGTCAGCAGCCTGGCCACCCGCGCCCCGTCGCCCCCGCCGCCGTCCCACGCCGCGATCTCGGCGCCGGCCAGCAGCCGGTCCGCGAGCTCCGCGTCGAAGCGGGCCGCGGCATCGGCGGCCACGGCCAGCACCTCGACGGGCACCTCCCCGCCCGCCGGCACCGCCCGCAGCGCCTCCTCGGCCTCCCGCACCAACTCCCTCACGAACTCCCGCACACCGGAGCCAACGCCCCCCTCCGTGCCCGTGGCGTCGAAGCCGGAAGGGCCGCCGAAGCCGGCCCCGGCAATGCCTCCGCCTCCGGACCCGGACATGGACCCGGACATGGACCCGGACTCGGACACAGACTCGGACACGGACCCGGACACAAATCCGGAACCGGATCCACCCCCGGCCGGCCCCCCGGCCCCACCGTCCCCGGCCGTGGCTCCGCCACCGCCGCCCGTCGGGGTCCCGGCCCCGGCCAGCAGGGCCCGTAGGGTCGTGGCCACCGCCTCGGCCGACCGGGGCCGGTCCGCCGCCTCCTTGGCCAGCAGCCGGAGCACCAGCCGCTCCAGCTCCGGCGCGACCGGTGTGCCGCCCCGGCGGAGCGGGAGCGGCGGGTCCTCGATGTGCCGGCGCATCAGGACGTAGGGGCCCTCGGCCTCCCCGAAGGGCGGCTCTCCGCTCAGCAGCGCGTACAGCACGCACCCCAGCGCGTACAGATCGCACCGGGCGTCCACCCGCTCGCCCCGCCACTGCTCGGGGGCCATGTACGGCGGGCTGCCGAAGATCCGGCCGGTGACCGTCCAGCCGGCCGTGGCGTCCGAGGAGTGCGCGATGCCGAAGTCGCATATCTTCAGCCGGCCCCCGGGCAACAGGAAGAGGTTGGCCGGCTTCAGGTCCCGGTGGATCACCGAGCGTTCGTGCGCGGCGGCCAGCGCCTCCGCGGTCTGCGCCGCCAGTTCCAGCGCGACCGCCACGGGCAGCCCGCCCGGCACCCGGGACAGGGCGCTGCGCAGGTCCTCGCCCGCGAGCAGCTCCATGACGATGAAGAGCCGGCCCTCCTCCTGCCCCACGTCGTGCACGACCGTGATGCCGGGGTGCTGCAGCCGCGCCCCGATGCTGGCCTCGCGCCGGAACCGGGCGACCAGCTCGTCGTTCGTGGCCGCCTCCAGCAGCACCTTCACCGCCACGGCCCGGTCCAGTGCCGTGTCGTGCGCCCGCCACACCTCGCCCATGCCGCCCTGGCCGAGCCGCTGGTCGAGGCGGTACCGGTCCGCCAGCTGATCCCCCACCCGCACCGCGAAGCCCCCTGACATCACGTCAACGACGTTCAGGGGGCATTGTGTACCGCGAAGTGAACGGCTGGGGGTCCCTACTGCCCGGAACGCCGCCGGATCTTGCTCCCCAGCCACACCAGAGGGTCGTACTTGCGGTCCACGGCCCGCTCCTTCAGCGGGATCAGGGCGTTGTCCGTGATCTTGATCCCTTCGGGGCAGACCTCCGTGCAGCACTTGGTGATGTTGCAGTAGCCGAGCCCGTGCTCCTCCTGGGCCGTGCGCTTGCGGTCCAGGCCCACCTCCTGCGCGGCGTCCAGCGGGTGCATGTCCAGCTCCGCCACCCGCATCAGGAACCGGGGGCCCGCGAAGGCGGTCTTGTTCTCCTCGTGGTCACGCACCACGTGACAGGTGTCCTGGCACAGGAAGCACTCGATGCACTTCCTGAACTCCTGCGAACGCTCCACGTCCACCTGCTGCATCCGGTACTCGCCCGGCGCGACCCCGGCGGGCGGTACGAAGGCCGGGACCTCGCGGGCCTTCTGGTAGTTGAAGGACACGTCCGTCACCAGGTCGCGGACGACCGGGAAGGCCCGCAGCGGGGTCACCGTGATCGTCTCCTCGCGGGTGAAGGTCGACATCCGCGTCATGCACATCAGCCGCGGCCGCCCGTTGACCTCCGCGCTGCACGAACCGCACTTGCCCGCCTTGCAGTTCCACCGCACCGCGAGGTCCGAGGCCTGGGTGGCCTGGAGCCGGTGGACGATGTCCAGGACCACCTCCCCGTCGTTCACCTCCACGGTGAAGTCGCGCAGCTCGCCGCCCTCCGCGTCGCCCCGCCAGATCCGGAACGCGGCATCGTAGGTAGTCACTCGTAGAGCTCCTCTTCGGCGAGGTACTTGACCAGCTCTTCCTTCTCGAAGAGCGCGAGCAGGTCGGGTCGGATGGGTTCGGTGCGCACCCGGGTCAGCTCGATCCGGTCCGCGGCCGGGTCCGCGGGAGGGGGCTCCACCGGCCGGCACAGCAGGTTCACCGGGCGCCAGGACCGCTCCATCGCCGGGCAGTCCTCGCGGGTGTGCCCGCCCCGGCTCTCCGTGCGCTCCAGGGCCGCGCGGGCCACGCACTCGCTGACCAGCAGCATGTTGCGCAGGTCCAGGGCCAGGTGCCAGCCCGGGTTGAACTGCCGGTGGCCCTCCACCCCGGCGCGCGAGGCCCGTACGCGCAGGGCCGCGAGCCTCTCCAGCGCCTCGGCCATCTCGCCCTCGCGGCGGATGATGCCGACGAGGTCGTTCATGGCGGTCTGGAGCTCCTGGTGGAGGCTGTACGGGTTCTCCGCGCCCTCGGCGGCATGGAACGGAGCCAGCGCCTCCGCGGCCGCCTCGTCCACCCGGTCCTGGTCCACCACCGGCAGCCGGCCCGCCTCCGCGGCCGCGTACCCGGCGGCGTGCAGTCCGGCCCGGCGGCCGAAGACCAGCAGGTCGGACAGGGAGTTCCCGCCGAGCCGGTTCGAGCCGTGCATCCCGCCCGCGACCTCCCCGGCGGCGAACAGCCCCGGCACCCCGAGGGTGGCGGCGGTGTCGGACTCGACCGCGATGCCGCCCATCACGTAGTGGCAGGTCGGGCCGACCTCCATCGGCTCGGCGGTGATGTCCACGTCCGCCAGCTCCTTGAACTGGTGGTACATCGACGGGAGCCGCCGTTTGATCCGCTCGGCCGGCATCCGGGTGGACACGTCCAGGAAGACCCCGCCGTGCGGGGACCCGCGCCCCGCCTTGACCTCGGAGTTGATGGCGCGGGCCACCTCGTCGCGGGGGAGCAGCTCGGGCGGGCGCCGGTTGTGGTCCGGGTCCTCGTACCAGCGGTCGCCCTCCTCCTCGGACTCCGCGTACTTCTCCTTGAAGACGTCCGGGACGTAGTCGAACATGAACCGCTTGCCCTCGCTGTTGCGCAGCACCCCGCCGTCGCCGCGCACCGACTCGGTGACGAGGATGCCCTTCACCGAGGGCGGCCAGACCATGCCGGTCGGGTGGAACTGCACGAACTCCATGTTCAGCAGCGGGGCCCCGGCGAGCAGGGCCAGCGCGTGGCCGTCGCCCGTGTACTCCCACGAGTTGGACGTGGTCTTGAAGGACTTGCCGATCCCGCCCGTGGCCAGTACCACCGCCGGGGCCTCCAGGACGAAGAACCGCCCGGTCTCGCGCTCGTAGCAGAAGGTCCCGGAGACCCGCTCACCGTCCTTCAGGACCCTGGTGACGGTGCACTCCTGGAAGACCTTGAGCCGGGCCTCGTAGTCCCCGTACTCCTTGAAGTCCTCCTGCTGCAGCTGCACGATCTTCTGCTGGAGGGTGCGGATCAGCTCGAGGCCGGTCCGGTCGCCGACGTGCGCGAGCCGCGGGTATTCGTGGCCGCCGAAGTTGCGCTGCGATATCCGGCCGTCGGGGGTGCGGTCGAAGAGCGCGCCCCAGGTCTCCAGCTCCCAGACCCGGTCCGGGGCCTCCTTGGCGTGCAGCTCCGCCATCCGCCACTGGTTCAGGAACTTGCCGCCGCGCATGGTGTCGCGGAAGTGCACCTGCCAGTTGTCGCCCTCGTTGACGTTGCCCATGGAGGCGGCGATGCCGCCCTCCGCCATCACGGTGTGGGCCTTGCCGAAGAGGGACTTGCAGATCACGGCCGTCCGTGCCCCCCGCTCGCGGGCCTCGATCGCGGCCCGCAGCCCGGCGCCGCCCGCGCCGACCACGACCACGTCCCACTGCTGCCGTTCCACTTGAGCCATCTCAGAAGATCCTCGGGTCGGTGAAGGCGCCGCTGGCCACCAGGTACACGTAGAAGTCGCACGCGGCCACGCTGATCAGCGAGGCCCACGCCAGCTGCATGTGACGGGAGTTGAGGCGGCTGATCCAGCCCCACAGGCGGTATCGGACCGGGTGCTTGGAGAAGTGCTTCAGGCGGCCGCCCATGATGTGCCGGCAGGAGTGGCAGGACAGCGTGTACGCCCAGATCAGCGCGATGTTGATGACGAACAGCAGCGTCCCGAGGCCCATGTGGCCCCATTCGTAGCGGTCGTTGCGGAAGGTCAGCACCGTGTCGTAGGTGAGGATGCCCGCCACCGGCAGCGCCGCGTAGAAGAAGTACCGGTGCATGTTCTGGAAGATCAGCGGGAAGCGTGTCTCGCCGCTGTACGAGGTGTGCGGCTCGGCGACGGCGCAGGCGGGCGGTGAGGCCCAGAAGCCCCGGTAATAGGCCTTGCGGTAGTAGTAGCAGGTCAGCCGGAAGCCGAGCGGGAAGATCAGGATCAGCAGGGCGGGGGACAGGCCCCACCAGCTGCCGAACAGGTCGAGGTTCGGGCCGCCGCGCATCTCCTGGCAGTTCTCCGCGAGACACGGGGAGTAGAACGGCGAGACGTACGGCGCCGAGTAGTAGTCGGCGTTGGCGAAGGCCCGCCAGGTCGAGTAGACGATGAAGGCGAGCAGCCCGGCCGCGGTGCCGGCGGGCGAGAGCCACCACCGGTCGGTCCGCAGGTGCCGGGCTGCGATCGCGGCCCGCGAGGCGTCGTGGACGCCGGCGGGCCGCTGTGATGGTGGTTGGGTGCCTGTGGCCAAGGGGGACTCCGGGTGGAGTGATGAGGGGTGGCCCAGGAGGCCCGGCCGCCGTCGCTTCGGCCGGCCGGACCTGGTGGGGTGTGCGCGGGGAGCGCGGGTCAGGGGGCGCGGCGGTCGCGGGCGCCCAGACCCTCGTCGTCGGAGTCCGTCCACAGCGAGCTGTCGTACGGGGTGTCCGGGACATTGATCATTCCGGTCTCGCCGGGCGGCCGGGAGGCGGCCGGCGCCTGCCGGGCGACGTCCCTCTCCAACCGTTCCACCGAGCGGACCAGCTCGTTCAGGTTGCGCCGTACGGCGGTCAAATCGTCTTGCAGGGACATGACTTGCCCTCACTTCCGCTGGTGCGGTGGCAACGCTCATGTGCGCCTGCGAGTGTCGCGCCTCCCGTCCCCGGTTGTGAAGGGACGTGCAGGGATTACGGGCGCGCAGGCGTGAATCGTGCGCCCCTCCCCGACCCCGTTCCCATCCCCCTTACGGGGGAACGCCCGGCCCTGGGGGCCTCCCCGCGGCAGCCGGGGCACAAGCCGGATTGGTCCGCACGGGTGGGGTTCGCGGCGTGGCGAGGGTGCGCTGCGACGGGTGCGGCGGGGTGTCGATTTCAGTGGGTTTCGCCACCCAGTGTGATCAGCTCCATATACCGCCGAACGTGATCAAGGCCCCTTCCTTCTCACGCCCCCCAAGCCCCGCCCCGGAGGTACCACCCATGTCCCAGAGAAGGCGCAGGTCCTTGGCGCTCCTGACCTCGGGAGTTCTTGCACTGCCGCTGCTCGCGGGCTGCGGCGCGGGGGACGAGGAGGGCGGCCCGGTCGCCGCAGGGCAGGACATCGCGGCCGCCACCCGCGACAAGGTCGCCGACGGCGGGGTGCTCCGCTGGGCCGTGGACGCCCTGCCCGGCACCCTGAACACCTTCCAGGCCGATGCGGACGCCACCACCAACCGGATCGCCGGGGCCGTCCTGCCCCAGCTGTTCGTGCTGGACGGCAAGGGGCGGCCGGTGGCCAACCCCGACTACCTGGAGAAGGCCGAGGTCGTCGAGCGCGAGCCCAAGCAGGTCGTCCTGTACAAGCTCAACCAGCAGGCGGTCTGGAGCGACGGCCGGGAGATCGGCGCCGCCGACTTCGTCGCCCAGTGGAGGGCCCTCAACGGCAAGGACTCCGCCTACTGGACGGCGCGCAACGCCGGCTACGACCGGATCGAGAAGATCGAACGCGGCAAGTCGGACCTGGAGGTCAAGGTCACCTTCGTCAAGCCGTACGCCGACTGGCGCTCCCTCTTCTCGCCCCTCTACCCCAAGCAGGTCACCGGCACCCCGGAGAGCTTCAACGAGGGCGCCCGGGGCACCCTGAAGGTCACCGCCGGCCCCTTCGGGCTGGGCGCCATCGACAAGAAGACCGGCACCGCCGCCCTGACCCGCAACCCGCGCTGGTGGGGCAGCCCCGCCAAGCTCGACACCCTGGTCCTCACCGCGGTGCCCCGGTCCGAACGCCCGGCCGCGCTCGCCGCCGGCAAGCTGGATCTGGCCGAGATCGACCGTACGGGCGCCGACCGGATCGCCCTGGCCCGCCGCGAGGCCGCCAAGGCCGACGGGGCACACGGCCCCGCCGCCTCGGTGACGCCCGCGCAGGCGACCATGTCGTGGGCGCTCGCCTTCGGCGCGGACGAGGCCAAGGCCAAGGAGGCGCAGGAGACCCGCCAGAAGCACGCGGAGGCGGTGAAGCGGTACGCCGAGGAGCAGGGCGCCCTGCTCGGTTTCACCGTCCGCAAGTCCCTGGAGCCGGCCTACACGCAGCTCGCCATGAACGGCGCCAGTGGCCCGCTCGCCGACGAGCGCGTACGCCGCGCCGTGGCCCGTGCGCTGGACCGCCAGGCACTCACCGACATCGTCCTGAAGCCGCTGGGGCTGCCCGCGAAGCCGGTCGGCAGCCACCTGGCGCTGGCCGGGCAGCAGGCGTACGCCGACAACAGCGACGCCCTCGGCGGCCAGGACACCCAGGCCTCGCAGGCCCTGCTCGCGGACGCCGGCTGGCGCCGGGGCGGCAAGCTCACCGATCCGGCGGGTGCGAAGGCCGGCTCGGAGGCGGCGAAGGAGAAGGACGACTCGAAGACCCCGAGCGGCCCGGGCACCGGCAACGACGGCCTCTACATCGTGGGCCAGGAGGACGAGCGCAACGGCGACGGGCACGGCCGCGACGGCAGGCCCGAGGCCCCCGCCAGAGCCGCCCTGCGGGCCGACCACCCCGACCACCGCCCCGAAGGCCCCGAGAACCCCCTCGGCCAGGGGCTGCCCGAGGTGGGGTCCGGCCCCGACGGGGAGATCGTCGACGCCGACGCCTTCGCCGCGACCCAGCCCTCCCCGGTGCTCGCCCCGGCCCCCTTCGCGGCCGCCCAGGAACAGCTCCTGCGCACCCAGGCCGCCCAGGCGGCCCAGGCGGCCCGGGCCGCCTGGGCCGCGTCCGTGGACGACGGCAAGCGCAGCCCGGCCCTCGACGCCGAAACGGCCGCGGAGCCCGCGGACCCCGCCAAGGCGAGCCCCGCCCCGGCCCCCGCCAAGCAGGCCGTACGCACCTCCGGCAACATGCTCGCCAAGGACGGCAAGCCGCTCACCCTGCGCTTCGTCCTGCCGGCCGGTCCCGGCTCGGAGGCGCTGCGCACGGTCGGCGAGCGGATCGCGCAGATGCTCCACAAGGTCGGCGTCCAGACGGAGCTGACCAAGGTGGCCGACGAGAGCTTCTTCAAGGACCACATCGCCTCGGGCCAGTACGACCTGGCCCTGTACTCGTGGCCCGCGACCGCCTACCCGGCCACCGACGCCCGGCCCATCTTCGCCAAGCCGGAGCCGGCCGCCGACGGCTCGCTCCTCGTGGAACAGAACTACACCCGGGTCGGCACCGACCACATCGACCAGCTGTTCGACCAGGCGGCCGGCGAGCTGGACGAGGAGACCGCCCGCGACCTGATGCGCAAGGCGGACGCCCGGATCTGGGCGGCGGCCGGTTCCATCCCGCTCTACCAGCGCCCCGAGCTGGTGGCGGTGAAGCCGGGCCTGACCAATGCCGGCGCCTTCGGTCTGGGAGCTCCGCGGTACCAGGACATCGGCTGGAAGAAGCCGGCGACGTCCAAGGACAAGCAGGAGAAGAAGAAGTGATGACGAAGGGGTGCATCCCGGGTTGAGACGGGTTCCCCAACCTCAGATGTGACTCAAGTCCCTTGCCCGCCGGATGACCGGCGGGCAAGGTCGTAGATACCCGTTGACCCGCGTGTTTCCAGGTAGTACCGGCGGCCGAGACCCCCCACCCCGCACTCGGCCCCGCTCAGTCGTCCGGCCTCTTGACAGACCCCCCGGCAGGCGGTTCCCGCCAACCGACGTAGGATGGGGTAAGGCCGTGGCAGGTTTTCCGCCCGGTCGAGGCTCGCGTGCCGGACCGTACGCGCCGCCATCCACGATCCCGGGAGAAGCGCCGAAGTGCCCACGCGCCACGACATCCGTAACGTCGCCATCGTCGCCCACGTCGACCATGGCAAGACGACCATCGTCGATGCCATGCTCAAGCAGGCCGGTGCCTTCGCCGCCCACCAGCACCTCGACGACCGCATGATGGACTCGAACGACCTGGAGCGTGAGAAGGGCATCACGATCCTCGCCAAGAACACGGCGGTGAAGTACCACCCGAAGGACGGGTCGGCCCCGATCACGATCAACATCATCGACACCCCCGGCCACGCCGACTTCGGTGGTGAGGTCGAGCGCGGTCTGTCGATGGTGGACGCCGTCGTCCTGCTGGTGGACGCGTCCGAGGGCCCCCTGCCCCAGACCCGCTTCGTCCTGCGCAAGGCCCTGCAGGCGAAGATGCCGGTCATCCTCTGCATCAACAAGACCGACCGTCCGGACTCCCGGATCGACGAGGTCGTCAACGAGACGTACGACCTCTTCCTCGACCTGGACGCCGACGAGGAGCAGATCGAGTTCCCGATCGTCTACGCCTGTGGCCGTGACGGCGTCGCCTCGCTGACCAAGCCGGAGGACGGCACCGTCCCCGCGGACAGTGACAGCCTGGAGCCGTTCTTCTCCACCATCCTGGCCCACGTGCCGGCCCCGGTGTACGACGAGGAGGCCCCCCTCCAGGCCCACGTCACCAACCTGGACGCCGACAACTTCCTCGGCCGCATCGCGCTCGTCCGCGTCGAGCAGGGCGAGCTGCGCAAGGGTCAGACCGTCGCGTGGATCAAGCGTGACGGCACGATCTCGAACGTCCGCATCACCGAGCTGATGATGACCGAGGCGCTCACCCGCAAGCCCGCCGAGGTGGCGGGCCCGGGTGACATCTGCGCGGTCGCCGGTTTCCCCGACATCATGATCGGCGAGACCCTGGCCGACCCGGAGAACCCGATCGCGCTCCCGCTGATCTCGGTCGACGAGCCGGCGATCTCGATGACCATCGGTACGAACACCTCCCCGATGGTCGGCCGCGGCGGCAGCGGCAAGGGCGCGGACGCCAAGTCCGCGGTCAAGGACCGCAAGGTCACCGCCCGCCAGGTCAAGGACCGTCTGGACCGCGAGCTGGTCGGTAACGTCTCGCTCCGCGTGCTCGAGACCGAGCGTCCGGACGCCTGGGAGGTCCAGGGCCGTGGTGAGCTCGCGCTCGCCATCCTGGTCGAGCAGATGCGCCGCGAGGGCTTCGAGCTGACCATCGGCAAGCCCCAGGTCGTCACGCAGGAGATCAACGGCAAGGTCCACGAGCCGGTCGAGCGCATGACGGTCGACGTCCCCGAGGAGCACATGGGTGCGGTCACGCAGCTCATGGGCGTCCGCAAGGGCCGCATGGACAACATGTCGAACCACGGCTCCGGCTGGGTCCGCATGGAGTTCGTCGTCCCGTCGCGCGGCCTCATCGGCTTCCGTACCGAGTTCCTGACCGGTACGCGCGGCACGGGCATCGCCCACTCGATCCACGAGGGCCTCGAGCCGTGGTTCGGCCCGCTGGTGACCCGTAACAACGGTTCCCTGGTCGCCGACCGCTCCGGGTCGGTCACGCCGTTCGCGATGATCAACCTGCAGGAGCGCGGCGTCCTGTTCACCGAGCCCGGTACCGAGGTGTACGAGGGCATGATCGTCGGCGAGAACTCGCGCGCCGACGACATGGACGTGAACATCACCAAGGAGAAGAAGCTCACCAACATGCGTGCGGCTTCGGCGGACAACACCGAGAACGTGGTGCCGCCGCGCAGGCTCTCCCTGGAGCAGTCCCTGGAGTTCTGCCGCGACGACGAGTGCGTCGAGGTGACCCCGGAGGCCGTCCGCATCCGCAAGGTCGTCCTGGACCAGAAGGACCGCTCGCGTACCGCCTCGCGCGCCAAGTCCGGCAAGTAGTCGCGTAGGACCCGGATCACATCCGGGTCCTCGTCGAAGCCCGGTTCAACGAGCAGCCCCTCCCGTCACGGTCTCCGTGACGAGAGGGGCTGTTCACTTTTGTCAAGCGGATTGTTTCGATCCGGTGTCCGCGGTGTCCGCATACCGACCGTGACACTCCGGAAGAAGTGCTAACAGTCCGTTTCGTTCATGTCTGTCTCCTATCCGTTTGTCCGGATTTCGGGTTTTAGCCGTAGTGCGATGTTGTGAAAACGAGACCACTTAAGTGTGGTTTACGGTCAAGGCGTCCCTGAGGATGGCTCCATTGAGCTCGGGTCAATGGGTCACACGCTGTGGGGAGCGTCGACTCACGAGCACACTCGGGGCACTGGTTCCTTATCGCCGTCAGGGGTGTCGGCGAAACGCAACTCGTGCCCTTCACATCAGACAGTGGACTCATGAGGAGGAAACCCATGCGCGGTGCCAAGAGCGCCAAGTGGGTAACGGGCGCGATTGTCGTTGCCCTGGCTGCGACCGCTTGCGGTGGCGGCGGCGGCAAGGCGGCGGCCGGCAAGGGTGAAGTCGACCCGAACGGCATCTACTCCGTCGAGGTTGGCGAGCCGGAGAAGCTTCTCCAGCCGGCCGACACGATGGAGTCCAACGGCTCGATCGTCATGTCGGGTCTGTTCTCCCAGCTGGTCGACTACGACGCCGACGGCAAGATCGTCAACGTCAACGCCGAGTCGGTCAAGTCGGACGACAGCAAGCTGTGGACCGTCAAGCTCAAGCCGGGCTGGACCTTCCACGACGGCACCAAGGTGACCGCCGAGTCCTACGTCAAGGCGTGGAACTGGGCCGCGAACATCAACAACAAGCAGGGCAACGCGTCCTGGTTCGCCGACATCAAGGGCTTCGACGCCCTGCACCCCGAGGCCGAGGGCGCCAAGCCCACCGCCGAGGCGCTCGAGGGCCTGAAGGTCATCGACGAGAACACCTTCACCATCGAGCTCGCCAACGCGGTGCCGTACTTCGAGTACAAGCTCGGCTACGAGGTCTTCTCCCCGCTGCCGGAGTCCTTCTACAAGGACCCCGCCGCCGCCGGTGAGAAGCCGGTCGGCAACGGCCCGTACAAGTTCAAGTCGTGGGAGCACAAGAAGCAGATCGAGCTCACGCGCTACGACGACTACAAGGGCGAGAACAAGGCGAAGAACGGCGGCGTGATCCTCAAGAACTACGCCACCCTCGAGACCGCCTACGAAGACCTGAAGTCGGGCAACGTCGACGTCCTGCGCCAGATCGCCTCGAAGGACCTCCCGGTCTACCGTGCCGACCTCGGTGACCGTGCCGTGGACCAGGCCTACTCGGCGATCCAGACGCTGGCCGTCGCGTTCTACGCCGACCAGTGGAAGAACCCGAAGCCGGTCAACCCGAAGGTCATCCAGGGCCTGTCGATGGCGATCGACCGCGCCACCATCACCAAGACCGTGCTCCAGGGCACCCGTGACCCCGCCACCGGCTGGGTCGCCAAGGGTGTCCTCGGCTACACGCCGGACGGCTCGGGTGACGTCGCCAAGTTCGACCCCGCGAAGGCCAAGGCGCTCATCGCCGAGGGCGGCGGCGTCCCGAACAACGAGATCTCCATCCAGTTCAACTCGGACGGCGGTCACAAGGAGTGGGTCGAGGCTGTCTGCAACAGCATCACCCAGTCCACGGGCGTCAAGTGCACCGGTGACGCCAAGCCGGACTTCCAGGCCGACCTCCAGGCCCGTAAGTCCAAGCAGGTCAAGTCGTTCTACCGCTCCGGCTGGGTGCTCGACTACCCGGTGAACGCCAACTTCATCAGCGACCTGTTCCGTACGGGCGCCGGCGGCAACCAGGGTGGCTTCACCAGCCCCGAGCTCGACGCGAAGATCGCCGCGGCGGACACGGCCAAGACCCTCGACGAGTCCGTGAAGGCCTACCAGGCCATCGAGAAGGACCTCGTCAACTACATGCCGTCGATCCCGCTCTGGTACTACAAGGTCAACGCGGGCTTCTCGGAGAAGGTCCAGAACGTGAAGTACGCCCAGGACGGCGACCCGATCCTTGAGGGTGTCGAGGTCAAGAAGTAAGTCCCACCGCGTAATTCCTTTCGACGGATGTGGGCCGGCGGGGAGCCGGCCCACATCCGGGCCTACATGCAGCGCCCGGGGGGCCCTTTCGCGACGCAGTGACGGAAACGTCACGCGCGTGCGTGGCGAAAGGGCCCGTCCGGCTGCGCCTGCCGCATCTTCTACGGAGGCATGATGGGGCGCTATGTCGCACGACGACTGCTCCAGATGATCCCGGTCTTCTTCGGGACGACCCTGCTCATCTTCTTGATGGTCTACAGCCTGCCCGGCGACCCCGTGGCCGGACTCTTCGGAGACAAGGGCGTAGACCCCGCCACGTTGGCGAAGCTCAGGCACGAACACGGCCTGGACCTGCCGCTGTACCAGCAGTACTGGAACTACATATCGAACATCCTGTTCCACTTCGACTTCGGCCAGCAGATCCGCAGCGGCCGTGAGATCACCGATGTTCTCGGCGACGCGTTCCCGGTCACGGGCCGCATCGCCCTGCTCGCGTTCGTCATCGAGCTGGTGCTCGGCCTCGGCCTCGGCATCGCCGCCGGCCTCAAGGCGGGCAAGCTCGTGGACAACCTCGTGCTGATCCTGACGCTGCTGATCATCTCGGTCCCGGTGTTCGTCCTCGGCTTCGTCATCAAGACGGTGTTCGCCTTCCAGCTCGGCTGGATCACTCCCAACGTGAGCAACTACCCCACGTGGGACGAACTCCTGGCGCCGGCCGTGGTGCTGGGCTCGCTGTCCCTCGCCTACGTGGCCCGCCTGACCCGTACGTCGATCGCGGAGAACCTGCGTGCCGACTACGTGCGCACGGCCGTGGCCAAGGGTCTTCCGAAGCGCCGCGTCATCGGTGTGCACCTGATGCGCAACTCGCTGATCCCCGTGGCGACCTTCCTCGGTACCGACATCGGCGCCCTGATGGGCGGCGCCGTCGTCACCGAGCGGATCTTCAACGTCAAGGGCGTCGGCGGTCTGATCTACGACTCCCTGGCCCGGCGTGAAGGTGCGACCCTCGTCGGCGTCGTCACCATCCTGGTCGTGGTCTATCTGCTCGCCAGCCTGCTCGTCGACCTCCTCTACGCGGTCCTGGACCCGAGGATCCGGTATGCCTGATATGACCAAGACCGAAACCGCGACGGCCGAGGAGAACTCGGCCCCCGTCGCCCCCGTAGCGGCGCAGAAGCCCGAGAAGGCGCGCAGCCTGTGGGGGGACGCCTGGGCCGACCTGCGGCGCAACCCCTACTTCCTCGTCTCCTCGGTGCTGATCTTCTTCCTGCTGCTGATCGCCGTCTTCCCGAGCCTGTTCACCAGTGCCGACCCCACCAAGGGCGACCTGGTCAACCACTTCCTCCAGAAGCCCGAGCTCGGCAGCATAGGCTCGCCCGACTGGCTCGGCTGGGACGGCCAGGGGCGCAGCGTCTACGCGCGTCTGATCTACGGCACCCGCGCCTCGCTGATCGTCGCCGTCTGCGTCACCCTGATCGTCACCCTCGTGGGCGGGCTGACGGGGATGATCTCGGGCTACTTCGGCGGCCTGACCGACGCGATCATCTCCCGGATCACCGACGTCTTCTTCGGCATCCCCTTCCTGCTCGGCTCGATGGTCGTCCTCCAGGCGTTCACCAACCGCACCGTGTGGACCGTCGTCTTCGCCCTGGCCTTCCTGGGCTGGACGCAGATCACCCGCGTCATGCGCGGCGCGGTCATCACCGTCAAGCAGGCCGACTACGTGCACGCCGCGAAGGCCCTGGGCGCCGGTACCCCCCGGATCATGCTCCGGCACATCCTGCCGAACGCCATGGCGCCGGTGATCGTGGTCTCCACGATCGCGCTGGGTGGCTACATCGCGGCCGAGGCGACCCTGTCCTACCTGGGTCTGGGTCTCGCGTCGCCGTCCATCTCGTGGGGCGTGGACATCTCCGCCGGTTCCGATCAGATCCGGGTGGCCAAGCACATCCTGATCTACCCCTCGATCATGCTCAGCATCACCGTCCTCGCGTTCATCATGCTCGGCGAAGCGGTCCGCAACGCCCTCGACCCCAAGCTGCGCTGAGGAGGGCGTAAGTGATCACCATGGACAACACCTCCAGCGTTCCCTCTCCGCGTGACGGGGACCCGCAGACGCCGCTCCTCGAAGTGCGCGACCTGCACGTCGAGTTCCACACCCGTGACGGTGTGGCCAAGGCCGTCAACGGCGTCAACTACAGCGTGAGCGCCGGCGAGACCCTCGCCGTACTCGGCGAGTCGGGCTCCGGCAAGTCGGTCACCGCCCAGGCCATCATGGGCATCCTCGACATGCCTCCCGGCAAGATCCCGCAGGGCGAGATCTTCTTCCGCGGCCAGGACATGCTCAAGATGAGCTTCGAAGAGCGGCGCAAGCTCCGCGGCCGGAAGATCGCCATGATCTTCCAGGACGCGCTCTCGTCCCTCAACCCGGTGCTCACCGTCGGCTACCAGCTGGGCGAGATGTTCCGCGTCCATCAGGGCCTGTCGAAGAAGGAAGCCCGGCTCAAGGCCATCGAGCTGATGGACAAGGTGAAGATCCCGGCTGCCAAGCAGCGCGTGGACGATTACCCGCACCACTTCTCCGGTGGCATGCGCCAGCGCATCATGATCGCCATGGCGATCGCGCTGGAGCCGGACCTGATCATCGCCGACGAGCCGACCACGGCCCTGGACGTCACCGTCCAGGCCCAGGTCATGGACCTCCTCGCGGAGCTCCAGCGCGAGCTCAACATGGGTCTGATCCTGATCACCCACGACCTCGGCGTCGTCGCCGACGTCGCGGACAAGATCGCCGTCATGTACGCCGGCCGGATCGTCGAGACCGCTCCGGTCCACGAGATCTACAAGCGCCCGGCGCACCCCTACACCCGCGGCCTGCTCGACTCGATCCCGCGCCTGGACCAGAAGGGCCAGGAGCTCTTCGCGATCAAGGGTCTGCCGCCGAACCTGCTGCGCCTGCCCACGGGCTGCTCGTTCAGCCCGCGCTGCGTCGCCGCGCAGGACATCTGCCGGTCGGAGGTCCCCGCGCTCCAGCCCGTCAGCGAGCAGGACGGCACCGAACTGGCCGGCCGTCACAGCGCGTGCCACTTCTGGAAGGAGCAGATCCATGGCTGAGCTCACCAAGAACGCCCCCGAGCGTGGCGAGCCGATCCTCCAGGTCCGCAACCTGGTCAAGCACTTCCCGCTGACCCAGGGCATCCTGTTCAAGAAGCAGGTCGGTGCGGTCAAGGCGGTCGACGGGATCTCCTTCGACCTGTACCAGGGCGAGACCCTCGGCATCGTCGGCGAGTCCGGCTGTGGCAAGTCCACCGTCGCCAAGCTGCTGATGAACCTGGAGCGCGCCACCGCCGGCGAGGTCTTCTACAAGGGCCAGGACATCACCAAGCTGTCCGGCCGCGCCCTGAAGGCCGTCCGCCGCAACATCCAGATGGTGTTCCAGGACCCGTACACCTCGCTGAACCCGCGCATGACGGTCGGCGACATCATCGGCGAGACCTACGACATCCACCCCGAGGTGGCCCCCAAGGGCGACCGGCGCCGCAAGGTGCAGGAGCTCCTGGACGTCGTCGGTCTCAACCCGGAGTACATCAACCGGTACCCGCACCAGTTCTCCGGCGGCCAGCGCCAGCGCATCGGCATCGCCCGCGGCCTCGCGCTCAACCCGGAGATCATCATCTGCGACGAGCCGGTCTCCGCGCTCGACGTGTCGGTGCAGGCCCAGGTCATCAACCTGATGGAGAACCTGCAGGAGGAGTTCAACCTCTCCTACATCTTCATCGCGCACGACCTCTCCATCGTCCGGCACATCTCGGACCGCGTCGGCGTCATGTACCTCGGCAAGATGGCCGAGATCGGTACGGACGAGCAGATCTACGAGCACCCGACGCACCCGTACACGCAGGCGCTGCTCTCCGCCGTGCCGGTGCCGGACCCCGAGGCCCGCGCGCACCGCGACCGGATCATCCTCACCGGTGACGTACCCTCCCCGGCCAACCCGCCGTCGGGCTGCCGCTTCCGCACCCGCTGCTGGAAGGCCGAGGAGAAGTGCTCCGTGGAGGAGCCGCTGCTCGCGATCCCGGAGCGCTTCCAGGGCGTCAAGTCGCCGGCCGCGCACGAGTCGGCCTGCCACTTCGCCGAGGAGAAGGCCGTCCTGGCCGTCTGATCTCCCGCGGACACGCACCGAAGGCGCCCGGTACCGGATCTCTCCGGCACCGGGCGCCTTCGCGTCCGCCGGCGGCACAAAGCCGGTTGCGGCCCCGCCCGGTGCCGTCCCAGAGTGGTCCGATGAGCGACCTCCTGACCGTACGTCCCGCCGGGCCCTCGGACGCCGGTGACATCTGCGGTCTCCTCAACGCCGTCGACCTCATCGAGATCGGCCGCCCCGAGACCGACCTCGCCGCCGTCGAGGCCGACCTGCACCATCCCGACGTCGATCTCGCACGGGACTCCTGGCTCGCCTTCGAGGGCGGCCGGCTCGTCGCTTACGCCCTGGTGTGGGCCGACTCGGGCCCCGGCCGCGTCGACTCCGAGCACTACGTCCTGCCCGGCCACCGCACGGCCGCCGTCCGGTTGCTGGAGCGGATGGAGATCCGGGCCCGCGAGCTCGCCGCCGGCGCGCCCGGCGCCTGGCTGCGACTCCAGCTCAACGTCGAGCCCACCCTCGACGCCGACCTGCTGCCCGGCCGCGGCTACCGGACCGTGCGCCGCTACCAGGTGATGACCCGCACCCTGGAGCCGGACCGGGCGGCGCCGGCCCCGCCCGCCGGGCTGACCCTGCGCCCCTGCGACGGGGACGAGGCCGAGCGCCGCCGCGCCCACGCCCTGATCGAGGAGAGCTTCGCCGAGCACTTCGGCCACGTGGAGCGCCCCTACGGGCCCTGGCTGGACCACATCGACGGCCGCGGCCTCGACTGGTCACTGGTGTGGATCGCGAGCCTGCCCGCGCTGGGCGACGTAGGGGTCCTGCTGACCCGCGACGACCGCACCAGCATGGGATGGCTCAGCCACCTCGGCGTCGTCAGGGCCGCGCGCGGCCGGGGGGTCGGCGGTTTCCTGCTGCGCCACGGGTTCGCCGCCTACGCGGCGCGCGGCCGCTCCACGGTGGGCCTCGGCGTGGACACGGCCAACGTAACCGGCGCACTCGCGCTGTACGAGGCGCACGGCATGACGATGCACTACGCGGTGAACACCTGGGAGGTCGCTTTGCACTCGCAGGGGTGACAGGCGGGGGACGCGAGGGTGCAATCGGTCCAACCAGGAGTGTGCGGGACCCCACATAGGGTGACATTGGGCCCTAAGTGAGTCTTGGGATCCCAGTAGGAGGCACTCCATGCGCGGAGCCACCCACGCCAAGTGGGCCGCATGCGCGGCGGCCGTCGTCCTGGCGGCGACGGCCTGCGGCGGCGGCGGAAGCGACAGCGGCGGGGGCGGTGGCGAGGGAATCATCAGTTCCTCGTGGGGTGACCCGCAGAACCCGCTGGAGCCCGCCAACACCAACGAGGTCCAGGGCGGCAAGGTCCTCGACATGCTCTTCCGGGGTCTGAAGCGGTACGACCCGAAGACCGGCGAGGCCAACAACATGCTCGCCGAGAAGATCGAGACCACCGACAGCCAGAACTTCACGATCACGCTGAAGGACGGCTGGAAGTTCAGCAACGACGAGCCGGTCACCGCCCAGTCGTTCGTGGACGCCTGGAACTACGGCGCGGACGTCAGCAAGAAGCAGAACAACTCGCCGTTCTTCTCCGACATCGTCGGCTACGCGGACGTGCACCCCGCGTCGGGCGACCCCAAGTCCAAGACGATGTCCGGCCTGGTCGTCAAGGACCCCAAGACCTTCACGGTCGCGCTCAAGGAGAAGTTCTCCACCTGGCCCGAGACCCTCGGCTACCAGGCGTTCTCCCCGCTGCCCAAGTCCTTCTTCACCGACCACGAGGGCTGGCTGAAGAAGCCCGTCGGCAACGGCCCGTACACGGTGGACTCGTACACCAAGGGCACCGGCATGAAGCTGCGCAAGTGGGACGGCTACACGGGCGAGGACAAGGCGGTCAACGGCGGCGTGGACCTGAAGGTCTACACCGACAACAACACCGCCTACACCGACCTGATCTCCGGCAACCTCGACCTCGTCGACGACATCCCGGCGCAGCAGCTCAAGAACGTCAAGAACGACCTGGGCGACCGCTACATCAACCAGCCGGCCCTGATCATCCAGACCCTCACCTTCCCGCTCTACGACCCCCAGTGGAGCAAGGAGGGCATGGAGAAGGTCCGCATCGGCATCTCGATGGCGATCAACCGCGACGAGATCACCAAGCAGATCTTCAAGGAGACCCGCACCCCGGCCAAGGACTGGACCTCCCCGGCCCTCGGAGACAAGGGCGGCTTCTCCACCACCGCCTGCGGCGAGGCCTGCTCCTTCAACCCCGCCGAGGCCAAGAAGCTCATCCAGTCGGGCGGCGGACTGCCCGGCGGCAAGGTCACGCTGACGTCCAACGTGGACACCGGCTCGCACCGTGAGTGGATGGACGCCGTCTGCAACAGCATCAACAACGCACTGGGCGAAGGACCGGTCTGCACGGTCAACCCGATCGGCACGTTCGCGGACTTCCGCAACCAGCAGAGCTCCTTCAAGCTGACCGGCCCCTTCCGGTCCGGCTGGCAGGCCGACTACCCGCTGATCCAGAACTTCCTGGAGCCGCTGTACTACACCGGCGCCTCCTCGAACTACGGCAAGTTCAGCAACCCGGAGTTCGACAGGCTCGTCGACGAGGCCAACCGGGAGAGCGACGCGGCCAAGGCGACGGCCAAGTTCCGGGAGGCGGAGAAGATCCTCGCCGCCCAGATGCCGTCGATCCCGCTCTGGTACCAGAACGGCAGCGCCGGCCACTCGGAGCGGATCTCCGACGTGGCGCTCAACCAGTTCAGCGTGCCCGTCTACGACCAGATCAAGGTCAGCTGACCCGCCTACGGATCGATCCTGGAGCAGTCCATGGGACGTTATGTGATCCGGCGACTGCTCCAGATGATCCCCGTGTTCATCGGCAGCACGTTCCTGATCTTCTTCATGGTGTACGCGCTCGGTGACCCGGTCGCCGCCCTCTTCGGCGACAAGGCCCCCGACCCCGCCACCGCCGCCCGCATCCGCAAGGACCTCTACCTCGACCGCCCGCTGTGGGAGCAGTACCTGCACTACATGGGCCAGATCTTCCAGGGCGACTTCGGCACGGCCTTCAACGGCCAGAAGGTCACCGAGCTCATGGCCACCGCCTTCCCGGTGACGCTGCGCCTGACCATCGTCGCGATCGTCATCGAGATCGTCGTCGGCATCACCCTCGGCGTGATCAGCGGCCTGCACCGCGGCAAGTCCGTCGACACCAGCCTGCTGGTGCTCACCCTGGTCGTGATCTCGGTGCCGACCTTCGTGACGGGCTACCTGCTGCAGTTCGTCCTCGGCGTCAAATGGGGCTGGGTACGGCCCACGGTCTCCCCGGACGCCCCCTTCAACGAACTGATCCTGCCCGGCATCGTCCTCGCACTGGTCTCCCTCGCCTACGTCACCCGGCTCAGCCGGACCTCGATCGCCGAGAACGTCAAGGCCGACTACGTCCGCACCGCCGTCGCCAAAGGCCTGCCCCGGCGCCGGGTCATCACCCGCCACCTGCTGCGCAACTCGCTGATCCCCGTCGTCACCTTCATCGGCACCGACATCGGCGCCCTGATGGGCGGCGCCATCGTCACCGAGCGGATCTTCAACATCCACGGCGTCGGCTACCAGCTCTACCAGGGCATCCTGCGCAACAACTCCCCGACGGTGGTCGGCTTCGTGACCATCCTCGTCATCGTCTTCCTGCTGGCGAACCTGCTCGTCGACCTGCTCTACGCGGTCCTGGACCCGAGGATCCGTTATGCCTGAGCCCGAGCGACCCGCCTTCGATCCACTGAGCCCCGCCGCCCACGAGTCCATCGCCCCCACCGGCCAGGGAGGGGCCATGGATCTCGCCCTGGAGGAGGCCGAGAGCCTGGAGAAGGAGCTCGGGGGAGGACCCGCGGGACCGCAGGAGAAGGCGCGGTCGCTGTGGTCCGACGCCTGGCACCAGCTGCGCCGCAACCCCGTCTTCATCGTCAGCAGCCTGCTGATCCTCTTCCTGGTCGTCATCGCGATCTGGCCCCAGCTCATCGCGAGCGGCGACCCCCTCAAGTGCGACCTGTCCAAATCGCAGCAGGGCTCCTCCCCGGGCCACCCCTTCGGCTACGACACCCAGGGCTGCGACGTGTACACCCGTACCGTCTACGGGGCCCGCGCTTCCATCACCGTGGGCGTCTGCGCCACCCTCGGGGCGGCCCTCCTCGGCTCGGCGCTCGGCGGACTCGCCGGGTTCTTCGGCGGCTGGGCCGACTCGCTGCTCTCCCGGGTCGCCGACATCTTCTTCGGCATCCCCGTGGTCCTCGGCGGCCTGGTCTTCCTGTCCGTGGTCACCAGCACCACCGTCTGGCCCGTCGTCGGCTTCATCGTGCTGCTCGGCTGGCCGCAACTGGCCCGCATCGCCCGCGGCTCGGTCATCACCGCCAAACAGAACGACTACGTCCAGGCCGCCCGGGCGCTCGGCGCCGGCAACGGCCGGATGCTGCTGCGGCACGTGGCGCCCAACGCGATCGCGCCCGTCATCGTCGTCGCCACCATCGCCCTGGGCACGTACATCGCCCTGGAGGCGACCCTGTCCTTCCTCGGCGTGGGCCTGCGCCCGCCGACCGTCTCCTGGGGCATCGACATCTCCAACGCCGCCTCCCAGATCCGCAACGCCCCGCACATGCTGCTCTATCCGGCCGGCGCGCTCAGCGTGACCGTGCTCGCGTTCATCATGCTCGGCGACGCGGTGCGCGACGCCCTCGACCCCAAGCTGCGCTGAGGAGCCCCGTACATGCTGCTCGAAGTGCGCGATCTGCACGTGGAATTCAAGACGCGGGACGGAGTCGCGAAGGCCGTCAACGGAGTCAACTACTCGGTGGCCGAGGGCGAGACCCTCGCCGTGCTCGGCGAGTCCGGCTCGGGCAAGTCGGTCACCGCGCAAGCCGTCATGGGCATCCTCGACATGCCGCCGGGCCGCATCGCGGGCGGCGAGATCCTCTTCAAGGGCCAGGACCTGCTGAAGATGAAGGAGGAGGAGCGCCGGAAGATCCGCGGGGCCGGGATGGCCATGATCTTCCAGGACGCGCTGTCCTCCCTCAACCCCGTACTGAGCGTGGGCGCACAGCTCGGCGAGATGTACGAGGTCCACCGCGGGATGTCCCGCAAGGAGGCCCGGGCCAAAGCGGTCGAGCTGATGGACCGGGTGAAGATCCCGGCGGCGAAGGAGCGGGTGGGGGACTACCCGCACCAGTTCTCCGGCGGCATGCGCCAGCGCATCATGATCGCCATGGCCATGGCGCTCGAGCCCTCGCTCATCATCGCCGACGAGCCGACCACGGCCCTGGACGTCACCGTCCAGGCCCAGGTCATGGACCTCCTCGCCGAGCTCCAGCGCGAGCTCAACATGGGTCTGATCCTGATCACCCACGACCTCGGCGTCGTCGCCGACGTGGCCGACAAGATCGCCGTCATGTACGCCGGCCGGATCGTGGAGTCCGCACCCGTCCACGAGATCTACCGGAACCCGGCCCACCCCTACACCCGCGGCCTGCTCGACTCGATCCCGCGCCTGGACCAGAAGGGCCAGGAGCTGTACGCCATCAAGGGCCTGCCGCCCAACCTGCTGGCCATCCCGCCGGGCTGCGCCTTCAACCCGCGCTGCCCGATGGCCCGGGACGTCTGCCGCACCGACGTACCGCCGCTGGCCGAGGTCGGACCGGACCGCGCCAGCGCCTGCTTCTTCTGGAAGGAGTGCCTCGGTGGCTGAGTCCATCCTGGAGGTCAGGGACCTGGTCAAGCACTACCCGCTGACCCAGGGCATCCTCTTCAAGAAGCAGGTCGGCGCCGTCAGGGCCGTCGACGGGGTCTCCTTCGACCTGCGGGCCGGCGAGACCCTCGGCATCGTCGGGGAGTCGGGCTGCGGCAAGTCCACCGTGGCCAAGATGCTGGTCAACCTGGAACGCCCCACGGCGGGGGCCATCAGGTACAAGGGCGAGGACCTCGCCAGACTGTCCGGCAAGGCCCTCAAGTCCGTCCGCCGCAACATCCAGATGGTGTTCCAGGACCCGTACACCTCGCTGAACCCGCGGATGACGGTCGGCGACATCATCGGCGAGCCCTACGAGATCCACCCCGAGGTGGCTCCGAAGGGCGACCGGCGCCGCAAGGTCCAGGAGCTCCTGGACGTGGTCGGTCTCAACCCGGAGTACATCAACCGGTACCCGCACCAGTTCTCCGGCGGCCAGCGCCAGCGCATCGGCATCGCCCGCGGCCTCGCCCTCCAGCCCGAGATCATCGTGGCCGACGAGCCGGTCTCCGCGCTCGACGTCTCCGTCCAGGCCCAGGTGGTCAACCTCCTGGAGCGCCTCCAGAACGAGTTCAACCTCTCCTACGTGTTCATCGCGCACGACCTCTCCATCGTCCGGCACATCTCCGACCGGGTCGGTGTCATGTACCTGGGCCGGATCGTCGAGATCGGCACCGACACGCAGATCTACGACCACCCCACCCACCCGTACACGCAGGCGCTGCTCTCCGCCGTCCCGGTCCCCGATCCGGCGGCCCGCGCGGGACGGGACCGGATCATCCTCTCCGGCGACGTGCCCTCCCCGGCCAACCCGCCCTCGGGCTGCCGCTTCCGCACCCGCTGCTGGAAGGCCGAGGCCCGCTGCACCACGGAGGTCCCGCTCCTGGAGATCCCGGCCTTCCTGCCGGGCGGCCCGGCCGCCCATCCCTCCGCCTGCCACTTCGCGTCCGAGCGGCAGGTGGTCCCGCCGTCCGACACGCCGCCGCCGACGCCGCCTCCGGCGACACCGCCGGGACCGCTGACCAAGGAGTGAGCTCAGGCCTCTCGCCACCGCTCATTTCTCGCCACAGCTGCGAACGGCATCACAGATCCTCCACAACTCGGTTTACACGCAGGCAACTTGACCGTTTCTGTCCCGAGATCCGGGCCCGGCAACCTGGGGCCCGTGCGGCCGTGCGGGTGCCGACAGCCGGCCGGGGCGGCGTACAGGCTCCCCGGCCGGTACTCCCGTGACCCCGGACATGCGCGGCGTGCGCCCCTCGTGCTGCCGGAATCGATCGATGCGCTGGTACGGATAGTTATGATCCGTAGCGCACGGTGGGTATGACTCTGCCGAGCACCGAGTTGCGAGTACGCGAACCCGATGTCCGCTCGACGTGGAGGTGAAACGCCGTGGCACTATCGATCTCGGCCGTGGTGCTGCTGGCGATCGTCGTGTTCCTGCTGGTCCGGCGCTCGGGCCTGAAAGCGGGTCACGCCGCGGTCTGCGTGCTGCTCGGCTTCTACCTGGCGAGCTCGACCGTGGCTCCGACGCTCTCCCAGCTGACCTCCAACGTGGCGAGCATGATCAGCGGGCTCAAGCTCTAGGGGCCCGACCGGGGCCCGACCGGGGCGCGGCCGGGGCGCGGCCTCGTGGGGCTCGCGGAGCCGGGCCTCGTAGGCTTGCCCCATGAACGGTCTTCCCGCCCGTCGGCTCCTGCTCGTGCACGCGCACCCGGACGACGAGTCCATCAACAACGGCGTCACCATGGCCAAGTACGCGGCCGAGGGCGCCCACGTCGCGCTGGTGACCTGCACCCTCGGCGAGGAGGGTGAGGTCATCCCGCCCGGACTCGCCCACCTCACGGCCGACCACGACGACGCCCTCGGCGCCCACCGCATCGGCGAGCTCACCGCCGCCATGCGCGAACTGGGCGTCGCCGACCACCGCTTCCTCGGCGGCCCCGGCCGCTTCCGGGACTCCGGGATGATGGGCGCCGAGCAGAACCACCGGCCCGGCGCCTTCTGGTCCGCCGACGTGGACGAGGCCGCGGGGTACCTCGTAGAGGTGATCCGCGAACTGCGGCCCCAGGTCCTCGTCACCTACGACCCGGACGGCGGCTACGGCCACCCCGACCACATCCAGGCCCACCGCGTCGCCACCCGCGCCGCCGAACTCGCCGCGGAGCCCGCGTACCGCCGGGACCTGGGCGGGCCGCACACGATCGAGAAGCTCTACTGGAATCGCATCCCGCGCTCGGTCGTCGAGGAGGGCTTCGCCCGGCTGCACGCGGCCGGGGGCGGGGCGCCCTTCCCGGGCACGGCCGAACCGGACGACGTGCCGGGCGTGGTGGCCGACGGACGGATCACCGCCGAGATCGGCGGCGACGAGGCCGCCGACGAGGCCTTCGTGGCCGCCAAGACCGCCGCGATGCGGGCGCACGCGACCCAGATCGCGGTGGACGGCCCCTTCTTCGCGCTCTCCAACGACCTGGCGCAACCGCTGTTCGCCCGCGAGTACTACGAGTTGGCCGCCGGCCGGCCGGGCGCCCCGGCGGGCGAGCGCGAGCGCGACCTCTTCGCGGGGGTGCGGGCATGACCGGCACGTGGACGGCGGGACGGATCGCCGCCGTACTGGGCCTGTTGGTGGCGGGAGTACTGACCGGCACGGCCGGCTGGCTCGTGGTGGACCTGTGGTTCCCGGGCGGGCTGCTGCTCGGGCTCCTCGCCCTCCTCGGGCTGTTCCTCGGTGGCCGGATCGCCCTGGGGACCGGCATCGGGGTGGGGGCGGGCGCCGCCGGCTGGTTCCTCTCCTACGTGATCCTCAGCCTGCCGCGACCGGAGGGCGACTTCCTGCTCAGTTCGTCCGGAATCGGCATGTACGCCTACCTTTTGGGCGGAGTGGTGCTGGCTGTGATGTGCGCCACGATGAGCGGGCCGGGGGACCGGCCGCTTTCGGCCGTCAAGTCCGCCGGGTGACGTGGCGGCGGACACCCGCGACTCCTTGACGAGCGGCCCCGAAGGCGGCCCTGCGGGCCTCCGGGCCCTGCGGTACCGGGGATCGGGGGGTACGCCGAGGGAGCCCGGGAGGGCCCTGAGGAGGGCCGGGAGGAACCCTTCGATGCCGTGAGTCGGGTGCGCTCCGGCGGCGGACAGTATGGTGGACCGGCCGCCGAGCTGCCCGCGCACGGTATGACGGGTGGTGGAGCCGATCGGGAGAACCTGCCTTGAGTCGTGAAACTGACAGTCCGTCCTCCGGGCCCAACGGGCGCGGTGGAGCCGCCTACCCCTCGGGTACGCCGCCGTATGGAACCAGCCAGTATCCGTCCACGACTGTGCCATCCGGGCCGGGCGCGGCTACCACCCCGGAGGAGAGTTCTGTGACCGCACCGCCCGCCAAGCCGTCCACGCCGGATTCCGACGGGCCGAAGACGGAGACCCAGCTGACGACCCGGATCCGGATCAACATCCCGGGTTCGCGGCCGATTCCGCCCGTGGTCGTACGCACGACCGTGCCGGAGCCCGAGGGCGAGCCGGAGTCCGCGGCCGCGTCGGCCCCGGCGCCCGCTCCCGAGCCGGCTCCGGCCGAGGAGACGGCCAGCAACTGGTTCGCGCCCCGCAAGGCCGCCCCGGCGCCGCCGCGCGCCCAGGCCCCGGCGGCGGGAGCCGCACCCGCGGGTCCCGGCGCCCCGCGACAGGACCCGCCCGCGCAGGGCTACGCCCCTCCGGCCGGCCCGCGCCCCGGTGCGCCCGCGGGCCCCGGACCGGGCGGCCCCGGCCCCGCCTCCGGCCGGATGCCCGCCGCCCCGGCTCCGACGCCGCCCGGCGCCCCGCGCTTCGACACCCCCCCGGGGGGCTTCGCCCAGCCCCCGGCGGGCCCGCGCCCCGGTGCGCCGACGGGCCCCGGCCCGGGTGGCACGGGCGCGGGTCCGGGCTTCCCCGCGCCGCCGGCCGGAGCCGCCCGTCCGGGTCCGGGTGTCCCCGCCGGCCCCGGTACCGGCCTCGGACGGGGTCCCGGCGTCGGCGCCAACCCCGGTCCCGGTGCTCCGCAGCCCGGGGCGGGCGCCGCGTACGGCCCCGGCCCCGTGACCCGGGGTCCGGGAGCCGCCGTTCCCCCCAACGCCGCCCGGCCCGGCGGTCCGGCCTTCGGCCCCGGCCAGGACACCCCGACCATGGGCTTCGCGGGCCCCGCGGCCGGCCCGGGCACGCCCGGCTACGGCTCCGGCCCGGCCGGGCCGACCGGCGGGCCCGCGCTGGGGACCGTACCCGTCGGTGATGCGCGCGAGCCCCGCTGGCCCGGCCCCGAGCTGGACACCGCCGGACCGTCGCAGCCGCGGCCGGCGCCCGTCCCCCGGGCCGCGGGGCAGAGCGTGCCCGCCCCGACCGCGCCCTCGGCGAAGTCCAAGGCCCCCTCCCGGCCCGCCAAGAAGGGCCGCAACAAGCTCGTCCTGCTCGGCGGCGCCCTCTTCGGGCTGCTCGGCGTGGCCTACGGAGCCGGTCTGCTCCTGAACCACTCCGACGTCCCCAAGGGCACCACCGTCCTCGGCGTCGAGATCAGCGGTACCCGCGACGAGGCCGTCGCCAAGTTCCAGACCGCCTTCGGCAACCGGGCGGCCGCCCCGCTCCAGCTCACCGTCGGGGGCAAGCCGGTCGAGCTGAAGCCCGAGAAGGCAGGCCTGAGCCTGGACAGCCAGACCACCGTCCGCAACGCGGCGGGCAGCGACTACAACCCCGTCACGGTCATCGGCTCCCTCTTCGGCAGCGAGCGCAAGGCCGAACCCGTCATGCCCACCGACGACGAGAAGCTGCGGGTCGCCCTCCAGGAGCTGGCCGGAACCGCCGGGTCCGTCACCGAGGGCACCATCACCTTCGACACGGGCAAGGCCGTCGCCGTCCCCGGCAAGCCCGGCTCCACGCTCGACGTCGACGGCTCCGTCGGCCTGGTCAACACGGCCTTCCGCGACATGGTCGCCACCGGCAAGGCCGCCCCGGTCGAACTCCCGGTCGCCACCAAGGACCCGGTCGTCGGCAAGGACGAACTGGACCGGGCCATGAAGGAGTTCGCCGAGCCCGCGATGTCGGCGCCCGCCACCGTCAAGGCGGGCGGCAAGTCGCTCCCCTTCGGCGCCAAGTCCCTGCCCAAGATCCTCAGCATGCAGGTCGTGGACGGCCACCTCGTCGAGAAGTACGACCTGGAAGCGCTCAAGACGACCTACGGGAACGCTTTCGACGGCGTCCTCATCACGCGCGGCACCGGCGAGAAGACCGCCGTGACCCCGCAGGACGTCGCCGGAGCCCTCGGCAAGGCCCTGCGCGGCAAGACGACCGCCGAGCGGACCGCGGTCATCGACACCAACGCGAACTGAACCGCGCCCCGGAGCCCCTCCCCGCACGCCGGGGAGGGGCTCCGGCGCATCCGCGTCATGCCCGCCGCATGACATCCGTCATGCGGCTCCCACGACGCGGGACACTGCCGCGCGGACCCCCGTACGGGCGAGTCTTGAGCCATGAAGACGACGACCGCGACGCACTCCAGCGCCGCCACGGAGCCCGGCAGCGGCACCAAGCCCGCCGGCGCGGCCGTGGTGAGCTTCCGAGACGTGACCAAGAACTACGGCCCGGTCCGGGCGGTCGACGAACTCACCCTCGACCTCCACCCCGGCGAGACCGTCGCCCTCCTCGGCCCCAACGGCGCGGGCAAGTCCTCCACCCTCGACCTGCTGCTGGGCCTGCGCCCCGCCGACTCCGGCTCCGTCCAGCTCTTCGGCACCACCCCCCGCGAGGCCATCGCGGCGGGCCGGGTCGGCGCGATGCTGCAGACCGGCGGCCTCATGGAGGACGTGACCGTACGCGAACTGGTCACGCTCACCTGCGCCCTGCACCCCCGCCCCCACCCGGTGGACCAGGTGCTCGGCCTCGCCGGTGTCTCCGACATCGCCGGCCGGATGGTCAACAAGCTCTCCGGCGGCCAGGAGCAGCGCGTGCGCTTCGCCCTCGCGACGGCCGGTCACAACGACCTGATCGTGCTCGACGAGCCGACCACCGGCATGGACGTCACCGCCCGCCAGGCGTTCTGGGCCACCATGCGCGAGCAGGCCGCCCAGGGCCGCACCGTCCTGTTCGCCACGCACTACCTCGAAGAGGCGGACGCGATCGCCGACCGGGTCCTGGTCCTGCAGAAGGGCCGGCTCCTCGCCGACGGCACCGCCGCCGAGATCAAGGCCAGGGCCGGCGCCCGACGGATCGCCTTCGACCTCACCGAGGGGTCGGTGGACGAGCGGGCCCTGCGCGAGCTCCCGCACCTCACCGGCTTCGAGCGGCACGGGGAGACCGTCCGGCTCCAGTCCAGCGACGCCGACGCGACCGTCCACGCCGTGTACGCCCTGGGGGCCTACCCCCGCAACCTGGAGGTCTCGGGTCTGGGCCTGGAACAGGCCTTCATCGCCCTCACCGAGGCCGAGGAGGCCTGAGCGACATGATGAACACCGGAACGACGAAGCTCGTCACGCTCGAAATCACCCGGGCGCTGCGCAACAAGAAGTACATGTTCTTCACCGTCCTCTACCCGGCCGCCCTCTTCCTGATGCTGGGCGGCACGCTGAACGGCTCGACCAAGGTCATGGGCACCGAGCTGCCCCTGCCCGCGTTCTACATGGTGGCGATGGCCTCCTTCGGCGCCCTGACCGCCGTCCTGATGGGCAACAGCGAGCGCATCGCCAAGGAGCGCGAGTCCGGCTGGGTCCGCCAGCTGCGCCTCACCTCGCTGCCCGGCCGCGGCTACGTCATCGCCAAGACCGCGAGCGCCGGCGTGCTCTCGCTCCCCGCCATCCTCGTCGTCTTCGCGGTGGCCGCGGGCGTCAAGGGCGTCCGCTTCGAAGCCTGGCAGTGGCTCGCCCTCACCGGTTCCATCTGGGCCGGCAGCCTGGTCTTCGCCGCTCTCGGCGTCGCGCTGGGCTACCTCGCCAGCGGGGACACCGTCCGCCCCATCACGATGCTCTTCTACTTCAGCCTCTCCATCCTCGGCGGCCTGTGGATGCCCACCACCAACTTCCCGCAGTGGCTGCGCAGCATCTGCGAATGGCTCCCGACCCACGCCTACGCCGGCCTCGGCCACGCCATCGAGCTGGGCGGCGCGCCGCACGCCAAGGACGTCGCCGTCCTCGCCGTGTACTTCGTACTGTTCACTGGTGCCGCCGCCTGGCTGTACCGCAAGGACTCCCTGAAGGCGTGAGAGCCGTGACCAGCAGCCCGGAAGCGTGGGAACCGACGGGGGTGCCGGGCTCGACCCGGGTCGGGGTCCCGCCGGAGAACCGCCGGCAGAAGATCGTGAAGGGGCTGTGGATCGGCCTCTGGCTCTTCTACCTCAGCGCCCCCGTCACCGACCTGATCAGCGGCGGCCACAGCCTGGGAGCCCGGCTCCTCGGTGGCCTGGGCCTCGTCGCCTTCGTCGCGTGGTACCTGATCCTCGTCTTCCGCACCGCCCGGCAGATGGACACCCGCCGGGTCCTGTTCTCCGTGGCGGTGCTCGCCGCCCAGGCCACCGTCCTCTCCCTGGCGCTCGGCCGCGAATGGCTCGTGCTCTTCGTCTACGTGGCCATCTCCTCCGGAGCCGCCCTGCCGGGGGAGTTCTCCCGCTGGACCGTCCCCGGCGCGACCGCCCTGCTGACCGCGACGGCCCTCGCCGTGCCGGACGGCAAGGCCTACCTGGCCGGCCTGCTGATCCCCTCCCTCATGGGCGGGTTCGCCATGGTCGGCATCCGCGCGATGATCCGCACCACCGTCGAACTGCGCCAGGCACGGGCCACGGTGGCGCAGCTCGCGGCCAACGAGGAACGGCTGCGGATGGCCCGGGACCTGCACGACCTGCTGGGCCACTCGCTGTCGCTGATCACGCTCAAGAGCGAGCTCGCCGGGCGGATGCTGCCGGACCAGCCCGAGGCGGCCGCCCGCCAGGTGGCGGACATCGAGCAGGTCAGCCGGCAGGCGCTGGTCGACGTACGGGAGGCCGTGAGCGGCTACCGGCGACCGACGCTGCCGGGCGAACTGGCGGGTGCGCGGACCGCGTTGACGGCGGCCGGAATCCTCGCTGACCTCCCGGCGGACTGCGACGCGCAATTCCCCGAAGAGATCGAATCGGCCCTCGCCTGGGCCCTGCGCGAGGCCGTCACGAACGTGGTCCGGCACAGCGGTGCGAAGCGCTGCACGGTCGGCCTCGCCGCCCGCCAGACCCTGGCGGGCCCGGTGGCCGAACTGACGGTCACCGACGACGGTTCGGCCGGATCCGCCGTGCCCGGCAACGGCCTGACAGGCCTGACGGAACGGCTGGAAGCGGTGGGCGGCACCCTGTCCGCCGGACCGGCCGGTCCGCACGGCAGGGAGAAGGCCGGCTTCCGGCTCCAGGCCCGCATCCCCCTAGGATCGCAGTCATGAGCCCACGCCCGATCCGGATCCTCCTGGCGGAGGACCAGTCCATGGTCCGCGAGGCGCTGGCGGCCCTCCTCGGGCTGGAGCCGGACATCGAGGTGCTGGCCCAAGTCGCCCGCGGGGACGAGGTGGTGGCGGCGGCCCGGGCCCACGACGTCAACGTGGCCCTCCTCGACATCGAGATGCCGGGCATGACCGGCATCGAGGCCGCGGCGGCCCTGCGCTCCGCGCTGCCCTCGCTCCGCATCGTCATCCTGACCACCTTCGGCCGGCCCGGCTACCTGCGCGGGGCCATGGAGGCGGGCGCATCCGCCTTCCTGGTCAAGGACGCGCCGGCCGCGCAACTCGCCGCGGCGGTACGCAAGGTGCTGGCGGGCGAGCGGGTCATCGACCCCAACCTGGCGGCGGCGGCCCTGGCCGAGGGCGCCAACCCGCTGACCGACCGCGAACGGGAGGTGCTGCGCGAGGCGGAGTCGGGCGCGACCAACGCGGAACTGGCCGCCCGCCTCCACCTGTCCCAGGGCACGGTCCGCAACTACCTCTCGACGGCCATCCAGAAACTGGCGGCGCGCAACCGCGCCGAAGCGGTGCGCGTGGCCCGCGAGAAGGGCTGGCTCTGAGCCTCCGCGCCGCCTGGGGCGACACCGGCCGGCCCCGCACAGCGGCAGGCGCCCAGGCCCTAGTTCAGCAGCGCCCTGGCGGAGACGGCCTCCGCACGGATCCGGTCGGCGACCGGCGGGTCGATCACATCGACGACCTGCGCGTAGGACTCCAGCTCGGACGCCCCCCGCGCGAAGTCCCCCCGCTGCACGAGCAGCTTCGCCCGCTCGTACCGCAGCGCCGCCGGATGCGACGGCAGGAGCAGCGCCAGGTCCAGCGTCCACAGTGCCACCCCCGAGTGCTCGGGACGCGCCGCGGCCCAGGCCCGGACGTTGTTCAGGATCCGCAGGACGATGTCCAGCGTGCGCGCCGCGGTCCGGGGCCCGGCCGCCAGCTCCGCCGGCCCCGCGCCCAGCGAGGCGCCCCCCGCGAAGGGGTCGACGACCACGCCCTCCTCCGGATCGCCGAAGCCCACCACGAAGTGCCCGGGCAGGGCCAGCCCGTACACGGGGGCCCCGGCCCGCCGGGCCACCTCCAGCCAGACCACGGACAGCAGGATCGGCAGCCCCCGGCGCCGCCGCAGCACTTCGTGCAGGAACGAGGACGAGAGCCGGTCGTAGTCGCCCGGGGTTCCGTGGAACCCCATCCGACCGCCCAGCAGCGCGGTGACCGCGGAGGCCCACGCGGATGCGCCCCGCAGCCCGTACGGCAGCATCCCCGCCATCCGGTCCAGCTCGATCTGCGCCCAGTCCATGACCCGTTCGTCGAGCTCCGGGTCCCCCTCGGTGGCCAGCAGCAGGCACAGCGTGGCCAGGTCCGGCCGCTCCGCCCGCGCCTCCTCGGCGAACCGCTCCCGCCACGCCGAGGTCACGCCGCCGCCAGGTGGTAGTGGTGGTAGGAGTGGTGGGTCGCGAAGCCCATCCCCTCGTACAGCGCCCGCGCCCCGGCGTTGTCCGTCTCCACCTGGAGCCAGGCCGCCGACGCGCCCTCCTCCAGCGCCCGCCGGGCGAGCGCCGCCATCACGGCCGAGGCGAGGCCCCGGCGCCGGTGTTCCGGGTCCACCTCGACCGCCGCGAAACCGGCCCACCGGCCGTCCACCACGAGCCGGCCGATCGCCCGCCCGGGCACCGCCGCGAACCACACCGACGGCCCCGCCGACAGCACCCGGCGGGCGGCCTCCGGGTCCTTCACGCGCCCGTAGCGCCCCAGCCAGTCCTCGTCCGGGGCGCGGGTCAGGCGTACGCCCGCGACCACCTGGTCGTCCACGTCCAGGTCGGCGACCGCCGCCAGGCCGCCGACGCGCACCTCGGCCGAGACCTCACGGGCCCAGCCCCGGGCCGCCAGCTCCGCGCACAGCATCTCCTGCGTGCCCGCGGCCCCCGTGGCGGCCTGGACGTAGGCCGGCAGTCCCCTTTGCGCGTACCAGGAAGTCACTCGCGCGAGTGCTTCGTCCAGCGGGATCCCGGGATCGCCGAGCGGCAGCACCGAATTGGCCCGCCGGGTGAACCCGCCGGCCGCGCGCAGCGTCCACTCGCCCAGGGGCTCGCTCTCCAGCGGCACCCAGGCCCGCGCCGAGGCCCGCGCGAGCTCCTCGAAGGAGGCCGCCGGGCCCCTGCGCCGGGCCGGCGCGGCCGGTACGACCTTGCCCGCGACCAGCGCGGATTCCGCGATTCGGACGGACTCACCGGTCTTTCGTGTGATCGTCACCACACCGGTGTTCCAGGATGTGAGAACCCCTACGGTGTCCGTGAACGCGGGGGCCCCGCCCGAGCCGCGCTCCACCCGTCGTACAGAGACACGTTTACCCACGTCAGCGGGTGTAATCCGGATCTCCAGCCGTCCACCGGCAGTGATTTCCACAGCTCTGTCCGCCCCTCCTGTTCGGATCGTGCCCGGGAACGGAGATACTAGAGGCGGGCATCGACGACGCCGCGCTCCCGCGCGATATGGAAAGCCCTACCGAGGAGGAACGAGAGCGTGACCTACGTCATCGCGGAGCCTTGTGTCGACGTCAAGGACAAGGCATGCATCGAAGAGTGCCCCGTCGACTGCATCTACGAGGGCAAGCGGTCCTTGTACATCCACCCGGACGAGTGCGTCGACTGTGGTGCGTGTGAGCCGGTCTGCCCGGTCGAGGCCATCTTCTACGAGGACGACACTCCGGAGGAGTGGAAGGACTACTACAAGGCGAACGTCGAGTTCTTCGACGAGCTCGGTTCGCCCGGTGGTGCTTCCAAGCTCGGCCTGATCGAGCGCGACCACCCCTTCGTCGCAGCTCTTCCCGCGGACATCAACCCGAGCCACTGACGGTCGGGTACCGCCCCACGCGCGTCCCTCGGTCCCGTACGGCTCACAGCCGCACGGGACCGAGGTGTTTGTGCCCGGCGCCGCCTACCGGCGCAGTGCCCCGGCGCAGTTCACCGGCATAGTTCACCGGTACAACGAACCACCCCTGGAAAGCGAAAAGAGCGCATCGTGGCCGCAGTCTCAGCCCGTCTTCCCGTCTTCCCCTGGGACAAGCTGGAGCCGTACAAGGCAACGGCGGCGGCCCACGCGGACGGCATCGTCGACCTCTCCGTCGGCACCCCGGTCGACCCGGTGCCGGAGCTGGTCCAGCGTGCCCTGATCGAGGCCGCGGACTCCCCGGGCTATCCCACGGTGTGGGGAACGGCCGCACTGCGCGACGCGATCACCGGGTGGGTGCGCGGCCGCCTCGGCGCGAGCGCCGCCGGGCACCGCAACGTCCTGCCGGTCGTCGGCTCGAAGGAACTGGTGGCCTGGCTGCCGACCCAGCTGGGCCTCGGCGCCGGCGACCAGGTGGCGTACCCCCGGCTCGCCTACCCGACGTACGAGGTCGGCGCGCGGCTGTGCGGCGCCGAGCCGGTGGTCTACGACGACCCCACCACCGACCTCGACCCGGCCCGCGTGAAGCTGCTGTGGCTGAACTCCCCCTCCAACCCCACCGGGAGGGTCCTGGCCAAGGAGGAGCTCGTCCGGATCGTGGCCTGGGCCCGTGAGCACGGGGTGCTGATCTTCAGCGACGAGTGCTACCTGGAACTGGGCTGGGAGGCCGAGCCCGTCTCCGTCCTGCACGACGAGGTCTGCGGGGGCTCCTACGAGGGCATCGTGAGCGTGCACTCGCTCTCCAAGCGGTCCAACCTGGCCGGCTACCGGGCGGCCTTCATCGCGGGTGACGCCGACGTCCTCGGCGAGCTGCTCCAGATCCGCAAGCACGGCGGCATGATGACCCCGGCCCCGGTCCAGGCGGCCACGGTGGCGGCGCTGGGCGACGACACGCACGTCGAGGAACAGCGGGTGCGCTACGCGGCCCGCCGGGAAGCGCTGCGCACGGCCCTGGAGGCGCACGGTTTCCGCGTCGAGCACAGCGAGGCCAGCCTGTACCTGTGGGTGACCCGGGACGAGCCCTGCTGGGACACGGTCGCGCACCTCGCGGGCCTGGGCATCCTGGTCGCGCCGGGCGACTTCTACGGCGAGGCGGGCGCGCGGTTCGTCCGCGTCGCCCTCACCGCCACGGACGAACGCGTCGCGGCGGCGGTCAAGCGGCTGGCGCCGTAACGGACGCGTGCACGGACAGCCCGAGGGGCCCGGGAGTTCGTGCTCCCGGGCCCCTCGGAGTTCTTGCGGCGGCGGCTAGCCGAGGCCGGGCAGCCCGCCCGGCAGACCACCCGGAAGGCCACCCGGCAGCCCGCCCGGCAGACCCGCCGGGAGCCCGCCGAGGAGGGATCCCGCCGTGCCCGTCAGGTCGGCGGGGGCGGCCGGGACGGCCGGGAGGGTCTTGGCCGCGGTGTCCGCGGTCTCCGCGGCGGTGGAGGCGGTGCCGTCCACGGCGGGGGCCGCCGCGTCCGGCGCGGTGAGCGCGCCCAGCTGCGGCACGGACTCCAGGCCCGCGGCGCTGGCCACGCCGGCCGCACCGACCACGGGAGCTGCCCCGGCTGCGAGGAGCAGCGCGGTACGGGCGATCCGGCGGGTCAGGGGGAGGGACATGATGCTCCTAAGCGGTAGCGGCTGAGTACGCCGGTACAACCGCTCGGAGGGGGGCTCGAGTTGCGGAGCCGGTGGGTAAAGGATCAGTAACGCATCGTTTAATCGGCTTCCGTGAAAACCGGGCTGGAGCCGCACCGACCTGCGCTTGTCCGCCCGCCGGGCCCTCGGTGTCCGCCGTACGGGTCACCCCCGATCGGGGGACGGCTCGCACGGCCGAGCGAGCGGCCGGACGGCCCCGCGCGGGGCCCGGTGGCTCAGCCGCGCACGAAGATCCGGATCTGCCCCGGGGGCGCGTCGTGGGGGTCCCCGCCGCCGTACCCGCCCCCCGTACCGCCCTTGCTCCGCCACCGGTCGCCGTCCGCGCCCGCGGTCCACGAGCTCAGGGAGTACGAGACCCGGGCGATCCCCAGCTCACGGGAGTTGGCCACCGCCCACTGCGCGAGCACCTGCCCGGAGCGCCTCGCCGTCTCCCCGTCGCCCCCCTTCGCGACCAGGGTCACCTCGGACTCCCGGGCCGTCCCGTCCGCCGCGGCCCCCGCGGTCCCGCCCGGCGCCGCCGGCAGCGTGTGCGGCCCGTCCTTGCCGACGAGCCGGGACAGCTCCGACCTGACCTTCGCCGGATCCCCGGCCTGGACGGGTGCCGGCCCGGTGCAGGTCAGGTGGCCGCCACCGGTGAAGGCCGTGGTCAGGACCGTCGCGTCCGGCTCGTGCTTCGCGTACGCCTGCGGGAAGGCACTGAGCTGCACCTTCTGCGCGGCCACCGTCAGCGGCATCCGCGAGTACCCCTTGACCTCGTCCAACCGGTCGTAGAAGATCCCGGCCGAGTACACGGGGTCCATGATCTGCGCGGGCGTGCCCCAGCCCTGCGAGGGCCGCTGCTGGAAGAGACCGAGCGAGTCGCGGTCGCCGTGGTCGAGGTTGTGCAGCATCGACTCCTGCATCGCGGTCGCCAGCGCGATCGTCACGGCCCGGTCCGGCATCCCCTTGGAGACCCCGACGGCGGCTATCGTCGCCGCGTTCGCCGCCTGCTCCGGGGACATCTCGTAGTTCTGATCGGTACCGCCCTTGGCGCCGCCCATGGCATTGACCGTGGCCGTGCAGTAGGGAGTGCCCCCTCCGCCGTTCGACTCGCGCTGCACGAAGAAGTACCCGGCGACCGCCACCAGCACCAGGAAACCGGCAGCCCAGCGGAGCGGGCGGCGACGGCGGCGGGATCGGGGCTGATCGGTCTGCGGCACGCCGCCCACCGTACTGGAGCCTTTCGACGCGTCCATCGGCCGGACGGACAAGGCTTTGCCTCAGCCCGGGGCGTTAGGGTCAGCTCCATGTCCGAATCCGAGCTGGACCTCACCCTGGACGCCGCCGAGCTGACCGCCCGGCTCGTCGACATCCCTTCCGTGAGCGGCGACGAGAAGGTCCTCGCCGACCTCGTGGAGCACGCGTTGCGCGGCCTGCCGCACCTGACCGTGGACCGCTACGGCAACAACGTCGTCGCGCGCACCCACCTCGGCCGCGCCGAACGCGTCGTACTCGCCGGGCACCTCGACACCGTGCCGATCGCCGGCAACGTGCCCTCCCGCCTCGACGAGAACGGCATCCTGTGGGGATGCGGCACCACCGACATGAAGTCGGGCGTCGCCGTGCAGCTGCGCATCGCCGCGACCGTGCCGGAGCCCAACCGCGACCTCACCTTCGTCTTCTACGACCAGGAAGAGGTCGCCGCCGACCTCAACGGGCTCGGCAAGGTCGCCGAAGCCCACCCCGACTGGCTGACCGGCGACTTCGCCGTCCTCCTCGAACCCTCCAACGCCGAGGTCGAGGGAGGCTGCCAGGGCACCCTGCGGGTGCTGCTCCGCACGGCCGGCGAGCGCGCCCACTCCGCGCGCAGCTGGATGGGCTCCAACGCCATCCACACCGCCGGCCCCATCCTGGCCACGCTGGCCGCCTACGAGCCCCGCAAGCCGGTGATCGACGGCCTGGAGTTCCACGAGGGCCTCAGCGCCGTCCGCATCGAGGGCGGCGTCGCGAACAACGTGATCCCGGACGCCTGCACGGTGACCGTGAATTTCCGTTACGCACCCGACCGCAGCCAGGAGGAGGCGCTCGCGCACGTACGGGAAGTGTTCGCGGACTGCGACATCTCCGAATTCGTCGTCGACGACTCCTCGCCCGGCGCCCTGCCCGGACTCGGCCACCCGGCGGCGGCGGCCTTCATGGAGGCCGTCGGCGGCCACGCCATGCCGAAGTTCGGCTGGACGGACGTCTCACGCTTCAGCGCGCTGGGCGTACCGGCGGTCAACTACGGCCCGGGCGACGCCCTGCTGGCCCACAAGGTCGACGAACGCGTGGAGACGAAGGCGATCCTGCACTGCGAGGAACGACTCCGCGCCTGGCTGACCTCCTGAATTCCGCTTCTCGTCACCTTTGTGCGCCTACCCTGAGCCAACGATCAGCAGGAGGGAGCACATCATGGGCAACCCTGAAGGGTCCGCTCGTCGTCGGCCCGAGGAGCAGCAGCTCGGGCCGGTGCTGAGGAGGCGGAGCCAGGTGCAGGCCGGCAGTACGACGGACCAGCGGCTGCTGGATTCGGCCGGGCCCTCCGAGTGGGTGCACACCGATCCCTGGCGGGTCCTGCGCATCCAGTCGGAGTTCATCGAGGGCTTCGGCACGCTGGCGGAGCTGCCGCCGGCGATCAGCGTGTTCGGCTCGGCCCGGACGCCCGTGGACTCGCCGGAGTACGAGGCGGGCGTGCGGATCGGCGGTGCGCTCGTCGAGGCCGGCTTCGCGGTGATCACGGGCGGTGGCCCGGGCGCGATGGAGGCGGCCAACAAGGGCGCGCGGGAGGCCAACGGCATCTCGGTCGGCCTGGGCATCGAGCTGCCCTTCGAGCAGGGGCTCAACGAGCACGTCGACCTCGGGCTGAACTTCCGCTACTTCTTCGTCCGCAAGACGATGTTCGTGAAGTACAGCCAGGGCTTCGTGGTCCTGCCCGGTGGCCTCGGCACCCTCGACGAGCTGTTCGAGGCCCTGACCCTGGTCCAGACGCAGAAGATCACCCGCTTCCCGATCGTGCTGTTCGGCACGGCGTACTGGAGCGGGCTGCTGGACTGGTTGAAGAACACGGTCATCGCCCAGGGCAAGGCCTCGGAGAAGGACCTCTACCTCTTCCACGTCACCGACGACGTGGAAGAGGCGATCGCGCTCGTGACGAAGGAAGTCGGCAGGTAGTCCCAGCCGTGGGCTACGCCAACCCCCGGCGGGCGACCGCCGGGGGACGGTGGCCCTGGATGGAGCGGACCATCTCCAGGACCTGCTTCGTTTCCGCGACCTCGTGGACGCGGTAGACCTGGGCGCCGAGCCAGGCCGAGACGGCCGTCGTGGCCAGGGTGCCCAGCAGGCGCTCCTTGACCGGCTTGTCGAGGGTCTCGCCGACGAAGTCCTTGTTCGACAGGGAGACCAGCACGGGCCAGCCGGTCTCCGCCATTTCCGCGAGGCGGCGGGTGGCCTCCAGGGAGTGGCGGGTGTTCTTCCCGAAGTCGTGGCCCGGGTCGATCATGATCGACTCCCGGGGGACACCGAGCGCCGCCGCGCGTTCGGCGAGGCCGACCGTGACCCGCAGGATGTCCGCCATCACGTCCTCGTACTCGGTCCGGTGCGGCCGGGTCCGCGGTTCGACCCCGCCCGCATGGGTGCAGACGATGCCGGCGCCGTAGCGCGCGGCGACCTCCGCGAGCTTCGGGTCGACCCCGCCCCAGGCATCGTTCAGCAGATCGGCCCCGGCCTCGCAGACGGCCTCGCCGACCTCGTGGCGCCAGGTGTCGACGCTGATCACCACGTCCGGGTGGCGGCGGCGCACCTCGGCGACGAAGCCCACCGTGCGCCGGGCCTCCTCGGCAGCGTCCACGTGCTCGCCGGGACCGGCCTTCACCCCGCCGATGTCGATGATCGCGGCACCCTCGGCCACCGCCTGCTCGACCCGGTCCAGGGCCGGCTCGTCGCGGAAGGTCGCGCCCTGGTCGTAGAAGGAGTCAGGGGTCCGGTTCACGATGGCCATGATCACCGCCTCGTGGGTGTCGAACTCGCGCCTGCCCAGTCGCAGCATCCTGCTCTTTCCTCCTTCGGCGGCCCTTGCGCCTCGCCTGCGACCTTAACCTGGTGGCCGGAGTCTCTCAGGGGAGTTGATCGTGTTCGCGTTCTTGCTCATCGCGCTGGTCGTGGTCGTCGCCGGCGTCACCCTGGCGGTGGCCGGCGGGGGATCCGAGGCCGTCCTGCCGGAGGCCGAGCCCGACCGGCTGTCCGACGCGCTGCCGGAGAACCGTCCCGTCGTACGGGAGGACATCGACGAGCTGCGCCTGCCGGTCGCCCCGCGCGGGTACCGGATGGCCGACGTGGACGAGGTACTGGAGCGCCTGGCGGCCGAGCTGGCGGAGCGGGACGCGCGGATCGCCGAGCTCACCGCCGCCGCGGCTCCCACCACGACGGCCGGGGCCTCCGTGGACCTGGCCAAGGACGCCGGGCAGTGAGCGGAGCCGTCGCCGGGCCGGACGGCGGGCTGCGGTGCCCCTGGGGGCTGGCCACCGAGGAGTACCTCGCGTACCACGACACGGAGTGGGGGCGCCCGGTCCACGGGGACGACGCGCTCTACGAGCGGCTGTGCCTGGAGGCGTTCCAGTCGGGGCTCTCGTGGCTGACGATCCTGCGCAGGCGCGAGGGGTTCCGGGCCGCGTTCGCGGGCTTCGAGATCGCGCGGGTCGCGGAGTTCGGGGCGGCGGACGCCGAGCGGCTCCTCGGCGACGAGGGGATCATCCGCAACCGGGCCAAGATTGAGGCGACGCTGGCCAACGCGAAGACCCTGGCCGGGTGGGAGCCGGGGGAGCTGGACGCCCTGATCTGGTCCCACGCCCCTGCGGGTCGGCGACGTGCCGCGCCGAGGTCCACGGCGGAGATCCCGGCGGTGACACCGGAGTCGACGGCGCTGGCGAAGGCCCTGAAGAAGGCGGGCATCCGCTTCGTCGGCCCGACGACGGCCTACGCCCTGATGCAGGCCTGCGGCCTGGTCAACGACCATCTGGCCCAATGCGTGGCCCGCAATCCGTCCTGACGCCCCCGCCCCGGTCGGAAGGGAGGGCGGGGGGCGGCGCCGTGGCACCGCACCCGCGGCCCGGAGGGGACCCGGTCAGCGACCCAGGTAGCGCGGAGCCTCCTTCGCGAGGAAGGCCGCGACGGCGATCGCATGGTCCTCGGAGGCCCCCGCACGGCCCTGGAGGGTGTCCTCGTGGTCCAGCGCCTCGGAGAGGGACCGCGAGGCCCCGTAGGCGAGCGACTCCTTCAGCGCGGCGTACGCGACCGTGGGGCCCTCGGCCAGCCGCCGGGCCACGGCCAGGGCCTCGGAGGCCAGTTCGTCGGAGGGGACGACGCGGTTCGCGATGCCGAGTTCCAGGGCTTCCGCGGCCTTCACCGACCGGGGGAAGAGCAGCAGGTCGGAGGCGCGCGAGGCGCCGATCAGGCGCGGCAGCGTCCACGAGACGCCCGAGTCGGCGGTCAGGGCGACCCCCGCGAACGAGGTGTTGAAGGAGGCGGTGTCCGCGACCACGCGGAAGTCCGCCGCCAGCGCGAAGCCGAAGCCCGCACCCGCCGCGACGCCGTTCACGCCCGCCACCACCGGCTTCGGCATCTCCGTCAGGGCCCGGACGATCGGGTTGTAGTGCTCCGCGACGGTGTTCATGGTGAGCGAGGACCCGTGCTCGCGGTCGGCCGCCAGGTTGCCCACGTGCTCCTTGAGGTCCTGGCCGACGCAGAACGCGCGGTTGCCGGCCGCGGTGAGCAGGACCGCCCGTACCGCCGGGTCGCAGGCCGCGGCCGAGACCGCGTCGCGCAGGGCGACCTTGGTCTCGGTGTTCATGGCGTTCATGGCGTCGGGACGGTTGATCGTGATGGTCGCGAGTCCGTCGGTCACTTCGTAGAGCACGCTGTCGGCCATGTCGGGGGTCCCCCTTCGTCGCGGGCTGGCTACCGGCCGGTACTGGCCGGTGCAAGGGCCAGCATGGCGGACCGGACCGTGGTCGCACATGTGATGTGCGTCAAACGAACCGGAGGGGATTCACGCGGTGTGGCGGCGAAGTATCGCAGGCGGGTCCCCGAAATGAGTGGTTTTGGTCGAGCGCGTTGCACAAGCGTTCCCAGCCGATGTTGGTCATCGGGTCCTGACATGCGGGATAATGGCCTGGAAGCAATGTGTTCGATGCCGGGCACTAGGCACCTGAATGGGGCCGTCGGCTGACGATGAACTGGTTTCAGGAAGGGGAACGAGCATGGCGGCCATGAAGCCGCGGACGGGCGACGGCCCGCTCGAGGTCACCAAGGAGGGGCGGGGCATCGTCATGCGCGTACCGCTCGAGGGCGGCGGTCGGCTCGTCGTCGAGCTGACTCCGGACGAGGCGGACGCCCTGGGTGACGCCCTGAAGAAGGTAGTCGGCTGACCCCCCGGGGCCGCTGACAGTACTTTCCCCGCATTCTCTGCACTGCCCCGGCCGCGATCAGCGGTCGGGGCAGTGTTGTGTCCGCTCCGCGCGGGCGGGCCGGGAGTGTGACGGGGGCGTGAAGGATCGGGGCGGCGCCAGGGGGCCGCGGTTCTTCGGTCCCGCGGTGCTACGGTCCCGCGGTGCTACGGTCCCGCGGTGCTCAGCGGCGTACGGCGCACAGCAGGCCGTCGCCCACCGGGAGCAGGGCGGCCTCCAGGGCGGGGCTCTCGCGGACGCTGCGCAGCAGCTCGCGGACGCGGAGGACCTCCACCGGCTGGGCCGCGGAATCGACCGTACGGCCGTCGGAGAAGACTCCCTCGAAGCACACCAGGCCGCCGGGTCGCAGCAGGCGCAACGATTCAGCGAGGTAGTCGAGGGACTCGGACGGGTCCCCGTCGCAGAAGACGAGGTCGTATCCGCCGTCGGCGAGCCGGGGAAGTACGTCGAGGGCGCGGCCCGGGATGAAACGGGCGCGGTTGCCCGCGAAGCCGGCGGCGCGGAAGGCCTGGCGGGCGAAAGCCTGCCGGTCCGGCTCGGGGTCCACGGTGGTCAGGACCCCGTCGGGGCGCATTCCGTGCAGGAGGTGGATGCCGGACACGCCGGTGCCGGTGCCGATCTCGGCGACCGCCTTGGCATCCGCGGTGGCGGCGAGCAGGCGCAGCGCGGCCCCGGTGCCGGGGGAGACCGAGCGCAGGCCCGCTTCCCTGGACCGGTCGCGGGCCCATCGCAGAGCGTCGTCCTCGGCGACAAACGCGTCGGCGAACGCCCAGCTCGTCTGCCGGTTGCCGGTAATGACCCTCTCCTGTCCCCATAGTTGTGGCAACGGTGACTGTATCCGCTGGAGTCGGGAACCCGCAGATGGGACCGGGCGTTGAGAGCAGTAGAGACGCAAGAGGGGTGCGGGACCCGGTGCCCGTGCAAAGTTACTGCAAAAACGCTTATCCGGAGCTGACGGGAGGGGTGGCTATGGTAGGGATTCCGCTGGACACCACCAGAGCCGACAGGGGAGGTGCGGCTGCGCCTGTGGATCGTGGGGGTGTTCTCCGACGCCTCTTCTGGTCGGCGGGTGAGCCGAAATCCGTGACCAACATCGCTGACCGTTTCCGCACCGCAGACACCGCAACCACCGCGACCTTCGCCGCTGATGCGGGCTCCCAGGCGTGGACCCCTCCCACGTGGGAGGAGATCGTCAGCACCCACAGCGCGCGGGTCTACCGTCTCGCCTACCGCCTGACGGGTAACCAGCACGACGCCGAGGACCTGACGCAGGAAGTCTTCGTCCGCGTCTTCCGCTCGCTGTCCACGTACACCCCCGGCACGTTCGAGGGCTGGCTGCACCGGATCACCACCAACCTCTTCCTGGACATGGTCCGCCGCAAGCAGCGGATCCGCTTCGACGCGCTCGCCGACGACGCCGCCGAGCGCCTGCCGAGCCGTGAGCCGTCCCCGCAGCAGGTACTGCACGACACCCACTTCGACGCGGACGTGCAGCAGGCACTGGACACCCTCGCGCCCGAATTCCGCGCGGCCGTGGTGCTCTGCGACATCGAGGGCCTGTCGTACGAGGAGATCGCCGCGACGCTCGGCGTGAAGCTCGGCACCGTCCGCAGCCGTATCCACCGAGGCCGTTCGCACCTGCGCAAGGCACTCAAGCACCGGTCCCCCGAGGCGCGCGCCGAGCAGCGCGCGCTGGCCGGCGCGGCGGTGGGCGCCCCCGGCGCCGGGGGAGAGGGCGGAGCCGAGTGAGCGGGATCAGTCCGTCCCCGTGGCGCGCCGAACAGGCGTCCTCCGCCGAACAGCATCTGGGCGACCGGCTCGCCGCCCTGGTGGACGGGGAGCTGAACCACGACGCGCGCGAGCGGGTGCTGGCGCACCTGGCGACGTGCCCCAGGTGCAAGGCCGAGGCCGACGCGCAACGGCGCCTGAAGACCATGTTCGTGGAGAGCGCGCCGCCGCCGCTGTCGGAGGGACTGCTGGCACGGCTGCAGGGTCTGCCGGGAGGCGCCTCCGACACCTCCTCGGGCCCGTCCGGCCCCTTCGGTCCGCCGCCGGGGGCCGACCCCTTCTCCTCGACCTTCGCCTACGCGCCCCCCGCGCCGGCCGCCGAGCCGCCGCGGCAGCAGGGCTTCCGGATACACGACGTGGGCCGCCAGCGGCGCCGCTTCGCGTTCGTGGCCGCCGGGGCGGTGTCGCTCGCCGCGATCGCGCTGGGTGGTTCGCTGCCGATGGACGCGATCGAGCCCAACGCCCGGGGCGAGGCCCCCGCGGCGCGGACGGGCCCCGTGGTACCGGTGTTCGACGCGGTGGTCCGGGAGAACCGGATGCCGAAGCCCGGCACCGCCCCGTCGCTGCACCCGGGGGCACCCCTCGCGGTGCCCCCGTCCCCGCCGCTCGCCACGACCGCCACGTCGGCCCGCCCGGTGTCCCTGTACCGGTAGGGCGTGGTCCCGGCCGCGGTCCCGGTCGTGGGTGAAGCCGGCCCGCCCGTGTTCCCGGCCGCCGATCCCGTGGGCCCCTGGGGCGCCGCCATCGCGACCGCCTCGCCGGACCGCGGGGACGGGCGGCACGGGCGACCTGGTTGAATCTCCGCCAGATGTGCCGCCCCGGGCGGCCGGCGGAGACAGACAGGTAGGCGGGGAGCGCCCATGTCCGACAGTCAGCAGACCGATCCGGCTCCGGACCCGGTCCCCGCCCCGCCGCCCCGGTGGTGGAGCCGCCCCGAGCCGTCCACGCGCGCACCCGGGCCGGCCGTACCGGCCCCGCGGGGCTCCTCGGACCCGGGCACGGACCGGGCTCCGGACACCGGCGCCGGGCAGGGGACGATCCCCGCCGCCGCCCCGGTACCCAAGTGGTGGAGCCGCCCCGAACCGTCCGGCGGCGCGTACGAGTCGGCCGTACCGGCCCCGCGCACCGCGCCCGGAGCGGGTTCGCAGGCGGGCCCCGTGACGGACGGGCGGCCGGAGCCGCGGCCGCGGTACGACCCGTGGGGCGCGAGGCCGCTGCAGACGGTGGACCACGGCAGAGCGGGATCCCCCCGCGTCCGGCTGCGCCAGGGCGTCGCCCTCGGCATCGGGATCGCGCTCCTCGCGGGCGGCATCGGCGGTTACGCCGGAGTCCTCGCCGAGCGGCGGGCCGGTACCCGTCTCGAACTCCCGCAGGCGGCCCCCGCGGCCGACCGGGGCCGGGCCCCCGGCAGCGTCGCCGGGATCGCGGCCACCGCACTGCCCGGAGTGGTCACCCTGCACGTCAACGGCGCGGAGAGCAGTTCGACGGGCACCGGGTTCGTCCTCGACGCACAGGGCCACATCCTCACCAACAACCACGTGGTCCACGGGGCCCGGACCATAACCGTCACCTTCAGCACCGGCGAGAGCGTCGGCGCCGAGCTGGTCGGCGGCGACACCGGCTACGACCTGGCCGTCGTCAAGGTCGACGGGGTACGGGGCCTGCGGCCCCTCGCGCTCGGCAACTCCGAGAACGTGAAGGTCGGAGACCCGGTCGTGGCCATCGGAGCCCCCTTCGACCTCTCCAACACCGTCACCGCCGGCATCATCAGCGCCACCGGCCGCCCCATCACCGCGGGCGGGGACAAGGGCGACGGCAGCGACGTCAGCTACGTCGACGCCCTGCAGACCGACGCCCCCATCAACCCCGGCAACTCCGGCGGCCCGCTCCTCGACGCCCAGGCACAGGTCATCGGCATCAACAGCGCCATCCGCGGTGGCGACGGCGGGGACAGCTCGGGCCAGCAGCGCGGCAGCATCGGCCTGGGGTTCGCCATCCCGGTGAACCAGGGCCGGCGCGTCGCCGAGGAGCTGATGCGCACCGGCCACGCGACCCATCCCGTCATCGGTGTCACCCTGGACATGGAGTACTCCGGCGACGGGGCCCGCGTGGGGGAGAAGGGCGAGGGCGGCAAGCCGGCGGTCACCGCGGGCGGGCCCGGAGCTCTTGCTGGGATCAGGCCGGGCGACGTGATCACCAAGGTCGACGGGGTACGCGTGCACGGCGGCGACGAACTCGTCATCAAGATCCGGGCCCACCGGCCGGGCGACGCGCTCACCCTCACGGTGCTGCGCGAGGGCAGGGAGCGCACTCTGGAAATGGTCCTCGGATCGGCGAACGGATCATGACGGGCGGGTGAAACCGGGGCCGGTCCCGTAATCGTGCGGTCCTGGTGTATTGGCCTGTGGACCCGGCCGGGTACCGTGTGTCGGGCTGACGTGAAGAGAGCCGAGGAGCGGCAAGGTGTTCAACGACATAGGCGCACTCGAGCTGGTCACGATCGTGGTGCTCGCCATTCTCATCTTCGGTCCGGACAAACTGCCGAAGGTCATCCAGGACGTCACGGGCGTCATCCGGAAGATCCGCGCGTTCTCCGACAGCGCGAAGCAGGACATCCGCTCCGAGCTCGGACCGGAGTTCAAGGACTTCGAGTTCGAGGACCTCAACCCGAAGACCTTCATCCGCAAGCAGCTGACCGAGAACGAGGACCTCAAGGAGATCCGGAGCAGCTTCGATCTCCGCAAGGAACTCAACGACGTCACCGACGCGGTCAACAGCAAGGAGTCCGACCCGGCTCCCGCCACCGGCTCCGCCGCGGCCGCCGGACCGGACATGCTGAAGAAGCCCGCCGCCCCGGCGCAGGAGCAGCGCACGCCCTACGACGCCGACGCCACCTGAGCCACCCGATACCACTCGCGCGCCCGCCTGCCCGGCTATCCGCCGTCGGATGGCTATCCTCCTTGAGTCCGGACCCAGGACGACCGAGGGACGGGGTCCCCCCAGCGAAGCGAGGGGGAGGGCCGTTCCGGACCCTACGGAACGAGAGGCCGCGCAGATGGAGACCACGAGCAGTAGCCGGGTAGGCACCCAGCCCGCGGAGGCGCCCGCGGCGCCGCAGACCGCGCCGCAGGAGCACCCGCAGCCCGCGGAGGCGGCCACCCCGCCCGTCCCGGCGGCCCGTCGGGCGGCCGAGGGCTACCTGCGGGCCGACTTCCCCTGGTACGGGCTGGACGGGGCCTTCACCGGCCCCCGCTGGCTCATGCAGGTCGGCACCGGCGCCGACGGCAGCGTGGAGCACGGCTCCACCGGCCACGGGGACGAGCCCTCCGCCCGCGGCGAGATCGCCACCGGGGAGAAGGAACGCTTCGCGGTGGTCATCACCGTCGCCAGCAACCCGCTGCGCCGCAGCGGCGACGGCACCGGCGTCCTGGAGGCCACCTCGGTCTCCTCGGCGGCCTGGCTGGCCGGCTCCGGGCTGCTGGCCTACAGCTGGCCGGGGCAGATGGACCACAGCCTGCGCGACGACTGGCTCGACCAGCAGACCGAGGCGGCGTGGGAACTGGCCGACGACCTCGCGGGGGAGGACTGGTCGACGCTGTCGCTGCCCGTGGACGGGGAGCCGACGGTGTTCCACTACCGCGAGTCGGAGTTCGGGTGGGTGCTCGCGGGGTCCACCGGGAGCGGGGTCCATCTCGGTGCCTACGGGCGGGGGATGAGCGCGTACGGGATCGGGTTCTCGGTGATCGGGGACCTCGGTACGTACGAGTAGTCCCGGACACGGGAAGGGCACCGCCGACCGGCGGTGCCCTTGATCGCCCCCACCTCGGGGTTACCTCAGAACTTGTTGCGCGGCGTGATCCCCAGGGACATGCCCGCCAGGCCGCGGGCGCGGCCGCCGAGCTTGCCGGCGATGGCGCGCAGGGCCGCGCCGGCCGGGGAGTCGGGGTCGGACAGGACGACCGGGGTGCCGTCGTCGCCGCCCTCGCGCAGCCGTACGTCGATCGGGATCGAGCCGAGTACCGGCACGTTCGCGCCAATCGTCTTCGTCAGGCCGTCGGCGACCTTCTGGCCACCGCCCGAGCCGAACACGTCGACCATCTCGTCGCAGTGCGGGCACGGCAGCCCGGACATGTTCTCGACGACGCCGACGATCTTCTGGTGGGTCTGCACGGCGATCGAGCCGGCCCGCTCCGCGACCTCGGCCGCCGCCTGCTGCGGGGTGGTCACGACGAGGATCTCGGCGTTCGGCACCAGCTGGGCCACGGAGATCGCGATGTCGCCCGTACCCGGCGGCAGGTCGAGGAGCAGCACGTCCAGGTCTCCCCAGAACACGTCGGCGAGGAACTGCTGGAGCGCCCGGTGCAGCATCGGACCGCGCCACACCACGGGCGCGTTGCCCGGGGTGAACATGCCGATGGAGATGACCTTCACGCCGTGCGCCGACGGCGGCATGATCATGTTCTCGACCTGGGTGGGGCGGCCCTCCACGCCGAGCATGCGCGGCACGCTGTGGCCGTAGATGTCGGCGTCGACCACGCCTACCTTGAGGCCGTCGGCCGCCATCGCCGCCGCCAGGTTGACGGTGACCGAGGACTTGCCGACGCCGCCCTTGCCGGAGGCGACCGCGTAGACGCGGGTCAGGGAGCCGGGCTGGGCGAAGGGGACCTCGCGCTCGGCGGTGCCGCCGCGCAGGGTCGCCGCGAGGTCCTTGCGCTGCTCGTCGCTCATCACGTCCAGCGTGACGGCGACCGAGGTGACGCCGGGGACCCCCTGGACGGCCTCGGTGACCAGGTTGGTGATGGTCTCGCGCATGGGGCAGCCCGACACCGTCAGGTACACCGTGACGGCGACCTCGCCACCGTCGCCGATCTCCACCGATTTGACCATGCCCAGCTCGGTGATCGGCCGGTGGATCTCGGGGTCGTTCACCGTCGCCAGCGCGTCCAGGATCGCGTCCTGCTCGGGCACGGCGGCGGCGTCGGCGGAGCTTGTGTCGGTAGCCATGCCCCGATGGTACGGCGCGGTGGCGGGCCTCAGGAAAGCCCGCTAGCGGTCGCCTTCGTCACTCTCGGACGGGAATAGCCGCCGCTCGTCCATCTCCTTGATCAGATCCTGGAACTCGGACCGGATCCAGTCGCGCGTGGCGACCTCTCCCAGACCCATGCGCAGGGCGGCGATCTCCCGCGTCAGGTACTCGGTGTCGGCCAGCGAGCGCTCGTTCTGCTTGCGGTCCTGTTCCAGGTTGACCCGGTCCCGGTCGTCCTGCCGGTTCTGCGCGAGCAGGATCAGCGGGGCCGCGTAGGAGGCCTGGAGCGACAGCATCAGGGTCAGGAAGATGAAGGGGTACTGGTCGAACCGCAGATGCTCCGGCGCGAAGATGTTCCACAGCACCCAGATGATGATGACGACGGTCATCCAGACGATGAACCGGCCGGTGCCGAGGAACCGCGCCACCCGCTCCGACAGCCGTCCGAACGCCTCCGGGTCGTATTCGGGCAGCAGCCGCCGGCGCGCCGGGCGCGGCAGGTCGAGCCGCGCGCGCGAGCGCGTCAGCGCGCTCGACCCGGTCCCGGACCCGGAGGTCCCGGAGCCGCCGCTCTTCGCCCGTTCGCGGTGCGCGTCGGAGGAACGTTCCGCCGACTCCACCGACAGGCCGTGCTCGCGCGCCTGCAGCCGCGCCTGTTCGCGCCGCTCCCGGATCTGCTCGCGCCGCCGCTCGCGCGCGCCCTGGTCGCCGCGCCCCCGTTCAGTGGTCACGCAGGGCCCCTTCCGCGCGCTCGGAGTCCTCGGGTCCGCCGGGACCCTCCGAATGGAAGTCCGTCTCCCGCCAGTCGTCCGGCAGCAGGTGGTCCAGTACGTCGTCGACGGTGACCGCGCCCAGCAGCGAGCCGCTCTCGTCGACGACCGGCACCGCCACCATGTTGTACGCGGCCAGGTAGCTGGTCACCACCGGCAGCGAGGAGTCCGGCCGCAGCGGCGCCAGCCCGGTGTCCACGATCGAGCTGACCAGTGTGAACGGCGGATCGCGCAGCAGGCGCTGGAAGTGCACCGTGCCCAGGTACTTGCCCGTCGGCGTCTCGTCCGGCGGCCGGCACACGTACACCTGCGCCGCCAGCGCCGGAGACAGGTCCGACTGCCGTACGCGGGCCAGCGCGTCCGCGACCGTCGCGTCGGGCCGCAGCACGATCGGCTCCGTGGTCATCAGACCGCCCGCGGTGTTCTCCTCGTACGACAGGAGGCGACGCACATCGGCCGCGTCGTCCGGCCGCATCAGCGTCAGCAGCCGCTCCTTGTCGTCCTCCGGCAGCTCCGAGAGCAGGTCGGCCGCGTCGTCCGGGTCCATCGCCTCCAGGACGTCGGCCGCGCGCTCCTCCTTCAGTTTCCCGAGGATCTCCACCTGCTCGTCCTCGGGCAGCTCCTCCATGACGTCCGCGAGCCGGTCGTCGTCCAGAGCGCTGGCCACCTCGGCGCGCCGCTTGGGCGTCAGGTGGTGCAGGACGTTCGCGACGTCGGCCGGGCGCATCTGTTCGAAGGTGGCGACCAGGTTCTCGGCGCCCTGCCCGTGCTCCTCCAGGGAGAACCCGGTCACCGCCGACCACTCGACGGTCAGGGTCTCGCCGCGCCGGCGCAGCGCGCCCGACTTGCCCTTCCGCACGAAGATCCGGTCGATCTCCCAGTCGCGGCGCGCCGGCAGCTGCTGGATGGCCACGTCCAGGACGGTGACCTCCTCGTCGTCCGCGACCAGGCGCACCCGCCGGTCCAGCAGCTCGCCGAGGATCAGCCGCTCGGTGGGACGCTGCTCGAAGCGCCGCATGTTGACCACGCCGGTGGTGATGACCTGGCCGGACTCGACGCCCGTCACCCGGGTCATGGGCAGGAAGATCCGGCGCCGGCTGACGACCTCGACCACCAGGCCGAGCAGCCGGGGCGGCCGGCCGCCCACGCGGAGCATCGCGACGAGGTCGCGGACACGGCCCACCTGGTCGCCGTTGGGGTCGAAGACGGGCACACCCGACAGATGCGAGACGAAGATCCGTGGGGCGCCTGCCGCCATCCGAGCGCCTCCTACGAGCTGCGTCATCCGTCGATCACCGGTACTGCCGTCCCTCAGGTTAGCCCGTGCCGCACACAACCTCCTGGTGGGGCCGTCCGCACGGGCGTCCCCGGAGCCCGCGCACCCTCGCGGGCCCTACCCGGGCTCCGCGCGGGGGCCGTCGCTACGGGCGGGTACGCTGCCAGCTGCTCGCCGACGCAACGAGAGGGGCACCCGCCCGTGACCGCCTACTTCCCCGCCCCACGGCTGCGCCGGGCCGCCTTCCTCAGCGCCCTGTGCGCGAGCCTGGCCGTCGTCGCCACCGGGTGCGGGGCGGACCCCGACGAGGGCACGAACGGGGTCGGCAAACTCACCGCCGACCAGATCGAGGACAAGGCCAGGACGGCCGTCACCGGGGCCCAGTCGGTGCACCTGTCCGGCACCCTCGTCAGCGGCGGCAAGTCCTTCACCCTCGACATGCGGCTCGGGGCGGACGGCGGCTCCGGCGAGGTGAAATCGCAGGACGACACCACCTTCCAGCTGCTGCGGGTGGGCGAGCAGCTCTACCTCAAGGCGAGCGCCAAGTTCTGGGGCCAGTCCGAGGCGGCCGGCAAGCTCGGCGACAAGTTCGTCAAGGTGCCCGAGGGCGACCCCTCCTACAAGCAGTTGCGCGGGTTCACCGACATGCACGTCATGCTGGACGGACTGCTCGGGCTCGACGGCAAGCTCACCAAGGGCGAGGACTACACCAAGGTCGGGCACACCAAGGCCGTCCAGGTCTCGGCGGACGCCGGCAAGGGCGGCAAGCTGTCGGTCTCCCTGGAGGGCACCCCCTACCCGCTCCTGATGGAACGCGCGGGCGGCGCCGGCCGGGTGGAGCTCGCGGAATGGGGCAAGCCGGTCGAGCTCACCGCGCCCGCGCAGGACCAGACGGTGGACTACGGTTCCCAGCTGCCCACCACCAAGGAGCAGGGGGACGGCTCCGCGCAGCCCACGCCCAAGGGCTCCGGCCAGGGCACGGCCCCCAAGCGCTGACCCCTGGGCCGCCCGGCCGGCCGTCCGGCGAGCGGGGGGCCGTCCGGCAAGCCGCCTAGCGGGCCGCCTTCTTCCGCTTCAGCAGCAGCTTCGGCAGCCCGGCCGGGATCGGCTCCCGGGTGATCGCGGGGGAGTCCAGCGGAGCCGCGGCCAGCGAACCCTCCGGGAGGCCCGCCCGGACCGACTCCGGCTCCAGGCGCAGCAGCCGGCACTCCCGCGCCCACCGCCCGGTCATCTCGGCGGAGTCGGGCGCGTTGAGCCGCTTGCCCTTCAGCTCGGCCACCGCGGCCTCCCACGGCTCGCTGCCGGGCACGAGCTCCCGTACCGTCGCCGTCCACGCGACGAGCCGGCCGCCCTTGTCCTTGCTGCGCACGGTCACCTCGGCCGCCGCCCCGTCCGCGAGCCCGGGGAACGGCTGCTCGCCGGGCCCGTCGCCGAGCACATGGGCCGCGCCGTCCACCCAGGCGTGCCACAGGCCGCGGTCGGCCCCGGAGCCGCGGACCCAGATGAGGCCGGACTTCTTGGTGGCCTCCTCGACGAGGGCCAGTTCGAGCGCGCTGAGAGTCATGCGGACAGGGTAGCCAGCGGGGCGTGCGCCACCGCGACCAGGCGTGCGGGGCCGACGCCTACAGCCAGCCGTGCCGGCGCAGTGCCCGGTGGATGGTGAAGCAGCTGCCGGTGATGGCGGCCATCACCATCGGATAGCCGTAGCGCCAGTGCAGCTCCGGCATGTGCTCGAAGTTCATCCCGTACACGCCGCAGATCATGGTCGGCACGGCGATGATCGCCGCCCAGGAGGTGATCTTGCGCATGTCCTCGTTCTGGGCGACGGTCGCCTGCGCCAGGTTGGCCTGGAGGATGGAGTTCAGCAGTTCGTCGAAGCCGACGACCTGCTCGTGGACGCGGGCCAGGTGGTCGGCGACGTCGCGGAAGTACTTCTGGATGTCCGGGTCCACCAGCCGCATCGGCCGCTCGCTGAGCAGTTCCATGGGGCGCAGCAGCGGGGAGACAGCCCGCTTGAACTCCAGTACCTCGCGCTTGAGCTGGTAGATGCGGCCCGCGTCGCCGCCGCGCGCACTGCCCTTGGCGGGGGCGGCGAAGACGTCGCTCTCCACCTCGTCGATGTCGTCCTGGACGGCCGAGGCGACGGCGATGTAGCCGTCGACGACGTGGTCGGCGAGGGAGTGCAGGACGGCGGACGGTCCCCTGGCCAGAAGAGCCGGGTCGTCCTGGAGGCGGTGGCGCAGTCCCCTGAGGGAGCCCTGGCCGCCGTGCCGGACGGTGATGACGAAGTCGGGTCCGGTGAAGCACATCACCTCGCCGGTCTCCACCACCTCGCTGGTGGCGGTCAGTTCGGCGTGCTCGACGTAGTGGATCGTCTTGAAGACGGTGAAGAGGGTGTCGTCGTAGCGCTCCAGCTTCGGCCGCTGGTGCGCGTGCACCGCGTCCTCCACGGCGAGCGGGTGCAGCCCGAACACGGCGGCGATCCCGGCGAATTCGTCCTCGGTCGGCTCGTGCAGCCCGATCCACGCGAAACCGCCGTCCTCGCGGACCTGGCGCATCGCCTCACGGGGCGTCAGGCACGCGGCTCCGTGCGCCCGCAGGGCCCGGCGCCCGTCGCGGTAGACCGCACAGTCGACCACCGCGCTGTTGGCGGACGGGTCGCGGGTGGCGTCGTAGCCGGGCTGTACGGGGGTGGACCGGCGCAGTGCCGGACGGACGGCGGCACGGAGGTAGGGCAGCATCGACATGGCAGGCTCCTTCGCGCGCACGGCTGCGGACCGTACGGGTGGGAGGTCCTTCCGGGTGACACGGTCGCCGCGGTCGGCAGTCCGGGCGGACGGGCAGGCGGAAGGATGAGGACGGGAGGACATGGTTCTGCCGTCGCTCTTCGACCGATCCGGGAGTGCGGATCAAAGGGGGCGCGGGACGCCCGTCAGTGAAGTGGAAGAGCGATTGGTACTACTGCACGATCGACTTCGATGCACCGCAGCCCCACCTCCTCCGGCCGGTCCCCCGTGGGGGACGTCCTGTCGCCGGGGCACTGAAACTTCTCTTCTGAGAGCGTCCCCGACCAACGGTCAACGATATCAGCCGACGGATGGTCAAGACCCGCCCTTTACCCGCCTGATACGAGTTCTATGCTCGGTCCATGGCAGAAATCCTGGCCCTTGTGGAAGCCCGGCTGCGCGCCACGCTCGGCGAACCCGACGCCCGCGCCGCCGTCACCTTCCTGGGCACCGACCGCATCGAGGTCCTCCGCTTCACCGAGGGCGACCTCGTGCGGTACGCGACCCTCGGCATGTCCGCGCAACCGATGACCGACCCGACGGCGGTGGTCGCCGATCCGGTGCGCGGCCCGCGCGCCGAGCTCGTACTGACGGTGCGCGGCGGGCTCGCACCCACCGACAGACTGCTGCGGCCACTGGCGGTACTGGCCGCGGCCCCCCAGGTGGAGGGGCTGATCGTGGCGCCCGGGGCCTCGCTGGACGTGGGGGAACCGCTTTGGGACGGGGCTCCGTTCACCTCCGTGCTCGTGGCGGAGCCGGGCGGGCTGGTGGAGGACCTCGTACTGGAGGACCCGATGGACCCGGTCTCCTTCTTCCCCCTCCTCCCGATGACGGCGAACGAGGCCGCGTGGAAGCGGGTGCACGGCGCGGCCGCCCTGCAGGAACGCTGGCTCGCGCGCGGCACGGATCTGCGGGACCCTCTGCGTACGGCAGTCGCACTGGACTGAGCATCCGGCCGCCCGGCCGCCCGGACGGGTGATCGCGTCTTGACGGGGCGCGCGGCGGGGAGGAGCGTGGCTTCTTATGAGGGGCGAACCGAGTTGCCCGAAGTGCGGTGGCCGGGTCAGGGCGCCCGGTCTCTTCGCCGACTCCTGGCAGTGCGCGGTGCACGGCACCGTTCATCCCCTGCAGCCCGTGATCCCGCCGAGCGTCGAAGGCCTGGGCGTGGTGGTGAGCCGGGCGCAGGTACCGGTCTGGATGCCCTGGCCGCTGCCCGTCGGCTGGCTCTTCACCGGGATCGCCTCGGCCGGCGACGACCGCAGCGGCGGCCGGGCCACCGCCGTGGCCTGCTCGGGCCCCGGCCCGCTCGGCGGCATCGGTGAGCTGCTGCTGATCGCCGAGGAACTGGGCGTAGGGCTGGGCGCGCGGTTCGCGGGCCTCGACACCCCCGACCCGGTCCCCTACATGAACGTCGCCGCCCCTCCGCACGCCAAGGTCGTCGCCGCGGGGCGTCCGACTCCGCTCTGGCATGTCACCGGTGTCCCGGAGGACCGGGCCGTCTTCGCCGGGGAGGCGCGCGGGCTGTGGCTGTGGGCGATCGTCTGGCCGGAGCAGTCGGGGCTGCTGATGTACGACGAGCTGGTCCTGACGGACCTGCGCGACGCGGGAGCCGAGGTCGAACTCCTCCCCTGCGGCGCCCTGAGCCCCCGCATTCTCTCCTCCTGACGCGTGCCTCGCGCCGCGCGGCCCCGGCGGGCCCCGCGGGCCGCGGCGCGCCCGTGCTCCAGCCGTGGCGCTCGCGCCCCGGGTGTCCGGGCCGGGGGTATCCTTGAGCGTCCCCCGTCATACCCACCACCACCTGGAGCTCGGCTGTGCGCATCGATCTGCACGCGCACTCCACGGCCTCGGACGGTACGGACACCCCCGCCGAGCTGGTGCGCAATGCCGCCACCGCGGGGCTCGACGTGGTCGCCCTGACCGACCACGACACGGTCGCCGGACACCGCGAGGCCATCGACGCGCTGCCCGCGGGGCTGACCCTGGTCACGGGCGCCGAGCTGAGCTGCCGTCTCGACGGCACCGGGATGCACCTGCTCGCGTACCTCTTCGACCCCGAGGAGCCCGAGCTCTCCCGGGAGCGGGAGCTCGTACGCGACGACCGCACCCCGCGCGCGCAGGCCATGGTCGGCAAGCTGCGGGACCTTGGAGTGGACATCACCTGGGAGCGGGTGGACCGGATCGCCGGTGAGGGCTCCGTCGGGCGGCCGCACATCGCCGCCGCGATGGTCGAGCTCGGCGTGGTCCCGACCGTGTCCGACGCGTTCACCGCGCACTGGCTGGCCGACGGCGGCCGCGCGTACGCCGGGAAGCACGAGCTCGACCCCTTCGACGCGATCCGCCTGGTCAAGGCCGCCGGCGGGGTCACCGTCTTCGCCCACCCCGCCGCCGTCAAGCGCGGCGCGTGCGTGTCCGAGAACGCGATAGCCGCCCTGGCGGCGGCCGGCCTGGACGGCATCGAGGTCGACCACATGGACCACGACGAGGCCACCCGGGCGCGCCTGCGCGGCCTGGCCGGCGATGTCGGTCTGCTGACCACCGGGTCCAGCGACTACCACGGCAGCCGCAAGACCTGCCGCCTCGGGGAGTACACGACCGACCCCGAGATCTACGGCGAGATCACGCGCCGTGCCACCGGGGCGTTCCCGGTCCCCGGCGCCGGTGGACGCGCGCGCGGCTGACCGCGGTCGCCGCCTCCCACTCCACTCCTTTTTTCGTAACACCCCTCTCCTGCAAGGCATCACTGTGCTCGATTTCGCCGTCTTCGGATCCCTCTTTCTCACGCTTTTTGTGATTATGGACCCCCCGGGGATCACGCCCATCTTCCTCGCCCTGACCTCCGGCCGCCCCGCCAAGGTGCAGCGCCGCATGGCCTGGCAGGCCGTCTGCGTCGCCTTCGGCGTCATCGCCGTCTTCGGCATCTGCGGCCAGCAGATCCTCGACTACCTGCACGTCTCCGTGCCGGCCCTGATGATCGCGGGCGGCCTGCTGCTCCTGCTCATCGCGCTCGACCTGCTCACCGGCAAGACCGACGAGCCGAAGCAGACCAAGGACGTGAACGTCGCGCTCGTCCCGCTCGGGATGCCGCTGCTCGCCGGGCCCGGTGCGATCGTCTCGGTGATCCTGGCCGTACAGAAGGCCGACGGGCTCACCGGTCAGGTCTCCGTGTGGTGCGCGATCGTCGCGATGCACATCGTGCTGTGGGTGGTGATGCGGTACTCGCTCGTCATCATCAGGGTGATCAAGGACGGCGGTGTCGTCCTCGTGACGCGCCTGGCGGGCATGATGCTCTCCGCGATCGCCGTCCAGCAGATCATCAACGGCGTGCTCCAGGTGATCCACACCTCGTAGCGCCCGCCGCCGCGCATGCGAACGCCCCCGCACCGGGATCGGTGCGGGGGCGTCGGCGTCGTGCCTTCGTCGTACGCGGCGGCGGTCGCCGTTCGTCAGTTGGACACCGTCTCGGCCGGTCGGATCAGGATGCGCTGGCCAATGGCCGCGGCCTGCTGCACGATCCGGTTGACGGAGGCCGCGTCCACGACGGTGCTGTCCACGGCAGATCCGTCGACGTCGTCCAGGCGCAGAATCTCGAAGCGCATGGGGCTTCTCCCTTCGTCAGTGTTTCTCCTTGTACAGGGTTAACGAAGTGTAAGCCGCAAACATTCCCTACGCTAAAGAAATTTTTTCCTTGTCTAACTACTAACGGGTATCGGAGTGGTCGGAGGAGGCCCAGAACCCCGCCAGCGCCGCCGCCGTGGCCGCCGGATCCTCGGCGTTCGGCGAGTGCTCGGTCCCCGGGATCACCACCCGCGCCGCGCCCAGCCGGCGGGCCATGGCGTCCATGGCGGACACCGGCCACACCGGGTCGGACTCCCCGGACAGCACCAGCTTCGCCAGCCCCGGCGCCGCGGCGGCGAGCTCACCGATCCGGTCCGGCTCGCCGATCAGCGCCCGGCCGGTGACGATCAGCTGCTCGGGGACGGTCCCCAGCCAGCGCTCGCGCAGGAAGGCCGCCAGCGCGGGGGAGTCCGGGGGAGCGTCGCGCGGATCCATGGCGCGCATGGCCGCCCAGATGCCGGCCATGTCGTCGCCCATTGCCTCCAGGGCCGACACCAGCAGCTTCGTACGGCCCCGCTGGTCCTCGCAGACCGCGCCCGGACCACTGCTCAGCAGTGTGAGGCTGGCCCAGGGGGCCGGATCGCGGACCACGGCCGCCCGTACCACCAGCCCGCCCAGCGAGTGTCCGAGCAGGTGCACCGGGCCGGCTCCACCCAGTGCGGCCGTCTGCGCCAGGACATCGCGCGCCAGCTCCTCCAGCGCGTACGGGGCCTCCGTGCGCGGGCCTCCGCTCTCGTGCTGGCCGCGCCCGTCGACGGCGACCACCCGGTACCCGGCGGCGGCCAGCGGCCCGAGAAGGCCGATGAAGTCCTCCTTGCTGCCGGTGTAGCCGGGGACCAGCAGGGCGGTGGCGCGCACCGGCCCGCCGGGCACGGCCTCGTGCACGGCGAACTCGCCGCGGGCGGTGCTCAGGCGGTACGCGCGGGCCGAGGGCGGCAGGGTGAGGGTCGGGGGCTTGCTCATGGGCCCGAGGTTACCGGCCCGTACGGCCGTTCGGGGCGGTGTCCGGGGCACGGTTCGGGCGGCGTTCGGGCACCGTTCGCGTCCGGGTGCGCCGATGGCCCCGGCCCCCTGGGAAAGGGGACCGGGGCCATCGGCAGGGCGTTACGCCTCCGGGGTCTCCACCGCGGCGACGGCCTTGCGGGTCCGGGTGCGCTTCGGCTTGACCGGCGCCTCCTCGGCGACCGCGACGGCGGCCGGAGCCTCGACCACGGCGGCGGCCTCGGCGACCGGGGCGGCAGCGGCGACCTTGCGGGTCCGCGTGCGCTTCGGCTTGACCGGCGCCTCCTCGGCGACCGCGACGGCGGCCGGAGCCTCGACCACGGCGGCGGCCTCGGCGACCGGGGCGGCAGCGGCGACCTTGCGGGTCCGCGTGCGCTTCGGCTTGACCGGAGCCTCCTCCGCGACCGCGACGGCGGCCGGAGCCTCGACCACGGCGGCCGGGGCGACGACCTCGACCACGGCCACCGGGGCGGCGACCGGGGCGGCCGCGGCCCTGCGGGGGGCGCGGACGGTACGGCGCTCCCGGACCGGCTCGACCATCGGGGCCATCTGGAAGTCGGGCTCCGGAGCCGGCTTGGCCGGCGCCTCGAGCGGCGGCAACGCGGCGGCGACGAAGGTGGCGGCCGGAGCGGCCGACCGGGTCCGGCGGCGACGCGGCGTGCGCGGCTGGTCGGCGGCCGGAGCCTCCGGGGCCTCGGCGACCGGGGTCACCGCAGCGACCGCGGGGGCCTGGGCGGCCACCGGAGCCAGGAAGTCGGCGCCCTGCTCCGAGCCACCACGGGTACGGCGACGCTGGCGCGGCGTACGGGTCCGGGCGGGAGCCTCCTCGACAGCGGCAGCAGCCGGGGCGGCGGCGCCGCGGCCCTCACGGCCACCGTCGCGGCCGGCGTCACGCCCGCGCTCACGACCGGAGTCGCGGCCGCTGTCACGACCGCCGTCGCGACCGCCGTCGCGACCGCCGTCGCGACCGCCGCGGCCACCGCGGCCGCCGGTCTCGCCCAGGTCTTCCACGTTCTCGGCCTTCAGGCCGGCCCGCGTGCGCTCGGCGCGCGGCAGGATGCCCTTGGTGCCGGCCGGGATGTTCATCTGCTCGTACAGGTGCGGGGACGTGGAGTACGTCTCCACCGGGTCGTGGAAGTCCAGCTCCAGCGCCTTGTTGATCAGCTGCCAGCGCGGGATGTCGTCCCAGTCGACCAGGGTGACGGCGATGCCCTTCTTGCCCGCGCGGCCGGTACGGCCCACGCGGTGCAGGAAGGTCTTCTCGTCCTCCGGCGTCTGGTAGTTGATGACGTGGGTGACACCCTCGACATCGATACCGCGTGCGGCGACGTCGGTGCAGACCAGCACGTCGACCTTGCCGTTGCGGAAGGCGCGCAGCGCCTGCTCGCGGGCGCCCTGGCCCAGGTCGCCGTGGACGGCGCCGGAGGCGAAGCCGCGCTTCTCCAGCTGCTCGGCGATGTCGGCCGCCGTGCGCTTGGTGCGGCAGAAGATCATGGCGAGCCCGCGGCCCTCGGCCTGCAGGATGCGGGAGACGAGCTCCGGCTTGTCCATGTTGTGCGCGCGGAAGACGTGCTGCGTGGTGTTGGCGACGGTCGCGCCCTCGCCGTCCTCCGAGACAGCGCGGATGTGCGTCGGCTGCGTCATGTACCGGCGGGCCAGTCCGATGACGGCGCCCGGCATGGTCGCCGAGAACAGCATCGTCTGACGCTTGGGCGGCAGGTAGCTCATGATCCTCTCGACGTCGGGCAGGAAGCCCAGGTCGAGCATCTCGTCGGCCTCGTCCAGGACGAGGGCCTTGACCTTGGAGAGGTCGAGCTTCTTCTGCCCGGCCAGGTCGAGCAGGCGGCCCGGGGTGCCGACGATGACGTCGACGCCCTTCTTGAGCGCCTCGACCTGCGGCTCGTACGCGCGGCCGCCGTATATGGCGAGGACGCGGACGTTGCGGACCTTGCCCGCGGTGAGGAGGTCGTTGGTGACCTGGGTGCAGAGCTCGCGGGTCGGAACCACCACGAGGGCCTGCGGGGCGTCGGTGAGCTGCTCCGGCGTGGAGCGGCCGGCCTCGACGTCCGCGGGGACGACGACGCGCTCCAGCAGGGGGAGGCCGAAACCGAGCGTCTTGCCGGTACCGGTCTTGGCCTGGCCGATGACGTCCGTGCCGGAAAGGGCGACGGGGAGGGTCATCTCCTGGATCGGGAAGGGGGTCACAATGCCGACGGCCTCAAGGGCTTCGGCCGTCTCGGGAAAGATCCCGAGGTCTCGGAACGTAGTCAGGGTGCTGCCTCTTCTGTGAGACGCGGCGCGAGGCGGCGAAGGGGGTCGTACCGTGCCGGGCTTGCAGTACTACGACGTACGTACCAAGCTGCGCGGGACCACGAGCCATCGCTCAGGCGCTTTATGCCGCTGAGGGGGCCCCTCGTGGGACGGTACGCATGAACGCACGCGTCACGCCGAGGGCGGTCGGGTGGAGCCGATCGGGCCACCGACCGGGCATCCTCATTCGGATGGCCCGCCGAGTGTTCGGCAGGCGCATTACCACTGTACCTCGGAATCTCGCAGCTGTGTTGGGTGAATTCACCAGGTAGGCGTGTTTACGTGGACTGAGCAGGTGGTTCGTGGTGCCTTTCGGCGAGCTATTGTGCGGAGCATGTCGACCGTTGAAAACGCATCGCCCGCCGACGAAAGCGCCTCCGCCGAGGCGGTCGGTATCGCCGCCCAGGACTGGGACACGGCCTCCGCCTCGCCGCAGTACCGGGCCGCCGTGGTGGACCTGCTGGGGGCGCTCGCGTACGGCGAACTCGCGGCCTTCGAGCGCCTCGCGGAGGACGCGAAGCTCGCGCCCACCCTCGGCGACAAGGCCGAGCTCGCGAAGATGGCCTCCGCCGAATTCCACCACTTCGAGCGGCTGCGCGACCGGCTCACCGCGATCGACGAGGACGCCACCGCCGCGATGGAGCCCTTCGCGAAGGGCGTCGACGACTTCCACCGCCAGACCGCGCCGTCGGACTGGCTGGAAGGCCTGGTCAAGGCGTACGTCGGCGACTCGATCGCCAGCGACTTCTACCGGGAGGTGGCCACCCACCTCGACACCGACACCCGCGGGCTCGTCGTGAGCGTGCTCGACGACACCGGACACGGCGGCTTCGCCGTCGAGAAGGTGCGCGCCGCGATCGAGGCCGACCCGCGCTGCGGCGGCCGCCTCGCGCTCTGGGCCCGCCGGCTGATGGGCGAGGCGCTGTCGCAGGCCCAGCGCGTGGTCGCCGAGCGCGACGCGCTCTCCACCATGCTGGTCGGCGGCGTCGACGGGATGGCGGCAGGCTTCGACCTGGCGGCCGTCGGCGAGATGTTCACCCGGATCACCAAGGCGCACACCAAGCGGATGGCGGCCCTGGGCCTCGCGGCCTAGCCACCGCGCCCCCGCCCCGCCCCGCCCCACCACGTCGCATACGCCGGCCCCTGCGCGGGAACTCACGCGCAGGGGCCGGCGTACGTCGTCAGTGAGGTCCCTCACCCCCGCGTCGGAACCGAAAACGGAGTCCGATGGGACGACCTCCCCGTACGCCCGGCCGGCCGCAGCAGCAGCGACAGGACCACCGCCGAGACCAGCGCCCCTCCGAACAGGGTCGCGAACAGGGTGTTGTGCCCGGGGCCCAGCGCGGTGTGCGTCAGATAGGCCCCGAAGAGGGCCCCCGACACCCCGCTCACCAGGACCGTCCGCGCGGAGGGCAGCCGCTGGGCGAGCACTCGGACGGCCGCACCGGCCAGGGCGAGGCCCAAGAGAGCGGAGCCGAGCGTCTCGATCAGCAGCATGGCGATTCCTCTCGGAGCGGCGGGCGTACCGGGGCGGGTCCTACTTGCGGTCCTACCCGAAGCGGAGGGGACGGAAACGGCCCGGTGGAGTCATCCACCGGGCCGTTCTCGATGCTCATCAGCTCTCGCTGCGCCTCTCGTCAGAGCGCGCCGAAACCGACCTTGCGCACGTTGGGCTCGCCCAGGTCGATGTACGACAGGCGCTCGGACGGCACCAGGACCTTGCGGCCCTTGATGTCCGTGAGGCTCAGCACCGGCGCCGAGCCGGACAGGGCGGCGGTGACGATGCTCTCCAGCTCCTCGGCACTCAGGTCGCTCTCGAGCACGATCTCCCGGGGTGCGTGCTGCACGCCGATCTTGACCTCCACGGCCTTGTCCCTCCGACGGTCCGGTTCGCGCGATCAGCCGCGCCGTTACCCGGTCCACATTAGCCCGGAGAGGGGACGTGTCCGCCGCACGGCGGAAACGCTCGCAGCGAACAGCCGCCGGTCAGACCGGACGGGAGCGGTCCCAGCGGCTCAGACGTCCGTCGGGTGCAGCGGGAAACCGGCGATTCCGCGCCACGCCAGGGAGGTCAGCAGGCCCACCGCGGTGTCACGTGCGACCGGGCTCTCGCTCGACAGCCAGTAACGGGCCACGACCTGCGACACCCCGCCCAGACCCACGGCCAGCAGCATCGACTCGTCCTTCGACAGGCCGGTGTCCTCGGCGATGACGTCGGAGATCGCCTCGGCGCACTGGAGCGAGACGCGGTCGACGCGCTCGCGCACCGCCGGCTCGTTCGTCAGGTCCGACTCGAAGACCAGCCGGAAGGCGCCGCCCTCGTCCTCGACGTACGCGAAGTAGGCGTCCATGGTCGCGGCGACGCGCATCTTGTTGTCGTTCGTCGACGCGAGCGCGGTGCGTACGGCGAGCAGCAGGGCCTCGCAGTGCTGGTCCAGCAGCGCCAGGTAGAGGTCGAGCTTCCCCGGGAAGTGCTGGTAGAGCACGGGCTTGCTGACGCCCGCGCGCTCGGCGATGTCGTCCATGGCCGCGGCGTGGTAACCCTGCGCCACGAAGACTTCCTGGGCGGCGCCCAGGAGCTGGTTGCGCCGGGCCCGGCGCGGAAGTCGCGTGCCCCGCGGACGCGCTGCCTCGGTCTGCTCGATGGCTGTCACGCCGCCTCCCACTTTCTCTAGAACACAGTGCGCCTTGGCGCCGCGCCGCCATCGTACTTTTCGGTAACGGAATCTGGAGGGTTCAAGCGGAGTTTTCTCGCGGTACGGACCGGCGGTTACCCGCCGGAGACGCTGGTCAGCGCTGGCTCAGCGGTAGTCCTCCTCGTCGAGAGTCACCACCCGGGTCTGCTCGACGGCATCCCCGTCGGAGACTTCGCGCAGGCCCACGTCCGTCAGCGGGTCGTCCTCCAGCGGGTTCAACTCGGTCCGCTGCTCCGCCGCGTCCGCCTCGGGGGCCTCCACATCGAGTGGCTCCCGCTGGTCCGACTGGAAGGTGTCCGGTTCCGCAGGGTCGACAGTCATGGAACAACCCCTTTCCATCTACGAGCCTAGGAGGATCGCGGATACCCCGCTAGGCGGTACGCCATGCGCCTGTGACGGCGAACACAAGAAGAGGAGCGTGATCCTCTCGTAACATTGCCTCCATGTCTTCGACCGAGCTGCCGGGTGTACGGTCCACCGCCGCATCGTCTTCCCAGGTGGGAGCGGTGCGCGTGGCCGAAGGGGAGCAGCTGCGCACCGACCGGCTGCCCGGACTGGAAATGACCGTGCGGGCCCGTCGGGCGCTGCGCGCCGGTCTGCCGCCCGCGCTATTCGTACACGGGCTCGGCGGGTCCTCGCAGAACTGGTCCGCGCTGATGGGGCGGCTCGCCGACGCCGTCGACGGGGAAGCCGTCGACCTGCCCGGCTTCGGCTGGTCCCCGCCTCCCGCGGACCGGGACTACTCCGTCACCGGGCTGGCGCGCGCCGTCATCCGCCACCTCGACTCCGCCGGGCGCGGGCCGGTGCACCTGTTCGGCAACTCCCTGGGCGGGGCGGTCTCCACCCGGGTCGCGGCCGTCCGGCCCGATCTGGTGCGCACGCTGACGCTGGTCTCCCCGGCCCTGCCCGAACTGCGCGTGCAGAAGTCGGCCGTGCCGACCGCGCTGCTCGCCGTACCCGGTGTGGCCGGGCTCTTCGGCCGCCTCACCCGGGGCCTGAGCGCCGAGCAGCGCACCCGGGGGGTGACGGACCTCTGTTACGGCGACCCCTCGCGGGTGACGGCCGAGGCGTTCGGGCTGGCCGTCGAGGAGATGGAACGGCGTCTCGCGCTCCCGTACTTCTGGGATGCGATGACCCGTTCCTCGCGCGGCATCGTCGACGCGTACACCCTCGGCGGGCAGCATGGACTGTGGAACCAGGCGCAGCGGGTTCTCGCTCCGACGCTGCTGGTCTACGGTGGCAGGGACCAGCTCGTCTCGTACCGCATGGCGCGCAAGGCCGCCGCGGCCTTCCGGGGTTCGCGGCTGCTGTGTCTGCCGGAGGCCGGTCATGTGGCGATGATGGAGTACCCCGACGTGGTCGCGGCCGCGTTCCGGGAGCTGCTGGACGACACCGGCGGCGGGAACACCGACGAGGACGGCAAGGGCTGAGCGCGTGGGACGACATAGCCGCAAGGAGCCCCAGGCTCCGGGCCCCGGCCAACCTGAACCGGCCGTGAGGGCCGGTTCACAGGCAGGTCCGCAGGCAGCTTCCCAGGCCGGATCCCAGGCCGGATCCCAGGCCGGATCCCAGGCCGGATCCGGGGCCGGGTCCCGGGCCGGGTCCAGGAGCGGGGCACCGACCGCGTGGCCCGAGCCCGCCGTCAGCCACGGGGGGCACCTGCCCCCGCCCCGCCACGAGCAGGTGTCCGGTGCGCGCGGCGGCCACCCCGAACAGCGCGAGTCCGGCGGAGCCTGGGGCACGGCCACCGGTGCGGGTGCCAGTACCGGTACGGCGTACGGGGACTGGCGCGGGGCACCGCGCGCCCGCCCGGCCACGGGCTCCGCACAGGCGCCGCCGGGGGCGCGGGAGGGCGACGCCCCGGCCTTCGCCACCCCCGTGGCCGGCTCTCCCCGGTTCGTCCCGGAATCCCCGGAGACCTCCACGGGAACGCACCACCGGATCGCGGCGACCGACGGCGCCGTCGCCTCCACCGGTTCGCACCGGCGGATCACCGTGCCCGGCCCCGGTGCGGGCGCCGACGCGGCGTTCACCGCGACGGGCTCCCACCGCCGGGTCCCCGTGCCCGGGGACTCCCTGAGTTCCACCGGCCCGCACGCCGGGATCCCCGCGCCCCGCAAGCCGGTCGCCCCGGGCACCACTGACGCACCTGGCGCCGAGCCGGCGCCCGCGACCGGGCGCGGCATCAAGGTCCTTACGTACGCCGGCATGGCCGCCGCGGCCGTCACCACCGTGCTCGCCGTCGTCGTCGCGGGCCAGGTGGCCACCGAGGGCCACAGCGGCAAGAACAGCCCGCGCGCGACCGGCGACGCCAACAGCCACACCGCCCAGGGGAACTCCGCCGCCTCCCGCTCCGACGACCGCCCGACCCCGGCCGGCTCGGGCGTCGCCCAGGCCGTGCCGGAGCTCTCCTACGAACAGAAGATGGCGCAGCGGCTCCCGATCGACGAGAAGCTGAAGGGGCCGGGCACCTTCGACACGGTGCCCGGGGTGGCACCGGCGCCCGGCAAGGGCAAGGTGATCCGCTACCGGGTCGACATGGAGCGGGGACTCGGCCTGGACGCGCAGCTGTTCGCGGAGGCGGTGCACCGCACCCTGAACGACGACCGCAGCTGGGGCCACGGCGGTTCGAAGACCTTCGAGCGGGTGCCGGGCGGCGAAGCCGATTTCGTGATCACCCTCGCCAGCCCCGGCACCACCGGCGTCTGGTGCGCCAAGTCCGGGCTGGACACCACCGTCGACAACGTCTCCTGCGACTCCGCGTCCACCGACCGCGTGATGATCAACGCGTACCGCTGGGCGCAGGGCTCGGTGACCTACGGCGCGGACCAGATGTTCGCCTACCGCCAGATGCTGATCAACCACGAGGTCGGCCACCGGCTCGGCCACGGGCACGTGACCTGCCAGACACCGGGCGCGCTCGCCCCGATCATGCAGCAGCAGACGAAGTCCCTGGACCTCAACGGAATCCACTGCAAACCCAACCCCTGGGTGTATCCGGGGAGTTGATCCGCCGCGTTGACAAGCTGTCCGATGGTCGGTAATTGTTCTCCGCATGTCGCACCTGCACACCACCACCGCGAGCGCCGCCATTGAGCTGGCGCTGCTTGGTGTGACCGCGCACAGCGTGGCCGACATCCTCTGTCGCTGACGCCTCCCTGAGCGCGCGCGACTGCCTTTTCCTTTCGCTGTTCCGCCGCGCCCGGGGGCTCCTTGCCCGCAGGCGCGGCTTCTTTTCGTTCTCCGTCTCCGTCGACGGTGACCGCTGCCCCTCGCGTGGCCCCTCCCCATTCCGTTTCACGCCGAGAGGTCGTTCTTCCCATGTCTTCCGCCGGGCCTGCCCGTCATCAGATAGCGCGCCGCGTGGCCGTTGTCGCCGTCAGCCTCGTCCTGGCCGGGGGCGCCGCCGCCTGCGGGCCCGAGGACGGTTCGGGCAAGGCGGCGGACAAGCCCGGCGCGGGCGGCGCCGCCGGCGCCCCGCAGAGGGGCGGCACGCTGACCGTCCTCAACAACGAGCCGCAGGTCGACTTCGACCCCGCCCGCCTCTACACCTCCGGCGGCGGAAACGTTCCCTCGCTGGTCTTCCGCACACTGACCACCCGCAACCGCGAGGCCGGTCCGGCCGGCGCCAAGGTGGTGCCCGACCTGGCCACCGACCTCGGCAAGCCCAACGCCGACGCCACCGAGTGGACGTACACGCTCAAGGACGGCCTGAAGTACGAGGACGGCTCGCCGATCACCACCGCCGACATCAAGTACGGCATCGAGCGCTCCTTCGCCGCCGAGCTGTCGGGCGGCGCCCCGTACCTGCGCGACTGGCTGGTCGGCGGAGAGACGTACGAGGGTCCGTACAAGGACGGCGGCAAGGGCCTGGACTCCGTCGTCGTGCCCGACGCGAAGACGATCACCTTCAAACTCCGCAAGTCCGAGGGGGAGTTCCCCTTCCTCGCCACGCAGACGCAGTTCGCGCCCGTGCCCAAGGCCAAGGACACCGGAGTCAAGTACGAGGAGCACCCCGTCTCCTCCGGCCCGTACAAGGTCGTCAAGAACGAGAACGACGGCGAGCACCTCACGCTGGAGCGCAACGAGAACTGGGACGAGAAGACCGACGAGGAGCGCAAGGCCTACCCGGACAAGATCGACGTCCGCTCCGGGCTCGACGCGGCGGTCATCAACCAGCGGCTGTCCACCAGCTCCGGCGCCGACGCGGCCGCCGTCACCACGGACACCAACCTGGGCCCGGCGGAACTCGCCCAGATCGGCTCGAACAAGGAGCTCGAGGGCCGGGTCGGCACGGGCCACTTCGGCTACGTCAACTACCTTGCCTTCAACCCCAAGGTCGCCCCCTTCGACAACCTGAAGGTCCGCCAGGCCATCTCCTACGCGATCAACCGCACCAGCGTGATCAACGCGGCCGGCGGCTCCGCCCTCGCCGAGCCCGCCACCACCTTCCTGCCCGAGCAGGAGGCCTTCGGCTTCGCCAAGTACGACCACTTCCCGGCGGGCAGGACCGGCGACCCGGCCAAGGCCAAGGAACTGCTGGCCGAGGCGGGCTTCAAGGACGGGCTGAGCATCACCCTCACCCACTCCACCGCGCAGAACCGCCAGACGAGCCCCGAGGTCGCCACCGCCGTGCAGCAGGCGCTCGCCGCCGCCGGGATCACCGTCAAGCTGGAGGGGCTGGAGAACAACGCCTTCAACGAGAAGCGCTGGGACGCCAAGAACACCCCCGGCTTCTTCCTCTCCCGCTGGGGCGCCGACTGGCCGTCCGGCGCGCCCTTCCTCGCGCCGATCTACGACGGCCGCCAGATCGTCACCAACGGCACCAACTACAACCACGCGCAGCTCAACGACCCGGCGGTCAACGCCGAGATCGACGAGATCGCCAAGCTGACCGACCTCGCGGCGGCCGGCAAGCGTTGGGGAGCCCTCGACAAGAAGATCGGTGAGCAGGCCCTCGACGTGCCGCTCTTCCACCCGGTCTACAAGCGGCTCGTCGGCAAGGACATCAAGAACGTCGTCATCAGCGACTGGACCGGCGTCCTCGACATCTCGCAGGTCTCGGTCAAGTGACGCCCCTCGCCCACCCGCCGGCATCCGGACCCGGGGTCACCGCCCCGGGTCCGGGCGCCGGACGCCGGATCTGGCGGCGGCTGCGCGCACGGCCCTCGGCCGTGGCGGCCGCCGCCGTTCTGGCGCTCCTCGTCCTGCTCGCCCTCACCGCACCGCTGTTCGCACAACTCACCGGCCAGGACCCGAACGCGTACCACGACGAGCTCGTGGACTCCGCGCGCGGCGGCGTGCCCCTCGGCTCCTTCGGCGGGGTGTCGGGCGAGCACTGGCTCGGCGTCGAACCGGGCACCGGCCGCGACCTGTTCGTCCGGCTGCTCCACGGGGCACGGGTCTCGCTGCTCGTCGCGCTCGGAGCCACCGTCGTCCAGGTCTTCCTCGGCATCACCGCCGGACTGCTCGCCGCGCTCGGCAACCGCTTCGTGGGCCAGCTCGTCGGCCGCGTCACCGACGTGATGATCGCCCTGCCCATGCTGGTGCTCGCCATCGCGCTCACCGCCGTCGTCCCGCCCGACTTCCCCCGGCCGCTGCTGCTGATCCTGGTCATCGGACTCCTCGACTGGGGCGGTACCGCCCGCATGGTGCGCGCCCAGACCCTCAGCCTGCGCGGACTGGACTTCGTCGAGGCCGCCCGGCTCTCGGGCAACGGCACCCTGCGCATCGCCCGCCGCGAACTGCTGCCCTCGCTGGCCGCGCCCGTCATCACCTTCGCCGCGATCAAGGTCCCCACCAACATGGTGATCGAGGCCTCGCTCTCCTTCCTGGGGGTCGGCGTGAAGCCGCCCACCCCGTCCTGGGGGCAGATGCTCTCCAGCGCGCAGACCTGGTTCCGCGCCGACCCCACCTACGTCCTGCTGCCCGCCGGGCTGCTCTTCGTCACCGTGCTCGCCTTCACCGTCCTCGGCGACGGCGTCCGCACGGCCCTCGACCCGCGCGAAGGCTCGCGCCTGCGCGTCGGCACCAGGAAGGAGCGCAGCGCGTGACCCTCTTCGCGCTCAAACGGCTGGGCGGGGCGCTGCTGGTGCTGCTCGCCCTGTCCGTCGTCGTCTACGCCCTCTTCTACGTCGCCCCCGGCGACCCCGCGCGCCTCGCGTGCGGGGAGCGGTGCAACCCGGCCCAGGTGGCCCAGGTACGCGAGCAGCTCGGGCTGAACGACTCGCTGCCCGTGCAGTACCTGCACTTCCTGCAGGGGCTGGTGGCCGGCCGCGACTACTCCGGCGGCGCCGGGCTGGTGCTGCACTGCGACGCGCCCTGCCTCGGATTCTCGTACCAGAACGACCAGCAGGTCACCGAGCTGATCCTGCAGCGGCTCCCCGCCACCCTGTCGCTGGCGCTGGGCGCGCTGGTGATCTGGCTCGTGATCGGCGTCGGCACCGGACTGCTGTCCGCGCTGCGCCGGGGCGGAATCACCGAGCGGGTCCTGACCGTGATCACCCTCGCCGCCACCGGAACCCCCGTCTTCATCCTCGGGCTGCTGCTGCTCATGGCCGTCTGCGCCTACCTCCAGTGGCTGCCCTTCCCGACGTACGTGCCGCTCGGCGAGGATCCCGAGCAGTGGGCCTGGAACATGCTGCTGCCGTGGGTGACCCTCGGCTTCTTCGAGAGCGCCAAGTATGCGCGCCTTACCCGTAGTTCCACGCTCGAGACGCTCGCCGAGGACCACATCCGCACCTTCCGCGCCTATGGGGTCGGGGAGCGGGCGATCGTGACCCGGCACGCCGTGCGCGGGGCGGTGGCCCCGGTGATCGCGCTCAGCGCGGTGGACTTCGGCACGATGATCGGCGGCGCCGTGCTGACCGAGTCGCTGTTCGGGATCCCCGGACTCGGCAAGACCCTCATCGACGGGGTGCGGGTGGTGGACCTGCCCGTCGTCGTGGGCGTGGTCCTCGCCATCGGCGCGGCCGTCGTCCTCGCGGGCGCCGTCGCCGACCTGCTGTACGCCGTCGCGGACCGAAGGGTGGCCCTGACATGACCGGACTGTTGGTGGACGTCACCGACCTCACCGTGGAGTTCCCGGTCGGCGGGCCGGGAGAGTTCCTGCGGGCCGTGGACGGGATCTCCTTCACCCTGGAGCCGGGGCGCGCCCTGGGCATCGTGGGGGAGTCCGGGAGCGGCAAGTCGACCGTCGCGGCGGCCCTGCTGGGGCTGCACCGCGGGACCGGCGCACGGCTCGGCGGATCCGTCCGGGTCGGCGGCACCGACGTGGGCACGGCCTCCGCGGCCGCCCTCCGATCGCTCAGGGGCGCCGTCGCGGCGATGGTCTTCCAGGACCCGCTGAGCTCCCTCGACCCGTACTACTCGATCGGTGACCAGATCGCCGAGGTCCACCGGGTCCACGCGGACGTCTCGCGGCGGGCGGCGCGGGCCCGGGCGGTGGAGGTGCTGGACCGGGTCGGCATACCCGATGCGGTGCGGCGCTCCCGGGCGCGGCCGCACGAGTTCAGCGGCGGTATGCGGCAACGGGCGCTGATCGCCATGGCGTTGGCGTGCGAGCCGCGCCTGCTGATCGCCGACGAGCCGACCACCGCGCTGGACGTCACGGTGCAGGCGCAGATCCTCGACCTGCTGCACGGGCTCCGGGAGGAGCGCGGGCTCGGGCTGCTGCTGGTCACGCACGACGTGGGGGTGGCGGCGGAGAACGTGGACGAGCTGCTGGTCATGAGGGACGGGCTGGCGGTGGAGCGGGGGCCGGTGGCACGGGTCCTGGCGGAGCCGGCGCGGGAGTACACCCGTGCCTTGCTGGCGGCGGTGCCGAGGCTGGATGCGGTGCGGCGCCCCCGGCCGGGGGCGGTACGGGCGCTGCCCGCACCCGCGCCTCAATCGCCGGCGGGGCCGGGTGTGGCTGCGGGGCCGGAACCGGCGGGCGAGCCCGTCGTCGAGGCGTTCGCGTTGCGCAAGGAGTTCGGGCGGGGCAAGCGGCGGGTGGCCGCCGTCGGCGGGGTGTCGATCGCCGTGCACGCCGGGGAGACGCTGGGGATCGTCGGGGAGAGCGGCAGCGGCAAGAGCACGCTCGGCCGGATGCTCGTCGGCCTGCTGGAGCCCGGTTCCGGGCAGGTCCGGCGGGACGGGCGGGAGAGTTCCGGGGTGGTGCCCGGGGTCCAGATGGTGTTCCAGGACCCGGTGTCCTCGCTCAATCCGCGCCGTTCCGTCGGGGAGTCCATCGCCGATCCGCTGCGCGCGGCGGGTGAGAAGGACACGCGGGCCATCCGCGACCGGGTCGGGGAGCTCCTCGTACGGGTCGGGCTGGAGGCGGCGCACTACGACCGCTACCCGCACGAGTTCAGCGGCGGCCAGCGCCAGCGCGTCGGCATCGCCCGCGCACTCGCGCCCCGGCCCCGGCTGATCGTCTGCGACGAGCCCGTCTCGGCCCTCGACGTGACCACGCAGGCGCAGGTCACCGCCCTGCTGGCCGAGCTCCAGCGGGAGCTGGGCATCGCGCTGGTGTTCATCGCGCACGACCTCGCGGTGGTGCGCCAGGTGAGCGACCGGGTCGCGGTCATGCGGGGCGGAGTGATCGTGGAGGAGGGGCCCGTCGACGAGGTCTACGACCGGCCCGCGCACGCCTACACCCGTCAGCTGCTGGCCGCCGTCCCGTCCCTGGACCCCTCCCTGGCCGCGAGCCGCCGTATCGGCCGGAGCGGTCGGACCGTCGTCCCGGACGGAGCCCTCACGGGGTCCTAGTAGTTCTTAGCGTGCTCGAACGCGAACCGTACGGGAAAGTTACGACTCTTCACCCCTTCCGGTGGCGCGACGGACAACCGTCCGTCGCGCCTTCGGCATATCCGCTTGAGTTCGTATCCGGCGGGTCCCCGGACCGACGGAGACCGCCTGAAACGGGAGATCGGGGGTGCCACTCGTGCGGATCGGACTGCTCACGGAAGGTGGTTATCCGTATGCCACGGGGGAAGCGAGGCTGTGGTGCGACCGGCTCGTGCGCGGGCTCCCCCAGCACGAGTTCGAGCTCTACGCCCTGAGCCGCAGCGCCGACCAGGAGGAGCGCGGCCACGTGCCGCTGCCGGCCCATGTCACCCGCGTGCGGACCGCCCCGCTCTGGGCACCGGCCGACGACGGGCGCAGTTACCGGCGGCGCGAGCGCCGCCGATTCGCCGCCGCCTTCACGGAACTGGTCCGCGGGATCTGCGCGTCCGACCCCGCGCGGTTCGCGGACGGGCTGTACGCGCTGGCCGAGATCGCCCGCGAGCAGGGCGGGCTGTACGCGGCGCTGCGTTCCGAGACGGCCGTACGGGCGGTCGAGTCCGCCTGTCGCGCCCCCGAGGCGAGCAGGTCCGTACAGCGGGCGCAGGTCGCGGACCTGCTGGAGTTCGTGGACGAACTGGAGCGGCTGCTAAGGCCGTTGTCCCTCGACTGGTACGAGGACCTGCGCGAGGTCGACGTCTGCCACGCGGCCGCGGGCGGGGTGGCGGCGCTGCCCGGGCTCCTGGCCAAACGCTTCTTCGGAGTGCCGCTCCTGGTCACCGAGTACGGGGTCCAGCTGCGGGCCCACTACCTGGAGCACACCGCGCAGGACGAGCGGCCCGCGGTACGGGCCCTGCTCGCCGCCTTCCACACCCGGCTGGCCGGCGAGATCTACGCCCGGGCCGACCTGCTCACCCCCGGCAACGCGCACGCCCGGCGCTGGCAGGAGCGGTGCGGGGCATCGAAGGACCGGCTGCGCACGGTCTACCCCGGGATGGAGGCGGACCGATTCGCCGCCGTGGGGGAGGACCCGGCGTGCGGGGACCCGCACACGCTGGTGTGGGTCGGCCGGATCGAGCCCGCCAAGGACCTGATCGCCCTGCTCCACGCCTTCGCCGAGGTCCGCAGGGCCGAACCGCTCGCCCGGCTGCGGATCTTCGCGACATCGGTCGGCACGGGAGCGGGCGGAGCGGCGCCGGGAGGAGCGGCGCCGGGCGGCCACGCGGTGGGCCACGGCTACCTGGCGGACTGCCGCTCCCTCGCCGCACAGCTCTTCCCCGACGAGGCCGCCGACGCCCACGCGGTCGGCGAGAACCCGGTCACCTTCGAGGAGATCGGCGGACCCGACGCGCCCTCCACGGCCGAGGCGTACGGCGCCGGGCGGGTGGTGGTGCTCTCCTCCGTCATCGAGGGCTTCCCCATCACGCTGGCCGAGGCGATGTTCTGCGGCCGCGCCACCGTCTCCACCGACGTGGGCGCCGTCGTCGAGGTGATCGGCGGAACCGGGCTCGTGGTGCCGCCGCGCAATCCGCGCGCGCTCGCCGAGGCCTGCGTCTCGCTGCTGGGCGACCCCGAACGGGCCCAGCGCCTCGGGGCGGCCGCACGGGCGCGAGCCCTCGAACTCTTCACCGTCGAGCAGAACGTCACCGCCTTCCAGGAGTCCTACCTCAGCCTGCTGGCCCACGGCCCGGTCCGCCCCGACGCCACCGGCGTGCCCTTCGAGCACCCGCCGGAAGCCCGCGTCCCGGGCCACTGGGCCACCCCGACCTGGGCCACTCCGGAGCCCGCGCGGGCCACCGCGCAGGTCGCGCCGGCCGGGGAGCAGCGGCCACCGTCCGCGGGCGGCGAGCCCCCCGCCACCCCGGTTCCGGGCCCGGCCGCGCCTTCGGCCACGGAAGCGTCCGCAGCCCCGCCCGCGGTGCCCGTCGAGAGTTCGGAGGCCTCGGTATGACCGTCCCGCTGGACGAAGCCGTCCCCGTCGACCCGTCTCCGCGCCGCAGGCAGCCGCGGGCCGGAGGGGATCCCGTCAAGGCGCTCCTCCACCGGCACCGGGAGCTCTGCGAGCGTGCCGTGGACCCGCTGGAGATCGCCGCCGGGCTGGAGGCCCACGGCATCACCGACCGCACCGCCGCCCGCTTCCGCCACCGGGACGTCTTCTCCCTCGCGGAGGAGCTCTACGCCCGGACCCCCCGCGACCGGTCCCCGTCGGCCCCGTCCGCCGGGATCCCGGTCCGCCCCGAGGCGGTACGCGGCTTCGGCTACGCGCTGCTGCCCGGCGCCCTCGCCCTCGGCGCGGCCGCCGCCGGGATGCCCTGGGCCGGAGCCGCCGCGGTGCTCGCCACCGTCGCCGCGCTCGGCCGCCCGGGGCGGGCCGCCGCGGGCCGGGTGCCCGCCCCGGTGTACCTGTTGGCCGCCCTCGCGCTCGGTTGGGCCGTCCACCGCCACGGGACCCCGCTCGGGGTGGCCCTGGCCGTGGCCGCCGCCCCCGGGTACCTGGCCGGCGCCGTCCTCGCGGCCCGCGCCCGGCGCCGGCTCACCACGAGCCGGGGCCTGGAGGACTTCGCCGACGGGGTGCGACCGCTGCTCCTCGGGACGCTCGCGCTGTTCACGGCGGCCGCCGCGGGGGCGGCCGCACTGACCGGGGCCCCGCAGTCGGTGGCCGTACCGCTCGCGGTGCTGCTGTTCCTGACCCGGCTGCTGCTCGGCCACGGGGTCCCGCGCGGGGCCCTCCTGGCGGCCCTGGCCCTCGTACTCGCCCTGCTCCCGGTCCCGGCGGCGCCGTTCGCCGCCGCGGCGGGACTCCTCGTACCCGCCGTCCTCGCACTGTCGCGGGCCTCCGCGCACGCGCAGCGGCCCTGAGTCCTTCGGAAGCCGACACCGAAGCGCCGTACCCGTACCCGTACCGATCCATCCAGCAAGGGAGAAACAGGACATGACCGGCCAGCCAACCAACCAAGGGGCCGCGCGATGAGGGTGCTGCTGATCGGAGCCAACGGATACCTCGGGCGTTACGTGGCGGACCGCCTGCTCGCGGACCCCGCGGTCCAGCTCACCGCACTCGGCCGCGGCGACGACGCCGACGTGCGCTTCGACCTCGCCACCGGCAGCCCCGGCGCGCTCACCCGGTTCCTCGACGCCGTCCACCCGGGCGTCGTCATCAACTGCGCCGGAGCCACCCGCGGCGGAGCCCGGGAACTGACCCGGCACAACACCGTCGCCGTCGCCACGATCTGCGAGTCGCTGCGCCGCAGCGGCTGCGGCGCCCGCCTCGTCCAGCTCGGCTGCGCCGCCGAGTACGGGCCCAGCCAGCCCGGGTCCTCCACGGCCGAGGACGCCGTGCCCAGACCGGGCGGGCCGTACGGAGTGAGCAAACTGGCCGCCACCGAGCTCGTGCTGGGTTCCGGGCTGGACGCCGTCGTCCTACGGGTCTTCTCGCCCGTCGGCCCCGGCACCCCGGCCGGATCCCCGCTCGGCCGGCTCGCCGAGGCCATGCGGCGCGCGATGCAGTCCGGGGACGGCGAGCTCAAGCTCAGCGGGCTCGGCGTCCAGCGCGACTTCGTCGACGTCAGGGACGTGGCGCGGGCGGTGCACGCCGCCTCGCTGTCGGCCGCCCAGGGCGTCGTCAACATCGGCACCGGGCGCGCGGTCCGGCTGCGTGACGCGGCCGCCGTGCTGGCGCGGGTCGCCGGGTACGGGGGCTCGCTGCACGAGATCGACGTACCGCAGCACGGGCAGCACCCGCAGGCGCACGGGCACCCGGGTCGGCCGGCGGGGCTCGCCGCCATCGGCTCCCCGCGCTCCGAGGCCACGGCCGAACAGCTGGCCGCCGCGGCGGCGCAGCCCCCGTACCCCTATCCGGACGGATGCGGAGCCTGGCAGCAGGCGGACGTACGCACCGCCCGGGACCGGCTCGGCTGGCGGCCCCGGATCAACCTGGAGGAGTCCCTGGCGGACATCTGGATGGAGGCGGCGTGCCGCATCTGACCACCCCGTCGGTGGCCGGTCAGGCGGCCACCGGTGCCGGCCGGCTCGGACTGGGCGTCCCCGGCTACGCGCACCCGCTGCTGGCCCCGGTGGAGTGGGCCGAGCTGACCCGGCCCGGGACCCCGCTGCACTGGGCCGTGCTCAACGTCACGGACGGGCCGGGCGGCCGGCCCGACCCGCACTGCACGGAGGCCGTCGCGAAGCTGCGCGGTGCGGGAGGGGTGATCCTCGGTCATCTCGCGATGCGAGACGGGGAGAGGTCGTTCGGGGAGCTCGTCTCCGACGCCCACCGCTTCCGCGACTGGTACGGAGTCGGCGGCTTCTACCTCGCGGACGCCCCGGCCGGGAAAGCGGAGCTGGCCTCCGTGCACCGGGTCACGGACGCCCTGCGGGGGCTCGGGCAGGACCTGCGGATCGTCCTCGGACAGGGCACCCACCCGTACGAGGGATACATGGAAACCGCTGATCAACTGGTCACCTTCGCCGGTACCTGGGCCGACTACCGCTGGTCGCAGGTGGCGGAGTGGACGGCGGACCATCCGGCGGAGCGGTTCTGCCACCTCGTGCACGGGGTGCCGCGCACGCACCTGGAGGAAGCCTGCCGGATCGCCCGCTGGCAGGGCGCCGGCACCATCTGGTTCACCGACCGGCGCGGGGGCGGGGACCGGGATCCCTGGGCCTCGATGCCCGCGTACTGGGACGAAATCGTCTCGCGGATCGGGACGGGTGTCTTGGAATGAAGACGGCCGTGGCAGTGTTACGGGGAGAACAACCATTCAGTTTGCTCCCCGCGCCCGCGTGGGGATGCTCCCATCTACGGAGTGCCCGTGTCGCTGCCACCGCTGGTAGAGCCAGCCGCTGAGCTCACCGTTGACGAGGTCCGTCGGTACTCGCGGCACCTGATCATCCCGGATGTCGGGATGGACGGCCAGAAGCGTCTGAAGAACGCCAAGGTGCTCGCCGTGGGCGCGGGCGGCCTCGGCTCGCCCGCCCTCATGTACCTGGCCGCGGCCGGCGTGGGCACGCTGGGCATCGTGGAGTTCGACGAGGTCGACGAGTCGAACCTGCAGCGCCAGATCATCCACAGCCAGGCGGACATCGGCCGGTCCAAGGCCGAGTCGGCCCGCGACAGCGTGCTGGGCATCAACCCGTACGTCAACGTGGTCCTTCACGAGGAGCGGCTCGAAGCCGACAACGTGATGGAGATCTTCAGCCAGTACGACCTCATCGTCGACGGCACGGACAACTTCGCCACGCGCTACCTCGTGAACGACGCCTGCGTGCTGCTGAACAAGCCGTACGTATGGGGTTCGATCTACCGCTTCGACGGCCAGGCCTCGGTCTTCTGGTCCGAGCACGGCCCGTGCTACCGCTGCCTCTACCCGGAGCCGCCCCCGCCGGGCATGGTCCCGAGCTGCGCCGAGGGCGGCGTGCTGGGCGTGCTCTGCGCGTCCATCGGGTCCATCCAGGTCACCGAGGCCATCAAGGTCCTCACGGGTGTCGGCGAGTCGCTGGTCGGCCGTCTGATGATCTACGACGCCCTGGAGATGCAGTACCGCCAGGTCAAGGTCCGCAAGGACCCCGACTGCGCGGTCTGCGGACCGAACGCGACCGTCACCGAGCTCATCGACTACGAGGCCTTCTGCGGCGTCGTGTCGGAGGAGGCCCAGGAGGCCGCGCTCGGCTCGACGATCACTCCCAAGCAGCTCAAGGAGTGGATCGACAACGACGAGCCGATCGAGATCATCGACGTCCGCGAGATCAACGAGTACGAGATCGTCTCGATCCCCGGTGCGAAGCTGATCCCCAAGGGCGAGTTCCTGATGGGCACCGCCCTCGCGGACCTGCCCCAGGACAAGCGCATCGTCCTGCACTGCAAGACGGGTGTCCGCAGTGCGGAAGTCCTCGCGGTCCTGAAGTCCGCGGGCTTCGCCGACGCGGTCCACGTCGGTGGCGGCGTCATCGGCTGGGTCCACCAGATCGAGCCCGAGAAGCCGGTCTACTAGCAGTCACCCGGAGGGGCCGTACCTCGCCTGCGCGAGGTACGGCCCCTCCGGCGTGCTCCGGACCGGAGCGGCCCGAGCGGTCCTATGCGGGCGTCGGCGGCGTGGCCGCGGGGGAGGGCGACTTGGACGCCGTGCAGACGGCGCCCGCCGCGGGCACCTTCCCGTCCAGCAGGTACGCGTTGACCGCCTGCTGCACGCACTTGTCGCCGCTGTTGTACGCGCCGTGCCCCTCGCCCTTGTACGTGAGCTCCACGCCGACGCCGGGGCCGAGCCGTTCCACCATCTTGCGCGCGCCCTCGTAGGGGGTCGCCGGGTCTCCGGTGTTGCCGATCACCAGGATGGGCGCCGAGCCGGGGGCGGAGACGTCCGGGGTGTTCCAGGCGCCGGCGACGGGCCAGTCGGTGCAGCCCATCATGGCCCAGCCGAGGAAGTCCCCGAAGACGGGCGAGGCGGCGCGGAACTCCGGCAGCTTCGCCTTCGTCTGCTCCAGGGTGTACCGGTCCTTGGAGTCGGCACAGTTGATGGCGGTGTTGGCCGCGCCGATGTTGCTGTAGGTGCCCTTCGGGTCGCGGCCGTTGAGGGCGTCGGACATGGCGAGCAGCAGCTGGCCCTGGCCGCCCTCGGCCTCGTCCAGGCCCTGCTCCAGCAGGGGCCAGGCCTCCTTGGAGTACAGGGCGAAGGCGATGCCGTTGGTCGCGGCGGTCTCCGTGAGCAGGCGGTCGCCGGATCCGGCGACGGGCTTGGCCGCCAGCTGCTTCTGGAGTTTGATGATGTTCTCCTCGATTTCCTTGGCGGTGCTGCCCTGCAGGCGGCAGGCGTCGCCGCGGTCCACGCAGTCCTGGGCGAAGTTGCCGAGCGCGAGCTGGAAGCCCTTGGCCTGGCCGAGGGCGCCCTCCTCGGAGTTCTTCGTGGGGTCGACGACGGCGTCGAAGACGGCCCGGCCGACGTTCTTGGGGAAGAGGTGGGCGTAGACCCCGCCGAGTTCGGTGCCGTAGGAGATGCCGAAGTAGTTCAGCTTCTCGTCGCCGAGGGCCTGGCGGATCCGGTCCAGGTCGCGGGCGGCGTTCTCCGTGCCGACGTGGGGGAGCACGTTGCCGGAGTTCGCCTTGCAGGCGCTGCGGTACGTGTCGCTGGTGGCGAGGAAGTCCTTCTCCTGCGCCGGCGTGCTGGGGCTGGAGTCGGAGGCGTAGTACGCGTCCAGCTGCTTGTCGTCCTCGCACCGGACGGGCGCGCTGCGGCCGACCCCGCGCGGGTCGAAGCTGACCAGGTCGTACCGGTCGCGCAGGGCCGCGTACTCGTTCGCCGCGCCGGGCAGGCTGGTGATGCCGGAGCCGCCGGGGCCGCCGAAGTTGAAGACGAGCGACCCGATCCGCTTCTTCTTGTCCCGGGCCTTGGCCCGGATCAGCGCCAGCCCGATCTTCTCCCCTTCCGGCTTCGCGTAGTCGAGGGGTACGTCCAGGACGGCGCACTGCCAGTCCGTCCCGGGGACCTGTCCGCCGCCCTCGGCCGCGGTGGGGGCCTCGCAGTCTCCCCAGTCCAGTTTCCTGGCACCCTGAGCGGCGCCGTCCTTGCCCCTCTTCCCTTTGCCCCCGCCGTCGGAACAGGCACTGGTGACGAGGAGCGTGGCGGCAACGGCGGCGGCAGCGGCGACCCGCAGGGCGTGTGTCGGCATGCCTTCATCCTGTGCGCGCCCCGCTCCTTCCGCCCGCGCGCTGACCCATCCGGGTCAGACCCCCGGGCCCGGACGGGGGGTCAGTGCGCCGCGGTCGCCGCGGGTATGTCGACGCGGGCGGCCCTGCGGGCCGGCCAGAGGGAGGCGAGGAGCGCGCCGGCCAGGGCGAGCAGCACGCCGAGGGCGAGCCGTCCCCAAGGGATGACCAGGGCGTACCCCGCGACGCTCTCCTGGAGGGTGTGGCCCAGTGCCCAGCCCGTGAAGATGCCCATGACCGTGCCGACGGCCGCGCCGAGGGCGCCGACGAGCAGGGCCTCCAGACGGATCATCCGGGCCACTCCGGTGCGGTCCAGGCCGATGGCCCGCAGGGTGCCGATCTCCTTGCGGCGTTCGAGCACGGACATCGCGAGGGTGTTGGCGATGCCCAGGGCGGCGATCACCAGGGCCATGCTGAGCAGGGCGTAGAAGACGTTCAGCTGGTCGTCGATGCCGCTGGTGTCCTCGGCCCGGATGCCGTCCCGGTCGAGGACGGACAGGGCGGGGTTGTCGCCGAGCGCCTTGGTGACGGCGGCGAGCGCGGCCCGGCCGGGCCCGCCCTTGGTGGCGACCACGATGGAGTCGGTGTTCGGCGTGGAGTCGTAGCGGGCGACGAGGGAGTCGGGCGCCGTGATGCTGGGGAGCAGGTTGCTCTGCTGGTCCGCCTGGTAGATGGCGCCGATGGTGACCTCGTCCCGCTGGTCCTGCCGTTCGAGGGGGAGGCGCTGGCCGACCTTCCAGCCGTTGGCCCGGGCCTTGAAGTTGGCCACGGCGATCCGGCCCTGGGCCAGGCTGTCGAGGGAGCCCTCGGTGACGTCGTAGCGCAGGAGGCGGCCGATGGTGGCGGGGTCGACGCCGGTCAGGACGGAGGAGGCTCCGCCGATCCGGTAATCGGTGGACTGGTTGAGCGGGCTGTAGGCGGCGTCGGGCAGTTTCCCGAGGAGCGCGGCGGTGGCGGGGGTCATCCGCTGGCCGCCCGAGGGGGCCTTCACCAGGTAGTCGGCGGTGAAGTCGCGGGTGGTCGCGCCGTCGAGGTACTGGGTGGCGGAGGCGCCGAGGACGGACAGGCCCGAGGCGAGCGTGAGGGCGATGGCAAGCGCGGCGGCGGTGGCGCCGGTACGGCGGGGGTCGCGCACGGTGTTGCGGGCGGCGAGGTCGCCGTGCACCGGGTGCACGCGGACCAGCAGTGGCCGGAGCAGGGCGGTGAACGGCCGGGACAGGAGCGGGACGAGGGCGATGGCCCCGGTGAGGGTGAGGGCCGCGCCGAGGCCGATGACGGTCCGGGAGTCCTCGCCGGTGGCGAGGGCTCCGTAGAGCACGGCGGTGGTGCCGGTGAGCGTCAGCGCGGCGCCGAGGCCGGTGCGCAGGGACCCGGCCCGCGCGGGCGCCGCGGGCTCGGCCGCGCCCAGGGCGGCGACGGGCGGGATCGCCATGGCCCGGCGGACCGGGATCCACGAGGCGAGCACGGGCAGGGCGGTGCCGACCACCATCGCGATGATCACGGTGGCCGGGAGGAGGACCAGCGGGGTGGCCGGGGCGTCGGCGGGGGTGAAGACCGCCTGGAGCAGGGCGGCGACGCCGGTGCCGGCCACGACGCCGGCCACGGAGGAGATCAGGCCGACGAGGACGGACTCGGTCAGCAGGATGCGCCGCACCTGCTTGCGGGAGGCACCCACGGCCCGCATCAGGGCCAGCTCCCGGGTGCGCCGGGAGACCAGCATGGTGAAGGTGTTGGAGATGAGGAAGGTGGCCACGAACAGGGCGACCGCCGCGAAGCCCACCATGATCTGGCTCATGGTGTCGCTGCCGCTGGAGGCGAGGTTCGCCTGGATCCGGGCGAGCTGGGCGCCGGTGGCGGCGCTGGAGTCCTTGGGCAGCACCGGTTCGACGCGGGCGAGGAGCTGGGTCACGTCGGTGCCGGGTACGGCGGTGATCTCGATGTCGGTGTACTGGCCGGGCTGGAGGAACAGCCGCTGGGCGGTGGCGTCGGCGAACAGCGTCAGACTGCCCCCGGGGGAGAGCTTGGACCCGTCGGTGCGGAAGACGCCTTGGAGGGTGTACGAGTCGGCGCCGGTGTTGGTGCCGACGCGCACGGTGTCTCCGACGCGGTAGCCGGCCTTGGCGGCGGTCTTCTCGTCGAGGGCGATCGCGTGGTCGCCGGTCGGGCCGGAGCCCTCGGTGAACCGGTAGGCGGGGTCCGTGCCGGCCTTGTCGGGGGCGAAGTTGCCGCCCTTGCGGAAGGTGCCGTTGCCGAGCAGCCGGCCCTCGTGGTCGGCGACGGCGGCGAAGCCGCTGACCCGGCCCGCGACGGCGCCGACGCCGGGGACCGCGGCCAGGGTGGCCGCGGTGCGGGCGTCGAGGGTGGCCGGCGGCCCCCCGGGCAGGGTGTTGGGGGCCACGTCGAGGGCGATGCGGTCGTAGCCGGCGGTCGCCCGGTCGACGGCGGCCTGCTTCAGGCTGTCGCCGTAGACGAGGCTGCCGGTGACGAAGGTGACCCCGAGCATGACCGCGAACGCGGTCATCAGCAGGCGGGCCTTGTGCGCGAGGACGTTGCGCAGGGCGCTACGGAACATGGGATGCGGATCCTGGGAGGTGGGCTCGGCGGATGCGAGCGGGCGGCTGCTTCGGTGCCGGGGCGAGGGCGAGGGCGAGGGCGAGGGCGAGGGCGAAGGCGAAGGCGAAGGCGAAGGCGAGGGCGGGGCGAGGGCGAGGCGGCTCGGGTACGAGCGGGGCGCCCGGGTGCGCGCGGGTGCGCGCGGGTCAGCTCGTGCGCGAGCGGGCGTCGAACGCCTTCATCCGGTCCAGGACCCGGTCCGCGGTGGGCCGCGTCATCTCGTCCACGAGGCGGCCGTCGGAGAGGAAGACCACGCGGTCGGCGTAGGAAGCGGCGACCGGGTCGTGCGTGACCATGACCACCGTGCGGCCCAGCTCGCGCACCGAGTCGCGCAGGAAGCCGAGCACCTCGGCCCCGGCGCGGGAGTCGAGGTTGCCGGTGGGCTCGTCGCCGAAGATGATCGCGGGCCGGGACACCAGGGCCCGGGCCACGGCGACGCGCTGCTGCTGCCCGCCGGACAGCTGTCCGGGACGGTGACCGAGGCGGTCGGAGAGGCCGGGCATCGAGACCACGTGGTCCAGCCACTGCCGGTCGGGCTTCCGGCCGGCGATGCTGAGCGGCAGGGTGATGTTCTCCAGCGCGGTCAGCGTCGGCAGCAGGTTGAAGGCCTGGAAGATGAAGCCGACCCGGTCACGGCGCAGCCGGGTGAGCTGCTCGTCGTTGAGCGTGCCCAGTTCCGAGGTGCCGATGCGGACCGAGCCGGAGCTGAAGGAGTCGAGCCCGGCGGCGCAGTGCATCAGGGTGGACTTCCCGCAGCCGGACGGGCCCATGATCGCGGTGAACTCGCCCTCGCGGAAGGAGACGGTGACCCGGTCCAGGGCGACGACCCGGGTGTCCCCGCTGCCGTAGACCTTCGACAGATCGGTGGTGGCGGCCGCGATCCCGGTCGGCGCGTGCAGCGTGTGCGGGGCAAGGGGGGCGGCGGTCACGGGGGACTCCTCTGGGGGTGCGGAAGGTGCACTCAGAAGGGTGGCCGGGAAAGGTATCGGGGGCCGGGCCGCCTCGTATCGGCGTCCGCTCCGGTGTGTATCGGTTGCGTAGGGCCGGGGGCCCGGCGGTCAGTGCGGCAGGCGCAGGGTGGCTACGGCGCCGCCGTCCTCGGCGTTGTCGAAGCGCAGCTCGGCGCCCAGCAGACGGGCCTGGCCCAGGGCGATGGTCAGGCCCAGGCCGTGGCCGGAGCCGCGCTCCGCCGCGCCCGTCTGGAAGCGGCGCGGGCCGTCGCGCAGCAGGTCCGCGGGGAAGCCCGGGCCGTGGTCGCGCACGACGACGGTGCGGTCCCCGACGGTGACCCGTACGGGGGTGCTCCCGTGCCGGTGGGCGTTGATGACGAGGTTGCTGACGATCCGTTCGAGTCGGCGCGGGTCGGTCTCCACGGTCTCCACGGCCTCCACGGTCCGCGCCGGGCCCGCGTCGGCGACGGTGACCTCGGTGTCCAGGCCGGTGCGGGTGACGGCCTCGGAGACGACCGCGCCGAGGGGCACGCGGGCATGGACCGGCAGTTCGGCGCCGGCGTCGAGGCGGGAGATCTCCAGCAGGTCCTCGACCAGACCGCGCAGATCGCGTACCCGGGCCCGCAGCAGGTCCTCCGTCCCACCGGCCGGCAGCAGGTCGGCCGCGGCCAGCAGACCGCCGACGGGGGTGCGCAGCTCGTGGGCCACGTCGGCGGTGAACCGGCGCTCGTCGTGCAGCCGCCGGCCGAGGGTGTCGGCCATGAGGTCGACGGTGGCGGCGATGTCGGACACCTCGTCGCGGCCCTTGGTGGGACCGGTACGGGCGTCCAGGTCCCCGGCGGCGATCCGGACCGCGGTCTCGGAGACCTGCTGGAGCCGGCGGCCGAGCAGCCCGGCTCCGTAGTACGCCAGGGGTGTGGCCGCCGCGAGCGCGATCAGCGAGGCCACCGCCATGGTCGCGTCGAGCTCGTGCAGGTTGTGGAGATCCGTTCCCATGTTGTGCGCGATGGCCAGTACCGGGCTGCCCGGGCCGCCGACCCGCTGGGCGGCCCAGGCGAACGGGCCGGCGTAGGCCGTGTGCCGGTCGTCGTCGGACGGGTTGCGCAGGGCGGGGGGCAGTCCGGCCGGATCGAGTTCGGCTCCGTCCGCGAGGGTTCCGGTGCGCCGGTAGACGTCCATGGCCGAGTACAGCCCGTTGAACACCTGCATGTCGGCCCGGCTCCGGATGTCCTGCGCGGTCCAGAGGTGCACGAGTACTCCGACCGCCGCCGCGACCAGGCAGGCCGTGGCCGCGGCCAGGGCGGCGATCTTCCAGCGCAGCGGAACGCGGCGGCCCGGGCCGGGGCTGTGGAACGAATGCACGGGCCTCAGCGCCTGAGCTTGTAGCCGAAGCCGCGGACCGTCTCGATCCGGTCCCGGCCGAGCTTGCCGCGCAGCCGCTGCACGCACAGGTCCACGACCCGGCTGTCGCCGTCCCAGCCGTAGTCCCAGACGTTGCGCAGCAGAGTGTGCCGCTCCAGCACGACGCCGGGGTGGGCGGCGAACTCCAGCAGCAGCTTCAGTTCGGTCGGGGTCAGCGCCACCGGGGTGCCGGAGACGGCCACCTCCAGGGCGCCGGTGTGGAGGGTCAGGTCCCCGAAGGTCAGCAGCTCCCCCTCGGACGGGGCCGGTCCCGGCCCGTCGCCCGCGGCCTGAGCGGCCGCCGGGGCGGGCGCGTAGGTCGCGCGCCGCAGCAGCGAGCGGATGCGCGCCACGAGCACATTGGTGTCCACGGGTTTGACCACGTAGTCGTCGGCCCCGGCCTCCAGGCCGGCGACGATGTCCAGCCCGTCGCCGCGCGCCGACATCATCAGGACGGGTACCAGGCTGCTCTCGCGTACCCGCCGGCACAGGCCGATCCCGTCCAGGCCGGGCAGCATCACGTCCAGGATCAGCAGGTCGAAGCTGTCGTCGCGGAAGGACTCGAGACCGGTGAGACCGTCGGCGGCGGCCTTCACGCGGTAGCCGTAGCGCTCCAGGGCGACGGTGAAGGACCGGCGCATCAGTTCGTCGTCCTCCACCAACAGCACGCGAACCGGAGTGGGGGAGGACACGGGCGGATGGCTCCTGTTCGGCGGACGGCGACCTGGAAGGAACGATATGGCAGCTGCGACCGCGGCCCGGTCCGCCGCGGCCCGGCGGACCGATTGGATGACCGGTCGAGCGCTGCCTGATACCCGCCCGGTACAAAACCTACGGCTGCGCCAGGATCTGCTTCGCCGCCGCGCGCCCCGTCGCGACGCAGGCGGCCACGCCCACGCCCTCGTACGCCGCCCCGCACAGGGCGATGCCCGGGAGCTTGCCGGCGGCCTCGCGGATCCGGGCGACGCGTTCGCGGTGGCCGACCCCGTACTGCGGCAGGCCCCGGTCCCAGCGGGTGACGCGGGTGGCCAGGGGTTCGCCCATCGGGCCGACCGCGTGGTGCAGTTCGGTGATGGCCGAGCGGACCAGGTGGCGGTCGGGGCGGCTGAGCAGCTCGTCCTCGCCGATCCGGCCGATGGAGGCGCGGAGCACGAAGGTCTCGGGGGCGGCGTCGCGCAGCCAGGACCACTTGTTGGAGAGGAAGGACGCCGCCTTCAGGGTGTGCCCGTCCACCGGCGGGACCAGGAAGCCGTTGCCCTCGGGGAGGAAGTGGGCCTGGGCGCGGGAGAAGGCCATGGTGATCACGGCCGTCGAGGCGTGCGGGATGGAGGAGAGTTCGGCCTCGGCGAGGGGGGAGTGGGGGCGCAGCAGCTCGGCCGCCGCGAAGGCGGGCAGGGCGAGGACGACCGCGTCCGCCTCCATGGTCAGCGCGCCGTCGCCGGTCATCGCCGAGACCCGCCAGCGGCCGCCCGCGACCTGCTGCAGGGAGCGGGCCGTCGTGCCGGTGAGGATGCGGGCCCCGCAGGATTCCGCGACGGCCGCGGGGAAGCGTCCGGTGCCGCCGACCACGCCCTGGACGGCCACGGCCGCCGAGCGCGGGGCGCCGGCCGCGCGCATCCGGAGCAGGGCCGGGAGGAGGGGGGCGCCCTGTTCCGCGAGGGCCGCGATGCGGGGCATGGCCGCGCGCAGCGAGAGCCGTTCGGCGAGGCCGGCGTAGACGCCGCCGAGCATCGGTTCGACGAGGCGGTCGACGGCCTCCTGGCCGAAGCGGGCCGCCAGGTACTCGGTGACCGAGCAGTCCTCGGTGAGTGCGGTGGCCGGGAGGGACTCCTCGGCGGCGACGCGCGCGATGCCCTCGGGGGAGAGCAGTCCGGTGCCGATCAGTGCGGAGGGGTCGGTGGGGACGCCCATCACGTGGCCGGCGGGCAGTGGGCGCAGTCCGCCGTTGGTCCAGATGGTGGTGGGGGCCTTGGCCGGGTCGCAGAGGGCGTCGCCGAGTCCGACGGCGGCGGCCAGTTCCACGGCCTCCGGGCGCAGGGCCATGAGGGATTCGGCGCCCTCGTCGACGGTGATGCCGGCGATGGTGCCGGTCCGGAGCTTCCCGCCGACCTTGGCGTTGCTTTCCAGCAGGGTCACGTCGGCCTGGCCGCGCAACTGCCATGCGGCGGCCAGACCGCTGATTCCGCCACCGATGACGATCACTGAACGCATTGTGTTCTCCCGTGGCCCAAGGGGCCGATATGTTCCCATGTGAAACATATGGGAACGCGGTGATTCAGCGCCTCATGCTTTCGGCCAGAGCCTTGATCTCCTCCTGGTACGGGAAGCTGCCCGGCTCGTACGCGCAGTACGGGTCCGCTTCCAGGACGTCGCGCGTGAAGCCGTACGCCCGCGAGCGCGAGCCCCCGCACACCGTCTTGAACTCGCAGGCCCCGCACTTCCCGCGCAGCAGCGAGGGGTCGCGGAGCTTGGTGAACAGCGCCGAGCCCCGGTAGATCTCCGTCAGCGGGTGGTTCTTCACGTTGCCCGCCGAGACGGGCAGGAAGCCGCTGGGGTGCACCTCGCCCGTGTGCGAGATGAAGACGAAGCCGCGGCCCGAGGAGACGTCCATGGGCGGCCGGCGCACGGCCCGCCGCTCGCCCTCGAAGACCCCCAGCTCGCGGGCGCGGGCCGAGAGGCGCTCGTAGAGCCCGCCCAGCACGGGCCGCTCGCCGCGAGCGTCCAGGACGGTCCGCTGCAGCGCGACCCGCCGGAAGTGGTGGCCCTCGGTCGTCTTGGTGGCCATCACCGCCCCGCAGTCGTACAGGAAGTGCAGGACGTCCTCGGTCTCGGCGGCGGTCAGGGAGTCCAACTGCTCGCCGCGCCCGGTGGGGACCAGGATGAACCCGGACCACAGCATCGCGCCCTCCCGCTTGACCAGCGCCGCGACGTCGGCCAGGTCCTCCAGGCCGGTGCGGGTGACCGTGGTGTTGATCTGGACCTTGAGCCCGAGCTCCCGGGCGGCCCGCCAGCCGTCCAGCGTCCAGTCGAAGACCCCGGGAACACCCCGGAAGGCGTCGTGCCGACCGGCCGTCGAACCGTCCAGGGAGAGCGAGAGCGCGATGGCACCCGCTTCCCGTACCGCCGTGAGGTTCTCGCGGGTCAGCGTCGGCGTGCCCGACGGGGACACGGCGACCCGCAGGCCGAGCGAGGTCCCGTACGCCACCAGGTCGGTGAGGTCGGCGCGCTGGAAGGGGTCCCCGCCGGTGATCACGAAGAGCGGACTGGGCTTGCCGAAGGCGGCGATCTGGTCCATCACCCGCCGGGCGTCCGAGCCGTCGAGCTCCTCGGGGTCGCGGACGGTCTGCGCCTCGGCCCGGCAGTGCAGGCAGGCCAGCGGGCAGGCCCGCGTCGCCTCCCAGATCACGATGAAGGGCCGGTCGGAGACCGCGTGCCGGGGCCGGCGGACGACGGTGCGTTCGGGGCGACGGGTCACGACACCCGCTCCCAGCCACGCTTGCCCGGGCGGTTGGCGAGCTGCTTCGGGTCCCGCCTGCGGTAGACGACGTACGGCCGGAACAGGTACTTCAGCGGTACCGAGAACATGTGCACCAAACGCGAGTACGGGATCAGCGTGAACAGGACGAAGCCGAAGACGATGTGGAGCTTGAAGGCGAGCGGGGCGCCGGCCATCAGGTGGTAGTCCGGGGTGAGGGTGAACAGGCTGCGGAACCACAGGGAGATGCCGTCGCGGTAGTTGTAACCGCCCATCATCCCGGCCGAGTTCAGCATCGTGGCCGTCAGCCCGAGCACCATCGCACCGAGCAGGCACGCGTACATCATGTGGTCGCTGCGCAGCGTCGCCCTGCGCACGGCCGGCACCTTGAAGCGCCGGTAGACCAGGATCCCGATGCCGGCGGCGGCCGCGACGCCGGCGACCGTGCCGGTGGCCAGGGCGATCAGGTGGTACGCGTGATCGCTCAGGCCCGCCGCGTCGGTCCAGCTCTTGGGGACGAGCAGGCCCACGACGTGGCCCAGGACCACGAAGAGCATGCCGAAGTGGAAGAGCGGCGAGCCGATGCGCAGCAGCCGCGACTCGTGCAGCTGCGAGGAGTGCGTGGTCCAGCCGAACTTGTCGAAGCGGGCCCGCCAGACCGTGCCCGCGATCAGCAGGGCGATCGAGACGTACGGGAAGACGCCCCACAGGAGGAGGTCCATCAGGCGGGCAGCCTTTCGGGTGTCGTGGGCCACGGGAGGTCGGTCGGAGCCGCCGAGGGGAAGTCGGCCGGCATGTCGAGGCCCGGCCCGAAGGGTTCGAGCGCCGAGCCCGCGCCCACCAGCTCCTGCGGCGGCCCGTTCCTCGCCAGCGCCTTGGCCTCGGCCTTGGTCTCGGGGGAGGGCCCGGGAAGTGTCGCGCAGACGGCTTCCAGGACCCGGGCGTACGGGGAGGAGGACTCGGTGAGCGCGAGCCGCAGCAGCTCCAGCCCGGCCCGGTGCTCCTGGAGCAACTCGGTGCCGGCCTCCTCCTCGCGGGCCGCGAACTCCAGGGCCACCGGCAGGAAGTCGGGCAGCTCCTCGCCCGCGAACTCCAGGCCGAAATCGCGGTAGATCCGCTTCAACCGGACCAGGGACAGCCCGCGCCGGCGGGTGTCCCCGTCCACCCACCAGGTGAGGTAGAGGCAGCGCCGGTTACGGGTGTCGAAGGTCGAGGTGTACTGGGCGCACAGCTCGATCGGGGTCTGCCGCGCGGCCTCGTCGAGGAACGAGCCGAGCAGCCGGGCCGGTTCGGCGGGCGCCCCGGCGAGGGCCGCACGGAGCCGGGGGAGTTCATCGTGGAAGTAGTCGCCGGGGTACTGCAGGACGCAGCCCGCGACCAGGCGTACGAGGGCATCGCCGCTCTTCGGGTACGCGCTCACGAACTCATCCTCGTGGCACCGAGGTTGAGCATCGCCCGGGGCTCGGGCAGTGCGCCCACCGGGCAGCCCGGGACGTCGGGGTCCAGCGGGTGGGAGTCGGCGAGCGCGTCGGCCTCGGCGCGGGCGGCGCTCGGGACCACGAAGCGGTCCTCGATCTTGGCGACGGCCAGGAGGCGGAACATGTCCTCCATCTCCTGGCCCGACAGCCCCACGGCCCGCGCGATCGACTCGTCCCGCTCCTCGCCCAGGTTGACCCGGCGCATGTAGGAGCGCATCGCGGCCATCCGGCGCAGCACCGCCTCCACCGGCTGGGTGTCACCGGCCGTGAGGATCGCGGCGAGGTACTCGACGGGGATGCGCATGGCGTCGATGGCGCCGAAGAGGTTGCCGGCGTCCTCGCCGTCGCTGCCGGTGGCGGCGACCGCCTCGACGACGGGGGAGAGCGGCGGGACGTACCAGACCATCGGCATCGTCCGGTACTCCGGGTGGAGCGGGAGGGCGACCTGGTAGGTGGCGATCAGGTCGTAGACGGGCGAGCGCCGCGCCGCCTCGATCCACTCGTCGGTGATGCCGGCCGCGCGGGCGGCGGCGATGACGGCCGGATCGTCCGGGTCCAGGAAGCACTCGACCTGGGAAGGGTACAGATCGTGCTCGTCCTCGACCGCGGCGGCCTGCGCGACCCTGTCGGCGTCGTAGAGCATCACGCCGAGGTAGCGCATCCGGCCCACGCAGGTCTCCGAGCACACGGTCGGCATGCCGACCTCGATGCGCGGGAAGCAGAACGTGCACTTCTCGGCCTTGCCGGTCTGGTGGTTGAAGTACACCTTCTTGTACGGGCACCCGGTCACGCACATGCGCCAGCCGCGGCACTGGTCCTGGTCGACCAGGACGATGCCGTCCTCCTCGCGCTTGTACATCGCGCCCGAGGGGCAGGAGGAGACGCACGCGGGGTTGAGGCAGTGCTCGCAGATGCGCGGGAGGTAGAACATGAAGCTCTGCTCGAACTCGAAGCGGATCTTCTCGCCGACCTCGTCGCGGATCTTCTCGACGATCGGGTCCTTCGGCGCGTGCGTGGGGGCGCCGCCGAGGTTGTCGTCCCAGTTGGGACCCCACTCGATCTTGTCCATCGGCTCGCCGGTGACCTGCGAGACGGGCCGGGCGGTGGGCATGTCGTCGCCCGCCGGGGCCTCGGTGAGGTTCTTGTACTCGTACGTCCAGGGCTGGTAGTAGTCGTTGATCTCCGGCAGGTCCGGGTTGGCGAAGATCTTGCCCAGCTTGGCGAGCCGCCCGCCCGCCCTGAGGCGGAGCCTGCCGGAGCGGGTGCGCTCCCAGCCGCCCTTCCACTTCTCCTGGTCCTCCCAGCGGCGCGGGTAACCCTGGCCGGGGAGGGTTTCGACGTTGTTGAACCAGACGTACTCGGTGCCCTGCCGGTTGGTCCACGCCTGCTTGCAGGTGACCGAGCAGGTGTGGCAGCCGATGCACTTGTCGAGGTTCATGACCATCGCGACCTGTGCCATGACGCGTCCGATTTTCGCTTCGCGAGGGGCCATGCTCTTAGAACTCCACCTTCTGGTCGCGGCGGCGGATGACCGTCACCTCGTCGCGCTGGTTGCCGGTCGGGCCGAGGTAGTTGAAGGCCCAGGTCAGCTGGGCGTAACCGCCGATGAGGTGGGTGGGCTTGAGCATCACCCGGGTCAGCGAGTTGTGGATGCCGCCGCGGCGGCCCGTCTTCTCCGTCTTGGGGACGCCGACCGTGCGCTCCTGCGCGTGGTTCATGTAGACCGTGCCGGGCGGCATCTTGTGCGAGACGATCGCGCGGGCGGTGATCACGCCGTTGCGGTTGACCGCCTCGATCCAGTCGTTGTCCGCGACCCCGATCGCCTCGGCGTCCTGCGGGGACATCCACACCGTCTGGCCGCCGCGGCCCAGGGTCATCATGTACAGGTTGTCCTGGTACTGGCTGTGGATGGCCCACTTGTTGTGCGGGGTCAGGTACCGGACGGCCACCGACTTCGCCTTCTCGTCGACCGTGCCGAGCTCGGGCTCCCCGTACAGGGTGTGCATGTTCAGCGGCGGCTTGTAGACGGGCAGAGATTCGCCCACCTCGTGCAGCCAGTCGTGGTCGATGAAGAAGTGCTGGCGGCCGGTGAGGGTGTGCCAGGGCTTGAGGTGCTCGGTGTTGACCGTGAAGGCCGTGTACCGGCGCCCGCCGGCCTCGGAGCCCGACCACTCGGGCGAGGTGATCACCGGGACCGGGCGGGCCTGGGTGTCGGCGAACGTGATCCGCTTGCCCTCGGCCTCGGCGGCCAGGTGGGCCATGTGCGTGCCGACCTTCTTCTCCAGGGTCTCGAAACCCTGGGTGGCCAGACGGCCGTTGCTGGTGCCGGACAGGGACAGGATCGCCTCGCACGCCTGCTGGGCGGTCTCCAGGCGGGGACGGCCGTCGGCGGCGCCGCCGCGGACCGTGCCGTTCTTCGCGCCGAGGTAGGCGACCTCCTCGCCCACGTCGAAGGTGATCGCCTTCGTCGTCACGCCGAGCGTGTCGACGAGCGGGCCGAGCGCGGCGAACTTCTCGCCGACCGCCCCGTAGTCGCGCTCCACGACCGTCAGGTTGTACATCGTCCTGCCGGGTACCGGCTCGCACTCGCCCTTCGACCAGTCCAGCGCGACGCCGCCGGGCTGGGCCATCTCACCGCCCGCGGTGTCGTGCTGCAGCGCGGTGGCGACCAGGTCCTTGCGCACGCCCAGGTGGGTCCTGGCGAGCTCGCCGAAGCGCTCGGCCAGGCCCTTGAAGGCGTCGTAGTCGGAGCGGGCCTGCCACGGCGGGTCCACGGCCGGGGTGAAGGCGTGCAGGAAGGGGTGCATGTCCGTGGACGACAGGTCGTGCTTCTCGTACCAGGTCGCGGCCGGGAGGACCACGTCGGACAGGAGCGTCGTCGACGTCATCCGGAAGTCCATGGACATGAGCAGGTCGAGCTTGCCCTCCACGTCCTCCTCCCGGTACGTCACGTCCTTCGGCGTGCAGCGCGGCCCGTCCTCGGGGAGGTTGGAGTGCGTGCCCAGGAGGTGCTTGAGGAAGTACTCGTTGCCCTTGGAGCTGGAGCCCAGCAGGTTGGCCCGCCACACGTTGAGCACGCGCGGCCAGTTGTGCGGGGCGTCCGGGTCCTCGCCGGCGAAACCGAGCTCGCCGCTCTTGAGCTGCCGGACCGTCTCCGCGACAGGGTCCTCGGCCTCGGCCAGCTCCAGCGGGTTGCGGTCGAAGGTCGGGTACGAGGGCATCCAACCCATCCGGGTGCTCGCCGCCAGGCAGTCCGAGCCCGTCATGCCCTCGAAGGCACCGGTGGCCAGCGGGGAGGCGAGCGCCTCCGCGGGGAGGGTGTCGTAGCGCCACTGGTCGGTGTGCAGGTAGAACCAGGCCGCGCCGATCATCTGGCGCGGCGGGCGCGACCAGTCGGAAGCGGCGGCCAGCGTGGCCCAGCCGGTGACCGGGCGGCACTTCTCCTGGCCGACGTAGTGGCCCCAGCCGCCACCGTTGCGGCCCTGGCAGCCGGTGAGGGTGAGCAGGGCGAGGAAGGAGCGGTAGATGGTCTCGGAGTGGAACCAGTGGTTCGTGCCGGCGCCCATCAGGATCATGCAGCGGCCCTCGGACTGCTCGGCCGTCCGGGCGAACTCCCGCGCCACGCGCGCCGCCTGGGCGGCGGGCACCGAGGTCAGCGATTCCTGCCAGCCCGGGGTGCCCGGGGCGCTCGCGTCCTCGTAGCCGGTGGGCCACACGCCGGGCAGGCCCTCGCGGCCGACGCCGTACTGGGCCAGCATCAGGTCGAAGACGGTCGTGACGAGCCGGTCCCCGCCGGCGGTCACGAGGCGTCGTACGGGCACACCGCGGCGGATCGTGCCGCGCGGCTTCCCGTCCTCGCCTACGCCCCGCTCGTCGTCCTCGAAACGCGGGAGGATGATCTCCACGCTCTCGTCGGCGGTGCCTTGGAGGGTCAGGCGCGGGACGGTGTCGCCGAGGTCGAGGTTCCACTCCGGCTTCTCGTTCTTGCCCCAGCGGTGCCCGAGGGTGCCGTTCGGCACGACGGCCTCGCCGGTCGTGTCGTCGATCAGCACGGTCTTCCACTGTGCGTTCTCGCCCTCCGGACCGTCCGTCCGGCCGAGATCGGCGGCCGTGACGAACTTGCCCGGGACCAGACCCTGATCGGTCTGCTGGAGCGACACCAGGAAAGGCAGGTCCGTGTACTTCCGGACGTAATCCGTGAAGAAGGGGGTCTGCTGGTCGACGAAGAATTCCTTGAGGATGACGTGGCCCATCGCCATGGCGAGCGCACCGTCCGTACCGGGGTGCGGGTGCATCCATTCGTCGGCGAATTTCGTGTTGTCCGCGTAATCGGGGGAGACGGCGACGACCTTCTGGCCGCGGTAGCGGGCCTCGGCCATCCAGTGCGCGTCGGGGGTCCGGGTGACGGGGACGTTCGAGCCCCACATCATCAGGTACGCGGCGTCCCACCAGTCGCCCGACTCGGGGACGTCCGTCTGGTCGCCGAAGACCTGCGGGGAGGCGACCGGCAGGTCGGCGTACCAGTCGTAGAAGGACAGCATCGGCGCGCCGATGAGCGAGTGGAAACGGGCGCCGGCGGCGTGCGAGGCCATCGACATCGCCGGGATCGGCGAGAAGCCGGCGACACGGTCCGGGCCGTGATCCTTGATCGTGTGCACGTGCGCGGCGGCGACGATCTCCGTCGCCTCCTCCCACGTCGCGCGGACCAGCCCGCCCTTGCCGCGCGCCCGCTGGTACGTACGCCGACGGACCGGGTCGGACTGGATGTCGGCCCAGGCCTCGACCGGGTCGCCCAGGCGCGCCTTGGCCTCGCGGTACATCTCCAGGAGGGTGCCGCGGACGTACGGGTAGCGCACCCGGGTGGGGGAGTAGGAGTACCAGGAGAACGAAGCACCGCGCGGGCAGCCGCGCGGCTCGTACTCGGGGCTGTCGGGGCCCACGGAGGGGTAGTCGGTGGACTGGGTCTCCCAGGTGATGATCCCGTCCTTGACGAAGACCTTCCACCGGCAGGAACCGGTGCAGTTCACGCCGTGGGTGGAGTACACGACCTTGTCGTGGCTCCACCGGTCCCGGTAGAACGCCTCCGCGGCGCGCCCACCGGTCCGGTGGACCCTCCGCAGGTCGTCCGAGACCTCGGCGCGTGTGAAGAAGCTGCCCGCCTTGATCAGCGAATCGGCGGCGTCCTGGTGATCTCGACGTCCGTGGCGCTCGTGCAAGGCGACCCTCCAGGCCGGAATAAAAGGCGGTGCGGGGTCCGGGCAAGATGACCCAGACACGACGCTACGCCCGGCGCGGAGGCGAATCCGATGACAAAGGTCCCCTACCGCCATGACCTAATTCCGGTCTTTCGCAGGCCGAGTGGATGTCACGCTGGAAGAGGTCAACTCCGGTATCGAACCCGGATGAATACGTGTCCGAATGCCAATGAGCGGAAGGGTTCGCCGAAGGTGTCGCGCAACAGGGGAAAGAGCACGGCCTGGATACCCGACCAGCACGGGGCGTGGGCGATGCTCGCCGTCCCGTTCCTCGCGGGCACCTTCCTCTCCCCGCGGCCGGGGTGGGCGCACGCGGTGCTCCTGGCGGCCTGGCTGCTCGGCTACGTCGCGGTCTTCCACGCCCAGCAGTGGCTACGCCTGCGCCGGGTCGCCGCCCGGCGGCCGGCGGTGGCCCGGGGCCACGTCCGCCCGGCGCTCGTCGTCGGTGCCGCCGCCGCCCTGGCCGCGATTCCGCTCGCGGTGCTCCACCCCTGGCTGCTCCTCGCGGGCGCGGCGGCGGCCCCGTTCGTGGCGGTGAACACCTGGTACGCGTGGCGGGGCCGGGAGCGGGCCCTGCTCAACGGGGTGGCGGCGGTGGTCCCGGCGTGCGGGATGCTGCTGGTCGCCGCGCGGCTGGGCGGCGGCGGACTGCCGTGGGCGCCCACCGCCGCCTGCCTGCTGTACTTCGGGGGCACCGTCCCGTACGTGAAGACGATGATCCGGGAGCGGAACTCCCGTACGTACTACCGCGCTTCGGTGGCCTACCATGCGGCGGCCACCGCCCTCGCGGCCCTCCTGTGCCCGTGGCTGGCGATCCCCTTCGCGGCCTACCTGGCCCGCGCGGCCGCCCTCCCGGGGCGCGGGGTCAAGGTGCCGGTCGTCGGAGCCCTCGAACTCGCCGCCTCGGTGGGGCTGCTCGCCTCGCTCCTGCTGCTCCACTGAGGGTCCTGCCGCGCGGCGGTCCTCAGAGCTCGATCGAGCGGAACTCGTCCAGCACGGCGAAACCGGCACTGTCGTACAGGCTCATCGCGACCTCGTTTCCGCCGAAGACGTTGAACATCATCACCTCGTCGCCGCCCTGCCGGGCGGCCCACTCGCCGACGGCCATCGCGGCCCGGCCGTAGCCCTTGCCGCGGTGCTCCTCGTGCACCTCCAGCGAGAAGCCGAAGGTCACGCCCGGCAGGAAGCCGTGGTTCACCCAGCCCGTGCCGATCACCACGCCCCCGGCCTCCATCGCGTAGAACGCGTGCCCCGGGGTCTGGTAGCCCTGCGGCAGGTGGCGGGCGAAGTCCGCGTCGGACTTCTCCCTGGCCTGTTCCGGGGTCAGGGCCCCGGCCCGGACGATGTCCGCGACGTAGCCGGCCTCCTCGGCGGCGTACCAGGCGGGGTACTCCTGCTCGGTGAGCCGGCGGACGGTCAGTTCGGCCGGCAGCCCGGGCCGCTCGGCCGCCGCGCGCATCCGGTTCTGCCCCCGTACGGGGTAGTCCGCGAAGGCCCCCGCTCCGCCGCCGGTGATGCGCACCTCCACCCGCCGCGCGCCCCGCTCGGCGCACCACCGCTCGGCCCACTCGCGCCCCGCCGCCGCGGTCAGATCGTGGATCGTGCCGACGGTCGCCCCGTCCTTCTCGGCCACCCCGACGGCGATCCACCCGGTGCCGTCCGTGGCCACCGTCCAGTCGTCGACGCCCTTCAGGGCCCGGTCCAGCAGGGCCCGGGCCAGCGGCTCCGAGCACCCCGCGGCCCGGTACCCGGCCAGCACCCGCTCCTCGAACCCGCTCCGCCACTCGCGGTGGTCGGCGACCCTCTCGATCCCGTTCATCCGACCAGCCTAGGCAGGCGCACCGGCAGAGCTCCAAGGTTTTAGGGCCCCGAAGCCCCTGGGGCCCGGGGCCCCAGGGATCCGAAGCCCTAGATGGCCTCTTTGCGCGTCAGGAAGTTGAAGGAGATCCATCCCGGCAGCACCGGCAGCCAGAACGTCACCGCGCGGAACAGCAGCACCGCCGAGAACGCCACCTGGCCGTCCAGCCCCGCCGCGACCAGACCCAGCGTCAGCGCACCCTCCACCGCGCCGATGCCGCCCGGGGTCGGCGCCGCCGAGCCGAGGGCGTTGCCGGCCAGGAAGACCACCGCGATGCTCGCGTAGCTGATGGCCTCGCCGCCGCCGAACGCGCGGATCGAGGCGTCGAGGCACATCACGAAGCAGCCCGTCAGCAGCAGCATGCCGCCGATGCCGGTCAGCAGCTTCTGCGGTCGCTGGAGCACGTCCAGCATGCGCGGGACGACCCCTGCGAACAGGGCCCGTACCCGGGTCACCACGAACTTCCGCAGGAACGGCACCGCCGTGACCACCAGCACCAGCACGGCCACGGTCAGCAGACCCGCGATGACCGTCCTCGACGGGGTCATCTCGGGGGTCTTCTCGGTCCCCGTCAGATAGCCGAAGGACAGCAGCAGCAGGATGTGGCTCGCCAGCCCGAACAGCTGGGAGGCGCCCACACTGGCCACCGCCAGCCCCGGCCGGATGCCCGCCCGCTGGAGGAAGCGGGTGTTCAGCGCGACACCGCCGACCGCGGCCGGAGCCACCAGCTTCACGAAGGACCCGGCGACCTGGGCCAGTACGGTCCGCAGGAACGGAACCCGCTCGGGCACGAAGCCCAGCAGGCTCATCGCCGCCGCGAAATAGGTGAGCGCCGAGAAGGCGAGCGCCACCCCGACCCAGCCCCACTGCGCCTCGCCGATCGTGGTGGCGAAGTCCACGTGCGCGATCTGCGTGATCAGGAAGTACGCACCGAACGCGCCCGCGATGAACGACACCAGCGTGCGCGGCCGGATCCGCTCCAGCCGGGCCGGTTCCACCGGCGCCTGCGGGCGGATTAGCAGCACCTGCTGGCGGATCTGGCTCAGCAGATCCTCCTCGCGGGCCCCGTCGAGCGCGTCGTCCAGGGCCTTCTTCTCGGCCTTCCTCTCGACGGCGGAGCGCGCCGAGGTCGAGGCGGAGTCGGCCCCGCGCGCGGCCTTCGCCGCCCGTGAGGACTCCAGTACCGCCTCCCGCTCCCGGTCCGCCCGCTCCCGTGCGAGCTTGCGCAGCGTGGCCCGCGTGGAGCGGCTCAGCGCGATCGGCTGGAGCAGCGGCAGGCAGTCCGCCACCGCGTCCGGGCCGAGCACCGACACCGCCGAGGCGACCGAGCGCTCGGCACCGACCCGCAGGCCGAGGGTGGTGAGCAGCTGCGCGATGTCCATGCGCAGCACGAGGTCGCCGGCCGCGATCTCGCCGCCGCGCAGGTCGGTCAGGATGATGCTGCCGGAACGATCCACCACGAGGGCGTCCCCGGTCAGCCGCCGGTGCGCGATCCGCCGGGACTGCAGGGCCCGTACCTGCTGCCAGGCGTTGCGGGTCAGGTCGTCGGTGATCTCCTCGTCGGCCAGCTGGTCCAGGCTCCGGCCGCCCAGGTGCTCGTAGACGAGCATCACGGCGTCCGGGCCCAGCTCGGAGGTGGCGATGAGCTTGGGCGCGTTGGCTCCGGCGGCGATGGCCGCGTACGCCAGCAGCGCCTCCTGTTCCAGCGCCTGGCGCAGTGACTGCAGGCTGCGACGGGTGGTGATGCCGCGCAGCGTGAGGCGGCGCCACACCCGGTAGTAGAAGCCGTGGGCCTGCTGCTCGCGGTCCACGACGGTGACGTCGAGCGGCGGACCGTCCTCCAGGGTGACGTGGTAGCGCCGGCCCCGGTCGCTGACCTCGGTGCTGTCGGGACCCTCCGGGGCCTCGGCGCGCATGGCGCTGACGGGCTGGAAGCCCACCCGGCGCAGCCCGGCGAGCAGGTTCTGCCCGGTGGGCCTGACGTTCGGCGAGCCGACCGCGTACAGGGTTCCGTACGCGACGCTCCAGCCGATCAGCACGGTCAGGATGATCGAGAAGGGTGTGGTGTAGCCGCTGACCAGCATCGCGAAGGCGTCCAGCAGCAGGACCACCCACAGCGCGACGCGCCAGCGCGGCCGCCGGGTCATCCCGACGGCGGTCATGTACGCGATCACCGGCGCGAGGTAGCCGTGCACCGGATCCGTGAGTGCGCCGCCGGCTCCGGTGGGGCGGGTGAGGGCGTCCTGGATGGTCTCCGAGGCCCCCTGGGACACCCACAGGTCGGTGGCGAGGGTGACCCCGTGCGCGAGGACGGCGGCGAGCACGCCGTCGGCGATGCGCAGTCCGTCGCGTTTGATCAGCCGCTCGATGGCGAAGGCGACCGGTACGAGGAGCACGGCGATGCTCGACACCAGCCCGGCCACCTTGATCAGCAGGTCCGGGGCCTGCCCGGTGCCGTTGCTGATGTCGGCCTCCAGGCCCGCGGTGGTGCCGTGGGCGAAGGCCGCGATGGCGAGGACCACGGCGATGCCGAGGACGCCGACGAGGAGCCGGACGAGGTCGGAGGGGCGGTGCACGCGGGCGGCGAGCAGCGGCTCGTCGACCTCGACCTGGTCGGCGGCCGTCGGGGCGTGGCCGTGCGGGGCATCGATGTCCGGGGAACCGGCCATGGCCCGTGGGGCCGTGGCCGCTCCGGGGCCCGCCGCGCCGCCGGGGACGGCCTCGGGGCCGGGTGCGTCCTCAGGGACGGGTGCGTCCTCAGGGACGGGTGCGTCCTCCCCGACGGGTGCGCCCTCCGGGCCGGGTGCGTCCTCGGGCCCCGGCGCGGGGCTCACCGCGGGGCGCGCCGAGGGGCCGCCGTCTGGGCGCGCGCCGTCGTCCGTCGCCGCGCCGTCCGGAGGACTCACACCCTGCTCCTTTCCCGTCACTTCCATCTCTTCTTGATCACGTATCACGCGTCACCGCCCGGAAGATGGTGGCACGGACCGGCGGCCGCACGGGGCAGCAGGGTGCGAGCCGGTCCGGAACGCAGGCTTCCATCCACATGTCGGTCCCGTGCGGCACCATGGGCCGAATGAGCGAAGAGCTGCCGGCGTACGCGGAGCGGGTGCTGGAGGCGGCCGAGCGGATTCCGCCCGGCCGGGTGATGACGTACGGCGACGTCGCGGAGTGGCTCGGCGAGGGCGGACCCCGTCAGGTGGGCCGCGTCATGGCGCTGTACGGGGGAGCCGTGCCCTGGTGGCGCGTGGTGCGGGCGGACGGCCGACCGCTGCCCGGCAGCGAGCGGCGCGCGCTGGAGAACTACCGGGCCGAGGCCACCCCGCTGCGCCTGACCGGCGACGGCGAACCGAGGCTCGACATGCGGCGGGCGCGCTGGGACGGGGACGCCGGGCGGGACGAAGGTCACATGTGACAGCTTCGGCCATGTGGGGCCCGGAGGGGCGGTCGAAGGGACGTGCGAAGCCCCGTACGGGGGACGCGTGGGCCCGGATGGCAGCCGGGACGCAGGTCCGGGCGGAGGTCCGGCCGGCTGTCCCGGGGGAACTGCGCGCGCCGCACGCCTTGCCGTAGCGTTGCCCCTTCGGCTCAGGCCTCGACCGCGGTCCCGACCGCGGCTCCGGCTCGGGCCGTCACCACGGCAGCGACCGCTGCGACAGCAGACCCACCAGGACCGGCACCCCACGTGAACACCTCTTCCTCCGACGGCGGCCACCGCACCGAGCGGCGGCGTACGCGGACCCCGGACGCGTACCGCCTGGTGCGCACCGGCGCGGAACGGGTGGATCCCCCTGTGCTGGACGCAGCGCAGCGGGCTGTGGTTGACCACGCCGGCGGTCCTCTGCTGGTCCTGGCCGGACCGGGCACCGGAAAGACGACCACCTTGGTCGAGGCGGTCGCCGCCCGAGTCGAGTCCGGGACCGACCCCGCGCGCGTCCTGATCCTCACCTTCAGCCGCAAGGCCGCGGTGGAACTGCGCGACCGGACCGCCCTGCGGCTCGGCGGCGCGCGGGCTCCGCAGGCCACCACCTTCCACTCCTTCTGCTACGGGCTGGTCCGCGCCCACCAGGACACCGACCTGTTCGCGGACCCGCTGCGGCTGCTGTCCGGGCCGGAGCAGGACGTCATGGTCCGCACCCTGCTGGAGGGCCAGCGCCGGCTGCCCGCCGGCGCCGCCATCCGGTGGCCGGACGACCTGCGGGCCGCGCTGACCACGCGCGGCTTCGCGGACGAGGTCCGCGCGGTGCTCGCCCGCGCCCGCGAGCTCGGCCTGGGGCCCGCCGCCCTGTCCGACTTCGCGTCCCGCCTGGGCCGGCCGGACTGGAAGGCGGCGGCGGCCTTCCTCTCCGAGTACCTGGACGTCCTGGACCTCCAGGGCACCCTGGACTACGCGGAACTCCTCCACCGCGCCGTCCTCCTGGCGGAGCGCACCCCCTCGCTCTCGTCCCTGTACGACGTGATCTACGTGGACGAGTACCAGGACACCGACGCCTCGCAGCTGCGGCTGCTGCGCGCGCTGGCCGGCCCGGCGGGCCGGCTGACCGCCTTCGGCGACCCGGACCAGTCGATCTACGCCTTCCGGGGCGCGGACATCAACAACATCCTGGACTTCGAGACCTCCTTCCCGGGAGCGGAGATCCGGGCCCTGACGGTCTCCCGCCGCTCGTCGGCCGCACTCCTGACCGCCACCCGCGTGCTCACCTCCCGTATGCCGGTGCCGCGCCTGCCCTCGGCGGCGGTACGGGCCCACCGCGCGCTCGCGTCGACCCGCGAGGGCGGCCGGGTCGAGGTGTTCACCTACCCCACGGCCGGCGCGGAACTGGACAACATCGCCGACGTGCTGCGCCGGGCCCACCTGGAGGAGGGCGTGCCGTGGCAGGACATGGCCGTCCTGGTCCGCGCGGGCGGCCGCACCCTGCCGCAGATGCGCCGCGCCCTGATCGCGGCGGGCGTCCCGGCCGAAACGGACGGCACGGACACCCCCCTGCGCCACGAACCGGCGACAGCCCCCCTCCTCACCGCCCTCCGCACCCTCGCCGAATCCGCCCTCCCCCCAACGGGCCGCGCCACCCCGCCACAGCCGGCCCCGGCTGCTCCCGAGGCGCCCGTCGCCGACGCCGCTGCTGTCGCCGTTGCCGCTCCCGACGCCGCTGCCGTCGCGGACGCCGCCGGCGAGGCGCACGCCGACACCCCCGAGCACGCCGACACCCCCGAGCACGCCGCAGGCCTCGGGCAGGCGGATGCCGGGTGGATCGGGGTCGAGGCCGCCACCGTGCTGCTCTGCTCGCCGCTCGGCGGGATGGACGCCGCCGATCTGCGCCGCCTCGGCCGTGCGCTGCGCGACGAGGAACGGGCCGCCGGGGTCAAGGCACCCGCGCCGTCCGACGTCCTGCTCGCCCGCGCCCTCGCGGAGCCGGAGCGGCTGGTCGCCCACGACCCCGCCTACGCCCGCGGAGCGCAGCGCCTCGGCCTGCTGCTGCGCAAGGCCCGTGAGCTCCTCGCCGGCGGCGGCACCGCCGAAGAGGTGCTGTGGATCCTCTGGGACGGCACCCCCTGGCCGCAGCGCCTCGAACGCGGTGCCCGTCGCGGCGGCCCCGCCGGCCGCAACGCCGACCGCGACCTCGACGCCGTCTGCGCGCTCTTCGACACCGCCGCCCGCGCGGAGGAACGTACCGGCGGCCGCGGCGCGCTCAACTTCCTCGAGCAGCTCGAAGCCGAGGACATCGCGGGCGACACCCTGACCGCCCGCGCCACCCGCCGCGAAGCCGTCCGCCTCATGACCGCCCACCGCTCCAAGGGGCTGGAGTGGGGACTCGTCGTCGTCGCGGGCGTCCAGGAAGGCCTCTGGCCGGACCTGCGCCGCCGCGGCTCCCTCCTCGAAGCCGACCGCATCGGCCGCGACGGCCTCGCCGAGCCGCTCACCCCCGGCGCGCTCCTCGCCGAGGAGCGCCGCCTGTTCTACGTCGCCGCCACCCGCGCCCGCGACCGCCTCGTCGTCACCGCCGTCAAGGCGCCCGCCGAGGACGGGGACCAGCCCTCCCGGCTCCTCACCGAGCTCGGAGTACCCGTCAAGGACGTCACCGGACGTCCCCGCCGCCCCCTGGCCGTCCCCGCGCTCGTCGCGGAACTCCGCGCCACCACCGTCGACCCCGAGGCCTCGCCCGCCCTGCGCGACGCCGCCGCCCGGCGCCTGGCCCGCCTCGCCGTGCTCACCGACGACGAGGACCGCCCACTGGTCCCCGCGGCGCACCCGCAGCGCTGGTGGGGGCTGTACGAGCCCACCCGCAGCAGCGTTCCGCTGCGCGACCGGGACCACCCCGTGGCCCTGTCCGGCTCCGCCCTGGACCAGCTCGCCAACACCTGCTCCCTCCAGTGGTTCCTGGGCCGCGAGGTCAAGGCCGACGCCCCCTCCACCGCCGCCCAGGGCTTCGGCAACGTCGTCCACGTGCTCGCCGACGAGGTCGCCTCCGGCCGCACCCCCGCCGACCTCGCCGTCCTCATGGAACGCCTCGACTCCGTCTGGGACGCCCTCTCCTTCGACGCCCCCTGGAAGTCCCGCCAGGAGAAGGACAACGCCCGCGCCGCCCTGGAACGCTTCCTGCGCTGGCACAACACCGACCGCGGGGGCCGCGCCGCCGTGGCCACCGAGCACGACTTCGACGTCACCCTCGAAGCGGGCGAGTACGCCGTCCGGGTCAGGGGATCCATGGACCGGGTCGAGGCGGACCCGCAGGGCCGCGCGTACGTCGTCGACTTCAAGACGGGCAAGTCCGCGCCCACCAAGGACGAGGTGTCGCGCCACCCGCAGCTCGCCGTCTACCAGCTCGCCGTGCGCGAGGGCGCCGTCGACGAGGTCTTCGAGGGCCTGCGCCCCGAACCGGGCGGAGCCGAGCTCGTCCAGCTGCGCCAGGGCGCCGCCCAGCGCGACGGCGGGGACACGGTCCCCAGGATCCAGGCGCAGCAGGCACTGGAGGGCGGCGCGTCCGGCGAGTGGGTCGGCGACCTCCTCGCCACCGCCGCCGGCCGGGTCCTCGACGAACGCTTCGCGCCCGCCACCGGCAAGCACTGCGACCACTGCTCCTTCCGCAACTCCTGCAGCGGCCGCCCGGAGGGCCGCCAGACGGTGCAGTAGCCCGGGCGGCGGGGACTGTCGGTGCGGGCGGCTAGCCTTTTCAGGTGTCCGCGCGTCCGTCCGATCCCCCGGTGTCCCCGGTGCCCCAGTCCTCACAGGCCGCACCGCCGGTACCGGCCCTCACCGATCCCGAGCAGCTCAAGGAGCTCCTGGGGATCCCCTTCACGCCCGAACAGATGGCCTGCGTCACCGCCCCGCCCGCCCCCCAGGTCATCGTGGCCGGCGCCGGTTCCGGCAAGACCACCGTCATGGCGGCCCGTGTGGTCTGGCTCGTCGGCACCGGCGCGGTCGCGCCGGAACAGGTCCTCGGCCTGACCTTCACCAACAAGGCCGCCGGCGAGCTCGCCGAGCGCGTACGCACAGCCCTCGCGCGGGCCGGCATCAGCGATCCGGACCCCTCCCCGGCCGATGCCGGGGCCGGCGGCGAGCCGCGGATCTCGACGTACCACGCCTTCGCCGGCCAGCTCCTCAAGGACCACGGCCTGCGCATCGGCCTGGAGCCCAGCGCCCGGCTGCTCGCCGACGCCACCCGCTTCCAGCTCGCCGCCCGCGTGCTCCGCGAGGCCCCCGGCCCGTATCCGGCCCTCACCAAGTCCCTCCCCGACCTGGTCGGGGACCTCCTCGCGCTCGACGGGGAGCTCTCGGAGCACCTCGTACCGCCGGAGCGGCTGCGCGCGTACGACACGGAGCTCCTCTCCGCCCTCGCGGACACCAAGCTGAGCAACGAGGACCTGCGCAAGGTCCCCGAAGCCGTCCGCGGTCGCCTCGAACTGCTGGAGCTGACCGAGCGCTACCGCGCCGCCAAACGCTCCCGCGACCTCCTCGACTTCGGCGACCAGATAGCCCTCTCCGCGCAGCTCGCCACCACCCGGCCCGAGGTGGGGGCGCTGCTGCGGGAGGAGTTCCGGGTGGTGCTGCTCGACGAGTACCAGGACACCTCGGTCGCGCAGCGCCTGCTGCTGTCCGGGCTGTTCGGCGGGGGCACCGGGCACGCGGTGACCGCCGTGGGCGACCCCTGCCAGGCGATCTACGGCTGGCGCGGCGCCTCCGTGGCCAACCTCGACGACTTCCCCGAGCACTTCCCGTACGCCGACGGGCGCCCCGCCACCCGCTTCTCCCTCAGCGAGAACCGGCGCAGCGGCGGCCGGCTCCTGGACCTGGCCAACGATCTCGCCGCCCCGCTCCGCGCGATGCACGAGGGCGTCGAGGCGCTGCGCCCCGCGCCGGGCGCCGAGTCCGACGGCCTGGTGCGCTGCGCGCTGCTGGAGACCCACGCGCAGGAGCTCGACTGGCTCGGGGACTCGGTCGCCCACCTGGTCCGCACGGGCACGCAGCCGCGCGAGATCGCCGTCCTGTGCCGCTCGGGCGGGGACTTCGCGCGGATCCAGGCGGTCCTCGTCGAGCGGGACGTCCCCGTCGAGGTGGTCGGCCTGTCCGGTCTCCTGCACCTCCCCGAGGTCGCGGACCTCGTCGCCGTCTGCGAGGTCCTCCAGGACCCCGGCGCCAACGCCTCGCTCGTCCGGCTCCTCGTCGGGCCGCGCTGGCGGATCGGCGCACGGGACCTGGCGCTGCTGGGCCGGCGGGCCCGCGCCCTGATCGCCCGCGCGCCGGGCGCCGGGGACGACCGCCTCGCGGCGGCGGTGGAGGGCGTGGACCCCGCGGAGATCGTGTCGCTGGCCGACGCGCTCGAAACCTTCCTGGACGGCTCGGGGCAGTCGGCCTCCGACCAGCTGCCCTTCTCCGCCGCCGCCCGGGTCCGCTTCGCGCACCTGGCCCAGGAGCTCCGCGACCTGCGGCGTTCGCTCTCGGACCCGCTGATGGACGTACTGCACCGGGTGCTGTCGACGACCGGCCTCGACGTGGAACTGGCCTCGTCCCCGCACGCGCTGGCGGCCCGCCGCCGGGAGACCCTGTCGAACTTCATGGACGTCGCGGCCGGCTTCGCCTCGCTGGACGGCGAGGCGTCCCTGCTGGCGTTCCTGGCCTTCCTGCGCACGGCGGCCCAGTACGAGAAGGGCCTGGACCACGCGCTGCCGGGCGGCGAGAACACGGTCAAGGTCCTGACCGCCCACAAGTCCAAGGGGCTGGAGTGGGACGTGGTCGCGGTCCCCGACCTGTGCGCGCGCTCGTTCCCGAAGGAGAAGGCCCCGGAGGCCTGGACCTCGTACGCGAAGGTCCTCCCGTACGCCCTGCGCGGCGACGCGCCGACGCTACCGGCCGCCCCGGAGTGGACCTCGGCGGGCCTGCGCTCCTTCAAGTCGGCCCTGAAGTCCCACAAGGCGGTCGAGGAACTCCGCCTCGGCTACGTCACCTTCACCCGCCCGCGCTCCCTCCTGCTGGCCTCGGGCCACTGGTGGGGCCCGACGCAGAAGAAGCCGCGCGGCCCCTCCGCCTTCCTCACCGCGCTCCACGACCACTGCGCGTCCGGCCACGGCGAGATCGAAGCCTGGGCCGACACCCCGGCGGCGGACGCCGGGAACCCGGCCCTGGCGACGGACTCCACCCCGGACACCTCCTGGCCCCTCCCGCTGGACCCGGAGTCCCTGGCCCTGCGCAGGGCGGCGGCCACCCTGGTCGAGTCCTACCTCCACCCCACCCCGGCCCGGGCCGAGCCCGACACCGCCCCCCACGCCGAGCCGCACCCGGAGGACCCCTACCTCTGGCCCCCCGACTGCGAAGACCCCGCCTACGACGAGGAACCCTGGCCGGAGCCGGCCGGGGACGGTCCCGCCGCGGATCCCCACGCCGACCTCTGGCCGGAGGAAGCCGACGCACCGCGGCCTGCCGCGCCCGGGCCGCCGCGGGCCGAGCCGTACCCCGCCGCGCCCGGCGCCGACGACCTGTGGCCGCACGACGGCGACCGCACCGCCGCCGGCGCAGCCACCGGAGCGACTCCCGAAGAGGCCCGCGCCATCGCCTCCTGGGACCGGGACCTCGATGCCCTGGAGGGCGAGCTCCGCCGGGCCAGGGCGGCCGTCCGCGACGTCGAGCTCCCGTCCGCCCTCTCGGCGAGCCAGCTGCTGCGCCTCGCCGCGGACGAGCAGGGCTTCGTACGCGACCTGGCCCGCCCCATGCCCAAGCCGCCGCAGCCCGCGGCGCGCCAGGGCACCCGGTTCCACGCCTGGGTGGAGTCCCGGTTCGACGAGCTCCCGCTGCCCCACCTGGACGTCCTCGACCCCCTCGCCGACCTGCCCGGCTCCGGCTTCGGCCAGGACCCCTCCGACCAGGACATCGCCGACGAGGCCGACCTCGACTCCCTCAAGGCGGCGTTCGAGCGGAGCGAGTACGCCGACCGGACCCCGTACCGGATGGAGGTGCCGGTCCAGCTGACCCTCGCCGGTCGGGTGGTCCGCGGCCGGATCGACGCGGTGTACCGCGACCCCGACGGGGGCTACGAGATCGTCGACTGGAAGACCGGCCGCACCACCGAAGCCGACCCCCTCCAGCTCGCCGTCTACCGCCTGGCCTGGGCGGAAGCCACGAACACCCCCCTCGGCGAGGTCACCGCCGCGTTCCTGCACGTCCGCAGCGGCCGCGTCATCCGCCCCCGGAACCTTCCCGGCCGGGCCCGTCTTGAGCGGATCCTCCAAGGCGAAACGGACACGGAGAGCGACCCTCGAACAGACGGTTAGGCTCGTAGGCATGAGCGACAGCCAGGCGGACAGCGTCGTCCGCACGTACATCGACACGCACCGCGCCGCCTTCCTCGACGATCTCGCCGACTGGCTCCGCATCCCCTCCGTCTCGGCCCAGCCCGAGCACGCGGACGACGTACGGCGCAGCGCGGACTGGCTGGCCGCGAAGCTCAAGGAGACGGGTTTCCCGGTCACCGAGGTGTGGCGGACGGCCGGCGCCCCCGCCGTCTTCGCCGAATGGCCGAGCGAGGACCCCGCCGCCCCCACCGTCCTGGTCTACGGACACCACGACGTGCAGCCCGCCGCCCTCGCCGACGGATGGCACACCGACCCGTTCGAGCCGGTGATCAAGGACGGCCGGATGTACGGACGCGGCGCCGCCGACGACAAGGGGCAGGTGTTCTTCCACACCCTCGGCGTGCGGGCCCACCTCGCCGCGACCGGCGCGTCCGCCCCCGCCGTGCACCTCAAGCTGATCGTCGAGGGCGAGGAGGAGTCCGGCTCCCCGCACTTCCGCGCCCTCGTGGAGCGCGAGGCGGCCCGCCTCGCCGCCGACGTCGTGATCGTCTCCGACACAGGCATGTGGTCCGAGACCACCCCCACCGTCTGCACCGGCATGCGCGGCGTGGCCGACTGCGAGATCGACCTGTACGGCCCCGACCAGGACATCCACTCGGGCGCCTTCGGCGGCGCCGTGCCGAATCCGGCCACCGTCGCCGCCCGCCTCGTCGCGGCCCTGCACGACGAGGACGAGCGCGTCACGATCCCCGGCTTCTACGACAACATCGCCGAGCTCACGGACGCCGAGCGCGCACTGATCGCCGAGCTGCCCTTCGACGAGAGCGAGTGGCTCCGTACGGCCAAGTCCCACGCGGCCTCGGGCGAGGCGGGCTACTCCACGCTGGAGCGCGTCTGGGCCCGTCCGACCGCCGAGGTCAACGGCATCGGCGGCGGCTACCAGGGCCCGGGCGGCAAGACCATCGTGCCCGCCTCCGCACACGTGAAGCTGTCGTTCCGACTCGTCTCCGGGCAGGACCCGTACAAGGTCGAGACCGCCTTCACCCAGTGGGTGGACGAGCGGATCCCGGACGGAATCCGGCACTCCATCACCTTCGGCGCCCCGACCCGGCCGTGCCTGACCCCGCTGGACCACCCCGCGCTGCAGTCGGTCGTCCGCGCCATGGGCCGGGCCTTCGGCCAGAAGGTCCGGTTCACCCGCGAGGGCGGCTCGGGTCCGGCGGCCGACCTCCAGGACGTGCTGGGCGCCCCCGTCCTCTTCCTCGGGATCTCCGTACCCTCCGACGGCTGGCACTCGCCGAACGAGAAGGTGGAGCTCGACCTGCTCACCAAGGGGGTCGAGACGGCGGCGTACCTGTGGGGCGACCTGGCCGCCCACTGGAAGCCGGTGTCCGGATGACACCGGACTGACACGCGCCACCGCGCACCCGCCACCGCGCACGCGCCACCGCGCACGCGCCACCGCGCACGCGCCACCGCGCACCCGCCACCGCGCAACCCGCCGCACCCGCCCGCACACCCGTCCTGCTGAGCCTGCCTGTGTCCTACCACCGGGGGAGTTGGAAGTACCTGTGAGCACCCGTACCGATGCCGAGCGCCCGATCTCGCTCGCCGCGCCCAGCGGAATCGACCGCGCCGCGCACCACCGCCTCGACGAGGCATGGCTCGCCGCGGCCTGGAGCCACCCCAGCACCCGTGTCTTCGTGGTGTCGGGCGGCCAGGTCCTGATCGACGACACCCCTGACGGCGCCACCGCCATCGTGATGACCCCGGCCTTCGAGGCCCCGGTCACCGAGACCCACCGGTACTTCCTGGGCACCGACGAGGACGGCGTACGGTACTTCGCGCTGCAGAAGGACTCGCTGCCCGGCCGCATGGACCAGTCGGCCCGCCCGGCCGGTCTGCGCGAGGCCGGAATGCTGCTGTCCGCGCGGGACGCCGGGCTGATGGTGCACGCGGTGGCGCTGGAGAACTGGCAGCGCATGCACCGCTTCTGCTCCCGCTGCGGCGAGCGCACGGTGGTCGCGGCCGCCGGGCACATCCGCCGCTGCCCGGGCTGCGGCGCCGAGCACTACCCGCGCACCGACCCGGCCGTGATCATGCTGGTCACGGACGAACAGGACCGTGCGCTGCTGGGCCGCCAGGTGCACTGGCCGGAAGGCCGCTTCTCGACCCTCGCCGGGTTCGTGGAGCCGGGCGAGTCGATCGAGCAGTCCGTGATCCGCGAGGTGTGGGAGGAGGCGGGCGTCAAGGTCGGCGAGGTCGACTACGTCGCCAGCCAGCCCTGGCCGTTCCCGTACAGCCTGATGCTGGGCTTCACGGCTCGCGCCACCACCTCCGAGATCACCGTGGACGGCGACGAGATCCAGGAGGCCCGCTGGTTCTCCCGCGAGGACCTGCGCAAGGCGATCGAGGCGGGCGAGGTGCTCCCGCCGGCGGGCATCTCCATCGCGGCCCGTCTGGTGGAACTCTGGTACGGCAAGCCCCTCCCGAGGCCGACCGCGTAGCGCAAGGCGCAGGCAGAAGGCCCCCGCCATCGGCGGGGGCCTTTCTGTACGCACCCGTGCCCGCCCCTGCGTGGTGTTCGACACACCGGCGCATCGGCACGTCAGGTCATCGGGACGTCAGACGGCGAGGGCCTGCTTGACCTGGGCCAGGCTGGGGTTGGTCATGACCGACTCGTTGCCCGCGGAGGACTTCACGAGGACGGTCGGAACGGTCTGGTTGCCGCCGTTCGCCTTCTCCACGAACGCCGCGGACTCGGGGTCGAGCTCGATGTTGATCTCGTTGTAGGCGATGCCTTCCCGGTCCATCTGGCTCTTCAGCCGACGGCAGTAGCCGCACCAGGTCGTGCTGTACATCGTGACCGTGCCCGCGTCCTGCATGCTGCGCTCTCCATTCGTGGGGTGCTCGTTGGTCCGAGTAGTCGAACGTACGGGACCGCGCGGCCATTCCCGGCCCGGCCCCGGCCCCGGCCCGGCCCCGGCCCGGCCCCGGCCCGGCCCCGGCCCGGCCCCGGCCCGGCCCCGGCCCGGCCCCGGCCCGGCCCCGGCCCGGTCACAGTCGCGGGAGAGGCCGCGATCGAGGTCGCGGTACGACGATGTTCAGGTAGGACGAGAACGTGGCGCCTGTGGACGGATTCGCCGGCCCCCTCACCGGACCTGGCAGCATGGCGGGGTGACATCAGCAACGCACTCCTCATCCTTCACGCCCGGCGCGGACTCGGCCGACGCGGTGCTCCTGGGCCTGGACCCGGAGCAGCGCGAGGTCGCGACGACCCTGCGCGGGCCGGTGTGCGTGCTGGCGGGCGCCGGCACGGGCAAGACCCGGGCGATCACCCACCGCATCGCCTTCGGGGTCCGGTCCGGCCAGCTGATGCCGGCCAGTGTGCTGGCCGTCACGTTCACCAACCGCGCCGCCGGCGAGATGCGCGGACGCCTGCGCGAGCTGGGCGCCGACGGGGTGCAGGCGCGGACCTTCCACTCCGCCGCCCTGCGCCAGCTCCAGTACTTCTGGCCCAAGGCGGTCGGCGGCGACGTGCCCCGGCTGCTGGAGCGCAAGATCCAGTTCGTCGCGGAGGCGGGCGCGCGCTGCCGCATCCGCCTCGACCGGGGCGAGCTGCGTGACGTCACCGGTGAGATCGAGTGGGCGAAGGTCACCCAGACGGTGCCCGCCGACTATCCGGCGGCCGCCCTCAAGGCCGGCCGCGAGGCCCCCCGGGACCTGGCCGAGATCGCCCAGATCTACGGGATGTACGAGCAGCTCAAGCGCGACCGCGGCATGATCGACTTCGAGGACGTGCTGCTCCTCACCGTCGGCATCCTGCAGGACCGCCACGACATCGCCGAGCAGATCCGCACCCAGTACCAGCACTTCGTGGTCGACGAGTACCAGGACGTCAGCCCGCTCCAGCAGCGGCTGCTGGACCTCTGGCTCGGCGAGCGCGACAGCCTCTGCGTGGTCGGCGACGCCAGCCAGACCATCTACTCCTTCACCGGCGCCACCCCCGACCACCTGCTGAACTTCCGCACCAAGTACCCGCAGGCCACCGTGGTCAAGCTGGTCCGCGACTACCGCTCCACCCCCCAGGTGGTCCACCTCGCCAACGGCCTGCTGAACCAGGCCAGGGGGCGGGCCGCCGAGCACCGCCTGGAGCTGGTCTCCCAGCGCGAGACCGGCCCCGACCCCGTCTACGCCGAGTACCCCGACGAGCCCGCCGAGGCCGAGGGCGTCGCCCACCGGATCCGCGACCTCATCAGGGCGGGCGTCCCGGCCGGCGAGATCGCCGTGCTCTACCGCATCAACGCCCAGTCCGAGGTCTACGAGCAGGCCCTCGCCGACGCCGGAGTCCCGTACCAGCTGCGCGGAGCCGAGCGCTTCTTCGAGCGCGGCGAAGTGCAGAAGGCGATCCTCTCGCTGCGCGGAGCCGCCCGCTCCGGCGGTAACGACAGGCTCCTCGACGACGTCGTGGAGCTCGGTTCCCAGGTCCGGGCCGTGCTCAGCTCCACCGGCTGGACCAGCGAACCGCCCACCGGCTCCGGCGCCGTCCGCGACCAGTGGGAATCGCTGGCCGCGCTGGTCCGTCTCGCCGAGGACTTCGCCCGCAGCCGCCCGGGCGCCACCCTGGCCGACCTGACGGCCGAACTGGACGAGCGCAAGGCCGCGCAGCACGCGCCGACGGTCCAGGGCGTCACCCTGGCCTCGCTGCACGCGGCGAAGGGCCTGGAGTGGGACGCGGTGTTCCTCGCCGGCCTCACCGACGGCATGATGCCGATCACGTACGCGAAGACCGACGAGCAGATCGAGGAGGAGCGCCGGCTGCTCTACGTCGGCGTCACCCGGGCCCGGCACCACCTGACGCTCTCCTGGGCCCTCTCCCGCGCTCCGGGCGGCCGGGGGTCCCGGCGGCCCAGCCGCTTCCTGAACGGCCTGAGGCCGGGCTCCGTGGCCCCGGGAAGCAGGCCGGGTGGCGTGGCCGAGCCGGGGGCCCGCAAGCGCGGCCGCCGCGGGCCGGTGCTGTGCCGGGTCTGCGGCAAGACCCTGACGGAGGCCGGCGAGCTGAAGCTGATGCGCTGCGAGGACTGCCCGTCCGACATGGACGAAGGGCTCTACGAGCGGCTGCGGGACTGGCGGGCCGTCCAGGCGAAGGAGCAGGGCATGCCCGGCTACTGCGTCTTCACGGACAAGACGCTGATGGCCATCGCGGAGGCCACCCCCGCGGAGGCCGGGGAGCTCGCGATGATCTCCGGTGTGGGCGTCCGCAAGCTCGAGCGGTACGGAGCCGACGTCCTGGCCATCTGTGCAGGTGAGGAGCCGGAGCGGGAAGATTCTGACGACGCGTAGAAACTCGTCGGAAAAATAGTTTGCACATGCCCAGCGAATCCCCATAGGTTCTTAGCAACGGAAACGGTGGCTTCTCCGAAGCCCCGGATCCGTGCTGTACTTATCCGAATACGCATGGGACCAGGCCTCCGGGCCGAGTCCCCGAGACGCCGAGAGGAGGCGAGACCAGTGACCAGCTTCATGACCACCACCAAATTGACCGATCGCTCGGTCGCCGCTTCCACCACGCTCGGCTCCACCACGCTCGGTTCCACGCTCCTTGCCTTCACGGGTGCCGGTCTTCCGGTCATCGGTCTGTCCGCGATTTGCGCTGACAGCCCCGTCCTGCCCGGCGCCCCCACGGCGCTGCTGGTCAGTGAGCGCAATGAGCGACCGACCCTGGCACCGGTGGCAGTACTGGCAGCAGAAGCCCAGGCGCATGGCGCCTATGCCTTTGCGGCCGGAGCCGGTGCCGGATCCCGGACGAAGCAGACGAAGAAGCAGCACCACCTGATGTGGGCCTACCGCGGGCTCGAACCCTGGAGTGATCCAGTCTGATCTGATGATCAGACCGGCGCCTTCAGGGCCGCGGAACCCCACCCGGGATCCGCGGCCCTTCTGTTTGTCCCCGAACAGGGGACGACGGAGCGAAGGGGCCTCGGGGCTGGCAGGACCAGCCGGTGTGAAGAGGTAGCCCAGCCGCCCCCCGGCCAACCGGCCGGAACGACTAGACGACAAAGACGAGGAAGAAACCACCGTGCAACTCGAAGCGCACGCCCCGTCAGTACCGAAGACCCAGACCCTCTCCCCGCCCGCAGTCCCGGAGGACTCCACCTTGACTCCCCTCACCGCGCTGACCGCGCTCGACGACGCCATCGAGAACCTCGGCGTACCCGTTGCCTGCCGCACCTACGACCCCGAGGTCTTCTTCGCCGAGTCCCCGGCGGACGTCGAGTACGCGAAGTCCCTCTGCGGTACCTGCCCGCTGGTCGAGGCCTGCCTCGCCGGTGCGGTCGAGCGCCGCGAGCCCTGGGGTGTCTGGGGAGGCGAGCTCTTCGTCCAGGGTGTCGTCGTCGCCCGGAAGCGTCCCCGTGGCCGCCCGCGCAAGAACCCGGTTGTCTCGGCATGACCGCCAACGGAACCATCGACCGCCCCCTCACGCACGACCCCCTGAAGCAGGCCCTCATGTCCCCCCACGCCACCACGAGCGAGCAGCCGCACGGCTCCGCCACCGCAGACTTCATCACCGCCGGCGCGATCACCTCGCGTCAGAACAGGACCCGCGAAATGCAACTCATCCCAGAAGCCATGGCTCGTGCCCATATGGACGACCGAATGCGTGAGGTCGACGCCGAGCGTCGCGCCCTGCGCGTGGTCGCCGCGCGGCGCATGCAGCGGCGAGCCGAGCGCGTCTCGCTGCGCGCCCGGCGCGCGCTCGCCATGGCCGTCATGCACTAAGAGCGCCTGAGGCAGCTCGGCGCGCCGACTCCGGCGCGCACTCCGGGGGGACCGGTCCGAACGGACGGGTCCCCCCGGTGCGTTGCGGACCGCCCGCCACCCTCACGGGGATATCGTCTGGAGGTGGACCAGCCGACTCCCCACCCGGCCCCGCCGGGAACCGAGGCCCCGCCCGTCGTCTGCGCGCGCTGCGGCGCCCAGTCCCCGGCCGGCGCCCCGCCCACCTGGACCTGCTCCGTGGAGAACGGGACCAGACAGTACTTCTGCGTGGACTGCGCGCGGGCCAACCTCCGCGCCATCGAAGGACGCCTCGACTCCGCCTGGTGGTGAGCGCCCGCCCCCGGACCGTGGCGGGCCCGCTCAGTCCTCGTCGGGCACGAACCCCGGCAGCCAGGCGTCCAGTTCCTCGCGGAGCCGGACCGTCGCGCCCAGCTGGCACAGCACGCCGATCGTGCTCAGCGTCACCCGGTGGATCAGCAGGTACGAGGGCGGCAGGTTGATCTGCCGGCCCAACTGGTGCGCGGGGGAGCGCGGATCGGCGATCCGCGCGGCCTGGCCGCGCAGCCACGTCCGGGTGAAGGTGAACTCCTCGGCCTCGGCCGGTTCGAGCATCGGCTTCAGGTAGTCGAGCACCGCCCCGGCCTCCAGCTCGATGGACTCGCGCACGAAACCCTCCGCACGCAGGTGCCCGTAGACCCCCTCGGCATCGCCGTCCAGGGTCATCCGCAGCGACCTGCCGATGGGCTTGGGCCAGCCGCCCGGCAGCCGGTCGACCGTCCCGAAGTCCAGTACGCCCAGCCGCATCCGACCGTCCGCCCCGCTGATCAGGCGGAAGTTGCCCGGGTGCGGATCGGCGTGCAGCAGCCCGGTGCGTGCGGGGCCGGAGAAGAGGAAGCGGGCCAGCAGCTGCCCCGCGCGGTCGCGCTCCTCCTGGGTGCCGTCGGCTATCACCTCCGACAGCGGAGTCCCCTCCATCCACTCGGTCACCAGTACCTGGTCGCCCTGGTGCACGACGTCCGGCACGACCACGTCCTCGTCGCCCTCGAACGCGTCCGCGTGCGTCCGCTGAGCCTCGGCCTCCAGCTCGTAGTCCAGCTCCTCCGAGACCCGGTCGCGCAACTCCTTGATCAGCGGCTTGATGTCCATGCCCGGTATCAGCGGCCCCAGCAGTCCCGCGAACCGGCCCAGCTGCTTCAGGTCCGACAGCAGGGCCTCGCCGGCTCCCGGGTACTGGACCTTGACCGCGACCGGCCGGCCGTCGTGCCACACCGCCCGGTGCACCTGCCCGATGGAGGCCGCCGCGGCCGGCTTGTCCTCGAACTCCTCGAACAGCTCGCGCCAGTCCGTGCCGAGCCGCTCCGCCAGCACCTGGTGCACCGTCGCCGCGGGCAGTGGCGGGGCCGCCTCCTGGAGCTTCGTCAGCGCGGCCCGGTAGGGCCCGGCGACCTCCTCGGGCAGGGCCGACTCGAAGACCGAGAGCGCCTGGCCGAACTTCATGGCGCCGCCCTTCAGCTCGCCGAGCACACGGAACAGCTGCTCGGCGGTGCGCTGCTGGAGCTCGCGCGCCACGATCTCCGCCGACTTGCCCCCGATCCGCTTGCCGAGACCCCAGGTGGCCCGGCCCGCTATGCCGAGCGGCAGCGCGGCCAGCTTGACGGTACGGGTGACCGCCTTCCGGGGAAGATCAGACATGAGCCCCTCCAATTCCCAGACAGCTGAGCCGCAAGCGGCGGTTTCGAGGGAGCCCCCCGAGAGCCTTCCCGGCCGAAAGCATCCTGTCATGGCCCTCCGGGCCCACCCCGTCCGAGTCTCTCGGCCCGGACATGGCAGGAATCCACCGGTCGCCGGACGGCGCGCTCACCCATGGGCGAGCATGGCGGGAGCGCGGACCACGGACTGGTCGTGAAGGGGCTGGGAGATGGTAGGGCGGGCACCTTCGAGGCAGGAGCTGATCCGGCGACGCCGTTCCGTCGGCTTCATCGGCAGACAGGACGAGGTCAGCGCCTTCCGTGACGCGCTGCGCCAGCCCCCGGAGGAGGCGGCGCAGTTCCTCTTCCACGTACGGGGTCCGGCCGGTGTCGGCAAATCGACCTTGGTCCGGCACCTGGAGACCATCGCCCGCGAGGCCGGGGCGGTCACCGCCTGCGTGGACGAGTCGGTCGCGGACGTCGTGGAGACGATGGAGGTTGTCAGCGCGCAGTTCGCCCAGCAGGGCTTCGCGCTGAAGGGGTTCGACAAACTGCTGGCCACCTATCGCCAACGCCGGCACGAAGCCGACGCCGGATTCGCCGCCGCGGTCGCGGGCGCCGAACCGGCGGCCGCAGGCGCCCCGTCCCCGTCCCCGTCCAGCATGATCGCCTCCCAGCTGGGCCTGGTCGGTCTCGGCATGATCCCGGGAGTCGGCGCCTTCACCGGAGCCGTGGACCCGAACCAGGTCGCCGCCGGCGCGGACCGGGTCAAGGCCCTCCTCAGCACCCGGCTGCGCAACCACGGCGATGTCGAACTGGTCCTGTCCCCACTCGACGCACTGACCCCGGTGTTCCTGCAGGAGCTCGCCGAGGTCGCGCGCAGGCATCCCTGGATCGTGCTGTTCTTCGACACCTACGAGCGCACCGGCCCCATGCTCGACACGTGGCTGCGAGACGTCCTGGGCAGCGACCGGTACGGGGAGCTCCCCGCGAACGTGCTGGTCACCCTCGCCGGGCAGTCCCGGCTGGCCGCCCGCACCTGGGAGGACTGGCACGACCTGGTCACCGACTGGCCGCTGGAGGTCTTCACGGAGACCGAGGCGCGCCGGCTCCTCACCGGCAAGGGGGTCACCGACGAACGGGTGGTCGAGGTCATCCTGCGGCTCTCGGGCCGACTTCCGGTGCTGGTCTCCACCCTGGCCGAGACCCAGCCGGGCACGGTGGAGGAGATCGGCGACCCGAGCGGTACCGCCGTCGAGCGGTTCCTGAAGTGGGAGCCCGACCCCGCCCGCCGGACGGCCGCCCTGGCCTGCGCGTTCCCGCAGGAGCTGGACGAGGACGTCTACCGGGCGGCCGTCGAGGAGGAAGCGGCCGAACAGTTCGGCTGGCTGCGGTCGATGCCCTTCGTCACCGACCGCTCGGGCCACTGCCGCTACCACGAGGTGGTCCGCGGCGCGATGCTGCGCCTGCAGCGCAGGCAGTCCCCGAGCCGGTGGGAGCAGCTCCACACCCGGCTCGCCGATGCCTTTGGGCAGCGCCGCGAGCACCTGCAGGAGGCGTCCGCCCCGGCCGCGGGATGGTGGTCGGACGAGACCTGGCGCGGCCACCGCCTGGAGGAGGCCTACCACCGGCTCTGCGCCGACCCGCGGGCCGCCCTCCCGGTCGTGCTGCGGGACCTCGTCGACGCCTACGACCACGGGATCACCACCCTCCGCCGCTGGACCGGTGTCCTGGCCGCGGCGGCCCGCGACGCGGACTCCCCGGAGCTGACCCGGTGGGCCGACGAACTCCGCACGACCCTCGACCAGCCGGCCCCGGGCATCGCCGCACTGACCCTGCTCCTGACCCGGGCCGGCTTCGACCCGGAGGGCCGGGCCCTGACGCTGAGCATCCGCGGCCTGGACCACCGCAACGCGGGCACCTACCCCCAGGCCCTGGCCGACTATGGGCAAGCGCTCGTCATCGATCCGGAGAACGAGCGCGCCCACTTCGGCCGTGGCCGGACCCACCAGCTGATGGGCCGGCCGAACGAGGCGATCGCGGACTACAGCCGCGCCGTGGAACTCGCTCCCGAGGACATCGTGAACGTCTGGTTCCGCGGCTTCGCCTATCAGAGCGCGGACCGCTACGAGGAAGCCATCGCCGACTTCGACCGGAGCCTGGAGATCGAGGGCGACTACGAGTGGGCGCTCACGAGTCGTGGTGCCACCCTCCGGCTGATGGGGCGCGACGAGGAAGCGCTGGCCGACTTCGACCGCGCCATCGCCGTCCACCCCGGCAGCACCAGGGCGCACGTCAGCAGAGGGGTCGCGTTGAAGTCGATGGAGCGGTACGAGGAGGCAATGGCTGACTTCGACCGTGCCATCGCGCTCAAGCCCGACTACGACTGGCCGTTCGCCTGCCGGGGTGATGTCTACCGTGCCCTGGGCCGGTACGAGGAGGCCGTGGCGGAGTTCGCGCGAGCGGTGGAGCTCACACCGGACTACCCGTGGGCCCTGGCGGGATGTGGGTACGCCTACAACTCCCTGGGCCGGTCCGACGAGGCGGTGGCGGCATTCACGCGCGCCATCGAACTCAAGCCGGACGACCACTGGGCCGTCGCCGGCCGGGGTGACGCGTACCGAAGGCTCGGTCGCCCCAGTGAATCCCTGGCAGACCTGACCCGCGCGATCGAGCTCGACCCCACCTACGCCTGGGCCTTGGCCATCCGAGGCGACCTCTACCACTTCCTGGACCGGTACGGGGAGGCCGAAGCAGACTTCACGCGGGCCGTCGGGCTCAGGCCCGACTACGGCTGGGCGCTCACGAGCCGCGGTCTGGCGAGGGTGATGCTCGCCGCCAGGAAGAGGCCGTAGCCGATTACGACTTGGCCATCGGGCTCGATCCCGACGAGCAGAGGGCTCTGAGGAACCGCGCCATGTCCTACCGGGTCTCGGGCCGGTACGAAGAGGCCCTGGCGGACTTGACCCGAAGTCTCGAGCTCGATTCCGCCGACGCCTGGTCGCTCACCAGCCGCGGTCTCCTGTACCGGCTCAGCGGCGACCAGGCAGCGGCGCTCGCCGACCTCACCCGTGCCCTCGATCACGAACCCGACAGCGCCTGGTCCCACTACGAGATCGCGGTGGTGCTCCACGCGGTGCGCAACCCCGATCGCGACGGACACCTGGCCCGGGTGGTCGAACTCCTCATGCCGGTGATGGACGGAGAGGAGCCGGACCCGGCGGATGTGGGCAACCTCCTTCTCGCGCACTGCCTCTGGTCCCACCATGAGGAAGCCGAGCGCTACCTCGACCGGTTCCTGGCGACGACCCCGCCGCCCGGACAGCTCCACGAGCTGCTCCTGGCCCTGCGCAGTCTCCTTCCGCTGGTGCCCGCGGCGACCGGGTCCTGGGTCTCGGAGTTCTGCCGCACCGTCGAGGCGGCCCGCTCGACGTCTGCCTGGCCACCCCCTCACGACCCCGCCCCCCGTCCCGCCGGGACCCTGGCCGCCTCGCACGGGCAGTCGGGGTGCGGGTGGACCGCGGTGGGGTGCCAGTGGAGGGTGGGGAGGGAGGCCTCCCAGCGGGTCGATGCGGAGGCGGGGAGTTCGCCGTCGAGGAAGGACAGGGCGTGGGCGGCGGCCAGGCCGGCCACTGCCGTGGACAGCCCGAGGTCGCAGGCGGCGTCGCCCCGGCGCCGGTGGGCCGAGCGCCACTGGACCAGCATGCGCGGCCAGGCCGGGTCACGCTCCACCCGGTCGCGCTCCATGCAGCCGGCGCACGCCGTGGCTCCGGGCAGTACCAGCGGTCCCACCAGCCCGGTCCCCTCCAGCACCCCCGCGTAGAGGTGGGGGATGCCGGTGGCGACCCAGTCGGCCGCGGTCTGCGGATCGGGGGCCCAGGACTGCAGCCCGTCCCGGGGCGCGACCACCACCAGGGCCAGCCCCGGCTCCGGGCCCCCGCTCTCCCCGGTCCGGGGCCCACGCCCCGGGGCCGCCTCCCGGACCGCCGTCCGCGCGGCCTCGGCGCGCAGCCGGCCCACGCTGCCCGGACCCAGACCGCCCGGCGCCACGTCCGCCGGCTCCGCGCGTCCCCCGTCGAGCACCTCGACCCGGCCGATGCCCGCTCCCGCCAGGACCGACGCGATCACCGCGCCCACGCGGCCGCTCCCGCGCACGTGAACCCGTACGGCCCGGCGGGCGGCCACACCCTGTAAGTCCCCGCCCGGCCGGGGACGGACCAGCGACAGCGAGCCCAGGTCCGGACCGAGCCGCGCCAGGGCCTCCGGCCGCGCCCGCACCGCCTGGGCGCGGGGGCCGCCCGCGGTGGCGTCGTCGAGCAGGCCGGCCGCCGCCAGCCGCCGCACCACCTCGTCGACCTGGCCGTCCGGGAGCCCCATCCCCTTGCCCTGGGTCCGCAGCAGCTCCATGCTCCGCGTCCCGTCGATCAGGTCCAGGAGCGCGCCCGTCGCCGTGTCCACCGGGCCGAGCACCACCGCGTGCGCGGGCGTCACGCCGAACTGCACCGTCTGCAGATCCCGCCAGGCCCGCGCCAGCGCCGGCTTCACCTTCGGATACATCGTGGTCCCCCTCGCTTCGTGCGGCGCATTCCCCGCGCCGCTCTCCACGAGATTGCCCGCCCGCCGAAAAGCCTGCGGAACTTTGTCCACAGGTGGGGGGTATTAGGTATATGAACTGGATAATTCTGGTTCGCTGGATGCCTTCCGCGAATCGATCGCGTTCGAACCCCGGAGGCGCGGGACTTCCGCCGTGGCGAGCGGGTACCGTCGTGGCGTGTCCGCCGATCCACAGCGCGCCGTCGAAGTCCGCCGGAGCGCGCGCCGCCGAAGGACCGTATCCGCCTACCGTGAGGGTGATCGTACGGTCGTCCTCATCCCTGCCCGGATGTCCGAGGCCGAGGAGCGGCGCTGGGTGGGCGTCATGCTCGACAAGCTGGCGGCTCAGGAGAGCAAACGCACCCTGGGGGACGCGGAACTCGCCGAGCGAGCCGTTCGTCTGTCCGAGCAGTACTTCGACGCCCGCGCCCGCCCCCGCTCGGTCCGTTGGGTCACCAACCAGAACACCCGCTGGGGTTCCTGCACCCCGGCCGAAGGCAGCATCCGGCTCTCGCACCGCATTCAGGGGATGCCGGAGTACGTCGTCGACTACGTGCTGCTGCACGAGCTGGCCCACCTCCTCGTGCCCGGCCACGGCCCCCGCTTCTGGGAGTTGCTGGAGGCGTACCCGCGCACCGAACGGGCCCGCGGTTATCTCGAAGGGGTGGTCGCGGCCGAACGCCTTCCGAAAGTCCCGACCGCCCGCGAGGAATAATCCGTATTTGCCCGCTATCGGCCCGCGATGTCACACCTCGTGATATGTACCGGGTCGGTACCGACTTGGCCGGATGTCCGAGGATGCCGTTAGCCTGAGCGGCACGCATTCACAGTCGGGATGGGGGACGGTCTTACGTATGGCCAGGGAATTCCAACGCGGTCACAAGGCCAAGATCAGTGATCTGACGGCGGGCACGGACCTCTATGTAGGTATCCAGATCGCCGGGCCCGGACTCGCGATCGACATCAGCTGCTTCGGCCTCGACGCGAACGAACAGCTCTCGGACGACCGCTACTTCGTCTTCTTCAACCAGCCGAAGTCGCCGGAGGAGTCCATCCAGCAGCTGGGCCCGCAGGCCGGTGACGCGGAATCCTTCCGGGTGACCCTGGACCGCATCCCGGCCAACATCCACAAGCTCTCCTTCGCCGCCTCGATCGACGGCGCCGGGCAGATGTCGCAGATCGGTCCGGGCTACATCCGGATCGTCGCGGGTGGCGAGGAGGTCGTCCGGTACTCCTTCTCGGGCTCGGAGTTCAGCACCGAGCGCGCGCTGATGATCGGCGACTTCTACCTCAAGGACGTGTGGCGCTTCGCCGCCGTCGGCCAGGGGTTCGACGGCGGGCTCGCCGCGCTGCTCAAGAACTTCGGCGGCGAGGTCGCCGAGGAGGAGCAGCCCGAGCAGCAGGCCCAGGCCCCGGCCGGCGCGCCGGGCTTCGCCCCGCCGCCAGGGGCAGCCGCGCCCGCGCCCTCCTTCGGGGCTCCCGCGCAGGCGCAGCCCCCGGCCCCGGCACCCTCCTTCGGCGCTCCGCCCCAGGTCCCCGCCCCGGCCCCGGCCCCCGCCCCGTACCAGCAGCCCGTCCACGCGGCCCCCACCATGGCCGCGCCGATGGGCACCCCCCTGGCCCCGCCGGCCCCCGCGCCGTACGGCCAGCCGCCGCAGCCCTCCTACGGGCAGGTCCCGCCGCCCGCCCCGGCCCCCGCGCCGTACGGGCAGCAGCCGCAGCCCTCGTACGGCCAGGTCCCCGGCCAGGCTCCCGGCCAGTTCCCCGGCCAGCAGCCGCCCCCGTACGGCCAGCAGCCCGGTTACGGCCAGCCCGCGCAGGCGGCGCCCGCCGCCGGCGCCGGACTCGCCGCCGCCCTCCAGCCGTACAAGGAAGCCCCGACCGGCGCCCGCTGGACCCCGCAGAACCAGCAGCTCATGCGCGTCGACCTGTCGATGGGCGGCCAGGCCGTCCTCGCCCGCCAGGGCAGCATGGTCCTCTACCAGGGCAAGGTCGACTTCAGCTACAAGGGCGCGGGCTTCGCCGGCCGCATCGTCGGCAACGCCACCGGCCAGGAGATGCAGCTGATGCGCTGCACCGGCCGCGGCCAGGTCTTCCTGGCGGAGGACGGCGCCCACCTGCACGCCATCGAGCTCCAGGGCGACGGCATCTGCGTCTCCGCCGAGAGCGTCCTCGCCTTCGACGAGTCGCTCCAGCACGAGGTCCGCCGCATCGAGGGCCACGGCATCCCGGGCGGCGCCCTGTTCACCATGCAGTTCCAGGGCACCGGCACGGTGATCGTCAAGACGCACGGCGTGCCCGTGGTCCTGCCCGTCACCCCGACCACCTTCGCCGACAGCAACGCCATCGTCGCGTGGTCCGCCGCCTCCCAGGTGATCATTTCCAGCCAGGTCCGGCTGCGTCGTAACGCCTACCCCGGCCACAGCGGGGAGACCGTGAACCTCCAGTTCCGCGGCGCCCCCGGCAACTTCATCGTCGTCCAGCCGTACGAGGTCTGAGGGAGCCCCACATGAATGCCATGAACGCTATGAACCAGCAGCTCGCGGGCTACGCCCCGACCCCCGTCACGGCCCGCATGGAGAACCACGGCCGGGCCATGCTCAGGGTCGCCATGCAGAGCGGCCAGGACCTCTTCGCGCGCACCGGATCGATGGTCGCCTACGAAGGGTTCGTGCAGTACGAGCCCAACCCGCCGGCCGTCCGCCAGCTGGCCTCGCAGTGGCTCACCGGCGAAGGCGCCCCGCTGATGAAGTGCACCGGCGACGGCCTGCTCTACCTCGCCGACTACGGCGCGGACGTCGTCGTCATCAACCTGAACAACGACTCCCTCTCCGTGAACGGCACCAACCTGCTCGCCTTCGACGCCCACCTCCAGTGGGGCGTCGAGCGGGTCAAGGGCATGGCCAAGTTCGCCGGCCAGGGCTTGTTCAACGTGTCGGTCTCCGGCACCGGCTGGGTCGCCATCACCTCGCGCGGCACTCCGATCGTGGTCGACTGCGGCCGCGGCGAGGACGAGACGTACGTCGACCCCGACGCGCTCGTCGCCTGGTCCCCGAACCTGAAGGTCAAGGGCAAGCGCAGCTTCAAGGCCTCGTCGATGATCGGCCGGGGCAGCGGGGAGGCCTACCAGATGGCCTTCTCCGGCCAGGGCATCGTCGTCGTACAGCCCAGCGAGGACAGCACCGACCGGCTCCGGGCCCGGGGCTGAGGGGGAGAAGGCACATCATGCAGAGCTCACTTTTCGCCCACGCCGAGGCGCAGTCCCAGGAGCGGTACGCCGTCCAGAACCCGCAGCTGCTGCGGGTCTCGCTGAGCGGCTCCGACGACGTGCTCGCCCGCAAGGGCGCCATGGTCGCCTACCAGGGGATCATCGACTTCGACGGCGAGTACCAGAGCACCACCCAGCGGAGCGCCCGCGCCCGGACCGGGGAGGGCCTCGACCTGATGCGCTGCTCCGGGCAGGGCACCGTCTACCTCGCCAACCTGGCGCAGTACGTCCACGTCGTGGACGTGGACAACGACGGCCTCACCGTCGACAGCAGCTACGTGCTGGCCCTGGACTCCACCCTGCACACCGAGGCCATCGCGGTGGACAGCCAGTACGGGGTCTCGGGCACCGGCAAGTACCAGCTCAACATCACCGGCCGCGGGAAGGTCGCGCTGATGACCTCCGGGCAGCCGCTGATGATGCAGGTCACGCCCGACAAGTACGTCAACGCCGACGCGGACGCCATCGTCGCCTGGTCCACCTCGCTGCGGGTGCAGATGCAGGCCCAGACGCACTCCACCGGCGTCTGGCGGCGGCGCGGCAACACCGGTGAGGGCTGGGAGCTCAGCTTCCTCGGCACCGGTTTCGCCCTGGTCCAGCCGAGCGAGGTACTCCCGCCGCAGAACGCCCAGATCGGGCAGGGCGCGGCCGCGCAGTTCGGCATGGGCCAGCAGGGAGCCCACGCCCAGAACCAGAACAACGCCTGGAACTGATCCGGGTACGCAGCGACTGGAACTGATCCAAGTACGCAGCGACGCGAGGGGCGGTCCCGCATCGGCGGGACCGCCCCTCGCGGCACGTACGGGTCCGGGGTTCAGAGCCGCGCCCGGGCCGCCTCCATCAGCCGCACCACCGAGGTGTCGGCCACCGCCGCCACCTCCTCGTACGGGAACCAGCGCAGGTCCAGCGACTCCTCGCTGATCGCCTCGACCGCCCCGACCGGCGCCAGCGCGGCGTACTGCACGTCCAGGTGCCAGTTGCACGGCGCCGGGATCGGATGCCGGTCCAGCCGCACCGGACCGCCCGGCAGCAGCGTCAGCCCGTCGGCGATGCCCGACTCCTCGACGGCCTCGCGCAGCGCGGCCCCGGCGATCGTCGTGTCACCGGGCTCGCAGTGCCCACCCATCTGCAGCCACAGGCCGAGCTTCTTGTGCAGGGTCAGCAGGACGCGGCCCCCCACCGGGTCGATCACCAGCGCACTGCCGGTGATGTGTCCGGCCTCGCAGGGCTTGTAGACCCCGTCCGGGTGGGCGGCCAGGTGTTCCAGGTACAGGTCGCGCAGCTCGGGCTGGTCCTCGTAGGACTTCAGGACCAGCACCGTGTCGTCGTACAGAGTCACTTCTTGTCGTCGCCGTCCTGCTCGGGGCCGTCCTGTTCACGCTTCCCGGCGGCGGCCTCGCCGAGCATCTTGTCGATCTCGGAGAAGTCCAGCTGCTCGCGGTGCACGAACCCGTCCGGGTCGTCCAGGTCGGAAGCGGTCGGCAGCATGTCCGGGTGCTCCCACAGACCGTCGCGACCCTCCACGCCACGCGCGTCGGTGAGCGAGGCCCACAGCCGCGAGGCGTCGCGCAGCCGGCGCGGCCGCAGCTCCAGCCCGATCAGCGTCGCGAAGGTCTGCTCCGCCGGGCCGCCCGAGGCGCGCCGCCGGCGCATGGTCTCGCGCATGGCGTCCGCCGAGGTCAGCCGGGGCTTGGCGGCCTCGTGCACGACGGCGTCCACCCAGCCCTCGACCAGCGCGAGCGCCGTCTCCAGGCGGGCCAGGGAGGCCTTCTGCTCGGGGGTGTCCTGCGGCTGGAACATGCCGCCCTGGAGGGCTTCCTGCAGCTGCTCCGGGTTCGACGGGTCGAGCTGGCCGACCACGTCCTCCAGCTTCGAGGTGTCGACCTTGATGCCCCGCGCGTACGCCTCGACCGCGCCGAAGAGGTGCGAGCGCAGCCACGGCACGTGGGCGAAGAGACGTGCGTGCGCGGCCTCGCGCAGCGCCAGGTACAGCCGGACCTCGTCCGAGGAGACGCCCAGGTCCTTGCCGAAGCCCTCGATGTTCAACGGCAGCAGCGCGGCCTTGCCGGCCGGGCCCAGCGGGAGCCCGATGTCGGTCGAGCCGACGACCTCACCCGCGAGGGTGCCCACGGCCTGGCCGATCTGCTGGCCGAACATGGCCCCGCCCATGGAACGCATCATGCCGAGCAGCGGGCCCGCCACGGCCTGCATCTCCTCGGGCAGCACGCCGCCCATGGCCGCGCCGACGCGCTCGGCGACCGGGTCGACGAGCTCCTTCCACACCGGCAGGGTCGCCTCGACCCACTCGGCGCGGCTCCACGCGACGGCCGTCGCGGCGCCCGACGGCAGCGAGGTGACGTCGTCGAGCCAGTGGTCGGCGAGGCGCACGGCCTCCTCCACCGCGGACTTCTCGGCGATGCCGACGCTGGCGTCCTTCACCCCGTCCGGGGTGCCCTGGGCCACGGTCTGGCGGGCGATGTCCTTGGCCATGTCCCAGTTGACCGGACCGCCCTCGTAGCTCAGCATCTGGCCGAGCTGCTGGAAGGCCGCGCCGAGGTCGTTCGGGTTCATCGAGCCGAACATCGCCGCGAAGGGATTGTCGGCGTCCCCCTGGCCGCCGACGCCGCCCGGCAGGCCCGTGCCGAACCCGAACGGATTCGGGCCGCTCTGACCGCCCTGGTTGCCCTTCTTCTTGCCTTCGTCGCCGTTCTCCGGCTCCTCCGGCGGAAGGCCGAATCCGAATGGGGTGTCGCTCACGGGTTTCCTCGGCTCGTAGGGCCGCCGGCGGGAGCCGGCGGGCAATGGTTCGACAACACCACCCAGCGTAGACACCAGACCCGCTTCCGGGCTCGGTGCTCCGCTGGCTCCTGGGCTGCGGCAGGATGGACATCACCTGGTAGGTGCGCGTCACGGCGCGCCCCTACTGAAGACAACCGCTGGAGACGCCTGGTGAGTTCCCCAGATCCGCACGCTTTGGACGAGCAGGGCCCGGACGAGCACGGCCGCGAGCCGCGCGAAGCCGAAAACGGCCCTGAGCACGGCGACGGCGCCCAGGGCGTTCGCCGGCCGCGTAACCCGGGCGGTTCCGCGCGCCGAGGCCCCGTGATCGCGGTGACCGGCGCCGCGTCGGGGGTCGGGGCGGCCCTGGTGACCAGACTGGTCGCGTCCGACGAGATCAAGCAGGTCGTCGCGATCGACGAGCGGCGCGGGGAGTGCGCGGACGCGCAGTGGCACCTCCTGGACGTACGGGACCCGGCGATCGCGGAGAAGCTGCGCGGCGCGGACGTCGTGGTGCACCTGGCCCTCGACCTCGACCTGGAGACGGACCCCGCGGCCCGTACGGCGTACAACGTGCGCGGGACCCAGACCGTGCTCACCGCCGCCGCGGCGGCCGGGGTCCACCGGGTCGTGCTCTGCACCTCCGCGATGGTCTACGGGGCCCTGCCGGACAACGACATCCCGCTCTCCGAGGACGCCGAGCTGCGCGCCACCGCGGAGGCGACCGGCGTGGGCGACCTGCTGGAGATCGAGCGGCTCGGCCGCCGGGCCCCGCGGGCGCACCCCGGTCTGAACGTCACCGTGGTCCGCCCCGCGGTGCTGGTCGGCGGCACGGACACGGCGCTGACCCGCTACTTCGAGTCGCCGCGCCTGCTCGTGGTGGCCGGCTCCCGCCCGACCTGGCAGTTCTGCCACGTCGAGGACCTGGTCAGCGCGCTGGAGTACGCGGCGCTGGAGAAGGTCGAGGGCGAGCTGGCGGTCGGCTGCGAGGGCTGGCTGGAACAGGAGGAGGTCGAGGAGCTCAGCGGCATCCGCCGCATGGAGCTCCCGTCCGCCGTCGCCCTGGGTGCGGCGGCCCGGCTGCACCGGATCGGCCTGACCCCGTCCCCGGCCGGGGACCTCGCGTACACGATGCACCCGTGGGTGGTCAGCGTCAGCGGGCTGCACGCGGCGGGCTGGCGGCCGCGGTGGACCAACGAGGAGGTGCTGGCCGAGCTGCTCCAGGAGGTCGCGGGCCGGCACACCGTCGCGGGCCGCCGGCTGGGGCGCAAGGACGCCACGGCAGCGGGTGCGGCCGGTGCGACGGTCGCGCTGCTGGGCGCCGCCGCCGCGATCCGCGCTGCCCGCAGGCGCCGGGGGATCTGACCCCGCCGGGGCCGGGGCCGGCCGTCCCGGTGCGGCGCCGTCGCCGGGGGCCCTGCCCCGGGCCCCCGCGCCTCGATCGCCGGCGGGGCTGGATCCCGCTTTCTGTAGGAGGCTCCCAAGGGGGCGGGTGTGGCCCTGGTGAAACGGCTATTCCGCCGGGTCGGCGGCTGAGGCACGATGGATGCATGGCACCGCACTTCGACCACCCCGGCGAGCAAGCCGCTCCGGACCCGATCCGGCTGCTCGAAATCCGTGAGACCCCGCTCTCGATCGACGAGGTCTTCCAGGCCGTCGGCGACGATGCGACGGGAGGCACGACGCTCTTCGTCGGCACGGTGCGCAACCACGACAGCGGGGCGGACGTGGACCAGCTCGGCTACTCCTGCCACCCCTCGGCCGAGGCGGAGATGCGCCGCGTCGCCGAGCGCGTCGTGGCCAAGTACCCGGTCCGTGCCCTCGCCGCCGTCCACCGCGTCGGCGACCTGGCCGTCGGCGACCTCGCGGTCGTCGTCGCCGTGTCCTGCCCGCACCGCGGCGAGGCCTTCGAGGCGTGCCGGATGCTGATCGACGACCTCAAGCACGAGGTTCCGATCTGGAAGCACCAGACCTTCTCGGACGGCACCGAGGAGTGGGTCGGGGCCTGCTGATTGCCCCGTTCGGACGCGCAACACGCCCTCGATTTGCGTAACCCCCTCCCGGGCACCAGCGTTGAAGCCACCAACAACTCGTACCTCGGGGTAGGGAGACACGTCCATGGCGTCTTTGGCGTGGTTGCTGATTCCGCTGTTCGCCGCGATCGGAGCGGCGATATGGGGCAGCTGGGCGGCACGCGACCGCACGGCAGGTGACATATCCGAGCTCGCGGGCTACGCGAGGTTCCGCGAGGCCATGGGCCAGGGCGAACAGACCGGGGCGAAGGCGGACGCACACCGGACGAAGGACACGGCCGCCTCCGTCTGACGGTGGCCCGGCCCCGTACGGACCGGCCCCGGGGGCCGCCCGTCAGGGGCGTCACGTACTGTCGATCCATGCCACGCCGCACTGCGACGATGCTCGCCTCCACCCTCATGCTGTTCGCGCTGCTCTGCGCGGGAGTGTTCATGAAGGTCCCGTACTCCGAGATGAGTCCGGGCCCGACGGTGAACACGCTCGGGGACTCGCACGGCGAGCCCGTCCTGAACGTCTCGGGGCACAAGACGTACCCGACCAGCGGGCACCTGAACATGACGACGGTCCGCGTCACCGGCGCCGACTACGACATGAACCTGCTGGAGGCCGTGTACGGCTGGGCGGCCGGCGACAACATCGTCGTACCGCACGAGAACCTGTACCCGGACGGCAAGACCGAGCAGGAGTCCACGCAGGAGAACGCCGAGGAGTTCAGCCAGTCGCAGGAGAGCGCCAAGGTGGCCGCCCTCAAGCAGCTCGGCATCCCGGTCGCCACCCAGGTGATCGTCGCCTCCGTGGTCAAGGGCAGTCCCTCCGAGGGCAAGCTGCACGCCGGAGACGTGATCAAGGCCGTGGACGGGGCCCCCGTCAACGCTCCCGAGGACGTCGCCAAGCTCGTCACCAAGCACAAGGCCGGCGAGCCGGTGGAGTTCACCATCGTGCCCGCCACCGAGGCGGCGGAGGCCGAGAAGGCGCGCCGCGAGCCCACCGGCACGACGAAGGTCACGATCGTTTCGGGCAAGGCGGAGGGCGACGGCCACGCCGTCGTCGGCATCCGGGCCGGTACCGACCACACCTTCCCGTTCACCGTCGACATCAAGCTCGCCGACGTCGGGGGCCCGAGCGCGGGCCTGATGTTCGCGCTCGGCATCGTCGACAAGCTCACCCCGGAGAGCCTGACCGGCGGCAAGTTCATCGCCGGCACCGGCACCATCGACGACGCGGGCAAGGTCGGCCCGATCGGCGGCATCCAGATGAAGACGATCGGCGCCCGCCAGGCCGGCGCCGAGTACTTCCTGACACCCGCCGAGAACTGCGCCGCCGCCGCGGGCAACGTGCCCGACGGGCTGACGCTGGTGAAGGTCTCCACCATCGACGACGCCGTGAAGGCGCTGGAGAAGATCGGCAAGGGGGACCCGGCCGGGCTGCCGCAGTGCACGGCCAAGCCCTGACCGGGCCCCCGCCCGCACGCGCCGGCTAGTCCAGGAAGGTCGCGGCCAGCGCCTCGGCGAGCCCCGGTACCAGGGTCGCGCCGGTCAGCACCTCGTTCGCCGAGTCCTTGTCCCGCAGGCGGACGGCGGACTCCCGCGTTCCGTTGCGCAGGACGCCCACGGTCAGCCGTACCTCCTGCCGGTCCGGGTGGGCGGCGACCCACTTGGCCAGCTGCTTGTCGCCGAGACCCTCCGGTACGGAGGACTCCGCCGACGGCGGGAGCATCAGCCGCTCCACCGTCAGCGCGCAGCCCAGGACCGACGGGGGCCAGGCGATGGTGCCCAGGAACTTGTCCAGGGGGGTCCCGGCCGGCACCTCGTCCTGCTCGATCGGGGTGAGCTGGTTCTTGCCAGTGTCGTCCTGGTCGAGGCCGAGCTGGCGGGCGACGCCCGGCGCCTCCTTGCGCAGCCGGGCCGTGTCGACCAGGGCGAAGAGCCGGGCGGGCCTGTCCCAGCCGAGGGTGGAGGCGTACTCGTCGATTTCGAGGACGGCACGGGTCAGCGGGCTTGCCGCCATTGGGGTGCCGGGGGACGGCGAAAGGTTGGACATGGACAACATCCTGCCTCCTTTGCACCGGATACCGGGAACTGACTAAAGCCTCAGTAAGTTGCATGAGTGGGCTCTACGATCGGGGGCCCATGCTTTGAAGAAATCTCAGCATCACTTACACACAGCGACTTTCGAGGTGCGCACCTTGGCTTTCCAGATGCCGGACCGCGGCGGAGGCCCCTCCGGGCCACGGATGAGAGTCGGCCGCCCGTCCCGGCGTGCCCGGACTCTTCTGATGACCTTGGGCGTGCTGGCCGTCCTCGCCATGGCGTTCATCATGTTCGCCGGCTTCTGGACGGACTGGCTCTGGTTCCGCTCCGTCGACTACTCCTCCGTCTTCACCACCACCCTGTGGACCAAGGTCGGGCTCTTCGCCGTCTTCGGGCTGCTGATGGCCGGTGCCGTCGGGCTGAACATCTGGCTGGCCCACCGGCTGCGGCCGCCGCTCAGCGCGATGTCGATGGAGCAGCAGAGCCTCGACCGCTACCGGATGAGCGTCGCGCCGTACCGCAAGTGGCTGCTGCTGGGCATCGCCGCACTGGTCGGCCTGATCGCGGGCGCCTCGGCGGCGGGCCAGTGGAAGACCTGGCTGATGTATGTGAACGGGGTGCCCTTCGGCACGAAGGACCCCCAGTTCAACCTGGACGTGTCGTTCTACACCTTCGACCTGCCCTGGTACCGCTTCCTGCTCGGCTTCGGCTTCGCCGCTGTCGTGCTCTCGGTGATCGCCGCCGCCGTCGTGCACTACCTCTACGGAGGACTGCGCGTCACCAGTCCCGGTGCGCGGGCCACCGCCGCCGCGACCGGCCACCTGTCGGTGCTGCTCGGTCTGTTCGTCACGCTGAAGGCGGTCGCGTACTGGCTCGACCGGTACGGTCTCGCCGTGAAGTCCAGCGACTTCAAGGCCGCGGACAACTGGACCGGCCTGCGCTACGTCGACGCCAACGCGTACCTGCCGGCCAAGACGATCCTCGTCGCCATCGCCGCGATCTGCGCGCTGCTGTTCTTCGCGACGCTGTGGCGCCGCACCTGGCAGCTCCCGGTCATCGGCTTCGGCCTGATGGTCCTGTCGGCGATCCTGATCGGCGGGCTGTATCCGGCGATCGTGCAGAAGTTCCAGGTCCAGCCGAACGAGCAGGCCAAGGAATCCCCGTACGTCCAGAAGAACATCAAGGCGACGCGCGACGCCTACGGGGTCGCCGACGCGTCCGTCACGGACTACCCGGGTCTGCCGGACCCCAAGGCGGACAAGAAGGTGCTCCGCCAGCAGGCCAACACCACGGCGAGCATCCGTCTCCTCGACCCGAACATCGTGTCCCCGGCCTTCCAGCAGCTCCAGCAGAACAAGGGCTACTACGGGTTCCCGGCCACGCTGGCGGTCGACCGGTACAAGGGCCAGGACACGGTCATCGGCCTCCGGGAGATCAACCTCGCGGGCATCCCGAAGAACAACTGGATCAACGACCACTTCCGTTACACCCACGGGTACGGAGTGGTCGCGGCCAAGGGCACCGAGGTCGCCCCGGGCGGCCAGCCCGTGTTCACCGAGTCGGGCCTTCCGGCGCAGGGTGACCTCGGGACGTACGAGCAGCGGATCTACTACGGCGAGCAGACGAAGCAGTACTCCATCGTCGGCGGACCGCAGAAGGAGCTCGACTACGCCAACGACTCGGGCGAGAAGGAGACCACCTACAAGGGCGACAGCGGGGTCAGCCTCGGCAACCCGGTGAACCGTGCCGCGTACGCCCTGGCCTTCAGCGAGCCGCAGATCCTCTACTCCGGCGCCATCGGCGACGGTTCGAAGATCCTCTACAACCGCACGCCCAAGGAGCGGGTCGAGGCGGTCGCCCCGTGGCTGACGATCGACGGCGCGGTGTACCCGGCGGTGATCGACGGCCGGGTCCAGTGGATCGTGGACGCGTACACCACCACCAACGGCTACCCCTACGCCTCGCGCACCCGGCTCGGGGACAGCACGGCGGACTCGCTGACCAACTCCCAGCGCGCGGTGGTCGCGCAGGAGAACCAGGTCAACTACATCCGCAACTCGGTCAAGGCCACCGTCGACGCCTACGACGGCACGGTGAAGCTGTACCAGTGGGACGCCAAGGACCCGGTCCTCAAGACCTGGATGAAGGCCTTCCCCGGTACGGTCAAGCAGAAGAAGGAGATCTCGCCGGCCCTGATGGAGCACCTGCGCTACCCGCAGGACCTCTTCAAGGTCCAGCGTGAGCTGCTGACCCGCTACCACGTCACCGACCCGCAGACCTTCCTCAGTGGCAGCGAGGTCTGGGCGGTTCCGGACGACCCGACCACCAAGGCGGGGACGGCGGTCCCGCCGTACTACCTCTCCATGAAGATGCCGGGTCAGAAGGATCCCGACCAGGCCTTCTCGCTCACCACGACGCTGACGCCGAACGGCCGGGACAACCTGAGCGCCTTCATGGCGGTCAACGCCGATCCCACCACGGCCGACTACGGCAAGATCCAGTTGCTGAAGCTGCCCACGCAGAACCCGGTGGACGGTCCCAAGCTGGTCCAGGCGAGATTCAACTCGAAACCGGAGATCGCCCAGGAGATCAACATCCTGAGCAGGGGCGACTCGCAGGTGGAGTACGGAAACCTCCTCACGGTCCCGCTCGACAAGGGAATGCTCTACGTCGAGCCGGTCTACGTGCGCGGTGGCGGCCTCAAGTACCCGCTGCTGAAGAAGGTCCTGGTGACCTACGGGGACCAGACGGCCTTCGAGGACACCCTGGAGAAGGCGCTGAACGTGGTGTTCGGGGCCGAGGGCGCGACCCAGCCGCCCACGACGACCCCGCCGGGCGACGGCACCACCACGCCGCCGACCAGCCAGGACCCGACGGTCAAGGCGGCGCTCGCCGACGCCCAGAAGGCGATCGAGGATGCCGACAAGGCGCTCAAGGCCGGTGACTGGACGGCGTACGGAAAGGCCCAGAGCGACCTGCAGGCCGCGCTGAACCGGGCGATCGAGGCCGAGGCGAAGCTGACGGAGGCCAAGCCGGCCGGCTAGCGGCAAGGCGGTAATGGCTCCACCCCGTGTCGTGCTACTGTGGTTCTACCGACGCGGGGTGGAGCAGCTCGGTAGCTCGCTGGGCTCATAACCCAGAGGTCGCAGGTTCAAATCCTGTCCCCGCTACTGAAGTCGAAGGCCCGGATCCGATGGATCCGGGCCTTCGTCATGTCCGGGGTGGCCGTGCTTCCCCACGGACTGCGATTTTCGCCGACGCGCGTCACTGAGGTGGGTGACTTGGGGGGCGAGCGTGTTTGACTTGTCTCTCTGTGGGCATGTCGACAAAACGCTGTAGTGACCTCACTGGCTGCGACATACCAGGTGTACGCGGGTAGCAGGTGATGCGACGATGGGATTTATGGGGGACAGGTCAACTCTGCTGGAGACAGGGCGGTTTGTGAGGGCGGAGTCCGAATCGGACGCGGAGGCCGATGGGGCGGCTCAGGCTGTTGACGTGCGGACCGCGATGACCACGCGGCCGGCACGGACCACGCCGGCCGTGCCGACCACGCGGGACGTGTTGGACGTGTCGGCCGACGCGATGTTCGACGACGCGGCCTTCGCGCTGACCGACGCGGCCAGCGACGCCGAGCTGGAGGCCCGTCACCGGGTCGCGGCCGACAAGGGGGACCCCGGCGCGATGAGCGTGCTCGGGGCGCTCCTGCTGCGCCGCGGCGACCTCGCGGCGGCCGAGCCGTACCTGCGCGGGGCGACCGGGGCGGGCGACCGCGCCGCCGCCAACAACCTCGGCGTGCTCCTGCACCAGCGCGGCTACCCCGAGGAGGCCGCCGGCTGGTGGCGCGTCGCGGCGGTGGCCGGATCCGCTCCGGCCGCGCACGCCCTGGGCCGCCACTACCGCGAGCGGGGCGACGAGCCCGCCGCCGAGTACTGGATGCGCCAAGCGGCGGAATCCGGCCATGCCCTGGGGGCCTACGGCCTCGCCGACCTGCTGGAGCACCGCGGGGACAAGGGCGTCGAGCGGTGGTTCCGGGCCGCCGCGGAGCAGGGGCACCGCGAGGCCGCGTACCGGCTCGCCCGGCACCTGAGGAAGGGCGACCCGGCCGAGGCCGAGCAGTGGTACCGGCAGGCAGCCGCGCGCGGGCACCGGCGCGCCGGGCTGCACCTGGGCGCGCTGCTGGAGGCGCGCGGGGAGCTGAAGGAGGCCGGGCGCTGGTACCTGACCTCCGCCAAGCAGGGCGAGCCGCGGGCGGCGTGCGCGCTCGGCTTCCTGCTGCGCGACGCCGGTGACGAGGAGAACGCGGCCACCTGGTGGCTGCGGGCCGCCCAGGACGGCGACGGCAACGCGGCGAACGCCCTGGGCGCGCTGCACGCCGCGCGGGGCGAGACGCAGACCGCGGAGAAGTGGTACCGGGCCGCGATGGACGCGGGCGACCAGAACGGCGCGTACAACCTCGCGCTGCTGTGCGCCGCGCAGGACCGGACCGGACCGGCCGAGCAGTGGTACCGGCGCGCCGCCTACGCGGGACACCGTGAGGCGGCCAACGCGCTGGCCATCCTGCTGCTCCAGGGCGGGGACGCGGAGGGCGCGGAGCCGTGGTTCTCCAAGGCCGCCGAGGCCGGGAGCGTGGACGCCGCGTTCAACCTCGGGATTCTCTTCGCCAGCCGGGACGAGGACCGCACCGCGCTGAAGTGGTACGAGCGGGCCGCGTCGGCGGGACACACCGACGCGGCGCTGCAGGTCGGCATCGCGCTGGTCCGGGACGGCGAGGAGCGGGCGGCCGAACGCCACCTGCGGTGCGCGGCGGGCGGCGGCAGCGCGGAGGCCGCGTTCCGGCTGGCCGCGCTGCTGGAGTCGCTGGCCCCGCCGCCGGAGCCGGTGGCGCTGGGCGAGTCGGTGGGCGGAGCCGCGCGCACCGAGAGCGAGGAGTGGTACGAGCGGGCCGCGGAGCTGGGGCACCGGCGGGCGCAGGTCCGGGTCGGCATGCTGGCCGCCGCGCGGGGCGAGCTGGCGGCCGCCGCGCGGTGGTACCGCGAGGCGGCGGAAGCAGGCTCCCGCAACGGGGCGTTCAACCTGGGACTGCTGCTGGCGCGCGAGGGGAACGAACCCGAGGCGGCCCTGTGGTGGACCCGGGCGGCGGTGGCCGGGCACGGTCGCGCGGCGCTGCGGCTGGGCCTGCTCGCGGCCCGGCAGGGAGATCTGACGGAGGGGCAGAAGTGGTGCGTACGGGCCATGGAACTGGGTCCGGCGGAGGTCTCGGAGCGGGCGGCGCGGCTGCGCGAGGCGCTGGCCGAGGAGCTGTCCGCGTAACGCTCCGCCGGAGCCGGTTAACCGATTTGCATCTGCTCGCAGGCCTCGCGTAGAGTCAGGTTTACCGACGCGGGGTGGAGCAGCTCGGTAGCTCGCTGGGCTCATAACCCAGAGGTCGCAGGTTCAAATCCTGTCCCCGCTACTGAAGGCTCGAAGGCCCGGATCCTCTGGATCCGGGCCTTCAGTCGTTCTCGGCCGCAAGAGCGCAAAGCGAGCCGGAGCGCAAGGAGGAGGGGCCCGGGAGCATCGCTCCCGGGCCCCTCCTCGCGTTCGTCAGGCTCCCGCGCAGTTCGGGCACACCCCGCGGTACGTCACCTCGACCGCCGACACCACGAAGCCGAAGCGTTCGGTGTCGGGCAGGTCGGCCAGCGGGTTGCCCGCCGGATGGACGTCGCGGATCGCCCCGCACTGGGCGCACACCAGGTGCTGGTGGGGCCGGTGGGCGTTCGGGTCGTACCGCTTGGCGCGCCGGTCCGTGGAGACCTCCAGGACCTCACCCAGGCTGACGAGCTCGCCCAGGGTGTTGTAGACGGTCGCCCGGGAGATCTCCGGCAGCCGGTCCACGGCCCGCGCGTGCACCTCGTCCGCCGTCAGGTGAACGTGGTCACCGTCGAGCACCTCGGCCACGACGCGCCGCTGTGCGGTCATGCGCCATCCGCGTCCGCGAAGTCGTTCCAGCAGGTCACTCATGCATGCCAGCCTAACAGCGAGGGGATTCGGTGTAACTCCCGAATCCGTTTCGACTTGGATGCTTACTTGACTTAGACAAAGTCCATCGTAGGATCGGTTACGTTAGGACAGGACAGCATTTGCAGCAAATTTACGCAGGAGGCGCACGTGACGCAGGGACCGCTCACCACGGAGGCCGGAGCTCCGGTCGCTGACAACCAGAACAGCGAGACCGCCGGCATCGGCGGGCCCGTTCTGGTCCAGGACCAGCTGCTGCTCGAGAAGCTCGCGCACTTCAACCGTGAGCGCATCCCGGAGCGCGTGGTGCACGCCCGTGGCGCCGGTGCGTACGGCACCTTCACGCTGACCCGTGACGTCTCGCAGTGGACCCGTGCGAAGTTCCTGTCCGAGGTCGGCAAGGAGACCGAGACTTTCCTGCGCTTCTCCACCGTCGCGGGCAACCTCGGCAGCGCCGACGCGGTGCGCGACCCCCGCGGCTGGGCGCTGAAGTTCTACACCGAAGAGGGCAACTACGACCTCGTCGGCAACAACACCCCGGTGTTCTTCATCAAGGACGCCATCAAGTTCCCCGACTTCATCCACACCCAGAAGCGCGACCCGTACACCGGCTCGCAGGAGGCGGACAACGTCTGGGACTTCTGGGGTCTGTCGCCCGAGTCCACCCACCAGGTGACCTGGCTGTTCGGTGACCGCGGCATCCCGGCGTCCTACCGCCACATGAACGGCTTCGGCTCGCACACGTTCCAGTGGAACAACGAGGCCGGCGAGGTCTTCTGGGTCAAGTACCACTTCAAGACCGACCAGGGCATCAAGAACCTCACCCAGGCCGAGGCCAACCAGCTCGCCGGTGAGGACCCCGACTCGCACCAGCGCGACCTGCGCGAGTCCATCGAGCGCGGCGACTTCCCGTCCTGGACCGTGCAGGTCCAGATCATGCCGGCGGCCGAGGCGGCCGAGTACCGCTTCAACCCGTTCGACCTCACCAAGGTGTGGCCGCACGCGGACTACCCGCTGGTCGAGATCGGCAAGCTGGAGCTCAACCGCAACCCGGAGAACGTCTTCGCCGAGGTCGAGCAGTCGATCTTCTCGCCGGCGCACTTCGTCCCCGGCATCGGTCCGTCCCCGGACAAGATGCTCCAGGGCCGTCTCTTCGGCTACGGCGACGCGCACCGCTACCGTGTCGGCATCAACGCCGACCACCTGCCGGTGAACCGCCCGCACGCCACCGAGGCGCGTACCAACTCCCGTGACGGCTACCTGTACGACGGCCGCCACGCGGGCGCGAAGAACTACGAGCCCAACAGCTTCGGCGGCCCGCACCAGACGGACCGTCCGCTGTGGGTCTCCTCCGCGGTCACCGGCGGCACCGGCAACCACGCCGCGCCCTCGCACTCCGAGGACAACGACTTCGTCCAGGCGGGCAACCTCTACCGCCTGTACTCGGAGGACGAGAAGGCCCGTCTGATCGAGAACCTGTCCGGCTTCATCGCCAAGGTCTCCCGTGACGACATCGTCGAGCGCGCGATCAACAACTTCCGCCAGGCGGACGGTGACTTCGGCAAGCGTCTGGAGACCGCGGTCCAGGCCCTTCGCGGCTGACCGACGGCTTGCCGCAGCGGGACGACGGGCCGGTGCTCCCCGAGAGGGGGCGCCGGCCCGTCGGTCGTTCCTACGCCGGCACGGTGGTGCGCCGCTCCGGGACCCAGCAGCGGATGACGTCCCGTACGGAGACGATGCCCACCGGGCCGCCGTGCTCCAGGACGATCAGATGGCGGAAGCCGCCGTGTGCCATCGCCTCGGCGGCCTCCTGCACGGTGGCGTCCGGGGTGCAGAACACCACGTTGTTGGTGGTGTGCGCACCTACGGACTCCCGGTCGGGATCGTGTCCCGCGCCGAGCGAGTTGAGGATGTCGCGCTCGGTCAGGATGCCGATGCCGCTGTGTTCGGGATCGAGGACGACGGCCGCGCCTACGCGCCGGCCGGACATCAGGCTGGCCGCCTGGCGCAGGGTGTGTGTGGGTCCGAGGGTGAGGATCACGGTGCTCATGGCGTCGCGGACGAGCATGAAGAGAGCCACCTCCTGTGAGTCCCTCCGCCCGGGTGGGGTGCGCCGTGCGGGCCCGCACTTAGAGAAGGCCTTCACAAGCGCACAAGCGGAGGAGTCCCAGATTCCCATGGACACGGAGTGTCATCAAGAGGGCGCGCTAGGGGGATGGGCGCACGGCCCGGGTGCGGGTCAGCCGCGCGGGCGCAGCAGGTCCAGCATCTGCTCGTGCAGCAGCCCGTTCGAGGCCGCCGCGTTGCCGCCGTGTACGCCGTCCACCCCGTCCAGAGCGGTGAAGCGGCCGCCGGCCTCCTCCACCACGACCGCCAGGGCCGCCATGTCCCACAGGTTCAGCTCCGGCTCGGCGCACAGGTCGAGCGAGCCCTCGGCGACCATCATGTACGGCCAGAAGTCGCCGTAGCCCCGCGTACGCCAGCACGCGCGGGTCAGGTCCAGGAAGCCGGGCAGCCGCCCCTGCTCCTCCCAGCCGCTCAGCGAGGAGTAGGCGAAGGAGGCGTCGCCCAGGGTGGCGACCTTGGAGACGCCGAGCGCGGTGGTCCCGCCGAGCGCGCCCCCCGCGTACGCGCCCTGGCCGCGCGCCGCCCACCAGCGGCGGCCCAGCGCCGGGGCGGACACCACGCCGACGACGGGCCGGAAGACCCCGTGGGCGTCCTCCTCCATCAGGGAGATCAGCGTCGCCCAGACCGGGACCCCGCGCACGTAGTTCTTCGTACCGTCGATCGGGTCCACGACCCAGCGGCGCGGGCCGTCGCCCTTGAGGCCGTACTCCTCGCCCAGGATGGCGTCGGAGGGTCGCGCGGCGGAGATCCCAGCCCGGATGATCTCTTCGGTGGCGGTGTCGGCCTCGCTCACCGGGGTCATGTCGGGCTTGGTCTCGACCTTCAGGTCGAGGGCGCGGAACCGCTCCATCGTGGCGGCGTCCGCCGCGTCGGCGAGTTCGAGGGCAAGGCGCAGGTCATCGTCATACTCGGGCATGCCCGAACCCTACCGAGGCGCCCGGATCCCCGCGCCCGGCGTCCACGGTGCGACCGGCGGTCCGCCCGGGGTCGGCCGCTGCCCGACGCGGACCCTTGACAGGATCTGTCGGTCCGTCAACTCTGGCGGAGACGTCAAAGGGGGAGGCGACGGTGCCGACGGCCCGGGAGTCCTTGCTGGAAGCGGCGGGAGCGGCGCTCTCGGCGCGCCCGTGGCCGGCCGTGCGGATGGTCGACGTGGCGGCCGCCGCCGGGGTCTCGCGGCAGACCCTCTACAACGAGTTCGCGGGCAAGACGGGCCTGGGCCACGCCCTGGTCCGGCGCGACGCCGCCTGGTACCTCGACGGAGTGGACCGGGCCCTGGCGTCGCCGGGCCCGTCCGCCGAACGTCTGGCGGCGGTAGTGGAGTGGACCGGACGGGCGGCCGGGGAGCGCGCCCTGGTACGGGCCCTGCTGACGGGGTGCTGGAACGGGAACTTACCCGTGCCGGCCGGCCGCGGAGTACGGCCGGGGCTGCCCGCCCTGGGCCCCGCCGAGCTGGTGCGCGCCGTACGCGAGCGGGCCGATGCCGCCTTCGCGACGGGGGAGGGGGCGCTCCGCTGCGAGCTGGCCGTGCGGCTCGCGCTGTCCTACCTGATCGCCCCGGCCGATCAGCCGGGGCCGGGCTCCGCGGGACTGCTCCAGCTGGTCGACGGAGCGGGCCTCAGTGTGCCGAGCCCGAGAGCTGCAGCCCGATGACCCCGAGGATCACCAGCGAGATCGAGACGAGCTTGAGGGTGGAGACCAGGTCACCGAGGAAGATCATCCCGTAGATCGCGGTCCCGGCGGCCCCGATGCCGGTCCACACCGCGTACGCCGGCCCCACGTCCAGCTTCTTCAGGGCCAGCGTCAGCAGACCGAAGCTGCCGAGCGCGAAGCACGCGAAGGCGACGGTAGGCCACAGCCGGGTGAAGCCGTGCGAGAGCTTGAGGCAGACCGCGAATCCCGTCTCCAGGATTCCGGCGACCACGACCAGCAACCACGCCATGGCGCATGCCTCCCCGCGTCATGTGGCGCGCTTTTGGCATCGGCCGCCGCGCCACTTGGTGCGATTATGCATTTACCAGACATCCCGTACGGCAAACCCCGCCGGACGATCGGCCATCGATCAGTCGCCCTCGCGGCGCTCCCTCGTCTGCAGCAGCCGCCGCAGCGAGTAGAGCCGCGCCGGATCGGCGTGGCCGTCCTCCACCCACTTGTCGAGCGCGCAGTCCGGCTCGTCGTGGCTGCAGGCGCGCGGGCAGCCCTCCGTGCCCGGCACCAGCTCCGGGAAAGCCAGGATGACCCGGGACGGGTCCACGTGGTGCAGGCCGAAGGAGCGGACGCCCGGGGTGTCGATGACCCAGCCGTCCCCGCCCGGCAGCGGGAGCGCGAGCGCCGAGGTGGTGGTGTGCCGGCCGCGGCCGGTCACCGAGTTGACCACGCCGGTCGCGCGCTGGCGGCCCTCGGCGACCAGCGAGTTCACCAGGGTGGTCTTGCCGACGCCCGAGTGGCCGACGAAGGCGGTGATCCGGCCGTTCAGGCGCTCGCGCACCCGCTCGGCCGCGTCGCCCGTCGCCAGCTCCTCCCGGTTGGTGACCACGTAGTTCAGGCCGAAGGTCGAGTAGATCTCCAGGATCTTGTCCGCGGAGGTCAGATCGGACTTCGTGAGCACCAGCAGGGGCTCCAACCCGGCGTCGTACGCCGCCACCAGGCAGCGGTCGATCATCCGGGGCCGCGGCTCGGGGTCGGCCAGTGCCGTCACGATGGCCAGCTGGTCCGCGTTGGCGACGACGATGCGCTCGTACGGGTCGTCGTCGTCGGCCGTGCGCCGCAGCACGGACTTGCGCGGCTCGATCCGCACGATGCGGGCGAGGGTGTCCTTCTTGCCGGACAGGTCACCGACGATCCAGACCCGGTCGCCGACCACCGCCGCCTTGCGGCCCAGCTCGCGGGCCTTCATCGCGTGCACCGGGCGGTCGTCGACCAGGCAGGTGAGCCGGCCGCGGTCCACGGTCAGGACGAATCCCTCGGCCGCGTCCTCGTGCTTGGGGCGGATGGTCGTACGCGGCCGGTTGCCCTTGGGGTTGGGCCGCTGGCGGATGTCGTCCTCGTCGGTGTGCTTGCCGTACCTGCGCATGACGGGCCCTACGCTCCCACACCCGCCGGCGCCGCTTCGGCCCGCGCGAGCATGTCCGTCCACATCTTCGGGAAGTCCGGCAGGGTCTTGGCGGTCGTCGCCACGTTCTCGACGAGCACGCCCTCCACCGCCAGGCCGATCACCGCGCCGGCCGTGGCCATCCGGTGGTCGTCGTACGTGTGGAACGTGCCGCCGTGCAGCGGGCGCGGCCGGATCCGCAGACCGTCCGCGGTCTCCGTGACATCGCCGCCCAGCCCGTTGATCTCCTTGGTGAGCGCCGCCAGCCGGTCCGTCTCGTGCAGCCGCAGGTGCTGGACACCGCGCAGCACCGACTCCGAGTCGGCCAGCGCCGCGACCGCCGCGATGCCGGGGGTCAGCTCGCCGACCTCGCCCAGGTCCACGTCGATGCCGTGGATCTTGCCGGTGCCCGTGAAGACCAGGCCCGCGTCGGTCAGCTCGCAGGAGCCGCCCATCTCCGTGAAGATCCGGCGCAGCGCGTCACCGGGCTGCGTGGTGCGGCGCGGCCAGTCCGGGATGGTGACCGTGCCACCCGTGATCATGGCCGCCGCCAGGAAGGGCTGGGCGTTGGACAGGTCCGGCTCGACGACCAGGTCACGGCCGAGCAGCGCGCTGGGCGCGACCCGCCACACGTTCGGCTCGCCGCCCGCCTCCGGGGTGTCGACCTGGGCGCCCGCCGCGCGCAGCATCTCCACCGTCATCCGGATGTGCGGCATGGACGGCAGGTTGGTGCCCACGTGCCGGACCTCGACGCCCTGGTTGAACCGCGGGGCGGAGAGCAGCAGCGCGGAGACGAACTGCGAGGAGTTGGTCGCGTCGATCTCGACGGTGCCGCCCTCCAGCGCCCCGCCGCCCTGGACCGTCAGGGGCAGCGCCCCGCGGCCGTCGTCGTCGATGCGGGCGCCGAGCGTGCGCAGGGCGGTGATGACCTGACCGAGGGGGCGTTCGTAGGAACGCGGGTCGCCGTCGAAGCGGATGTCGCCGGTGGCCAGGGTGGCGACGGGCGGCAGGAAGCGCATGACCGTGCCCGCGTTGCCGACGTCGACCGTGGCCGGGCCGTGCAGCCCGGCCGGGATGATCCGCCACGCCTCGCCGCTGTGGCCCTCGCCCGCGGAGCTGGAGGAGACGGTCTCCTCGATGCCGACGCCCAGCGCGCGCAGCGCGTCGGACATGAGCTGGGAATCGCGCGAGCGCAGCGGGTGGCGTACCCAGCCCGGCTCGGAGGCGAGTGCGGCGAGAACGAGGGCGCGGTTGGTGACCGATTTGGACCCGGGCACGGTGACGGTGGCCTGGACGGCGGAGTCGGCGAGCGGGGCGGGCCAGAGGGCGGGGAGAGCGGTGGTCTCGGTCATGGCCACCACTTTAGTGGCTTCCACCGGCCGCAGATCTTGATCACGGGGGGAGTCTCGGCGTGCGGACGCCCGCCGGCGCGGACCCGGCGGCGGCCGGTCAGAGGGCGAGCAGCCAGCGGCCGCCGCCGACGAGCGAGCACAGCGAGACCACGTGGAAGAGCAGGAGCCACACCACGGGGTGCACGTGGGTGAGGCGTCCGAGCTGGTCCGCGTCCGAGTCGGGCGCTCCGCCGTGCCGGCGCTTGGCCCCCAGCTCGAAGACCGGCCGGACCCCACCGAGGAGCAGGAACCACACGACGCCGTACGCGAACACCGCCTGCACATCGGCCGGCGCCAGCCAGGAGACCAGGACGAAGCCGGCGCCCGTCACCAGCACCGTCAGTAGTCCGTACGCGTTGCGGATCATCACCAGCACGGCCAGCAGCAGGGCGGTCGCCGCCCAGAGCAGCAGCGTGATCCGGTGCGCGGAGAGCAGGGCCGCCCCGCCCAGGCCGAGCAGGGACGGTGCCGTGTACCCGGCGGCGGCGGTGAGGACCATCCCGAGGCCGGTCGGCCTGCCGCGGCTGACGGTGACCCCGCTGGTATCCGAGTGCAGCCGGATCCCGTCCAGGCGCCGGCCGGTCAGCAGGGCCAGCAGCCCGTGGCCGCCCTCGTGCGCGATGGTGATCGCGTTGCGCGACATCCGCCACACCGGCCGGGGGCCCACGGCGGCCAGTGCCGCCAGGCCCGTCGCGATCACCAGCCACTGGTCGGGCGCCGTCTGTATGCCGGTGAGCCGGTCCCACAGACCGGCCGTGGTGCTGCTGTCCATGAGGTGGCGGACTCCTTGCGATGGGGTTCGGGCGTCATGGCAGTGTGGCAGCCATGTGCGGAAGGTATGCAGCGAGTCGAGAGCCCGGGGATCTGGTGGAGGTCTTCGGCGTGGAGCGGTGGGAGCCGGAGGAGGCTCTGGCACCCGACTGGAACGTGGCCCCGACGAAAGAGGTCCACGTGGTCCTCGACCGTCCCCTGAAGGACGCCGCGAGCCCGCGTCCGGTTCGCCAGCTCAGGGTCCTGAAATGGGGACTCGTCCCTTCCTGGGCACAGAATCCCGACGGGGCCGCCCGGATGATCAACGCCCGGGCCGAGACCGTCGCAGAGAAGCCGTCCTTCCGCCGCCCCTTCGCGCAGCGCCGCTGCATCATCCCGGCGGACGGCTACTACGAGTGGGTCACCGCCCACGACGAGCGGCAGCTGGAGGTCGAGGGCAAGAGGAAGCGGGCGCGCAAGCAGCCCTACTTCGTCCTGCCCTCCGACGGCTCCGTCCTCGCCATGGCCGGGATATACGAGTTCTGGCGCGACCGGACCCTGCCCGACGAGCACCCCCTGGCCTGGTGGGCCACCTGTTCGGTGATCACCACGGAGGCCGAGACCGGACCGCTGGGCGTGGCCCCGGCCGAGGGGCCGCGCTCACTCGCCGACATCCATCCCCGGATGCCGCTCATGCTCACTCCGGACCGGTGGGACGCCTGGCTGGACCCGGCGCGGACCGACCCCGACGAGCTCCAGGCCCTGCTCTCCCCGCCGCCCGGCGGGCTGATGCGCGCCTATCCGGTGTCCACGGCCGCGAGCAACGTCCGCAACAACGGGCCCGAACTGCTGGCGGAGCTGGCCGCGCCCGAGGAGGCCACGCTCTTCTGACCGCCCCGGCCACCCTCCGGCGGGCACCCCGAACCGGCATGATCGGGGCATGAGCACGCGCACCGAGAGCGTCGGCACCCCGGCCGGCGAGGCCCGCATCACCTGGCACCCGGCCCCGGCGGGCCGGGCCCGCCTCGTGCTCGCCCTCGGCCACGGGGCCGGCGGCGGGGTCGAGGCCCGCGACCTCCAGGCCCTCGCGGCCGCCCTGCCCGCCCTGGGGGTCACCGTGGCGCTGGTGGAACAGCCCTGGCGGGTCGCGGGGAAGAAGGTCGCCGCCGCGCCCAAGGTGCTGGACGCCGGCTGGCGTGCCCTGTGGCCCGCGCTCACGGAGCCCGGGCTGCCGGTGGTCGCCGGCGGGCGCAGCGCCGGGGCCCGGGTGGCCTGCCGGACCGCCGCCGACCTGGGCGCGGCGGGGGTGCTGGCGCTCGCCTTCCCGCTGCACCCGCCGGGCCGGCCGGAGAAGTCCCGGGCGCAGGAACTGCTGGGCGCCGGGCGACCGGCGCTGGTGGTCCAGGGCGGCCGCGACGCTTTCGGGCGGCCGGAGGAGTTCCCGGAGCGGGGAGCGCGCGCGGGTTCGTACGAGCTGGTGGAAGTGGAGTTCGGGGATCACGGCTTTGCCGTGCCGAAGAAGACGGGGCCGACGCAGGAGGAGGCCCTGGAGATGATCACCGGGGCGGTGGCCGAGTGGCTCGGCCGGCTCGCGGTGTGACGTACGTCCGTGTCCTAGGTCCGAAACCCGTGCCCCGCCCGGGAATGCGCCGCCCCGGCCGCCTGTTGTCCCGGATGTCGGTACGCACAGGAACGTCGGAGGAGAGGCACGCATGACCCAGGTCATCAGCCAGAACCGTCCGCAGGCCGCTGACCTGGACTGGACAGTGCTGCCCGCGCCGGGGCGCGGCAAGGTTCGGGCGGCGGGCGACCGGGATGGTCGACTATTCTCCGATTCGAGCGGGTCCGCTTTCGGAGCCGCCACGCAGTCGGAGGAGGTGGGTCCTGTCGCCGGGACCGACGAAGGCCACGCGGAGGAGACGACCCCGGAGCGCAATGCGCGCTTCGAGAGGGACGCCCTCGGCTACCTCGACCAGATGTACTCGGCCGCTCTGCGCATGACGCGCAATCCGGCCGACGCCGAGGACCTGGTCCAGGAGACGTACGCGAAGGCATACGCGTCGTTCCACCAGTTCCGCGAGGGCACCAACCTGAAGGCGTGGCTGTACCGCATTCTCACCAACACCTTCATCAACTCCTACCGCAAGAAGCAGCGCGAACCCCAGCGCAGCGCGGCGGAGGAGATCGAGGACTGGCAGCTGGCGCGCGCCGAGTCGCACATGTCGACCGGGCTGCGTTCCGCCGAGTCGCAGGCTCTCGACCACCTGCCCGATTCGGACGTGAAGGAAGCGCTGCAGGCCATTCCGGAGGAGTTCCGCATCGCGGTCTATCTTGCCGACGTAGAGGGCTTTGCGTACAAGGAGATCGCGGACATCATGGGTACACCCATCGGTACGGTCATGTCGCGACTGCACCGTGGCCGCCGTCAACTCCGTGGAATGCTTGAGGACTACGCCCGTGAGCGCGGGCTCGTCCCGGCCGGCGCGGGAGAGTCGAACGACCTGAAAGGCTCGGGCTCATGAGCTGCGGAGATGCGCACGAGACGGAGTGCTCCGAGGTCCTGGACCACCTTTATGAGTTCCTGGACCAGGAGATGCCGGACAGCGACTGCACGAAGTTCGAGGCGCACTTCGGCGAGTGCAATCCCTGTCTCGAGAAGTACGGCCTGGAACAGGCCGTGAAGAAGCTGGTCAAGCGCTGCTGCGGATCGGACGACGTACCGACCGACCTGCGTTCGAAGGTGATGGGACGGATCGAACTCATCCGTTCGGGGCAGGCCGTACCGGACCACGACATCACGGCCGGGGCGCCCGAGCCGGCCGCCGCCGAACCGGTGCCGGGATCAGCGACCGGCTGAAATCAGCCGAGTTCACCGGTGAAGCCGAGATCGCCGGTGAAGTAGTCCCTTATTGAACGATCTCGAACAGCCGCCCCCGGAAGGGCACTTCCTTCACTCGAAGGTGGTAATCCGGGGGCGTCCGCATGGCGCAATGCGAAAATGTGGTCCACCTCGCTCCCGGCCCCACTTATTCTCCCCATTCGGTACTGGTTTGATTCGGTACCTAGCTTGCACGGCACAGGGGGAGGAGGGCGCCATGCGGGTACTTCCGCCGGTGGCGCGCGCCTACATCCTGTGCGCGGTCCTCGCGGCCTGCGCGTGCGCGTTCCCGGCCCTCGTCGATTCCGCCACCCCGTGGCCCTCCGTCGGCCTGCTCTCCGTGCTGTACCTCGGCTGCGAACTCGTCAAGGTCTGCCCGCTCATGGGCCGCCGCGTGCCCGAGGGACTCGGCTCCTTCTTCCCCGTGGTGCTGGCCGCCGTGTTCCTGCTGCCGCCGGCCGCCGCGGCGCTCGTCGCACTGCCCGGCGGACTCGCGGGGACCGTCGCCGCGCGCCCCGCCTGGGTCCGGCGCACCTGGCACGGGGCGCAGCAGGCGATTGCCGCCTGGACGGCCGGACAGGTCTACGGAGCGCTGGGCGGGCCCGCGGCCCTGGGCGGAGGCTCCTTCGGCGGGACCGGACCGGTGGGGGCCGGCGGGGCGGCCGGACCCGCCGCCTGGGTCGCGGACTTCCCGTACGTGATGGTGCCCGCCGCCGCCGCGGCCATCGCCTTCTGCCTGGTGCTCACCGCGCTGGACGGCGGCATCCTGTCCGCCGCCGAGCGCCGGCCCGCCGCCACCGCCTGGCGCGGCCTGGCGACCCGCTCCCTCGCCCCGCACTGCGTGCACGGCCTCGCCGGGCTGATGATGGCCGTCATGTGGCGCAGCCCGTACGGGCTGCCGGCCGCGCTGCTCGTCCTGCTGCCGATGTACATCTCCTGCTGGGTCTTCGCCCAGTACCACCGCGAGCGCGCCGCCCACCAGGCCACCATCCGGGCGCTGGTCCAGGCCGTCGACATCAAGGACCGCTACACGCGCGGCCACAGCGAGCGGGTCGGCCAGGCCTCCGCGATGATCGCCCGCGAGCTGGGCATGGGCGAGGACCGCCTCGAAGTCGTCCGCATCGCCGGGATCCTGCACGACGTGGGCAAACTCGGCGTCCCCACCCGACTGCTGCGCAAGGACGGACCGCTGACTCCCGAGGAACGCCGGATCATCGAACTCCACCCCGAGTACGGACACGAGATGGTGCGCGGCATCGGCTTCCTGGGCGAGGCCCGGGCGGCGATCCTGCACCACCACGAACGGGTGGACGGCTCCGGCTACCCGTACGGGCTGACCGGGGAGCAGATCCCGGTGCTGGCCCGGGTGGTGGCCGTCGCCGACGCCTTCGACGCGATGACCTCGACCCGGTCGTACAGCAGGGCCCGGCCGGTGCCGGTCGCCCTGGCCGAGCTCGAACGGTGCGCGGGGGCGCAGTTCGACCCGGAGATGGTGCGGGCGCTCGTCGACTCCATCGGCCGCGACGGCTGGCACCCGAAGGTGACCTCGGAGGAAGACCTCCAGGTGATCCCGGCGGGTGCCGGTGCTGCCGGCGCCGCCTCCGCGGGGCCGGGGCCGGGAGTGGCGCCGGACGCGGACCGGGCCGGTTCGGTGCTCGCCGGGCTGCCCGCCCAGGCCGGCCGGGCCGGCGAGCCCGGCGCCGGGCCCGAGCCGGGCCGGGCGGGACTCGGCGCCGACGGCGGGGCAGCCGGGGGCGGCTCCGGGGCGCAGACGTGAGGGGCTGGGCCGTCGGGACCGTACGCGGGGCCGCCGGGGCGCTGACCGCGGCCGCGCTCGGACACACCCTGTGGACCGGCCTGGACGACCCGGGCATCGCCCTCGCCTTCGGCACCCTGATCACCATCGGCGAGCTCGCCCGCCGCGACCGGGGGGACGCCGCCCGACAGCAGCCCGCGCCGCTCGGATCCGCCGGGGCACTCGCGTACGCCCTGCTCGGGCAGACCGCCGGGCAGCCCACCCACCACGGAGTCCTGCAGATCCTGGCCGTCGTCGTCGCGGCCGCCCTCGTCGGGATCGTCCCGCACATCGCCCGGGGCCGCGGCCCCGCCCTCGACCACCTGGCCCGCCGGGTCCTCACCGTCACCTTCGCCGCCGTCTGCTTCCAGCCGCTCTACAACTCCGGCAGGCTGGAGGACTGGGTCGGCCAGGGCCCGTACCTCGTGCTGTTCCTGCTGTTCCTGCTCGGCCTCACCGCCTTGTGCGACGCCGTCCTGGCCGCCCTCCTCTCCGCGGCCCGTACCGGCTGGCCCTACGGCCCGCTGCTCCGCGACGAACTGCGAGCCCAGGTCGGCATCGGCTCGGCGATCTGCGCCACCGGGGTCGTCATGGCCCTCGGAGTGGCCGTCGCGGGACTGTGGGCGGTGCCCGTGTTCAGCGTGCCGCTGCTGCTGACCCAGATGTCCTTCCACCGGATCACCGCCATCCGCACCACCTACCGCCAGACCATCACCTCCCTGGCCCGCGCCACCGAGATCGCCGGCTACACCCGGCCCGGCCATTCCCGCCGGGTCGCCGCCCTCAGCTGCGCCGTGGGCCGGGAGCTGGGACTCACGGAGCGGGAGCTCACCGTGCTGGAGTACGCCGCCCTGATGCACGACATCGGGCAGCTCTCCCTCGTCGACCCGGTCCCGGCCGGGGCCACCGCCGAGCTGCCCGCCGCCGAGGCCCGCCGGATCGCCGGGCTGGGCGGGGAGGTGGCCCGGCAGACCGGCGTACCGGCCGAGGTCGCGGTGGTGGTGGAGCGGCAGGCGGACCCGTACCGGGAGCAGCCCGTCGCCGCCCGGATCGTGCGCACCGTCAACGCGTACGACGACCTCGTCGGCGGGGCCCGTCACCCGGGCGGCTCACTGCAGGCCCTGGAGCGGCTGCGCCTGGGCACGGGGCACGACTTCCAGCCGGAAGTCGTGGAGTGTCTCGCCAGGGTGCTCGCCCGCGGCGGACGTGCCAGAGTCGTACCCGTCCCACCTGGGTAACCCATGGGTAATGAGCGGCCGTCCGAGTGGGCATGGTTGGATGCCAGTGAGAGGGTTCCCAGCAGGAGTGTCCCCGGGAAGAGTGTCCCCAGTAAGAGTGTCCGCAGCGGTCGGCAAGGCCGCACCGCTGCATCGTCGGACCGGCAGGCGGGAATCGTGAGGATCTTCGGGAAGGTACGGCATCGGCCCTCCGCCTCGTGGCGGCAGGCCACCGACCGCGCGTTCACGCTGATCGGCGACGGTCGGTACGAGGACGCGGGCGCGCTCCTGACCAGAGCCGCGGACCTGGAACCGTGGCTCTCCGAGTCCTGGTTCAACCTGGCTCTGCTCCACAAGTTCCGCCACGACTGGGAGCAGGCACGGGCCGCCGGACTGCGCGCCGTGGCCCTGCTCGACCGGGAGACCGGCGCCCCGGACTGGTGGAACGTCGGGATCGCCGCGACCGCGCTGCAGGACTGGCCGCTGGCCCGTCGCGCTTGGCAGGCCTACGGTCTGAAGGTGCCCGGGGACCCGCACGGCGCGGGCGGAGGCGGTCACGCCAACGGCGAACCGGTCGGCATGGAGCTCGGCAGCGCGGCCGTACGGCTGTCGCCCGAGGGTGAGGCCGAGGTGGTCTGGGGCCGCCGGCTGGACCCGGCCCGCATGGAGGTCCTGTCGATCCCGCTGCCCTCCTCGGGGCGGCGCTGGGGCGAGGTCGTCCTGCACGACGGGGTCCCGCACGGCGAGCGCGTCACGGCGGCCGGGCCCTCGTACCCCGTCTTCGACGAGATCGAGCTGTGGGCGCCCTCCCCGGTGCCGACCTGGGTGGTGCTCCTGGAGGCGGCCACAGAGGCCGACCGCAACGCCCTGGAGCAGCTGGCCTCCGACGCGGGCTTCGCCGCCGAGGACTGGTCCTCGTCGGTGCGGCTGCTGTGCCGGACCTGCTCGGAGAGCGCGATGCCGAGCGGCGAGGGCGACGGCGAGCACCTGGACCCGCACGACCACAGCGAACCGGGCCACCCCGGCCCGCTGGGGCACCGTACGACGGGATCCGGGTCCCTGTGGGTGCCCGAACGCGAATGCGGCATCGCGGCGCCCCCCGGTCTGGTGCGCGGACTGCTCGACGGATGGGTCGCGGACAGCCCGGACACCCGGGAGTGGCGGGATCTCGAAGAAGTCTGCTGAACGGGGGCCGTAGGCTGTACCGGCACATCAGTACCCGCACACCAGTGGCGTGGTGCTCGGCGGACCGGGACTTACGGAAGGCGTACGGCGGACATGGCGCAGCAGGAGAACGAGGTTGTCGGTGTCCTCGGTGGAGCGAACGACGGGTACGTCGTGGACACCGAGGACTGTGAGGCGCGCGAGCTCGCCCACCGCGAGCGCGGCACGGCCCGTCCGATCACGGTGGTGGGCAACCCGGTCCTGCACCGGGAGTGCAAGGACGTCACCGAGTTCGGCGAGGAGCTGGCCCAGCTGATCGACGACATGTTCGCCAGCCAGAAGGCCGCCGAGGGCGTGGGCCTGGCCGCGAACCAGATCGGCGTCGACGCCAAGGTCTTCGTCTACGACTGCCCCGACGACGACGGCAACCGCCACACGGGCGTCGTGATCAACCCGAAGCTCGTCGAGCTGCCGGCCGGCGCGCGCGTCCTGGACGACTCGAACGAGGGCTGCCTGTCGGTCCCGACCGCCTACGCCTCGCTGGCCCGCCCGGACTACGCCGAGGTCACCGGCCAGGACGCGCAGGGCAACCCGATCAAGGTGCGCGGTACGGGCTACTTCGCGCGCTGCCTGCAGCACGAGACCGACCACCTGTACGGCTACCTGTACATCGACCGGCTCTCGAAGCGGGACCGCAAGGACGCGCTGCGCCAGATGGAAGAGGGCACCGCGCGCTACGAGACGGTTCCGAACGCGTAGCAGCCCGGCACACGGCCCCGGCACGAAAGGCGCCCCGCTCCCGACCGGAGCGGGGCGCCTTCGCACGTCCGGGGTGGCCGGTCGGGGCCCCGGTCAGGCCACCGCCCACGGCCCCCGGAAGGCCCGCCGGAAGGCGTTCGGGGTGGTGCTCAGGGTCCGCAGGAAGTGGTGACGCAGCGCCGCCGCGTTGCCGAAGCCGCAGCGGCCGGCGATCGCGTCGACCGTGTCGTCCGTGGACTCCAGCAGCTCCTGCGCGAGCAGGACCCGCTGGCGCAGCACCCACTGGTACGGCGTCGTCCCCGTCTCCTGCTGGAAGCGGCGGGCGAACGTCCGCGCGGACATGTGGGCCCGCTCCGCGAGCTGCTCGACGGTGATCTCCTCGTCCAGGTGGCGGGCCATCCAGTCGATCACCTCGCCGACCGTGTCGCATCCCGTGCGCGACAGCGGGCGCTGGATGAACTGGGCCTGCCCGCCGTCGCGGTGGGGCGGTACGACCATCCGCCGGGCGATGGTGTTGGCCACCTCCGCGCCCTGCTCCTGGCGCACGAGGTGCAGGCACGCGTCGATCCCGGAGGCGGTGCCCGCCGAGGTGATCACCGGGCCCTCGTCCACGTAGAGCACGTCCGGGTCGACCCGGGCCCGCGGGAAGCGGCGGGCCAGGGTCTCGGCGTGCATCCAGTGCGTGGTGCACCGCCGGTCGTCGAGCAGGCCGGCCGCGCCCAGCATGAAGGCGCCGCTGCACACGCTCAGCAGGCGCGCGCCGCGGTCCGCGGCCCGGCGCAGGGCCTCCAGCAGTGGCTGCGGATACTCGCGGGTGGGGGCCTCGCGGTCGGCGGGCAGACAGATCAGGTCGGCCTCCTCCAGCCGCTCGAGCCCGTGCGGGAGCGTGAGGCGGTAGTGGCCGTCGCCGACGCTGAGGGGGTTGTCCTCCACCGCGCAGACCGCGAAATCGTAGGTGGGCAGGCCCATCGCGCTGCGGTCGATCCCGAAGACCTCGCAGAAGATGCCCATCTCGAAGGGGGCGACCCCGTTCACCACGGCCACGGCCACGTTGTTCAGCGAGGAAGTCTTCAGCATGACCCCAGTGTGGCAGTAATTCGCTCTTTCATGACAGTCCTGCCACTGTCCGGTTTCGCCCTTCCTGACGAGAGTGGAGTCATGAACACGTTCCTCGACCTCCTCGTCGTCCTGGCCGTGGCGGCCCTCCTGGCGGCCCCCGCCCTCTACGGAGCCGCCCGCGACCACCACCTCGACCGCCAGATCCGCGCGGCCCGCCAAGGTGCGCGGGCGCCGGGAACGACGAAGCGCCCCCGCCCGGGGAACCGGCCGGCCAGGCCGGTCTCCCCGTGGGCGGGGACGCTGTCGGGCAAGCCGCTCGGCCCGCCCCGGACCTAGAAGTCCTCGTCCAGGTCGACCGTGCCCTCGACCGCGACCTGGTAGGCCGACGGGCGGCGCTCGAAGAAGTTCGTCAGTTCCTGGACGCCCTGGAGCTCCATGAAGGAGAACGGGTTCTGCGAGCCGTAGATCGGCGGGAAGCCGAGGCGGACCAGCCGCTGGTCCGCGACGCACTCCAGGTACTCACGCATCGATTCGGTGTTCATGCCCGGCAGGCCGTCACCGCACAGGTCGCGGCCGAACTGCAGCTCCGCCTCGACGGCTTCCTTCAGCATGTCGACGACCTGCTGCTGGAGCTCGTCGTCGAAGAGCTCCGGCTCCTCCTTGCGGACCGTGTCCACAACCTCGAACGCGAAGTTCATGTGCATGGTCTCGTCGCGGAACACCCAGTTGGTGCCCGTGGCCAGGCCGTGCAGCAGGCCGCGCGAGCGGAACCAGTAGACGTACGCGAAGGCCCCGTAGAAGAACAGGCCCTCGATGCACGCGGCGAAGCAGATCAGGTTCAGCAGGAAGCGGCGCCGGTCGGCCTTCGTCTCCAGCCGGTCCAGCTTCTCGACCTCGTTGATCCACTTGAAGCAGAACTGCGCCTTCTCGCGGATCGACGGGATCTCCTCGACCGCGTCGAACGCGGCCGCGCGGTCGTCCGGGTCGGGCAGGTAGGTGTCGAGCAGCGTCAGGTAGAACTGGACGTGCACGGCCTCCTCGAAGAGCTGGCGCGACAGGTACAGGCGCGCCTCCGGGGAGTTGATGTGCTTGTACAGGGTCAGGACGAGGTTGTTCGAGACGATCGAGTCGCCCGTCGCGAAGAACGCGACCAGCCGGCCGATCATGTGCTGCTCGCCGGGCGTCAGTTTCGCGAGGTCCGCGACGTCCGAGTGGAGGTCGACCTCCTCGACGGTCCAGGTGTTCTTGATCGCGTCCCGGTAGCGCTCGTAGAAGTCCGGGTAGCGCATGGGGCGCAGGGTCAGTTCGAAGCCCGGGTCCAGGAGGTTCTTCGTCTTGTCGGTGGAACTCATTACTGGCAGGCCTCGCAGGACTCGGGGTTTTCAAGGGAGCAGGCGAGCGCTTCCGCGGCGGCGGCGTCCGCGGCGGCGTCGGCCAGGGGGAGCGCCGCCGGAGCGGCGGCCTGCGCGGCACGGGCGATCTTCGTCGCGGGGCGCGAGCGCAGGTAGTACGTGGTCTTCAGGCCCTGCTTCCAGGCGTACGCGTACATCGAGGACAGCTTCCCGATGGTCGGCGTCTCCAGGAACAGGTTCAGCGACTGCGACTGGTCGAGGAACGGCGTACGGGCGGCCGCCATGTCGATCAGGCCGCGCTGCGGGATCTCCCACGCGGTGCGGTACAGCTCGCGGACCTCGGCCGGGATCCAGCCGAAGCCCTGGACGGAGCCGCTGGCTTCGCGCAGCGCCTCGCGGGTCTGGGCGTCCCAGACGCCGAGCCGCTTGAGCTCCTGCACCAGGTAGCCGTTGACCTGGAGGAACTCACCGCTGAGGGTTTCGCGCTTGAAGAGGTTGGAGACCTGCGGCTCGATGCACTCGTACACGCCCGCGATGGAGGCGATGGTCGCCGTCGGCGCGATGGCGAGGAGGAGGGAGTTGCGCATGCCGGTCCTCGCGACGCGGGCGCGCAGCGCGTCCCAGCGCTCCGGCCAGTTCAGCTCGACGTCGTAGTGGTCGGGGTGCAGGACCCCGCGGGCGGTACGGGTCTGCTCCCACGCGGGGAGCGGGCCGCTGCGCTCGGCCAGGTCGCACGAGGCCTCGTACGCCGCGAGCATGATGCGCTCGGAGAGCTTGGTGGACAGCGCCCTCGCCTCGGGGGAGTCGAAGGGCAGCTTCAGCTGGAAGAAGACGTCCTGCAGGCCCATCGCGCCCAGACCCACGGGGCGCCAGCGGGCGTTGGAGCGGCCGGCCTGCTCGGTCGGGTAGAAGTTGATGTCCACGACGCGGTCGAGGAAGGTCACCGCGGTGCGGACGGTCTCGTCCAGGCGCTCCCAGTCGATCCCGCCGTCAACGACGAAGGCGCCGAGGTTGACCGAGCCGAGGTTGCAGACGGCCGTCTCGCCGTCATTGGTGACCTCGATGATCTCGGTGCAGAGGTTCGAGGAGTGGACGACGCTGCCCGGCTCGGCGGTCTGGTTCGCCGTGCGGTTCGAGGCGTCCTTGAAGGTCATCCAGCCCTGGCCGGTCTGCGCGAGGGTGCGCATCATCCGGCCGTACAGGTCGCGGGCGGGCATGGTCTTGCGGGCCAGGCCGGCCGCTTCGGCCTTGCGGTACGCGGCGTCGAACTCGTCGCCCCACAGGTCCACCAGCTCGGGGACCTCGGCCGGGGAGAACAACGACCAGTCGGCGTCGGCGTTCACGCGGCGCATGAACTCGTCCGGCACCCAGTGCGCCAGGTTCAGGTTGTGGGTGCGGCGCTGGTCCTCACCGGTGTTGTCGCGGAGCTCCAGGAACTCCTCGATGTCCGCGTGCCAGGTCTCCAGGTAGACGGCGGCGGCGCCCTTGCGGCGCCCGCCCTGGTTCACGGCGGCGACGGAGGCGTCGAGGGTCTTGAGGAACGGCACGATGCCGTTGGAGTGGCCGTTCGTGCCGCGGATCAGGGAGCCGCGGGCGCGGATGCGGGAGTACGAGAGGCCGATGCCGCCGGCGTGCTTGGACAGGCGCGCGACCTGGTGGTAGCGGTCGTAGATCGAGTCCAGCTCGTCCAGCGGGGAGTCCAGCAGGTAGCAGGAGGACATCTGCGGGTGCCGGGTGCCGGAGTTGAAGAGCGTGGGGGAGGAGGGCAGGTAGTCGAGGCGGCTCATCAGCCGGTACAGCGAGGCCACTTCCTCGACGGCCTGGACGCTCTCGTCGGCGGCGAGGCCGCAGGCCACGCGCAGCATGAAGTACTGCGGGGTCTCGATGACCTGGCGGGTGATCGGGTGGCGGAGCAGGTAGCGGCTGTGCAGGGTGCGCAGGCCGAAGAAGCCGAAGCGGTCGTCGGCGCCCTCGGTGAGCGCGTGCCCGACCAGCGCGTCGAGCCGGCTCGCGTGGATCCGTACGAACTCCGCGGTGCGGTCCGCGATCAGGCCCTCGCGGTGGCCGACGGCGACGGAGGCGGAGAAGGAGGTGGAGCCCTGGCCGGCGGCCTCCTCGCGGACGGCCAGCGTCAGCAGGCGGGCGGCGAGGCGGGAGTACGCCGGGTCCTCCGAGATCAGTCCGGCGGCCGCCTCGGTGGCGAGCGTACGCAGCTCGGCCTCGTCCGCGGCGGCGCTGCGGCCGCGCAGGGCGGCGGCGGCGACCCGGCCGGGGTCGGTGTCGGGCAGGTCGGCGGTCAGCTCGGTGAGCGTGCGCAGGAGTGTGGCCCCCGGGCCCTCGGTGTTGTCGCCAGTAATGGACTCGGCGCGCGGTGCGGAAGGCGCGATGGTCACGGCGGGAGCTCTCCCTCGCTCGGCCCGGTTCTTCGGCGGGCGGGCACGGGGAGGCGCATGCGGGCGTGGCAGGAACGCGTACACCGCATGGCGTCCACCGGCCCAACCTCGAGGCCCGGACGTGTCGGCACCCGGTTCGGTCGACCCGGGTGCGCTGCCGGCAGGTCCTCGGACTTTTCATACCGTTGCGGGACAGTTCCGGATTCACACCGGATTTCCCTGCGGCGACAGCAGCCATGAGCATACATGTGGGGGCGACCGGATGCGGTAGCCCCCACATGTTGTGTCGTTCACGGAAGTCGGCGCACGGTCACAGCTCGACACGGTAGGTGAGCAGGGGCAGTCCCGGCACCGGGTACCAGTCCCGGTCCGGGGTCCGTACGAAGCCCAGCCGCTCGTAGATCCGGTGCGCCCCCAGCATCTTCTCCGTGGTCGAGAGCACCAGACGGGTCACACCCTCCAGGCCCCGGGCGCGGCTCAGGCAGGCGCGTACGAGGGCCTCGCCGGCGCCGCGTCCGCGCGCCTCGCGGGAGACGGCCAGCATCCGGAACTCGGCCTCGCCGGGGCCGGCGATGTCGCAGAGCGGGCTGCCGGGAGGGGCGAAGGTCACACAGCCGAGCAGGGTGCCGTCGTACTCCGCGACGAGCACCTCCCCGTCGGTGGCGCGGCCGGCGACGTCGCGCAGCCTGCTCAGGTAGGGGTCCTCCTCGGCGAAGTCGAGCAGTCCGTCCTCGAGGTACGCGCGGGCGGTGATCGCGCCGAGCTCTTCGTATTCGGCGGCCGCTGCCGCCCTGATGACGATGTCCATGGACCGAGTGTGCGACAGGGCACGGGGAAGGGCCGCCACGTTTCCCGCCGGTTCGGCGTGGACGTGACGGCCCTTCGTGCCCGCGGGTTCAGCAGCAGCGGAACCCTTCGCGCGGGTCGGCCTCGCGGGCGTCCGTGCGGGCCCGCTCGAAGGCCCGGCGGGTCTGGACCTCCGCGTCGGGGTCGTGCGTACGGGCGTGGGCGACGTAGCGGTCGTACGCCGCCTCGCCCGAGAACTCCCGGACGAAGTACCGGGCGCGGCTCAGCACGTGGCGCAGGCCGCTCGCGCGGGTCCCCGGCAGGCCGGTCACACGGATTCCTGTACGGGTTCCCGCACGCGGCCCCCGCCCGAGTCGAGGCCGGCGGCGGCGAGCTCCGCCCGCTCCTCCGCGGTCGGGATGAGCCCGGCCGGGGCGACGAGCCGGGACTCGGTCCACGGGACCTCGGCCAGGGTGACGGACTCCGGCCTGCGGACGGCCTTGAAGCAGGTCCGGGCCGCGTCCAGCAGCACGATGACGATCAGCAGTGCGAAGAACACGGACAGGACTCCGTCCACCGTGGCGTTGGTGACCACGGTGTGCATCTCGTCCATGTTCTTGGCGGGCTTGAGGATCTTGCCCGCGTCGATGCCGTCCTGGTAGACGTCACGCTGCGCGAAGAAGCCGATCTTCGGGTTGTCGGAGAAGATCTTCTGGTAGCTCGCGGTGAGCGTGACGGCCACGTCCCACGCCAGGGGAACGCCCGTCACCCAGGCCCACTTGAGCCGGCCCGACTTGATCAGCAGGGTGGTGCAGACGGCCAGGGCGACCGCCGCGAGCAGCTGGTTCGCGATGCCGAACAGCGGGAAGAGCTGGTTGATGCCGCCCAGCGGGTCCTTGACGCCGACCCACAGGAAGTAGCCCCAGCCGCCCACGACGACCGCGCTCGCGAGCCAGACGCCCGGCTTCCAGCTGACGTCCTTGAAGGACTTGTGCACGTTGCCGAGGGTGTCCTGGAGCATGAAGCGGCCCACTCGGGTGCCCGCGTCGACCGTGGTCAGGATGAATAGGGCCTCGAACATGATCGCGAAGTGGTACCAGAACGCCTTCATGGCGGTGCCGCCGATGACGGAGGAGAAGATCTCCGCCATTCCGAGTGCGAAGGTCGGCGCGCCGCCCGTGCGGGACAGCAGGCTGGTCTCCTCCACGTCCTTCGCCGCCTGGGCGAGGGCGTCGGGGGAGATCGCGAAGCCGAAGTTGGTCACGGCTTCCGAGGCGGTCTGGACCGTCGCGCCGACGACTCCGGCGGGGGAGTTGACCGCGAAGTACAGGCCCGGCTCGATGATGCAGGCCGCGATGATCGCCATGACGGCGACGAAGGACTCGGTCAGCATGGCGCCGTAGCCGATGACCTTGACCTGGGTCTCCTTCTGGATCATCTTCGGGGTGGTGCCCGAGGAGACCAGTGAGTGGAAGCCCGACAGGGCTCCGCAGGCGATGGTGATGAAGACGAACGGGAACATCGAGCCCGCGAAGACCGGGCCGTCGCCGCGCGAGGCGAAGTCGGTGACCGAGGGCATCTTCAGCACCGGCATGGCCACGACCACGCCCACGGCCAGCAGCCCGATGGTGCCCACCTTCATGAAGGTGGAGAGGTAGTCGCGCGGGGCGAGCAGCATCCACACCGGCAGTACGGACGCCACGAAGCCGTAGGCGACCATCCAGATGACCAGCGTCTCCTTCTCCAGCGTGAAGGTGCCCGCCAGCGAGGACTCCGCGACCCAGCCGCCCGCGACGATGGCCGCCAGCAGCAGCGCCACGCCGACGACGGAGACCTCGGTGACCCGGCCCGGGCGCAGGACGCGCAGGTAGAAGCCCATGAAGAGGGCGATCGGGATGGTCATGGCGATGGAGAAGACGCCCCACGGGGAGTGCGCCAGGGCGTTGACGATGACCAGGGCGAGCACGGCCAGCAGGATGATCATGATGGCGAACACGCCCACGAGCGCGGCGGCGCCGCCGACCGGGCCGATCTCGTCCCTGGCCATCTGGCCGAGCGAGCGGCCGTTGCGGCGGGTGGAGAAGAAGAGCGTGACCATGTCCTGGACCGCGCCCGCGAAGATCACGCCCGCGACGATCCAGATGGTGCCCGGCAGGTAGCCCATCTGTGAGGCGAGTACGGGACCCACGAGCGGGCCGGCGCCGGCGATGGCGGCGAAGTGGTGGCCGAAAAGCACCCGTCGGTCGGTCGGGTGGAAGTCGACACCGTTGTCGAGGCGTTCGGCGGGAGTGGCGCGGGTCTTGTCCACCTTCAGGACCCGGTTCGCGATGAAACGCGCGTAGAAGCGGTATCCGATCGCGTACGAGCCCAGCGCGGCGGCGAGCAGCCAGGCGGCCGAGATCTCCTCACCGCGCGAGAGCGCCAGCACGCCCCAGCCGAGGGCCCCCACGAGCCCGACGAGCACCCACAGGGCCACGGCCTTGGGGGATGCGCCCCCCGACGTGCCGGGAACGCCCTCCGGGCCCCCTGATGGAGAAGGCGAGCCCGGCATGGTGCCCGGACTCGCCGCGTTCCGCTCTGCTCGTGTCGCTTCCGGCTCTGGTTCCGTCATGATCCGTCGTCCCCTCGTTGATCATCTGCGTAAGCGCAGGGAATCTACGGGGGTCCGCCCGGTGGACGTAAGCCCCCGTCCGTATAGCGGAACGAGAGTCAACTACGAATCAGACGGCGGGGCGCTGGAGTCGGGCGACGAACTTGTAACGATCGCCGCGGTAGACCGAACGCACCCACTCGACGGGCTCTCCGTCGGCGTCCAGCGAATGGCGGGAAAGCATCAGCATCGGCAGTCCGACGTCGGTGCCGAGCAGTCCGGCCTCGCGCGGGGTGGCCAGCGAGGTCTCGATGGTCTCCTCGGCCTCGGCGAGGCGCACGTCGTACACCTCGGCGAGGGCGGTGTAGAGGGAGGTGTACTTGACCAGCGAACGGCGCAGGGCGGGGAAGCGCTTGGCCGAGAGGTGCGTGGTCTCGATGGCCATCGGCTCGCCGCTCGCCAGCCGGAGCCGCTCGATGCGCAGCACCCGGCCACCGGTGGCGATCTTGAGGAGGCCGGCGAGGGTGTCGTCGGCCGTCACGTAGCCGATGTCCAGGAGCTGGGAGGTGGGTTCCAGTCCCTGGGCCCTCATGTCCTCGGTGTACGAGGAGAGTTGGAGCGGCTGGGAGACCTTCGGCTTGGCGACGAAGGTGCCCTTGCCCTGGATCCGTTCCAGCCGTCCTTCGACGACGAGCTCCTGGAGGGCCTGCCGCACGGTGGTGCGGGAGGTGTCGAATTCGGCCGCGAGCGTGCGCTCGGGGGGTACCGGTGTGCCGGGCGGCAGTGTTTCGGTCATGTCGAGCAAGTGCCGCTTGAGTCGGTAGTACTTGGGCACGCGTGCCGTGCGGGTGGCCGCCCCGCCATCCGGCTCCGTGGTCGCCCCTTCGGTGGCCATCGCCGCCCGCCTTCCCGACTCCAGTTTCGTTGCCGTCACCGGCTCCTCCGATATGTGCGGTCACATCGTGACACGGGAGGGAGGGCAGGCCTCCTCCCTCCCCCAGGTGTCGGTCCGATAACGGACCGAGCACCCGCTCATTAGACCCTTGACACCCCTAAAGGTCTAGGCCAAGCTCCAGCTACTGGTCTACACCAATATGGATCGGATCCCGGCCCCACGGGCAGTACTTGACGCTTTTGAGTCACCGCGGCGGGCGAGGGAAGTTGCAGGCAGCATCCCTGAGGAGGGTGGCGTGAAGCGCAAGCTCATCGCGGCGGTTGGAGTCGCGGGCATGGTTATCGGCCTGGCGGCGTGCGGCGGCGGCGACGACAAGCCGAAGGCCGACGCGGGTGGCGCCAAGGAGATCACCGTCTGGGTGATGGACGGCTCCGCACCGAAGGCATGGATAGACGCGGTCAACGCGGAGTTCTCGGCCAAGCACCCCGGTGTCACGGTCAAGGTCGAGGAGCAGCAGTGGAAGGGCATCCAGGAGAAGGTCACGACGGCCCTCTCCGAGAACACCCCTCCGGACGTCCTGGAGCTCGGTAACACCCAGACGGCCGGTTACGCGGTCACCGGCGGTCTCGCCGACCTGACCAAGGACAAGGCCAAGCTCGGCGCGGACGCCTGGTCCAAGGGCATGCTCGCCTCGTCCGAGATCGACGGCAAGCTCTACTCCGCTCCGTGGTACGCGGCCAACCGTGTCGTGGTCTACGACAAGAAGGCCTACGCGAAGGCCGGCGTGAACCCGCCGACCACCCGCGACGAGTGGATCGCCGGCCTGGAGAAGCTGAAGGCGGCCGACCCGGCCTCGCAGCCGATCTACCTGCCCGGCCAGAGCTGGTACGTCCTCGCGGGCTTCGTCTGGGACGAGGGCGGCGACCTCGCCGTCAAGGACGGCGCCAAGTGGAAGGGTGGCCTCGCCACCCCCCAGGCCGCCTCCGCGATCGACTTCTACAAGAAGCTCCAGTCCTTCTCCACCGCTCCGAAGGACAAGGACGAGGCCACCCCGCAGCAGTCCACCGACATCGTTCCCAAGGGCGGCGTCTCGTCCTGGATCGGTCTCGGCTGGGAGGCCAGCGGTGCCGAGAAGGCGCTGAAGGACGCGGGCAAGGAAGCCGACTTCGGTTACTTCCCGATCCCGGGCAAGACCGCGGACAAGCCGGGCACCGTCTTCCTCGGCGGCTCGAACCTCGCGATCTCCGAGCGCTCCAAGAACAAGGAGCTCGCCAAGGAGTGGCTGGCCCTCGCCGCAGGCAAGGACCAGATGACCAAGTACGCCGCCGAGACCAAGGGCGCGCTGCTCCCGAACCAGGTGGGCGCGAACTTCGCCCCGCCGGCGGGCTCCTTCGCCGAGGCCATGGCCAAGGCCGGCGCCAACGGCAAGATCACCCCGGTGACCCCGGGCTGGGCGAACGTCGAGACCGAGCCCAACCCGGTCAAGGAGTTCATGACCAAGGTCCTGAACGGCGGCGACGCGGCCAAGGCCGGTGCGGACGCGGACGCGGAAATCGCGAAGCGCATCAACAAGTAGCACCCGGCACCACCTGAAGTACACGCAGTACCGCAGTACCGCAGTACCAGCAGTGATCGCACCGGGGGGTGCGGCGGGCGCCCAGGAGCGCCCGCCGTGCCCCCGGTCGCGCATTGACAGACGTAAGCGCCGCCCGTTCCCCAGCCGAACCGCGCAGGGTCGGGGAAGCGGGTGCGAGTCGCCACAGTCAACCGCGAGGAAGCCAGACATGACCGTGCACTCCCAGGGAGCGGCGACCTCCGCTCCACAGGACGCACCACAGAAGTCCGCCGGGGTGGCCAAGACGCCGCCGCCCACCGGAGCCGGGGCAGCGTCCAAGTCTCCTCGCGGGGGCAGGAAGTCGCTCCCGTCAGGGTGGTGGCCCTACATCCTGATCGGGCCGGCCGTGCTCAGCATGGCGACCCTGCTGCTGTACCCGCTGATCAAGAACATCATCCTGTCGTTCCAGAAGGTCGACAAGATCGAGTTCATCCAGCGGAAGTCGCCGTTCACCGGCGTGGACAACTACACCCAGCTGCTGGGCGACTCGCAGTTCTGGACCGTCGTGGTCCGAAGCTTCGCCTTCACCGCGGCCAACGTCGTACTGATCATGGTCCTCGGCAGCCTCATCGGCATCCTGCTGAACAGGCTCGGCAAGCGGATGCGCCTGGTCCTGTCGATGGCGCTGGTGATGGCCTGGGCCATGCCGATCGTCGCCTCCGTGACCGTCTTCCAGTGGCTGTTCGACGAGCAGTTCGGCGTGATGAACTGGCTGATGCGCACACTCGGCTTCTCCGGGTACGACCAGCACAACTGGTTCGAGACGGGCTTCTCCACCCTCGTGATCGTCACGGTCCTGGTGGTCTGGGGCTCGATCCCCTTCGTCGCCCTCAACATGTACGCCGGTCTGACCACCGTCAGCGGCGAGCTGTACGAGGCGGCCCGGATGGACGGCGCCAACGGCTGGCAGACCTTCTGGAAGGTCGTCTTCCCGAACCTCAAGTCGTTCTTCCTCGTCACCACGTTCCTCGAGGTGATCTGGGTCTTCAAGGCCTTCACCCAGGTCTACGCGATGAAGGCGGGCGGCCCCGACCGGGCCTCCGAGATCCTGCCCGTCTTCGCCTACGTCGAGGGCCAGAGCCAGTTCCACTACGGCCTGGCCGCGGCGATCTCCGTCCTGACGATCGTGATGCTCGTGATCGTCATGTCCTTCTACTTCCGTCTGATCCTGAAGCAGGAGGAGGAGCAGTGAGCACCACCACCGCCCCGAAGCCCGCGCCGCCGGCCAAGCCCCAGCAGGTGCGCAACCGCCGGCCGGTCCGCCCCGCGGCCGTCGCCAAGAACATCGGCGCCCTGCTCCTGGCCGTCCTCTTCCTCTTCCCCGTCTACTGGATGTTCTCCTCGGCACTCAAGCCGTCCAGCGAGATCCTCTCCAAGGACCCCGTCTTCGTCTTCACCCCGACGCTGGACAACTTCACCAAGGCCACCGGCGTCGACATGTTCTGGACGTACGTCACGAACAGCCTCCTCGTCACCGTCGGAGCCGTCCTGCTGGCCCTGGTCGTGGCCCTCGCCGCGAGCTTCGCCATCGCCCGCATGAAGTTCAAGGGCCGCAAGGGCCTCGTGCTCGCCGTGATGCTCGCCCAGATGGCCCCCTGGGAGGTCATGGTCATCGCGATGTACATGATCGTCCGCGAGGCCGATCAGCTGAACAACCTCGCCGTGCTGACCGCGATCTACTTCGTGATGGTCCTCCCCTTCACCATCTGGACCCTGCGCGGCTTCATCGCCGCCGTCCCGGTGACCCTCGAGGAGGCCGCCCAGATCGACGGCTGCACCCGCGGTCAGGCCTTCCGTAAGGTGATCTTCCCGCTGCTGGCCCCCGGCCTGATGTCCACCTCGCTCTTCGGCTTCATCACGGCCTGGAACGAGTTCGCGATGGTGCTGATCCTGAACAAGGACAAGTCCGCGCAGACCCTGCCGCTGTGGCTGACCCAGTTCCAGACGGCCTTCGGCAACGACTGGGGCGCCACCATGGCCGCGTCCTCGCTCTTCGCGGTCCCGGTGCTGCTCATCTTCGTCTTCCTCCAGCGCAAGGCCGTCGGCGGCATGACCGCCGGCGCCGTGAAGGGATAACGGCCCATGACTGTCCTTGCGCACCGCACGGATACTTTGACCCGGGACGCCCTCGCGGTCCTGCAGCCCGGGTTCGAGGGCACCACCGCCCCGGCCTGGCTGCTGCGGCAGGTCTCCGAGGGTCTCACCGCCGTCGGCCTCTTCGGCCGCAACATCAGCTCGCCCGAGCAACTCGCCGCGCTGACCGCGCAGCTGCGTACCGAGCGGGACGACGTCCTCGTCGCCATCGACGAGGAGGGCGGCGACGTCACCCGCCTGGAGGTCCGGGGCGGCTCCTCCTTCCCGGGCAACCTGGCCCTCGGCGCGGTGGACGACGTCGACCTGACCCGCGACGTCGCCCGCGAGCTGGGCCGGCGCCTCGCCGAGTGCGGGGTCAACCTCAACTGGGCCCCGTCCGCCGACGTCAACTCCAACCCGGACAACCCGGTCATCGGCGTACGGTCCTTCGGCGCCGACACCCACCTCGCCGCCCGGCACACCGCCGCGTACGTCGAGGGCCTCCAGGCCGCGGGCGTGGCCGCCTGCACCAAGCACTTCCCGGGCCACGGCGACACCAACGTCGACTCGCACCACGCGCTGCCGCGCATCGACGTGGACCTCGACACCCTGGCCGCGCGCGAACTCGTACCGTTCCGGGCGGCCATCGAGGCCGGCACCAAGGCGGTCATGAGCGCGCACATCCTGGTGCCCGCCCTGGACCCGACCCGCCCGGCCACCCTCAGCCCGCAGATCCTGACCGGTCTGCTGCGCAAGGAGCTCGGCTACGAGGGCCTCATCGTCACCGACGGCATGGAGATGAACGCCATCGCCGGGACGTACGGCATCGAGCGCGGCTCGGTACTGGCCATCGCGGCCGGCGCCGACGCGATCTGCGTCGGCGGCGGGCTCGCCGACGAGGCCACCGTGCTGCGCCTGCGCGACGCGCTGGTCGCGGCCGTACGGGACGGGTCGCTGCCCGAGGAGCGGCTCGCGGAGGCCGCCGCCCGGGTCCGCTCGCTGGCCGAGTGGACCCGCCGGGTCCGCCGGGGCGCGCGGCCGGAGGGGAGCAGCGCGCCCGGCATCGGACTGGCGGCGGCCCGCCGCGCGGTGGTCGTGACGGGTTCGCGCGCCGCGGCCGCCCCGGTGAACGCCCCGTACGTGGCCACGCTCACCCCGGTCGCGAACATCGCGGTCGGCGCCGAGACCCCGTGGGGAGTGGCCGGGGAACTATCCGCGCTGATCCCGGGCATCGAGTCGGGCGTGTACCCGCAGGGTTCGACCGCGGCCGGCATCCTGGCGGCCGCGGGCAACCGCACGGTCGTCGCGGTGGTCCGCGACGCCCACCGGCACCCGTGGATGACCGAGGCCCTGGACGCGCTCGTCGCGGCGCGTCCGGAGACGATCGTGGTCGAGATGGGGCTGCCGCGGGCCGAGCCGCGCGGCGCCCTGCACATCGCGACGCACGGCGCCGCCCGGGTGTGCGGGCGCGCTGCCGCCGAGGTGATCGCGGGGGTGTAGCCGGGCCCCTGCGGCCCGGCTGCCGGGGCTCCGCCCCGGACCCCGTGCCCCGGACCCCGTGCCCCGGACCCCGTGCCCCGGACCCCGTGCCCCGGACCCCGTGCCCCGGACCCCGTGCCCCGGACCCCGGGCCCCGGGCCCCGGACCCCGTGCCGCGAAACGCCGGCGGGGCTGGAACATCCAGCCCCGCCGGCGTTTCGTCGTGTACCGCTACGTCCTACAGACCCTGCCACGCGGGCTTGTTGGCGAAGGTGTGTCGGAAGTAGTCCGCGAGCTTCAGCTTGGACGCGGCGGCCTCGTCCACGACCACCGTGGCGTGGCGGTGCAGCTGGAGCGCGGAGGCCGGTACGAGGGCGGACAGCGGGCCCTCGACGGTCTGCGCGACGGCCTCGGCCTTGCCCTCACCGGTGGCCAGCAGGACCAGGTGGCGGGCGTCGAGGATGGTGCCGATGCCCTGGGTGATGACGTGGTGGGGCACCTGCTCTATGTCGTTGTCGAAGAAGCGCGCGTTGTCCACGCGGGTCTGCTCCGTCAGCGTCTTGATGCGGGTGCGGGAGGCGAGCGAGGAGCACGGCTCGTTGAAGCCGATGTGCCCGTCGGTGCCGATGCCGAGCAGCTGGAGGTCGACGCCACCGGCCTCGGCGAGCGCCCGGTCGTACGCGTCGCACGCGCCGACGATGTCGGCTGCGCTGCCGTCGGGGCCCATGAAGGAGGCCTCGGACAGGCCCAGCGGCTCTACGACCTCGCGCAGGACGACCGCGCGGTAGGACTCGGGGTGCCCGGCCGGCAGGCCGACGTACTCGTCGAGCTGGCAGATGCGGGCCCGTCCGACGTCGACCTTGCCGGCCTTGACCCGGGCGGCGAGGGCTTCGTAGATGGGCAGCGGGGTGGAGCCGGTCGCCACGCCGAGCAGGGCGTCGGGCTTGCGCCGGACCAGGGCGGCCATGGCCTCCGCGATGAGCTCGCCGCCTGCCTTGGCGTCCGGGACGATGACAACTTCCACGCGGGGCCTGCCGATCTGGAGTGTGACGATGTGGTATAGACCAATCTAGCAGAGGTGACGGCCCGTCGCCGGGTCTTCGCACCATCCCATGGTGGGCGAAGACCCGGCCTCCGGCCTCCCGGGGCGACAGGCCCTAGAGGAGCGAGAGCTGCAGCCCGCCCGTCACGGAGAGGTGCTGGCCCGTGACCCAGCGGGAGTCCGGGGAGGCGAGGAAGGCGACCACGTCCGCGACCTCCTCGGGGGTGCCGAGCCGGTCGAACACGGAGCGGGAGGCGGCGTGCGCGCGGGCCGCCGGGTCCGCGAGCCAGGCGGCGTTCAGGTCGGTCTCGACGATCCCCGGGCCCACCGAGTTCACCGTGATGTTCCGCGGCGCGAGCTCGGCGGCGAGTGACACCGTCAGCGCGTTCACCGCGCCCTTGGCCGTGATCGTGGCGAGGATCGCCGGCAGGGCGATGTCGGGGGTGCCGGTCACGTTCACGATCCGGCCGCCGTCCCGCAGCCGCGCGAGGCCGTGCTTGATCACGAAGAACGGTGCCTTCGCGTTGAGCGCGTGCACCCGGTCGTACGTCTCCTCGTCCGTCCCGGCGATGCCGGCGAAGGCCGCCCCGCCCGCGTTGTTCACCAGGATGTCGACGCCCTCGGTGGCCAGCGGATGGGCCGCGTACGCCGCCCAGAGTGCCTCCGCGTCGCCCGGGACGCCGAGCTCGGCCCCGATGGCGAAGGCGCGGCCCCCGGCCGCCTCGACGGCACCCACGACCGCTTCGGCCGCCGCGCGGTTCTTCCGGTAGGCGACCGCGACCAGCGCCCCGTCCCGGGCCAGGCGCTCCGCCACGGCCCGCCCGATGCCCCGGCTGCCGCCCGTGACCAGTGCCGTCTTCCCCTTGAGCACGCCCATGGCGCGCCCCCCTTTCGCTAGTGGTCGCTACAGAAAGGGACCGTACCAGATTCCATAGCGCCCGCTATAGAATGACCTCATGGTGACCGGACAGCGCGGCAGGCCCCGTTCCTTCGACCGTGACGCGGCCCTCGACAAGGCGTTGCTGGCCTTCTGGGAGCGCGGCTACGAGGCGACGTCGATCTCCGACCTGACCGCCTCGCTCGGGATCGGCGCGCCGAGCCTCTACGCCGCCTTCGGCGACAAGCGCAAGCTCTTCGACGAGGTGGTGGTGGTCTACGGCGGCCGGTACGGGGAGTTCGCGGCCGTCGCGCTCGCCGAGGAGCCCACCGCCCGCGAGGCGGTGGGGCGGATCCTGCGCGAGGCGGCGGAGATCTACACCGACCCGGCCCATCCGCCGGGCTGCATGGTGATCAGCGCGGCCGTCAACACCACCTCGGAGGAGGTGGCGGAGGCGCTGCGCCTGCGGCGCGAGGCCAACCTGGTGCTGTTCGAGAGCCGGATCCGGGCCGATGTCGCCGCGGGGGCCCTGCCGGCCGGTACGGACACGTGGGCGCTGGCCCGCCACGCCGGGGCCGTGCTTCAGGGAATGTCCCAGCAGTCGCGCGACGGCGCGGGCCGGGAGGAACTGGAGGCGGTGGCCGAGGTGGCCATGCGGGCCTGGCCGCGGTAAGCGGAGAGCGGGCGGGGGGTCGCCCCGTGCGCTGTCGGCGCGGTTGATCCGTCCTCTGGGCCACGGTGCCGAACGGGACCCTCAGCCCGCCCGGCACCGTAGCCCGGAGTACTTACGGCCGGCGGGTGTGCGGTGCCCGTCAGCCGGTGGGAGGTGACGCGCGGTCAGGGCAGAGCGCGCGGCTTACCTCGATCCGTCCTCCTGTGCGGGGAGGGCGGAAGCTTTGATGCAATTGTGGACTAGACCAATCTGTTCTGTCCATCCAATGACGCAACCCGGGTTACCGTCACTTCCTCCAACCCTACGCGGAACAGGGGTCTCCTGGATACTCCGGGGAATCGCGCTGAGGAAAGTCATGGCCCGTACCCGGGGTACGCTCGCCACGTGCCCTCCATGAACGACCTCGTACGCCAGCACACCGCTCTCAGTGAAACCGACCTGGAGTGGCTCCACCTGCTGGTCTCGGAGTGGCAGCTGCTCTCCGACCTCTCCTTCGCCGACCTCGTGCTGTGGGTTCCCACCCTCGACGGCAGCCGCTACGTCTCGGTCGCGCAGATGCGCCCGAACACCGGCCCCACCTCGTACCAGGACGACATGGTCGGCCACCTGGTCCCGCGGGGCCGTCGCCCGCTGCTCGACGCCGCGCTCGACGAGGGCCGCATCGTGCGCGAGGGGGACCCGGAGTGGCGCGAGGAGGTACCGGTCCGCGTCGAGTCGATCCCCGTGCGCCGCGAGGGCCGGGTACTCGGAGTGATCGCGCGCAATACCAACCTGCTCACTGTGCGTACACCCAGCCGGCTGGAGCTCACCTACCTCCAGTCCGCCTCGGACCTGGCCCAGATGATCGCGGCGGGCTCCTTCCCCTTCCCCGGGCAGCAGGTGGACATGGACGCCTCCCCGCGTGTCGGGGACGGCCTGATCAGGCTCGACGCAGAGGGCGTGGTGACGTACGCGTCCCCCAACGCGCTCTCCGCCTACCACCGGCTGGGCCTGGCCTCCGACCTGGTCGGCCAGCACCTGGGCTCCATCACCTCGGAACTCGCGCCGTCCCGCGGTCCGGTGGACGAGGCGCTGGTCAAACTCGCCAGCGGCTGGGCCCCGCGCGAGACCGAGGCCGAGGGCAACAGCGGGGTCATCCAGCTGCGCGCCATCCCGCTCAAGCCCAAGGGGACCCGCATCGGCTCCCTCGTCCTGTGCCGGGACGTCACGGAACTGCGCCGTCGCGAACGTGAATTGATCACTAAGGACGCGACCATCCGGGAGATCCACCACCGGGTCAAGAACAACCTCCAGACCGTGGCCGCACTCTTGCGCCTGCAGGCCCGCCGAATGGATTCTCCGCAGGGGCGCGAGGCGCTGAACGAAGCCGTCCGACGGGTCGGTTCGATCGCGATCGTGCACGAGACGCTGTCTCAGAACCTGGACGAGCGGGTCGAGTTCGACGAGATCGCCGACCGCGTGATCGCGATGGTCGCCGAGATCTCCCCGGGCAAGGTCGACTGCCGGCGCACCGGCCGCTTCGGAATCCTGGACGCGGAGGTCGCCACTCCGCTGTCGATGGTGCTGACGGAGATCCTCCAGAACGCCCTGGAGCACGCCTTCACCCAGGGGGAGGGCGGCACCGTGGAGGTGTCCGCGGCCCGTTCGGGCACCGGCCGCGGTGACGCCCGGCTGCTGATCTCGGTGGTCGACGACGGGTGCGGTCTGCCCGAGGGGTTCGACCCGCAGCGCGCCGGCAACCTCGGTCTGCAGATCGTCCGGACCCTGGTGGAGGGTGAGCTCGGCGGCACCTTCGACATGGTCGCCTCGGAGCCGCGCGGCACCAGGGTCGTCCTCGACATCCCGGCGAGCCCGCAGAAGTAGGGCCGAACGGGCCGCGGGGGAGCGGCGGCCCGGTCACTCAACGTGACGTACTGGGGTCCGGACAGCACTGAACCCCGTACCGAATGGTTTTCGGTACGGGGTTCAAGAGCACGTTGCTGAGCGCTGATATGGGGTACTACGCGCTGCGGCTCGAGGCTCGAAAGTCGAAATCAGGCGCTGGCGTTGCGCGCCCGGTTGCGAGCGGCGCGGCGCTTCATTGCGCGGCGCTCGTCCTCGCTGAGACCGCCCCAGACACCGGAGTCCTGACCGGACTCGAGCGCCCACTGCAGGCACTGCTCCATGACGGGGCAACGGCGGCAGACGGCCTTGGCTTCCTCGATCTGCAGCAGCGCAGGACCGGTGTTGCCGATGGGGAAGAAGAGTTCCGGGTCTTCCTCACGACAAACGGCGTTGTGACGCCAGTCCATGGCTGCTCCATCTCCTTGTATTGCGGGCAGGTTGCTTGTGAATGTGAACGCTTTCACGAATCCCTTCGCGACGGAAGGGAGACCGCCCAGTTTGGGAAAAAACTCGCCCTGGGCTGTCGGGGATTCGTGGAGGGGTTCTGGCGGTCTGTGTGGGTGCCGGGTTCTGCGGGCTGTCCCGATCGCCATGTAGAGATTCGCAAACCTCGGACGGGGATACAACCCCTTCCGGAAAGTTTTTTTTGATTCGTCGGTGTCTACTAGGTCACAGCCCTACTTCGTGGGGGTGGACCGGCGTGTAAACGTTCGAGTGAAAGGACTTTAGGCCCTTCCACTCACACAATCACACGCAGTGCGCGACGTACGCCTGTGAACCGAACGCTGGTGCGCAGACCGAGGTGGTCTCCGTCCATCTGGAACGGAAGTGGAACCTTCGAATGCAAGGTGAAGTCCGTCAGATCGTGCAGAGACACCGCATGCTTCCCGTGCGGACCGCGCTCAGGAGTCGAGGTCAGGAGCTGTGTCGCATAGCGAGCGACCGCCGGAGTTGACAAACGGTCCAGTGCCAATACGTCAAGTGCGGTATCGAACGACGCCTCCGGAGAGGCGTAGAGCGGCCGGTTGCCCAGATATGTCCAGGGTGACGTGTTGCACACTATCGACAGCACCAGGTCCGTCACCGGATCCACGCCGGGCCGCTCCAGCGTCATCGTGCCGTGCCGGCGGTTGGGCTCTTCCCAGAACTGGCGCACCAGCTGTCGTACATAGAGGGCGTGCGTCGAACGTTTGCCCCGTTCGCGCTGCTGTTCGACCCGCCCCACCACGCCCGCGTCGAAGCCGAATCCCGCGCAGAAGGTGAACCAGCGCGCCGGGACCGACTCGTCCTCCGTGCCGGGGGTACCGGCCGCGAGCCCCAGACCGACCGTCCGCTCGCGCCGCTCCCGCAGCGCGTCGAGCAGGGCGCCGGTCGCCTCGACCGCGTCGTTGGGCAGGCCGAGCGCGCGGGCGAAGACATTGGTGGAGCCGCCGGGGACCACCGCGAGACCGGGCAGCCGGTCCGGATCCGGCCCCTCGTGCAGCAGTCCGTTGACCACCTCGTTGACGGTGCCGTCGCCGCCCAGCGCCACCACCAGGTCGATACCGGTCTCGGCGGCCCTGCGGCCCAGGTCCCGTGCGTGCCCGCGGTACTCGGTGGTGACCGCCTCCAGCTTCATCTCGCTGGCCAGGGCGTGGGTCAGGACGTCACGCGTGCGCGCACTGGTCGTCGTCGCTGCTGGGTTGGCCACGAGAAGTGCACGCATGGGCGCCAGCCTACCGACCCGTTCACACGCCGCCCATACTGCCCGTCCCCTACGGGGGTGCGGGGCGCGCGGCTACCCTGCTGGGGTGAGTACGAAGCCCACCCCCACCGAGTCCGCCGCCCCCGCCACGCTGCCCCGCCGGCTGACCGCGGCCGCCGCGCTCACCGCGCTGGAGGGTCTGGCCCTGGCCGGCTTCGGCGTCTACATGCTGTACGTGGGCATCGCAGGCGACCCCGACTCCCCGAGGCAGGCCGAAACGGGTGGGATCACGGTGCTCGTGCTCGCCGCGCTCCCGCTGATCGCGGCGCGCGGACTGCGCCTGGGCCGCCGCTGGAGCCGCGGCCCGGCACTGATCACTCAGCTGATGGCGCTGCCGGTGGCGTGGACCCTGTGGACCACGGGCGGCGCGATGACCGCCGCCGCGGCGGCCCTGGCGGTGTCCGCGGTGGCCGTCGTGGCGCTGCTGGTGAATCCGACGGCCACCGGGGCGCTGGGCATCGGGCCCGGGGAACAGGCCCGATAGCCCGTACGGCTCGCTCGCCCCGGTCCTCGCCTACTCCTCGACCAGGAGCTTCTCGCGGAGCTGGGCCAGGGTGCGGGCCAGCAGCCGGGAGACGTGCATCTGGGAGATGCCGACCTCCTGCGCGATCTGGGACTGGGTCATGTTGCCGAAGAACCGCAGCAGCAGGATCCGCTTCTCCCGCGGCGGCAGCCCCTCCAGGAGCGGCTTGAGGGATTCGCGGTACTCGACGCCCTCCAGCGCCTCGTCCTCCGAGCCCAGGGTGTCCGCGACCGCCGGCGACTCGTCGTCGGTGTCCGGGACGTCCAGCGAGAGCGTGCTGTAGGCATTGGCCGATTCCAGACCCTCCAGCACCTCCTCCTCGGAAATCCCCAGCCGTTCGGCCAGTTCGTGCACCGTGGGGGAGCGCCCGTGCTGCTGGGACAGTTCAGCGGTCGCCGTGGTCAGCGAGAGCCGCAGCTCCTGCAGGCGTCTGGGGACCCGTACCGCCCAGCCCTTGTCGCGGAAGTGCCGCTTGATCTCGCCGACCACGGTGGGCGTGGCGTACGTGGAGAACTCGACCCCGCGGTCCGGGTCGAAGCGGTCCACCGACTTGATCAGGCCGATGGTGGCGACCTGGGTCAGGTCGTCCAGCGGCTCACCGCGGTTGCGGAAGCGCCGGGCCAGGTGCTCCACCAGCGGCAGGTGCATCCGTACGAGCCGGTTGCGCAGCTCCGCCTTCTCCGGCGAGCCGTCGGGCAGTTCCCGCAGCTCGATGAACAAGGCTCGCGCGCCACTGCGGTCGCGTGGATCCGGCAGCGGCGCCGGCGCGGTGAACACCGGAGCCTGGAGGACCCCGGGGATGCCCGCGGCAGGGATGTCCGCACCCGGTGGTGTGTTCGCGGCCGGGGCCGCCGGGGCCGTGGCAGCGGCCCCCGGTGGCTGGACCGGCAGTGTTTGGTCGTGCTGGTTCTCGCTCACAGGGCCCGCCCGTCGCTCCGCCGAGTCCAAAAAGCCGTTTTCCGCATCCGTGTCAGCCGGGTGCGGCCGGGCGTGCTGCTGCTCCGGAATGCCACCGTCGACCTCGTGCCGTGCCCGGGGCCGATCCCCGCCCCGCACTGGGACCTCCCCGCCGCTCACGCCGGGCCTGGTCCCGCGCCGCGCTGTTTGTAGAGGCTGATGCTCACCGTCTTGTTCTCCTCGACCGTGGCCTCGACCTTCCCGGCCAGCGCCGAGAGGACCGTCCACGCGAACGTGTCGCGCTCCGGGGCCCGGCCGTCGGTGGTCGGGGCGGAGACGGTCACCTCCAGCGAATCGTCCACCAAGCGGAAGACGCAGCTGAGGACGGAGCCGGGCACGGCCTGCTGGAGCAGGATCGCGCAGGCCTCGTCCACCGCGATGCGGAGGTCCTCGATCTCGTCGAGAGTGAAGTCCAAACGTGCTGCGAGGCCGGCCGTGGCCGTCCGCAGCACGGACAGGTAGGCACCCGCAGCGGGCAGCCGGACTTCCACGAAGTCCTGGGTCCCGGGCTCGCCTGCGATCTGGGACACCCTCACCTCCAAGGTGGTACGAGCTCTGTTCGCCGGTGACGCTATCGCGATCCGGGCGATCGTGTCGCGGTACCCCTGACGGAGCGCGCGAACCCCGTCGAACATAGCTGGCCGAAGGGCCGTGCCTGCGACCAGTGACTGATGGTAAGCCCATGGGGACGCACAGTGGCTAGGGGTCTGCGGGCCCAAATCAGGGGAACCGGCGGAGGGTTGATCTACCCCGCCTCACACGATCGAACCGTCGACAAAACACCAGCGCCAGGTCTCGCCCGGTTCGAAGCTGCGCATCACCGGATGACCCGTCTCCCGGTGGTGCGCCGTGGCGTGCCGGTGGGGCGAGGAGTCGCAGCAGCCGACATGCCCGCACCACAGGCACATGCGCAGCTGGACGGGGTGACTGCCGAGCGCCAGACATTCGGGGCAGGTCTGGGCAAGCGGGACGGGCTCGGGGCGCGGCAGTTCGGGAACGTGGGTGCACTCGCTCATGATGGCCAGCGTACTGAGGTACGGGCGCCCGGGGACGACACGACCAAGCGAGGATGATCTTCGATGGAGGTATTGCCGCTGGTGGCCCTGGTCGCCGGCTGTGCGGTGGTGGCAGGCGCGGCCCGCCGCACCCCGGTGCCGGCGCCGCTGATGCTGGTCGCGGCGGGGCTGGTCGCGGCGTACGTGCCGGGCGTGCCGCCGTACGGTCTGGACCCGCACATCGTGCTGCCGCTGCTGCTCCCGCCACTGCTGTACACGGCCGCGGTCGACAGCTCGTACCTGGACCTGCGGGCGAACCTGAGGCCGGTGGCGCTGCTCTCGGTGGGCTACGTGCTCTTCGCGACCGTCGCCGTCGGGTACGTGGCGTACCTGGTGGTGCCGGGCCTGTCGCTGCCGGTGGCGCTGGTGCTGGGGGCGGTCATCGCCCCGCCCGACGCGGTCGCGGCGACCGCCATCGCCCGCAAGCTCGGGCTGCCGAACCGCATCACGACCATCCTGCAGGGCGAGTCCCTCGTCAACGACGCGACCGCGATCACCGCGTACAAGGTCGCGCTGGCGGCGGCGGTCGGGGCGAGCACCGGCTGGGCGGGCGGGATCGCGGAGTTCCTGCTGGCCTCGGTGGGCGGGATCGGGGTGGGCCTGCTCCTGATGGTCCCGATCCACGTCCTGCGCAAACGGCTGCGCGAACCCCTTCTGCAGAACACGCTGTCGCTGCTGATCCCGTTCGTGGCCTACGCGGCGGCCGAGCGGGTGCACGCTTCGGGAGTCCTCGCGGTCGTGGTCGTCGCGCTGTACCTGGGGCACCGAAACTGGCAGGTCGACTTCGCGACCCGGCTCCAGGAGGAGGCGGTCTGGAAGGTGGTCGCCTTCATCCTCGAATCGGTGGTCTTCGCGCTGATCGGGCTCCAGCTGCCGGTGGTGCTGAAGGGGCTGGGGGAGTACGAGGGCCTGGCCGCGGCGGGCTACGCGCTGGTCGTCTTCGCCGTCGTGGTGGCGGCCCGCTTCGCATGGGTGTTCCCGGCCACCTTCCTGCCGCGGCTCTCCGCGCGGATCCGGGACCGGGAGCCGGAGACGAACTGGAAGGCGCCGGTCGTCGTGGGCTGGGCCGGGATGCGGGGGGTGGTCTCGCTGGCGATCGCCTTCTCCGTGCCGGTCGGCGTGCCGCACCGGAACCTGATCCTGTTCCTCACCTTCACCACCGTGATCGGCACGCTGGTGGTGCAGGGCCTGACGCTGCCGCCGCTGATCCGGCTCCTCAAGCTGCCCGCGCGGGACCTGCACGCGGAGACCCTGGCGGAGGCACAGGCCCAGAGCGAGGCCTCGCGGGCGGCGGAGGACCTCCTGACGGAGCTGCTGGCCTCCCCGGCGAACGCCCTCCCGCCACCACTGGCGGACCGGCTGCGGACGGTGCTGGAGCGCAGGCGCAACGCGGTCTGGGAGCGGCTGGGGGAGGTCAACGCGGTGACCGGCGAGTCCGCGGACGACGTCTACCGCCGGCTGGCGGGGGAGATGATCGCGGCGGAACGCGAGGTCTTCGTGTCCCTGCGCGACGCCCGCCGCATCGACGACGAAATGCTCCGCGCCCTGCTGCGCCGCCTGGACCTGGAGGAAGCGGCCGCCTACCGCGAGGAGAGCGCGTAGCGCACGCGGGTACCGGACCGGCCTACGGGCGGCCCGTGACCACCGCCGTCAGGGTGGTGCCCCGGGGGAAGGAGCCGGCGCCGGTCAGGGCGTGCAGGGCCCAGAGGAGTTTCGCCACGTAGATCCGCTCCACCGGCAGGCCGTGGCGGGACTCGAAGTCCGCCGCGAAGGCCTCCAGCTCGCGGGGGACCCGGGCGTAGCCGCCGTGGGCGTAGCCCTCGGCCAGGGACCAGGCGCCCGCCGGCCCGCCGAACGCCGCTGCCTGGAGGGAATGTATCTCCGCCTCCAGGAAGCCGCCCCCGACCACGGGTACGCCCACCGCCCGCTGGTCCGCGGCCAGTCCCGCGGCCAGCCCGGCGAGCGTGCCCCCGGTTCCGCAGGCGACCGCGACCACGTCGCAGCCGCCGCGCAGTTCGCGCCCCAGCTCGGCGCAGCCGTGCAGCGCGAGCGCGTTGCTGCCGCCCTCCGGAACCACGTACGCGTCCCCCGCGCCGGCCTGCGCAGGCAGTCCCGCCTTGTCCCGGTAGGCCGACCGGGTGACGAAGTGCAGCCGCATGCCGTCGGCCGCGCACCGGGCCAGCGAGTCGTTGAGCGGCTGCCCCGCGAGCTCGTCCCCCCGTACGATCCCGACGGTCCCCAGCCCCAGCAGCCGGCCGGCCGCAGCGGTGGCCCTGAGGTGGTTCGAGTACGCCCCGCCGAAGGTCACGAGCCCCGGGTACCCGCCCGCGAGGGCGGCCCGCAGATTCGGCGCGAGCTTGCGCCACTTGTTGCCGGGCAGCTCCGGGTGGACCAGGTCGTCCCGCTTCAGCACCAGCCGTACGCCGTGCCGCTCGAAGCGCTGGTCGCGGACCTCCTGGAGCGGCGAGGGCGGCCGGGGCCGCAGGATCAGGTCGGGGTCGGAGTCGGCTGGACGTTCCACCCACCCATTGTGTGCCGCCCGCGCTCGCGCTCGCGTTCCCGGGGCGCCGCAGCCCGACCACCACGCGAGGTGCGCCGGGCTCGTGGCCGGTCCGGGGGCTACTTCAGGCGCTCCTCGACGCGGGTGCGCATCGAGTCCATCGTGAAGCCCTTCGGGTCGATCTTGCCCGGCTGCCATTCGAGGTGGCCGATGACCGAGCGGGCGGTCCAGCCGTGGACCCGGCACACGGCGGCCGCGGCGCGGGCCATCGCGTCGAGCTGGGCCGGCGGCCAGGGGTCCTCGCCGTCGCCGAGGTTCTCGCACTCGAAGCCGTAGAAGTGGCGGTTGCCGTCGGTGTCGGCCTGGCGGTCCGGGGGGAGGCGCTTCTCCGCGACGACCGCCGCCAGGACGTCGGAGTCGCCCGCGCCCGCGTGGTTGGCGCGGCCGTAGCCGACCAGGTGGACCCGGCCGTCCTTGGTGATCACGCCGTGGCAGAGCGGGCCGGGCAGGGCCTCGTCGCCGTCGCGGCAGAGCTGGACGGTGTACGCGGTCCCGTGCGTGACGGTGTGGTGGATCATCACCCCGTTCACCGGGCCCCAGGGCCCCTTGTGGTCGCGGTTGTGGGTACGCCAGGCGCCCACCTCGACGACCGTCAGGCCCTCGGCCCGCAGGGCCCCGATGAACCGGTCCGCGGACATGGGTGCGGACATGGCCGCCTCCTTCACGGTGTGTGAGTGACTGATCACCCAACGTGTAGTGGAGGCGGCCATTCCGCCGCAAGGGCGCAAGGGGAGCAGGGTGGGGCGCAGGGGGTTACGCCGAGGCGAGCCACAGGTCGGGGCCGAAGACCTCGTAGTGGATGTCGGCCGGAGCCACGCCCTTGGCGATGAGCTGCTCGCGGGCCGCGCGCATGAAGGGCAGGGGGCCGCAGAGGTAGGCCTCGGTCCCGGGGGCGACGGGGACGGTGGTGAGGTCGAGGCGGCCCTCGTTGTCGCCGGGCTCCGCGTCGGTCTCGTACCAGAAGTGCGCCGAGGCGTCGGGGAGCTTGTGTGTCAGGGCGCGGTGGTCGGTGCGCAGGGCGTGATCGGCGGGGGACCGGTCGGCGTGCAGGACGGTGACCGGGGCGGAGTGGCCCGTGTCGGTCAGGTGCTCCAGCATCGAGAGCATCGGGGTGCAGCCGATTCCGGCCGAGGCGAGGACGACCGGTGCGGTGGAGTCCCGGAGGATCAGGTCGCCGTAGGGCGTGGAGACGCGCAGGGTGTCGCCCGTGCGGACGCGGGCGTGCAGGTGGTTGGAGACCTCGCCGTCGGGGCCGTTGGCGGCAGGTCCGTGGACGCGCTTGACGGTGATGGAGCGGACCGGTGAGCCGGGGGCGCTGGAGAGGCTGTACTGGCGGATCTGGCGGGCTCCGTCGGCGAGTTCGACCTGGACGGAGACGTACTGGCCGGGCTTGAAGCCGGGCGCGGGGGCGCCGTCGGCGGGGGTGAGGTGGAAGGTGGTGCAGTCCTCGGTCTCCTCGACGCGGGCGGCGACGGTCCAGTCGCGCCAGACGTCACCGGCCACGACCCGCTGCTCGGCGTAGAGACGTTCCTCGATGGCGGCGAGGGCGTTGGCCATCAGCCAGTAGACCTCGTCCCAGGCCTCGGCGACCTCGGGGGTGACCGCCTCGCCGAGGATCTCCACGATGGCCTCGAAGAGGTACTTGTGGACGACGGGGTACTGCTCACGGGTGACGCCGAGGGAGGCGTGCTTGTGGGCTATCCGGCCCAGCATCACGTCGGGGCGGGTGTCGGGGTGGGCCACGAGGTGGGTCGCGAAGGCGGCGATGGAGCCGGCGAGGGCCTGCTTCTGCAGGCCCGCGTTCTGGTTGCCGCGGTTGAACAGGTCCCGGATCAGCTCGGGGTGGGCCGCGAACAGCTTCCCGTAGAAGAGCTCCGTGATGTCGCCGATCGCCGCGCCCACGGCGGGGAGGGTGGCTCTAACGGTCGCGGTCGACTTCTCGGAAAGCATCGGGGGCTCCTCGCGTAGGGGTGTTCGTGAAACTGGCATATCAGATGCCTATTTGAAATGGCGGGCTTACGAGGGTCCGCCGCGGTGCGGACTTTCGTTCGAAGATCCCGTCGTAGTCAGGCTATGCGGGCCGCCCACCGGTGCGAACCGGCCATCCGGCCCCCGTCGTCAGGGCCTTCCGGCCCCCGTCGATCCGCCCGAAATGCCCAGCAGGAGCGGGCCGGTCGGCGCTGCGACCAGGTCGTTCACCGTCAGGGGGTCCAGCGAGGCGAAGAAGGCCTCCTGGGCCCGGCGCAGCGCGCCGCGCAGGACGCACGCGCCGCGCAGTGGGCACGGTGCGGTGCCGTCGCAGTCCACGACGTCACCGGCGCCCTCGAGTTCGCGGATCAGCCCGCCCACCGAGGCGCCGCGGCCGGCGGGGGTCAGGGTGAGCCCGCCCCCGCGTCCGCGGCGGGCCTCGACCAGGCCGAAATGCTGCAGCTTGGCGACCACTTTGGCGGTGTGCGTGTACGGGACCTCCATGGTCGCCGCCACGTCACGCGTGGTGGGGAGGTCCGTCTCCTCGACGGCCAGGCGCATCAGGACGCGCAGCGCCAGGTCGGTGAATCGGGTCAGCCGCATGCGTCCACCGTAGAAAAGTTGCATCCTCCGTGCAAATTAAAAGACCCGATGTCGTGCGGATGTCGCGCGGGTGGCTGAAACACGTGGGGTTCGGGTCACCTCCTGAGATGGGGGTGACTCAGAAGGGTGCCCAGCCACGGACGGAGTAGTCCCACCCTTTTGTGTAATGGTCCCACCACGCTCCGTACTGGAAAGCTTCCGTCCCGCAGATTCATGGAGTGATCGAAGGGGAAGCACATGTCGGTCCAGGCAGGTTCCGGATCCGAGACCCAGGCACCGCAGCGCAGTCTGGGAACTTCGGCCGCGCGGAACTTGGCAACCACGACCAAGTCCGCGCCGCAGATGCAGGAGATCACCTCGCGGTGGCTCCTGAAGATGCTCCCGTGGGTGTCCGTGCAGGGCGGTACGTACCGGGTCAACCGGCGGCTGAGCTACTCGGTCGGCGACGGACGCGTGGAGTTCATCAAGACCGGCACGCAGGTGCAGGTGATCCCGGCGGAGCTGGGCGAGCTCCCGTTGCTGCGCGACTACGACGACCCCGATGTCCTGACCGAACTCGCCGCCCGCTGCCACCAGGTCGACTTCGAAGCGGGCCAGGAGCTCACCTCCTTCGGCAGCCCCGCCGACAAGGTGTTCCTGCTCGCCCACGGCCGCGTCGACCAGATCGGCACCGGCCCGTACGGTGACGACGCCGTCCTGCAGACCGTCGCCGATGGGGCCTACTTCGGCGAGGACTCCCTCGTCGACGAGGAGGCCATCTGGGAGTACACCGCCCGCGCCGCCACCGCCGGTACCGCGCTCGTCCTCTCCCGACAGGACTTCCAGCTCCTCGCCGACCGGGTCGAATCGCTGCGGGAGCACGTGAACTCCGTACGGGCCCAGCCCGAGCAGCACACCAACAAGTACGGCGAGGCCGCGATCGAGCTCTCCGCCGGCCACCAGGGCGAGGCCGTGCTCCCGGGCACCTTCGTGGACTACGAGGCCCGCCCGCGCGAGTACGAACTCTCCATTGCGCAAACGGTCCTGCGTGTCCACACCCGCGTCGCCGACCTGTACAACCAGCCGATGAACCAGACCGAGCAGCAGTTGCGGCTCACGGTCGAGGCGCTGCGCGAGCGCCAGGAGCACGAGATGCTCAACAACCGCGACTTCGGCCTCCTGCACAACGCCGACTACGACCAGCGCATCCAGCCCCACGACGGCGCGCCCAGCCCCGACGACATGGACCAGCTGCTGAGCATGCGGCGCGGCTCCAAGTTCTTCCTCGCGCACCCCAAGGCCATCGCCGCCTTCGGCCGCGAGTGCAACAAGCGCGGGCTGTACCCGGAGTCGGTCGAGATCGGCGGGCACCGCGTGCCTTCCTGGCGCGGGGTCCCGATGTTCCCGTCCAACAAGATCCCGATCAGTGACGCCCGTACGACGTCCATCCTCTGCATGCGCACCGGCGAGGACGAGTCGGGCGTGATCGGCCTGCACCAGCCCGGGATCCCGGACGAGATCGAGCCGAGCACCTCGGTGCGGTTCATGGGGATCAGCGAGCAGGCGATCATCTCGTACCTCGTCACCACCTACTTCTCCGCCGCCGTGCTGGTGCCCGACGCGCTCGGTGTCCTGGAGAACGTCGAGATCGCCCGCTGGCGCTGAGCCGGCCGTGCCAGAGCACCGGGGACGGGACAGGAGGGGACGGACACGCCATGTCGACCACTGAGGCGATCACCACCGACGAGGGGCAGGAAGCCGCCGCCCTGCTGGAGCGGACAAGAGAAACGGTCAACCCGGAACTGCGCCGGACCGTCGAGAGCCTGCCCGGCTCGATGCGGCGCGTGGCGATGTACCACTTCGGATGGGAGCACGAGGACGGCACCCCGGCTGCGGGCAACGCCGGCAAGGCCATCCGGCCCGCCCTGGTGCTCACCGCCGCGCAGGCCCTGCGGGGGGACGGTGAAACCGGGGACGCCGTACGGCCGGCGGTGGCCGTGGAGCTGGCGCACAACTTCACGCTGCTGCACGACGACGTGATCGACAAGGACGTGCGCAGGCGCGGACGGTCGACGGCCTGGACGGTCTTCGGGATACCGGACGCGATCATCACCGGCGACGCCATGATGGCGCTCGCGCTGCGGTTGCTCGCCGAGGACCCGCACCCGGCCTCGGCGGCGGCCTCGGCCCGGCTCGCGGCCTGCATCGTCGAGCTGTGCGCGGGCCAGCAGGCGGACTGCGCCTTCGAGCGGCGCCAGCACGTCCCGCTCGACGAGTGCCTGACCATGGCGACGGCCAAGACCGGGGCCCTGCTGGGCTGCGCGTGCGCGCTCGGCGCGCTGTACGCGGGTGCCGGCCCGGACGAGGTCGACGCCATGGACGCCTTCGGCCGGGAGGCCGGGCTGGCCTTCCAGCTCATCGACGACCTGATCGGCATCTGGGGGGACCCCGGCCACACCGGGAAGCCCGCCGGGGCCGATCTGCTCGCCCGCAAGAAGTCCCTCCCGGTCGTGGCCGCCCTGACCTCGGGCACCGTGGCGGGGAAGGAGCTGGCCGAGCTGTACGCGGGCCCCATGACCGGGGACGACGTACGCAGGGCGGCCGCCGCGGTGGAGCGGGCCGGCGGGCGGGACTGGGCGCAGGCCCATGCCGCCGACCGGATGGGGCGGGCGGTTCAGCAGCTGTCGCGGGCCGTTCCGGACCTCGCGGCGGCGGGCGGGCTGTTGGCGCTGGCGGAGTTCGTGACGCGCCGGACCATGTGACGCGCCGGACCACCTGACGCGACAAGGCCTGTTCCGGCATCCACATGATGCCGGAACGGGCCTTTCCGTCGTTGTGGCCCAACTCTAGGATCGCTCGGGGTTGTTGATGATCGAGCGAAGGGCATGACGAGTGGGGCTGGAGATACGTCAGGCGGATCAGACGGACCGGGACGCGGTGGCGCGGCTCCTCGACGAGGCCTTCCGCACGGATCCGGTGAGCGGCTGGGTCTTCCCGGATCCGGAGCACCGGGCCGCGGTGCACGGGAAGTTCCTGGGCGTCTTCGTGGACGTCGCACTGGCCGAGGGCCGGATCGACTACGCGGCGGACGGCTCGGCGGCGGCGCTGTGGCTGCGGATCCCGGCGGGCGAGCCGGAGGGTGAGGACGAGATCCCGGCGAAGATGCGGGCCGTCGCCGACCCGGACAACGAGCGCTGCGAGCTGGTGGGCCGGCTCACGGGCGAGGCGCACCCGACGGCGGAGGAGCACGAGTACCTGCTGATGATCGCGGTCGACCCGGCCCGGCAGGGCGAGGGTCTGGGCACCGAGCTGATGCGGCCGGTGCTGGAGCGGTGCGACCGCGAGGGCGTGCCGGCGTACCTGGAGGCGAGCAGTGAGCGCAGCAAGGGGCTGTACGAGCGGCTGGGCTGGGAGTTCACGGGCGAGGCGGTGCGGCTGCCGGACGGGCCGCTGATGTGGCCGATGTGGCGAAAGCCGCGCTGATCCGGCGGCCCCGGTGGTCCCGAGGCCCTGCGGACCCCCAAACCCGCGGAACCGGCCTACCGTGGAGGTATGGCCGGTGAACGGGAACAGCGGGAACAGCAAGCGCACGGGACGGTCGCCCCGCGGGCCGGACACGAGCAGCAGTCGTGCCCGGCCTGCGGGAGCCCCGTCGACACGGTGCTCAGGCGGCGCAAATCTCTGGGGATCTTCATCCCGGAATGGACCGCGGGTCCTTGCGGGAACCCGGAGTGCCCGCAGTACGTTCCCGCCGAGGATTAGCGGACGCGGGCCGGCGGGGGCCGGTGGATCAGCCCTTCGTGTCCAGACCCGACGCGACGAGGCCGTTGGCCCACAGCTGGTTCACGCGCGCCCGCTCGGCGGAGTTCGGGTTGGTGTTCTGGCAGGAGGTGCCGGGGCCGCCGCCCGACATCAGCTCGCTGCACGGACCCGAGTAGTGGTCCGGCAGGCCCAGTACGTGGCCGGTCTCGTGGGCCGTCACGCGGGTGGAGTTGTACTGCTGGTTCTGGCGGTAGTCGAGGAAGATGTAGCCCCGGCCGTGGCCGTCCGTGCTCGCGTAGGAACCGCGCGAGTCGTTGCCCTCGTAGTACGAGAAGTTGCCGCCCGAGGACACCTCCTGCAGTTTGACGTTGGTCACCGAGCCGTTCCAGATCTGCGTGGAGCGGGATATCTGGCTGCGGAAGCTCGGCGCGTTGCGGGTGTTGTACGTGACGGTCACGGCGGCCAGGCCCGGGCTGGCGGCGCGCTGCTCGGCCACCGAGCGCTGCACGGCCTCGAAGAAGGCGCGGTTGGCGGCCTGGTTCTCCTGCGAGCGCTCGTAGGCGGCGTACGTGCCCGGGCCGCCGGCGGCGGGCGCGGCGGCGGCGCCGGTACCCGGGACGACGGCGCCGAGAACGGCGGCGACGCCGAGGCCGAAGGCGGACAGGGTGGTGGTCCTGCGGGAGTGACGCATGTGGGGAACTCCTGCTCGTCCGGTGCGGTGGGGGGGGATCGTTCGGTACCGGAGTCTGCGGGAGCGGGAGTGGCCGGCGGATGATGTCAGGACCCGATAACGCCGGGCTATCAGGAGGTTTTCGGAAGACCGACTCCCGTGAGAATGGCGGGAATCGAGGGGATACCTGTTACTGGTGCGGTCAGCTGGGCCCGGCCTACCCTCTGGGGCATGGAGCTTGAGGTCAGGCACCTGCGCGCTCTTTGCGCCATCGCCGACGCCGGAAGCCTGCACAAGGCGGCCCGGCAGCTCGGCGTGAGCCAGCCCTCGCTGACGACCCAGCTGCGGCGTATCGAACGGGCCCTGGAAGGCGAGCTGTTCCTGCGCGAGCGCACCGGATGCCGGCCGACTCCCTTCGGGCGCACGGTACTCGGCCGGGCGCGGCCGCTCCTCGCCGAGATGGCCGCCCTCGTCGCGGAGGCGCGGGCGGCGTCCCACGGGCCCCGGCTGCGGATCGGCTCGACGGCCAGCCGAGCGCTGCCCGGCTGGCTGCGGCGGCTGCACCGGCGGCTGCCCGACACGGAGACGGACCTGGTGGTCGACGTCTCCGCCAACGCGCTGCTGCGGATGACGGCTTCGGGCCAGCTCGACGTGGCGTTCGTGCACGAGGTGGAGGGCAGTCCGCTGCGGGTGCCGGCCGGTCTGGAGTTACGCGTGCTGATGGAGCGGGAGCCGCAGTTCGTGTCCATGTCCCGGGACCATCCGGCGGCGGCCCTGCCCGTGGTCGAGCTGCGGGACCTCGCCGCCGACCGGTGGACGGTGGACCCCTCGGTGGACGGCGAGTGGGACGGCCTGCGCAGGGTGTTCGCGATCGCCGGGCTCGACCCGCCCCTGCTGCACGCCGACTACCACACCGCCACCTCGCTGATCGTCTCCGGCGAGGCCGTCGCCCCCTGCCAGCCCACTTCCGGGCCGCGCGAGGACATGGCCATCCGGCCGCTCTCGGGGGACCCGCTCGCCGTGCGTCTCCTCCTCGCGACCCGGCCGGGGACGCACGCGCGGAGCCACGAGGGGCTGTACGAAGACCTCCGCGCGGCCTACCGCGAAGCGGCGCTGCGGACGCCGCCGTACCGGGCCTGGCTGCACCGCCACGCGAGCCCGCTGCTGGCGGCGTAGGCCCGGCTCCGTTCGCCTGCGCCGGGGCGGCCCGGGCGGTGCGGGCCTACTCCCCCCGGCGGGCGCGGTCGTAGGCCAGGGCGCCCGCGCCGTGTGCCACCAGGAGGGTGCCCGCGGCCAGCCAGCCCGGGCTGCGGCGGCGGGCCGCCCACAGCATCAGGGGGGCTCCGGCGGCCAGTTGGGCCGTGCCCGCGAGGCGCGCCTTGGGGCCCCGGAGCCACGGGCCCAGGGGACTGTCCTCGGCCACCGCGAGCTCCGCCCGTACCGTGTCGCGCCAGCCCGACCACTCCACCCGTTCCGCGCCCGGCGCGATCCGGGCCGCCTCCCGCAGTCGGTCGGCCGGCTCCCCCGGGGCGAGTCCCGCCGGCAGTGCCAGGCCCGCGCGGGCCAGCAGCGCGATGACGCCGAGCAGCCGGGAGTCCCCGTCCGCCGCTTCGTCGGGGCGGGTGAGGCGTTCCAGTTCCTCCAGGTCCAGTACGGGGTCCAGCCCGAGCCGAGCCGCCAGCACCCGCATGGCGCCGGGGTCGGGCCCGCCGTGCGGTCGGCCCGCAGCGTCCCACTCGTACGCCGCCGACCGGCGGAAACCCGAGGAGAGGACGAATCCGGTCCGGTCGGCCTCCCACCACAGGCTCAGCACCGGCCAGTTGGAGCTCAGCGCGACCGCCGAGCCCCAGCCCGCCAGGACTTCGGCCACGGTTCCCTCGCCGCCGACCCAGGGCTTGCCCTCGGGCACCAGCACGCTCCACTCGCCGGCGGGGGCCAGTAGCAGGCGTTCGCGCAGGATGTGCGCGGCGGGGCGGGCGGCGGCGGGCTCTGCGCGGCAGAGCAGCAGTCCGCCCGCCGTGGTCTGGGAGATCGGCATGCCCACACGCTAAGGCAAATCGCCCCAAATAGAGGATTTGGGATCTTCGAGACGTGCTTGACTTCCCACAACCGCGATATATCGTGTTCTGGAGAAGACGCGATATGTTGCGTGCACGTACGCCGAGGAGGATCAGCACCATGGCAGAGGCAGCGCAGAAGACGTGGTCGGTCGCCGAACCACAGAAGCTCACCTTCGAGGAGCCGGTGACCGAGGTCCGCGTCCGCGTGGCCGGCGGCACGGTCAACGTGGTCGCCGCCGACGAGGGTCCGGCCCGCCTGGAGGTGTCCGAGGTCGACGGACCGCCCCTGCACGTGGTGCAGGAGGGCGGCGTCCTCACCGTCTCCTACGAGGACCTTCCCTGGAACGGCTCCCAAGGGTTCAAGAAGTGGTTCGAGGGCAAGCCCTGGAAGGCCTGGTCCTCCTCCGACTCCGGCCGCAAGGCGTGGGAGCGCAGCGCGAGCGTGACCCTCACCGTCCCTGCCGCCACCCGCGTGCAGCTGGCCAGCGTCAGCGCCACCGTCTTCGTCTCCGGCATCGGCGGTGGCACCGACATCCACGGGGTCTCCGGCGACGCCACGCTCGTCGGCCTCTCCGGCAGGGTCAAGGCGCACACGGTCTCCGGCGCCGTCGAGGCCCAGGCCGTGACCGGGGAGCTCGGCTTCCACTCCGTGTCCGGCGGTCTGACGGTGGTCGACGGAGCGGTCGGCAACGTCCGGGCCGACTCCGTCAGCGGTGACATGCTCATCGACCTGGCTCTGGACGAGCGGCCCGAGCCGCGCCCGGTCGACATCTTCCTCAACTCCGTCTCCGGGCAGGTCGCCATCCGCCTCCCGCACCCGGCAGATGCCCGCGTCGAGGCCAACACCGCGACCGGCGGCGTCTCCAACGCTTTCGAGGACCTGCGGGTCTCCGGCCAGCTGGGCGCGAAGCGGATCACCGGCACCCTGGGCGCCGGCACCGGTACGCTGCGCGCCACCACCGTCTCGGGATCCATCGCGCTGCTGCGCCGCCCGGCCGCGACCTCCCCGACTGAACCGAGCGGGCAGACCGCCCCGGCCGCCCCCCTCGCGCTCGACAAGAAGGTGCTCTGACATGCCGCCCGTCTTCGCCCACGGCCGCCTCCGCCTCTACCTCCTCAAGCTGCTCGACGAGGCCCCGCGCCACGGGTACGAGGTGATCCGGCTGCTGGAGGAGCGTTTCCAGGGGCTGTACGCGCCCTCCGCGGGCACGGTGTACCCCCGCCTCGCCAAGCTGGAGAGCGAAGGCCTGGTCACGCACGCGACCGAAGGCGGGCGCAAGGTGTACTCGATCACCGAGGCGGGCCGCGCCGAACTGGCCGACCGGGGCGGCGAACTGGCCGACCTGGAGCTGGAGATCCGCGACTCGGTCTCGGAGCTGGCCGCCGAGATCCGCGCCGATGTGAGTGGAGCGGCGGGCGACCTGCGCCGCGAACTGCGGGCCGCGGCCAGCGCGTCGGCCACTCAGGTGGAGGACGAGGGCTGGAAGGCCGCCAAGGAGGAGCTCCGCAAGGCCAAGGCCGAATGGAAGGAGCAGGCGCGCCGGGCGAAGGACGAGAGCCGGCGGGCCCGCGAGGAGGCCCAGCAGGCACGCCGCCAGGCCAAGGAGGCGCAGGAGCGGGCCCGCGAGGAGGTCCAGCGGATCGCCGGGCAGCTGCAGGAGCAGTTCGCGAAGTCCGGCGGAGTCCTGGGCAGCCTGGCGGGAGCCTGGCTCGGCGGCTCGACCACGACCCCGTCCGCCCCCGCGGATCCTTCGGCCCCGTCCGCCCCCTCGGCCCCGTCGGCCCCCTCCGCGCCGTCGTCAGACTCGGCCGCGGCTCCCGATCCGGACTGGGCGCGTGACGTGCCCGCGACGGGCGACCCGGCCCGTGACCTGGACCGGCTGCTGGACCGCTTCCGCGACGACATCCGCGACGCGGCCCGCGACCAGGGCGTCACCGCGGCCCAGCTGTCGCAGACCCGTACGCACCTGGCAGCCGCGGCCTCCCGCATCGCCGCGAACTTCGGCCCCCGGGCCTAGACCGTCCTGGACCGCCCGTACGGACGGCGCCGGAACGCCGGATGCGCGTACGCACGCGGTACGCACGCAGTACGCACGCACATACGGAACCCCCGCGCCCTTCGCGCGGGGGTTCCGTGTTTCTCAGACGGTCAGGGCTGCCTCGGCCCGGGCGTAGGTGACCCCGTGCTCGGCGAGGACCTCGGCGGGCGTGCCGGGGCGGGAGAGGAGGGAGAGGAGGAGGTGGAGGGTGGAGATGTGCCGGTCCTTGCGGCCCAGGGCGATGCGCAGGGACTGTTCCAGGACCTTCTTCGCACCCGGGGTGAAGCGGGTGCGGCCGGTGCGGCGTCCGGGGGAGGGGGCCGGCGCCGACATGGCGCCCTCGCCGTGGGTCTCCTCGACGCGGGAGACGATCTCCGTGAGGTCGATGCCGAGCCCCGCGAGGGCCTCCTCGTCCGCCTTGGACATGCCGCCCCGGCGGCGGGCCGCGGCGAGACCGGCGGCGATCGCGGCCCGGTCGACGCCCAGGGGGTCGAGGGCGCCCAGCGCGAGCAGCGCGAGGAGCAGGTGCTCCTCGGTGACCACCGCGGCCCCGGCCCGCTGGGACTCCGCGACCGCCCCGGAGACCGTGGAGCGCGCGTCCTGGGTGAAGCGTTCGAACATCAGAGCCTCCCGTGCTTCTTGTGTACGGCCTGCCGGCTGACGCCCAGCTCGGCCGCGATGTCCTGCCAGGACCAGCCCTGCGCGCGGGCGCCGCGTACCTGTACGGCCTCCAACTGCTCCAGCAGCCGTCGGAGGGCGGCCACGGCACGCAGGCCCACACGCGGGTCACGGTCACCGGCCCGCTCGGCGAGATCGGTAGCTTCCGTCATGGATGTCAATTTAGGTTGACGATCGAGAGGTTGTCAACTGTGGTTGACGGCCGTGGTCACGGTCGTGCTCGGCGGGCGTGGCTGGTGGGTGTGACCGGTGGTCACGTCGTGAGGACGATCTTTCCGAACACGTCGCCCGACTCCAGCTTCTCGAAGCCCTCGCGGGCCCGGTCCAGCGGCAGCGTCTCGTCGATCACCGGACGGACCCCGGTCGCCGCACAGAAGGACAGCAGGTCCTCCAGCTCGTCCTTCGAGCCCATCGTCGAGCCGACCACCTTGAGTTCCAGGAAGAAGATCCGGGTCAGCTCGGCGTGCGCGGGGCGGTCGCCGCTCGTGGCCCCGGAGATGACCAGGGTGCCGCCGGGGCGCAGGGACTTGACGGAGTGCGACCAGGTGGCCGCGCCGACCGTCTCGATGACGGCGTCGACCCGCTGGGGGAGCCGCGCGCCGGGCTCGTAGGCCTCCACCGCGCCCAGTTCGATCGCACGCTTGCGCTTGGCCTCGTCCCGGCTGGTCGCGAAGACCCGCAGGCCCGCCGCCTTGCCGAGGGCGATGGCGGCGGTGGCGACTCCGCCGCCCGCGCCCTGGACCAGGACGGAGTCGCCGGGGCGGACACCGGCGTTGGTGAAGAGCATGCGGTAGGCGGTGAGCCACGCGGTGGGCAGGCAGGCGGCCTGTTCGAAGGAGAGCACGGCGGGCTTGCGCAGGACGTTCCAGGCGGGGACGGTGACCTGCTCGGCGAAGGTGCCCTGGTAGCGCTCGGTCAGGATCGAGCGGGGCTCGTCGGGGCCGACCCCGTGGCCGGTCTGGCCGATGACGGAGTGCAGGACGACCTCGTTGCCGTCCTGGTCGATCCCGGCGGCGTCGCAGCCGAGGATCATGGGGAGCTTCTCCTCGCCGAGGCCGACTCCGCGCAGCGACCAGAGGTCGTGGTGGTTGAGGGAGGCGGCCTTGACGTTCACGGTCACCCAGCCGGGGCGGGCCTGTGGAGCGGGGCGGTCGCCCAGCTCGAGGCCGCTCAGCGGCTGGTCACGGTCGATTCGGGCGGCGTAGGCAGCGAACATGGCGGCGAGGCTACCGTTCGGTAGCGCCGGGATCCAGGGCCGGGTCGCGGGGCCGCAGGTCCGGGCGGACGCGAGTGGGGCCCGCCGGATGGTTCCGGCGGGCCCCACTTCGTACAGCGAGTGCGGCGTTACAGGCGGGCCACGCCGTCCGCCTTGGCGGCGGCGGCGACGGCCGCGGTGACGGCCTCCGCGACGCGCGCGTCGAACGGCGAGGGGATCACGTAGTCGGCGGCGAGCTCGTCACCCACGACGCCGGCGATGGCGTCGGCGGCGGCGATCTTCATGCCTTCGGTGATCCGGGTCGCGCGGACCTTCAGCGCGCCCGCGAAGATGCCCGGGAACGCCAGCACGTTGTTGATCTGGTTCGGGAAGTCCGAGCGGCCCGTGGCCACGACCGCCGCGTACTTGTGCGCGACGTCGGGGTGGACCTCCGGGTTCGGGTTGGCCATGGCGAAGACGAAGCAGTCCTTCGCCATCGTCGCCACCGCGGCCTCGGGGACCGTACCGCCGGAGACGCCGATGAAGACGTCCGCGCCCGCGAGGGCGCTCTCCAGGGAACCGGTCTGGCCGGTCCTGTTCGTCAGGCCCGCGATCTCCGCCTTGACGTCCGTCAGGTCGGAGCGGTCGGCGGAGACGACGCCCTTGCGGTCGGTGACGCACACGTCGCCGATCCCCGCGTCCACGAGGATCTTGGCGATCGCGATGCCCGCGGCGCCCGCGCCCGAGATCACGGCGCGGAGGTCCGCGAGGGTGCGACCGGTGAGCTTCGCGGCGTTGCGCATGGCGGCCAGCGTCACGATGGCCGTGCCGTGCTGGTCGTCGTGGAAGATCGGGATGTCCAGGGCTTCCTGGAGGCGCCGCTCGATCTCGAAGCAGCGGGGGGCGGAGATGTCCTCCAGGTTCACCCCGCCGAAGGACGGCGCGAGGCGGATCACGGTCTCGATGATCTCGTCCGTGTCCTTGGTGGCGAGCGCGATCGGAACCGCGTCCACTCCACCGAACTGCTTGAACAGAATGGCCTTGCCCTCCATCACGGGGAGGGAGGCCTCGGGCCCGATGTCACCGAGTCCGAGCACGGCCGTACCGTCGGTGACGACGGCGACCACGTTGGACTTCCAGGTGTACTCGTTAACGAGCTCGGGCTGCTCGGCAATGGCGCTGCAGACCTTCGCAACGCCGGGCGTGTACGCCAGGGACAGGTCGTCCTTGTTGTGGACCGGCACGGTGGCCACGATGGCCATCTTGCCGCCCCGGTGCAGTGCGAACACCGCATCGGGGTTGTTGTCCGTCACGCTGTCGCTGCGAGGATTGACGATCTCCGCTGCCACTGTCTTAACCCCTTAAGTCTTTGAATCGTTGAGGGTGGCCACTCCTGGTTAAGGGGTGGGCGGGCACCGCGTCCGTACTCCGCGTCGACGGTTTGGCCCGTCGCCGCGAAGTGGGAGGTTTCGTACGCGCGGGCGCGCCGCACGCGCGCCCTGAGCCCCGGATGAGGGGTGTAAGGATCTGTTCTACCCGAAGAACACTCACCCAGACGAGTCGATTCCCCTTCGACCATAGGTTGCTTGCCCCGGTTTTGGCGAAAAGTCCAAACCTTCGCGTCCGATAGGCGAGACGCGCCGTAAAAACTACGGTGAAAACCCCTGGTCGCAGCGTTAAATGCGGCCTCGAAGGCCCTTCCCCGCAGGGCTGTTGGGTGGCGGGGGGTGTCCGTTATCCGATTTTGACCTGACGGGCACCCTGAATGTCTCAGTCCGAATGGCAAGATGCCGTAATCACACAAGGTCGCGACACTCGATGGTGCGTGCTCGACCGCTCTCGGACGCGTTTTTCCCCACTGCCGGAGGAATCAGCTCATGACCGCTAGCACCACCCGTCGTACGACCGCCGCCCGGTCCCGGATCGCCGCGGTCGGTGCCATCGCGGTCGCCGGCGCCCTGATCCTCACCGGTTGTGGCGACCAGACGGACAAGGGTTCCGCGGCCACGCCGTCGGGCAAGGCGAACAGCGCCCCGCTGTTCTCCAAGCTGCCCAAGAAGATCCAGGACGCGGGTGTCATCAAGGTCGGCACGGACGCCACCTACGCCCCGATGGAATTCACCGAGGGCGGCAAGATCGTCGGTGTCGACCCCGGCGTCGCCGAGGCGCTCGGCAAGCAGCTCGGCGTCACCTTCAAGTTCGAGTCCGGCACCTTCGACACCCTGATCGGCAGCATGCAGACGGGCCGCAGCGACGTGGTCATGTCCTCGCTCACCGACACCAAGGCCCGTCAGGAGGGCCTGGACGACAAGGGCGCCAAGACCGGTGCCGGCGTCGACTTCGTCGACTACTTCACCGCCTCGACCGGCATCCTGGTCAAGAAGGGCAACCCGGACGGGATCAAGACCCTCGACGACCTCTGCGGCAAGAAGGTCGCCGTCCAGCGCGGCACGACCTACGAGGACGCCGCCAAGGACCTGTCCGAGAAGTGCAAGAAGGACGGCAAGGGTGAGGTCTCCATCGAGTCCTACCCGACCGACGCCGAGGCCCAGACCCGTGTGAAGGCCGGCGGCGCCGTCGCCGACCTGAACGACTCCCCGGTCGCCGCGTACATCGCGCAGACCGCCGGTGGCGGCAACGACTTCGAGGCCGTCGCCAACCCGACCGACGCCGGTCTCTTCGGCATCGCCGTGGACAAGAAGAACACCGAGCTGCGTGACGCGCTCAAGGCCGCCCTCGACGCGATCATCAAGGACGGCTCGTACAAGGCCGCTCTCGACAAGTGGAACGCGGGCTCCGGCGCCGTTACCGAGGCCAAGACCAACGCAGGCTCGTAACGTCCGCGCCCCGCGCAGCACACTGAAGGGCAGTCACTGTGACTGACAAGCTCGACAAGGTCCCGGGACCGGCGGACACCCCGCCGGCCGGGGCCGTCCCCCCCGAGGCGATCAAGGCCATCCCGGTCCGCCACTACGGACGCTGGGTCAGCGCCGTCGTTGTCATCGGCCTGGTCGTGGCGCTCGCCGTCGCCTTCTCGCAGGGCAACGTCCGCTGGGCGACCGTGCCCGAGAAGCTGTTCGACAGCACCATCATCCGCGGTCTGTTCAACACGATCTGGATCAGCGTCGCCTCGATGGCCCTGGGCCTGGTGCTCGGTGTCCTCTTCGCAGTGATGCGGCTCTCGAAGAACCCGGTGACCAGCACCATCGCCTGGTTCTACATCTGGTTCTTCCGCGGCACCCCGGTGTACGTGCAGCTGCTCATCTGGTTCAACCTCGCCCTGATCTTCCCGATCCTGAACCTCGGGTTCTACAAGGACGAGATGACCCAGGTCATGACGCCGTTCCTGGCCGCCCTGCTGGGCCTCGGCCTGAACGAGGGCGCGTACATGGCGGAGATCGTCCGGGCCGGCATCCAGTCGGTCGACGAGGGCCAGACCGAGGCCTCGCACGCACTCGGCATGACCCAGGCCAAGACCATGCGCCGGATCGTGCTGCCGCAGGCCATGCGGGTGATCGTGCCGCCCACCGGCAACGAGTTCATCAACATGCTCAAGACCTCGTCGCTCGTGGTCGCCGTGCAGTACTTCGACCTGCTGCGCGCGGCCCAGGACATCGCCTCCACCTCCTTCGCGGTGATGGAGATGTTCTTCGTCGCGTCGATCTGGTACCTCGCCCTGACCAGCGTGTTCAGCGTCGGCCAGTACTACCTGGAGCGCCGCTACTCGCGCGGCTCGCTGCGATCCCTGCCGCCCACCCCGCTGCAGAAGATCAAGGCGAATCTCTCCCGCTTCTCGAACCGCAAGGCGGTGGCCTGATGACGACGACTGCCATGGTGAAGGCCGAAGGCGTCCACAAGTCCTACGGCACCGCCCACATCCTCAAGGGCATCGACCTGGAGGTCGCCCCGCGTGAGGTCTTCTGCCTGGTCGGCCCGTCCGGCTCCGGCAAGTCGACCTTCCTGCGGTGCATCAACCACCTCGAGCAGATCAACGCCGGACGGCTCTCGGTCGACGGCCGGCTCGTCGGCTACCGCCAGAAGGGCGACAAGCTCTACGAGCTGAAGGACAGCGAGGTCGCGGCGCAGCGCAAGGACATCGGCATGGTGTTCCAACGCTTCAACCTCTTCCCGCACATGACGGCCATCGAGAACGTCATGGAAGCCCCCGTCATGGTCAAGGGCGAGAGCAAGTCGGTCGCGCGGGCGCGCGCCGTCAAACTCCTCGACCGGGTCGGCCTCGGCGACAAGGCCGGGAACTACCCGACGCAGCTCTCCGGCGGCCAGCAGCAGCGCGTGGCGATCGCCCGCGCGCTGGCCATGGAGCCGAAGCTGATGCTCTTCGACGAGCCCACCTCGGCGCTCGACCCGGAGCTCGTCGGCGACGTCCTCGACGTCATGCGGGACCTGGCCGAGTCGGGCATGACCATGATCGTGGTCACCCACGAGATGGGCTTCGCCCGCGAGGTCGGCGACAACCTCGTCTTCATGGACGGCGGCGTCGTGGTCGAGTCCGGCCACCCGCGCGAGGTCCTGGGCAACCCCCAGCACGACCGCACCAAGGCGTTCCTGTCCAAGGTGCTGTAGCCGCGTAAGCGGTCCGCGTTCCACGCGTGAGGGGCGGTACGGATTCCCGTACCGCCCCTCACGCGTTGTCGGCCCGGGCCTACTTCAGGCCCAGCACCAGCCCGTCCGACGGCGACCGCCAGACCGTACGGGCCTCCGAGAAGCCGGCGGCGCGCAGCGTGGCCGCGTGCCAGGAGTCCGGCGGGGTGTCGCCGTCGGCGTGCTCCCCGTAGATCTCGAAGCGGGCCCTGGTCGGCTCGGCGAGCACCGGGTCGGCGGCCGCGAGCTCCCACCACGCGCGCCAGTCGAGCGCGCCGGACTCCTTCGCCCGGTCCATGCCGCCGTGCCGGTGTGCGCGCTCGGCGGCGTTGATCCGCGGGGTGGCGGGGTCGGGCATGTGGTCGGCGTTCATGAACACCCCGCCGGGACGCAGCAGCGGCGCGAGCTGCCCGTACAGGACGGCGAGGTCCTCGCTGGGCAGCCAGTGGAGCGCGGTTGCCGTCAGGATCGTGTCGTAGGAGTCGTGGGGGAGGGCCGCGCGCCAGTCGGGGTCCTTGAGGTCGGCGGTCACGAAGGTGACGCGGGAGTCGCCCGCGAAGTGGCCGCGGGCGATCGTCAACAGCGCGGGGTCGAGATCGACTCCCGTACTGGTGGATTGCGGGAACCTCTTGAAGACGCGGTCCGTGATACTTCCAGTACCGCACGCGAGATCCAGCACCCGGGGGGCGGTGCCGACCAGTGCCTCCACCATCTCCAGCATCACCCGGAACCGCTCCTCGCGGTCGGGCATGTACCACTCCTGCTGACGGTCCCAGCTGTCCTGCCAGGCCTGCCAGTCGGACGGTGCCGTGTCAGGGCCTGCCGTGTCAGGGCCTGCCGTGTCAGGGCCTGCCGTGTCAGAGCGTGCCGTATCCGCCACGAAAACCTCCATGCGTAATACCCTCGAACATGTCTCAGCCGTTACCGGAGACAATAATCCGCAGCCGTAAGGACTACAAGTGGAACTGGCCCATTACTCGGACTACGCCGTGCGCCTGGTCAACACCGAGGAGCCGGCCCGCAACAAGGACTCGCTGACCTCCGTGGACGCCGTCCGCGCACTCTTCGGCACCAGCGTGCAGATGGCCCGCAGGGTCACCGACGGTGACGTCACCCGCTTCCGCAACGTCCGCGGCCGGCTTCGCGGCGTCTTCGAGGCCGCCGACGGCGGCGACCACGTCCTCGCCGTCGACCTGCTGAACTCCCTGCTCATGGAGTTCCCGGTGAGCCCCCAGGTCTCCGGCCACGAGACCATCGGTGAGCACGGCGGCCCCAACTGGCACATCCACCTGGCCGACCACCCCTCCAACGCCTCCGCCGGCTACGCCGCGATCGCGTGCTTCGGACTGGCGTTCCACCTCACCGAACACGGCCCGGGCCGGCTCGGCCTCTGCCAGGCCTCGCCCTGCCGCAACGCCTTCCTCGACACCTCCACCAACCGCTCCCGGCGCTACTGCTCCGACCGGTGCGCCACCCGCGCCAACGTCGCCGCCTACCGCGCCCGCAAGCGGCTGGAGGCCGAGGAGTCCGCCCGCAGCGGTCGCAGCGCCGAGGAGACCCAGGAGAGCCACGCCCTCAGCGAGCGGTGATCCTCCGGGGCGTGCTCCGGCCGCTGGCGCGGCCGGAAGCGCGCCAGCGCGGTCGCCAGCACGAGCTCGTCGGGGACCGCCCCGTAGTCCGTGCTGTCGCCCGTCGGGTTGTACGGGTTGTCACCCAGCACCCACCAGCCGCCCGCCCGCCGCTCCGCCGCCCGCTTCACGACCAGCAGGTCCTGCTGGAACGGGTGGCGCAGCACCACCACCTGGCCCGGCCGCACGGCGCCCCCGTAGCGGACCAGCAGCTGGTCCCCGTTCTCCAGAGTGGGCGCCATCGAGGGGCCCATCACCTCGACGGTTCCGATCCGCTTCAACGGCGACGTCCACTCCCGCGTCCGGCCGTGCGAGCGCGTGCTCCCCGCCATCCGTGACCTCCTCGCCCGGGCCCACCCGGGTCCTCGTCCCACCCCGCATGCTGCCGCACTCTCCCGTACATTCGCTCACCGCCCCGGGCACGGCACTGGACTTTTGTCCCAAGCGCACGGGGGCGCCCGCGAAATCGCCTTTCTCACGGAGTAATCTCCCCCTTGAGAAGACGATCACGAGGAGGACAAACTCCATGCTTTCCCGCCTCTTCGCCCCCAAGGCGAAGGTCTCCGCCCACTGCGATCTTCCGTGCGGCGTGTACGACCCTGCCCAGGCCCGCATCGAGGCCGAGTCCGTCAAGGCCGTGCAGGAGAAGTACCAGGCCAACGACGACGCCGACTTCCGCGCGCGCGCCATCACCATCAAGGAGCAGCGCGCCGAGCTCGCGAAGCACCACGTCTCCGTGCTGTGGAGCGACTACTTCAAGCCGCCGCACTTCGAGAAGTACCCGCAGCTGCACTCCCTGGTCAACGACACCCTGAAGGCCCTCTCGGCCGCCAAGGCGTCGAACGACCCGGCGACCGGCGCCAAGGCGCTGGAGCTCATCGCCGAGATCGACCGCATCTTCTGGGAGACCAAGGCCGCCTGATCCGGCCTCACCAGCCTGATCGGCCTTGTCCCGCGGGACGATGACGAAGGGGCCCGACCGCACCTGCGGCCGGGCCCCTTCGTCGTTGCACTGGGCGTGCTGGGAGCAGTGCGCGTCCTGGGCGTCCTAGGCGTCTTCGTCGTCCTCGTCGTCCAGGCGGGCCAGCCAGGTGGCGAGGCGCTCGACCGGGACCTCGAAGTCCGGGTTCAGGTCGACGAAGGTGCGCAGCTGCTCGGCGAGCCACTCGAAGGTGACCTCCTCCTGGCCGCGCCGCTTCTCCAGCTCCTCGATGCCGCGATCGGTGAAGTACAAGTCGGGCTCCGTGCGGTGGTCGGGTGGGCGGGTGTGTTCCGCCAGGATAATCCGCCCGGCCGGCACGGCCGGACTTGACCGCTTTCCGCCGTTCGCGGAGGTCGTCCCCCGGGCAGGGATGGAGCGTCCGCGGCGGGAGGAATGCATGGATCACCCGGAGCCGAGCGACGGCGTGCTGCGGGCGCTCGGTTCCACCGAGCCGTCCGCCGAAGGGACCGCGCTGGTGTGCGGCGTACGCAGGGCGCGGCGGCTGGGGCTGCTGCGGGAACTGCGTGAGCTGCCGGGCCGCGCCCGCGCCGGGGAGGCCGCGGAGCACTGGGCCCTGCTGGAGGAGGCCGGGCGCCGCGACCCCGGCGCGGTGGGCGACGTACTGCACTATCCGGCCACCGGGGTGTGGGCCGAGGAGACCCTGGGCCGGCTGCGCGCGCGGCACGGGCCGCCCGCCGACCTGGAACACCTCGGGGCGCTCGCCGCCGCCGCGGCGCTGCGGGCCGGGATCGGCTTCAAGCTCACGCTGCGGCCCGCGCACGGACGCCTCGTACTGCCCACCCTCGGACTGCTGCGCCCGGACCGGCCCGGCCCGCTGGCCCTGACCGAGGACTCCTGGGACCCTGGGAACCCGGTCGCGCTGGCCCTGCACGCCCTGCCCGACGGTCGGACCGCGCTCGACGACCTCGACCCGTACCGCGCCTCGGGAGCCGTGCACGCCGCCCGCCGGCTCACCCCCAGGGGCCACAAGCGCTGGGACACCCAGTGGTCCGGCGCCCTCACCCTGCTGCGCCGCTACGACACCGCCCGCGCGGAGGAGGCCGGCCGGCTGCTGCGCTGCGTGGTCCCGCTGTCCGGCAGCTCCCGGGCCTTCGGCGGGACGCTCCCCGCGGCGGCCGGCTCCGTACTGGCACGGACCCAGCCGCCGCCCGCGCTGGCCGCGACCCTGGTGCACGAGGTGCAGCACGGGAAGCTGGCGGCCCTGGCGCAGGCGATCCCCCTGCACACCGCCGACCGCGCCGCGCGGTACTGGGCCCCCTGGCGGGCCGATCCGAGGCCGCTGGAGGGGCTCCTGCGGGGCGCGTACGCGCATCTGGCACTGGCGGGCTACTGGCAGCGCGCGGCGCTCTACGGGGCCAGGGGGGCGTGGGCGCAGCACGCGCGGATCCGGGCACAGGTGGCGGTTGTCCTGCCGGTGCTCCAGGGGTCTGCGGAACTCACCGCCGGGGGGCGGGTGTTCGTCGACGCCATGGTGGCGGCCGAACGGGACATGGACGGGGTACCGCCGCCGGGGGGTCAGCACGCGGTGGCCCGGGCGGCGGTGGAGCGGGACCGGGCGGCCTGGTGCGAGGCGCACCCGAACCTGGCCCCCCACACGGCCGGCTGACCCCCGGAAGCGGAGCGGACAGCCGGAAGGCCCGGCCCCCGCGAGGGGGCCGGGCCTTGTGGGCGCTACGGGGCTCAGGCTTCGAAGACCTCCGTCAGGAGGAGCTGCTGCTCCGCCTGGTGGCGCTTGGCCGAGCCGACCGCCGGGGACGAACCGTGCGGGCGCGAGACGCGGCGCAGGCGCTCGCCGGCCGGGATGTCCGCGCCGACGGCCAGGTCGAGGTGGTCGATCAGGTTCAGCGCGATGAACGGCCACGCACCCTGGTTCGCCGGCTCCTCCTGGGCCCAGATGTACTTCGCCGCGTTCGGGAACTTGGCGATCTCCGCCTGGAGCTCCGCACCCGGGAGGGGGTACAGCCGCTCGATGCGGATGATCGCGGTGTCCGTGATGCCGCGCTTCTCCCGCTCGGCCTCCAGGTCGTAGTAGACCTTGCCCGCGCAGAACACGACCTTGCGGACCGCGTTCGGGTCCACGGTGGAGTCGCCGATGACCGGACGGAACGAACCGTTCGTGAACTCCTCCGCCTTCGACGCCGCCGCCTTCAGACGCAGCATCGACTTCGGGGTGAAGACGATGAGCGGCTTGTGGTGCGGGTTGTGGACCTGCCACCGCAGGAGGTGGAAGTAGTTCGACGGGAGGGTCGGCATCGCGACCGTCATGTTGTCCTGCGCGCACATCTGCAGGAAGCGCTCGGGACGCGCGGACGAGTGGTCCGGGCCCTGGCCCTCGTAGCCGTGCGGCAGCAGGAGCGTGACGCCGGACGTCTGGCCCCACTTCTGCTCGGCCGAGGAGATGAACTCGTCGACGACGGTCTGGGCGCCGTTGACGAAGTCACCGAACTGGGCCTCCCAGAGGACCAGCGCGTCCGGGCGGGCCAGCGAGTAGCCGTACTCGAAGCCCATGGCCGCGTACTCGGAGAGCAGCGAGTCGTAGACGTTGTAGCGGGCCTGGTCGTCCGACAGGTACAGCAGCGGCGTGTAGTCCTCGCCCGTCTCCCGGTCGATGAGGACCGCGTGGCGCTGGCCGAACGTGCCGCGGCGGGAGTCCTGGCCGGACAGCCGGACCGGGGTGCCCTCCATCAGCAGCGAACCGAAGGCCAGGGTCTCGCCCATGCCCCAGTCGATGGTGCCGTCGTCGATCATCGCCGCGCGGCGCTGCAGCTGGGGCAGCAGACGCGGGTGGACGGTGACCGTGTCCGGGATGTTGACCTGGGCCTCGGCGATCCGCTTGACGACCTCCTGGGAGATCGCGGTGTTCATCGCCACCGGGAAATCGGCCTGCGCGACCGGGGCCGGCGGGATGGCGGCGGGCTGCGTGGCGGCCTCGCGGACCTCCGCGAAGACCTTCTCCAGCTGGCCCTGGAAGTCCTGGAGCGCCTGCTCGGCCTCTTCCAGGGTGATGTCGCCGCGACCGATGAGGGACTCGGTGTACAGCTTGCGCACCGAGCGCTTCTTGTCGATCAGGTCGTACATCAGCGGCTGGGTGAACGCCGGGTTGTCGGACTCGTTGTGCCCGCGACGGCGGTAGCAGATGAGGTCGATGACCACGTCCTTGTTGAACGCCTGACGGAACTCGAAGGCGAGCCGCGCGATGCGGACCACGGCCTCCGGGTCGTCGCCGTTCACGTGGAAGATCGGCGCCTCGATCATGCGGGCCACGTCGGTCGCGTACATGGACGAACGCGAGGACTCCGGGGCGGCCGTGAAGCCGACCTGGTTGTTGATGACCACGTGCACGGTGCCGCCGGTGCGGTAGCCGCGCAGCTGCGACATGTTCAGCGTCTCGGCGACCACACCCTGGCCGGCGAAGGCCGCGTCGCCGTGCAGGGCGACCGGCAGGACCGTGAAGTCCGTGCCGCCCTTGTTGATGATGTCCTGCTTGGCGCGGACCACGCCCTCCAGGACCGGGTCCACCGCCTCCAGGTGCGAGGGGTTGGCGACGAGCGAGACCTTGATCTGCTCACCGTCCAGGCCGGTGAAGGTGCCGTTGGCGCCCAGGTGGTACTTGACGTCGCCGGAGCCGTGCATGGACTTCGGGTCGAGGTTGCCCTCGAACTCGCGGAAGATCTGCGCGTACGACTTGCCGACGATGTTCGCGAGCACGTTCAGCCGGCCGCGGTGGGCCATGCCGATCGCGACCTCTTCGAGGCGGGCCTCGGCGGCCGAGTCGATGACGGCGTCGAGCAGCGGGATGACGGACTCGCCGCCCTCCAGGGAGAAGCGCTTCTGGCCGACGTACTTCGTCTGCAGGAAGGTCTCGAAGGCCTCCGCCGCGTTCAGGCGGCGCAGGATCCGCAGCTGCTCCTCGCGCTCCGGCTTGGAGTGCGGGCGCTCAATGCGGTCCTGGATCCAGCGGCGCTGCTTCGGGTCCTGGATGTGCATGAACTCGACGCCGGTGGTGCGGCAGTACGAGTCGCGCAGCACGCCGAGGATGTCGCGCAGCTTCATCATCGACTTGCCGGAGAAGCCGCCGACCGCGAACTCGCGCTCCAGGTCCCACAGGGTGAGGCCGTGCTCGGTGATGTCGAGGTCGGGGTGCTTGCGCTGCTTGTACTCCAGCGGGTCGGTGTCGGCCATGACGTGGCCGCGGACCCGGTAGGAGTGGATCAGCTCGAAGACGCGGGCGGCCTTCGTGACGTCGTCGTCGTGCGAGGCGTCGATGTCCCGGAGCCAGCGGACCGGCTCGTACGGGATGCGCAGCGCCTCGAAGACGTCGTCGTAGAAGCCGCTCTCGCCGAGCAGCATGTTCGCGACGATGCGCAGGAACTCGCCGGAGGCCGCGCCCTGGATGACCCGGTGGTCGTAGGTCGAGGTCAGGGTCATGACCTTGGAGATGCCCAGCTTGTTCAGGGTGTCCTGCGAGGTGCCCTGGAACTCGGCGGGGTAGTCCATGGAGCCGACGCCCATGATGACCGACTGTCCGGGCATCAGGCGGGGCACGGAGTGGACGGTGCCCAGGCCGCCGGGGTTGGTCAGCGAGACGGTGACGCCGGTGAAGTCGTCCATCGTCAGCTTGCCGATGCGGGCCCGGCGGACGATGTCCTCGTAGGCCTGCCAGAACTCGAAGAAGTTGAGGGTCTCGGCCTTCTTGATGCCGGCGACGACGAGCTGGCGGTCACCGTTGGGCTTCACCAGGTCGATCGCGAGGCCGAAGTTGATGTGCTCCGGCTTGACCAGGGTCGGCTTGCCGTCCTTCTCCGCGAAGGAGTAGTTCATCGACGGCATGGCCTTGATGGCCTGCACCATCGCGAAGCCGATGAGGTGGGTGAAGGAGATCTTCCCGCCCCGGGCCCGCTTCAGGTGGTTGTTGATGACGATGCGGTTGTCGAAGAGCAGCTTCACCGGGACGGCGCGGACGGACGTGGCCGTCGGCACTTCCAGCGAGGCGTTCATGTTCTTGACCACGGCAGCCGCCGGGCCGCGGAGCGTCACCAGTTCGGGGCCCGCGGGGGCCTCGGTGGCGGGCGCGGCCTTCTGGGGGGCTACGGAGGAGGCGGGGGCGGCGGCGGGAGCCGGAGCCTGGGAGGCGGGGGCAGCCGGTGCGGCGGCGGCCGGGGCCTGGGAGGTGACAGTCACAGCAGGGGCACCAGAGGGGGTGGCAGGTACAGGGGCAGGAGCTGGCACAGGCGACGTGGACGCGGCGCTGGGGGTGGCCGGCGTGGCGCCCGCCGCCCCCGTGGCGGCGGCGTCGGAGGCCTGCGGAGTCGCTGCGGTGACGGGGGCGGCGGCCTGTGCGGAGGCGCCGTCCGTCGTCGCAGCGGGGGGAGTGGGCCGATCCGTGGGCTTTTCCGCCTTCACCGGAGCGACAGCGCCACCCGGCTTGTAGTCGGCGAAGAAGTCCCACCAGGCCCGGTCGACCGAGTTCGGGTCCTGGAGGTACTGCTGATAGATCTCGTCGACGAGCCACTCATTGGCTCCGAAGCCTGGGGCAGGGCTCTTCCCGCCTTCTCCTGCTTCGGTCGTGGTGCTCGAGTTACTGGGGGACTGTGGCGACACGGCGGCAACCGCCCTCTTCCGCTTCACAAGGTATGGACAGCGGGAATAAAGGCTACGCCTCCCAGACCGTGAGATGCAGACCGGGCGGGACTTACGTCGCGTACGTCACATCGAACGGCGGGTTTCACCACCTGGAATGGCGGGAAACAACCCTGGTTCGGGCAGGAGGCACCGTGGTTGCGGCCCCCTTGGCTTCGCACCCCTGACGGACCCCGGCGCGTGTGGCCGAGATCATGTCCTTCCCACTCGAACCCTACGTCAACCGGGCGCCTGCGAGCTGCCCGGAAGTGTGACGAGGATGCGGCAGCCACGAGACGATTCGGCCACGCCGATGTGCCCGCCGTGCAGTCCGACCGCCCAGCGGGCGATGGCCAGGCCCAGCCCCGTCCCGCCGTCGCCGCCCCGCGAGCTGCCCCGGTTGAACCGCTCGAAGACCCGGTGCCGCTCCGCCTCCGGAATTCCGGGCCCCTCGTCCCGTACCTCCAGTGCCAGACTCCCGGGCGCGTCGCCCGCCCGGGCGCTGACCGTCACCCGGCCGTGCGGGGGGCTGTGCTTGACCGCGTTGTCGATCAGGTTCGCCACCACCTGGTGCAGCCGCTCGGCATCCGCGTACGCCGTCAGCTCCGGCGGGAACACGTCCAGGTGGAGGTGGACGTCGTTACGGGTGTGCCCGCCCGACCCCGACGTCAGCCCCGGCCGGCCGGCCGCCGCCAGTCCCGACTCCTTCAGCACCCCCGACAGGTAGGGCCACACCTCGAAGCGGCGGGCCCGCAGTGGCACCACCCCGTTGTCGACGCGGGACAGGTCCAGCAGCGTCTCCACCAGCCGCCCGAGCCGCTCGGTCTGCTTCAGGGCCGTGCGCATGGTCTCGGGGTCGGCGGCCGAGACCCCGTCCACCACGTTCTCCAGTACCGCCCGCAGGGCCGCGATCGGGGTGCGCAGCTCGTGCGAGACGTTGGCCACGAGCTCCTTGCGGTGCCGGTCCACCGCCTCCAGGTCGTCCGCCATCAGATTGATGGTGGAGGCCAGGTCGCCCAGCTCGTCGCGGCGGCCCGCCCCGCGCACCCGGCGCGTGTAGTCCCCGTGGGATATCGCCCGCGCCACCGTGGTCATGTCGTCCAGCGGCGCCGTCAGGCTGTGCGCCACGAACTGCGTGATCAGCATCGAGGCGATCACCGAGAACACGGTGATGAAGCGGACCTCCGTGGCGGTGCGCATCGCCACCATCAGCAGGCCCGTGGTGATGAAGACCGACACCACGACGAGCGTGCCGAGCTTCGTCTTGATCGAGAACGGGGAGAAGGGCCGCAGCATCCCGGGCGACCGCTGCCCGGACGGCCGGTAGCCGCTCACGGCTGCGCCGGGGTCTCCAGGGCGTACCCGACGCCGTGGACCGTACGGATCCGCTCGGCGCCGATCTTCCGCCGCAGCGCCTTGATGTGGCTGTCGACCGTACGGGTCCCGGACGCGTCGGCCCAGTCCCACACCTCGGCGAGCAGCTGCTCCCGGGAGAGCACCGCCCGCGGGGTCCCGGCCAGGCACACCAGCAGGTCGAACTCGGTCGGTGTCAGGTGCACGTCCTCGCTGTGCACCCGTACCCGGCGCTGAGCGTGATCGATCTCCAGATCGCCCAGGCGCAGGGTGGCCCCGCGCGGCGCGTGCGCGGCCACGTTGGCCCGCTCCACCCGGCGCAGCAGTACGTGGACCCGCGCGGCCAGCTCGCGCATCGAGAAGGGCTTCGTCATGTAGTCGTCGGCGCCGACCCCGAGGCCGACGAGCATGTCGGTCTCGTCGTCCCGGGCGGTCAGCATCAGGACCGGTACGGGCCGCTGCGCCTGGACCCGGCGGCAGACCTCCAGGCCGTCGAAGCCGGGCAGCATGACGTCCAGGACCAGCAGCTCCGGCAGCCAGCCCTCGGCGGCGGCGACGGCCGCCGGGCCGTCGGCGGCCGTCTGCACCTGGAAGCCCTCGGCCCGCAGCCGGGCCGCGATCGCCTCGGCGATGGTGTGGTCGTCCTCGACGACGAGCACCCGGCGCTGCGCGCCGGGGGTGGCCGCGGCGCCGTTGTGGGTGGTGGTGTGCGTCTGTTCCATGTCCCGCCCCTGAAGATCCCGCGTGGTAGGGGTGCAGCGTAGAGGAGCGGCTGGCCTCCGGCTATGACGGGTTCGTCGCACGGGGGCTCTGCCCCCGGACCCCTGCGCCTCAAACGCCGGCGGGGCTGGATTTTCCAGCCCCGCCGGCGTTTGCGGACCGGAGCTCCAGGGCCTCGGGTGCAGCCCGGGGTCCTGCGGGGTCCGGGCTGTCCACCGGGTCCCACGCCGGGACGGCAGGGGTGGCGCCCCGTCAGGAGGGCAGGGTCAGGCCGTGGCCGTGTGGGAAGACCGGGTCGGCGGTGTCGTTCGGGACGTCGGGGCGGGAGGCGGCTACGGCCGCCATCGAGCGGGGGAGTTCGAAGGGGAGGCGACCCTCGGCGGCGGCGCGGCCGAAGGCCACGTCCAGGAGGGCGGCGTCCGAGGCACCGTAGTCCGCGACCAGCGCCGCCGCCCGCTCCGCGATCTCGGGGATCACCGCGGCCCGCTCCAGGTTGATGCAGACCAGGGTGGGGACGGCGTCCAGAAGCGCCAGGATCTCCGCGAGCTCGGGCTCGGGGAAGGCCAGCGAGCCCGAGTGGAAGAAGGACTCGAAGACGTTGGTGCGGGGCTCGTGCGGCGTGCGCAGCCGCAGCACGGCCAGGTCGGCCCCGGCCGGATCGGACACCAGTTCCCCGTACTCGGCGGCGACGGCCTCGTCCACGTCCCTGACGTACAGCTTCGGCCTGCCGGACACGGGCAGGACCCGCCCGGTGTTGGTGAGCACCGTCAGCGAGCGCCGCTGGGCAGCGGCCCCGGCCGCCGCGAAGTCGGCCCGGCCGACCGTCTCCGCCGCCGCGTCCGGGTCCACGTACGGGTTCTCGAACAGGCCGAGAACGAACTTCTCGCGCAGCAGACGGCGTACCGACTCGTCGATGCGGGATTCCGGGATCCGGCTCGAGCGGACCAGTTCCACGATCACCTCCGGACACTGCTCGCCGCCGAACTGGTCCGAGCCCGCCTCCAGGGACCGCGCCGCCCGCTCGGCGGTGCTCAAGTGCTCCAGGCCCCAGGCGCGGGCCGGGTGCGCCTCGCCGAAGATCACCGAGTCCGTGAGCAGGCCCCAGTCGGTGCAGACGATGCCCTGGAAGCCGAGCTCCTCGCGGAGCAGGCCGGTGACGACGCCCTTGTTGAAGCCGAAGCCGACCTCTTCCCAGTCGGTGCCGATGGGCTGGCCGTAGTAGGGCATCATCTGCGCGCAGCCGGCCGCGACGGCCGCCCTGAACGGCTCCAGGTGGTGCTCGCGCATCCCACCCGGGTAGATCTGCTCCTTGCCGTGCGCGAAGTGCGGGTCCTCGCCGTCCTTCTGCGGGCCGCCGCCCGGGAAGTGCTTGACCATCGCGGAGACCGAGCCCGCACCGAGCGCCTCGCCCTGCAGGCCCCGTACGTAGGCCTGGACCAGCTCGCCCGTCAGTTTCGCGTCCGAGCCGAAGGTGCCCGACTGGCGCGCCCAGCGCGGCTCGCTGGCCAGGTCGATCTGCGGGTGCAGGGCGACGCGGAAGCCGACGGAGAGGTATTCGCGCCGGACGGTGTCGGCGAACTCGAGGACCAGCTCCGGGTCGCCTATGGCGGCGAGGCCGATGGCCTCGGGCCAGGCGGAGAAGGCGCCGGCGTTGAAGGAGGCGCCGACGTTGTCGGTGAAGGAGTGCCGGGGGTCGGTGGACAGGGTCACCGGGATGCCGAGGCGGGTGCCGGCGGCCATCTCCTGGACGGCGTTCTGCCACGTGGCCATCTCGCGGGCGCCGTAGCTGCCGAGGAGGTTGAAGTGGGTGAGGGAGCGGCCCTCGATCAGCTCGGGGGTGGTGAACGGGAGGATCGAGCCGTCGGTCTCGGTGACCGGGGTGCCGTCCGGGTTCATCATCAGCATGGAGTGGAAGAGCTGGCCGGCCTTCTCCTCCAGGGACATCCGGGACAGCAGGTCCTCGACACGGTCGTCGACGGGGAGGGCGGCGTCCTTGTAGGGCAGAGGACGGGCGGCGGGGGTTGCGTTCATTGCCGGGCTCCTGGGAGGGGTGGGCGCGGGGCGGTCGCGGGCGCGGTGGTGCGGAGGGTCGTGCGGGTGGCCGCGCGAGGGGGCGTGACGTCGGTGGTCGCCAGCTCCTGACGACCCTGACCGGGCGGATCGGCCGGACCGGGTGGATAGGCCGGACAGGGTGGGGCGGCGGCGACGGCCGGGGTGATGCCGTGGTCGTGCCCTGCGCCGATGGCGGGGGCGGGCGGCGCGGTCGGCGGGACCTCGGGGCGGACGGACGGGGGGATCGGCCGGGAGGGCGGCCGGGAGAGCGACCGGGGAGCGACCGGGGGAGGACGCGGCCGGGCCGTTCAGGACATCCGTGTCCCCGTCGTTCCGGCGGTGGCCGCCGGGCCGGCGATCAAGCTCGGCGGGGGTGGGAGCTGTGGGGTCCCGGTGGTGGTGCCCGTGGGCGGGGTCGGGGCGGTGGCCCGATCCGGTCGGTCCGTGGCGTGGCGCACGCCTCCGGTGTCCTGCGTGAGCGGCATGGGGGACTCCAGCGTCTCCGGGGCGGCCTCGGCGCCGACCCGGCGTTTTCACCGTAAGGGCGAAAACCATGCACCCACTAGGTTTTCGCCGAGTGACCTGGATCACTCCGCAGGGATGGCCGGAAAAGGGTGGATGCGGACTGCGTCTAGGGTGGGCGGCATGGCACAGGACAAGGGCCGCGCGGCCCCCGGGGCGGCGGCCGGCCGGGGCACGTACGCGGTGGGCGACGCTCGTCGCCAGAAGATCCTCGACACCGCCGTCGAGCACTTCGCGCAGTGGGGCTTCAACGCCTCCTCGCTGGCCCGGATCGCCACCGACTGCGGGATCACCCAGGGCGGGCTGCTCCACCACTTCCGGGGCAAGGAGGACCTGCTGCTGTCGGTCCTGGCGCAGAGCGAGGAGCACGACGTGGAGCGGCTCTTCAGCGCGCCCGCCGAGGAGGTCCCCTCGCTCGCCGCGCACTTCGCCGCCGTCGTCGCCCTCGCCGCGGACAACGCCCGCCGGCCCGGCCTCGTACGGATGTACAACACGCTGGTCGGCGAGTCCGGGAATCAGGGCCACCCCGCGCACGACTACTTCAGGCAGCGCTACGCCCGGGTCCTCGGTTACAGCGTCGACCTGCTGAGGGCGGGGGTCGCGCGCGGCGAGGTACGGCCGGGGACGGACTGCGAGGCCGTCGGCCGCGAGGTCCTCGCGGTGATGGACGGGTTCCAGATCCAGTGGGTCCTGGACCCGGAGGGCGTGGACATGGCGGTCCTGCTGCGCGGATACCTGGACCGGAGGCTACGGGAGATCACGGTGGCGGGGACGGGGCTGTAGGGGGATCGGGCCGGGCGGATCGGGCCGGGTCGCCGGGTCGTCACGCGGCTGCGGCTGCCGAGGTCGCCGTCGCCCGGTGCGTGCGTCGCCGCCCCCTCAGCGCGGTTCGAAGGGCGGCAGGGCGGCCATGACCTTCTGCAGGGGCTGCGGCATTGTGGTCTGGTCGGCGGCGACCTCGTAGCCGGCGTACCGGAAGGCGTACGTGAACGCGTCGATGACCGGCCGGTCGGGCTTCGAGATCCGGGGCAGACGGGGGAAGTCCGCCTCCTCGAGCGCGGTGCGCAGTTTCGCGAGACCGGCCGCCGGGAGCTTGTCGCGGTCGACCGTCGCGGCCTTCGCGTCGAGCCGCAGGAACGATCCGTCTTCCCGGATGATCAAGGTGCTGGCCTTCCCCGTCATGCCGCCGCTGCGAGTGACCACGACGAGGGTCGCCTCCGAGGCGGACGGCGAGGCGCTGGGCGCGGGGGCGGACGAGGAGGTGCCGGGCACGGGCTGCGTGCCGGTGCCACCCGTGGTACCGCTGCCGGGGCTCTGGCTCTGTCCGGCGCTCTGCCCGGGGGACGGCGTACCCGCGTCCGTGGCCGTAGCCGAAGGGGTGCCCGTGCCGGTGCTCGTCCCCGGTGCCGGGGAGGCGCCGTTCTTCGCCCCGCCGGAGGAGCACCCGCCCAGGGCCGACACCGCGGCCAGTGCCACGGTCGCCGCCACCAGGCCGACTCGCCATCCGCGTGCTCGCACGCCCCACCCCCGCAAGTATTGGGCTCGAACCCCGAGTATGGAGTCAGCACCACCCGTACGGATAGCACCCGGAGGCCGACATCCGCCGCTTCGCCCCCTGGCGCTGGCTGCCGCCGCTCGCCGCCGTCGCACTCGGCCTCTGGGGACTCCCGCGCGGCGGCTCCGCCTGGCGCGACGAGTCGGTCACGTGGCAGGTCGCGCACCGGCCGCTCGGCGGGCTCTGGGAACTGCTCGGCCAGGTGGACGCCGTGCACGGCCTCTACTACCTCCTGATGCACGCGGTGTTCGCGCTGGCGGGCGACGGTGACGGGGGCGGTGGTATCGGCACCGACGCCGGCCTGTGGGCCCTGCGCCTGCCGTCCGTGGCCGCCACCGCCCTGGCCGCCGCGGGCGTGTCCGCCGTGGCCCACCGGCTGGTGGGGGACGGTGCGGGTGCCGGCGGGCGGGGGGATCGGGTCGCGTTGCTGGCCGGGCTCGGGTACGCCGTGCTGCCGCCCGTGCAGATGTACGCCCAGGAGGGCCGTTCGTACGCCCTCGTCGCCGCGGCCGTCGTCTGGGCCACGTACCTGATGCTGCGCGGGCGATGGGTCGCCTACGCCGTGGTCCTGCTGCTGGGGTGCTGGCTGCACGAGTTCGCCGTACTGGCGCTGCCCGCGCACGCGTTCGCCGCGTGGCGTTCGCGCGGCTGGCGGCTCGCCGCCGGGGCCGTGGTGGCCGGGTTGCTGCCGCTCGCGCTGGTCAGCGCGCGGCAGGCGCAGCAGCAGCTGGGCTGGCTGGGGCGGCCGGGCTGGCAGGACTGGGCGGCGTACGGGGCGGTCGCGGCCGCGGCGCTGCTCCTGTCCCGGGGGGCCGCGCGGGAACTCGTACGCGTCGCCCTGCCGCTGACGCTGCTGCCGCCGGGACTGCTGCTGGCCGTCTCGCTGGTGCACCCCTGGTACGTCGACCGGTACGTCCTCTACTCGCTCGCCGGCCTCGCCCTCCTGGCGGGCGCGCGGCTCGCGGGGGCGCGCGGCTGGTGGGTGTGGCCGCTGGTCGGAGCGCTGCTGGTGCCGGTGGGGTGCTGGTCCGTGTGGCTGCGTACCCCGGAGAGCCGCAAGGACGACGCGCCGGCCGTGGCGGCGGCCGTCCGAGAGCTCGCGCGCCCCGGGGACTCGGTGCTCTTCCTCCCCTCACGGCGGCGGGAGTGGCTGCTGTCCTCGCCGGAGCTCTACGGGTCCCTGCGCGACCCGGCCTTGTCCCGCACCCCGGCGGCTTCGCGGAGCCTGCAGGGCGTTGAGCGGAGTCCGGAGGGGATCCAGGAGGCGCTGCTGGACCCGGCGGTCGGGCGGGTGGTCGTACTGCTGGACCCGGCGGGGGAGCCGGTGGACGGCTACCCGGCGGAGGCGGTGAAACGCCAGACGCTGGTCTCCGCCTTCGACCTGTGCTCGGTGACGGAGGTCCGGGGCGCCCGGGTGGCCCTCTTCGCCAGGCCGGGCACCTGCCCGGAGTAGGCCGAGGCGGGCGGCCGTTGGGCCGGTTGCTGCTGGCGAACCATTTCTGCGGTTCACGTCCAGGTGACATGGCGTGCCCGGGGATTCTCCCGGAGGTGGGGTGGGAGGGAGCGTGGGGTTGTTGCTCCCCCCGCTGAGATATGGAGAGTTCCCGTGTCCGCAGTGATCCGAAGGACCGCCACGACTGTCGTGGTGGCCCTGGCCGGTGTCATGGTGGCGTGCCCCGCCCAGGCCGGTCCCCTGCGGAGGGTCGACGCCGCGGTGTGGCGTGCCCAGGACTCGCCGGCGGTGTTCACGGAGCCGGGCCAGCACACGCTGGTGCTGCCCGAGGGCAGCGGTACCTACAGCGTGACCTTCACCGTCCGCGGCGCCGGCGGAGGCGGGGGCACCTGGGCCACCCGGACGCTGAGTCGCGGCGGGGGCTGGAACGGCGGCGGCGGCGGGGCGGGCGGCACGGCCGTGTGCACCGCCACGCTGGCGGCCGGCTCCACCGTGACCGTCGTCGTCGGCGGAGGCGGCGCGTCCGCGGTGTACACCGGCGCCGAGCCGGCACCCTCGGCCCTGCTCGCGCAAGGCGGCGGTGGCGGTGGCGGAGGAGGCGCGGGCATCAAGCTCGGCGGCGTCGGCGGCGGCAACGGCACCGGCGGCCCGGGTGTCAACGGCGAGGACCTCGGCGGCGGCGGTGGCAAGGGCGGCACAGCCACCTGCAGCGAACCCGCGACCGGAAGCACCGCTCCCGGCGGTGACGGACGTGGCGGCGGCGGACAGGACTCGGGCTGGAGCGCCGGCGGCACCGCCGCTACCCCTGCCTCTCCCGGACACGGCCTGAACGACAGTCAGGGAGCCGGAGGCGAAGGCGAATCCGCTGACGCCGATGGGAAGGTGAGGGACCAGGTCGGGGGCTCCACCGGATTCGTGGCCGTCACCTGGACCACCGGCTGAAGCCGTGGCACCTGCGGGTGCGGATCCGATTCATCCGGACGGATCCGCACCCACCCCGCCGCGGGTGTCCGGGGGGCGGACACCCGCACAGGGCAGCTCCTACGGGGCCTCGTCGGTGCCTGCCGGCAGGTGGCGGAAGGACCAGGAGTGCAGCGATGCCAGCCGCACCGTCCGCTCGCGCGGAGCGACGTGGGCGGAATCGAAGTACGGGGCGCAGCCCTGGAGCGAGACCAGATGGGCGACGTAGCTCCCGGCGCTGCGCGGCATCCGGTGGGCCCGGACGCGGATGCGGGCGGGGCCCGTGTCCGGGGCCTGTTCGATGAGCGAGGGCAGGGCGTGCAGGGGTGCTATCACCTCGGTGAAGGTGTCCCGCGCCATTTCGAGCATGCGCCAGGGTGAGGCGCGCTCCTCCCGGCGCCCTTCCCGGTGCTCTTCCCGGCGGTCGGCGGCGACGCGGGATTCCGGCCCGCGGCAGACGAGCACCGCAAGCCACGGGACGCGGAGCCTGGCTCCGGTGGCGTCCCGTTCCCAGGGCAGCCGCGCACCGTGCAGGACGACTTGGGGTGCCACCGTGCTGAAGTCGCCGCTGCTTCCGTCGTGGGGCAGCACCTCGTCGATCGACCCCGGTCCGAGTCCTAGTCCGAGTCCGATTTCGCTTCCGATTTCGCTTCCGCGGAACGGCGTTCCGTTCGGGTTTCCCTCCTCGACGCCCATCATCGGTTCCCTTCTCTGAGCCGGGGAACGGCGCTCTGCCGACCCGGATGGGGCCAGCATCAGGTGCCGCGACCGCTGGTACCACCCGTCCCCGCGGTCATGTGGCCGTCTCATTTCGATCACTGGAATCGGTCGCTGTGGATCTTGTGGAACGGCTGGTGCCCGATGAGATGTGGGACCTGTTCAAGCGCGTCGTGCCCCGCCATCCCGAGCGCCGCCAAGGCGGCGGACGGCGCCGCTACGGAGACCGCGAGGTCTTGGCCGCCATCGTGTTCGTGACGACCTCCGGCTGTTCCTGGCGGCAACTCCCGCCGTCTTTCGGGCCGTCCGGCCCGACCGCGCACCGACGGTTCACCGAATGGACCCGTGCCCGCGTCTGGACCAGGCTCCGTCACCTCATCCGCCGGGAAGAACACGCACGGGACCTGCGCCGGTGGGAGCACGCCGTCATCCGCGCCCTGGCCCCGCGCACCCGCTCCGTCGGCCGGCCCGGCAGGGCGACCGGCCAGAACCTGCGGCGCGGACTTGACCAAATGAGACGTACCCGCCGGACCGTGAAGCACGGTGAACCCCGGCCCGCGGAGGCCCGGGAGCCGAAACGGCGCGGTTGCGCCGCCTCGCCCATACGAGGGAGTGCCCCGCCCGGGCGGCAGGAGGGCGGCGCGTAGGAGGATGGGGCGGGGGGCCGGTGGGTGGGGCCCGTTCGCCGATGCCGGAGGTGCCGCATGGCCGTTGCCCGTTCTCTCGCGCTGCCCGGGCCGCTCGTCGACGGCGACTGGCTCGCCGAGCGGCTCGGGACGCCCGGACTGGTCGTCTTCGACGCCTCCGTCGGCGCCCACCGCGACGCGGACCGCCGCATCCCGGGCGCGCGCCCCTTCGACCTCGACGGAGCGCTGTCCGACCACGGGGCCGCCGCCCCGCACACTATGCCGGGAGCCGCCGCCTTCGCCGGGGTGATGCGCGACCTCGGCGTCGACGACACCAGCACGGTCGTCGCGTACGACGGCGCCGGTGTCTACTCCAGCGCCCGCGCCTGGTGGATGCTGCGCGCCATGGGCTTCGACCGGGTCGCCGTCCTCGACGGCGGGCTGCCCGCGTGGCTGGCCGCCGGGTGGCCGGTGGAGGAGCGCGGACCGGCGTACGGGGGCCCGCGCGGCTCCTTCACGGCCCGGCCCCGGGCCGGGCTGCTGGTGGACGCCGCCACCGTCTCGGCGGCTCTGGCCGATCCGGCCGCCGCGGTGCTCGACGCCCGTACCCGCGAGCGGTTCGCCGGTACCGCCTCCGAGCCCCGCCCGGGCCTGCGCGGCGGCCACATGCCGGGTGCGGTGAGCCTCCCCTTCGGCGAACTCCACCGCCCCGACGGCCTGATGCGCCCCGCCGCCGAGCTGCGCGAGGCCTTCGGTGACGCGGCGGGGCAGCGGGAACGGCTCTACTTCAGCTGCGGATCCGGGGTCACGGCCTGTGTGCTCGCGCTCGGCGCCGACCTCGCCGGGTACTCCGACATCGCGGTGTACGACGGCTCCTGGAGCGAGTGGGGCATGCCGTCTCCGGACCGTCCGGTCGTCCAGGGGTCCTGAGCGATGGCGATGTTCGTGCACCTGACCTCGGCGGCCAACGCGCCGCGCATCCGGCGCTCCGGGATCCGGGCGGCCAGCCACGGGCAGGGCGGTGCGCGCGGTGTCTACTGCTTCCCGGTACTGCCGTCGTACACCCTCACCCACCAATGGCTGCGCGAGCTGGCCCGTTTCGGTACCCGGGGCGGGCTCGTGGCCGTCCACGTGCGGCTGGCCGACGCCCAGCCCGTGCTCGTCGGCCGCTACGGAGACCGGGCGCGGGGCGCCCAGGCCACCGTTCCGGCGTCGGAGGCGGTGCGGCGCATCGCGGTACTGGAGGATCCGCGCGGGTGGGAGGTGTTCGTACCCCGGGCGGTCCGGCCGGGCGAGGTGCACCGGGTCCGCGCCGCGCCGCAGGTGGCGGGCTGGCGGTACCTGCCGGACGCGCACGGTGTGCGGCCCTGCACCTGCTTCGGGTGCCGGGTGCGCGGCGGGTACGGGGCACGGCGCCTGCGCGAGCGGTTGCCGCATCCGCTGGACGGTCCGCCGCCGCCCGCGCGGGTACTGCTCGCCCGGGTCGCGGCGGCCGGTGAGCCCGGGGACCCGGCCGCGCTGCGGGAGGCGCTGCACTGGTTCGGCATGCGCCGGCGGGGCCCGCTCGCCCAGTTGGGCCACCTCGCCGGCCACCCCGACCCCGGGGTGCGGGAGGAACTGGTGTGGGCGGTCTCCCGCTGGTCCACCCCGGGGGTCACTGAACTGCTGGACGCCCTCGCCGACGACCCGCACCCGGACGTCCGGGAGGCGGTGGAGGCGGTCCGCGCCGAATAGGGCCGAGCAGGGCCCGCCGGCGGCCAACTCCCCGTAATCCACCGCCCGGGCCCAGCCCCCCCCGGGGGGTTAACCCCACCAGGGATCCGGGCACGTGCACCATGCCGCCGAGGCTCCGGCGGCGGCACGATCGGAGGCATGACGACGAAGACGAGTCCGCGCGGCACGACGGCCGCCACCACCGCCACGTACACCGCCGTTGCACTCGCCACCGGGCTGCTGCTCACCGGGTGTTCCGTCGGGTCGCTCGTCACCCGGGGTGGTCCGGAGAAGACGGCGAGCGCCGACACCACCGTGACCGGGGCCGTCACCGCGGTCGACGTGGCGGACGCCCGCAGCGGATCGATCGAGGTCGTCGCCGGCACCGGCCCGGGCGTCGCCGTCCGCCGTACGGTCCGCTACCGCGGCGACCTCGTGCCCGAGCCCGCACAGCGGGTCTCCGGCGGGGTACTGACCCTCACCAACGGCAGCTGCTCCGGGCGGTGTGCCATCGACTACCGGCTGGAGGTCCCGGCCTCCGCCACGGTCCGGCTCGACAGCAGCAGCGGCCGCATCACGGTGGCGGGCGTGGCCGGTGCCGACATCGCGACCTCCTCCGGCGCGGTCGGGGCCGTCCGGATCTCCGGCCCGCTGAAGATCCGTACCTCTTCCGGCTCCATCACGGCCGAGGCGCTGGCCGGACCGGGCGCGGACGCCCGTTCCGACTCCGGCGACGTCCGCCTGGCCTTCGCGAAGGCGCCGGGGGCGGTCGCCGTGGAGACCTCCTCGGGCGATGCCAGGGTGAGCGTCCCGCAGGCCCCGTACGCACTCGACGTCTCCACCGACTCGGGCGAGCGCGAGGTCACGGTCCCCGCGGACCCGTCCGCCACCGCACGCCTCGCGGTGCGCACTTCGTCGGGAGACATCAGGATCTCGACGGCGGCGGTCTGAGCCGTCCGAGTGGCCTGAGCCGGCCGAGCGGTCCGATCCGTCCGAGCGGGCTGGTTGGACTGAGCCGTCTGGTGGGACCGAGCGGTCCGCCGGGCCGGGCGCCGCGCTACGGAGCCTCCACGACCTGCCAGTCCTCGATCGGCTTGGTCCGGAACATCGCCCGGTACACCCGCCGCGTGAGCACTTGCGCGCCCGGCCCGTACTCGTCGAGCTCCCCGAAGGCCTCGGCGGCGGACTCGTAGACGAACTTCTTGCCCTTCGCGTTCCGGATGACCCACTCCCGGACGGCGGTGACCCCCACGCTTTCCACGTACATGCACCGAGAGTAGCTCTGCCTCGAACGGGCGTTCAGGCAGGGCTCACGCCGGAGCGGTCGTCCGCCGGCGCGGGGGGCAGCAGGGAGTTCCGGAGCCCGGCGACGGTTCCCCGCCAGGGGCCGGCGCTGTCGGTCTCGCCCCAGAGCTCCATGAGTTCGCTGGGCTCGGTGACCACGCGGTCGAGGGCCTGGACGGCGAGGTCGCGCAGGTCGGCGGAGAGCCGGGGGACGGGCGAGTCCGGGCCGTAGGCGGTGGTCACGGGCTCGCCCCCCGGGCATTGCGCGGCGACCAGGGCCGCCGCGGCGACCGCCTCCACCGCCACGTCCTGGTCGAGGTACTCCTCGGTGCCAGTGGTGCCAGTGGTGCCGGCGGTGCCAGCGCTACCGGCGGTCCCGATGGCGCGGACCAGGGCCTTGCGGATGATGGCCTCCCGCTCCTCCCGGGGCGCCTCGTCGAGGTCGCCGGCGAAGTCCGCGGCCGTGTCGTTGTCGAAGGGGCCGATGTCCCAGGTGCCCATGTCTCTCCCTCTGCCCGTGGTGATGGTCCGGCCGTGCGCGCGGCGATGTCCGGCATCGTGCCAGCGGCCACTGACACCGGGGTCCGGGGCGTTCACCGGGTGTTCGCCCCCGGCGAACGGCGGTTGGGGAACATTGCGGCACGCACATGCATTGAGTCGGCATAGCTCAACTTCACTGCCGGAGGGAAGATCATGGCTTCGACGTCCGTAACGCTCACCCTGCCTGTGCTGCCGCTTGACGACGAGGTCGTGCTGCCCGGGATGGTCGTTCCGCTGGACCTGTCCGATGCCGAGGTGCGGGGCGCCGTGGAGGCCGCGCAGGCCGCCGCCGCGGGTGGGAAGCCGAAGGTGCTGCTCGTGCCCCGGATCGACGGGACGTACGCCGGGACCGGCGTGCTCGGGACCGTGGAGCAGGTGGGACGGCTGTCCGACGGGGATCCCGGGGCGCTGATCCGCGGGCGCGGGCGGGTCCGCATCGGGGCCGGGACGACCGGGCCGGGGGCCGCGCTCTGGGTGGAGGGCGAGACCGTGGACGAGGCCGTCCCCGATCCGCTGCCCGGGGCCGTCACCGAGCTCGTCAAGGAGTACAAGGCGCTCGCCACCAGCTGGCTCAAGAAGCGCGGGGCCTGGCAGGTCGTGGACCGGGTGCAGCAGATCGAGGGCGTGGGCGCCCTCGCGGACAACTCCGGGTACTCGCCCTTCCTGAGCACGGCCCAGAAGGTCGAGCTGCTGGAGACGGCGGATCCCGTCGCGCGGCTGCGGCTCGCGGTCAAGGCGCTCAGCGACCACCTCGCCGAGCAGGACGTCGCCGAGTCCATCGCCAAGGACGTGCAGGACGGCGTCGACAAGCAGCAGCGCGAGTTCCTGCTGAAGCGGCAGCTGGAAGCCGTCCGCAAGGAACTGCGCGAGCTCAGCGGGGAGAAGGAGGGGGAGGAGTCCGACGACTACCGGGCCCGGGTCGAGGCCTCCGACCTGCCCGAGAAGGTACGGGAGGCCGCCCTCAAGGAAGTCGACAAGCTGGAGCGCTCCAGCGACCAGTCCCCCGAGGGGTCCTGGATCCGCACCTGGCTGGACACCGTCCTCGAACTTCCCTGGAACGAGCGGACCGAGGACGAGTACGACATCCGCGGAGCGCGCGCCGTCCTGGACGCCGAGCACGCCGGGCTCGGTGACGTGAAGGACCGGATCACCGAGTACCTCGCCGTGCGCAAGCGGCGCTCCGAGCGGGGCATGGGAGTCGTCGGCGGCCGCAGGGGTGGTGCCGTGCTGGCGCTCGTGGGCCCGCCCGGGGTGGGCAAGACCTCCCTCGGGGAGTCCGTCGCCCACGCCATGGGGCGCAAGTTCGTCCGGGTGGCCCTCGGCGGCGTCCGGGACGAGGCCGAGATCCGCGGGCACCGGCGTACGTACGTGGGCGCGTTGCCCGGCCGGATCGTACGGGCGATCAAGGAGGCGGGGTCCATGAACCCGGTCGTCCTGCTCGACGAGATCGACAAGGTCGGCTCCGACTTCCGGGGCGACCCGGCGGCGGCGCTGCTGGAGGTTCTCGACCCGGCCCAGAACCACACCTTCCGGGACCACTACCTGGAGGTGGAGCTGGACCTGAGCGACGTGGTGTTCCTCGCCACCGCGAACGTGCTGGAGGCCATCCCCGAGGCCCTCGCCGACCGCATGGAGCTGGTGCGCCTCGACGGCTACACCGAGGACGAGAAGGTCGTCATCGCCCGTGATCACCTGCTGCCCCGGCAGCTGGAGCGGGCCGGCCTGGGCGCGGAGGAAGTGGTCCTGGAGGAGGACGCGCTGCGCAGGCTGGCGGGGGAGTACACCCGCGAGGCGGGCGTACGCACCCTGGAGCGGTCCATCGCCCGGCTGCTGCGCAAGGTGGCCTCCCAGCACGAGCTCGGGGAGCGGGAACTGCCGTACCGGATCGGCGCCGGCGACCTGCGGGACCTCATCGGACGGCCGCACCACGTACCGGAGTCCGCGCAGGACCCGTCTGAGCGGCGCACCGCCGTACCCGGAGTGGCCACCGGTCTCGCCGTGACCGGGGCGGGCGGTGACGTGCTGTTCGTCGAGGCCTCGCTGGCCGATCCCGAGACGGGCGCGGCCGGGCTCACGCTGACCGGCCAGCTCGGGGACGTGATGAAGGAGTCGGCGCAGATCGCGCTCAGCTTCCTGCGCTCGCACGGTGCCGAGCTGGAACTCCCGGTCGCCGACCTGAAGGACCGGGGCGTGCACATCCACTTCCCGGCGGGCGCGGTACCCAAGGACGGCCCGAGTGCGGGCATCACGATGACGACGGCGCTGGCCTCGCTGCTCTCCGGGCGGCAGGTCCGCACGGACGTGGCCATGACCGGTGAGGTGTCGCTGACCGGGCGGGTGCTGCCGATCGGCGGGGTCAAGCAGAAGCTGCTGGCCGCGCACCGGGCGGGGCTGACCACCGTCATCATCCCGAAGCGGAACGAGGCCGATCTGGACGATGTACCGGCGGAGGTGCTGGAGGGGCTGGAGGTGCACCCGGTGACGGACGTGCGCCAGGTGCTGGAGCTGGCCCTCACCGCCGACGCCGTCCCGGTGACGGCCGTCGCCTGACCCGGCCCGCCCGGACGGGGCCCGGGATCCCTCCCCCGGACTCCGTCCGGGGGGACCGCGGCGGGGTCCCGGGCCCCCGGCGTACCCGCTGCGAAATACTGGTGCCCCACACACCACCGAAGGAGCGGGACGTGCACGGGAGCGAAGACCAGGAGTTCCTTGCCCTGGAGCGGGAGCTGTCCGTCTTCCTCCGGCGCGCCCGCGCCTCGTCCGGGGAGATGGCGCGCGCCCTGCACCCCGAGCTCGAACCGGCGGCGTACGGGCTCCTGGTGCGCCTGGAGGCCGCCGGCCGACAGCGGGCGACCGAGCTCGCCGGGTACTTCGGGGTCGGCAAGGCCACGATGAGCCGGCAGCTGCGGGCCCTGGAGGTCCTGGGCCTGGTGGCCCGCGAACCGGATCCGGCGGACGGCCGGGCCTTCCTGGTCGGGCTCACGGAGGAGGGGCGGGAGCGCTTCCTGCGGGTCCGGGGCGCCCGCCGCGAGCAGTACATGCGCAAGCTCGCGGACTGGGACCGGGGGGAAGTGGCGGAACTGGCCCGGCTCCTGAACCAGTTGAACGCGGGCGAGGAGTAGAGGAGTGGCGCAGGAGGGGCGTAGCGCAGGGGGCAGGCGATCCCTACGGGCACTCAGGCCCCACAGCCGCCGAAGCCCCCACAAGCCACTGAAGCCCCCGCCGCCGCCCCTACAGCTCCGCGTACACCGCCGACGCGTCGTCGTGGCGTTTGCCGCGGCGGTGGGGGCGGCCGGGGTCCGATTCCAGGGCCCGGACGCGGTCGATCAGCGACTGCGCGCCCTCCTTGCGCAGCACGGCCAGGCACTCGGCCCAGTCGCCCTCCCCGAACGTGTCCGTCCACCGGCTCGCCCCGTCGGTGAGCGCCGCCAGCGCCCGGACCTCCGCGCGCGGCGTCCGCCCGGTCACCGCGCGGGCCGCCACCGCCGGGTCCGCGGCGGCGGTGAAGAAGCCGCCCTCAGCATTGCGCAGCTCGTCCGCGGAGGCCTCCGTACGCAGCCGCTCGCGCGGGATCCGGTCCAGCCGGTCGTCGAGGACCGCCCGCACCTCGCCGCCGGGCGCCTGGAGGAGGAGTACGGAATCCGAGAGCACCAGGTGCTCGATCCAGGACCCGTCCCAACGGACCACGACCACCGTCGCCTGCGGGGTCCGCACGTGAGAAAGGTCACAGGTGTCCCGGTGCGTGTCCGCGGTGGCCCCGATGGCCGCCGCCAGGATCCGGTCCAGGGGCATGTCCCTTCGCGATCCGGACAGTTCGGTCAATCGGCCGCCGAGGCGGGCCGCGAACCAGGGGACTCCGTGCGCGCACCCGGTGTCGCCCGGCGGCGGGGTGACCCCGTCGAGGGCGACGAGGACCCCGCCGCCCGACGCGGGCACCGCGGCCGACACCCAGTCCTCGTTGGGGCGTTCCGGGTTGCCGGGGGCCGAGGAGAGATCGATGCGCATGGGGACATTCTGCCCGCGTGGGGCGTCGTGGGGCGGTAAAACCCGGGAAAGGTACGGACCAAAGCGGGATGAGTGGGGCGGGTGGGGCAGAAGGAAACGCCCATGGCCAGTGGGGTGACCGCCGGTATGTGGGCGGGCATCCTGCCAAAAGCCGCATCGATCTTTCAACCACCCGTCCACGGGCGCGGCCTGACACCCGGTCGTCGAGTTGGTCGCCAACTCCTCCGTGCTGTTCACTCCTTCGTGTGGCCGGGTGGGTGATGTGCGGCCCTCCCCCCAACTCACTGCGAAGGTCTGAGGCGGTACGGCGGTACAGCGCAGCGGTACAACGGGGGCGAGGAGGCGTTCACTCGCCGGCCGGCCGTCACCTCGGCCACCCGAGCAGACGAGCACGAGCGGCACACGTACAGGATTGCGAGCACCGGTGCAGAAGAAGCGGCCGCGGAAGAACGGCACCGTCGCGAACGGCACCGCACCCGACGGCACCGCACCCGACCGACGAGCCCCCGACGGCCCGGCCGGCGCGACCGCTCCCGCGGGCCGCCGGGTCCGCGTGCGCCGCAGGCTGGTCATCGGTGTCGCCGTGGCCGGGCTCGCCGTCCTCGCGGCGGGAGCGCCCGCGGCCGTCTCCGCCTCGGCCGACCTGAAGGACTCCCAGCACCTCGTCACCCTCGCCGACCGCAGTCGGCAGACCCTCACCCTCGCCCACCTGCTCGGGGACGAGCGCGACGCGGTCACCGAGTACGTGGCCAAGGGCCGCCCCGGCGCCGCGCAGGCGGCGGTCCGGGAGCGCACCGCGGGCACCGACCGGCAGCTCGCCGAGGTCCGGGCGGACGCCGACGCCGACGAGGAACTCGCCCGCGCCCTCGGCCGGGTCCGTGCCGTCCGCACCGAGGCCCTCGAGGGCAGGGGCAGCGCCCTCGCCGCCCACCAGGCCTACTCCGGTGTCATCGCCGAACTCCTCGCCCCCGGTGCCCGGCTCGCCGAACTGACCCCTCCGCGCGCCGCGGACGCCCTCGTCACCACCCGCCCCCTCGCCCCCCTCGGCCAGGCCGCCGAACAGGCCTCCGCCACCCGGGGGCTGCTGCTCGCCGCGCTCGCCGTCCCCCGCGGCGAACAGTCCCCGGGCGCCGCCGCCGTCGACGAACTCACCACCGCCGCCCAGCGGGCGCGCGTACGGGAGCAGGGCGCGCTCGACGATTTCGCGCGGGCCGCGCGTCCCGACGTACGCCAGACCCTCGCCGCCACCGTCACCGGCCCCGAGGTCAAGACGGCCGACGACTACCTCAAGCGGCTCACCGACAGGCCGACCCTCTCCGCCGCCGACCGCAAACTCGACCCCGGCACCGTAGGACCGGCCCTCACCGCCCGCGTGGACCGGATGCGCTCGGTCGAGGCCACCCTCGCCTCCCAGCGCGCCACCTCCCTCGCGGCGCTGCGGGACGACGACGTGACCGCGCTGGAGAGCCTGCTGGCCTTCCTCGGCGTGCTGTTCCTGCTCACCATCGGCATCTCCACCGCGGTCGCCCGCTCCCTGACCCGCCCGCTGTCGGTACTGCGGCGCGGCGCGGCGCGGCTGGCGACGCCGGAGGGCTCGGTGGAGCCGGTCCGGTTCACCGGCCGCAACGACGAGTTCGCCGAGGTCGTGCGCCACCTCAACGGGGTGCGCGACCAGACGGTCTCCCTGCACACCCGGATCGCCGGACTCGACGCCGACCGGCGCCGCATCATCGGCCGCAACGAGGCGCTCTCCTCGGGCCGCGAGGCCCTGGAGGACGAACTCGCGCAGCTGCGGGCGGGGCTGGAGGAGCACCGCCGTATCATGTCGACCACCTCCGTGTCGCTGTCCCTGCGGACCCTGGGGCTCGTCGAGCGGCAACTCGCCGTCATCGAGGAGCTGGAGTCCGAGGAGCCGGACCCGGACCGCCTCTCCACCCTCTTCAAGCTCGACCACCTCGCGACCGTGATGCGCCGCCACAACGAGAACCTGCTCGTCCTCGCCGGCCAGGAGCACGGCCACGGGCAGGGCCTGCCGGTGCCGCTGGTGGACGTCATGCGGGCGGCGGTCAGCGAGATCGAGCGCTACGAGCGCGTCGAGCTCGGAGTGCTGCCCTCGTACACGCAGGTCGCAGGCCACGCCGCCGACGACATCTCGCACGTGCTCGCGGAGCTGCTGGAGAACGCGACGACCTTCTCGCCGCCGGACGCCAGGGTGAAGGTGGCCGGATGGCTGCTGGACTCCGGCGACGTGGTGCTGTCCGTCGTGGACGAGGGCATCGGCATCACCGGGGACCGGCTGGGCACGCTGAACGAGCGGCTGGCCACGCCCGACGCGTACGACGAGGAGCCCGAGTCGGAGCACGGCCTGGGCCTCGGCCTGTACGTGGCCGGACGGCTCGCGGCCCGGCACGGCGTGAGCGCGGAACTGCGCACCTCGCGGCACGGCGGCACTGAAGCCCTGGTCGTCGTACCGGCGGCGCTGCTGCCCGCCACCCCGCCGGCCTCGCCGGTCCACACCCTGGGCACGCCGGGGGCACCCGCGCTGCACCTGCCCGGGGTGGTCGCGGAGGCCAACGAGAACACGCTTCCCGCACGGGCACGGGGCCCTGTCGCCCCGGAGACACCGATCCCGACGGAGCCCACGGCGGACACCGCGGCCCCGCAGCCCGCCGTGACTGCCGAGTCCTTCGGAGTCCCGGAGCCCGCCGTGGTCCCGGTGCCGGCCCCGGCCCTGGAGGCGTTCGCCGAGCCCGAGCCGTTCCCCGAGCCGTTCCCTGAGCCCGAGCCGTTCCCCGAGCCCGAGCCGTTCCCCGAGCCCGAGCCGGCCCACGAGGCCGCGACGGCGCCGACCGGGGAACTGCCCGTCAGGACGGTGGCCGCGGAGACCGCTCCGCCGACGTTCGCGCCCCCGGCCGGTCAGCTGCCGCCCACGGAGCAGGTGTTCCGGGTCCCGGCCCCGGTCGACGGGCCCGCGGACAGGCCCGTGGGTGTGCCCGTCGAGCAGGTGTTCACCGTGCGGCCCCTCGCCGAGGTGCCCGCCGAGCAGGTGTTCCGCGTGCCGCCGCAGGCGGAGGTGCCGGCCGAGCAGCCGTCCACCGCGCAGGCCCCGGCCGAGGCGCCCGCACCCGTCGGCGTCCCCGTGGCGGAACCCCTCACCGACAAGGGCCTCCCCAAGCGGACCCCCCGCGTGGTGGCCACCGGGCAGGCGGGGGACGCGCGCCCCGCGCCCGGCCGGGTGGACGCCGGTGAGCTGCGCCGCAGGCTCGGCGGGTTCTACCGGGGCGCCCAGGACGGGCGGCGCGTGGTGGAGGCCGAGCTCGCGCAGGAGCGAGCGCAGGACCGGCGGCAGGACCGGCCGCAGGACCAGGGGTGGACCGACCAGGGGCAGACCGACCGGGGGGACACCGCACAGGAGGCACGCACATGAACGCGCCCAGTACGTACGGACTGAGCACCCAGGCCCGCAACCTTCAATGGCTGCTGACCGACCTGGTCGAGGAGGTCCCCGGGGTCAACTCCGTGGCCGTCGTGTCCTCGGACGGGCTCCTGCTGCTGTCCTCCGACCCGGTGGCACCCGATACGCCCGCCGCCGCCCGCCCCAAGGGCCCGCGCGGCGCGTCCGCCGATCTCGCGACCATCGTCTCCGGTCTCGGCTCGCTCACCACGGGCGCGGCCGCCCTGATGGACGGCGGCCCGGTCAAGCAGACGATGGTGGCGATGGAGCACGGCTCCGTCTTCGTCATGTCCATCAGCGACGGATCGCTCCTCGGAGTGCACGCCACGCCGGACTGCGACATGAGCGTCGTCGCCTACCACATGGCCTTGTTCGTGGGCCGCGCCGGCCACGTCCTGACCCCCGAAGTCCGCAGTGAGCTGCGCCAGTCGATGGAGAACACCCCGTGAGGAGTCCGGCCTCCGACCGGCTGCCGATACGCGGCGCCGACCGCCGTCCCGCCCGCGTACGCCCGTACTCCCTCACGGGCGGCCGCACCCGCTTCACGCAGATCCTGAACGTCGAGACCTTCGTCGCCACCCTCGACACCAAGGTGTCCGAGCCGCGGAAGCCCGACCGGATGCCGGAGATGCCGGCGATCGTCGAGGTCTGCCGCCGCATGCGCACGATCGCCGAGATCGCCGCACTGCTGAAGCTGCCGCTCGGCGTGGTCCGCGTCCTGGTCAGCGACCTCGCCGACCAGGGAAGGATCCGCGTCTACGGGACCGGGCACGGCAGCGGCCGTCCCGACCGCGCGCTGCTCGAAAGGGTGCTCAGTGGGCTCCGCCGTCTCTGAAACCGGGCTCCTCGTCCAGGACCCGAACCCGGACGAGCCCGTACAGCCCTGGCAGTACGACCGCTCACGCGCGCCCGTAGCCGTCAAGGTGCTGGTGGCGGGCGGGTTCGGCGTGGGCAAGACCACGTTCGTCGGTTCCGTGTCCGAGATCGAACCGCTGCGCACCGAGGCGGTGATGACCGAGGCCGCCGCCCCGACCGACGACCTGACCGCGACCCCGGACAAGCACACCACCACCGTCGCCATGGACTTCGGGCGCGTCACGCTCGACGACGACCTCGTCCTGTACGTGTACGGGACGCCCGGCCAGGAGCGCTTCTGGTTCATGTGGGACGACCTGGTGCGGGGCGCGATAGGCGGGATCGTGCTCGCCGACACGCGGCGGCTGCGCGACTGCTTCCCGGCGCTCGACTACTTCGAGAGCTGCGGGCTGCCGTACGCCGTCGCCGTCAACCACTTCGAGGGCACGCCTTCGTACGAACCGGACGACGTGCGGGAGGCGCTGACCGTACCGGCCGGCGTACCCGTGGTGATCATGGACGCGAGGCGCCGGGTCACGGTACTGGAATCCCTGCTGACCCTCGTGGGCCACGCCCTCGACTCGACCCCCGAATAGAGAACGTGCACATGCGCAAGATACTCGTCGTCGGTGCCGGCCAGTCCGGCCTCCAGCTCGCCCTCGGACTCCAGGCGAAGGGGTACGAGGTCACCCTCATGTCCAACCGGACGGCGGACGAGATCCGCACCGGGCGGGTCATGTCCACCCAGTGCATGTTCGACACCGCGCTCCAGCACGAGCGGGACCTCCAGCTGAACTTCTGGGAGCAGCAGGCCCCGAAGATCGAGGGCCTGGGCGTCTCCGTCGCCGCCCCCGACACCAGCCGCGCCATCGACTGGCTGGGCAAGCTGAAGGGCCACGCCCAGTCCGTCGACCAGCGCGTGAAGATGGCCGGCTGGCTCGACACCTTCGCGCAGCGCGGTGGCCAGCTGGTCATCCACGGTGCTTCGGTCTCCGACCTCGACTTCTTCTCCCGCACCTACGACCTGGTGCTGGTCGCGGCGGGCAAGGGGGAGCTGGTCTCGCTGTTCGGCCGGGACGCGGCCCGCTCCCCGTACGACGCCCCGCAGCGCGCGCTCGCGGTGTCGTACGTGCACGGGCTCGGTCCGCGGCCCGAGCACCCGCAGACGGAGGCCGTGCGCTGCAACCTGGTCCCCGGCGTCGGCGAGCTGTTCGTGATGCCGACACTGACCACCTCCGGCCGGGCCGACATCCTGTTCTGGGAGGGCGTCCCGGGCGGCCCGCTGGACGTCTTCGCGGGCGTGAAGGACCCGGCGGCCCACCTCGCGCTGACGCTGGAACTGATGGAGAAGTTCACGCCCTGGGAGTACGCGCGGGCGACGAAGGTGGAGCTGACGGACGCGGGCGCCACGCTCGCCGGCCGTTACGCGCCCGTCGTGCGCAATCCCGTCGGCCGGCTGCCCGGCGGCGGTCTGGTGCTGGGCGTCGCGGACGTGGTCGTCGCCAACGACCCGATAACCGGGCAGGGCTCGAACTCCGCCGCCAAGTGCGCCGCCTCGTACCTCTCGTCGATCCTCATGCACGGGGACAGCCCGTTCGACGAGGCGTGGATGAAGGCCACCTTCGACAAGTACTGGTTCACCAGCGGCAAGCCGACCACCCAGTGGACGAACGCCATGCTCGGCGTCCCGCCCGAGCACGTGCTGAACCTGATCGGCGCGGCCGGGCAGCTCCAGCCGGTGGCGGACCGCTTCGCCAACGGCTTCGACAACCCGGCCGACTTCGACGCGTACTTCTACGACCCCGAGGACGCGGCGGACTACTTGTCGGAGGTCGCGGGAGCGTCCTCCTCCGAGTAGCCCGTGTCGTCCCCCGCCGCCGCGGCCCCGGACTCGGGGAGCGGCGGCGGGCTGAAGGCGGGGAGCGGCGCCCCGTCGGGGTCGGGCCGGACCGCGCCGAGCAGCGGATTCGCGGCGATCGGCGAGACCTTGACCTTCGCGCCGGGCCGGGGCGCCTGGATCACCTTGCCGTCGCCCACGTACAGGGCCACGTGCGTGGCGGTCGGGAAGTACACCACCAGGTCCCCGGGCCGGAGCTCGTCCAGGGGCACCCTGGGCAGCTGGGCCCACTGCTCCTGGCTGGTCCGGGGGATCGCGCGGCCCGCGTGCGCCCAGGCCTGCGAGGTCAGCCCGGAGCAGTCGAAGGAGGCAGGCCCCTCGGCGCCCCAGACGTACGGCTTCCCGATCTGGGCGGTCGCGTACGTGAGGGCCGTGCCGCCGGCCGCGGTGGGGGTACGGGACTGCGCGCCGAGCTTCCCCGATTCGACCAGCTCCCGCTGCGCGGTGGCGGTGTCCTCGGCCTCGCGCGTCCCCAGCTCGGTGAGCTGGGCGGGAGTGAGGGAGGCGAGCAGCCGCTCGACCTCCCCCAGCTGCGCGGCGGCCTCGTCCTTGTGCTTCTTCGTGTCGGCGGCCAGCTTCTGCTCGGAGTCCAGGGCCTTGCGGGCGGCGGTGGCGAGGGCGTCGGCCTGCTGTTCGCCGCGGGTCAGCCGGTCCAGCGCGGCGGCCCGCCGGGCGCCCTCGCGCTCCGCGATCCGGCGCTGGTCCAGGGCCCCCTGAGGGTCCCCGGCGAACAGCATCCGGGCGTAGGGGGAGAACGCGCGGCCCCCCTTGTACTGCTCGCGCGCCAGCCGGCCGGCGGTGGCCTGGGCGCCGGTGACGGCGGTACGGGCCTTGCCGAGCTCGGTGCTGAGCCGGCGCTCCTCGCCCTGGCGGGCGGTGAGGGCGGTCTCGGCGGCGTTGTACGCCTCGGTGGCCTGTTCGGCCCGCTGGTAGAGGCCCCGGAGCCGGGTGAGGAGGACGCCGACGGGCTCGGTGGCGGGGGCGGGGGCGGCGGGGGCGCCGGGTGCGTCGGGTGCTTCCGGCGCGCCGGGCGCTCCGACCGTTTCGGACGTTTCGGATGTTTCGGCCGCTCCGGGTACCCCGGGTGCGGCTGGCCCGGCGTGGGCGGCGGGGAGCGGGCCCGCCGCGACGAGGGCTGCGGCGAGGCAGGCGGCGCGAAGCAGCCGATGCCGTCGTCGACGTGACATGTGGTCACCTCCAGGCGGCCGATGCTGCCATGCCCGGTATGACAAATCGCCCAGCGGTGTCGGCCCGGTCGCGCGGGTCACCCGGTTGGCGGGGGTGGGGAGTCCGGCGCGGTACGTCCGGCGGCGGGCCGGAAACCGCTTCGGCGGCGGGCCGTCCGCACCGTCAGTCCCGGAGCAGCCGGGCCTTGGCCGCCGTGAACTCCTCCGGGGTCAGCAGGCCCTCGCGGGCCAGGGCCGACAGCTGGGTCAGCCGCTCCGTGAGGTCGGTTCCGCCCGCCGCCGGCAGGTCCGGGCGCGGGCCGGAGTGCCCGTCCGCGGATTCCCCGGAGGCCGCGGGCGGCGTGGAGGCCGTGGGGGCCGTAGCGGTGGGGCCGGTTCCGGGATCGGCGGGGGCGGCAGGCCCGGCGCCGGCGGCCGATCCGCCGCCGGCGTCCTGCGGGGAGCGCGGGGCATCCTGCCGGGCCGCGTCCCAGACGTAGGCCCCGCGGGCCAGGATCCCGCGCAGCAGGGGGCTGCCCGAGGGGCGCAGGGAGGGGTTCACGACGGAGCCGATGGGTCGGATGAACATCAGGCCGCCCCCACCCGGTCGGCCGGGAGCCGCACCGCTCCCGCGATCCGGCCGCCCGCGGCGCGGACGGCGATCGCGGCGTCCTCGGCCCAGACGTGTTCGACGACCAGGAGCAGTGCGCAGCTGCCGCGGTCCATCAGCCCGGCCGATTCCCGGACGTCCTCCGGGCCGATCAGCGGGGCGGCCTCGCGGTGGGCGAGCAGGCCCCGGAGTTCGACGAACTCGTCGAACTCCGCCGCCAGCACCTCGCCGGCCGCCGTCTTAGTGGCCACCAGGCCGTCGATCAGCCGCACGACCCCGGCCTTGCGCAACCCCATCACCGCCTCGACCGCCGCGACCCGCAGCTGTTCCTCCGGAAAGGCCAGGACGATGAACTCCGCAGGTCCCATGGGAGAGACTCCTGATCCGCTACTTCGCTTCCGACCGGTTCTGACGACTCTTCGGCACACTATGACATAAGCGGACATACGACCCGGCTCCTTGCTACGTTTCCCCGTATGACCGCTCTGACGGCACAGGTGGCGGAGCCCGCCCCGCCACCGCCACCCGATGCCCGCGCTCCCAAGCGCCGCGGAGTCGAGTTGTCGCTGCTCTGCGGAGCCGTCCTGATCTCCGTCCTCGGCCATCTCTACGTGGGCCTCACCACCACCGGCCACATCCCCCGCCCGGCCGCCCACTACGCCGCCGGACTCGCCGTCGCGGCACTCGTCGCCCACCTCGCCGTCCGGCTGTTCGCCCCGTACGCCGATCCGCTGCTGCTCCCGATCGCCGTCCTGCTCAACGGCCTCGGCCTGGTCCTCATCCAGCGCCTCGACGCCACCACCCCCGGCAACGTCACCGCCGGGGACCAACTGCGCTGGTCCGGGCTGGGGATGGCGCTCTTCGTGCTCGCGGTCGCACTGCTCCGCGACCACCGGGTGCTGCAGCGGTACGCCTACCTGTCCGTCGCCGCCGCGCTGGGGCTGATGCTGGTGCCCGTGTTCTTCCCGGCGGTGAACGGCGCGCACATCTGGATCCGCTTCGCCGGACTCTCCTTCCAGCCCGGGGAGTTCGCCAAGATCCTGCTCGCCGTCTTCTTCGCCGCCTACCTCGCGGCGAACCGCACCGCCCTGGCCCTCACCGGCCGCACCCTGTTCTGGAAGCTGAAGCTGCTGCCCGGCCGGGTCCTCGGCCCGATCCTCGCCATCTGGCTGCTCTCCGTCGGGGTGCTCGTTCTGGAACGCGACCTCGGGACCTCGCTGCTCTTCTTCGGCCTCTTCGTCATCATGCTGTTCACCGCCACCGGCCGGATCGGCTGGATCGCCATCGGGCTGCTGCTCGCCGCCGTGGGCGCGTACGCCGTCGGAACGTTCGAGCCGCATGTGAACAGCCGTGTGGACGACTGGATGAATCCTTTCGCCTCCATCGAACGCGGAGACGGCCCCGGCCAGCTCGCCCAGTCCCTCTTCGCTTTCGGAGCGGGCGGACTCCTCGGCGCCGGGCTCGGCCACGGCCAGTCCTTCCTCATCGGCTTCGCCGCCAAATCGGACTTCATCCTGGCCACCGCCGGTGAGGAGCTCGGCCTCGTCGGCCTCACCGCGATCCTGCTCCTCTACGGGCTCCTCGTCGCCCGCGGCTTCCGCGCCGGGCTCGCCCTGCGCGACCCCTTCGGCCGCCTGCTGGCCACCGGACTCGCCTCGATCGTCGCGCTCCAGGTGTTCGTCATCGCCGGCGGAGTCACCGGTCTGATCCCGCTGACCGGCATGGCGATGCCCTTCCTCGCCCAGGGCGGCTCCTCCGTCGTCACCAACTGGATCATCGTCGCCGTCCTGGTCCGGCTCAGCGACAGCGCCCGCAGACCCCGGCCGGCCGAGGAGGCCGAAGCGTGATCCGCTACATCCGCTGGTGCGCGTACTTCTGCGCCCTGCTGCTTGTCGCCCTGCTGGTCAACGTCGCCCGTGTGCAGGTCTGGGAGTCCGCCGGCTACGGGGCGAACCCGGCAAACAAGCGTCCCGCCATCGAGCGCTACGCCGAACCGCGCGGCGAGATCACCGTCGACGGCCGTCCCGTCACCGGCTCCCGGGACAGCCGCCAGCTGCTGCGCTACGAGCGGACGTACAAGAACGGCCCGCTCTACGCACCGGTCACCGGCTTCTCCTCCCAGACCTACGGGACCAGCTTCCTGGAGCGCGCCGAGGACGCCGTCCTCTCCGGCACCGATCCCGGGCTCTCGGCCTTCCCGCTCTGGTACGAGCTCTCGCGCGGGCGTCCGGGCGGCGGTGATGCCGCCACCACCGTCCGGGCGAACGTGCAGCTGGCCGCGTACGCCGGACTCGCGGGCAAGCGGGGCGCGGTCGCCGCGGTGGAGCCCGCCACGGGCCGGATCCTCGCGTTGGTCAGCAGTCCCTCCTACGACCCGGCGGTGCTCTCCGGCACCGGGGCGCGGGTCAAGGAGGCCTGGGAGCGGCTCAACGCGGACCCCACCAAGCCGATGCTCAACCGCGCACTGCGCGAGACGTACCCGCCCGGCTCCACCTTCAAGATCGTTACGGCGGCGGCCGCCCTCGACACGGGCGTGGTCACCGACGTGGACGCGCCGACCCAGACCCCGGACCCGTACCCGCTGCCCGGCACCAGCACCCTGCTGCCGAACGCGGGCACGGGCTGCGCGGACGCCTCCATGGCCGACGCGATCCAGTGGTCGTGCAACACGGTGATGGCGAAGATCGGCGTACAGGTCGGGCTGCGCGCGATGACCGACACGGCGCGCAGGTTCGGGTTCAACGACGGCGGACTGCGGGTGCCCTCCTGGGTGTCCCGGTCGAACTTCGACACCGACATGAGCCCGGACCAGCTGGCCCTGTCCTCGATCGGCCAGTTCAACACCAGGGCCACGCCGCTGCAGATGGCCATGGTGGCGGCGGCCGTCGCCAACGGCGGGGAGCTCAAGGCGCCCTACCTGGTGGACCGCACGACACAGGACGACGGTGATCCGGTCCGCCGCACCGGCCAGCGCAGCCTCGGCCGGGCCATGACCCCGGTGACCGCGATGCGGATGCAGGAGCTGATGGTGAAGGTGGTGGAGAACGGCACGGGCCGCAACGCGGCGATCCCGGGCGCGGTGGTCGGCGGCAAGACCGGCACCGCGCAGCACGGAGTCGGCAACGCGGGCACCCCGTACGCCTGGTTCATCTCCTGGGCCGGGCCCGGGGGCGGGCGCCCGCCGGCGGTCGCCGTCGCGGTGGTCGTGGAGGACGCCTCGGCCGTCCGCGGCGACATCAGCGGCAACGGCGCGGCCGCGCCGATCGCCCGGGCGGTGATGGAGGCGGCGCTGTCCACCCCCTGAAACCGCCGGCTGGGGCAGGGGAGTTCCTGATATCCGTGGGGGAATGACCTACGAACTCGCCCAGGTGAACATATCCCGGCTCAAGTACTCCCTCGCATCCCCCGAACTGAAGGACTTCGTCGACGGCCTCGACCACGTCAACGCGGTCGCGGACGCGGCGCAGGGGTTCGTCTGGCGACTGGAGGGCGAAGGGGGCGACGCGACCGACGTGGCCGTCTTCGACGACGAGTGGATCATCATCAACATGTCGGTCTGGCAGGACGCCGCGTCCCTGAACGCCTTCATGTACGCGGGGCGCCACCGCGAGCTGATGGCCCGGCGCCGCGAGTGGTTCGAGCACGTCAAGGAGGCCATGACCGCCCTGTGGTGGGTCCCGGCGGGGGAGCGCCCCACGGTCGCGGACGCCGAGGAACGCCTGACCCACCTGCGGGAACACGGTCCGACCCCGTACGCGTTCACCTTGCGCGAGCAGTTCCCACCGGCCTAGGCCGCTCCGTCGGCGACGGCCTCGGCCACCTCCGCCACCCGTAGCCGCTCCTCGGCCGTGAACCGTTCCCGGTCGAGGGCCTCGGCGATCTCCTCGTCCTGACTCATCAGCAGGTCCAGGTTGGAGTTCCCCATCTCGAAGACGCCCATGTCCAGGTACGCCTTCTGCAGTCGCTCGCCCCACAGCCCGATGTCCTTGACGCACGGCACGATCCGGCTGAACAGCAGCTTGCGGAAGAGCGCCAGGAACTCGGAGCGCTCGCTGAAGTCCTCCGCCTCCTTGCGGGGGATGCCGAAGTTCTCCAGCACCTCCACCCCGCGCAGCCGGTCCCGCATCAGGTAGCAGCCCTCGATCACGAACTCCTCGCGCTCGCGCAGTTCGGCGTCCGACAGCTGTTTGTAGTAGTCGCGCAGCGCCATCCGCCCGAACGCCACGTGCCGTGCCTCGTCCTGCATCACGTAGGCCAGGATCTGCTTGGGCAGCGCCTTGTTGGTGGTGTCGCGGATCATGCCGAAGGCGGCCAGCGCCAGCCCCTCGATGAGCACCTGCATCCCCAGGTACGGCATGTCCCAGCGGGAGTCGCGCAGGGTGTCGCCGAGGAGCCCCTGCAGGCTGTCGTTGATCGGGTAGAGCATTCCGATCTTCTCGTGCAGGAACCGCCCGAAGATCTCGGCGTGCCGGGCCTCGTCCATGGTCTGCGTCGCGGAGTAGAACTTCGCGTCCAGGTCCGGCACCGACTCGACGATGCGCGCCGCGCACACCATCGCGCCCTGCTCGCCGTGGAGGAACTGGCTGAAGTTCCACGCGCTGTAGTGCCGGCGCAGCTCGCCCCGGTCCCGCTCCGTGAGCTTGGCCCAGTGTCGGGTGCCGTGCAGCGGCAGCGCCTCGTCCGGGGTGCCCAGCGGATCGTACGGGTCCACCTCGATGTCCCAGTCGATGCGTTTGGCGCCGTCCCACTGCTTGTCCTTGCCCTTCTGGTACAGCGCGAGCAGCCGCTCGCGGCCCTCCGCGTACTCCCAGCTGAAGCGGGCACTGCCGGAGGCGGGGACCGACCAGACGGTTCCACCCGGGTCATTGGTGTAGAGCTCGTGCGTTGACACTGGCGCCCCCAAGTCTCGCGTAGCCGTGTACAAATTCCGTACAGGACCGGACCGGACAGTTGGCAGCGTCACACGTTGGTAGACGCGCGGTCAACAAGTCGTGCGTGGGGGATTGACGGTCTTGCTGACAGGCAGTCTCATAAGAGGTGACCGCCGGTAACTCGACGACGAGGTGTCCGAATCCATGACCACCGTGACCGAACGAGCCGAGCTGCGCGACGCCCTCGGCCTGCTCAAGGATCGCGAGCAGATAGCCGAGCGGTTGCTCGAATCCTCGGCGAAGCACTCCTTCGACCCGGACAAGGAACTCGACTGGGACGCCCCGCCCATCGACGGCAAGTACTACTGGCCGCCGGAGCTGCTCTCCCTCTTCGACACCCCGCTGTGGAAGCGGATGGGCGAGGAGCAGCGCATCGAACTCTCCCGCCACGAGGCGGCGGCGCTCGGGTCGCTCGGCATCTGGTTCGAGATCATCCTCATGCAGCTGCTCACCCGGCACATCTACGACAAGCGGCTGACCAGCAATCACGTCCGGTACGCACTCACCGAGATCGCCGACGAGTGCCGCCACTCGATGATGTTCGCCCGCATGATCAAGACGGGCGGCGCCCCCGAGTACCCGGTCTCCCGCACCAACCACAACCTCGCCCGCGTGCTGAAGACCATCTCCACCACCCCCGGTTCCTTCGCCTGCACCCTCCTCGGCGAGGAGATCCTCGACTGGATGCAGCGCCTGACCTTCCCGGACGAGCGCGTCCAGCCCCTCGTGCGCGGAGTCACCCGCATCCACGTCATCGAGGAGGCCCGCCACGTCCGCTACGCCCGCGAGGAACTGCGCCACCAGATGCTCACGGCCCCGCGCTGGGAGCAGGAACTCACCCGCGTCAGCTGCGGCCAGGCCGCCCGCGTCTTCGCGCAGGCCTTCGTGAACCCCCAGGTGTACGACAACATCGGCCTCGACCGGGGCGAGGCCCTCGCCCAGGTCAGGGCGAGCGGCCACCGCCGGGAGGTCATGCAGACCGGGGCCAAGCGGCTCACCGACTTCCTCGACGACATCGGCTTGATGCGCGGGGTCGGCCGCAAGCTGTGGAAGAGCTCGGGACTCCTCGCCTGAACTCACGCCGGTGCGGCTACCCTGCGGAGATGACAGCCGTACGGGCGTACCGCAGGATGAGCGTCGAGGAACGGCGGGCCCAGCTCCTCGACGCGGCCCTGACGTTGTTCGCGCACCGGGCGCCGGAGGACGTCTCGCTGGACGACGTCGCCGAGGCCGCCGGTGTCTCGCGCCCCCTCGTCTACCGCTACTTCCCCGGCGGGAAGCAGCAGCTCTACGAGGCCGCCCTGCGCTCGGCGGCCGACGCCCTGCGGCTCTGCTTCGCCGAACCCCAGGACGGACCGCTGACCCAGCGGCTCTCCCGGGCCCTGGACCGGTACCTCGCCTTCGTCGACGAACACGATGCCGGCTTCTCCGCGCTCCTGCAGGGCGGCAGCGTGGTCGAAACCTCCCGCACCACCGCCACCGTCGACGGAATCCGCCGGGCGGCGGCCGAGGCGATCCTCTTCCACATCGGCGTACCGGCCCCTGGGCCGCGCCTGCGGATGATGGTGCGCACGTGGATCACGGCGGTCGAGGCCGCCTCGCTGATCTGGATCGACGAGGGCAAGCAGCCGGAGGTCGACTCCCTCCGGGACTGGCTGGTGGACCAGTTCATCGCGCTCCTCACGGCGACGGCCGCCACCGACCCGGAGACGGCCGCGGCGGCCCGCGCCGCCCTCGCGCTCGAATCGGCGGACGGTCCCGTCGGGGTGCTGGCCCGCCGCGTGATCCCGGTGGTCTCCGAGGCGGCCCACCTGCTGTGAGACTGGAGGGGTGAGAAGCCAACCCACCTCCTTCGAGGGCGGCCCGATGGACGGCCGTACCCTTCCGATCCTCCTCGGCCCGACCGGCCACCCGCCGAAGTGGTACGAGATCCCGGTGCCCGACCCGGACGGCGGCGCACCCACGGTGCTGCTCTACGAACGGGTCGCGGCGGGCTACTCGAAGCGCCTGGGACTCCAGAAGGGCTGGAAGTACGCCTACGCCCCGGACGCCCGCAAGCCGAAGCTCCGCTGGCCCTGGACGAAGCCGACCCCGCCGACGGCCTGATGGCGGGTGACGGGGGCCTTACGCCGACGGCCGGGGCCTTACGCCGACGGCCGGGCCGGCCGGGGGGCGCCGCGGGGCCGGCCGGTGCCTGCGGGGGCGCCGCTCACTCCTCCACCCGGGTCTCCACCAGGGTCAGTACCGCCTCCGCCCCGCCCCCCGCGTCCGCCGCCTGCCGGAACAGCAGCTCCGCGCCGATGGCTTCCGCCTGCCCCACCGCGATCGTCAGCCCCAGCCCGTGTCCCTTGCCCCCGCCCCCGGTGCGGAACCGCTGGGGGCCGTGCGACACGAGGTACTCGGGATACCCGTCGCCGTGGTCCCGTACCGTCACCACCGGCCCGTCCACCGTCACCACCACCGGTGCCCGCCCGTGCTTGTGGGCGTTGGTGACCAGGTTCCCCAGCACCCGCTCCAGCCGCCGCCGGTCCGTCTCCACGTGCGCGTCCCGCACCACGACCACCTCCGTGACCGTCCCCGAGGCCCGTACCACCCGGTTCGCCAGGCGCCCCAGCTGGTGCAGGTCCGTCTCCACCTCCCCGCTGCCCGAGTCGAGCCGGGAGATCTCCAGCAGGTCCTCCGTCAGCTGCCGCATCGTGCGGACCCGTTCCTGCACCAGCTCCGTCGCCCGCCCCTGCGGCAGCAGTTCCGACGCCGCCTGCAGGCCCGTGAGCGGGGTGCGCAGCTCGTGCGCGACGTCCGCCGTGAACCGCTGTTCGCTCTGCAGTTTGGTCTGCAGGCTGCCCGCCATCGTGTCCAGGGCGGCCGCCACCGTCGCCACCTCGTCCTGGTGCCGGGAGGGATCCTTCGTCCGCGGGTCCCCGACCCGCGCGTCCAGGTCGCCCTGGGTGATCCGCCGGGCCACCGTCGCCGTCTGGTGCAGGCGCCGGGTCACCCGTGTCACGGCGAAGGCGCCGACCAGCAGCGTCCCGCCGATGGCCAGCACCGAGGACCCGATGATCGCGTTGTCCAGGCCGCTGATCGTCCGCGCGCTCTGCCCGTAGTCGACCGCGGTGGCCAAGGCCTTCCCGTCGGCCGGGGCCGCCGCCCACATCAGCTGCCGGCCCTCGTAGTCCGACACGACCGTCCCGCGCTGCCCGGACAGGGCCAGCGCCCGCAGCTGGTCCGGCAGCCCGGGCGGATCCAGTCCGGACTCGGGCGGCAGCACCTCGCCAGCCTCGTAGGCACGCGAGGCGTCGTGCAGCTTGCCGAGCGCCTTCTCCCGGGCCGTCGCGACGGTCTGCCGGGTCACCTCCACGTGCACGAGCACGCCCAGCACCGCCGCCAGCGAGCAGCACATCACCACGATGAAACAGGCGGACTTCCAGGTCAGCGTGGCCGTCCACGAGGGCAGCCGGGGTCTCACCGCGACACTCCCGCCGGACCTGGGCTCGCGACCGGACCCGAAGCGGACCCGGAGGCGGAACCGGAACCGGAACCCTGCCCGGGCACCCGTACGATCTGCTCGCGCGTCGGCAGCATGGAGCGCTGCGTCGAGTCCCAGGACCAGGTGGTGTTCACCTCGTAGCCCGCGTTGCCGCTCGGGACGCGCACGATGACGTCCCGTCCGGCGAGCTCGACGCTGATGACGGTGTCGGTGGTCGCCATGATCCGGTTGAGCCGGCCCTCGGCGTCCGCCGTGTACACGCGTACGGACATCTGCTGCTCGGGGTACTCGATGCCGATGATCAACTCGTCCTTGCCGTTGCCGGTGAGGTCCCGGTAGTACGGCGTCAGCACCGGGCAGTTCGTCGGATCGGCTCCGTCCGTGCCGCAGGCCTTGATCGCGGTGGAGGTCTCCCCGGGCATCCCGTCGGGCCCGGTCTGGACGTTCTGGTGAGCCCGGAGCTCGGCCTGGACGAGGGCCACCGGATCGATCACGTGGACGTTCTGGTCCGGGACGGGCGCGATCCCGGGAACGTACTCGGGCGGCGCGCCCCCGGGATCGGCGGGCGGTACGACGGCCCCCGCGCGCCCCGGCCACAGATGTACGGGTCCGCTCGCGTCGGGGTCGCCCCGGCGGGGACCAGCCCGCCGGTGTCACCGCAGGCGGCGGTCAGCGGCAGGAGCAGAACGGCCAGCAGCCCGGTGGCGGCGCGACGGCCGGGACGGGCGGGACGGGCGCCGGAGGGGGAGCTCATCATCCGTGCGCCCTCCTCTCCCGCGACCCTGTGCGCATCCACAGTAAGCAGAGCCGCATCGTTTCTGCCCGTGGGTGCGGCCCGCCCGGAGTGGCGCCGGGGAGGAGTGCCCCGGGCCGCCACGCGCCGGTGGACCGGGCTGCCTACGCGTCCGTGCGTCCGCGGCGCAGCATCGCGAAGCCCAGCCCGGCGGCGCCGATCGCCGCGATGCCGCCGCCGGCGGCGAGCAGCACCATGCCGTCACCGGGGCCGTCGGCCAGGGTGCGCAGGCCCAGCGCCTCGGCGGCCCCCGAGCCGGAGCGCAGTTCCGCGGAGGCGAGGACGACGTGGCCGTCCCGGCTCGCGGTCTTGTGCCCGTGGCCACCGGTGCCGGGGGTGCCGGGGGTGCCGGCGGTGCCGGGGGTGCCGCTCCCGGCGTCCCCGACCCAGGAGCTGAGCCGGCCGTCGGCCTGGAGCGCGAGGTGCAGTTTCCCGGAGTCGCCGAGGCCGGTGCTGCCGTCACGGCTGGTCAGCGTGGCGGCCTGGGAGCCGTCGGGGTTGAGGACCTCGGCCTGGTAGGCGTCCTTGGCTACGCGGTACACGTTCGCCGTGGAGACGCCGTCGGCGAGGGAGACGGTCTTGACCAGCGTGCGCTGACGAGCCCCCGCCTGCGGGGCGGAAACGGACGGCACCCCGTCGGCGAGCGCGGCGGCCGCCGGGAGTCCCAGCAGGGTGCCGGCGCACACGGCCACGGCGGCGGCGCGTACGAGAGTGCGGCGGCTGCGGCTCACGGTGTTCACGGGGTGTCCTTCGGTGCGGGTCAGGCCCTGGTGCGTCCTGCGTCCAGGTGGGACAAACGTATGCACCGGCCGTTGCGGTATCGCGTTGCTTCTGTAACAGCCACGCCTCAGCGACCCGGCGGAGTCGTTACACGGCCCCACCCCGGGGGACCGCCCCCCCCCGGCGGACATCCGGCGGACACTCGCCACGCGAACCCGGCACACGCGCGGTGCACCCGGGCGCGCACCGGCGGGGGGCAGGCCTGGCGGGATGGGACAGGACACATCCGGGGGATTGCCGCCGGGGGCCCGGGCTGCTCCCATGGACGGCGGGGGTGAGGCCAATGGCTTCGCGGGGACTGAAGGTGCTGCCGAGCGGTCGGCCAGGCCGCGGCCGGCTCTACGTGAACCTGCCCGACGGCCGGGCGGTCGCCTGGTACGACCGGCGGGCCAACCGGATCAGCGTGCTGGCGGACGAGCGCCGGGAGGAGATCCTGACGGTGTTACGCCCGTACCTGACCGGGACCGTCGCGATCGGCCCGCCGCCCGTCCCCACCGCCGCGGACCTGCTCCGCCTGGCACTCCCGCCCGACGAGGACCTGGCGCCGAACCGCCCGGGGGAGGAGCTCCTAGGCGAGCTCGCCCACGGCTCCGCGGGCACCCGCGCCCGCCATCGGCTCCGCCAGGAGCTCATGGCGCGCCAGCGGATGGGCGAGGTACTGGACGCGCTCGCCGAGGTCGAGGACTGGCGGGTCCTGCACTCCGTCGGCGGCATCGCGGACCACCTGATCATCGGCCCGCCGGGGATCTTCTGCCTCCGTACGGTCCAGGCCCGCCGCCAGCGCGCGGTGGTCGGTGACCTCCTCCTCGCGGTGGGCCGTACCGGGCCCACTCCGGCCCCGCGCACGGCCCGCCTCGAGGCGGCGTACGCGGCCCGCGCCCTGTCGGCCTCGGTGACCCCGGTCCTGGCGGTCGTGGACGCCAACCGCCTGGAGGTCACCCCCACGCTCCGCGACGTCAGAGTCCTCACCCCGTCGACCACGACCCCGTTCCTGATGAACACCCCCACCACCCTCAAACCCCCGGACGTGGAAGCCCTCTACGCCACGGCGAGGGACCGCCGCACCTGGCAGTAGCCGGGCCCCTACGGGTGCGGGCGGAGTCCCGGGTTCACGGGTCCGCGCGGAGTTCGGGGTCCACGGGTCCGGGCGGAGCCCGGGGAACGGGGGAAGGGCGGGTAGGGGACAAGCCCCGCAGGGCGGACCCCCTCAGGCGGAGGACCGCTTGCGCGGCGTCGCGGCTTTCTTCGTGGCAGCGGCACCGGTCCCGGTACTGGCCTTGGCCGCGGCCGACCCCTTGGCCGAGGCGGTCTTCTTCGCGGCCGACCCCTTGGCCGAGGCCGTCTTCTTCGCCGCCGTGGTCGCCGCCGAGGCCGTCTTCTTCGCAGCCGCCGCGGCCGCCGACTTCTTCCCGGCACCGCCACCGGCACCGCCACCGGCACCGGCTTCAGCCCCGTCCCGACCCCCCGACGCGGTCGACTTCTTCCCGCCCACCGCCTTCGGCGCGGCGGCGCCCCCGGCCCTCTTCCGCCGAATCGGCGTAACCTCCGCATCGCCCCCGTCCGCCCCGTCCGCCCCCGCCCGAGACGCCTTCGCCGCCCGCACACTGTTCTCCAACGCCGCCATCAGGTCGATGACCTGCCCCCCGGCCTCCTCCGAAGCCGCCGGCGCGGCCACCGCCCCGTCCGACCCGCCCGCCTTCGCCGCGACCATCGCCTCCACCGCCTCGCGGTAGTCGTCGTGCAGCGAGTCCATCTCCACGTCCCCCAGCGTCGCCATCAGCGCATCGGCCAGGTCCAGTTCGGCCTCCCGCACGGACACCGTGCCCTCCGGCGCGACGCCCTCCGGCGTCCGGATCTCGTCCGGCCACAGCAGCCCGTGCATCGCGATCACGTCGTCGACGACCCGCAGCATGCCCAGCCGCTCCCGCCCCCGCAGCGCGTACTTCGCGATGGCGACCTTCCGGCTCCGCTTCAGCGCCTCCCGCAGCAGCGTGTACGGCTTGGCCGCCGTCCCCCCGCTCGCCGCGAGGTAGTACGCCGCGTCCATCTGCAGCGGATCGATCTGATCGGCGGGCACGAACGAAACGATCTCAATGGTCTTGGCGGTCGCGATCGGCAATTGCGCCAGATCCTCATCGGTGATCGGAATGATCGACCCGTCCGCCTCCTCGTAGCCCTTCCCGATCTCGGCGGTCGACACCTCCTCCCCGTCCAGCTCGCAGACCTTGCGGTAGCGGACCCGTCCGCCATCGCTCATGTGGATCTGGCGGAAGGAGATCGAGTGGCTCTCGGTGGCGTTCACGAGCTTGATCGGAATGCTGACCAAGCCGAAGGAGATTGCCCCGTTCCATATGGATCGCACGGTTCCTCCTGTTTCGTGGCAGTCTCATCGTATGACGCCGATCACCATGGTGGAGGGCCGTCGCATCGCGCTCAGTAACCTCGACAAGGTCCTCTACCCGGAGACCGGCTTCACCAAGGGCGAGGTACTGCACTACTACGCCACGGTCGCGGAAACCCTGCTCGCCCACATCGCCAACCGGCCGGTGTCCTTCCTCCGCTATCCCGACGGCCCGGACGGCCAGCTCTTCTTCACGAAGAACCCGCCGCCCGGTACCCCCGACTGGGTGAAAACCACCCCGGTCCCGCGTTCCGAGGACCCCCGGGCCGAACAGGTGGTGATCGCCGACATGCCCACCCTCATGTGGGCCGCCAACCTCGTCGTGGAGTTCCACACCCCCCAGTGGCCGGCCGGCGCCCCCGCCCTCGCCGACCGTCTGATCCTCGACCTCGACCCCGGCCCGCCCGCCACCGTCGTCGAATGCTGCGCCGCCGCCCTCTGGCTCCGGGACCGCCTCGCCGCCGACGGCCTCCACGCCTGCCCCAAGACCTCCGGGTCGAAGGGCCTCCACCTGGCCGTACCCCTCGAACCGACCCCCTCCGAGCACGTGTCGGCGTACGCGAAGACCCTCGCCCAGGAGGCCGAACGCGCCCTTCCCGACCTCGTCGTCCACCGGATGGCCAAGGCGCTGCGCCCCGGCAAGGTCTTCGTCGACCACAGCCAGAACGCCGCCGCCAAGACCACGGCGGCCCCGTACACGCTGCGCGCCCGCGCCCTGCCCACCGTCTCCGCCCCCGTCTCCTGGGCCGAGATCGAGGCCTGCCTGAACCCCTCCGACCTGGTCTTCCTCGCCGACGACATCACACCCCGGCTGGCCCGCGACGGCGATCTCCTCGCCCCCCTCCTCGACCCCGGACTGGCCGGGCGGATCCCGTGATCACCGTCGCGCTCGCCGCGCCCGTACGGACCCTGCCGCGCGCGCCCGGTCTCGCGTACGAGCCGAAGTTCGACGGCCACCGCCTCGTCGTCCTGCGCACCGTGGAGGGGGTGACCCTGCAGGCCCGGTCCGGCCGCATCGTCACCGCCGCCTTCCCCGACCTGGCCGCGGCCGCGCACCACCTTCCCGCCGGGACCGTCCTCGACGGGGAGGTGGTGGTCTGGCACGCCGGCCGCACCGAATTCGCCCTCGTGCAGCGCCGGGCGGCGGCCGCCACGGCCGCGCGGGCCGCCGTACTGGCACAGAGCCTGCCGGCCTCGTACGCCGCCTTCGACGTCCTGGAGCTCGCCGGGCTGGACGTGCGCGCCCGGCCGTACGAACGCCGGCGCGCGCTCCTCGTCGACCTGCTGCTGCCCCTGGGCCCGCCGCTCCAGCCGGTGCCGATGACGACCGACCCGGAGCTGGCGGAGACCTGGTACGAGACGCTGCCCGCCAGCGGCATCGAGGGCCTGGTCGTCAAACGGCTGGACGAGGCCTACCCGGTCGGGCGCCGGGCCTGGCGCAAGTTCCGCCACACCAACGTCCGCGACGCGGCGGTGGTCGGCTGGACGGGAACCGCGCAACGGCCCCGGGCCCTCGTGCTGGTCCTGCCGGTCGGCGACGAGACTCCGCTGGTCTCCAGCCCCCTGACGGCGGCGCTACGGACCGAGCTGGCGGCGGCACTGGCCGCCCGGGCCCCGGCGGCCACGGCCGGGGGAGCCACGGTCACGGCGATCGGACTCGGCGAGGTCCCCTTCCACCCCCTGGACCCGCCCCTGACCGCGGAGGTCCGCCACACCTCGACCCGCCACCCGCCGCCGGAGGTACTGCGCCTGCGCGCCGACCTGTGACCCGCGGCGCGGTGGCCGCAGGTCACAGGTCGTACGTCGGTGGTCGGTTCAGGCAGGCTTCACGCCGCCCAGCGGCGGCACGGTCGGGGGCTCCTTCCGTGGCCGTGGATTGGGGTGCTCGTACCCGGATTCCCGTTCGGCCCGCGCGTCGTCCTGATGGCTGTGGGTCCGGGAGCCGAAGTTCCCGTACCCCTGCATCTCGTGCGGGCGCAGTCCGCTCTCGGGGAATTCGACGTACTCCCGCTCCTCGGAGACCTCGTACACCGCACCGCCGTCGGGCAGGTGCGGCTGGCTCTCGGGAGTGGGCGGTGCGGGTTCCTGTGCCCGGACCCGCTTGCCCAGCATGAAACCGCCGAGCAGGAAGCCGACCACGATGAGCCCGACGACCAGGAACCACGCGATGTTGGTCAGTGTTCTGTCCAACGCGAGGAAGGTCAGAGTCGTGTCCATAACTACCATTTTCCCGCATCGGCCCGCTTTTCACCCGATCGGCAGCGAGCGCGGGCCGTTCAGCCCTTGAGCGGCCCGTCCGCGTCGCGCACCCCGCGGACCTCCCTGCCCCCGAGCACCGCCAGGATCTCGGCGCAGATCGCCAGCGCCGTCTCCGCCGGCGTCTGGCTGCCGAGATCGAGCCCGATCGGCCCGTGCACGGTACTCAGGAGTGCCTCACTCACCCCGGCCGCGAGCAGCCCCTCGCTGCGCCGCGCGGTCGTCTTGCGGGACCCGAGCGCACCGACGTAGGGAATCCCGAGCGCGAGCGCCGTCCGTAGCGTCGGCACGTCGAAGTCCGGGTCATGACTGAGCATGGCGAGACAGGCGGCGTCCCTCCGCTCGCCGAGCACCTTCTCGGCCTCACCGGCCGAAACCACGGTGCTGACCTCCCACCCGAGCAGCCGGGCCTGCGCCTCGATGACCTCGGCGAGCTCCCCGGTCCCGCCGATGATCACGTACGGCGCCGACGGGTACGCCTCCACGAGCACCAGCCCGGAGCCCCCGTACAGCGCGTCCCGACCCGGGCGCCGGCTCCTCAGCAGCTCCCCGGCCCGGCGCTCGGCATCGGTGGACGGCTGGTCCGCCCCGCGCACGACCACACTGACGGCCCGGTCCGCCCGCTCGCTCAGCTGGGTCACGAGCGCGACCCCGACCCCCTGCCCGAGCAGCTCCCACCACGCAGCGGGAATCGCACCGAGCGGCTGCAGCAGCACCTCGGCCTGCCCGCCACACGTCAGCTTCGCCGCGACGGCCTCGCCGCCCCCCACGGACACCTCGCACACCCGCGCGGTCTCCCCGGCCCCGAAGGCCGCGGCCTCCGCCACGAGCTCGGCGTCGAACACCCCCCGGTACAGCGCCCCGACGCACTCCCCGCGCGCATCCACGAGCACGGCCCCGGCCGGATCCCGCGGCCCGAACCCCTGCTCGGTCACGGGCCGGGCCAAAAAGGCCACCCGCCCCTCGGCCACCCACTGCCGCGCCGTACCCACCAAGTCACGCATCCGCGCCGCCTCACTGTCAGAGCACGCCACAAGGCACCAGCCCAACACCCAAAAGTGGCCTCAACTCCAACCTACGCACCCCCACCCCGCCTCCCCACCCCCCAAACCCACAGACCCCAACCCGCCCCCTTCGTACGGACCACCGGAACGGTTCGGACGTGGACAGCCGCCGAACGCGGACCCCACTCGCCAGGCCTTCTGACGGGCGCGCCCGTCATGATCGGAGGCGGAAACCCGGTCGCTCCGCGCCTCCACTGCTCCCGACGGCGCCCGCGCCGCCACCCACGAATCCGGCGAGCGGTGGCCGCCCGCCGCACCGGGAAGCCCGCGTGCCGCATCGCCCCTCGCACTACGCTGGAGGGGTGAACTCGCGTACGTCCCTGGACAAGTGGCTCAAGGAGCTTCCGGAACACCAGCTGACCGCCCTGCTCGAGGAACGGGATCTCCCCCTCGCCGCCGACCACACCCGCATGACGACTTTCCGCGAACTGGCCGAGCACCTGCTCACGGACGAGTCGGTGGCGCGCGGTCTCACGGCGGGGACCGCGGGGGAGATGGAGCTGCTGGCGTCGGTCGCGGCACTGGCCCTGCGACACCACGGTCCGGTCGCGGAGCAGGCCGCGCCCCGGTCCCAGTACGGGTGGCGCCCCGCGCCGGTCGCCGTACGGGTGGAGCCGTCCGAACGGCTGGTGCCCGAGAAGGATGTGCTGGCCTGGTTCACGCAAGGCGCCGCGCGACGGCGGGCGGCGGACGCCCTCGCCCGCCTACGGGAACGCGGGCTGCTGCTGCCGGCCCCCAAGGGCCAGTTGGCGGTACCGCCCCTGCTGCACGTCCGGGCGGCCGGGTTCGACGGCTACGGCAGGCCGGCGGAGCTGTTGCTGACCGCCGCCTACAACGCGCCCGAGGTCAAACGGATCGCCGCCGTGCTGTTCGGCGAGAGCGCGGCACACACCCGCCCCGAGGCCCAGGCCCGCATCACGACTCTGCTGGCCGATCCGGTCCAGGTACGTGACCTGGTGTCCCGGGCGCCGTCCCGGGCCCGAGAACTGCTGGACGACCTGGTCCTCGGGCCACCCCTGCTGCACACCCGCTGCTTCGCCACCCAGTACGGCTCGTACGCGGGACCCAGCGCCAAGTACACCTTCCGGGAGGGCGGCAGCGGCGACGAGGGAACCGACTGGCTCGCCGCACGCGCCCTGCTCCTTCCCGCCGGACCGGACCTGGTGGAACTCCCGTACGAGGTGTCCCGCGCCCTGCGCGACGGCGAGGGCGCGCCCTGTCCCCGCCTGGAGCCGGAACCGCTCACCCGCACCGTCCCGCTGCCGCGCGGCTGGGACGGCCAGGGAGGCGCCGCGGCCGGAGCGGCCGCCTGGCGCGCGGAGCTGGTCCTACGGGCGCTGGCCGCGCAGCCGGTCGCCGTGCGCAAGGCGGGCGGTATCGCCGTACGGGACACCCGGCGCCTGGCCAAGTCGGCCGGTGCGAGCGAGGCGGACACCCGCCTGTGGCTCGACCTCGCCGTCAACGCCGGCCTGGCCGCCCCGCAGGCCGACGAGCCCGCCCCCGCGCGCCGCGGGCGGCAGGCGGCACCCAGGCCCGCGGCCCGGCTCCTGCCCAGCGACCGCTACGACCCGTGGGCGGCGGCCGCGCCTGCCGGGAAGCTGTTGCCGCTGATCGCGGCCTGGGCGGTGGTGCCCGAGGTGCTCACCCACTGGCCGGACGACGGCGAGTCTCCGGTGGCGCTGATCAGCCCCCAGGACGGGTACGCCGTCCCGCTGCGCCGGGGAGCACTGCGCGCGCTCGCCGCACTGGCGAACGGCCAGGGCCTGGACCAGACGGCGGAGTCGTACGCCGAGCTGCTGGAACGGGCTGCCTGGTACCAGCCGTTGCTGAGCTCCTTGCTCGCGCACGACGCGACAGGACGGTTGCTGGGCGACGACGACATCTCGGGGCGCCTCCGGTCGACCCTGGAGGAGGCCGAGCTGCTGGGCCTGGCAGCACACGGAGCCCTCACCCCGGCCGGGCGTGCGGTCAGCGCACTGCTGGAGGCGGGCGCGGGCCACCACTACCCCGCCGTGCCGGGCGCGGGTACGGACCCGGCAGCCCTCGGAACGGACGGCCTGGGCGAGGACCTGACCGCACGGCCCACACTCGCCCGGGCGGTGGCCGACCTCCGCGCCGCCCTGTACGAATCACTCCCCGCGCCCAGTACCACCGCACGCTTCCAGGCGGACCTGACGGCCACGGTCACCGGCGCCCCGGCCCCGGACCTCGCCGAACTCCTCTCAGCCGTCGGCGACATCGAGTCGGAGGGCCACGCGGTCGTCTGGCGGATCACCGCGGCTTCCCTGCGCCGGGCGATGGACGCGGGCTGGAGCGCCGACGAGCTCCTGGACCGGCTGACGGGGGTGAGCGAACGCGAAGCCCCGCTGCCGCAGCCCCTCACCTACACGATCAAGGACACCGCCCGTACGCACGGGCAGCTGCGCGTCGTCCGCTCGGCGTGCTGCATCCGCTCCGACGACACCGCCCTGATCGCCGAGGTCGCCCAGGCCCGGGGCCTCGCCACACTGGGCCTGCGCCGCATCGCACCCACGGTCCTGATCTCCACGGCCGCGCCGGAGGAGACCCTGGCGGCCCTGCGCACGGCCGGCTACGCCCCGACCCAGGAGGCCGCCACCGGTACCACGGTCCTGGACCGCGCCCCCACCGAACGGGCCCGCAGCTCCCTGCGCACCCTGGACGAGGCCCACGGGCACCCCGGCGAGGGGACGCGCGGATCCCCTTCCAGCGCCCGCGCTCTGGCCGCCCAGCTCCTGTGCCGGACCTGACGTGACCGGTTCCGCGGTTGCCAAGGGTGCGGGCAACAGCGTGGAGGTGCTGCTCAGTCGGTACGCGAAGTGCCTCGACGGTCGGCAGGTGGTGGCCAACCGGCGGATGGAAGATCTGCTCGGCGAGTACGAGTGATCGCGAGTGACTGGCGATACGCTGCGAGGCCCCTGGACCTGTCCGGGGACCTTCCGCGTCCTACCGCTGACCTGAGCCGATGGACCAAGATCCGGTCCACGACTAGTCCACGGGGCCCGACATACGGGCGCACAGGGCAGGAGTTGGCCGCGCATACGCGAAGACCCCGTTCTCAGCGTGAGGGCTGATGGCGGGGTCTTTGGGCACTTCCTGCGAAGTGCCCCCGGCAGGATTCGAACCTGCGCACACGGCTCCGGAGGCCGTTGCTCTATCCCCTGAGCTACGGGGGCGCTGTCGCTGGTGTTGCGGCGACGGGTTGAACACTACCAGCTTCCGGGTGGTGATCAGGAACGGATTGAGGGGGAGGGGGTGGTGGGTCCCTCGGAGGGGGTGGAAGTGGCAAAAACCCGGACGCGGGGGCCTGAGTCGACCTACTCTCGAGTTGTGTCAGGCGCCTCGGGCCGGGTGCTTGTTGTCGACGACAACAAGGTCATCCGGCAGCTGATCAAGGTCAATCTCGAGCTGGAGGGCTTCGAGGTCGTGACCGCGAACGATGGTGCCGAGTGCCTGGCCGTCGTTCATCACGTGCGGCCTGATGTGATCACCCTTGATGTGGTCATGCCCCGTCTGGACGGCTTCGGGGCGGCCGCGCAGTTGCGGGCCGATCCCCGGACGCGGGACCTGCCCGTGGCGATCGTGAGTGCCTGTACGCAGAACGAGGTCGAGGCCGGGATCGCCGCCGGGGTGGACGCGTTCCTCGCCAAGCCCTTCGAGCCCGCCGAGCTGGTGCGGGTCGTGCGCCGGCTGATTGAACGCCGGGACCGGAGGGAGCGGAAAGGCGCTCCCGCCGGGAGGGGGAGAGGGTGATGGCCGTCCCACAGGGGAAGGGGTGCCTTCCTCGTTTGGCGGGGTTCTTCGGTGTCCTTTCTTATGCTGTCTTCGAACCCCCCTGTTCACATGGCGAAACCCTTCGCGTGACGTGGGGGCTTCTCCCCTAGGCTGGTCACGTGACCCCCGCTGACCTCTCCCGTTCCGTCGTGCGCGCCGTGCGCCGCGCCGTCGAGGACGGGGAGCTGCCCGCGGGCGCGGTCGTGCCCGAGCGGGTCGTCGTCGAGCGGACCCGGCCCGGGGGAGTGGGGGACTACGCCTCGCCCGTCGCGTTCGGGGTGGCGAAGGGGGCCGGAGTCGCGCCTCGGGGCGTGGCCGAGGTGTTGGCCCCGCGGCTGGCGGACCTTTCCGGGATCGAGCGCGTGGAGGTCACCGGCGCCGGGTTCCTGAACTTCGTACTCGCCGCGAGTCCCGTCGGGGAGTTGGTACGGACTGTGCGCGAGCGCGGGGCGCGGTACGGGTTCACCTCCGACGGCGTCTTCGATGCCCCGGACCTCCCCGACACCCCCCTCGCCCCCGGCTCCGCCCTGCGCGAGGGCGTCGTGAGCCGTGCCGTCCTGCGGATCGAGCGGAGTCAGGGCCGGGTGGGGGAGCCGGGCCGGCCCCTCGCCGTCGCCCCGGTCGCCAAGCGGGACGGGGACGTGCTCGCCGCCCACGGTCCCGACGCCGCCGCCTGGGCGGCGCTCGCCGCTCCCGCTCAGGAGACTCCTGTGTTTCCTGGGTGGCTGTTGGTGCAGGACGAGTCCAGTGAGTTCTTCCGGGTGCGGTACGCCCACGCCCGGGCCCGGGCCCTGACCCGTAACGCCGGGCAGCTCGGCTTCCGCGGCGACCCCGGTGAGGGTGACCCCGCCGACTCCAGTGATTCCGCCGACCCCGCCGACCTGCGCGCCGATGCCCTCCTCGGCGCCCTCGCCGACTACCCCCTCGTGCTCGAGGCCGCCGCGCACCACCGCGCGCCCGAGCGGCTCGTGCGGCATCTCGTCGTGCTGGCCGACGCCCTGCTCGACTTCCAGTACGCCGTCCTGCCCAAGGGGGACGAGAAACCCTCGGCCGCCCACCGCGCCCGGCTGGCCCTTGCCGAAGCCGCTGGGACGGTGCTGGCCGGCGGCCTGGCCCTGCTCGGCATAGACGCGCCCGACCACCTGTGATGCCGATGCCGATGCCGATGCCGATACGGATGCGCGGGTGATCCGATGGAACCGCCTGCGATCCGGACGATCCGGATGAATGTGAAGAGAGAATTTCGATGAGCCGTTCCGCACACCCCGCCGGGCCCCGCCACGCCGACGTGCTGCCCGAGGGCCACTACTCCCCGCCGGCCGCCGACCTCAACGCGCTCGACGAGAAGGTCTGGGCGCGTACGGTCGGCCGCAACGCCGACGGTGTCGTGACCGTGGGCGGGATCGAAGTGACCAAGCTCGCCGAGGAGTTCGGGACGCCCGCCTACTTCCTCGACGAGGAGGACTTCCGGGAGCGGTGCCGGGCCTGGGCGCACGCCTTCGGGCCGGACGCCGACGTCTTCTACGCCGGCAAGGCCTTCCTCTCCAAGGCCGTCGTGAAGTGGCTGCGGGAGGAGGGCCTCAACGTGGACGTGTGTTCCGGCGGCGAGCTCGCCACCGCGCTCGCGGCCGGCATGCCCGCCGGCCGGATCGCCTTCCACGGCAACAACAAGTCCACCGCCGAGATCACCCGCGCCGTCGAGGCCGGGGTCGGGCGGATCGTGCTCGACTCCTTCCAGGAGATCGCCCGCGTCGCGCACATCGCCCGCGAGTTCGGCGTACGCCAGCCCGTGCAGATCCGCGTCACCGTCGGCGTGGAGGCGCACACCCACGAGTTCATCGCCACCGCGCACGAGGACCAGAAGTTCGGCATCGCCGTCGCCGACGGCTCCGCCGCCGAGGCCGTACGCCGCGTGCTGGGGCACGACAGCCTGGAGCTGCTCGGCATCCACTCCCACATCGGCTCGCAGATCTTCGACATGGCCGGCTTCGAGGTCTCCGCCAAGCGCGTCGTGCGCCTCCTCGCCGCCGTGCGCGACGAGCACGGGGTCGAGCTGCCCGAGATCGACCTCGGCGGCGGGCTCGGCATCGCCTACACCTCCGCCGACGACCCGCGCGAGCCGCACGAGATCGCCAAGGCCCTGCACGAGATCGTCGCCCGCGAGTGCGAGGCGGCCGGTCTGCGCGCCCCGCGGATCTCCGTCGAACCCGGACGGGCCATCGTGGGGCCGACCGCATTCACCCTCTACGAGGTCGGGACGATCAAGCCGCTCGAAGGGCTGCGGACGTACGTCTCCGTCGACGGCGGCATGTCCGACAACATCCGCACCGCCCTCTACGACGCCGAGTACGCGGTCACCCTGGTCTCCCGCACCTCCGACGCCGAGCCCATGCTCGTCCGCGTCGTGGGCAAGCACTGCGAGAGCGGGGACATCGTGGTCAAGGACGCGTTCCTGCCCGCCGACCTCGCCCCCGGGGACCTCCTCGCGGTCCCGGCCACCGGCGCCTACTGCCGCTCGATGGCCAGCAACTACAACCACGCGCTCCGGCCGCCCGTGGTCGCCGTGCGCGACGGCGGCGCCCGTGTCATCGTCCGTCGGGAGACGGAGGAGGATCTCCTGCGTCTCGACCTCGGATGATCCGCATTCTTCTGGGGGAAGCCTCCCGGACCCCGAAATAGGTGTCTCACTCAATGGACCGAGGGTGGAAACTGTTGTCCATTGAGTGAGACTGGTTCACACCTGGGATGCAAACCGCTCACCAGGTACTGATGTGAAGATCGAAAGGCGTAGGTCGAATGATGCGTACGCGTCCGCTGAAGGTGGCGCTGCTGGGCTGTGGAGTGGTCGGCTCAGAGGTGGCTCGCATCATGACGACGCACGCCGACGATCTGACGGCCAGGATCGGCGCGCCGGTCGAGCTCGCCGGAGTGGCCGTACGCCGTCCCTCCAAGGTCCGCGAGGGCATCGACCCGGCCCTGATCACCACCGATGCGACCGCGCTGCTCAAACGCGGCGACATCGACGTCGCCATCGAGGTCATCGGCGGCATCGAGCCGGCCCGCACCCTGATCACCACCGCCTTCGAGCACGGCATCTCCGTCGTCTCGGCGAACAAGGCGCTGCTGGCCCAGGACGGCGCCGCGCTGCACGCCGCGGCCGAGCTGCACGGGCTGGACCTGTACTACGAGGCCGCCGTCGCCGGGGCCATCCCGCTGGTCCGCCCGATGCGCGAGTCCCTCGCGGGCGACAAGATCAACCGGGTGATGGGCATCGTCAACGGCACGACGAACTTCATCCTCGACAAGATGGACTCCACCGGTGCCGGGTACCAGGAGGCCCTCGACGAGGCCACCGCCCTCGGGTACGCCGAGGCCGACCCCACGGCCGACGTGGAGGGCTACGACGCCGCCGCCAAGGCCGCGATCCTGGCCGGCATCGCCTTCCACACCCGGGTCCGCCTGGACGACGTCTACCGCGAGGGCATGACCGAGGTCAGCGCCGCCGACTTCGCGTCCGCCAAGCGCATGGGCTGCACCATCAAGCTCCTCGCCATCCTGGAGCGCGCCGCCGACGGCGAGTCCGTCACCGCGCGCGTCCACCCGGCGATGATCCCGCTGACCCATCCGCTCGCCTCCGTCCGCGAGGCGTACAACGCCGTCTTCGTCGAGGCGGAGGCCGCCGGGCGGCTCATGTTCTACGGGCCCGGCGCGGGCGGTTCCCCGACCGCGTCGGCGGTCCTCGGCGACCTCGTCGCCGTCTGCCGCAACAAGCTCGCCGAGGCAAAGGGGCCGGGCGAGTCCGCGTACACCCAGCTGCCGGTCAGTGCCATGGGCGAGGTCGTCACCCGCTACCACATCAGCCTCGATGTGGCGGACAAGCCGGGCGTACTCGCCCAGGTGGCGACCACCTTCGCCGAGCACGGGGTGTCGATCGACACCGTCCGCCAGCAGGGCAAGGACGGCGAGGCCTCCCTCGTCGTCGTCACTCACCGGGCACCCGACGCCGCCCTCTCCGGGACCGTCGAGGCGCTGCGGAAGCTGGACACCGTCCGCGGTGTGGCCAGCATCATGCGTGTTGAAGGGGAGTAAGGACCCATGAGCAGCAATCGCACCCACCAGTGGCGCGGCATCATCGAGGAGTACCGGGACCGTCTGCCGGTGACGGCCGCGACTCCCGTGGTCACGCTCCGCGAGGGTGGAACTCCCCTCGTCCCCGCGCAGGTGCTCTCCGAGCGCACCGGCTGCGAGGTGCACCTGAAGGTCGAGGGGGCCAACCCCACCGGCTCCTTCAAGGACCGCGGCATGACCATGGCGATCACCAAGGCCAAGGAGGACGGCGCCAAGGCCGTCATCTGCGCCTCCACGGGCAACACCTCGGCCTCCGCCGCCGCCTACGCGGTGCGCGCCGGGATGGTCTGTGCCGTCCTCGTGCCCCGCGGCAAGATCGCGCTGGGCAAGATGGGCCAGGCCCTGATCCACGGCGCCAAGATCCTGCAGGTCGACGGCAACTTCGACGACTGCCTGGACCTCGCCCGCGCCCTGTCCGACAACTACCCGGTGGCGCTGGTCAATTCCGTCAACCCGGTACGCATCGAAGGCCAGAAGACGGCCGCGTTCGAGATCGTGGACGCGCTCGGCGACGCCCCCGACATCCACGTGCTGCCGGTCGGCAACGCCGGCAACATCACCGCGTACTGGAAGGGGTTCAAGGAGTACAAGGCCGACGGCCTGGCCTCCCGTACGCCCCGTGTGTGGGGTTTCCAGGCCTCCGGGTCCGCGCCCATCGTGCGCGGCGAGGTCGTCAAGGAGCCGCACACCATCGCCACCGCGATCCGCATCGGCAACCCGGCCTCGTGGGACTACGCCCTGCAGGCCCGGGACGAGTCGGGCGGCTTCATCGACGAGGTGACGGACCGCCAGATCCTGGCGGCCTACCGCCTGTTGGCCGCGCAGGAGGGCGTCTTCGTCGAGCCCGCCTCGGCCGCGTCCGTGGCCGGTCTGCTCAAGGCCGCCGAGCTCGGTCTGGTCGACCCCGGCCAGAAGATCGTGTGCACGGTCACCGGCAACGGCCTGAAGGACCCCGACTGGGCGGTCGCCGGCGCTCCGCAGCCGATCACCATTCCGGTCGACGCCGAGGCCGCCGCCGTGCGCCTCGGTCTCGTCTGACCGGGAGTTCCGGCCAGCGGTACGGCAGTGACCGGGTTGCCGGATTCCGGAAGTCTTTCGAAGGCTGAGGAATCCGGCAACTCGTGCCGTACGGGACCAAAACCCTGGGGAAATCCGGTAGAAACCGGGCGGAGGTCCGGCGGAATTCGACGGGACCCCGCGACACGCATCGTGCGCCTGTCGTGCGCCCTATGTCGGAGAAGAACCTTCCTTCGATAGGCTGTACTTACATCCGCCGCCGCGCATATGACCGCGGTGCTGCCCACGGGGCCTTCGGGTGTCGTACGTTCTCCAGTACATTCACAGCGAGCAAGCGAGCCAGCGAACATCTCGTCTCGCACAGTCACAAGGAGTGTCATCGGACGATGGCCGGTCCAGCGTTCCGCGCCGCCGCCGTACGGGTGCGCGTTCCCGCCAGCAGTGCCAACCTCGGCCCGGGCTTCGACGCCTTCGGCCTGGCCCTGGGGCTCTATGACGACGTCGTCGTCCGTGTGGCCGATTCCGGCCTGAACATCGACATCGCGGGCGAAGGTGCCGACACCCTCCCGCGGGACGAGAGTCACCTCCTCGTACGTTCCATGCGCACCGCCTTCGACCTGCTGGGCGGACAGCCGCGCGGCCTCGAAGTGGTCTGCGCCAACCGCATCCCGCACGGCCGCGGTCTCGGCTCCTCCTCCGCCGCCATCTGCGCGGGCGTCGTCGCCGCCCGCGCCGTGACCATAGGCGGAGAGGCCAGGCTCGACGACGTGGCGCTGCTGGAACTCGCCACCGAGATCGAGGGCCACCCCGACAACGTCGCCGCCTGTCTGCTCGGCGGTTTCACCCTCGCGTGGATGGACGGCGGCAGCGCCAAGGCGATCCGCATGGAGCCCGCCGATTCCATCGTTCCGGTGGTCTTCGTCCCCTCCAAGCCGGTGCTGACGGAGACCGCGCGCGGCCTGTTGCCGCGCACCGTCCCGCACGTGGACGCCGCCGTCAACGCGGGCCGCGCGGGTCTGCTCGTAGAGGCCCTGACCAGGCGTCCCGAGCTCCTGCTGCCGGCCACCGAGGACCGTCTCCACCAGGACTACCGGTCCCCGGCGATGCCCGAGAGCCTGGCTCTCGTGGCCCGACTGCGGGCGGACGGCATCCCCGCGGTGATCTCCGGCGCGGGCCCCACGGTCCTCGCGCTGGTCGACAACGGTGCGGCCGACAAGGTCGCGCGGCTCGCGGGCGAGGGGTGGGCGGCCAACCGGCTCGCACTCGACGCCGCGGGCGCGAGCGTACTTCCGCTGGGCACCCAGGGCGGCTGAAGGCCGCCGCAGGGGAGACAGCCGGCCAGGGGCGGGCGGCCAGGGCAGGCCGCCCGCGCGGAAGGGCTCGATTGCCGGTGATTGAGAGGGGGAATGTCTGTTGGATCCGGTAGTGTTAGTCTCAAGTGCGCATCCGAAGCCGCCATGGCTTGGTGCTCAGTGTCCCTATCAGGGACCACCTTTCTTCCGGGAGCCTCCCCGACTGCTTTGATCGCTGCCAGCAGTTTCGAGCACGCTCCGGAATCGGCGTGACATTCCCACGCTTCCAGCTCGGGGGCTTCTCGCCGGAAACACCCATGCACATGCACGTTTCTCTCCGCCGTATTTCTACCGGCGGACCACCGCCCCGGCGCAGTCCACACATCCCGGACTGCCGTCGGACAGCACAACCGGTCGCCGAGCCAGACAGGCCGACGTCCGCTCCAGGGAAGGACCCTTCGTGAGCGACACCACCGATCTGATGGGCGCTGCCGACACCAACGTCGACACCAGTGCCCCCGCCGCGGGCGCCGCGACCAAGCGTCGCCGCTCCGGCACCGGCCTTGATGGCATGGTCCTGGCCGAGCTCCAGCAGGTCGCGTCGGGCCTCGGCATCAGGGGCACCGCGCGGATGCGCAAGGGCCAGCTGATCGAGGTCATCAAGGAGGCGCAGGCGGGAAGCAGCGCCCCCAAGGCCGCGGCCTCCGCGTCCGCCGCCCCGGTCGACAGCACCGAGACGAAGCCGAAGCGCCGCGCCACCAGCAAGGCCCGTACGGGCGAGGCCGCCGCCGAGGCGCCCGCCGACAAGCCCGCCGCGCAGGCGCAGATCGACATCCCCGGCCAGCCGGCCAGCGACGACGCCCCTGTGGGCGAGCGCCGCCGCCGTCGGGCCACCGCCCCTTCCGGCAGCCCCGAGGCTTCGGCTCCCGCCGCCGTGCAGGTCGAGGCCAAGGCCGAGACCGCTGCCCCGGCCGCGCAGGCCGAGGCGAAGACCGAGGCGGCGACCGCCGCTTCCGGTCAGGCGCAGGGCCAGGACGGCGAGGGCCGCGGCCGCCGCGACCGCCGCGAGCGGGGCAGCGAGCGCACCGACGGCCGTCGCGAGCGCCGTGACCGCGGTGCCAAGGCCGACGACCAGGGCCAGGGCGCCCAGGGCCAGGGCCAGGCCGGTCAGGGGGGCCAGGGCCAGGGCCAGGGCCAGGGTCAGAACCAGGGCCAGGGTCAGCAGGGCGGCCGGCAGGACCGGACCGACCGTCAGGACCGCCAGCAGGGCGGCCGCGGCCAGGGCCAGGGCCAGAACCAGGGTCAGCAGGGCGGCCGGCAGGACCGGGACCGTCAGGACAACGGCCCGCAGGACGACTTCGACGAGGACGGCCGTCGCGGCCGCCGCGGCCGTTACCGTGACCGTCGCGGCCGTCGTGGCCGCGACGAGTTCGCCCCGGCCGAGACGCAGGTCGCCGACGACGACGTGCTGATCCCCGTCGCGGGCATCCTCGACATCCTCGACAACTACGCGTTCATCCGGACCTCGGGCTACCTGCCCGGCCCGAACGACGTGTACGTGTCCCTGGCCCAGGTCCGCAAGGCCGGGCTGCGCAAGGGCGACCACACCACCGGTGCGGTCCGCCAGCCCAAGGACGGTGAGCGCCGCGAGAAGTTCAACGCGCTCGTGCGTCTGGACTCGGTCAACGGCATGGCGCCCGAATCCGGCCGCGGCCGCCCGGAGTTCCAGAAGCTGACCCCCCTGTACCCCCAGGACCGGCTCCGTCTGGAGACCGACCCGGGCGTGCTGACCACCCGCATCATCGACCTCGTGTCGCCGATCGGTAAGGGCCAGCGCGGTCTGATCGTGGCCCCGCCGAAGACCGGTAAGACCATGATCATGCAGGCGATCGCCAACGCGATCACGGTCAACAACCCCGAGTGCCACCTGATGGTCGTCCTGGTCGACGAGCGTCCGGAAGAGGTCACGGACATGCAGCGGTCGGTGAAGGGCGAGGTCATCTCCTCGACCTTCGACCGCCCGGCCGAGGACCACACCACCGTCGCCGAGCTGGCCATCGAGCGCGCCAAGCGTCTCGTCGAGCTCGGCCACGACGTGGTCGTCCTGCTGGACTCGATCACCCGTCTGGGCCGCGCGTACAACCTCGCCGCCCCCGCCTCCGGCCGCATCCTGTCCGGTGGTGTCGACTCGACCGCGCTGTACCCGCCGAAGCGCTTCTTCGGTGCCGCGCGCAACATCGAGGACGGCGGCTCGCTGACCATCCTGGCCACCGCGCTGGTCGACACCGGCTCGCGCATGGACGAGGTGATCTTCGAGGAGTTCAAGGGCACCGGCAACATGGAGCTCAAGCTCGACCGGAAGCTCGCCGACAAGCGCATCTTCCCGGCCGTGGACGTGGACCCCTCGGGCACCCGCAAGGAGGAGATCCTCCTCAACAGCGAGGAGCTCGCCATCGTCTGGAAGCTGCGCCGGGTGCTGCACGCGCTCGACTCGCAGCAGGCCATCGAGCTGCTCCTCGACAAGATGAAGCAGACGAAGTCGAACGCCGAGTTCCTCATGCAGATCGCGAAGACGACCCCGTCGGGCAAGAACGACGACTGACGTCTCCCCGTAGCACCTGCCTGACCACGAAAGCCCCCGCCGCCTCCGCGACGGGGGCTTTCGTGCGCGGGTGCGACCTTTGCCACACTCCGTACTCGGGTCGATCCCCCGGAGTCACCGTGCGGCCTGTACGAAACCGCAGGTAGGTGCCAACTTACGTACTGTTCATCCCGGTTCGTCCACCGAGCCCGCCCGGTCCGGACGCGCCGGTGGCCGTGGAACCCTGGAGGGCGTCCGGCCGTCTGTGTCAGGGGGAGCGGGGAGCCGGCCCGGATCGGGACGCGGACGGACAGCGGACAGACAGACGGGCAGAGGAGAGCATGAGCCAGGACAACAGGGGTCGCGGCCGCAGGGCCGACGCGGGCCGGCGCCGGCGGAAACCGGGCGGGCGCCGCAGGGCCGTCGTCATCGCCGCGTGGACCGCTGCCGGCGTGGTCCTCCTGGGCGGGGCGGGGCTCGGCTACTTCTACTTCAAGCTCAACGGCAACCTCAAGACGGTCGACATCGACGCGGCCCTCGGCAAGGACCGCCCGCAGAACGTGGACAACGGCTCGATGGACATCCTCGTCCTCGGGTCCGACTCCCGCGGCGGGGCGAACGGCGAGTACGGGCAGGACGACGGCGGCTCCGCCCGCTCCGACACCGCGATGATCGTCCACCTGAACGAGGGCCACACCAAGGCCAGCGTCGTGTCGATACCCCGCGACACCCTGGTGACCCGGCCCGCGTGCAAGGAGCCGAACGGCAGGACGGACCCGGGCGGCCCGCGCAGGATGTTCAACGAGTCGTACACCGTCGGCGGGGCGGCCTGCGCGGTCGCGACCGTGGAGGAGATGTCGGGGGTCCGGATGGATCACTACCTCGAGGTCGACTTCACCGGCTTCAAGGGGATCATCGACAACCTCGGCGGTGTCGAGGTGACGACCACCAAGCCGATCAAGGACCCGTACAGCCACCTCGACCTGCCGGCCGGCACCAACAAGCTCAACGGAGAACAGGCCCTCGGCCTGGTCCGCACCCGCCACGGCGTGGGCGACGGCGGCGACCTGGGCCGAATACAGCTGCAGCAGGCGTTCATCAAGGCGCTGATCAAGCAGGTCAAGGGCGTCGGCGTCTTCGACAACCCGAAACGGCTGCTCGACCTCGCCGACACCGCCACCAAGGCACTCACCACCGACAAGCCGCTCGGCGACGTGAAGTCCCTCATGGGCTTCGCCCAGGGCCTCCAGGGCATCAGCCCGGAGAACATGCAGATGATCACGCTGCCGGTGGTCGGGGACACCCGTGACCCCAACCGGGTCGTCCCGCTCACCAAGGAGTCCAAGATGGTGTGGGACGCCCTCCTGGCCGACCGGGCGATCCCCGCGGAGGCCACCGCGAACTCGGCCGGGGACAAGGGCACGGCCGGCTCGGTCGTGCGGTAGGCCGCGCGCGGTAGGACGTGCCGTGCCACGTGCCGTACGACGTGCCGTACGAGGGGCGGCGGGGCGTGCGGCAGGACGGGCGCGGGACCCCGTGGAATAGATGGCGGCCCCCCTCCGTTGAGGGAGGCGTCCTCAGAATTTTGACAGGCAGCCCGGTCCTGGCAGACTGGTCTGTCGGCCCCGGTTCACGCAGCGCGCAATTCGGCTCCTGCGACCCGGCGCCCTCCCGAATCTAGGAGACACCTTGAAGCGCGATGTTCACCCCTCGTACGTCGAGACCCAGGTCAGCTGCACCTGTGGCGCGTCGTTCACCACCCGTAGCACCCTGACCGAAGGCACCATCCGTGCCGAGGTCTGCTCCGAGTGCCACCCGTTCTACACGGGCAAGCAGAAGATCCTCGACACCGGTGGCCGTGTGGCCCGCTTCGAGGCCCGCTTCGGCAAGGCTGCACAGAAGTAGCGAGCCTCCGGCGCCGGATTCCGGCTGCACCCTGTTGCTACGGGGGCAGCCGGACCGGCGCCTTTCGCGTCCCGCAGCCCCTTTCTTCACTTTCACCATCAGGAGCCCCCGATGTTCGAGGCGGTCGAGGAACTGATCGGCGAGCACGCCGATCTTGAGAAGAAGCTCGCCGACCCTTCGGTCCACTCGGATCAGGCCAACGCGCGCAAGCTCAACAAGCGCTACGCGGAACTGACCCCGATCGTCGCGACCTTCCGTGCCTGGAAGCAGTCCGCCGAGGACATCGAGACGGCCAAGGAGTTCGCGGCCGACGACCCCGACTTCGTGGCCGAGGTCAAGGAACTGAGCGCGCAGCGCGAAGAGCTCACCGAGAAGCTCCGCCTGCTGCTCGTCCCGCGCGACCCCAGTGACGACAAGGACGTGCTCCTCGAGGTCAAGGCGGGCGCGGGCGGCGACGAGTCGGCCCTGTTCGCCGGCGACCTGCTGCGCATGTACCTGCGCTACGCCGAGCGCGTGGGCTGGAAGACCGAGATCATCGACGCCACCGAGTCCGAGCTGGGCGGCTACAAGGACGTCCAGGTCTCCGTGCGCACCAAGGGCGGCAACGGTGCCACCGAGCCCGGCCAGGGCGTCTGGGCCCGCCTGAAGTACGAGGGCGGCGTGCACCGCGTCCAGCGCGTTCCGGCCACCGAGTCCCAGGGCCGCATCCACACCTCCGCCGCCGGCGTGCTCGTCACCCCGGAAGCCGAGGAGGTGGAGGTCGAGGTCAACATGAACGACCTCCGCATCGACGTCTACCGCTCCTCGGGCCCCGGCGGCCAGTCCGTCAACACCACCGACTCGGCCGTGCGCATCACGCACATCCCGACCGGTGTGGTCGCCTCCTGCCAGAACGAGAAGAGCCAGCTCCAGAACAAGGAGCAGGCGATGCGCATCCTGCGCTCGCGCCTGCTGGCCGCAGCCCAGGAAGCCGCCGAGCAGGAGGCCTCCGACGTGCGCCGCAGCCAGGTGCGCTCCGTGGACCGTTCCGAGAAGATCCGTACGTACAACTACCCGGAAAACCGGATCTCGGACCACCGGACGGGCTTCAAGGCGTACAACTTGGACCAGGTGCTCGACGGGGACCTCGACCCGGTCATCCAGGCCTGTGTCGACACGGACTCGGCCGCCAAGCTCGCGTCCGCGCACTGAGTCCCGCCGCAGGGCCCCCGCACCACCCCGCAGGACACCCCGCACCACCCCCCGTACGACAGCAGCCCGGAGGACCAGCGTGAACTTGCTGCTTGCCGAGGTGGCCCAGGCCACCCAGCGGCTGGCCGCCGCCGGCGTGCCCTCACCGCGTTTCGACGCGGAGGAGCTCGCGGCCTTCGTGCACAGCGTCAAACGGGGGGAACTGCACCACGTCAAGGACGCGGACTTCGACGCCCGCTACTGGGAGGCCGTCGCCCGCCGCGAGGCGCGCGAGCCGCTCCAGCACATCACCGGCCGCGCCTTCTTCCGGTACCTGGAGCTCCAGGTCGGGCCCGGGGTCTTCGTGCCCCGGCCCGAGACCGAGTCGGTCGTGGACTGGGCCATACAGGCCGTCCGGGCGATGGACGTCGTCGAACCGTTGATCGTGGACCTGTGCACCGGCTCCGGCGCCATCGCGCTCGCCATGGCGCAGGAGGTGCCGCGCTCGCGCGTGCACGCCGTCGAGCTGTCCGAGGACGCCCTTCGGTGGACGCGCAAGAACGCCGAGGGCTCCCGGGTCACCGTCCACCAGGGCGACGCGCTGAGCGCCCTGCCCGAGCTGGACGGACAGGTGGACCTGGTCATCTCCAACCCGCCGTACATCCCGCTCACCGAGTGGGAGTACGTCGCCCCCGAGGCCCGCGACCACGACCCCGAGATGGCGCTGTTCTCCGGTGAGGACGGCCTCGACACCATCCGCGGCATCGAGCGCACCGCCCATCGTCTGCTGCGCCCGGGCGGCATCGTCGTCATCGAGCACGCGGACACCCAGGGCGGCCAGGTCCCGTGGATCTTCGCCGAGGAGCGTGGCTGGGCGGACGCCGCCGACCACCCCGACCTCAACAAGCGCCCGCGCTTCGCCACCGCCCGCAAGGCCCTGCCGTGACCGGCACGACCGGCGCGACCGCCGCGAGCATTCCCGCCAACCCCCTGCTGCACGAGGAGTCCCGCTGATGGCCCGGCGATACGACTGCAACGACGCGACGGACCGCAAGACGGGCCTGCGCGAAGCCGCCTCCGCCGTGCGCCGCGGAGAGCTCGTCGTGCTGCCCACCGACACCCTGTACGGGATCGGTGCGGACGCCTTCAGCGCGGAGGCCGTCGGCGACCTGCTCGCCGCCAAGGGGCGCGGCCGCAACATGCCCACCCCCGTCCTCATCGGCTCCCCGAACACCCTGCACGGTCTGGTCACGGACTTCTCCGAGCAGGCGTGGGAGCTCGTCGACGCCTTCTGGCCGGGCGGTCTGACGCTCGTCGCCAAGCACCAGCCGTCGCTGGCGTGGGACCTGGGGGAGACCCGCGGGACCGTGGCCGTACGCATGCCGCTGCATCCCGTCGCGATCGAGCTGCTGACCGAGGTCGGCCCGATGGCGGTCTCCTCGGCGAACCTGACGGGGCACCCGGCGCCCGAGGACTGCGACGCGGCCCGCGAGATGCTGGGCGACTCCGTGTCCGTGTACCTCGACGGCGGGCCGACCCCGAGCACCCTGCCGTCGTCGATCGTCGACGTCACCGGGAAGGTTCCCGTCCTGCTGCGCGAGGGGGCGCTGACCGCCGAGCAGCTGCGGGAGGTCGTACCCGACCTTGAGGTGGCCCCGTGAGCCCTGAGGGGCGTGGCATAGCCGGGGACAGCACCTTCCGCATACTCCACGTCAGCACCGGCAACGTGTGCCGCTCGCCCATCACCGAGCGGCTGACGCGGCATGCGCTGTCCCACCGGCTCGGGGGGCTCGTCACGGGCGACCTGATCGTGGAGAGCGCGGGCACCTGGGGCCACGAGGGAGCGCCCATGGAGGCCAATGCGGCCGCCGTGCTGGCGGACTTCGGGGCGGACGCCTCCGGGTTCACCGGCCGGGAGCTGCTGGACGAGCACGTCATACGCGCGGACCTGGTCCTCACCGCGACCCGTGACCACCGTGCCCAGGTGATCTCGATGGGGCACTCGGCGGGCCTGCGCACCTTCACGCTGAAGGAGTTCACCCGGCTGGTCCGGGCGATAGACCCGGCGACGCTGCCGCCGCTGGACGACGGCATGGCGGAGCGGGCCCGCGCCCTGGTCCGGGCCGCCGCCGCCCTGCGGGGATGGCTGCTGGCTCCTTCGCCGGATGCCGACGAGGTGTACGACCCGTACGGGGCGCCGATCACCTTCTTCCGGTCGATCGGCGACGAGATCAACCAGGCGCTGGACCCCGTGGTCACGGCGCTGACCGGCGTCACCGCTTCCCGCTGACCCGCGCTGGACCCACCGGGCGGGCCCGTCGCAGAGCGCGATGCGCGGCCCCGGCCTACAGTGGCTGGTACCCGGTACGTGGTACCCCCTGGAGTCGCGCCATGAGCGTCATCACCGAGCCGACGGAACTGCTGCGTCAGCATGATCCCCAGATGGCCGACGTGCTCGCCGGTGAGGCGCAGCGGCAGGCGGGCTCCCTGCAGCTGATCGCCGCCGAGAACTTCACCTCGCCCGCCGTACTCGGCGCCCTCGGGTCGGCGCTCGCCAACAAGTACGCCGAGGGGTACCCCGGCGCACGCCACCACGGCGGCTGCGAGTACGCCGACCTCGCCGAGCGGATCGCCGTCGAGCGGGCCCGCGCCCTCTTCGGCGCCGAGCACGCGAACGTGCAGCCGCACTCCGGTTCCGCCGCCGTGCTCGCCGCGTACGCCGCGCTGCTGCGGCCCGGGGACACCGTGCTGGCCATGGGGCTCACCTCCGGGGGGCACCTCACGCACGGATCGCCCGCCAACGTCTCCGGGCGGTGGTTCGACTTCGTCGGCTACGGAGTGGACGCCGGGACCGGGCTCATCGACTACTCCCAGGTGCAGGAGCTCGCGCACGCGCACCGGCCCAAGGCCATCGTGTGCGGGTCCATCTCCTACCCGAGGCATCCCGAGTACTCCGTCTTCCGGGAGATCGCCGACGAGGTCGGCGCGTTCCTGATCGTGGACGCCGCCCATCCCATCGGGCTCGTGGCCGGCGGGGCCGCCCCCAGTCCGGTGCCCTACGCCGACATCGTCTGCGCCACCACGCACAAGGTGCTCCGCGGCCCGCGCGGCGGGATGATCCTGTGCGGGGCCGAGTTCGCCGAGCGGATCGACCGGGCGGTGTTCCCCTTCACCCAGGGCGGCGCCCAGATGCACACCATCGCCGCCAAGGCGGTGGCCTTCGGGGAGGCCGCCGGGCCCGCGTTCACCTCGTACGCCCACCGCGTGGTCGCCAACGCGCGCGCCCTGGCCGACGCCCTCGCCGCCCGCGGGTTCGCGATCACGACCGGCGGGACCGATACCCACCTGATCACCGCGGACCCCGCACCGCTGGGCCTCGACGGCGCGGGGGCCCGGGGCCGGCTGGCCGCCGCCGGGATGGTGCTGGACACGTGCGCCCTTCCCTACGGTGACCAGCGCGGGATCCGCCTCGGCACCGCGGCCGTGACCACGCAGGGGATGGGGGAGGCGGAGATGGGCCGGATCGCCGCGCTGTTCACGGCGGCGCTGGCCGGCGAGGAGCCCGCGCGGATCCGCAGGGATGTCAACGAAATGGTGGGCAGTTTTCCACCGTATGGGGTTTAAGAAGGGCAAGAGCGACGTACCGCAACCGGGATACGGCCACCGCGCGTCCCCGACAGTGAGTACATCGCAGCTAGTGTGTGGGGCTGAGATGGCCGGCGATACATCTGGGGCAGCCCGTGCGTGAATATCTGCTGACGCTTTGCGTCACGGTCGCGGTGACTTATCTACTCACCGGGCCCGTGCGGAAGTTCGCGATCGCGGTGGGCGCGATGCCGGAGATCCGTGCCAGGGACGTGCACCGCGAGCCCACGCCGCGGCTCGGCGGCATCGCGATGTTCGGCGGACTGTGCGCCGGACTGCTCGTCGCGGACCACCTGCAGAACCTCAACGGTGTCTTCGAGCTGTCGAACGAGCCGCGGGCCCTGCTCTCCGGGGCGGCCCTGATCTGGCTGGTCGGCGTGCTCGACGACAAGTTCGAGCTCGACGCCCTGATCAAGCTCGGCGCGCAGATGATCTCCGCCGGCGTGATGTGCATGCAGGGCCTGACCATCCTGTGGATCCCGGTCCCGTGGATCGGCACGGTCGCGCTCACGCCGTGGCAGGGCAACCTGCTCACCGTGGCCCTCGTCGTGATCACCATCAACGCGGTGAACTTCGTGGACGGCCTCGACGGCCTGGCCGCGGGCATGGTCTGCATCGCGACCTGCGCGTTCTTCCTCTACGCCTACCGGATCTGGTTCGGCTACGGGATCGAGGCGGCCGCGCCCGCGACGCTCTTCGCCGCGATCCTCATGGGCATGTGCCTGGGCTTCCTGCCGCACAACATGCACCCCGCCCGGATCTTCATGGGCGACTCGGGCTCGATGCTCATCGGCCTGGTGCTGGCCGCCGGCGCCATCTCCGTCACCGGGCAGGTGGACCCGGACGCGATGGCGCTCTTCGTGGGTGGTGAGCGCAACGCGACCCACGCGATGCTGCCGGTGTTCATCCCGCTGATCCTGCCGCTCACGATCATCGCGATCCCGATGACGGACCTGGTCCTGGCCATCGTGCGGCGCACCTGGAAGGGCCAGTCGCCGTTCGCGGCGGACCGCGGACACCTCCACCACCGGCTGCTGGAGCTCGGGCATTCGCACAGCCGCGCGGTGCTCATCATGTACTTCTGGTCGGGGCTGATCGCCTTCGGCACCGTGGCGTACTCGGTGCACTCCGCCTCGATGTGGATCGTGCTGGCGATCTCCGCGCTGAGCGCCGTGGGACTGCTCCTGCTCCTGCTGCCGCGCTTCACCCCGCGGACCCCGCGGTGGGCGGAGCGGCTCGTCCCTCCGCGCTACCGGCACGCCGAACGGGCCGCCGAGGCGGCCCTGCAGGACGCCTCGGCGGTGGAGCCGGAGCCGGCGCGGCCGATCGTGGCGGGTGTCTCGGGCGTCAACGGGGCGACCGCGGTAGGCCCCCGTTCGCGCTTCCCCGACCGGCGTAAGGCGGAGTCCTCGCGCTGACACCGCGGGCGCATGTCGGACATGAACGGCCTTTACCAGACAAGACAGTTGCCTGTCGTGCACACACGCGCAGGGTCACTCTCATGTGTGACAGTCGGCACACCCCACGGGTAAAGCTCTCATCAAATACTTTGTGATACCGTTCACTAAACCCGGCGCCAGAGCCGAAGGACCGTAGTGCGACGGTCCATTGGCCTGAGGCTCTCCCTCGGACCGGGCTTACGCTCGTTCAGTACGAGTCCCTGTGCCCCCACCACCACGCGGAGCAAACCGCCATGCGGTCAGATGACGTCCGATCCCTCCTGCAATCAGCCGTGCCCACCGCTGTCGTCGGCGCTCTCGCCGCCGTCATCAGTGGCATCACGGTCGGCGGCAAGGGGGCCGTGGGCGCCGTCGTCGCGACGGTGGTGGTGATGCTGTTCATGGGCATCGGATTCCTCGTGCTGCAGCGCACGGCGAAATCGCTTCCGCACCTGTTCCAGGCCATGGGGCTCATGCTCTACACGGTCCAGATCCTGCTGCTCTTCGTCTTTCTCGCCGTGTTCAAGAACACGACGCTGTTCCACCCCAAGGCCTTCGCGATCACGCTCGCCATCACCACCCTCGTGTGGATCGGCGCGCAGGCGCGTGCTCATATGAAGGCCAAGATCCTCTACGTCGAACCGGAATCGATGAAGGGCGACAAGCCCGGAAATTCGGGACCGAAGCCGTGAGGGGTAGGGGCGGGATAAGTGCGCGTTCGGGATGCTGCTATCGTCCGGTTCCAACTGCGGCGATGCGGACGCGGGCATCCGAGCTGACGCCTGTTCCATCGCGAGGCTCGATGCCTGACCGCCGCCCCCTAATCCGAAACACCAGTCCAGTGCCGAACAGCGGCTGTGCGCCGCGCCGACACAACGAGGTTGCCGTACCTATGCGCCACGCTGAAGGAGCCCGCGGTGAGTGCTGACCCGACGACGGTGCTCGCCTTCGAGACCGATTGCCACATCTTCGACGGTTGTGGATTCCCGGCTCCCGGCCTGCACTCGTTCCTGTTCCAGCCGATCTTCGGGGACGGTGACAGCAGCCTCTACTTCAACAAGACGATGCTGCTGGCGCTGCTCGGTACCGTCGTCATCGTCGGCTTCTTCTGGGCCGCCTTCCGCAAGCCGAAGGTCGTCCCGGGCAAGCTGCAGATGGTCGCCGAGGCCGGCTACGACTTCGTACGCCGCGGCATCGTCTACGAGACGCTGGGCAAGAAGGAGGGCGAGAAGTACGTCCCCCTGATGGTCTCGCTGTTCTTCTTCGTCTGGATCCTGAACGTCTGGTCGATCGTCCCGCTGGCCCAGTTCCCGGTGACGTCGATCATTTCGTACCCGGCGGCCCTCGCGGCCATCGTCTACGTGATCTGGATGAGCGTGACCTTCAAGCGTCACGGCTTCGTCGGCGGCTTCAAGAACCTGACCGGCTACGACAAGTCGCTCGGCCCGGTTCTGCCGATGGTCATGGTCATCGAGTTCTTCTCGAACGTCCTGGTGCGCCCGTTCACCCACGCGGTCCGACTGTTCGCGAACATGTTCGCCGGTCACACCCTGCTGCTGCTCTTCACGATCGCCAGCTGGTACCTGCTGAACGGCATCGGGATCGCCTACGCGGGCGTCTCGTTCGTCATGGTCCTGGTGATGACCGCCTTCGAGCTCTTCATCCAGGCTGTCCAGGCGTACGTCTTCGTCCTCCTGGCTTGCAGCTTCATTCAGGGCGCGCTCGCAGAGCACCACTGAGTCAAGCCCTCCCCCAAACCACTATGTCGTCCGGTGGCCAACCCCCACCGGGTCCGTGAAAGAGAAGGAAGAACCGGCATGTCCGCTCTCCAGACCATCGCCGCCGAAGGCGTCACCGGCTCCCTCGGCTCCATCGGTTACGGCCTTGCGGCCATCGGCCCCGGCGTCGGCGTCGGCATCATCTTCGGTAACGGTACCCAGGCCCTCGCTCGTCAGCCCGAGGCTGCCGGCCTGATCCGCGCCAACCAGATCCTCGGCTTCGCCTTCTGTGAGGCGCTCGCCCTCATCGGTCTGGTCATGCCGTTCGTCTACGGCCCGTGATCCTCGGATCCACGACCACCACCTAGACGAAAGGCACTGAAGTGAACCTCCTGGTTCTCGCGGCTGAGGGCGGGGAAAACCCCCTCATCCCGCCGATCCCCGAGCTCGTCATCGGTCTGATCGCCTTCGTCATCGTCTTCGGTTTCCTCGCGAAGAAGCTCCTCCCGAACATCAACAAGGTTCTGGACGAGCGCCGCGAGGCCATCGAAGGCGGTATCGAAAAGGCTGAGGCCGCTCAGACCGAGGCTCAGAGCGTGCTGGAGCAGTACAAGGCCCAGCTCGCCGAAGCCCGGCACGAGGCCGCTCGCCTGCGCCAGGACGCCCTGGAGCACGGCACCGCGCTCAAGGAAGAACTGCGCGCAGAGGGCCAGCGGCAGCGTGAGGAGATCATCGCTGCCGGTCACGCCCAGATCGAGGCCGACCGCAAGGCCGCCTCTTCTGCGCTCCGTCAGGACGTGGGCAAGCTCGCCACCGACCTGGCCGGAAAGCTCGTCGGCGAGTCCCTCGAGGACCACGCCCGGCAGAGCCGCACGATCGACCGCTTCCTCAGCGAGCTCGAGGAGAAGGCCGAGGCCGCCCGATGAACGGAGCGAGCCGCGACGCGCTGGCCACCGCCCGCGAGCGTCTCGACGCGCTGACGGACAACACGTCCGTCGACGCGGCGAAGCTCGCCGGCGAGCTGGCGGCCGTCACCGCGCTGCTCGACCGTGAGGTCTCGCTGCGACGGGTCATCACGGACCCGTCGCAGTCCGGCGAGGCCAAGGCCGAGCTGGCCGGTCGTCTGCTCGGTGGTCAGGTCGGCGGGGAAACCCTCGACCTGGTGTCCGGCATGGTCCGGTCCCGCTGGTCGCAGTCCCGTGACCTGGTGGATTCGCTCGAGGTACTGGCGGCCACCGCCGACCTCACGGCGGCCCAGAACAGCGGCGGCCTCGACGACGTCGAGGACGAGTTGTTCCGGTTCGGCCGGATCGTCTCCGGAAGCACGGAGCTGCGTGCCGCACTGACCGACCGGTCCGCGACCGCCGCCGCCAAGAGCCAGCTGCTGCGCAGCCTGCTCGGCGGCAAGGCGAACGCCGTCACCGAGCGTCTGGTCACGCGTCTCGTCACGCACCCGCGTGGACGTAGCCTGGAAGCGGGCCTCGAGTCCCTTTCCAAGGTCGCCGCCGAGCGTCGTGACCGCATGGTCGCCACCGTGACCACCGCGGTTCCGCTCAGCGACGTCCAGAAGCAGCGTCTCGGCGCGGTGCTGGCCAAGCTGTACGGCCGCCAGATGCACCTGAACCTCGACGTGGACCCCACGGTCCTCGGCGGGATCTCGGTGCGGGTCGGCGACGAGGTCATCGACGGCACCATCGCGGACCGCATCGCAGAGGCGTCCCGTCGCATGGCCGGCTGACCAGCCACCAAATTCAGAACAAAGCATTCCTAGCGGCCCGGTTGGGCCGTGCAGAACTTGCAGAAGATTCCTGGGGGTCGCCCCCAGACCCCAAAGAAGCTTCAGGCCCAACAAGGAGAGCAGGGAACCCAGATGGCGGAGCTCACGATCCGGCCGGAGGAGATCCGGGACGCACTGGAGAACTTTGTCCAGTCGTACCAGCCGGACGCGGCCTCGCGCGAGGAGGTCGGTACGGTCAGCGTTGCCGGCGACGGCATCGCGAAGGTGGAGGGCCTGCCCTCCGCCATGGCGAACGAGCTGCTGAAGTTCGAGGACGGAACCCTCGGTCTCGCCCTCAACCTCGACGAGCGCGAGATCGGTGCGGTCGTCCTCGGCGAGTTCAGCGGTATCGAGGAGGGCCAGCCGGTGCAGCGCACCGGTGAGGTGCTCTCCGTCGGCGTCGGCGAGGGTTACCTCGGCCGCGTTGTCGACCCGCTCGGCAACCCGATCGACGGCCTCGGCGAGATCGCGACCGAGGGCCGCCGTGCCCTCGAGCTGCAGGCCCCCGGTGTCATGGTCCGCAAGTCGGTCCACGAGCCGATGCAGACCGGCTACAAGGCCATCGACGCGATGGTGCCGGTCGGCCGTGGTCAGCGTCAGCTGATCATCGGTGACCGTCAGACCGGCAAGACCGCTCTGGCCGTCGACACGATCATCAACCAGCGCGACAACTGGCGCTCGGGCGACGTGAACAAGCAGGTTCGCTGCATCTACGTCGCCATCGGCCAGAAGGGCTCGACCATCGCGTCCGTTCGCGGCGCCCTGGAAGACGCCGGCGCGCTCGAGTACACGACGATCGTCGCCGCCCCGGCATCCGACCCGGCCGGCTTCAAGTACCTGGCGCCGTACACCGGTTCCGCCATCGGCCAGCACTGGATGTACGCCGGCAAGCACGTCCTGATCATCTTCGACGACCTGTCGAAGCAGGCCGACGCCTACCGCGCCGTCTCGCTGCTGCTGCGCCGTCCGCCGGGCCGCGAGGCCTACCCGGGCGACGTCTTCTACTTGCACTCCCGTCTGCTGGAGCGCTGCGCGAAGCTCTCCGACGACATGGGTGCCGGTTCGATGACCGGTCTGCCGATCGTCGAGACCAAGGCGAACGACGTGTCGGCGTTCATCCCGACCAACGTCATCTCCATCACCGACGGTCAGTGCTTCCTCGAGTCCGACCTGTTCAACGCGGGCCAGCGCCCGGCGCTGAACGTCGGTATCTCGGTCTCCCGCGTCGGTGGCTCGGCCCAGCACAAGGCCATGAAGCAGGTTTCCGGCCGTCTGCGCCTGGACCTGGCCCAGTACCGCGAGCTGGAGGCGTTCGCCGCCTTCGGTTCCGACCTGGACGCCGCGTCGAAGGCCTCGCTGGAGCGCGGCAAGCGTCTGGTGGAGCTGCTGAAGCAGGGCCAGTACCAGCCGATGCCCGTCGAGGAGCAGGTCGTCTCCGTCTGGGCCGGCACCACCGGCAAGATGGACGACGTCCCGGTCAACGACATCCGTCGCTTCGAGTCGGAGCTGCTGGACCACCTGCGCCTCGAGCGCAAGGAGCTCCTGACCTCCATCGCGGACGGCGGCAAGATGTCGGACGACACCCTGTCCTCCATCGCGGACGCCATTGCCGCCTTCAAGCGGCAGTTCGAGACCTCGGACGGCAAGCTCCTCGGCGAGGACGCGCCGGCCGTCAACGTCTCCAAGTGACGACGGAAGGGACCTGACTCATGGGAGCGCAGCTCCGGGTCTACAAGCGTCGCATCCGTGCCGTCACGGCGACCAAGAAGATCACCAAGGCGATGGAAATGATCGCCGCCTCGCGCATCGTCAAGGCACAGCGCAAGGTGGCGGCATCGATGCCGTACGCGACCGAGCTCACCCGTGCGGTGACCGCGGTGGCGACCGGTTCGAACACCAAGCACGCCCTGACCACCGAGGTCGAGGCGCCGACGCGTGCCGCGGTCCTGCTCATCACGAGCGACCGCGGTCTGGCCGGCGGCTACTCCTCGAACGCCATCAAGCAGGCGGAGCGGCTCTCCGAGCGGCTGCGCGGCGAGGGCAAGGAGGTCGACACGTTCATCGTCGGCCGCAAGGGTGTCGCCTACTACGGGTTCCGTGAGCGCAAGGTCGCGGACTCGTGGACCGGCTTCACCGACAGCCCGGCCTACGCCGACGCCAAGCGCGTGGCGGCGCCGCTGATCGAGGCCATCCAGACGGTTACGGCCGAGGGTGGCGTCGACGAGCTGCACATCGTCTACACGGAATTCGTGTCGATGATGACGCAGAACGCGGTGGACGGACGGATGCTGCCGCTCAGCCTCGACCAGGCCGCGGAGGAGAACGGTACGAAGGGCGAGATCCTTCCGCTGTTCGACTTCGAGCCGTCGGCGGAGGACGTCCTCGACGCCCTTCTGCCGCGCTACGTCGAAAGCCGCATCTACAACGCACTGCTGCAGTCGGCCGCTTCCGAGCACGCCGCCCGCCGCCGCGCGATGAAGTCGGCCACCGACAACGCCGGGGATCTCATCAAGAGCCTTTCCCGGCTTGCCAACGCGGCCCGCCAGGCCGAAATCACCCAGGAAATCAGCGAGATCGTCGGTGGCGCCAGCGCCATGGCAGACGCGACCGCGGGGAGTGACAAGTAATGACGACCATTGAGACGGCCGCCGCCACGGGCCGCGTCGCCCGGGTCATCGGCCCGGTCGTCGACGTGGAGTTCCCCGTCGACGCCATGCCCGAGATCTACAACGCCCTCAAGGTCGAGGTCGCAGACCCGGCCGAGGACGGCAAGCTCAAGACGCTGACCCTCGAGGTCGCGCAGCACCTGGGTGACGGCCTCGTCCGTACCATCTCGATGCAGCCGACCGACGGTCTGGTCCGCCAGGCCGCGGTGGTCAACACGGGCGAGGGCATCACTGTCCCCGTCGGTGACTTCACCAAGGGCAAGGTCTTCAACACCCTGGGTGAGGTGCTGAACTACCCGGAGGAGAACGCCAACGTCACCGAGCGCTGGCCGATCCACCGCAAGGCGCCCCGCTTCGACGAGCTCGAGTCGAAGACCGAGATGTTCGAGACCGGCGTCAAGGTCATCGACCTTCTCACCCCGTACGTCAAGGGTGGAAAGATCGGTCTGTTCGGTGGTGCCGGTGTCGGCAAGACCGTTCTGATCCAGGAAATGATCTACCGCGTGGCCAACAACCACGACGGTGTGTCGGTCTTCGCGGGCGTCGGTGAGCGTACCCGTGAGGGCAACGACCTCATCGAGGAAATGGCCGACTCGGGCGTCATCGACAAGACGGCCCTCGTCTTCGGCCAGATGGACGAGCCCCCGGGCACCCGTCTTCGCGTCGCGCTTGCCGGTCTGACCATGGCGGAGTACTTCCGCGATGTGCAGAAGCAGGACGTGCTCTTCTTCATCGACAACATCTTCCGTTACACCCAGGCCGGTTCGGAGGTGTCGACCCTTCTGGGCCGCATGCCGTCCGCCGTGGGTTACCAGCCGAACCTGGCTGACGAGATGGGTCTGCTGCAGGAGCGCATCACGTCGACCCGCGGTCACTCGATCACCTCGATGCAGGCGATCTACGTCCCCGCGGACGACCTGACCGACCCGGCGCCGGCTACCACCTTCGCCCACCTCGACGCGACGACGGTTCTTTCCCGTCCGATCTCCGAGAAGGGCATCTACCCGGCCGTGGACCCGCTGGACTCGACGTCCCGCATCCTCGACCCGCGGTACATCGCGGCGGACCACTACGCCACGGCGATGCGCGTCAAGGGGATCCTGCAGAAGTACAAGGACCTCCAGGACATCATCGCGATCCTCGGTATCGACGAGCTGGGCGAGGAGGACAAGCTCGTTGTCCACCGTGCCCGTCGTGTCGAGCGCTTCCTGTCGCAGAACACGCACGTCGCCAAGCAGTTCACCGGCGTCGACGGTTCGGACGTTCCGCTCGAGGAGTCGATCGTGGCCTTCAACGCGATCTGCGACGGAGACTACGACCACTTCCCCGAGCAGGCGTTCTTCCTGTGCGGTGGCATCGAGGACCTCAAGGCGAACGCCAAGGAGCTGGGCGTCTCCTGAAGCCGCGCTCATCCGTGAGCACAGCTGAATGACGGAGAGGGGCGGGTGTGTCCCGTCCCTCTCCCCACGCCCATTAGAATTTGACCCAACACCCGGCTTTCCCGCCGGGTGGTGACCCGAGGAGCCACCTTGGCTGCTGAGCTGCACGTCGAGCTGGTCGCGGCGGACCGGAATGTCTGGTCCGGCGAGGCCACCCTGGTTGTCGCCCGCACCGCCTCCGGCGACATCGGCGTCATGCCCGGTCACCAGCCGCTTCTCGGTGTGCTGGAATCGGGCCCGGTGACCATCCGCACCACGGACGGCAACACTGTTGTCGCCGCGGTGCACGGCGGATTCATCTCGTTCGCGGACAACAAGTTGTCGCTGCTGGCCGAGATCGCCGAGCTTGCCGACGAGATCGATGTCGAGCGGGCGGAGCGGGCACTGGAGCGCGCGAAGGCGGAGACCGATTCGGTCTCCGAGCGTCGCGCCGATGTCCGGCTGCGCGCGGTTTCGGGGCGCTGAGCCCCGGTACTGGTAAGAGTTTCAAACCTCAGCCGCGGCCTGTTCCGGAATTTTCCGGACCGGGTCGCGGCTGAGGCGATGCGGGTCCGTTTTTCGGTTCGGTTATTCGATGAGCGAGGAGGTCGGTGAAAGATGCTCCTCGCTCTGCTTGTGAGCGGCCTGGTCGTAGTAGCCCTGGTGGTGATCGGGCTGTTTGTGTTCGGGCTGCGCCGCAGACTGATCCAGCGCTCCGGCGGCACTTTCGACTGCAGCCTGCGCTGGGGTGTGACCGAGGAACCCGACATCTCCGGCAAGGGCTGGGTGTACGGGGTCGCGCGCTACAGCGGTGACCGCATCGAATGGTTCCGCGTCTTCAGTTACTCCCCCCGGCCGCGCCGGCTGCTGGAGCGGTCCTCCATCGAGGTCATCGCCCGCCGCGCCCCCGAGGGCGAGGAGGAGCTGGCCCTGCTCTCCGACGCCGTCGTGCTCGGCTGTGTCCACCGGGGCACCCGCCTGGAGCTGGCGATGAGCGATGACGCGCTGACAGGTTTCCTGGCGTGGCTCGAGGCGGCGCCTCCTGGCCAGCGGGTCAATGTGGCCTGATCGACTTCGGACGCGGAGAAGCCGGGGACACGGGGGCGGACCCGTCTCCCCGGCTTCGTCGTTCACCGGCTGTGGACGTGGGGGCTACTGGAGTCCGGCGTGGACCGCGGAGGCCAGTTCGCCGTTCGTGGTGTCGCCGCTGAACTCCCAGAAGAAGGCGCCCCTGAGGCCCTGCTGCTTCACCCAGGCCGTCTTCCCGGCGATGGTGGCGGGGGTGTCGTAGCTCCACCAGTTGCTGCCGCACTTGGCGTAGGCGGTGCCTGCGACGGTGCCGGTCGCGGGGCAGGTGTTCTTGAGGACCTTGTAGTCCTCGATGCCCTGCTCGTAGGTGCCCGGGGCCGGTCCGGTGGCGGTGCCGCCGGGGGTGGCCTGGGTGACGCCGGTCCAGCCGCGGCCGTAGAAGCCGATGCCGAGGTTGAGCTTGGAGCCGGCGATGCCCTTGCCCTTGAGCTTGGTGATGGCGGCCTCGGAGTTGAAGCCGGCGATCGGGATGCCGGTGTACGAGGTGAGCGGGGAGTGCGGGGCGGTCGGGCCCTTGGCGTCCCACGCGCCGAAGAAGTCGTAGGTCATGACGTTGTAGAAGTCGACGTACTGGGCCGCGCCCGCATAGTCGGCGAGGTCGAGCTTGCCGCCGTTGGAGCCGTCGGCGGAGATGGCGGCGGTGACCAGGTTGCTGCTGCCGAACTTGGTGCGCAGCGCGGAGAGCACGTTCTTCAGGGAGGCGGCCCCGCTGGTGTCGCAGGACAGGCCGCAGGCGTTCGGGTATTCCCAGTCGATGTCGATGCCGTCGAAGACGTCGGCCCAGCGCGGGTCCTCGACCAGGTCGTAGCAGGACTGGGCGAAGGCGGCCGGGTTCGCGGCGGCCTGGCCGAAGCCGCCGGACCAGGTCCAGCCGCCGAAGGAGTAGAGGACCTTGATGTTCGGGTACTTCTTCTTCAGCTGGCGCAGCTGGTTGAAGTTGCCCGCGACCGGCTGGTCCCAGGTGTCGGCGGTGCCGGAGACGCTGGAGGAGGCGTCGTAGGTCTTCTGGTAGTCGGCGTAGGCGTCACCGATCGTGCACTTGCCGCCCTGGACGTTGCCGAAGGCGTAGTTGATGTGCGTGATCTTGGCGGCGCTGCCGGAGGTGACCAGGTTCTTCACGTGGTAGTTGCGCTGGTAGACGCCCCAGTCCGTGAAGTAGCCGAGCTTGACCGCGGAACCGGGGGTGCCGGGGTCCGTGGGGTCGGTTCCGCCGCCGGTGGTGGTCACCGAGAGGGCGCCGGAGGAGGGACCGGTCTGGTCGACGGTGTCGCGGGCGGTGACCGCGTAGCTGTACGTCGTGCCCTTGGTCAGGCCCGAGTCGGTGTACGAGGGGGTCGTCACGGTGGCGATCTTGGTGCCGCCGCGGTAGACGTCGTAGTTCTTGACGCCCTTGTCGTCGGTGGCCGCGGCCCAGCCGAGGGTCAGGCCCGTGTCGGTGACGCCGCTGGCCGTGGGGGTGCCGGGGGCGCTGGGCGGGTTGTCGGTGGGGGTGGTGGTGCCGTCGCAGCCGCCGCCGTTGACCTTGCAGCCGCTGGGGGCGCCGGAGCCGGTGCCGTTGAAGCCGAAGCTGATGGTCGCGCCGGGGGCCAGGGTGCCGTTCCAGCCGACGTTCTTGCCGGTCCAGTGGGTGCCGGAGCTGGTGACGGTGGCGTCCCAGGCGGACGTGACGGCGGTGCCGGCCGGGTAGTCCCATTCCACGGTCCAGCTGCTGAGGGTGGTCGTGCCGGTGTTCTTCACCGTCCACTTGCCCTCGAAGCCGGAGCCCCAGTCGGAGACCTTGGTGTACGTCGCGGACGCCGAGGCGGCGGCCTCGGCGGGTCCGGCGACGGCCACGAGCCCGGCGACCGGCAGGGTGAGGACGGCCAGGGCGGCCGCGACTCTTCGAAACAGCGGTGCGCGTCGTGGGGGTGCTGTGCTCAAGGGTGCTCCTCCGAGGTCCGTCGCGGCCGTGGGGACGGCCGCGGCATGGGGGTGGGACCTGCGCCGCCCGTGAGCGTGCCGGCATGACTCTTTGTCATGGCACGCTCACCACAGTTGTGCGTGAGAGTAGAAAGGTCTGGACCAACCGTCAAGAGGTCCAGACCTTCCGTGGAGCCCGTGAATGCATTTCCGGTCGGATCCGGCTAGAGCCCCAACTCCTGTGCCAGCACGGCGGCTTGGGCCCGGCTGCGCAGCTCCAGCTTCGCCAGCAGCCTGCTGACGTGGGTCTTCGCCGTCGCCTCCGCCATCTCCAGGCGCACCGCGATCTCCGCGTTCGACAACCCCTTGCCCAGGCACCCCAGCACCTCCCGCTCGCGCGGGGTCAGGGACTCCACCGCCGCCGGCACGGGCACCCGTACGGCCCGCGGAGCCGCGAACTCGGCGATCAGCCGGCGGGTCACCGCGGGGGCGATCATGCCCTCCCCGCGCGCGACCGTCCGTACCGCCCCGATCAGCTCCGCCGCGTCCGCGTCCTTCAGCAGGAAACCGGACGCCCCCGCGCGCAGCGCCCCGAAGACGTACTCGTCCAGGTCGAAGGTGGTGAGCACCAGGACGTCCGCCAGCCCCTCCGCGACCACCTGGCGGGTCGCCGAGACCCCGTCCAGGCGCGGCATCTGCACGTCCATGAGCACCAGGTCGGGCCGCAGCCCGCGGGCCAGGCGCACGGCCTCCTCCCCGTCCGCGGCCTCGCCCACCACCTCGATGTCGCCCGCGCTGCGCAGGATCAGGACCAGCCCGGCCCGTACCGCGCTCTGGTCCTCCGCCACCACGACCCTGATCGTCACGTCCGTACCGCCTCCTCCCGTGCGGGCAGCGCTGCCCGCACCCGCCAGACCGCTCCCGCGCGGCCCGCCTCGAACTCTCCGCCGAGCAATTCCACCCGCTCCCGCATGCCGGTCAGCCCCGCCCCGGAGCCGGGTGCGCGGGGGCCGGGGCGGTCCCCGTAAGGGGAGTCGACCAGCAGGCGCAGCATCCCGCTCGCACCGCGGTCCAGGGTCAGGCGGACGGTGACCGTGCCCGGGGCAGCGTGCTTGAGGGCGTTGGTCAGCGACTCCTGGACGATCCGGTACGCCGCCAGCTCCACCGGGGCCGGCAGCGGCTCGCCGGCCTCACCGGCCTCCCCGGACCGCTCGTCGAGGAGTACGAAGTCCAGCCCGCTCGCGGCTCCGTTCGTCCGGGCCTGGTCCAGCAGCGCCTCCAGCCCGTCCAGGGAGGGCATCGCGACGGCCTCCTGCCCGGCGCCCGCGTCCCGGAGGAGCCCGATCAGCCGGCGCATCTCGGCCAGACCCTGGACGCTGTTCTCCCGGATCACCCCGAGCGCCTCGCGGCTGGTGGCGGGGGAGTCGATGGAGAGCGCGGCGGTGGAGTGGATGGCGATGGCGGAGAGGTGGTTGGCCACCATGTCGTGCAGCTCCCGGGCCATCCGCGCCCGCTCGGCGACGACGGCCTGGCTGCGGTCCATCTCGGCCAGCAGAGCGGTCTGCTCGGCGCGCAGCCGGGCGGCCACAGCGGCCTCGCGGTGGTTGCGCAGGGTGGCGCCGGTCAGCGCCGGGCCGAAGCTCACGATGCCGGTGATCACGCCGATCAGCAGGGCCTGCGGGGTGCGCAGCCAGGCCACGGCGGCGATGGTCACGGCGACGGTGATCAGGCCGGTGGTCACCGGGAGGCGGCGGGCCATGGCCGGTTTGCCGTAGACGACGGCCGCGTACATCAGGTCGGTGAAGATCAGGACGGTGGCCAGATTTCCCACCGTGAACTGGTCGGCGACCACCCCGGCGGTGCCGACGGCCAGGGTCACCCGGGGCCTGCTCCGGCGCAGCGGCTCCATCGCGCCGAGGGCGCAGAGCGGGACCAGGGCGGCCCAGTCGGGGAGCAGGTTCCGCGTGGGGGAGCTGTACACCCCGAGCGACCACAGGAGCAGGCCGGCGGCCACGCTGACAACGGCGAGCAGGACGTCGTCCCGGTGAGGTGGTGGGATCTTCGGGGTCACGGGCCCATCCAACAGGCTGCGGCCGAGGTCGGCGTCGCCATCGAGGCCGAGGCGCCGTACATCGAAGGATGCAGGGCGACCACCTCGGCATTCGTCACCGGAGACGAGGAATCGGCGATGACCGGGCGGGAAGCTGGAGGCATCCCACCGCCACCGCAGGAACGGAGACTCCCGTGCTCGTCACCCTGATCATCGCCTGCGAGATCGGCTTCTGGGTCCTGCTGACCGGTGGCCTGGCCCTGCGCTACCTCGCGAAGATGCCGAGGGCCGGCGCCGCCGTCCTGCTGTGCGAGCCGCTGCTGGAACTGGTCCTGCTGGTGGTCACCACCCTGGACCTGCGCGGCGGTGCCGAGCCCGACTGGAAGCACGGGGTGGCCGCGCTCTACCTCGGCTACACCGTCGCCTACGGGCACTACACCGTGAAGTGGCTCGACGGCCACGCCGCGCACCGCCTGGCCGGGGGCCCGAAGCCGGCCGGCGCCGGACTCGGCACGGCCCGGGCCGCCCATGAATGGAAGCTGGTCGCCCGGACCCTCGTCGCGGCGGCCGTCGCGATCGGCCTGTTGCAGGTCGCGATCTGCTACGTCGGCGGTTCGGGCGACACCGCTCCGCTGCGCGGGTGGCAGTTCATGTCGCTGCGCGTGGTCGCCATCCATGCCCTGATCGCCCTGACGTACACGGTGTTCCCGAAGCGGGCGCCGAAGCGGGCGCCGAAGCGGGCCGCTCCGCTGTCCTCCACGAACAGGCCCTAGCGCTCGCCTCCCGGGACCCACAGGACGTCCCCGATCTCCTTGTTGGCCGTGCGGGCCAGGATGAAGAGGAGGTCGGAGAGACGGTTGAGGTAGGTGGCCGTCAGTGGGTTCATCACCTCGCCGTACTCCTCCAGCGCCGCCCACGTGGAGCGCTCGGCGCGGCGGACCACCGTGCAGGCCTGGTGCAGGAGGGCCGCGCCGGGGGTGCCGCCGGGGAGGATGAAGCTGCGGAGCTTCTCCAGCTCGCCGTTGAAGGCGTCGCAGTCCGCCTCCAGCTTGTCGATGTAGAACTGCTCGACGCGCAGCGGCGGATATTCGGGGCTCTCGGCGACGGGTGTGCAGAGGTCCGCGCCCACGTCGAACAGGTCGTTCTGCACACGGACCAGGACCTTCACGACATCGGCGGACAGCGCGCCGAGCGCGATCGCCGTCCCGATGGCCGCGTTGGCCTCGTTGGTGTCGGCGTACGCCGAGATCCGCACATCGGTCTTGGCCGTGCGGCTCATGTCGCCGAGCGCGGTCGTGCCCTTGTCGCCGGTGCGGGTGTAGATGCGCGTGAGGTTCACCATGCCGTCAGCCTAGTGCGGGCCAACTGCGGCCCCCTGTCGCACTGCTGAGCCGCCCCGGTGTGATGTCCGTCATCTGAGACGTGACGCGTGTTACTTCACGGTCTCTGCGCCCCTCCCGGGCGCTAGTCTCCGCCGGAGAACGAACGACAGCTAGGGGTGTGCAGTGGCTGGGAAGCTCGCCGTCATCGGTGCCGGACTGATGGGTTCCGGAATCGCGCAGGTCTCCGCTCAGGCGGGTTGGGACGTCGTGCTGCGCGATGTCACCGATGCCGCTCTGACGCGTGGTACCGACGGGATCAAGGCCTCGTACGACAGGTTCGTCTCCAAGGGCAGGCTGACGGCGGAGGACGCCGAGGCCGCGCTCGCCCGCATCACCACGACCACCGACCTCGACGCGGTCGGCGACGCCGACATCGTCGTCGAGGCCGTCTTCGAGAAGCTCGAGGTCAAGCACGAGATCTTCCGCGCGCTCGACAAGCTCGTGCGCGAGGACGCGATCCTCGCCTCCAACACCTCGGCCATCCCGATCACCAAGATCGCGGCCGTGACGGAGCGTCCGGAGCGGGTCGTCGGCGCGCACTTCTTCTCGCCCGTCCCGATGATGCAGCTGTGCGAGCTCGTGCGCGGCTACAAGACGAGCGACGAAACCCTCGCCACCACCCGGGCGTTCGCCGAGTCCGTCGGCAAGACCTGCATCGTCGTCAACCGCGACGTCGCCGGTTTCGTGACGACCCGTCTGATCTCCGCGCTGGTCGTCGAAGCCGCCAAACTGTACGAATCGGGCGTCGCTTCGGCGGAGGACATCGACATCGCCTGCAAGCTGGGCTTCGGGCACGCGATGGGCCCGCTGGCCACCGCCGACCTCACCGGCGTCGACATCCTGCTCCACGCCACCAGCAACATCTACACCGAATCGCAGGACGAGAAGTTCGCGCCGCCGGAGCTGATGCGCCGCATGGTGGACGCGGGCGACATCGGCCGCAAGAGCGGGCAGGGCTTCTACAAGCACTGAGGCGGGGACAGAGGGCCCGTTCGAACGAGCCCTTCACCCCCTGGAGTGAATTAGGTATCGGTTCGCTCACGGTCGGCAACTTCCCCGCCCCTGAGGCAGTCAGTTGCAGTGAGAGTTGCCGACCACGGACCAGTCGGACCATACGTACGCAGTACCGCACTGCCGGGAGCACACATGCACATCAGGGGCGACCACGCCGAACTCGCTGTCGGGGGTCGCCTCGACGTGCGCAGCGCGGCGGACGCCCGTACGGTCCTGCACACCGCCCTCGACGACGGTCACGGCGACCTCGTGCTGGACCTCACCGGGCTCGACTCCTGGGACGCGACGGGCCTCGGCGTGATCATGGGCGCCCACCGCCGGGCCGGTCGGACCGGCCGGCGGCTCGTCCTGCGCGGGGTGCCGCCGCAGATGCAGCGGCTGCTCGTCGCCACCCGGCTGCACCGGATCCTCGCGATCGAGGGCGGACTGGAAGCGGAGTCGCTGCCGCGAGCGTGACGCCGGACGCCGGGTGAGCAGCGTGAACAGACCGCGCGAACGTAACGGTCCGGTGGTGAAGGCACCCCTGCGGTTCCTGCGGGACCGGGCACGGTCTAGGGTTCGGGCGGAAACCGGACCAGTAGCGACAGCGGCGTGTGCGAAGGCCGGGCGGTACGACGGCGCACGGCGCGATCGGAGGACTCGGTCATGGACCGCACACAAGGGCAGGCCGATCCGGCTCAGCACCCCGCACGGGTGGTGACGCTGGCCGCCGGGGACTTCACCCTCACCGTGAACCCGGTCGACGGCAGCGAGATCGAGCCGACCCACCGTCCCGGCGGTGAACCCGCCCGCGCCCCCGTCAAGCGCACCCCCGCCGCCCGCGCCTCCGGGGCGGCCGCCGCGCGGCCCCCCGTACCGCCGGGAGCCCCGGCCGGCACGCGCCCCCTGCTGGGCCGTGAGGAGGAGCGCGAGCGCCTCGTACGGCTCCTCGCGCGCGGCCGCTCCGTACGGCTGACCGGGCCGCCCGGCTCCGGGCGCACCGCGCTGCTCGAATCCGTCGCCGACGCCTGCGCGGACATGGCCCCCGACGGAGTCGTACGTCTCTCCGCGCACGGGCACCAGCAGGCCGGCGAGCTGCTCCACGCGCTGTACGCCACCGTGTACGAGGCTCCGGCCGAACGGCCCGACCGGGCCGGACTCCTCGCCCGCGTGCGGGAGATCGGCGCCGTCGTCCTCCTCGACGACCTCGACATGGGCGGCCCCGCCCTCGACGAACTGCTGCGGGCCACCCCGGAGTGCGCGTACCTGCTGGCCGCCACCCCCGGCACCCGGGCCCCCTCCGACGATTCGCATCTCGAAGAGGTCTTCCTCGGCGGGCTGTCCCGCGCCGACTGCGTGGCCCTGCTCGAAGCGGGCACCGGACGGGCCCTGACGGAGGCCGAGACGGCCTGGGCGGGGGACCTGCGCTTCGCCTCCGAAGGGCTGCCGCTGCGCTTCGTGCAGGCCGCCGCGTTGCTGCGGCAGCGCGACGAGCTCAACCGGTCCGACCCCGACGACGAGGACGAGGAGCCCGGCGTCTTCGAGGAGCGGCCGCGCGACACCGTCTTCGTGCCGCTGCCGACCCTGGCCGAGGGAGCCGCCCCGGCGGAGCTGCTGGCCTCTAGGGTCAGCGAATCGGCACGGGCCGCCCTGCGGATCGCCTGCGCGCTGGGCGGCGAGCTGCCGCACCACGCGCACCTGCCCGCACTGGTCGGGGACACCCACGCCGACACGGCGGTCGCGGAACTGATCGACTGCGGGCTGCTGAGCCCCGTCGGGACGCGCTACCGGCTGGCCGCGGGGGTCGCGCGGCAGCTGGAGGAGATCGGGTACGGGGACACCGCGGCCGAGGAGGCCCGGACGGCCGCCCGGCACTACGCCTGGTGGACCGGGCACACCTCGGTGAGCCCGGGGCGGATCGCGGCGGAGGCCGACGCGGTGCTCGCTGCGCTGGCCGGCGCCGATGTGGTGGCCGCGGTCCTGCTGGCGCGGACGGCGGCCCCGGCGTTCGCGGCCTCGCTGCACTGGGAGTCCTGGGAGCGCGTGCTGCGCTCGGGCGCGGAGGCCGCGCGGAAGGCCGGGGAGGTCGCGGAGCAGGCGTACTTCCACCACGAGCTCGGCGTACTGGCCCTGTGCGAGGGCCGGCTCGACCGGGCGCGGGCGGAGCTCGAGGCCTCGATCGGGCTGCGCGGCGCGCTCGCCGACAAGCGGGGCACCGTGGCGGGACGGCGGGCGCTGGCCCTGGTCACCGACCGGGAGGCGGCCGGCGTCCAGGTGTCGCCGCCGCTGCGGCTGGCCCCGCCGGCGGCCTCTCCCGCTCCGGCGGCCCTGCCCGCGGGGCCGGGCGCAGGGCCGGGCGCCGGGCCCGGCGCCCGGCCCGGCGCGGCGCCGGCCGTGCCGTCCGCGCCGGGCGGGTTCAAGCCGCCGGCCGGGGTGGCTCCGGTGTCCACCGTGAAGCCCGCGCCCGCACCCCTGGCCGCCGCGCTGGAGCCGCGGGACGCGGAAGCGGTCACGACGGTGGTGCCCGCGGTGGCGCCGGCCGGTGCCGTGGCGCCCGTGACCCTGGCGGAGGTGTTCGAGGACGCCTTCCCGCTCAACCCCGAGCCGGCCCCGGCGCCCAGGGCGCTGCCCGAGCCGCGGCCGCCGCGGTCCGGGCGCAAGCCGCTGCTGCTGGCCGCGGCCGGGGCGCTGACGGTGGTGGTGCTGGGCACGGTGGTCGCGCTGGCGATGTCCGGCGAGGAGCAGACCCCGCCGGCCCAGGGGCCGGGCGTCTCCACGACCCCGACCACGGAGGAGTCGCAGACGTCGCCGAGTTCGCCGGGTACGAGCGGGAACGTTCCTGCGCCGGAGCCGGAAGCCTCGTCCCCGGAGGCGCAGGTGCCGGGCACGACGCCGACGCCGCGCAAGTCCCCCTCGCGCAAGCCGTCGCCGACCCCGCGGTCGTCGAGCCCCGTGGCCCCGACCCCGCCGGCGTCGAGCCCGGCCGATCCGACGCCGACCGTGTCGATCTCCGCGAGCCCGACCGAGCCGACGGGCCAGCCCACGCCGACCACGACGACGGCGACGACGGGTGCGCCGGTCACGACGACGACACCCTGAGGTCCTGACGGGCCGTGCCCGGAGCGGTACGCGCCGCCACTGCGATCAGCGGCCGGCGGCGCGCTGCCGGGTTAGAACAGCCGGAGCTTGTCGTCCTCGATGCCGCGCATGGCGTTGTAGTCGAGGATCACGCAGTCCATGCCGCGGTCGTTCGCCAGGACGCGGGCCTGGGGCTTGATCTCCTGGGCCGCGAAGACGCCCTTGACGGGCGCCAGGTGCGGGTCGCGGTTCAGGAGCTCCAGGTAGCGCGTGAGCTGCTCGACGCCGTCGATCTCACCGCGCCGCTTGATCTCCACCGCGACCGTCCCGCCGGAGGCGTCCCGGCACAGGATGTCGACGGGTCCGATCGCGGTCATGTACTCGCGGCGGATCAGCGTGTAGCCCTCGCCGAGGGTGTCGATCCGGTCGGCCAGGAGTTCCTGGAGGTGCGCCTCGACGCCGTCCTTGATCAGGCCCGGGTCGGTGCCCAGCTCGTGGGAGGAGTCATGGAGGACTTCCTCCATGGTGATGATGAGCTTCTCGCCCGCCTTGTTGACGACGGTCCAGACGCCGGCCTCGTTACCACTCCCCTCCTTGAGGGTGCACGGCGGAGACATCCAGTTGAGCGGTTTGTACGCTCGGTCGTCCGCGTGGATCGAGACACTCCCGTCGGCCTTCACGAGGATCAGACGGGGTGCCGAGGGCAGATGGGCGGTGAGCCGGCCCGCGTAATCGACGGAGCAGCGGGCAATGACGAGACGCATGGTCGGCAACGCTACTCGACGAGAAGGCCTGCACGCGATTCGCCCCCGAAAGCCCCCTTCGTGGATGGCGCGTTGTATGCGCATTCTCCTGGTGCGGTACCCACCGGGCGCCTACCGTGGTGAGCGGGAGGTTGCGAAGCGTGCACACTGCGTCGCGATCTCCTCCCTGCCCGTAAGGCTCCGGCAACCCAATCGGCCGGAGTCGCGAGAGGAGAACCCATGTCGCTCGACGTCTCACCGGCCCTACTCGAACAGGCCGAGCGAGGCGAGGTCGACGAAGCCGCTTTCGTCGACTGCGTCCGGACCTCCCTGCCCTACGCATGGGAGATGATCAGCTCGCTGGTGGCCCAGCTGAAGGTGGACGGCGGACAGTTCGCCGACAACCAGACGCCGCCGCCGGACGAGCAGGCGCGTGGCCAGCTGCTGCGCGCCCTCGCGAGTGACGCGATACGGGGTGCGCTGCAGCGCCACTTCGGAGTGCGCCTGGCATTCCAGAACTGCCACCGGCTTGCGGTGTTCCCGCTCGACCCGTCGGTGGACGACCGGCTGGCCAAGTTCACTTCGATCCGTGGTCAGCTGCTCAACCAGTCGCCCGAGCTGCGCGACTGTTAGCAGGACGACCGTACGACCGTACGACCGCACCTCCGCAAGACGCCACGACCGCGAGACCGCACGACCTCTATCGCGCTGCCGCTCCGGTGCCAACGGAGCGGCAGCCCTGGTCTCAGCCGAGCCGGGGCACCACTTCGGTGCCGAGTCGGCGGAGGTTCTCCTCCGTCGCGGCGAGGTCACCCGAACCTTCCGTCAGCAGGGCGAACCGCGTGATGCCCGTACGTTCCGATGTGACCGCCAGCCGGTCGGCCGCCAGTTCCGGCGTGCCCACGGGGTGCAGGTCGCACAGCAGTTCCGTGTACGCGACCGGATCGCGCATCGCGCGCCGGCGTCCGTCCACCGTGACGTGCGCGTCCAAGCCCTGCTTGAGCCAGCCCGGCATCGCCTTCAGCAGCGTTTCCCGGGCGTCCGCCGTCCGGTCCGCCAGTTGGCAGACCCCGGCCGACACGTGGCCCGCCTCCGGGCTGTGGCCCGCGGCCCGCGCCGTACGCCGCCACAGCTCGACCATCGCCGCCTTGTCCTCGTCCCCGCAGTGCATACCGAGCAGCATCGGCAGTCCGCGCTCCGCCGCCAGCCGTACGGAGGTGGGGGAGGTGCACGCGACGATCAGTTCCGGCCCCGTCCCGTCCGCGTGCAGCGCTTCGGACGGACGCGGTACGACGGCCACCTCGCGGAACCCGTACCGGGCTCCGGCCTGCGCTCCCGCCGCCCCCACCCGTGGTTCGGCGAGCCAGCGGCGCAGCAGGTCCAGGTCCTCCGGGAAGCGGTTCTCGTACGCGTCGAGCCCGCCGCCGAAGACCTCCAGGTCCACCCAGGGCCCGCCCCGCCCCACACCCAGGGAGAACCGTCCCTCCGAGGTCAGGTGCAGCAGGGCCGCCTGTTCCCCCAGGGCCACGGGGTGGGTGCTCGGCAGCACGCTCACCGCCGTGCCCACGCGCAGCCGCCGGGTGCGGCCCAGCATCAAGGCCGCCAGGGTCACCGCCGACGGGCAGACCCCGTACGGGACGAAGTGGTGTTCGGCGAGCCAGACCGAGTCGAGCCCGGCCTCCTCGGCCACCTCCGCGGTCCGCACCGCCCGGTGCAGTGCCTCTCCCGGTCCCTGTCCAGGGAACTGGGCCGCCAGTACAAACGCTCCTACGCGCATCGCCTTTAGCCTCCTCGCGGCTGACGCGGCCTCCCCCAGGCGGACCGGTTTCCTTACCGGCAACAACGTCTGACACGTGCCAAAGGCACGGCCTGACCGGAAAGTTATTGGGATTGTCGGGCCAGTCGCGTTCTTCCGATGGTCGTCCTTCGGCCACCCTGCGGGTACCCGGTCTCGCTGCGCGTAGTCTGGGAGAAAGTCACTGCCGTCCGCCCATCCGTGAGGTATACGTGTCACCGCGCCACAACCGCCCCAGGGGCGGCGAGAATCCAGCCGATCGTTCGTCGGACCAGGGCTCGGACCCGGGCGGCAGTCTGGACCGGTACGGCTTGGAGCGCACGGAGGAGTACCAGGGCGAGGAGTGGAAGGTCCGGCACGTCGCGGGCGCGAGCGCGGCGGGCAAGAGGTACCGCTGCCCCGGCTGCGACCAGGAGATCCCCTCCGGCACCCCGCACCTGGTGGCCTGGCCGGAGTACGGCGGCGTCGAGGACCGCCGGCACTGGCACAAGGCCTGCTGGAACGCGAAGGACCGCCGCACCTCCAAGGTGCAGCGGTCGCGCAACGCCCCCAAGTACTAGTACTGCAACGGTGTTTGCTGTGATGGTTTGTTGGCTTCTGGCGGTGTGTGACCGCGTCGTTTGTAGTGGCTGACACGTGCCTGGAACTGCCGTCGCCGTCGCCAGTGTGACCAGTGCAGGACGTGGTCGATGCTCGCGCGGGGCCGGGTAAGCCGACTGATCAGACGTCGGAGTTCGGGCAGGGTGAGGGGTATGAGCTGGGAGGATCCGTTTCTGCTTTCCCGGTATCCAGTGCTCGGCCGCGCAGGACGGTGAGGCAGACGTGGGCGGCCATGGCCAAGGTCATGTGGCGGTGCCAGCCGTCGTAGCGGCGGACCTGGTAGTCGTCCAGGCCGCACTCCTGTTTCGCGGTCTGGAAGCATTCCTCGACCGCCCACCGGCTTCCCGCGACGCGGATCAGCTCGTCCAGAGTGGTCTCGGCCGGGCAGTAGGCGATGTAATAGGAGATCTCCTCGGGCCGACGAATGCTGCGGCGGGCGATCACCCAGTGCCGGCGGTCCTCGCGGTGCCAGGGCCGGACCTCCACCCTGGCCCAGTCGTAGACCCTCGGGCCGTGGGCCCCATTGCCGCAGGAACGACGCTTCCACTTCTGACGGGGCAGACCGGGAAACAGGTCGTGAACAGGATGGTCCATGGCCCAGCGGGAGACGACGGTGTCGTGGCGGGTGGTGGCCATGACGTGGAAGACATCCGCCCGCTCCAACTCCGTGCGCCAGCCTTTGGAGAAGCCGTAGGCCGCGTCCGCGGTCACCCACCGGAAAGGAATCTTCTCGGCGATCGCCCGGCGGACCATGGCCTTGGCCATCACCACCTTCGTCTCGAAGCCGACCGAGTCATCGATGCCGGCGGCCCGGCACCGGTCGCGGTCATCCGTCCATGACGTGGGCAGATACAGGCGGCGGTCGATCAGGGTGCGGCCACGGCTGCCGGCATAGGCGAGGAACACCCCGATCTGGGAGTTCTCCGTCCGGCCGGCGGTCCCGGAGTACTGGCGCTGGACCCCGGCCGAGCGGACGCCCTTCTTCAGGAACCCGGTGTCGTCGACGATCAGCACCGCATCCGGATCGCCGAGATGCTCGACGACGTAGTCACGGACGTCGTCCAGGACCTCGTCCGCGTTCCAGTCGATCCGGTTCAGCAGCCGGTGGATCCGGTCCGGACCGGCATGCCCGGCCTCCTCGGCAAGCGTCCACCCGTTCTTCCGCTCCAGCGGAGCTATCAGCCCCCGCATATAGGCAAGAGCCGACTCACGCGGCTCCGACCTCGAGAAACGGTGCACGAACCGCTCATGCAAAGCCTTCAGTTCACCAGCCCACAACCGGGCATCCCCAAGTTCCCCACCCATGACCTGACCAACGACCGACCTGCCCAACCGTCACAGCAAACACCGTTGCAGTACTAGGCCGTACCTTTCGGATCTTGCCGGGCGCACCCGGCACGGCCGCACCCGGCCTAGATGTCCCGTCGGCCGGTCACCACGTACGAGGCGGCGACCATCGTGCCCGTCACCAGCAGGATCAGCGCCATGTGGTGCAGGTTGGTCGGGACGGTCAGGAAGTCGCCCGTGGCCTGCGTGGGGTCGCCCGGGTCGGAGGGCAGGCCGAACAGCTGCATCATGGCGACCGGCGAGTTGTACTGGAGCAGGGCCCGGCCGAGGGGGGCCACGGCCTCCCAGATCATGAGCACCGACCCTATGACCGGCGGCAGCGTCACGAGGCCGAGCATCACGGCGATCGCGCCGGCGGAGTGCCGCACCAGCGCCCCGACCGCCAGGGCCAGCACGCCGAGCAGGGTCACGTAGAAGCTGCCGAGGATCCCGGAGGCCCACTCCGAGGCCGGGTGCACCCCGGAGCCCGGACCGTTGTGCAGGATCGACGCCGTCAGCCCGACGAGGCAGACCGACCCGGCCGTCGCCAGGAACGCGGTGATGCCGAAGACGAGGTACTTCGCGGTGAGCACCCGGTACCGGTCGGGTGCCGCGGTGAAGGTGGTACGGACCAGGCCGGTGCCGTACTCGGAGGTGATCGTCAGCACCCCGAGCACCATCACCGCGAGCTGCCCGACCAGCAGGCCGAAGAGGGCGGGGGCGATGAACGGCATCTGCTCGTAGTCCATGGCCCGGGTCTGCAGGATGACCGCGGCGCCGATGCCGACGACGAGCAGCACCAGTGAACCGAGCGTCCAGACCGTGGAGCGCACCGAGGTCAGCTTGGTCCACTCCGAGGCCAGCGCGTGCCCCAGGTGCGGCCGGAGGGTCGGCAGGGGCGAGCTGTAGTCCTTCGGGCCCTGCTCCCCGGCGGTCGCGGTCGTCGGGGCGCTCATCGGATGTCCTCGGGCTTCTGCGCGGGGGTGTGCACGGGGTCGGGGGAGCGGTCCGGGCCGGAGGAGTGCGCGTCGCCGGGGCCGGCGAGCTCGCCCGCAGTGGCGGGCATCAGGAACGGCTGGCCGTCGCCCCCGGGCGGCGGGGGAGCGAAGAACCCCGTCTGCGGGACCGGCAGGGCCTCGGCGGGCACCTCGTCCTCCCACTGCGGAACGCTCAGCGGTTCGGGCTCCCACAGCTCGGCGCGCGGGTCCTCGGTAGAGGTGTACTCGACGGAGGACTGGGTCATCCGCATGTACGCCTCCTCCAGGGAGGCCCGGTGCGGCGAGAGCTCCCACAGCCGTACGCCGGCCGCATGCGCGAGGTCGGAGATCCGCGGCAGCTCCAGCCCGGTCACGCGCAGTGCCCCGTCGGGCTCCCGGAGGACCCGGGCGCCCGCCCTGGTGAGGACGGAACCCAGCGTGTCCCAGCCAGCCGGGTCGGTGTCGGCCGTGCGGACCCGGGCGAATCCGGCCGAGTTGTGGGTGATGAAGTCCTGGGTGCTCATGTCGGCGAGCAGCCGGCCCCGGCCGATCACGATCAGGTGGTCGGCGGTCAGCGCCATCTCGCTCATCAGGTGGGAGGAGACGAAGACGGTGCGGCCCTCGGCGGCGAGGTGGCGCATCAGGTTTCGGACCCAGAGGATGCCCTCCGGGTCGAGGCCGTTGACCGGCTCGTCGAAGAGCAGCACCTGGGGGTCGCCGAGCAGGGCGGTGGCGATGCCGAGCCGCTGGCCCATGCCGAGCGAGAAGCCCTTCGTACGCTGCCGGGCCACGTCCTGCAGGCCCACGACGCCCAGGACCTCGTCCACCCGCTTCTCGGGGATCCCGGAGAGCTGGGCGATCGACAGGAGGTGGGTGCGGGCCCGGCGGCCGCCGTGCACGGCCTTGGCGTCGAGCAGGGCGCCGACGTGCCGCTGGGCGTTCGGGAGCTCGCGGAAGGAGTGGCCGTTGATCGTGACGCGGCCGGAGGTGGGGCGGTCCAGGCCGAGGATCATGCGCATCGTGGTGGACTTCCCGGAGCCGTTGGGCCCCAGGAATCCCGTCACGTGACCCGGCCTGACCTGGAAGGAAAGGTCGTCGACGGCGGTCTTCGCGCCGAAGCGTTTGGTCAGGCCGGCGGCCTCGATCATGTGCTCTGCCCCTTGCCCGGCGGGGACGACGTTCGCCCTGTAAGGGTTAAGAGGATAGCCAGTCTCCTACGGTTCCACCTCGTCCACTTCCCTGACCCGTCCCTGACTCATCCCTGAGACCGACCTCGGGGTCTCGGGTAGTACCTCAGGCATCCCTCTTCCTGAGGACGAGGTAGCCGCCGAGGACCGAGGCGGCCACCCACAGGACCATGATCCCGAGACCGCCCCAGGGACCGTAGGGCGTCTCGGGACTGCCCATGGACTCCGGCACGATCTGCATGATCCTGGATCCCGCCTTGTCGGGCAGGTACTGGCCGTACTTGCGGGTCGTCTCGAAGCCGCTGAGGAGGTTCGAGACGATCAGGAAGAACGGGATCAGCACGCTGATCGAGGCGACCGAGCTGCGCAGCATGGCCGCCACGCCCATGGAGAACAGGGCCAGGAGCGCCATGTACAGGCCGGCGCCGACCACCGCGCGCAGGACGTGCTCCTCGCCGATGCCGGTGGCGCGGTCACCCAGGATCGCCTGGACGAGGAAGAACGAGACGAAGCTGGTCAGCAGTCCGACCACCAGGGCCAGGGCCGTGGCCACGGTGAACTTGCCCAGCAGGAAGTGCCCGCGCCGCGGGACGGCGGCCAGCGAGGTGCGGATCATCCCCGAGCTGTACTCGGTGCTGACGACGAGCACACCGAAGACGATCATCGCCAGCTGGCCGAACTGCATCCCGGTGAAGCTCAGCAGGGTGGGGTCGAACGTGGCCTTCTCCTCCGGCTTCATGGTGTCGAAGCTCGCGTTGATCAGGGCGGAGAGGCCGGCGCTGAACCCGACGGTGGCGAGGAGCGCGATGGCGAGGGTCCAGCTCGTGGAGGCGACCGTACGGATCTTGGTCCACTCGGACTGGAGGACGGCGGGGAGCGCCATGCTCACTCACCACCCTTGCGCGTCGCCTCGAAGCCGGCGCCCCACGCGGGGACGTCGGCCGGCCTGGCCGGGTTGCCGGTGGCCGCGCCGGGACCTGCCGGGAGCCCCGGGGCCCCCGGTGCGTGGGCGTGGTACTCGACGGAGTCCGCCGTCATGCGCATGAACGCTTCCTCCAGTGAAGCCCGCTGCGGGCTGAGTTCGTGCAGCACGATCTGGTGCTGGGCGGCCAGCTCGCCGAGCCGCTCCGCCTCCACGCCGTCGATCTCCAGCGTGCCGGTCGCCGGGACGCTGATCGCGTCGATGCCGGCTCCGTGCAGGACGTCCTTGAGCCGTTCCTGCTGCGGGGAGCGCACGCGGACGTAACTGCGGGAGTTCTGCTGGATGAAATCCGCCATGGACAGGTCGGCGAGCAGCTTTCCCTGTCCGATGACGATCAAATGCTCTGCGGTCAGCGCCATTTCGCTCATCAGATGGGAGGAAACGAAGATCGTCCTTCCCTCTGCCGCGAGCCCCTTCATAAGATTGCGGATCCAGAGAATTCCCTCCGGGTCCAGACCATTGACGGGCTCGTCGAACATCAGGATCTCCGGGTCGCCGAGCAGCGCGGAGGCGATTCCGAGCCGCTGCCCCATGCCCAGCGAAAATCCTTTCGACTTCTTCTTCGCCACGGCGGTCAGGCCGACCAGGTCCAGGACTTCCGAGACCCGGCTGCGCGGGATCCGGTTCGACTGGGCCAGGCAGAGAAGGTTGTTGTACGCGCTGCGCCCGCCGTTCATCGCCTTCGCGTCCAGCAGCGCCCCGATGTACTTCAGTGGCTCCGGCAGGTCCCGGTAGTGCGCCCCGTCGATCCGGACCGTACCGCTGGTCGGATTGTCGAGGTCGAGCATCATGCGCATGGTCGTGGACTTCCCGGCCCCGTTGGGGCCGAGGAAGCCGGTGACCACCCCCGGTTTGACCTGGAAGCTGAGGTTGTCCACGGCGGTCTTCGCGCCGAATCGTTTCGTGAGGCCCTCGAGCTCGATCATTCAGCCACGCTAGAACGCCTGAGGGCCCTACGCCACCTCTAACAGGTGACACAAGGCCCTCGGTGTTGAAGCGGAGCGTCGGCTTCCGGTGACTGGAGCGCGACTAGCGGCTCTGCTGCGCCGGAACGCCGCGGGTGACCGGCTCGTCGTCGATCGGGGAGGCGGCGGCGGCGACCGCGGCACCCGTCAGCGTCGCCAGCATCTCGCGGACGTTGGTGAGCTGCGCGTTGATCGAGTCGCGGCGGTTGGTGAGCGCCGCCAGCTCGCGCTCGGACTCGCTGCGGATCCGGTCGGCCTTGGCGTTGGCGTCGGCCACGATGTCCTCGGCCTGGCGCTGCGCGGTCTCCACGGTCTGGCGGGCGCGGCGCTCGGCGTCCGTACGGAGCTTCTCGGCCTCCAGGCGCAGCTGCTCCGCGCGGTGCTCGATCTCCGCGAGGCGCTTCTCGGCCTTGGCCTGGCGGCCGGCCAGGTCGCGCTCGGACTGCTCGCGGCGCTTGGCGAGGTTGGTCTCGAAGTCCGCGGCGGCCTGCGCGGCCTTCGCGCGGGTCTCCTCGAAGAGCGCGTCGGCCTCCTCGCGCTTGGAGGCCGCGTCCTTCTGGGCCTCGGTGCGCAGCGAGGCGGCGTCGCCCTTGGCCTTCTCGACGATCCGGACACCCTCGTCCTCGGCGGTCGACTTCCGGTCGGCGGCGAACGACTCGGCGTCGTTGCGCACCTGCTGGGCAGCCGACTCGGCGAGCTCACGGTGCTGCTCGGCCGCGCGACGGGCCTCCTCGCGCAGGTCCTTCGCCTCCTCCTCGGCCAGGCGCAGGATCTTCTCGACCCGGGCGCCGAGGCCGGCGTACGACGGCTCGGCGTCGTTCACCTGGGCCTGGGCGTTCTGCGTCTCGAGGTGCAACTCCTCGATCCGCTTTTCCAGAGAGTTGATACGTCCTAGGGCGCTGTCGCGGTCGGAGACCAGCTTGGTGATGCGGTCGTCCACCTGACCGCGGTCGTAACCACGCCGCACGAGCTCGAAGCCGAAGGGGGAGGAAGTGTCGCTCATGGGGTTCCTGTCGAATGAGACCGATGAGGTACTACGCGAGGTGTTAGGTGTTAAGGGGAATCCTAGGCGCCAGGACGGCGTGTCATCGAGTCAATCCGCGTTTGATCTGGACAATGACACCCCTTTTGAGTGGCAAGGCGACAGAATGCTTGTCACCCGTTCGCCTGAACCTCCATCAGGAGCACACAGTCCGGCGCACTGGCTAGCCCTCCGACGTCTTCCCACCCGAACGAGTGGAACCCGCTGTCGCACCGGCCTTCACGCCCCCCGCGCCCTGGCCGCCGACCCCAGGCTTTCCGCCACCCGAAGGCGCCTCGAATGATTCCAACGCCTCAAGAACGTCCTGGACACGGGAGATCTCCGCCTGAATGTCCTCGCGCCTGCGCACCAGGACCGCCAGCTCGCGCCGGCCCTCGTCGACGAGCCGCTCGGCCTCCGCGGTGGCTTCCGCGAGGCGGCCCTCGGCCAGCCGCACCAGCTCCGCCTTCTTCTGCTCGGCCTCCTTGAGCAGCGCCTCCGCCTTGCGGACCGCGGCGATACGGACCTTGCTCGCCTCGCTGCTCGCGTCCGACACCAGCTCCTTGGCCTTGGCCTCGGACTCGACGCTCTGCTCGGTCGCCGCCCGCACCAGCTTGTCCACGCGCTCGCCGGCCGACTTCATCTGCTCGGCCGACTCCCGGCGGGCCCGCTCGTGCAGCTCCTCGACCTCCGCCTCGACGCGGCCGCGCAGCTCCTCCGCCCGATCCCTTATGGCCGACGCGTCGCTGCGCGCCCCCACCAGCAGTTCGTCGGCGTCGGTACGGGCCTTCTCCACCAGGGAGTTGCCCTCGACGGTCGCCTCGGAGGTGATCCGCGCGGCTTCCTTGCGCGCCGCGTCGACCATCGCGTCCGCCTGCTCCTCGGCCGCCGTCGTGGCGGCCAGGGCCTGCTTCTGCGCGTCCCCGGTGAGCTTCTCGGCCTCCGACGAGGCCTCCGTGATGAGCCGGTCGACCTGCGTCGCGGCCTCGCTGCGGCGCTTGTTGGCCTCCTCGCGGGCCTCGTCCAGCACCCGCTCCGACTCGGTGCGGGCCTCGCCGCGGATCCGCTCCGCTTCGGTCGCCGCCTCCGCCTTGACCCGCTCGGCCCCGGACCGGGTACGGGTCGCGTGCTCCTGCGCCGAGGACAGGGCCTCGGCCGCCTCCGCGCGCAGCCGCTCGGACTCCTTCGCCGCCTCGCCGACCGTGTGCTCGTTGTCCTTGCGGGTCTGCTCGGTGAGCCGGTCCGCCTCCGCGACCGCCTCGCCGATCAGGTGGTCGGCCCGCTCGGCGGCCTCGGCGCGGATCCGTCCGGCCTCGGTGCGCGCCTCGTCCAGGGTCTGCTCGGACTCCCGCTCGGCGCTCGCGAGGGTCTCGTTCGCCGCGACCGTGACGCGGTCCGCCTCCGCGGTGGCCTCGCCGATGATCCGGCCGCCCTCCGCGCGGGCGTCGTCCAGGGTGCGCGCCGCCTCGGCCCGCAGCCGGTCGGCCTCCGCCGCGGCCTCGCCGACGGTCGCCTCGTTGGCCGCGCGCGTCTCCTCGACGAGCCGGTCACCCTCGGTGCGCGCGTCGACGAGGATCCCCGTCGCGTCCCGCTCGGCGCCGGCCAGCGTCTGAGCCGCCTGGGCCGTGAGCCGCTCCGCCCTGGCACGCGCCGCCTCCAGGGCGGACTCGGCCTCGGCCGTGAGCCGTGCGGCCTCCTTCTCGGCCTCGCCGACGGTCAGCGCGTTGGCCGCGCGGGTCTCCTCGGTGTGCCGGTCGGCCTCCGCGGTGGCCTCGGAGATCAGGCGGTCCGCCTGCTCCGCCGCCTCCGTGCGCAGGCGGTTCGCCTCGGCGCGGCCCTCGTCCAGCGTGCCCGCGGCCTCGGCGCGGGTCGCCTCGGCGGCGGCCAGGGCCTCCGTCGTGAGGCGCTCCGCCTCCGCGGCGGCCTCGCCGACGGTGGCTTCGTTGGCCGCGCGGGTCTCCCCGGTGAGCCGCTCGGCCTCGGCGTGGGCCTCGGCGACGATCCGGCCGCCCTCGGCGCGCGCGGACTCCAGGGACTCCGCGGCCTCGCCGCGGATCCGGTTCGCGTCGTCCCGGGCGTCGGCCTTCGTACGGGCCGCGTCGCGTTCGGACGCGGCCAGCGCGTCCGTGGCCTCGGTACGCACCCGCTGCGCGTACTCCGCGGTGTCGCTGCGCAGCTGCTCGGCCTCGGCGATCGCGTCGCCGACCGTCCGCTCGGCCAGCGCCTTCGCCGCGTCCGTCTCGGTGCGCGCCTCGCTGCGGATCCGGTTGGCGTCCTCGGTGGCCCGCTCCCGCTCCGCGTACGCGTCGGCGCGGACCCGGCCGGCCTCTTCCTCGGCCTCCGTCTTCGTACGCTCCGCGGAGTGCTCGGCCGCGCTGCGCAGCCCCGCGACCTCTTCCTCGGCCTGCTCGTGCAGCCCGGCCACGGAATCGCGCACCTGCTGGGCGGTGGCCTCGGCCGCCGCGACCACCTCGGACGCGCGCCGCTCGGCCTCCTCGGTGAGCCAGACCGCCTCGGCCTGGGCCTCCTCGGAACGCTTGCGGGCCTGGGCGAGGAGCTCCTCGCTCTCCTCCCGGGCCTGCGCCCGCTCGCTCTCCGCGTCCGTGCGTGCCGAAGCGAGGGTCTCCTCGGACTCCCGGCGGCGCCGGGCGGCCTCCTCCTGGGCGGCGGCCAGCGCCTCGGCGGCCTCCTGCGCGACCCGCTCGGCGGCGGCCTTGGCCTCCGCGCGCAGCCGGTCGGCGGTCTCCTGCGCCTCGGAGCGCAGCCGCTCCGCCTCGGCCTCGGCCTCGCCGGTCAGCCGTACCGCGTTCTGCTCGGCCTCGGCGCGGACCCGGCCGGCGTCCGCGGCGGCGTCGGTGCGCAGCTGGTCGGCCTCGGCCTCCGACTGCGTCTGCAGCGTGCGGATCCGCTCCGCCGACTCGGCGCGCAGCCGGTCGCTCTCCTCGGTGGTCTCCTTGCGGATGTTCTCGGCGGCCGCCCGGGCGTCGCGCAGGGTCTGCTCGGCCGTGGACAGGCGTCCCTCGGCGTCGGTGTGCAGCCGGACGAGCTCCTCGTCGGCCTCCGCCCGCTTCGCGGACAGGGCCTGCTCGGTCTCCTCGCGCCGCAGGGCCGCCGCGGCGTCCGCCTCGGCCCGTACGGACTCCGCCCGCTCCTCGGCCTCCGCGCGCAGTCGCTCGGCCTCGGCGCGGGTCCGCTCCAGGGTTTCCTCGGCCTGCCTGCGCAGGGTGGTGGCCCGCTCGACGGCCTCGCCGCGGACCCGCTCGCTCTCCGTGTTCGCGCCCGTGCGCACCTCGTCGGCGTCGGAGCGGGCCTTGCCCAGCAGCTCCTCGGCGGTGCGGGCCGCCTCCTCGATCTGCTGGACCGCCTCGCGGCGGGCCTCGCCGCGGATCCGCTCGCCCTCGGCGACGGCCTCCGCGCGCAGCTGCTCGGCCTCGCCGCGCAGCCGGCGGGCCTCCTCCTGGAGCTCGACCGTACGGGCCCGGTATTCCTCGGTGTCGTCCTTCGCGGCGCCCTTGAGCTCGTCGGCCGTGGCCGCGGCCTGGGCCTGCAGGCGCAAGGCCTCCGCCTCGGCCTCGCCGCGGATCCGCTCGGCCTCCTCGGACGCCGCCCGGGTGGTGGCGCGGGCGTCCTGCGAGGCCTTGTCCAGGACGTCCTCGGCGGTGCGGGCCGCCTTCGCCAGCTGGGCCGCGGCATCCTCGGCGGCCGCGGTACGGGCCTGGTCGCCGGCCTCGCCGCGGAGCCGGTCCGCGTCCGCGCGGGCATCGGCCAGCGCCTGCTCTGCCTCGCCCTTGAGGATCTCGGCTTCCTTGGTGGCCTCGCCGACCAGGCGGGCCACCTGCTCCTTGGCGGTACGGGTGCGCTGCTCGTTGACGGATTCCGCCGAGGCGAGCTGCCGTGCGGCGCTCTCCTTGGCCTCCGCCAGCAGCTTCTCCGCGGCCGCGCGCGCCTCCCGCAGGGCCCCGTCGGCCTCCTGGGCGCGCTGCTCGGCGACCCGGCCGAGGTCCATCGTCTGCTGGCGGGTCTGCTCGGCCTCGGCGGAGGTGCTGGAGCGCAGCCGCTCCGCGTGCTCGGTGGCCTCCTGGGCCTGCGCGGAGGCGGCGGTCAGCAGCCGCTCGGCCTCCTTGCGGGCGCGCAGCAGCGTCGATTCCGCCTCGGCGCGTGCGGATTCGTTCTCGGAGGCGAGCCGGCGGGTGGCCTCGGAGGCGACCCGGGCGGCCTCGGCGCGCGCGGCGTTCAGGGTCTGCTCGGCCTCGGCGCGTGACTCGTCCATGAGCCGGCGGGCCTGCGACTCGGTGCGGGCGCGCAGCTGCTCGGCCCAGGCCACGTTCTCGTTGACGTGGGCTTCCACCGTCTGGCGGCGCTCGGCCAGCTCCTGGTCCAGGCGCTGGCGGCGGTTGACCGCCTCGGCGTGCAGTTCGGCCTGGAGCCGCGCCTGGTGCTCGGCGTGCTCCTGAAGGATGCGCTGGGTCTGCGCCCGTACGTCGCGCAGCTCGCGCTCGGCGTCGGAGCGCATCTGGTCGGCCTGGATCTGGGCGTTGCGGAGCAGCTGCTCCGCCTGGTAGCCCATGTCCGCGCCGTCGTAAGCGGGGCGGGACGCCAGATTGCGGCGTACCTCATGGAGCTTGGCGCGCAGCACCTCGACCTGGTACCCCAGGTCGTCGGCATGCTGGACGGCCTTCCCGCGCTCCTTCTTCAGCCGCTCCATCTCGGCTTCGAAGCGCGAGAGATGGTCGGCCTCGGCCTGTTGGCTCTCCTGGCTTTCGTAGCCCCGCACAGCGCGGTCCCATCCGTCCCCTGGTCGCAAGCTCATTCCCAAATGAACACCGTCCGCCCGCTGAACGACGCCCCCGGGGAATGGTGTCAGATACCGGGGAAGGGTCACAGGCCCCGACCCCGTCCGCACCGAACCCCGGCCGAGCCAGAGCCACTCTACCGGCCGGGGAAACGGGACATCAGTGGTCGGGGTTGCTCGTGACCAGTTCGGTCAGGACGCCGTGGCAGTCCTTGGGGTGCAGGAAGGTGATCGAGGACCCCATCGAGCCGGTGCGGGGCTGGTCGTAGAGGACGCGGACGCCCTTGCCGCGGATGGCCTCCGAGTCGCCCTGGACGTCCTCGGTGCCGAAGGCGATGTGGTGGACGCCCTCGCCGTTCTTGGCCAGCCACTTGCCGACGGCGGAGTCCTCGCGGGTGGGCTCCAGGAGCTGGAGGTAGGAGGCGCCGCCGTCGGAGGTCTCGTTGATCTTGAGCATGGCCTCGCGGACGCCCTGCTCCTCGTTGACCTCGGAGTGGAACACCTCGAAGCCGTAGGTGGCACGGTAGAACTCAACCGTCTTGTCCAGGTCGAAGCAGGCGATCCCGATGTGGTCGATTCTTGTCAGCATGGACACAGTGCAGCGCTCCGGGAGGTGGTTACGCAACGTGCGCGCGATCACACTGGCGCGCCGGTGACGCCACGGGTACCGCTCAGTACATTCGGGTAAACCCTCGTTCACTCCTCATCATCAAGGGGCTGTGCTCCATGTCCGGAACGAACAACACCACGTCAGTGATCGTCGCCGGGGCCCGCACGCCCATGGGACGGCTGCTGGGCTCGCTGAAGTCCTTCTCGGGTGCCGACCTCGGCGGCTTCGCCATCAAGTCCGCGCTGGAGCGGGCCGGGATCTCCGGTGACCAGGTCCAGTACGTGATCATGGGCCAGGTGCTCCAGGCCGGTGCGGGCCAGATTCCCGCCCGCCAGGCCGCCGTCAAGGGCGGGATCCCGATGAACGTGCCCGCGCTCACCATCAACAAGGTGTGCCTGTCGGGCCTCGACGCCATCGCCCTGGCCGACCAGCTCATCCGTGCCGGCGAGTTCGACATCGTGGTCGCGGGCGGCCAGGAGTCCATGACCAACGCCCCCCACCTGCTGCCGAAGTCCCGCGAGGGCTACAAGTACGGCGCCATCGAGATGCTCGACGCGATGGCCTACGACGGCCTCACCGACGCCTTCGAGAACATCGCGATGGGCGAGTCCACCGAGAAGCACAACACCCGCCTGGGCATCGAGCGCGCCCCGCAGGACGCCTTCGCGGCCACCTCCCACCAGCGGGCCGCCGCCGCGCAGAAGAACGGCGTCTTCGAGGCCGAGATCACCCCGGTCGAGATCCCGCAGCGCAAGGGCGACCCGGTGATCTTCTCGCAGGACGAGGGCATCCGTCCCGAGACCACCGCCGAGTCCCTCGGCAAGCTGCGCCCGGCCTTCACCAGGGACGGCACCATCACCGCCGGCACTTCCTCGCAGATCAGCGACGGCGCGGCCGCCGTGGTCGTGATGAGCAGGGCCAAGGCCGAGGAGCTGGGTCTGGAGTGGCTCGCCGAGATCGGCGCCCACGGCAATGTGGCCGGCCCGGACAACTCGCTCCAGTCGCAGCCCTCCAACGCGATCCTGCACGCGCTGAAGAAGGACGGTCTGGAGGTCGCCGACCTGGACCTGATCGAGATCAACGAGGCCTTCGCGGCGGTCGCCGTGCAGTCGATGAAGGACCTCGGAGTGACCCCGGAAAAGGTGAACGTCAACGGCGGCGCCATCGCCCTGGGTCACCCGATCGGCATGTCCGGTGCCCGTGTGGTGCTGCACCTGGCGCTCGAGCTCAAGCGCCGCGGCGGCGGCGTCGGCGCGGCCGCCCTGTGCGGCGGCGGCGGGCAGGGCGACGCCCTGATCGTCCGCGTCCCGTAGCGGGCCGCCCCGCACCGGGCCGCCAGCCGGCCGCCCGTGGCCGGCCGCTCAGAGCCGAACCCGTACGAGAACCGAGGAGCGCACACGTATGACGGCGGTGGACGTCCCCCAGCTGGTGGCACAGGCCCGTGAGGGCAGGCCACGAGCGGTCGCCCGGCTGATCTCGCTGGTCGAGGGGGCGTCCGCGCAACTGCGCGAGGTGATGGCGGCGCTGGCGCCGCTCACGGGCAACGCGTACGTGGTGGGCCTCACGGGCTCCCCGGGGGTCGGCAAGTCCACGACCACCTCGGCGCTGGTCTCCGCGTACCGGCAGGCCGGCAAGCGGGTCGGCGTACTGGCCGTCGACCCGTCCTCGCCGTTCAGCGGGGGCGCGCTGCTCGGCGACCGGGTGCGGATGTCGGACCACGCCTCCGACCCGGGGGTCTACATCCGCTCCATGGCCACCCGCGGCCACCTGGGCGGCCTCGCCTGGGCCGCACCGCAGGCGATCCGGGTGCTGGACGCGGCCGGCTGCGAGGTGATCCTGGTCGAGACGGTAGGGGTCGGGCAGTCGGAGGTGGAGATCGCCGCGCAGGCGGACACCTCGGTGGTGCTGCTGGCGCCCGGGATGGGCGACGGGATCCAGGCCGCCAAGGCGGGCATCCTGGAGATCGGCGACGTCTACGTGGTGAACAAGGCCGACCGGGACGGCGCGGACGCCACCGCCCGGGAGCTGAACCACATGCTGAGCCTCGGGGAGTCCCGCGGCAAGGGCGACTGGCGGCCGCCGATCGTGAAGACGGTCGCGGCCCGGGGCACGGGCATCGACGAGCTGGTCGAGGCACTGGAGAAGCACCGGGCGTGGATGGACGAGCGCGGGGTGCTGGCCGAGCGCCGTACGGCCCGGGCCGCGCGCGAGGTCGAGACGATCGCGATCACCGCGCTGCGGGCCCGGCTGGCCGACGTGCACGGCGACACCCGTCTGGAGGCCCTGGCGGCGCGGGTGGCCGCGGGCGAGCTGGACCCGTACGCGGCCTCGGACGCGCTGCTGGCGACTCTGACGGAACCGGATGCGGAGCCCGCGGGCCGGTCATAGACTGGCGAACGCCCGGAATGCCCCAACGCAGGGAGGTTTCATGGCGAAGCGCGGCAACAAGAAGCGAGCCCGCAAGAAGAAGAAGGCCAACCACGGGAAGCGTCCCAACTCCTGACCGTGGGGACCGACCACATACGGAAGCCGCACCTCGTCCACGGGGTGCGGCTTCCGTATGTGCGGAGCGGCTCACGGCTCAGCCGTTGTTGTCGTTGTTGTCGTTGTCGTTGTCGTTCGAGTCGGAGTGGGACGCGGTGACCTTGCCCGAGGTGGGGTCCACGTGCACGTTCTGGGTGCCGGAGGCGGTCTTGACCTCGACGTCCCAGTAGCGGGTGCTGTCGTCGTCGTCCCAGCTCACCGACGAGACCGTGCCCGCGTGGGCCGCGAGGGCGGCCTTCATGGCCTCCTGGGCGGTGAATTTCGCGGCGATCAGCGCGGCGTCCTCGTCGCCGTCGTCGTCCTGGTCGGTGTTCTCGACGGTGACCGCGCCGCCGGCCGCGGCGACGAGCAGTTCCGTGTGGCTGCCGTCCTTGGCGATCACGTTCACGTGCCAGACCGGGCCGTCCTTGTCGAGGGACTCGATGACTCCGGGATGGCTCTTGAGGGCCGCGGTGGCGGCCCCGTCGGCGTCGACCGCCGCGCGCAGGGGCGCGGAGACGGGCGTGGACCCGGCAGCCGCTTCGGCGGTGGACGCGGCGGCGGCCGCCACCGGTCCCGTGACCAGCAGGACTGCGGCGGCCGCGGCCGACGAGACGTACAGGGTGCGCTTCATGGCTTGACCTCCTCAGGCCGGCCATGCGCTTACGGTTGCTCGGCGGCGGCCGGCGAGCGAGCGTTACCGCCCATTCTCCGACCTGCGGCCGGGGAGCGCCGCCCGGAGCTCCCCGGCCCGGGGCTCAGCCCTTGCCGCGCCCCGCGCGCAGGTGCTCGGCAACGGGGCCGAGGGACGCGCGTAGAGCCGCGAGCGCATCCGGCGGGAGCAGGTCGATGAAGTGCCGGCGGACGGACGCCACGTGGTGCGGGGCGACCTTGCGCATCGTCTCCATGCCCTCGGGAGTGAGTACGGCATAGAGCCCGCGGCGGTCGGACTCGCAGTTCATGCGGCGGACCAGGCCTGCCGATTCCATGCGGGTGATCTGGTGCGAGAGCCGGCTCTTGGACTGGAGGGTCGACGTCGCGAGATCGCTCATCCGCATCCGGTGCTCGTCGGACTCGGAGAGGTTCACGAGGATCTCGTAGTCGTTGTTCGTGAGCCCGAAGGGCTGGAGATCCTTTTCCAGCTGGTGCATCAGCAGTCTGCTGACGTCCAGATGAGTGCGCCAGGCACACTGCTCGGCGTCGTTCAGCCAGGGGGTGGCCGTCTCGGTCTCGATGGTCTCCATGAAAGAACTCTACCTAAGAAGTTGAATTGCGTACAAAAAATGCCCGGGTGGGCCCGGGTGGGCCCGGGTGGGAGGGGTGGGGCTACAGCCCGAAGCGGCGCTGGAGATCACCCAGCTGCCCCGGCATCCGCGGCACGCCCAGCTGCCCGAGCGGCCCCTGCGCCGCCCCGGGGACGCCCTGCGCGTTGCCCGTGGCCGCACCGGCGCCCACGGCCCCGATCGCCTGCTCCGCCATCAGCATCTCCGACGACTGGAGCAGCACCGTCCCGGCGCCCACGAACTCGAACTGGTGCTCCTCGCCCGAGGAGCCCCCGATTCCCGTCAGTGAGCGCAGGCCGCCGATCACGCCCGACATGTACCCGTGGTCGTAGTGGTGGCAGGGGGAGGGGCAGTCCGCCCACCCCACCAGCGCCTGCGGGTCCACGCGCAGCGGCGGCTCCATGAACACCACCGGTCCGTTGGACGCCGCCACGAACTTCCCGGTTCCGATCAGGGTGAGGAAACCGGGGACGATCGACTGCTTCAGCGCGAGCGAGGGCTGGTAGGCCAGCAGATTGCCCGACCTGATCGTCAGGTTGCCGTTGTCCAGGTCGTACGAGTTCACGTCGAAGGCCCGGTCGGCGAGGAGCATCTTGCCCTGGCCCTCGGCCACCACCCAGTCGCTCGCGTGCAGCGGCGAGTGGAAGCTGGTGCGCAGCAGCCGGTCGAAGCGGCCGTGGCCGATGCCGTTGAACTCGATGCGCCCGTAGTAGGCGATCATCTTGCCCTTCTGCAGGAACCACTGGCTCCCCTTGAGCTCCACGCAGAAGGTGTAGGCATTGACGTTGTCGTCGGACGGCAGGGTGTACGGGTCGAGGACCGTCGGGCCGCCCGGTCCACCGGTTGCAGGACCAAAGTTCACAGCTTCTCCTCCGAGGCCTGTACGTACACCGCGCCCTGTCCGGACAGCTCCAGCTGGAAGGCCTCGCCCGAGCCGCGCCCGACCATGTCGCGCCAGCCCAGCGCCGTGGACAGCTTGTTGCGGACCTCGCCGTGGTGGGCGACGTAGGCCTGCGGGTCCACGTGGACGGGCCGCTGCGGGGTGATCGGCAGTTCGATGACCCCGCCGTGGGCCATCACGGCCACCGAGCCGTGGCCCTTGAGGGTGGTGGTGAACAGGCCCTGGCCGCTGACCTGGCCGCGCACCATGCCCATGACCCCGCCCTGCGAGCCCATGAACATCGTGCCCTGCTGCAGGGTGCCGTCGAAGGCGAGCAGCCGGTCCGCCTCCACGTACAGGGTCTCGCCGGTCAGGCTGATCACCTGGATGTGGTGGCCGCCGTGGCCGAACATCACGGTGCCGTTGCCCTCGACCTCCATCAGCGGGGTCTGCTCGTTGGCCACGCGGCGGCCGATCATGCCCATGACCCCGCCCTGGCCGCCGGTCAGGCTCGGGGTGAAGGAGACCTCGCCGCGGTAGGCGAGCATCGCGCCGCGCTGGCTGTACATCTTCTGCCCGGGTACGACCTGGGCCTCGACCATCTTCGAGTTGATCTCACGGAACGGCATCAGATGTCGCCCCCGATGGTGTTGCGCTCGCTGGGCTGTACGTACACCAGGCCCTCGCCCTCGAAGCGGATCTGGAACGCCTCGCCGGAGCCCTCGCCGATCAGCGTGCGGAAGGTCACACCGGACTGGAAGGACTGCTGGAGGTTGCCGGTGTGCGCGATGTACGCCCCGGGGTCGACGGAGAGCGGGTACTGGGCGCTCACGCGCAGCACCACCGCCGGACCGTCGGACACGATCGCCGCCTGCCCGTTGCCCTCGACGGTCGTGGTGAACAGGCCGTTGCCCGTCACCCCGCCGCGCAGGCCGGTGAAGGTGGTGCCGGTGCGCAGGCCGGCGTCGGTGCACAGCAGGTTGCTGGACTCGACGTACAGCTTCTCGCCGCGCAGATTGACCAGATTGATCTCGCTCGCCCGGTCGGCGAAGAAGCAGGTGCCGTGCCCCTGCACCTCCATCACGGTCATCTGCTCGCCGGTGAGCCGCCGGGTCACCATCCCGCGGAGGCCTTCGCCACCGCCTGTCATCTTCTTGAAGGCCATCTGGCCGTCGTACGCGACCATGGCGCCGTTCTTCGCTTTCACGGCGTCACCGGTCAGGTCGACGGCGAGCACCTTGCTGCCTTGGAGTCGGAACTGAGCCACGGGAAGACGTTATCGGCAGAGGGCGGGACCGAACAGGGCCCGTTGGCCGATATCGGCTCCGATCGGCCGCGACCGGGCCCCGCGCCAAGATCTTCCGGGCCGGCTGAGACACTGGGACGGACCCCCGGCACCCACCCCGAAGGTTCCACGTGGACATCAAGACCGCTTCCGCCCTGCACCGGCTGCGCCTCATCTCCGTACCGGAGGCACTGTCGTTCCCGGCGCTGCTGATCTTCGGCTCGGTGCTGAGCCGGATCTCGGACATCGACTACCTGATGATGCCGCTCGGCATCCTCCACGGGATCCTCTTCGTCATCTACGCGGTGTTCCTGCTGGATGTCTGGAACAAGGCCAAGTGGCCCCTGAAGAAGGTCGCGCTGTTCTTCCTGCTGGCCCTGGTGCCCTTCGGCGGGCTCTACGGCGACCGGGTGCTCAAGCGCGAGGAGTCGGCCGGCGTGCTCGCGGCCCGTGCCCGTGAGGCGGCCCGCGCATGATGATCGCGTTCTCGGTGACCCCGCTGGGCGTGGGCGAGGAGGTCGGCGAGTACGTCGCCGACGCCGTCCGCGTCGTGCGGGAGTCCGGACTGCCGAACCGTACGGACGCCATGTTCACCACCGTCGAGGGGGAGTGGGACGAGGTGATGGACGTGGTGAAGCGCGCGGTGCAGGCCGTGGAGGCGCGTGCGCCCCGGGTCTCCTTCGTCCTCAAGGCCGACATCCGTCCCGGCGTCACGGACGGCATCACCTCCAAGGTGGAGACGGTGGAACGCCACCTCGCCGGGGGCTGATCCCCCGTTGGTCCCTTTCGAACGCCCCCGGCCGTCGCGGCCGGGGGCGTTCGCGTTCCCGCCGGCCCGCGCGGCCACCCGTACGGCCCCTGAGCGAGGACACGGAACGGAACCGCCCGCTCGGCCGAATCCAGTTCGACACGACCAGGTATCTCCCCTTTCGTTGGGGTATGGACCTCGGTTTCGATCACTGGAGGAACCGTGCGGCAGGCATCCTTCGACTACGAGACCCACAGCCGGCTCGCCGGCCCCCTCGAGGAGCCCGATCCTTCCGCCGCCTACCGGGTGACGTACCGTTCCCTCCTCGCGGGCGAGGACCTCCGGACCCGAATACGGGCCCTCGCACTCATGACGCTGGCACCCCTCGCCGCCGCGGGGCTGCTCCTCTACCTCGTCTGGCCCACGCACTGGACGGTCCGGGAGGGCGGCGAGCGCTGGCTGGTCCGGTGCGACGCCGTCATGCTCGGATCCATCGGCCTGATCATGCTCTTCATGCTGGTCAACGTGGTGTCGATCGCCCATGCCACGCTGGTCGCCCGGGACCCCGTGCCGGTCACCGCCGAACCCGGCACCCGCGTCGCCTTCCTCACCACCTACGTGCCCGGCAAGGAACCCCTCGCCATGGCCGCCGCCACCCTGCGCGGGGCGGTGCGCGTGCGCCACGACGGGCCGCTCGACGTCTGGCTCCTCGACGAGGGCGACGACCCCGGGGCCCGGCGACTGTGCGCGGAGCTCGGCGTGCGCCACTTCACCCGCAAGGGCGTCGCCGAGTGGAACACCGCCGCGGGCGCCCACCGGGCGCGGACCAAGCACGGCAACTACAACTCCTGGCTGGCCCGGCACGGCGGGGAGTACGACTACTTCGCCTCCGTCGACACCGACCACGTACCGCTGCCGGAGTACCTGGAGCGGATGCTCGGCTTCTTCCGCGACCCCGACACCGCCTTCGTCGTCGGCCCGCAGGTCTACGGCAACTACACCACCACGGTCACCAAGGCCGCCGAGTCCCAGCAGTACCTCTTCCACGCGCTGATCCAGCGCGCGGGGAACCGCTACGGCGCCCCCATGTTCGTCGGCACCAACAACGCGGTGCGGATCAGCGCCCTCGCGCAGATCGGCGGGCTCTACGACTCCGTCACCGAGGACATGGCCACCGGCTTCGAGCTGCACCGCCGCCGCAACCCCGCCACCGGGCGGTTCTGGCGCTCCGTCTACACCCCGGACGTGCTCGCGGTGGGGGAGGGGCCGAGCACCTGGACCGACTTCTTCACGCAGCAGCTGCGCTGGTCGCGGGGGACGTACGAGACCCTCCTGCGGCAGTACTGGCGCGGCTGCCTGCGGATGCCCCCGGGCCGCTGGCTCAACTACACGCTGATGCTGCTCTACTACCCGATGACGGCCGTCAACTGGCTGCTCGGCGTCCTCAGCTGCGTCCTGTTCCTGTGGTTCGGCGCCTCCGGCACCCAGGTCTCCTCCGAGGTCTGGCTGATGCTGTGGACCGACGCCGCCGCCCTCCAGGTCGGCCTGTACCTGTGGAACCGCCGCCACAACGTCTCGCCGCACGAGCCCGCCGGCTCCGGCGGACTCGCCGGCATGGCGATGTCCGCGATCTGCGCGCCGGTCTACCTCAAGTCGCTCGGCTCGGCGGTGCTGCGCACGCGGGGACGCTTCGTCGTCACCCCCAAGGGAGGGGTCGCCAGCCCCGACCGCCCGGCGACCTTCCGGGTCCACCTCCTGTGGGCCGCCGTCCTGCTCCTCTCCCTCGCCGCCTCCGTGCGCTACGGCCACACCCACGCGGCCATGCGCCTCTGGGCGGTGCTGGCGCTGGCCGTCGCCCTCGCTCCGGCGGCCGTGTGGGGGGCGACGGCGCTGCGGGCCCGGTGCGGGCTTCGCGGCCGGGTGCGGGCGGCCGTGCCCGGCGGGGGGCCCGGGCCGGGTGGTGGGGCCGGGCCGGGCGAGGAGCCGGAGCCGGCGTTCGCGACGACCGCGGGAGGGGACTGAGGCATGGCGTACCGCCCTTCGAAGCAGTTCAGGAAGACCGCCCTGGGCGCCGGGGTCGCCGCCGTGCTGCTCGCGCTCAACGCGCCGGCCGCGCTCTCCTTCGCCGGGGACACCTACCACTCGTACAAGATCGGCCGGTCCAGCTACCGCATCCAGTACGGCTCGTGGGGGCTGATCGACCTGCCGGCCGAGTACCGGATCAACGCCATGCACGCGGCGCTGCTGCACACCGGCAAGGTGCTGCTGATCGCCGGCTCCGGCAACAACCAGCGCAACTTCGACAAGGGCACCTTCTCCACCGTCCTGTGGGACCCGAAGGACGACACCTTCAAGAAGATCCCGACCCCGGAGGACTTCTTCTGCTCGGGCCACAGCCAGCTGCCCGACGGACAGCTGCTGGTGGCCGGCGGGACCGCGCGCTACGAGGTGCTCGACGGGAAGGTCACCCGCGCGGGCGGCGGCATGCGGGTCAAGAACGAGAGCCCCGACAAGGCGGTCAGGCTGGCGAAGGGAACCGTCTTCCGGTCGCCCTCCGGGGTCGAGTACGTGTCGAAGTTCGACGTCACCGTGCCGAAGGCCACCCGCCGGTTCGAGGTCCCGTACGGCAGCGGCGGGCGGATGATGCCGTGGAAGACCGAGGTGGTGGCGGCGGAGGCGCGGGTCTTCGTCGAGGCGGTCCAGGAGGGCGCCGGGGGGCTCACGACCCAGGCCGCGCAGTACGCGGTGGCCGGGCTCACCGGCAAGGACGCCCGCGACGTCTACGGGCTCGCGGAGCGGCTCAGCGCCGACAAGCAGGACTTCCAGGGCATCAAGTCCGCCTACGAGTTCGACCCGGTGGCGGAGAAGTACGTCCCGGTCGACCCGATGCGGGACGCCCGCTGGTACCCGACCCTGGTGGGGCTCCAGGACGGGCGGGTCCTCGCCGTGTCCGGGCTCAACGACGTGGGCGACGTCGTGCCCGGCGACAACGAGTACTACGACCCGCGGACGAAGAAGTGGTCCAAGGGCCCCTTCCGCTACTTCCCGACCTACCCCTCCCTCTTCCTCGCCCAGGGCGGCAAGCTGCTCTACACCGGCTCCAACGCGGGCTACGGCCCCAAGGACAGGGGGCGCGAGCCGGGAGTGTGGGACCTGGCGACCAACCGGTACCGGAAGGTCGGCGGGCTGGCCGACCCGGACCAGCTGGAGACCTCCTCGTCGGTGCTGCTGCCCCCGGCCCAGGACCAGAAGGTGATGGTGCTCGGGGGCGGCGGGGTGGGCGAGTCCAGGCTCTCCACCGCCCGGACCGCGGTCGTGGACCTCAAGGAGGCCGAGCCGGTCTTCCGCCCGACGGCCCGGCTGCCGCAGGGGGTGCGCTACCTCAGCAGCGTGCTGCTGCCCGACGACTCCGTCTTCACCACGGGCGGCTCCGCCGACTACCGGGGCCGGGGCGCCAGCGACATCCGCAAGGCGCAGTTCTACTACCCGCGCACCGACACCTTCGTGGCCGCCGCCTCCCCGACGGTGGGCCGCAACTACCACTCCGAGGCGCTGCTGCTGCCCGACGGACGGGTGGCGACCTTCGGCTCCGACCCGCTCTTCGCGGACAAGGACAACACCAGGCTGGGCAGGTTCGAGCACCGGCTGGAGGTGTACACCCCGCCGTACCTGTACCGGGACGCGGCGCTGCGGCCGGTCCTGGGCGCGGGCCCCGGGGAGGTCGCCCCCGGCTCCCGGGCCACCTTCCGGGCGCCGCGGGCGGAGCGGATCGAGCGGGCCCGGCTGATGCGGCCGAGCGCGGTCACGCACACCACCGACGTGGAACAGCGGTCGGTCGAGCTGGGACTGGAGAAGACCGCCGACTCGGTGACGGTCACCGTGCCGGTGGACCCGACGCTGGTGCCGCCCGGCTGGTACATGCTCTTCGTGACGGACGCGGACGGCACCCCGTCGGTGGCCCGGTGGATCCGGGTCCGGGAAGTCCCCGCCCCCGCACCGCGGGAGTCCCGGGACGGCTGGCTGAGCTAGGGCCTGTCGTCGAACTCCCGTCTGCCGCACGACGACAGACCCTAGGACTGGTCGTCCGTGGAGCGGCGGGCCAGGCCCAGTGCGTAGTCGGGCCACCAGGTGCCGGCCGGCGGGCCGCCGCGGCAGGTGCCGTCCGACTCGCCGGGCCGCTTGATCCAGAGGTACGCGTCCACCAGCGGGTCACCCGTCCCGGCGGTCGGCGGCGTGCCCAGCGCGCGGCCCGGCGGGTTGCACCAGGCCTGCTCGCGGTTGCCCTGGAGGGGGCCGTCGCCGTTGCGGCTGGTGTCGATGACGAAGTGCTTGCCCCTGGTGGCCTTCGAGAGGGTGGCGCCGTACTCCCGGCCGGCCTCGCTGGGCTGGAAGTTCGAGACGTTGAGGGAGAAGCCGTCGGCGTGGTCGAGCCCGGCCTCGTAGAGGGGGCCGACCAGTTTCGCCGGGTCCGGGATCCAGGCCGGGTTGCCGGCGTCCAGGTAGACCCGGGTGTTCTTGTTGCGCTTGAGCCGGTCGACGGCCTCGGAGAGCAGCCGCAGGCGTTCGTCGTGGTGGTCGGCCCGGGTGCACCCGTCGACGAGGTGCGCGATCGCGTCCGGCTCCAGGACGACCAGGGCCTTGGTGTCCGCGATGTTGTCGGCGAAGGCGCCGATCCAGCTGCGGTAGGCGGCGGCGTCGCGGGCTCCGCCGGCCGAGTGCTGGCCGCAGTCCCGGTACGGGATGTTGTACGCCACGAGGACCAGGGTGCGGCCGGCCGCCCGGGCGCCCGCCCTGGCCCGGCGGATCTCGGGCCCGGGGTCGCCGGCCGGACCCCACAGGGCCATCGGCCGGTCGGCGATGCGCCGCAGCACCTGGGCGTCGCTGTTGCGGCCCTGCGCCTCCCAGGCGGCGACCTGGCGGGCGGCGTCGCTCTGCGGGTCCACCCAGAACGGGGACTCGTCGACGAGACCGACTCCCGCCGGGTGGTTGGGGGGTGCGGACTCCGGCTGTGCGGAGGGGGCGGGGGCGCAGGCGGCTGCCGCGGCCAGGGCGAGTGCGAGGGCGAGCAGGGTGACGGGGCGTCTGCGGGGGCGGCCTGGCATCCGGCTTCCTCGGGGCGAAGGGTGGGGCGTCGGACCGGGCCATCGTGACATAAGGGGCAGAAAGGTCGGGCTGCGACACCGCCGCGTGCGGCCGGGCGGGGGTGGGGTGTGCCGCCGCCGTCGCGCCCGGGCCCCGCGCCTCAGTCGCAGGCTGGGTCGGCCGATCCGTCCGGGTCCGGGCTGGTGAGGGCGATGGCCAGGGGGGTGCGTTCGTAGAGGATCTGGTGGCCGTGGCGGGAGGAGATGAGGAGGCCCGCCCCCTGGAGGGCCTTCAGGTGGGAGGAGACCGTGGAGGGGGCCAGGGACAGGCGGTGGGCCAGGGCCGTGGTCGAGGCGGGTTCGGTCAGGGCGCAGAGGACATCGGCGCGGGCGCGCCCCAGCAGCCGGGCCAGCGCCTGGGGGGCCGGGCCCGCTGGGGCCGTCCACAGCGCGCCGATGCCCCTGGCCGGGTACACCAGCGTCGGTTGCCACGGCGGGTCGTAGCCGCCGACCACCTCCGGCCAGACGAAGGCGCTCGGCATGAGGAGGAGCCCCTGGCCGTCCAGTGAACGGTCGTGGTGGTTGCGGCGGTCGATGGTGAGGGTGTTCCCCGACCACCGCAGATCGGGGTGGAGGCCGTCGAACAGCGCCTCCAGCCCGCCCGCCGCCAGCCGCCGCGAGTGGAACAGGATGTCCGCCTCCAGCAGGGCGCGGAGCCGGGGCCAGTGCGGGGCCACCAGCGCCTGCCAGGCCTGCTCGTAGAGATCGGCCAGCTCCTGGACCGCCCGCGCCGGATCCGCCAGCATCCGCTGCCCGGCCCCGCTCTCCAGCGCGCCCGGGGTGCACACCAGGCTCCGCCGCAGGTCCTCCCGCGCCGCTTCGGGATCGGCGGCCCGGACCCGCGCCAGCTCCTCCTCGAAGGTGACCGACGGACCCGTCGGCGGCGGGCTGAGGAAGTCCGGATTGTGCCCGGCGAGCGGCATCAGCAGCCAGAGCGGCCGCAGGTCCAGCCCGGCCGCCGCCGCCCGGATCCGGCGGAGCCAGGGCAGGTGGTAGGTGTGCCGCTGCGGTTGCAGCAGGACCCGTACCGCCTCCTGGGTTTCCCAGCGGGGCGAAACGGAGAACCGGCAGCGCAGCAGATCGACCGGGCCGAAGCGGAAGTGGAACGTCACTGTGCGGTGCCCTCCGGGGTCGTGCGGGTGCGTGCGCGTCGGCCCCGGGCCCCGCCCCCCGGGCCCCGCTCCCCGGTCCGCGCCCTCCGGTCCGCGGCCAGCCGCCCTGCCCGGTGATTCGGGCTGGGGCGAATCTCTGTCCTCGTAGCCTAGGCGCCCACAGGGTGGTCCGCATGACCACCGTCGACCCCGGCGCGCCCGCCGCCGAACCCGGCACCGCCCCTGCGGAGGAATCCCCAGCAGGCCCCGTCCCCGCCCCCGCCAGGGGACCCGCGGCTTCCGTTCCCGCCTCCGCGGAGGCGGCCGCGGGTCCCGCTCATGCCCCTGCTGAGGCGGCCGCGGGTTCCGTTCCCGCCCCCGAGAAGGGGGCCGGGGGTTATTGGGGCGTGTTCCGGGTGCGGGAGTTCCGGCCCGTCTTCGCCGCGCACCTGCTGTCCGTGCTCGGTGTGGTCGTCGCCGAGATCTCGCTCACCGTGCTCGTGTACCGGGCCACCGGGTCCCCCCTGATGAGCGCCCTCACCTTCGCGCTCGGGTTCCTGCCCTACGCCCTCGGCGGGACCCTCCTCGCGCCGCTCGCCGACCGGCTGCCGGCCCGCCGGGTGCTCGTCGGGTGCGACCTCGTCTGCGCGGCCTGCGCGGCGGCCATGGCCGCGCCCGGCGTCCCGGTCGCGCTGCTCCTCGTACTGCGCTGCGCGATGGCCTTCGTCGCGCCGCTGTTCCAGGGCACCCGCAGCGCCTCCCTCACCGACATCCTCGGCACCGGCGACGCGTACGTCCTGGGCCGCTCGCTCCTGCGCATGGTGGCCCAGAGCGCGCAGCTCATCGGCTTCGGACTCGGCGGACTGCTGCTCACCGTCCTGGCCCCGCGCGGGGCCATCCTCCTCACGGCCGCCGGCTTCCTCGGCTCCGCGACCCTGCTGCGCCTCGGCACCCGGGCCCGGCCCGCCCGGAGCGCGGGACCGGGCCCGGGCGCCGGCCCGCGGGTCTCCCCGCTCGCCGGACTGCGCGCCGTCCTGGGGCACCGCAGGCTGCGGGCGCTCACCCTCCTGTGCTGGCTGCCGCCGCTCTTCGTGGTCGTGCCCGAGGCGCTGCTCACCCCGTACGCGGCCGGCCTCGGAGCCTCCACCGCCGCGCTCGGGCTGCTGATGTGCGCGATGCCGGCCGGGGCCGTCGCGGGGGAGCTGTGGGCGGGCTCCGCGCTCACCGCCCGAACGCGTTCGCGGATCGTGGCCCCGCTCGCCGCCGTCTCCCTGCTGCCGCTGCTCGCCTACGCCGGCCGGCCCGGCGTACCGCTCCTGCTGGGCACGCTCGTCCTGGCCGGGCTGGCCCACGCGTACACCCTCGGCCTGGACCAGTGGTACGTCGAGGCCGTGCCCGAGGAGCTGCGCGGGCGGGCGATGACCTTGCTCAGCACCGGCCTGATGACCCTTCAGGGCGTCGGGATGGCGCTCGCCGGGATCGCGGCGGAGTTCCTGCCCGTCCACGCGGTCGTGGTCTCGGCCGCGATCCTCGGCACGGGGGCCGTCCTGCTGCTGCTCGTCGAAGTGCGCCGGTCGGACGGGCCGAGGAGTGAGACGGGTCCCACCGCCAAATGACCGCCCGGTAGGGTCTGGTGCGTGCCCAAGCCGCTCAGCCTTCCCTTCGACCCCATCGCCCGCGCCGACGAACTGTGGCAGCGGCGCTGGGGTCCGGTGCCCTCGATGGCCGCGATCACCTCGATCATGCGGGCGCACCAGATCCTGCTCGGAGAGGTGGACGCGGTCGTCAAGCCGTACGGTCTGACCTTCGCGCGCTACGAGGCGCTGGTGCTGCTGACCTTCTCCAAGGCCGGGGAACTGCCGATGTCGAAGATCGGCGAGCGGCTGATGGTCCACCCGACGTCGGTGACGAACACGGTGGACCGGCTGGTGAAGTCCGGCCTCGTCGCCAGGCGCCCGAACCCGAACGACGGGCGCGGCACGCTCGCGTCGATCACGGACAAGGGGCGCGAGGTGGTCGAGGCGGCGACCAAGGCGCTGATGGAGATCGATTTCGGACTGGGTGTCTACGACTCCGAGGAGTGCGAGGAGATCTTCGCCCTCCTGCGCCCGCTCCGCGTCGCCGCGGCGGACTTCGACGAGAAGTAGCCGCGAAGCAGTCGGGAAGCCGTCGGGAAGCAGTAGCAGGCGAGGAGCCGCGAGGAGCGGCCCCCGTCAAGATCGTGCAAACCGGACGGCTAGGCTCGACGGCATGAAACGAAGCGTGCTGACCCGCTACCGCGTCATGGCCTACGTGACCGCGGTCATGCTCCTGATCCTCTGCTCCTGCATGGTGGCGAAGTACGGCTTCGACACCGGTGCCGACCTGACCTTCGCGGTCTCGCAGGCACACGGTGTGCTGTTCATGATCTACCTGGTGTTCGCCTTCGACCTGGGTTCCAAGGCAAAGTGGCCCTTCGGCAAGCTCCTGTGGGTCCTGGTCTCCGGCACCATTCCGCTCGCCGCGTTCTTCGTCGAGCGCAAGGTCCGTGCCGAGGTCGAGCCCCTGGTCGAGGGCGGCGTGGCCACCGCCCGCGCCTGACCTCCAGCGATCACCCCCCACCCCCGGGGCGACTCCCCGGGGTCGGCCATCGACATTTACTAGGACGTCCTAGTAAATTCATGGGTATGGACGCTGACGCCATTGAGGAGGGCCGCCGTCGCTGGCAGGCCCGGTACGACAAGGCCCGCAAGCGCGAGGCCGATTTCACCACGCTCTCCGGCGACGCCGTCGATCCCGTCTACGGACCCCGGCCCGGCGACTCGTACGAGGGCTTCGAGCGCATCGGCTGGCCCGGGGAGTATCCGTACACCCGCGGCCTGCACGCCACCGGCTACCGGGGGCGGACCTGGACCATCCGGCAGTTCGCCGGCTTCGGGAACGCCGAGCAGACCAACGAGCGCTACAAGATGATCCTGGCCGCCGGCGGCGGCGGGCTCTCGGTCGCCTTCGACATGCCGACCCTCATGGGACGGGACTCCGACGACCCCCGCGCGCTCGGCGAGGTCGGCCACTGCGGGGTCGCCATCGACTCCGCCGCCGACATGGAGGTCCTCTTCAAGGACATCCCGCTCGGCGACGTGACCACCTCGATGACGATCAGCGGGCCCGCCGTCCCCGCCTTCTGCATGTACCTCGTGGCCGCCGAGCGGCAGGGCGTCGACCCGGCCGTCCTCAACGGGACGCTCCAGACCGACATCTTCAAGGAGTACATCGCCCAGAAGGAGTGGCTCTTCGAGCCCGAGCCGCACCTCCGCCTCATCGGCGACCTCATGGAGTACTGCGCGAACGGCATCCCCGCCTACAAGCCGCTCTCCGTGTCCGGCTACCACATCCGCGAGGCCGGGGCCACGGCCGCGCAGGAGCTCGCGTACACCCTCGCCGACGGCTTCGGCTACGTGGAGCTCGGTCTCTCGCGCGGGCTGGACGTGGACCACTTCGCGTCCGGGCTCTCCTTCTTCTTCGACGCGCACCTCGACTTCTTCGAGGAGATCGCCAAGTTCCGCGCCGCCCGCCGGATCTGGGCCCGCTGGATGAAGGAGGTGTACGGGGCGAAGTCCGACAAGACGATGTGGCTGCGCTTCCACACCCAGACGGCCGGGGTCTCCCTCACCGCCCAGCAGCCGTACAACAACGTCGTGCGCACCGCCGTGGAGGCCCTCGCGGCCGTCCTCGGCGGCACCAACTCGCTCCACACCAACGCCCTCGACGAAACCCTCGCGCTGCCGAGCGAGCAGGCCGCCGAGATCGCCCTGCGCACGCAGCAGGTGCTGATGGAGGAGACCGGCGTGGCCAACGTGGCCGACCCGCTGGGCGGTTCCTGGTTCGTCGAGCAGCTCACCGACCGCATCGAGGCCGACGCCGAGAAGATCTTCGAGCAGATCAAGGAGCGCGGGCTGCGCGCCCACCCGAACGGGCAGCACCCGATCGGCCCGATCACCTCGGGCATCCTGCGCGGCATCGAGGACGGCTGGTTCACCGGGGAGATCGCCGAGTCGGCGTTCCAGTACCAGCGTTCGCTCGAGAAGGGCGACAAGCGGGTCGTCGGCGTCAACTGCCACCACGGCTCGGTCACGGGCGACCTGGAGATCCTCCGGGTCAGCCACGAGGTGGAGACCGTGCAGGTACGGGAGCTCGCCGAGCGCAAGGCGGGCCGCGACGACGCGAAGGTGACGGCGGCGCTGGACGCCATGCTGGCCGCCGCCCGGGACGGGTCCAACATGATCCCCGCCATGCTGGACGCGGTGCGTGCCGAGGCCACGATGGGCGAGATCTGCAACCTGCTGCGGGACGAGTGGGGCACCTACACGGAGCCGCCGGGATTCTGACGCCCGGGCGACGGGACACCCCCTAAGGTGGCGGCCATGACCGGCCGCCACCTTCCCGTTCCCGTGTACGGGGTGAGTGCCCGCGTGGTCGTGCAGGACGGCCGCGGGCCGTACGCGTACATCGCCGCCGACTTCGAGCCGCCCGGCCCGGGCGGGCTGACGGAGGTCCTGAACGCCGTGCCGGCCCGCCTGCTGCCCGCGCAGTACGTGTCCTGCGTGCGGGCGGGCATCGTGCGCGGCCTGGACGGGGTGGCGGCCTCGGTGCTGCTCACCGACGCCGGGTTCCACGAGACGGACTCCTCGGAGTACGGCTACCGGCTCGCCGGGCTGGACGCGGGCCGGGCGGCGCTCGTGGCCTGCGGGCTGCTCCCGCCGGAGGAGGCGGACAGCCTGCGCTGGGCCGACTGGCCGGGCCGCCCAAGGCCCTGGCCGGGCCACAACCCGCGCTCGGACGCGCTGGTGGCTTCGGCCCCGGCCTGGTGCGCGGACTTCCTGCCGCTGTCGGACGGCGGCCGGCCCGCAGTGGTCACACCGCCGGGGCGGGGCCGGAAGGGCCGGCGGCGGGGCCCTGGAGGCCGTGCATGAGCAGGGCGGTGAAGGCGGTCACCCACAGCTCGTCCACCGGCTCCGAGCTGACCAGGGCGCGGTGGACGACCGTGCCCGCGATCACGTCGAAGATCAGGTCCGTGGTGCGGCCGGCGAGGGACTGGTCCTCCTCGTAGGGGAGCTCGCCCCGGGCCTGGGCCCGTTCGCGGCCCAGTACGACGAGACGTTTCTGCCGGTCCACGATCGCCGACCGGATCCGGTCCCGCAGGGCCTCGTCCCGGGTGGACTCGGCGACGACCGCCATCAGGGCGGTACGGGCCTCCGGGCGCCGCAGCAGCGCCGCGAACTGGAGCACGACGTACTCGATGTCGGCCTCGAGCGAGCCGCGGTCGGGGAGTTCGAGGGAGTCGAAGAGCTCCGCGACGGCGTCCACGACCAGTTCGCTCTTGCCCGACCAGCGCCGGTAGAGGGTGGTCTTCGCGACCCCGGCCCGCGCCGAGACGTCCCCCATCGTCAGCTTCGACCAGCCCAGCTCGACCAGCGCGTCCCGTGTCGCGGCCAGGATCGCGGCGTCCGCCGCGGCGCTGCGCGGGCGGCCGGTGCGGCCGGGCGGGGAGGAGGTCACTGAGCTGGGGTTGCGCATGGCCGAGACCATACCCGCCGGTAGGGGAGCCGCTCGGCCCCCCGGAGGTGTGGTTCAGATCACGACCCACGGGCGGGCGGGGGGAGTTACGCTACGACTCGTAGCGTAAGAGCGACAACCACGCGAAGAGCTACCGGCGCCAGGTGGGGACCCGGCGCCACAGCACGGCAAGTACAACAGGTACGGCAAGCAGGGTGGTACCGCACTGCGAGTACCGCGATCGGTTCGTTTCGGCCGATCTTTTACGTCGGCGCGCACACACGGGGGAGGATGTACGCATGCAGCCCAGAAACATGTCCATGAGCGGCGTCGTCGACCTCGCCGCGGTGAAGGCGGCCGGCGAGGCCAAGGCGAAGGCCGAGCAGGCCCGCGCCGAGGCGGCCCGCAAGGCCGCTCAGGGCGGTGCGCCCGCGTCCGCCGGGGCCGTCCCGCCGTCCGCGCTCGTCTTCGACACCGACGAGACCCGCTTCGAGAGCCATGTCGTCCCGCTCTCGGCCGAGGTTCCGGTCATCCTCGACTTCCGTGCCGACGGCTTCGAGCAGGGCCGCGAGCTGAGCCTGCTGCTCGAGCGGCTCACGGTCGAGGCGAACGGCCGGCTGGCGCTGGCCGCACTCGACGTCGCGGCCAGCCAGAACCTGATCCGCGAGTTCCGCGTGCAGGCCCTTCCGGCCGTCTTCGCGGTGGTCGCGGGCCAGGCGATGCCGCTGTTCCAGGACTTCGCGCCCGAGGCCGAGGTCCGTGCGGTCCTGGCCCAGCTGGTCCAGATCGCCGAGGAGCGCTTCGGCATCATCGGCGTGCCGGTGGACCCGGCCGCCGAGGGCATCGCCCCGGGGCCGGGCGCGGCAGCCGCCGAGGAGCCGGCCGGTCCGTACGACGCGCTGCTGGACGAGGCGATCGCGGCGCTGGACGCCGACGACCTGGACGGGGCGGTGCGCGCGTACAGGAACGTGCTGGCGGCCGATCCGTCCAACTCCGACGCGAAGCTGGGCCTGGCGCAGACCGAGCTCTTCGTCCGGGTCAAGGACATGGACCCGCAGGCGGTGCGCGCCGCCGCCGCCGGGAACCCGCGCGACCCCGCGGCGCAGATCGCCGCCGCCGACCTGGATCTGGCCGGCGGTCACGTGGCGGATGCCTTCGGGCGTCTGGTGGACACCGTCAAGGTGACGTTCGGTGAGGACCGCGACGCGGTGCGCGTGCGACTATTGGAGATGTTCGAAGTCGTCGGCCCGGACAACCCGCTCGTCACGTCGGCCCGTACGGCGCTCGCCCGGGTGCTGTTCTAGCGCCGGTCCGGCACCTGTTCGGTGCCGGCGATTTGTTGACACGGAGATAAACAGCGGCCGCACTTTGCCAAAACTTGGCAATTGCGGCCGCTGTTACTCGCAGTAAATCGAACCCCGTGAACTGTCCGGTGTGTTCACTCTTCCTCCGATCTGTCGTGGCCCTGGGTAACACCCTGTGTTGCCGCCCGGCAGTCACAGGTCTTCCCCCGGTTATCTGGCCGTTACCCGCGAGTAACGAACCCCCTTGTGCCCCGGCCGGGAATGGACCACGATCGGCGACGCTCGGTCCTTCCCGCAGAGCCGCTCATCCGGAGCCGCGTGGAGGGTCCCCACCGGGCCGGCCGGTGGCAGTGGCACCGGCCGCGGGACAGGGGGGTCTCCGTCACACGGCGGAGCCTGTCCTCCAGGTTGCGCGAACGCGTGGCCAAGTGGTTGTCGCTCGGGGGTGAACGCCGGTGTACCGGAACGCGGTTGTGCCGCGCCCGGCCGCTTGCGCTCCTTCCCGAGGACGTAGCACTTCTCCCATCCCAGGACGGGTACGGCCCGGACCGGAGATGTACGTCCGAGAAGGAGGAACAAAATGAGTTCTCAGATTCGTGGCGGGACCAGATGGAAGCGCTTCGCGCTCGTCATGGTGCCGAGCATCGCGGCCACGGCCGTGGTCGGTGTGGGTCTGGCGCAGGGTGCCCTCGCGGCCTCCTTCGCCGTCTCGGGCCAGGACTTCAAGGTGTCGGCCGACAAGCTGGACGGTACGAACCTGATCCAGTACGGCGGCGTCGCCGAGGGTCACGACCTCAAGGGCAACGCGGCTCACCACCCGGTCACCATCTCCGGGTTCAGCCACGCCGAGATCACCAACATGTGCCAGTCGCTGGTGACGCCGACCCCGCTCGGCAACATCACCCTGCAGCTGAAGACGGGCACCAAGCCGGGCAAGCCGGCCGTCGCCGACAACATCTACCTGGATGTTGCCGAGCTCGACACCGACGCCGAGTTCACCAACCTGGACATCGGTGTCGCCGTCGGCGACGCGAGCCACAAGACCAAGCCGCAGGCCGGTACGGTCGCCAGCCCCTACGCGTTCTCGCAGCGTGCCGACCGCGCGGTGCTGTCGAACGTGCGCCAGAAGGCGTGGGCCACGACGGCGGGCACCTTCAAGCTGCCCGACCTCAAGCTGCGCCTCCTCGGTGGCGACCAGCCCTGCTACGCGGACGGGCAGTAACCGCTCCCGGTGCGCAACCGGACGGGCGGGCGACGCCGGCAGCCGTCGCCGTCGCCCGCCCGTCCGGGCTCCACATAGTTCTCAGTACCACCCGTTTCCAGGGAGCTGTTGTCCATGAACCCCCAGGCCCCGGTTTACGTGCGCGCCGAAGACGACGCCTGGCTCACCGCGGTGTACTACCACGTCCACGCGTGGAGTGGTCGCCGCCCCTTCTGGGCGGGTCTGATCATTCTCCTCAGCGGTGTTCCGATCGCGTACTTCCCGTACGCGGACGTCCGGCTCGGCAACATCACCATCGCGATGGCGACGACGGCCGGTGCCGGTTCGCTGATCATCGGAGTCCTCCTGGTGACGCTGGGGCTGACGCTCTGGCTCCAGCAGGGCGTACGGATCTTCGTGGGCGTCGCGGCGATGCTGCTGGGGCTGGTGTCCCTGCCGGTGTCGAACCTCGGCGGCTTCGGCATCGGGCTCATCCTCTCCATGGTCGGCGGCGGCATGGCGCTGGCCTGGGCGCCGGGCAAGCCGCAGGACGCGGTGGATCCGGTGGACCAGCTGGACGGCAGGACCCCGGCGCAGGCCGTGGACCTGGGCAAGTCCGAGGCGATGGCGGGCCCCCAGGGCATCCCGGGTCCCCGTGCGACGGAAACGGCATACGCGAGCGAGACGACTGCCCACGCCGATGGCGGGAGGAACAGTGCGGGGTGACGATACGCAACGGGGCGAGGCTCCGGGTGCGGAGTCCCGTGAGAGGAAGGGCCCGCGCCACGCGGCGCCCAGAAAGTCGCTGCTGACCAAGATCCAGATACCCGTCGGCAAGACGATGGCGCTGGCCGCCATGCCCACCGCGGTCTTCGTCGGCATGAGCATGGCGCCGAAGCTGGCCGTGGCCGACGACAAGGAGATCCCCTTCGCGCCCGGACCGTGCGTGACGCGGTCCGACGAGCCCGCGGAGTCCGCCTCCCCGTCGCCGTCGAAGACCCCTTCCAAGACCCCTTCCAAGTCTCCGCAGACGACGCCCTCGGCAGGCAAGTCGCCCACCGCGGTGCCTTCGCCGAGCACGAGCCCGTCGGCGTCCAAGCCGGTGCAGAAGCCCGCTGGGAAGCCGGACGACAAGGCCGCCGTGAAGCCGGCGGCGGTCCCCGCCGCGGGAGCCAAGGGTTCGAACCCGCTGGATCCGCTGGGTGTCGGCGATGCGATCAGGGGCCTCTTCGACGAGCTGGGCCGGCCTCTGGCGAACCCGTCGGCCGGCGCGCCGCAGGCGCCGAAGCCCGCGACCACCATGCCCGCTCCGGCGACCACCACGCCCGCACCCGACCCGGCGGCGGCCAGGATCCGCGACGCCGCGAAGACGGCCGGAGCCGAGGTCTCGGAGCTGTCCGAGGAGGTCAAGGACACCAGGACGACCCCGAAGGACGAGACGGGCGCCGAGGCGGGCAAGGGCAAGGCCAAGGGCACGAAGGAGACGGACAAGGCCGAGGACAAGGCCGAGGACGCGGACGAGGACGGGAAGAAGCCGTTCCCCTGCCCGACCTACGACGCCAAGGCCCTGGCCGACGCCGAAGTGGAGCAGGGCATCCCGCTGCTCCCGGACGAGCCCTGGTACCTCGACAGCTCGCTGCTGACCCTCTACGGCCTCGACTACGAGGGCATCGTCGAGGTGAAGACGGCGGGCGGCAAGACCAAGACGGTCCTGAAGTTCACGGCGGACTCGCTGGACATCAAGGACCTCTACCAGACGGTCGGCAAGGGTGGGCAGGTCGCCCACCTGAAGTCCCGTCCGGGATCGACCTCGAAGATCCGCGGGGCCAAGGTGACGATGTACACCGAGAGCCTCAAGGGCAACCTCTTCGGCCTGATCCCGATCGAGTTCAGCCCGCAGAGCCCGCCGCCACTGAACGTCCCGTTCGCGTTCTTCACGAACGCCAAGGTCGTCCAGGCCGGCCAGTTCGGCGGCACCCTGACCGTTCCGGGCCTCAAGAACTACATCGGCCCGGCGGAGTAGGCGCGTACGGCCTCGCGCGGCCGCACGCACCGAGGGCGGCACCCCGGATCCTCCTCAGGATCGGGGTGCCGCCCTCGGTCTCTGTGCGGCAGAGTTCCGGACGGCGGGGCGACGTCAGTCGCGGACGTCGCCGCCCAGGTGGTGGACGCGGACCATGTTGGTCGTGCCGGGGACGCCGGGGGGCGAACCGGCCGTGATGATCATGGTGTCGCCCCTGTTGTAGCGCCCCAGCTTGAGCAGCTCCACGTCCACGAGGTCGACCATGGAGTCGGTGTTGTCCACGCGCGGGACGACGTACGACTCGACGCCCCAGCTCAGGGTGAGCTGGTTGCGGGTGCCCTCGTCGGTGGTGAAGGCGAGGATCGGCTGGTTCGCGCGGTAGCGCGACAGGCGGCGGGCGGTGTCACCGGAGTGGGTGAAGGCGACCAGGGCCTTGCCGTCCAGGAAGTCCGCGATCTCGCAGGCCGCGCGGGCGACGGAGCCGCCCTGGGTACGGGGCTTCTTGCCCGGGACCAGCGGCTGGAGGCCCTTGGACAGGAGCTCCTCCTCGGCGGCCTCGACGATCTTCGACATCGTCTTGACGGTCTCGATCGGGTAGGCGCCGACCGAGGACTCGGCGGACAGCATGACCGCGTCCGCACCGTCGAGGATCGCGTTGGCGACGTCGGAGGCCTCGGCGCGCGTCGGGCGCGAGTTGGTGATCATCGACTCCATCATCTGGGTCGCGACGATCACCGGCTTGGCGTTGCGGCGGCACATCTCCACGAGGCGCTTCTGCACCATCGGGACCTTCTCGAGCGGGTACTCGACGGCGAGGTCGCCACGGGCGACCATGACCGCGTCGAAGGCCGCGACGACGCCCTCCATGTTGGCGACGGCCTGCGGCTTCTCGACCTTGGCGATGACGGGGACCCGGCGGCCCTCCTCGTCCATGACCTTGTGGACGTCCTTGACGTCGTCGGCGTCACGCACGAAGGAGAGGGCGACCATGTCGCAGCCCATCCGCAGGGCGAAGCGGAGGTCGTCCACGTCCTTCTCCGACAGGGCGGGGACGTTGACGGCGGCACCCGGCAGGTTGATGCCCTTGTGGTCCGAGATGACACCACCCTCGATGACGATGGTCCGGACCCGGGGGCCCTCGACCTCGGTCACGCGGAGCTCGACGTTGCCGTCGTTGATCAGGACCTGGTCGCCCTTGGACACGTCACCCGGCAGACCCTTGTAGGTCGTGCCGCAGATGGACTTGTCGCCCGGGACGTCCTCGGTGGTGATGGTGAACTCGTCACCGCGGACGAGCTCGACGGGACCTTCGGCGAAGGTTTCCAGACGGATCTTCGGACCCTGGAGGTCGGCGAGGACGCCGACGGCACGCCCGGTGTCCTCGGAGACCTTGCGGACGCGGTCGTACCGCTCCTGGTGCTCTGCCTGGGATCCGTGGCTGAAGTTGAATCGGGCCACGTTCATACCGGCCTCGACGAGCGCTTTCAGCTGCTCATACGAGTCGACGGCGGGGCCCAGCGTGCAGACGATTTTGGAACGGCGCATGGAGCGGATCCTATCGGTTTGTTTCGTAGCGGAATATTCCGTCTGGTGGAAAGTCCAAAGTGACTAGCCGGTAACCAGCGCGTACGCCTGGCTGGCGATCTCCAGTTCCTCGTCCGTCGGGACCACGGCCACGGCCACCCGCGCGTACTCCGCGGACACCAGGCGCGGCTCGGGGGACCGCACCGCGTTGGCCTCCAGGTCGAGAGCGAGGCCCAGCTCCTCCAGGCCGGCCAGGGCCATTTCCCGGATGGAGGAGGAGTTCTCGCCGACGCCCGCCGTGAACGCGACCGCGTCGACCCGGCCGAGGACCGCCGAATAGGCGCCGATGTACTTCTTCAAGCGGTGGATGTACGAGGCCAGGGCCAGGCGCGCCGAGGCGTCGCCCTCCTCCGCCCGCCGCTGCACCTCGCGCATGTCGTTGTCGCCGCACAGACCCAGCAGACCGCTCTTCTTGTTCAGCAGCGAGTCGATCTCGTCCACCGACATGCCGCCGACCCGGGCCAGGTGGAAGACGACCGCCGGGTCCAGGTCGCCCGAACGGGTGCCCATGACCAGACCCTCCAGCGGGGTCAGTCCCATCGAGGTCTCCACGCAGACCCCGCCGTGGACGGCGGAGGCCGAGGCGCCGTTGCCCAGGTGGAGCACGATCACGTTCACGTCCTCCTCGGCCTTCCCGAGCAGCGCGGCCGTCGCCCGGGCGACGTAGGCGTGGGAAGTGCCGTGGAATCCGTACCGCCGGATGGAGTACTTGTCGGCCGTCGCGGTGTCGATCGCGTACCGGGCCACGTGCTCCGGCATCGTCGAGTGGAAGGCCGTGTCGAAGACGGCCACCTGCGGCAGGTCCGGGCGCAGCGCGCGCGCCACCTCGATGCCGGTCACGTTCGCCGGGTTGTGCAGCGGGGCGAGCGGGATCAGGGCGCGGATCTCGGCCAGGACCGCGTCGTCGATCAGCGTCGGGTGGGTGAACTTGGTCCCGCCGTGCACCACACGGTGGCCCACGGCGGCCAGTTCGGGCGAGTCCAGGCCCAGCCCGTCGGCGGCGAGCTCGGCCGCGACGGCCTTCAGCGCCGCCTCGTGGTCCGCGATCGGGCCGGTCCGCTCGCGCTTGCCGCCCGCGGCGCCCGAGCCGGTGAACGGCTCGTGACTGAGCCGGGAGGTCTCCTCGCCGATGCGCTCCACCAGACCGACCGCCAGGCGGGAGGAGTCCGCCATGTCGAGCAGCTGGTACTTCACCGACGAGGAGCCGGAGTTGAGGACGAGTACGCGCGATGCGGTCACGATGGGGGTCTTTCCTTCTGGTGGGGGTCTCGGTCGGGAGGGGCGGCGGGTCAGCCGGCCACGGGCTGGGACTGCGCCTGGATCGCGGTGATGGCCACGGTGGTGACGATGTCCTGGACCAGTGCGCCGCGAGAGAGGTCGTTGACCGGCTTGCGCAGACCCTGCAGGACCGGGCCGACCGCCACGGCGCCGGCCGAGCGCTGCACGGCCTTGTACGTGTTGTTGCCGGTGTTGAGGTCCGGGAAGATCAGCACCGTCGCGCGGCCGGCCACGTCGGACTCGGGCAGCTTGGTCGCTGCGACCGAGGGCTCCACGGCGGCGTCGTACTGGATCGGGCCCTCGATCAGCAGGTCGGGGCGCTGCTCGCGGACGATCTCGGTGGCCTTGCGGACCTTGTCCACGTCCGCGCCCGAGCCGGAGGTGCCCGTCGAGTACGAGAGCATCGCGATCCGCGGCTCCAGGCCGAACGCGGCGGCGGTGGTGGCCGACTGGATGGCGATGTCGGCGAGCTGCTCGGCGTTGGGGTCCGGGTTGACGGCACAGTCGCCGTACGCGAGGACCCTGTCGGCCAGGCACATGAAGAAGACCGAGGAGACGATGGAGGCGTCGGGCTTGGTCTTGATGATCTCGAAGGCCGGACGGATGGTGGCGGCGGTGGAGTGCACCGAGCCGGAGACCATGCCGTCCGCCAGGCCCTCCTGGACCATCAGGGTGCCGAAGTAGTTGACGTCGGTGACCACGTCGTTGGCCAGCTCGACCGTCATGCCCTTGTGGGCGCGGGCCCTGGCGTAGTACTCGGCGAACCGTTCCCGCAGCGGAGAGGTCGCCGGGTCGATGAGCTGGGCGGCCGAGATGTCGATGCCCAGGTCGGCGGCCTTCTTCAGGATCGCCGGCTCCTCGCCCAGCAGGGTGAGGTCGCAGACCCCCCGGCGCAGCACCACGTCGGCGGCGCGCAGCACGCGCTCCTCGGTGCCCTCCGGGAGCACCACGCGGCGGCGTTCGGAGCGGGCCCGCTCCAGCAGCTCGTTCTCGAACATCATCGGGGTGACGCGCTCGGAGCGGGCCACCGAGAGCACCTCGCGCAGTTCGGCGGTGTCCACGTGACGCTCGAACAGGCCGAGCGCGGTCTCCAGCTTGCGCGGGGTCGCGGAGTTCAGCCGGCTCTGCAGCGAGAAGAGTTCGGCGGCCGTCGGGAAGCTGTTGCCGGCCACCGAGACCACCGGCGTGCCCGGCGCGAGCTTCGAGGCCAGCGTCAGGATGTCCTGGGTCGGGCGCTCGTTGAGGGTCAGCAGCACGCCGGCGATCGGCGGGGTGCCGGAGGTGTGCGCGGCGAGCGCGCCGATGACCAGGTCGGAGCGGTCCCCGGGGGTGACGACCAGGCAGCCGGGGGTCAGGGCGTTCAGGAAGTTCGGCAGCATGGCGCCGCCGAAGACGAAGTCCAGGGCGTCGCGGGCCAGCCCGGCCTCGTCGCCGAGGAGCACCTCGCCGCCGAGCGCCTGGGTGATCTGCGCGACCGTCGGGGCCGACAGGTGCTTGTCGTCCGGCAGGACGTAGCAGGGGACGGGGAGCCGGGCGGCCAGGCGCTCGGCTATCACCTCGCGGTCCTCGGGGGCGACCCGGTTGACGACCATCGCGCCCACGTGGCAGCCCAGGGCCTCGTACGCGCGGTAGGCGTTGCGGGTTTCGGCGCGCACGGCCTCGGCGGGGTGCTTGGTGCCGCCCACGACGGGGATGACCAGGGCGCCCAGCTCATTGGCGAGACGGGCGTTGAGCGCCAGTTCGTCCGGGAGGTTGGTGTCGGCGTAGTCGGTGCCGAGCACCAGCATGACCTCGTAGTCCCGCGCCACCTCGTGGTAGCGGCCGACGAGCTGGGAGACCAGTTCGTCGGTGCCCTTCTCGGCCAGGATGGCGGAGGCCTCGTGGTACTCCATGCCGTAGGCGGTGGAGGCGTCCTGGTCTATCCGGTAGCGGCCCTTGAGCAGATCGAAGAGCCGGTCGGGCCCGTCGTGCAGCAGGGGCCGGTAGACGCCCACCCGGCCCGTCTGGCGAGTCAGGAGCTCCATGATCCCCAGCTCGACGACCTGGCGGCCGTCCCCCCGCTCGATACCGGTCACGTACACGCTGCGCGTCACGCGTGCTCTCCGTCCCATCGTGTGAACCCTCGGGATCGCCCCACCACGATTCTGGCTGCGGCGGGGCGGAAGTACGAGTCGGTTGTCCCAGTAAATATGGGCTTGACCTCTTGACAATACCCCTGCGGATCGATAGGTCGCCCGCCGGAAAAAGGGCCTGTCGGAGAGGGTCCAAAGCCCCTCCGGACCCCTGCGGCGCGGAGCACCACAGAGCGCGCCCCACCCCCTGCCCGTGGAACAATCGGACAGGCTTCACCATTACGCCCTTCGTATAGCCCTTCATATGTACGGCCGCCCGCCCGCACGCGAACGGCCAGGTACGACCAGGAGCAGGAGACACAGCACGATGCGTATCGGAGTTCTCACCGCAGGCGGCGACTGCCCGGGCCTGAACGCTGTCATCCGGTCGGTCGTACACCGTGCCGTGGTCGGGCACGGGGACGAGGTCATCGGCTTCGAGGACGGCTTCAAGGGCCTCCTCGACGGCAACTTCCGCCCCCTCGACATCAACGCCGTCAGCGGCATCCTCGCCCGCGGCGGAACGATCCTCGGTTCGGCCCGCATGGAGCGCGCCCGGCTCCACGAAGCGGCCGAGAACGCCGTCGAACTGGCCAGGCGCTACGGCATCGACGCCCTGATCCCGATCGGCGGCGAGGGCACCCTCACGGCCGCCCGGATGCTGTCGGACGCCGGAATGCCCGTCGTGGGCGTGCCGAAGACCATCGACAACGACATCTCCTCCACCGACCGCACCTTCGGCTTCGACACCGCCGTCATGGTCGCCACCGAGGCCATCGACCGCCTCAAGACCACCGCCGAATCGCACCAGCGCGTCATGGTCGTCGAGGTCATGGGCCGCCACGCGGGCTGGATCGCCCTGGAGTCCGGCATGGCCGGCGGCGCCCACGGAATCTGCCTTCCGGAGCGCCCCTTCGAGGTGGACGCCCTGGTCAAGATGGTGGAGGAACGATTCGCCCGCGGTAAGAAGTTCGCCGTCATCTGTGTGGCCGAAGGCGCGCACCCGGGTGAGGGGTCCATGCCGTACGAGAAGGGCGCGATCGACCAGTACGGCCACGAGCGCTTCGCCGGCATCGGCAACCGTCTCGCGGTGGAGCTGGAGCGGCGCCTGGGCAAGGAAGCCCGCCCCGTCATCCTCGGCCACGTCCAGCGCGGCGGCACCCCCACCGCCTACGACCGTGTCCTCGCGACCCGCTTCGGCTGGCACGCTGTCGAGGGCGTCCACCGCGGCGACTTCGGCAACATGACGGCCCTGCGCGGCACCGAGATCGTCATGACCCCGCTGGCCGACGCCGTCACAGCGCTCAAGACCGTCCCCGAGGACCGCATGTACGAGGCCGAGTCGGTCTTCTGACCGTCCCGGCCGGCCGGGACCTGCGTCCCGACTTCCGGCGCCGAAAGGCCCCGATCCCGTCCGTCCGCGGACGCGATCGGGGTCTTTCCCGTAGAGGCTCCGGCGGGGAAATGTCCCTGAATGTGTCCTACGCCGCACCGCCGGCGACGGACCAGAAGCGGTCCACGACGTCCGTGAGGAACTCCCGCCCCGCGTCCCCGCTGCCGGCCTCGCCCTGCGCGCCCCCCCAGCCCAGGGTCGCCACCATCCGCGACTGGTACTCGCCGTGCAGCTGCTCCAGCACCCGCTCCAGGTGTGCCTTGGGCACGGGCAGCAGCTTGGTCAGCGGCTTCACGTAGGCCTGCCAGCGCGTGGTCACCGCGCTGCGCAGCAGCTCGGCCAGCTCCTCGTGCTTGCCGGTGGCCGTCACGAACTGGGCCAGGGTCAGTCCCAGCGCGGTGGCCAGGGCGGCGGACTGCCGCTCGTTGGCCTTCCAGCGGCCGGTGTCCTCCATCTTCTGGTACGCACCCGCCTCCACGCCGATCCGCCGGGCCAGCTCATCGGCGGCCAGCCCCCTGGCGATCCGGTGCTCCCGCAAGGTGACGGGCTCGGCGAGCAGTTCGGCGGGGGAGCACCAGAGCACGCCGGCGAGGGCCGTGAGTTCCGCGGAGGTGGGTGAAATCTCGCCACGTTCCCACGCCATCACGGTCTCGGGCGTGACGAGCATTCCGTACTGGGCGCGCAGGCCATAGGCGACATGACCGGGAGCCATGCCCAGGGCCGCGCGGAGACGACGCGCGGCGGGGGCATTGAAAGGGGGGCTGGAGTGCACACGGCACACCGTAGGAGTGGCCGAGGGGTGGCGACTACAGACCAATCAAACAAGCCCATAACTCGTAGGAACGTCCTATGAAGTAAAGGGCTTTGGTCCGTTTTCCCTGCGACTGTCCGGTAATCGGATGGATCCGTGATCCACTTCCTAGCGTACGTTTCCGGCCGCCCGTCGCGATACCCCCGTGCGTGATCCGTCTCACAGGATCCGGACCGGCTCGAACCAGCCACTCGTCCGCTGCGTACTCCAGGGCGGAGGCCCTCGCGAACGGGGGTGGCGAGGGCCTCCGGAATTCCCCTCCTTGCCTTGACGCGGACGTCAAGGATTACCGTCGGGGCCATGCGAATCGGCGAACTGGCCGAGCGGGCGGGCACCAGCACCCGGACGCTCAGGTACTACGAATCGCGGGGACTGCTGCCCGCCCGGCGCGACGGCAACGGCTACCGCACCTACGACGAGGACGACCTGCGGCTGCTCCGCCAGATCCGCACGCTCCAGGACTTCGGCTTCGACCTGGAGGAGACCCGTCCGTTCGTGGAGTGCCTGCGCGCCGGGCATCCGGCCGGCGACTCCTGCCCGGCCTCACTGGCCGTCTACCGGCGCAAGCTCACCGAACTGGACGGCCTGATCGGCCGCCTGGCCGGCGTGCGCGAACAGGTCGCGGGCCAGCTCGCCGAAGCCGAAGCGGCACAGCCCAGATGCGAGATGACCGGATGAGCGGCCGGCGGCCCGCCGGCCGCGACGAGAGGGGAACGACATGATCAAGGCCCATGGTGTGGCCGAAGTGACCGACGCCGACTTCGGGGCGCAGGTGCTCGCCGAGCGCGGCCGGCCCGTCCTGGTGGAGTTCACCGCCGACTGGTGCGGCCCGTGCCGCCAGCTCGCGCCCGTCCTGTCCGCCGTCGCCGCCGAGGAGGCCGGCCGGCTCAAGGTCGTCCAGATCGACGCGGACAGCAACCCCGGCACCCTCGCGCGCTACGGGGTGCTGTCCATGCCCACCCTGCTCGTCTTCAGCGACGGCGAGCCCGTCCGGCAGATGGTCGGGGCCCGGGCCAAGCGCAAGCTCCTGCAGGAACTGGAAGACCTGCTGGCCCCGGCCGGGCCCGCGACCGCGCCTACGGCCGGGACACCGGCCTGAGCCAGACCGTCGCCAGCGGCGGCAGGGTCAGCCGCAGGCTCGTCGCCCGGCCCTGCGCGGGCACCGGCTCGGGCCGCAGCGGCCGCGCGTGGTGCACACCGCTGCCGCCGTAGGGCTCCAGGTCGGTGTTGAGCACCTCCCGCCACTGCGCCACGTCCTCCGGGACCCCGATCCGGTACCCGTGCCGCACCACCGGCGAGAAGTTCGAGACGCACAGCAGCTGCGAGCCGTCCTGCGCGAACCGCAGGAACGCGAAGACGTTGTCCTCCGCGGCGTCGGCCTCCACCCACGCGAAGCCCTCCGGCACGGTGTCCCGCTCCCACAGGGCGGGCGCCGCCCGGTAGGTGCGGTTCAGGTCGCCCACGAGGCTGCGTACGCCCCGGTGGTCACCGGCGGCCGCGTACGAGGAGTCCAGCAGCCACCAGTCCGGCCCGTACGTCTCGGACCACTCCGAACCCTGCGCGAACTCCTGCCCCATGAAGAGCAGCTGCTTGCCGGGGTGGGCCCACATGAAGCCCAGGTACGCCCGGTGCGCGGCCCGCTGCTGCCACCAGTCGCCGGGCATCTTCGACACCAGCGAACCCTTGCCGTGCACCACCTCGTCGTGCGAGATCGGCAGCACGTAGTTCTCGCTGAACGCGTAGACCATCCCGAAGGTCATGTCGTGGTGGTGGTACTTGCGGTGCACCGACTCCTTCGACGCGTAGCGCAGGGTGTCGTGCATCCAGCCCATGTTCCACTTCAGGCCGAAGCCGAGCCCGCCGCCGTCGGTGGGCTGCGTGACGCCCGGCCACGCCGTGGATTCCTCCGCGATGGTCACCACCCCCGGGCAGCGCCGGTAGACGGTCGCGTTCATCTCCTGGAGCAGCGCCACCGCGTCCAGGTTCTCCCGCCCGCCGAGTTCGTTCGGCGTCCACTCGCCCTCGCCGCGCGAGTAGTCGAGGTAGAGCATCGAGGCCACCGCGTCCACGCGCAGCCCGTCCACGTGGAACTCCTGGCACCAGTACACGGCGTTGGCGACCAGGAAGTTGCGGACCTCCCGGCGCCCGTAGTCGAACTCCAGCGTCCCCCAGTCCGGGTGCGCGGCCCGCTGCGGGTCGTGGTGCTCGTACAGCGGCCGCCCGTCGAACTCGGCGAGCGCCCAGTCGTCGCGCGGGAAGTGCGCCGGCACCCAGTCGACGATCACCCCGATCCCGGCCCGGTGCAGCGAGTCCACCAGGAAGCGGAAGTCGTCAGGGGTGCCCATCCGGGAGGTCGGCGCGTAGAAGCCGGTGACCTGGTAGCCCCACGAGCCGCCGAAGGGGTGCTCGGCGACGGGCATCAGCTCCACGTGCGTGAAGCCCAGCTCCGTCACGTACGCGGGCAGCTGCTCGGCCAGCTGCCGGTACGAGAGCCCCGGCCGCCAGGAGGCCAGGTGCAGCTCGTACACCGAGAAAGGGGCCTGGTGCGGCGGACGGACGCCGCGCGAGGCCATCCACCCGGCGTCCTGCCAGACGTAGGAGGAGGCCGTCACCACCGAGGCGTTGGCCGGCGGGACCTCGGCGTGCTTGGCCATCGGGTCGGCGCGCAGGGTGTGCGAGCCGTCCGGGCGCGTGATGTCGTACTTGTACAGGGCGCCCTCGCCGACCCCCGGCAGGAACAGCTCCCACACGCCGGTCGAACCGAGCGAGCGCATCGGGTGGGCGACCGGGTCCCAGTGCGAGAAGTCCCCGGTGACCCGCACGCCCTGCGCGTTCGGAGCCCATACGGTGAACCGGGTGCCGGCCACGCCCTGGTGCTCCATCGGCTCCGAGCCGAGCGCCGTCCACAGCTCCTCGTGCCGTCCCTCACCGATCAGGTGCAGGTCGAGCTCGCCGAGCGAGGGCAGGAACCGGTAGGGGTCGTGGACCTCCACCTCGTCGCTGTCGTACGTCACGAGCAGCCGGTAGTCCGGCACCCCGGCCAGCGGCAGCAGCCCGGAGAACATCCCGTCCCCGTCGTCGAAGAGCTCGGCCCGCAGCCCCTTGGCGACGACGGTGACCGCCTTCGCGTACGGGCGCAGCACCCGGAAGGACACCCCGCCCCGCTGGGCGCGGGCGCCGAGCACCCCGTGCGGATCGTGGTGGCGGCCCTCCAGCAGCCGGGCCCGTTCCTCCGCGCCGAGTGCCGGTGCCGGCCGGACCCCGTGCGGCGGGGCGGCCCGCCGGGCCCGCGGTGCCCTGGCCTTCTTCGCACCCGTTTCGGGGGCGGTGGCGGGGCCGGCGGCGGGGCCGGAGACGGGCTTGGCTTCGGCGCGGACGGTCGGTGACGGCTGTCGTGCGGCGCTCACGCGAGCGGCCTCCTCGGGGGCTTCGGGTGGGGAGTGGCGGATCCGGGGATGGGGGGATGGGTACGGTGCGAGGGGGGACGCTGCGGCTCGGACAGCCGCCGGATCGCCGCCATCGGCACGTGCAACCAGTCGGGGCGGTGCCGGGACTCGTAGCGGGCCTCGTACACCGCCTTGTCGGTCTCGTAGGCGCGCAGGAGTACGGGGTCCTCGCGCGGGTCCCGTCCGGTCGTGCGGGCGTAGCCCTCGCAGAAGGCGGCCCGGCAGGCGTCCGCCCAGGCGGGGGCGAACGGCCGGTGCGAACGGGCGGCGTAGTCGAAGGAGCGCAGTATCCCGGCGATGTCCCGGACCGCCGGCTCGGGGCGGCGCCGGTCGGCCAGCGGCCGGGCCGGCTCCCCCTCGAAGTCGATCAGCGCCCAGCTGCCGTCCGCGGTGCGCAGGGTCTGGCCCAGGTGCAGGTCCCCGTGGATCCGCTGGGCGGGCACCCCGGCCCCGCGGGAGGCGGCCAGCGCGTCGAAGGCGCCGCGCAGCCCGGCCTCGTAGGGGCGCAGGGCGGGCACCTCGCGGGCGGTGGCGGCCAGCCGCGCGGTCATCCCGGCGGCCAGCCGGGCCGTCTGCTCCGGACCCAGCGCGACGGTCGGCAGCGCCGCGGCCAGCGCGCTGTGCACCTCGGCGGTGGCCCGGCCCAGTGCGTGTGCCTCGGCGGTGAAGTCGGCCCCGGCCCGCAGCCGGCCGAGCGCGAGCTGCCAGCCGTCGTCGGAGCCGCGCAGGTACGGCTGGAGCACGCCCAGGGTCAGCGGTTCGGAGCCGGGCAGCTCGGCCTCGTACCAGGCGACCGGTGCGGGTACCCGGGCGCAGCCCGCGGCGGCCAGGGCCCGGGGCAGCTCCAGATCCGGATTGACCCCGGGGCCGACCCGCCTGAAGATCTTCAGAATGTACGAATCCCCGTAGATCAGTGAGGAATTGGTCTGCTCCCCGGACAGCGGCCGGGGCGTGGGGGCCTCGGGGATCAGGGCGCCCGGATCCCGGTCGAAGCGGAGCGGGCCGAGCGTGCCGGGGGAGCGCAGCCGCTCCAGCAGCAGCGCGGCGAGCCGGGGGTCCCCCAGGCCCTCGTACACCGACTGGCCGGCGTACGGGCCCTGCTCGGCGTGGCCGATCAGGGCCGGCGCGAGGGCCGGCGGCAGCGGGCTCGGGCGGATGCCGAGCAGCAGCTGGTAGCAGTCCCCGTCCACGTCGAGCAGCAGGTGCAGCAGCCCGGGAGTGGCTCCGGGCGGCAGCAGTTCGGCCGCCGAGACCGCTCTGAGCCGCCCGATGGCACGGCCCTTGCCCGCGAACCAGCGCTGCGCGGGCAGCCAGGCCCGCAGCATCGGCTCCAGTGGACCGAGCCCGGTGGCCCGGTCGGCGGTGAGCCGGTCGGCGGTGAGCCGGTCCCGGGCGGATGCAGCCTCCGACATGGCGTCGCGTCCTTTCCCCGGGCCGTCAAAGAATGCGCAGAGTGTCCCGGATCGCGCTGATTGCTTCTCCGGTGTGAGCGAGTGTCGGGTCAGGATGCTCCTTACAGGGGCGGGCGATTGACCCATTCGCCCGCCCTTCGTGCGCCTCTACGCGGGGCGTTCTATTCAGCGCGCAGGCGGAACCAGTAGAAGCCGTGTCCCGCCAGGGTCAGCAGGTACGGCCACTCGCCGATCGGCGGGAAGCGGACGTCACCGGTGAGTTCCACCGGCACCCGTCCGTTGAACGACCGCAGATCCAGCTCGGTGGGCTGCGCGAAGCGGGAGAAGTTGTGCACGCACAGCACCAGGTCGTCCCCGTACTCGCGCAGGAAGGCCAGTACCGCCGGGTTGGACGAGGGCAGTTCGGTGTACGAACCGAGTCCGAAGGCCGGGTTGGCCTTGCGGACCTCGATCATCCGGCGGGTCCAGTGCAGCAGCGACGAGGGTGATGCCATCGCGGCTTCGACATTGGTCACCTGGTACCCGTGGACCGGGTCCATGATGACCGGCAGGTTCAGCCTGCCCGGATCGCACGAGGAGAAACCGGCGTTGCGGTCCGGCGTCCACTGCATCGGGGTGCGCACGCCGTCGCGGTCGCCGAGCCAGATGTTGTCGCCCATGCCGATCTCGTCGCCGTAGTACAGCACCGGGGAACCCGGCAGCGACAGGAGCAGGGCGGTGAACAGCTCCATCTGGTTGCGGTCGTTGTCCAGCAGCGGGGCGAGCCGGCGCCGGATGCCGATGTTGGCCCGCATGCGCGGGTCCTTGGCGTACTCGGCGTACATGTAGTCGCGCTCTTCGTCCGTGACCATTTCGAGGGTGAGCTCGTCGTGGTTGCGCAGGAAGATGCCCCACTGGCAGCGGTCCGGGATCGCCGGGGTCTTCGCCAGGATTTCGGAGACCGGGTAGCGGGACTCTCTTCGTACGGCCATGAAGATGCGCGGCATGACGGGGAAGTGGAAGGCCATGTGGCACTCGTCCCCGCCCTTCTGGAAGTCGCCGAAGTAGTCCACGACGTCCTCGGGCCACTGGTTCGCCTCGGCGAGCAGCACGGTGTCCGGGTAGTGGGCGTCGATCTCGGCGCGGACCGCTTTGAGGAGGGTGTGGGTGCGCGGCAGGTTCTCGCAGTTGGTGCCCTCCTCGGCGTACAGGTAGGGCACGGCGTCGAGGCGGAAGCCGTCGATGCCGAGGTCGAGCCAGAAGCGGAGCGCGGAGACGATCTCCTCGACGACCGCCGGGTTCTCGTAGTTGAGGTCCGGCTGGTGGGAGAAGAACCGGTGCCAGTAGTACTGCTTGCGGACCGGGTCGTACGTCCAGTTCGACGTCTCGGTGTCGACGAAGATGATGCGGGCGTCCTGGAACTGTTTGTCGTTGTCGGCCCACATGTAGTAGTCGCCGTAGGGCCCCTCGGGGTCCTTGCGGGACTGCTGGAACCACTCGTGCTGATCGCTCGTGTGGTTCATGACGAAGTCGATGATCACCCGCATGCCGCGGGTGTGGGCCGCGTCCACGAACTCCACGAAGTCGGCGAGGTCGCCGAACTCGGGCAGCACGGAGGTGTAGTCGGCGACGTCGTAGCCCCCGTCGCGCAGGGGCGAGGCGAAGAACGGCGGGAGCCACAGGCAGTCGACGCCGAGCCACTGGAGGTAGTCCAGCTTGGCGGTGAGCCCCTTGAGGTCACCCACGCCGTCGCCGTTGCTGTCGTGGAAGGAGCGGACGAGGACCTCGTAGAAGACCGCCCGCTTGAACCAGTCGGGGTCGCGGTCCTTGACGGGGGTGTCCTCGAAGGTGTCGTGGACGGGATCGTTGATCATCATGAGGTGGGTGACCCTCCGGTGGGCGGGGACGGTCGCAGGGCCGCCAGCACGTGCGCGGGCGTGCGGCCCGGTTCCAGGCGCACGTAGTTGGCCCTGCCCCAGTGATAGGTCTCGCCGGTGAGCTCGTCGCGCACCGCGAGGGACCCGTGCCAGTCGAGGCCGAGTACCGGCATGTCCAACGAGACCGTCGCCTCCTGGGTGTGGTGCGGATCGAGGTTGACGACCACCAGTACGGAATTGCCACCCGCGTGCTTCGAATAGGCGATCACCTGTTCGTTGTCGGTCGGATGGAAATGGATGTCGCGCAGCTGCTGGAGCGCGGGGTTGCGGCGGCGCATCCGGTTCAGGGCGGTGATCAGCGGGGCGATCGTGCGGCCCTCGCGGTCGGCGGCGGCCCAGTCGCGCGGACGCAGCTCGTACTTCTCCGAGTTCAGGTACTCCTCGCTGCCCTCCTTGACGGCGGCGTTCTCGCAGAGCTCGTAACCGGCGTAGACCCCCCAGGTCGGGGAGAGGGTGGCGGCGAGGACCGCGCGGATCTCGAAGGCGGGCCGGCCCCCGTGCTGAAGGTAGGCGTGGAGGATGTCCGGGGTGTTGACGAAGAAATTCGGGCGCATGACGGAGGCCGAGCGGGTGTCCGCGAGCTCGGTCACGTACTCGGTCAGCTCGTCCTTGGTGTTGCGCCAGGTGAAGTACGTGTAGGACTGCTGGAAACCGATGGCGGCCAGGGCCCGCATCATCGCGGGTCGGGTGAAGGCCTCGGCCAGGAAGATCACGTCGGGGTCGGACTTGTTGATGTCCGCGATCACCCGCTGCCAGAAGACCACCGGCTTGGTGTGCGGATTGTCGACCCGGAAGATGCGGACGCCGTGGTCCATCCAGTGCCGCAGGATCCGCACCGTCTCCTCCACGATGCCGGCCATGTCGGTGTCGAAGTGGATCGGGACGATGTCCTGGTACTTCTTCGGCGGGTTCTCGGCGTACGCGATGGTCCCGTCGGCGCGGTGGCGGAACCACTCCGGGTGCTTCTCCACCCACGGGTGGTCCGGGGAGCACTGCAGGGCGAAGTCCAGCGCCACCTCGATGCGCAGCTCGCGGGCCTTGGCGACGAAGGCGTCGAAGTCCTCCAGAGTGCCGAGCTCGGGGTGGACGGCCTCGTGGCCGCCCTCGGTGGAACCGATGGCCCAGGGCACACCCGGGTCCCAACTTCCCGCGGACAGCGTGTTGTTGGGCCCCTTGCGGAAGGTGCTCCCGATCGGGTGGATGGGTGGCAGGTACACCACGTCGAAGCCCATCGCGGCGATGGCCGGCAGGCGTTCGGCGGCGGTCCGGAAGGTCCCGCTGACGGGAGCGCCACCCGGCTCCAGCACCGCTCCCTCCGACCGGGGGAACATCTCGTACCAGGAGCCGAAGAGGGCCCGCTTGCGCTCGATCAGCAGCGGCAGCGGCTTGGAGGCGGTCACCAGCTCCCGCAGCGGGCGCCGCGCGAGCGCCGCCGCGGCCTCGGGCGCGAGGGCGGCCGCGTACCGTACGGCGACGGCCCGGTCCTCGTCGCGCATCGCGTCGGCGGCGCCGAGCACGTGCTCGCGCCCGTCCCGCTTGGGAATCTTCGCGGCGGCCCGCTCGTACAGCTCGGCACCCTCCAGGAGCACCAGCCCCGTGTCCATGCCGGCGGGAATCTTGATCGCCGCATGCGCCCGCCAGGTGGCCACCGGGTCGCTCCACGCCTCGACGGTGTACGTCCACCTCCCCTCGACCTCGGCGGACACCCGAGCCCCCCACCGGTCGGTACCGGGAGCGAGCTCGGCGAGGGGCACGGGGGGCCGGAGCCGCCCGCTCGGATCTCGGAGGACGACATGGGCCGCCACGGCGTCGTGCCCCTCGCGGAACACGGTGGCGGAAATCTCGAATACCTCGTCCACGACCGCCTTGGCGGGTCTGACGCCGCAGTCGACGGCGGGGCGGACGTCCAGCACGGGAATGCGACCGATCATGATGGGATCACCTGGGGGCAGTTCGCAGGGCTCGGTGACAACAGGCCAGCCGGTATGACGGCTGGTAGTGCACGCTCTGTTCGCTCTGTTTCTAGCCGCTCGGAAGACGGCTGGGCTGCGGGCATGGCCGCTCCTGTCCGCGTTCACTCGGGTGGCGGGAGAGGTTCGGGGGAGGGTGCGCCGTGCGCGTACCCGGGAGCCCTTCCCACTCCAGCCCGGCCCAACCCGCGTGCTCGGTTAACTACTCGTACGTAGTCGAACGGCCGTCCCGGGGGCACGGCTCGACATCCGCCGATGCTCCGTCAACTCGGAAAGTACTAACGGATGTCCGCAGGGCCCGAGGCGCCATGGTCCGGGAGGGGCGTCGGCGCTAGCCTTCCCGGGGTGACGCTCGGGGTGCACAGCGTGGTGCGCCCGCACCGATCCGTAATCCCCTGCGAAGGTGGAACGCGTGAAGGCTATCCGTCGATTCACCGTGCGCCCCGTCCTCCCCGAGACCCTCTCGCCGCTCGCCGACCTCGCGCGCAACCTGCGCTGGTCCTGGCACGGCGAGACCCGTGAGCTCTTCCAATCCGTCGATCCCGAGGGCTGGCAGGCCGCCGGCGGGGATCCCGTCCGGCTGCTCGGCGCGGTGTCCGCCGCGCGGATCGCCGAGCTCGCCGCAGACCGGCGGTTCCTGAGGCGGCTGGCCGTAGCCGCCGCCGACCTCGACGACTACGTCCACGGCGGGAGGTGGTACCAGAGCCACGAGGCCGCCGCGGAGCTCCCCGCCGCCATCGCCTACTTCTCGCCCGAGTTCGGGATCACCGCCGCCCTGCCCCAGTACTCCGGCGGGCTCGGAATCCTCGCCGGGGACCACCTCAAGGCCGCCAGCGACCTCGGCGTGCCCCTCATCGGGGTCGGGCTGCTGTACCGGCACGGCTACTTCCGCCAGTCCCTCTCCCGGGACGGCTGGCAGCAGGAGCACTATCCGGTGCTCGACCCCAACGAACTGCCCGTCGCCCTGGTCCGGGAGGAGGGCGGCGCCCCGGCGCGGGTCTCCCTCAGCCTGCCCGGCGGCCGGGCCCTGCACGCGCACATCTGGCAGGCCCGCGTCGGCCGGGTGCCGCTGCTGCTCCTGGACTCCGACGTCGAGGACAACGACGCCGTCGCCCGCGAGGTGACCGACCGGCTCTACGGCGGCGGGAGCGACCACCGGCTGCTCCAGGAGATGCTTCTCGGCATCGGCGGGGTGCGGGCCGTCCGGGCCTACTGCCGGATCACCGGGCATCCCGGCCCCGAGGTCTTCCACACCAATGAGGGGCACGCCGGGTTCCTGGGGCTGGAGCGCATAAGGGAACTGGAGGGGCAGCAGGGCCTCGGTTTCGACGCCGCCGTCGAAGCCGTACGGGCCGGGACCGTGTTCACCACGCACACCCCCGTCCCCGCCGGCATCGACCGCTTCGACCGGGCCCTGGTCGCACGCCACTTCGGCGAGGGCGGCGAACTGGCCGGCGTACCCGTCGACCGGATCCTGGCACTGGGCGCCGAGACCTACCCCGGCGGCGACCCCGGGGTGTTCAACATGGCCGTGATGGGGCTGCGCCTCGCCCAGCGCGCCAACGGGGTCTCCACCCTGCACGGCGCCGTCAGCCGGGAGATGTTCGCCGGGCTCTGGCCGGGCTTCGACCCCGCCGACGTACCCATCACCTCCGTCACCAACGGGGTGCACGCACCGACCTGGGTGGCGCCGGAGGTCGTGAAGCTCGGCGCGCGGCAGATCGGCGCCGGGCGCACCGAGGACGCGCTCTCGGTCGGCGGCTCCCAGCGCTGGGACGCCGTGGCCGACATCCCCGACCAGGACGTCTGGGACCTGCGGCGGGTGCTCAGGGAGCAGCTGGTCCAGGAGGTACGGGACCGCCTGCGCGCCTCCTGGCGCCAGCGCGGGGCCGCCGACGCCGAGCTGGGCTGGGTGGACTCCGTACTCGACCCGGACGTGCTGACCATCGGGTTCGCCCGCCGGGTGCCGTCGTACAAGCGGCTCACGCTGATGCTGCGCGACCCCGACCGCCTGCGCCGCCTGCTGCTGGACCCGGACCGGCCCGTGCAGATCGTGGTCGCGGGCAAGGCGCACCCGGCCGACGACGGCGGGAAGCGGCTCGTGCAGGAGCTGGTGCGGTTCGCCGACGACCCGCGCGTGCGCCACCGGATCGTCTTCCTGCCCGACTACGGCATGGCCATGGCCCAGAAGCTCTACCCGGGCTGCGACGTCTGGCTGAACAACCCGCTGCGCCCGCTGGAGGCGTGCGGCACCAGCGGGATGAAGGCGGCGCTCAACGGCTGCCTCAACCTTTCCGTCCTGGACGGCTGGTGGGACGAATGGTTCGAGCCGGACTTCGGCTGGGCCATCCCGACCGCCGACGGCCTCGGCGCGGACGAGAACCGCCGCGACGCCCTGGAGGCGAATGCCCTCTACGACCTGATCGAGGGCCGGGTCGCCCCCCGGTTCTACGACCGGGCCGGACACACCGGGCTGCCGGTGCGGTGGATCGAGATGGTGCGCCGGACCCTGGTCTCACTCGGGCCCAAGGTACTGGCGGGACGCATGGTGCGGGAGTACGTGGAGCGGCTCTACGCGCCGGCCGCGCTCTCCCACCGCGCCCTGACCCCGGACGCGGCACGGGACCTCGCCTGGTGGAAGGGCCGGGTCCGCGCGGCCTGGCCGCAGCTCACCGTCGAGCACGTGGAGGCGCTGACGGCGGGCCCGGTCGGCGGCACCGCCGAACTCGGGGCCACCCTGACCCTGCGCGTGCAGGTCTCGCTCGACACCCTCGCTCCCGAGGACGTGGAAGTGCAGGCCGTCGCGGGCCGGGTCGACGCGCAGGACGTGATCCAGGGCGGCCGGACCTTCCCGCTCAAGCCCGCGGGCGGACCCGACCTGGAGGGACGCTGGCTGTACGAGGGCCCCCTCGCCCTCGACCGTACGGGGCCCTTCGGCTACACCGTACGGATCCTGCCCGCCCATCCGCTGCTGGCGACCCCGGCGGAACTGGGTCTGGTCGCCGGACCGGTGGACACGGAGGCGGGGGGCGGGGTGCTGCTGCGGTAGCGAGGCGGTCGCGGTGGTCGCGCGGCGGTTCCACGGGACCGTCCGCGCGGCCGCCCGGCCCGCCGGTCACGGAGCGGGCGGCGGGTCGACCAGCCGCCCGTCCTCCACCAGCATGCCGGCCCGCTTGATGCTGCGCAGGCTCGGGATCACCTCCACCTGCCCCACCCCCTCCACCGCGCCGATCCGCTCGGTCAGGTAGGTGTAGAGCGCCTCCGTGTCCCGGCACACCACCACCGCCATCAGGGAGGCCGACCCGGTCACGGCCGCCGCGAACGCGACCTCGCGGTGGCTCGCCAGGGCGGCCCCGACCTGCGCCAGCCGGGCCGGCGGGACCGTCAGCACCAGCGTCGCCTCCGCCTCGTAGCCGAGCAGCGAGGGGACGAACTCCACGTCGAAGAAGACCGCCCCGAGATCGCGCAGCCGCTCCAGCCGGCGCCGGGCCGTGGACTCGGACAGGCCTCCCGCGCGCGCCAGTTCCGGATACCCGGCGCGGCCGTCCCGGCCCAGCACGGCGAGCAGCGCCAGCTCCGCCTGGTCCAGGGCGTACGGCGGGTCCGGCTCGGGCCGCGGCTGCGCGGGCGGCCGTTGCAGGGCGGCGACCTGGCCCGGGCGCAGCAGGTCCATGCCGGCCCAGGCATCGGGGCCGCCGAAGAACTTCCGCAGGATGGTGTGGGCGCTGATGCCGGTGACCCGGCGGGTGCGCGGCAGCTTCTCCAGGAGCAGGGTGTCCCGGTCCTTGCGGGTGCGGGCCCGGGTCATGCAGTGGACCTCGGTGCCGCCCGAGTTCAGGTTCACCCACGCGATGTCCGGGCGCCGGGCGAGGGCCTCGGCCACCGGGAGCGCCGCGTCGGGGGCGCACTGCACGCGCAGCCAGGACTCGAACAGCCCGACGCGACTGCCCAGCGGGAGTCCGACGACCCGGATCAGGCCGGTGGTCCGCAGGTGCCGGTAGCGGCGTACGACGGTCTGGTCGGAGACCTCCAGAACCTCGGCGAGCTTGCTGAAGGGAGCCCGGCCGTCGATCGTGAGGGCCTGGACCAGGCACCGGTCGAGTGCGTCCAGCTCCGTGGCATTCATGGTTTCCATCATCGCAGGGCCGCCCATGAGTGAAATGCGCCAAGACATGGCCGCTGGGTGGGGGAAGGGGAGAAGGTCCTGGGACCTTGGGTCCACCGGGGACCGCCCCCCGGGCCTTCGCCCCCTCCGTGATCCGAGGAGAAACTCCCATGCGTAAATGGCTGCCGTTGACGGCGGTGTGTCTCGGGGCCTTCATGCTCCTGATCGACGTCACGATCGTGACCGTCGCGCTGCCCGACATGGCGGCCGACATGCACACGGGCTTCTCCGCGCTCCAGTGGGTGATGGACGTCTACGCCCTCGCCCTGGCCGCCCTGCTGCTCGGCGCCGGCTCGCTCGCCGACCGGATCGGCCGGCGCCGCGTCTACCTCGGCGGGCTCGGGCTCTTCGCCGCCGCCTCCCTCGCCTGCGGCCTGGCCGACGGCCCGGCCGCGCTCATCGCCTTCCGCGCCGTCCAGGGCATCGGCGGCGCCGCGATGTTCGCCACCACCATGGCCCTGCTCAGCTCCGCCTACCAGGGCCGCGACCGGGGCATCGCCTTCGGTGTCTGGGGCGCGGTCAACGGAGCCGCCGCCGCGGCCGGTCCGATCGTCGGCGGGCTGCTCACCGAGCAGTTCGGCTGGCGCTGGATCTTCTTCATCAACCTCCCGGTCTGCGCCCTGGCCGTGTACGTCACCCTCAAGGCCGTCACCGAGTCCCGCGATCCGCACGCCAGGGGGCTGGACCTGCCCGGCATGGTCACCTTCACCACCGGCGCCGCGGCCGTCACCTACGCCCTCATCCGCGGGGGCGAGAAGGGCTGGACCTCGGCGACCACCCTCGGCCTGTTCGCCCTGGGCGCCGCCGCCTTCGCCGCCTTCGTCCTGGTCGAACTGCGCAGCTCCCGCCCGATGCTCGACCTCTCGCTCTTCCGCAGCCCCGCCTTCGTCGCCGTGATGGCCGCCTCGCTGCTGATGTCCGGGGCCGCTTTCGGCTACCTGATGTACGTCTCGCTGTGGCTGCAGAGCGCCGAGGGCATGGGGCCGGTGGGCGCCGGTCTGGTACTGCTGCCGCTCAGCCTGTCGGCCTTCTTCGTCGCCGCCGCGAGCGGCAAGCTGCTGCACGGGGCCTCGCCCCGGATCACCATCGGCGGCGGGCTGCTCCTGATCGGCGCGGGCGCGCTGCTCCAGGGCTGGCTGCTGGACGCGGGCGACGGCTGGACGGCGCTGGTGGCCGGCATGGTCGTCACCGGTGTGGGCGTCGGGCTGATCTCCCCGGCCCTGGCGGCCGCCGCGATGGGAGCCGTGCCCCCGGCCCGCGCCGGCATGGCGGGCGGAGCGCTGAACACGGCCCGGCAGCTGGGCATGGCACTGGGGATCGCGGTGCTCGGCGCGGTCTTCCAGTCCGGGCTGGCGGACGGCCTGGCGGGCTCCGGCCAGCCGCACGGCACGGCCGAGACACTGGCCGGCGGTGGCGCGGGACAGCTGCTGCACGCGGCTCCGGGGGCCCGGCACTGGGTGGAGGCGGCCTTCGCGAGCGGGCTGCGCGACACCTTCTGGGTCTCGGGCGCGATGGGTCTGGCGGGCGCGCTGATCCTGGTGCTCCTGGTCCGGCGGCCCGCGGCGGCGCAGGCCCGGGCGGGGGAGCGGGCGGGGGAGCGGGCCCCGGCGGGTGACCGGCGGGCTCCGCAGGGGCTGCCGGGCCAGGCGGCCCCTGCGGGGGCGCCGGACGCGGCGGGCGAACGCACCGCCGTCTGAGCCGCCCTGGTGGCCGTACGCGCCCGTGTGCCCCCGGACCCCGAGCGGATCCGGGGGCACACGGGCGACCTGTGCCGCGGGGCGACCGGGAGGGTGAACCTTCGAACGCGCCTCCGTGCCGAATCGTTTCAGCAGGGCTGTCCGCTCCTACGCTGCCCGCGGATGCCAACCGGACCCGGCATCCGAGGAACCCGAGAAACGGACTCCCCAATGCGTCTTCGCACCACCGCCGCCGCACTCGTCGGCGCCCTCGCGCTCGTCCTGCCGACCGCCGGGCTGTCGTACGCCAACGGACACGACGACGACCGCGAGCATCTCGGCACGCTGCACTACCGCTACGCCGACGAGGACGGCGACCGCCACAACGGGCAGATCCACCCGGCGGACAACGACACCTGCTACCGGCTGACGCACACCACCGAGCGCCGTCCCGCCTTCGAGGTGAAGAACGAGACGGAGTCCCTCGCGGTGGTCTACAGCAACCGCACCTGCGCCGGGGTACCGGAGGCGGAGCTGGAGCCGGGCGAGCGACTGAGGGACACGGACGTGGCCTCCGTGTACTTCAAGCCGGTCGACGACGACCGCCACGAGGGCCGTCACGACGGACGTCACGACGACGACCGCCGTGACGACGACCGCCGTGACGACTGGCGTGACGACGAGGACCGCAGCCACGGGGGCCGCGCCCTCGAGGCCCCGACCGACCAGATGTCGGACGTCCTCGACCACGTCTTCCGTTCCATCGGCTGACCTGCGGTCGCAAGGGCCCGGCACCTTTCGGGGTGCCGGGCCCTTCGCCTGCCGCTCGCCGTGCGCCGCGCCTCAGCCGGCGGCGGGCCGGCCCGCTCCGGCCGCCAGCCACCGCACCACGTCGGCCGCGGCGTACGGCCCGGCGTCCGGGGAGAGCCGCGGCAGGAACGACAGGTCCTTGCCGATCGTCACCAGCGGTGGCTCGACCCGGCCGTGCGGCCGCCGCTGCGCCAGCCCGATCGTGGCCAGCAGGCCGTTGCACAGGCAGTGGCGGCCCTTGGTGTCGGAGGCCTCGCCGCCCTTGCGGACGTACGCGGCCACCGGCTCGGCCGCGCACCGGTAGACCAGCCCGCGGGGGCCCCGTACGGGAGTGCGCAGGAACCCGAGGTCGCAGACCCGGCGCCGGTCCCCGGCCACCTCCGGTTCGGCGACGGTCCCGGGCAGGTCCGCCACCTTGAAGGGGAACGCCGTCGGAGAGGCCTCGGGGTCGTTGCGGACCGAGAGGGTGCCGGCGTGGGCCCGGTCCAGCAGCTCCTCGCGCAGGTGGCGGGCCATCCCGGACTCCTCGCACAGCGCGAAGGCGCTGCCGATCTGGACTCCGGCCGCCCCCTCGGCGAGGGCGCCGGCCACCGCCTCCGGGCTCGCCTGGCCGCCGGCGAGCCAGAACGGCAGTCCCAGCGCCGCCATTTTGGCGAGATCCGGGTTGTCGCGCGGGCCGTAGACCGGCTCGCCCTCCTCGTCCAGCTTCAGCGGTCCGCGCGGCGGGGCACTGTGCCCGCCGGCCTGGCTGGTCTCGATCACGAAGCCGTCCGGGCGGGTGATCTCGTCCCGGGCCAGATAGGTGGCCAGCACCGGGAGCGAGACGATGGCCAGCACGTGGGGGCGGCGCAGCGGGCCGGGCAGGTGCCCGGCGAGCAGGGCGCGCGGGTCGAAGAGGTGCTCCAGGGGCTCCTCGTCGCCCTCCACGTGGATCTTGCTCACACAGCGTTCGTAGCGCGCCAGCCGCGAGGCGAGGGCAGGGATCTGACCGGGGACTCCCGCACCCACGAGCACGTAGTCGACGCCTGCCAGGACCGCGCCGAACATCGCGGGGGCGGTGGCGAGCTGGATCTTCTCCAAGTAGTTGATGCCGATGACACCTTCATGTCCCTCCTTGGCGAGCCAGACCTCGACGAAGTTACCGAGGACGGTGAGGATCTCGGCCTGCGACCCACCGGTGGCCCGCAGCCGCGGGGTCGTGCGCATCGGGACGCCTTCCGCGAGGCCGTCCTCGCGGAAGTAGAGGTCGAGCGCGGTCTGGGCGAGCTCCGGGAGCGGGAAGGCGGCCAGGGCCCGGCGGGCGTGGCCACCGGGGTCGCCGGTCTGCAGCACGCGGGCCAGTACGACGTCCAGTGCCGTCCCGGAGACCACGCCCAGCTGGCCCTCGCGGCCGACGGCCGAGGCCAGCCGCCAGCCCGAGACGCCGACGCCCATGCCGCCCTGGATCAGCCAGGGGTGCTGCGCGGCGGGGGCGTTCGTGGGGGTCTGCGGCATGGGTCACGTCCTCGGAATCACCCGAACCTACGGTTCCGTAGGTTCGCTGATTTCCACTATGACCCTGGAGCGGGCCGCTGGACGGCGCCGAAGGTCCCGGCCCTCAGGGCAACTGGACCCGGCCCGGCGGGGGCGAATGGAACAGGGCCGCCCGGGGAGGTCTGCTCCCGGGCGGCCCCGTGATCTAGCGGTTCAGCTCTCGCTCACACCTGCTCCCTCGTGGGGATCAGAAGGTGAGCTTCCAACTGTCGATCTTGCCGGTGTCCAGGCTGGCCAGGTCGGCGACCCGCAGCTTCCAGGTTCCGGCCGCGACCTCGGAGGAGGCGTTGACCGTGAACTGCTGGACGATGTTGTCCGCGCTGCCGCCGGTGCGGTTGCGCAGGTTGTAGACGGTGCCGTCGGGGGCGACGAGGTCGACCTTCAGGTCACCGACGTAGGTGTGGACGATGTTCACGTCCACCTTGAGGGCGCTCGGGGCGTTGCCCGTGCGGCTCACGGCGATCGGGGACTCCACCGTGGCGTTGTCCGCGATCGCGTAGTCGGTCGTGTTCTCGAAGACCGTCTGCTGCGAGGTCCCGACGGTCCAGACGAAGGACGCCGTACCGGTCTGGCTCGCCGAGTCCGTCACCGTGACCGTCGTGTTGTACGTACCGGCGGTGGAGGCGGTCCCGGAGATCAGGCCGGTCGAGGAGTTGATCGACAGCCCGGTCGGCAGACCCGTGGCCGCGTAGCTCAGGGCACCGGCGTTGGTGCTGGTGGCCTGCACCTGGAGGCTGACGGCGCTGCCCGTGACGGTGTTCTGGTTACCGGGGTTGGTGACCGAGACACCCGCGACGATGCGGGGACCGACGTTGATGCCGGCCCACGCGTTGGCCACGTTGTTGTAGGTGGTGGAGCCGACCCCGTAGAGGTCGCCGGCGGCCTTGAGCGTCTGGACGCGGGCGTCGGCGTAGTTGGTGTTCGACTTGAAGTAGCCGACCGTCAGCGCACGGAACCAGATCTTCGCGGCGGCCTCGCGGCCGATCGCGGTGACCGGGAGGTTGTCCGAGGTGGGCGAGTTGTAGCTCACGCCGTTGATGACCTTGGCGCCGGAGCCCTCGGACATCAGGTAGAAGACGTGGTTGGCCGGGCCCGAGGAGTAGTGGACGTCGATGCCGCCGATGCCGGAGTACCACGCGTCCTTGGAACCGCCGTCCTTGCTCGGCTTGTCCATGTAGCGCAGCGGCGTGCCGTCACCGTTGATGTTGATCTTCTCGCCGACCAGGTAGTCGCCGACGTCGGACGGGTTGTTGGCGTTGAACTCGACGGCCGCCGCCATGATGTCGGAGGTCGCCTCGTTCAGGCCGCCGGGCTCGCCCGAGTAGGTCATGTTGCCGGTGACCGAGGTCAGACCGTGGGTCATCTCGTGCGCGGCCACGTCGATGGACGTCAGCGGGTGCGTGTTGCTGGTGCCGTCGCCGTACGTCATGCAGAAGCAGGAGTCGTCCCAGAACGCGTTGACGTACGCGTTGCCGTAGTGGACCCGGCTGTACGGGGCCACGCCGTCGTTGCGCAGGCCGTTGCGGCCGTGCACGTTCTTGTAGTAGTCCCAGGTCAGCGCGGCGCCGTAGTGCGCGTCGGCGGCGGCGGTAGCGCGGTTGGAGGCGGCGCCGGTGCCCCAGGTGTCGCTGGTGCTGGAGAACAGCGTGCCCGTGCCGGAGCCCGAGCCGCCGTTCAGGTCGTAGGTCTTGTGCGAGCCGCGGGCGGCATCGGTCAGCGTGAAGTTGCTGCCCGACTGCGAGGTGCCCAGCGTCACCTGACCGCTGTACATCGTGTTGCCGACGCCGGTCTCGATGGCCTGCCACTCGGTGATCTTCGCGCCGGTCTTGGCGTTGGTGACCACGTGCAGCTGGCTCGGCGTGCCGTCGTGCTGGAGTCCGCCGACGACGGTCTCGAAGGCGAGGACCGGGGCGCCGGTGGCGGCCCAGATCACCTTGCGGGCGCCCTTGTCGGCCTTGGCGTCCTTGGCGCCCGCCGCGTTGGCGGAGGAGATCGCCGCGCCCTCGGCCGAGGCCGGGGTGACGGAGGCGGTGGTGTCCGCGACCTTGATGTCCGCGTTGGTGGCCTTGGTGACGCTCTTGGTGACGCCGTCCTTGGCGTGGACGGTCAGGTCACCGCCGAGCACCGGTATGCCGTCGTAGGTGCGCTCGTACGTCGTGTGCGTGGTGCCGTCCGCGTCCTTGACGACGTCGCGGACGATGAGCTTCTCCGTGCCGGCGAGGCCGAGGGCCTTGGCCGCCTGCGTGGTGGTGGAGTTGGCCTCAGCAAGGAGCGTCGCACGCTCCGAAGCGCTGAGTGCGCGGTTGGCCGCGCCCGGGTTGGCCTGGGCGACCGAGCCGGCCTGCGACGCGGTGGCGTCGGCACTGGCGGTTCCGGTCTGGATGCCTACGGCGAGGAGAGCGGCCGCGGCAACAAGCGCGCCGGCCGTGGTGGCACGCCGCTGGGGGGTGGGACTCAACGCAGACTCCTTCTGCAAGGGGGGTTCCGGATGGCTGGGTGGGCCTCCGGGCAGATCGGGCTGGTGCGAAGAACGGTCGAAGAGTGCCACTTGGGCGCCGTGATGTCAGGGCCGCGTCAAAAGGTTGGCTGGAAACGGTTCGTTGTCCGAAGAGACGTATCCGGTATCCGGAACATTCACTTTGGTGTGGGAGAGAAGCGATCAATATCCGGAATGCGCCATACCGGCCGCTAACGCTTGGGCAACAAGATGTCCGGTTCTGAGAATCAGCATTTACCGTACGGGTGTTTGTCGTACTGTTTCCCGGTGCGTCGTATGTTCGCTGCCTGGGGAAGCCGCGGACTGGCGCCACTGTCAGAGACCACGTGCCAGGGGGGCCCATGAGGCATGTCCATATACCTGTGCAAAGAGTGGCCAGGAGAGCGCTCGGCCCGGCGATGCCGGACCGCAGGCTCACCGACAAGGCCCGCTGGTACCTGCCCGCCGCGGTCGCGGCGGACATCGTCGGTGCCGGCGTACCCGTCGGGCTGGTCTTCGAGGCGGCCCAGCAGGCCAGGCCCGTCTACTGCGCGCTCGGCGCCGCCCTGGCCTGGACCGGGGTGCAGCTGCTGCGGCGGCGGTACGCGGCCCGGGCGCTGGGTGAATCCCGGGGAGTTCTGCCGGTCGTACACGACTGGCTGATTCTGATCGGCCTACTCGCCGTGGCCCGCGTGGTCACCGGTGAGAACACCCCCCGGCTGTCCGCGCTCGGAGCGCTCCTGCCCGCTCTGCTCATCACCATCGCCTGTCACAAGCTGACCTACCGCCACCTCTCCGCCGCCCGGCGCGAGGCCCAGGCGGTCAGCCGGGTGTTGGTCATCGGCGAGCCCGCGGCCGCCGAGTCGGTCATAGGGCACCTCGCCGCGCGCACCGACCACCCGTACGTGGTCGTCGGGGTGGTCCCCGTCGGCGCCGGCGGGCCGGACAGCGGCGTGCCCGTGGCCGCGCGGCTCGGCTCCGAGATGGCGCCGGCGCCGAACGGGGACACCGCCACCGTGCTCGGTGCCGTCGCCGCTCACCGCGCCGACCTGGTGCTCGTCGCCCCGGGGGCCCGGCTCGGGGGAGAGCGGCTGCGGCGGATCTCCTGGGCCCTGCACGACGCCGGGCTGGAACTGGCGGTCTTCCCCGGCCTGGTGGAGGTATCCGTCAAACGCCTGGAGACGCTGAACGCGGGTGGCCTGGCCATGCTGCGGGTGGCCCCGCCGGTGAGCCGGGGCATGCAGACCCTGCTGAAGTCGGTCCTGGACCGGGTGGCCGCGGCGATCGGGCTGATACTGCTGTCGCCGGCCTTCCTCGGAACGATCCTGGCGATCCGCCTGGGCTCGCGCGGGCCGGCCTTCTACCGGCAGCGGCGCATAGGCCGTGACGGGGTGCCGTTCGTCATGTGGAAGTTCCGCACGATGGTCGTCGACGCCGACGCGCGCAAGGCCGAGCTGTCCGGGTCCAACGAGAACGACGGCCTGATGTTCAAGATGCGCCGCGACCCCCGGGTGACCCGGGTGGGCCGGCTGCTGCGCCGCACGTCCATGGACGAACTGCCACAGCTGATCAATGTGGTGACCGGCCGCATGTCACTGGTCGGTCCGCGCCCGCCGCTGCCGGAGGAGGTGGCCCAGTACGACGAGACCGAACTGCGCCGGCTCACGGTACGGCCGGGGATGACCGGGCTGTGGCAGATCAGCGGGCGGTCGGACCTGTCCTGGGACGAAACGATCCAGCTCGACCTGCAGTACGTGGACAACTGGTCCTTCACCAGTGATGTCGACGTCATGGGCCGCACGCTCCGCGCCGTGGTCGACGGTCGCGGAGCGTACTGAGGCACCGGGGCCCCTGTAGTGAGATCAGCTCGGCCCGCGGCCCTGCTCGAGGCTCTGCTCGCGCCACCACGCGTAGGTGGCGGCGATGCCGTCGCGCAGCGGGACCGCGGGCTTCCACCCGAGCGCGCGCAGCCGGGTCACGTCCAGCAGCTTGCGGGGCGTGCCGTCGGGCTTGGACGTGTCCCACGCGAGCCGGCCGCGGAAGCCGGTCACATCGGCGACGGTTTCGGCGAGGGCCTTGATGGTCAGGTCCTCGCCGCAGCCGATGTTGACCGGCTCGGCGCCGTCGTACTCGCGCAGCAGGACGGCGCAGGCGGCCGCCAGGTCGTCCACGTGCAGGAATTCCCGGCGGGGCGTGCCCGAGCCCCACAGGGTGACCTCCTCGCGTCCCTCGGTCGCCGCCTCGTGGAAGCGGCGGATGAGGGCGGGCAGGACGTGCGAGGACTCGAGGTCGAAGTTGTCGCCCGGGCCGTAGAGGTTCGTGGGCATGGCGGAGATGTACGAGGCCCCGTACTGCTTGCGGTACGACTGGACCTGGACGATGCCGGCGATCTTCGCCAGGGCGTACGCCTCGTTCGTGGGCTCCAGCGGGCCGGTCAGCAGGGAGTCCTCGCTGATGGGCTGCGGGGCCAGCTTGGGATAGATGCAGGAGGACCCCAGGAACAGCAGCCGGCCGACCTCGGCGGCGTGCGCGCCGGCGACGACGCTCAGCTGGATCTTGAGGTTGTCCTCCAGGAACTGCACCGGGAACGTGCTGTTGGCCATGATCCCGCCGACCTTGGCGGCAGCCAGGACGACGGCGTCGGGCCGGACGTCCCGCAGGTACGCAGCAGTCGCGGCGGCATCGCGCAGGTCGAGGTCGGCACGGCCCCGGGTGAGTACCTCGTACCCGTCGGCGGCGAGTCGGCGGACGACCGCGGACCCCACGAGACCGCGGTGGCCGGCGACGAAGACGCGGGCGTTCGAAGGCAGGAACGGCGAACTTGTCATACCGCCGATGATGCCAGTCCGGCGAGAGTGGAGTTACGGGGGCGACACCGCTCCGGCCGCCGCTCCCGCCACCGCGAGGGCCACCGTGACCGGCCGCGGCGGCCGCCGCTTCCACACCGCGGATGTGAAAAGACCCGTTCCGGATGAGCGGTGTACCGTACCCATCCAGTCCTCTCGGGGTGGGGACACCTGCCGCGCCGGCCGCTCGGGGGCCGGGGCGCAGCCCCAGTACAACAAGACCGCAACGATCCCCAGGGGGGACCAAAATGGGCAAGACCGCGCTGATCACGGGCGTCACCGGGCAGGACGGCTCGTACCTCGCCGAACTTCTGCTTTCCAAGGGCTACACGGTGCACGGGCTCGTGCGGCGGTCGTCCAGCTTCAACACGGAGCGGATCGACCACATCTACCAGGACCCGCAGACGGCGAATCGTTCCTTCGTGCTGCACCACGCCGACCTCTCGGACGGCGTGGCCCTGGTGAACCTGCTCCGCGACATACGTCCCGACGAGGTCTACAACCTCGGCGCGCAGTCGCACGTCCGCGTCTCCTTCGACGCCCCGCTGTACACCGGTGACGTGACCGGCCTCGGCGCCCTGCGCCTGCTGGAGGCGATCCGGGCCAGCGGCGTGGACACCCGCATCTACCAGGCCTCGTCCTCCGAGATGTACGGCGCCACCCCGCCCCCGCAGAACGAGGCCACCCCGTTCCACCCGCGCAGCCCGTACGGCGCCGCGAAGGTCTTCGCGTACTGGACGACGGTGAACTACCGCGAGGCGTACGGAATGTTCGCCGTCAACGGGATCCTCTTCAACCACGAGTCCCCGCGCCGCGGCGAGACCTTCGTGACCCGCAAGATCACCCGCGCGGTCGCCCGGATCAAGGCGGGCCTCCAGGAGAAGCTCTACCTGGGCAACCTCGACGCCGTCCGCGACTGGGGCTACGCCCCGGAGTACGTGGACGCCATGTGGCGGATGCTCCAGCAGGACGAGGCCACCGACTACGTCGTGGCCACCGGCGTCGCCGCCACCGTCCGCGAGTTCGTCGAGGCCTCCTTCGCCCACGCCGGTCTCGACTGGAACGAGCACGTGCGCTACGACCCCAAGTACGAGCGCCCCAGCGAGGTCGACGCCCTCATCGGTGACGCCTCGAAGGCCCATGACCTGCTCGGCTGGAAGCCGACGGTCCTGGTGGCCGAACTGGCCAGGATCATGGTCGACGCGGACATCCGCCAGGTCGAGGACCAGCTGGCGGGCATGAGCGTCCGCATCGACCGCTGAGGGCTTGTATTTCGCCTACTATTCGCCATGTCCCGGTCATTCCCGCAGCTGTCGATGGGTGTGGCCGGGCTAAACCTGCCATATGTCCGTAGTGCACCCCTCCATGGCGGACTCGTTCATTCCAAGTTGGTATGCAATGAGTCAAGCGTGGTGACCGGGCCCCCGCACGAGCCCTAGTCTGCGCCAGTACATATGGCTGTTCGGATAGATCCAGCCATTCAAACCGGGCAATTGCCCTGGGGGGCTCATGCGTAGATCCAGAGGGCTGACTGCTGCCCTCGTCCTGTCACTGGCCGGTGCCGGCACCGCCGTCGGCCTGGTGCTGATACCCGAGGCGTCGGCCATCACGCAGCCGGTCGCCTTCACCGCCGACGACCTGCCGACGTGGCAGCCGAACGGCATCGTGTGGGCGATGGACCAGGCCAACGGCACGGTCTTCGCCGGTGGCACCTTCTCGGCCGTCCGCCCGCCCGACGGTGCGGCCGGTGCCGAGCAGGAAGCCGTGAACTTCGTCGCGCTCGACGCGGCGACGGGCGCCCCGAGCTCCTGCAAGCTCTCCTTCACCGGCGCCGACGGCAGCGCGACCGTGCGCGCCCTCACCGTCTCGAAGGACAAGAAGACCCTGTACGCCGCCGGCTACTTCGGCGCCGTCAACGGCACTCCGGTCTCCAGCGTCGCCGCCATCGACATCGCGACCTGCACCCCCAAGGCCTCGTTCCACCCGAACTTCCCCGCCACCGTGCGGGCGCTCGCGGTCACCGACGACACCCTCTACGCCGCCGGAGACTTCAGCACCGTCGAGGGCCAGACCCGCGAGCGGTTCGCCGCGGTCGACGCCGGCTCCGGTGCGCTCAAGCCCTTCGTCGCGAACGTGGACGAGCCCGGCCGCGCCGTCGCGCTCAGCAACGACGGCAAGAACGTCCTGCTGGGCGGTGACTTCTTCACGGTCAACGGCTCCAACAGCCACGCGCTGGCCGTCGTGAACGCCACCACCGGCGCCGTCGTCAAGACCTACGGCAACATCCCGTCGAACTCGGTCGTCAAGACCATCGCGGCCGACCCCACGGGCTACTACACCGGCAACGAGGGCTCCGGCGGCGGCGTCTTCGACGGCCGCATCGGTCTCGCCACCGACTTCAACGAGAAGTGGCGCGACCGCTGCCTGGGTGCCACCCAGGCCGTGCTGCCGTACGACGGAGTCCTCTACAGCTCCTCGCACGCGCACAACTGCGAGCTGGAGGGCCAGTTCCCCGACGGCAAGCGCAACTTCTTCAACGCGCAGCTGACCGACTGGCCGGGCGCCGCTCCCGCGCCCATCGACGGGTTCGTGCGCAGCCCCGCGAAGCTCGGCTGGCACCCCGACGCCAACGACGGCCTGGGCGAGGGCATCGGCCCGCGCGTGATGGCCATCGCGGAGAAGAGCAGCACCAAGTACATGTGGATCGGCGGTGAGTTCACCCTCATCAACGGCAAGGCCCAGCAGGCCCTGACCCGCTTCGCCTCCACCGGCGACGTCGGCGCCCCGACCACCCCGGTCTCCAGCGTCTCCAGCGTCAAGCCCGGTGAGGTCCAGGTCCGCTGGCGCACCAGCTACGACCAGGACGACAGCAAGCTGACCTACCGCATCTACCGCAACGGTTCCGCGACCCCGATCGCCACCGTCAGCGCGGAATCCCTGGCCTGGCAGCGCCAGCAGGCCTCCTGGACGGACTCCACGGCCAAGGCCGGCCAGTCCTACAGCTACCGGGTGAGCGCGACCGACGCGGCGGGCAACACCAGCGCCCTGTCGGCCAGCACTTCGGTGTCGGTCCCGAACTCGGTCCTCGCGTACCCCAACCAGGTCCGTGAGGACGGCGCCAACCTGTACTGGCGCTACGACGACACCGTCAGCCCGTACGTCGCCGACTCCTCGGTCGCCGGCAACACCAGCGGCATCCAGTTCAACGCCCCGGCGCTGCGCCAGACCCCGGGCGCCGTCAGCGGTGCCAGCACGGCCATGGGCTTCAACGGCACCAGCCACCAGGTGTACAGCGACCACCGCCAGACGGTGGGCAGCAGCTACACCATCGAGACGTGGTTCAAGACGAACACCACGCGCGGCGGCAAGCTGGTCGGCTTCGGCAGCAACCAGGACCGCAACAGCAGCATCTACGACAAGATGCTGTACATGACCAACAACGGCCGGATCTTCTTCGGGGTCAACCCGGGCTCGACGAAGACCGTCTCCACCGGCCTGTTCGACACGTACAACGACAACAAGTGGCACCACGTGGTCGCCACCCAGGGTCCCGCCGGAATGGCGCTGTACGTGGACGGTCAGAACAAGGGCACCCTGAACGTCACCGGCTCCCAGCAGTTCGAGGGCTACTGGCACGTCGGCGGCGACAACCTCGCCAGCTGGCCGAGCAGGCCCACCTCCAACTACTGGGCCGGTCAGCTGGACGAGACGGCCATCTACCCGAAGGTGCTGACCGAGGCCCAGGTGAAGAACCACTTCAACCTGGCCAAGGCTCCCACCGACACGGTCTCCAAGGTCAGCGCGACCGAGGACACCTACATCAACCAGGGTGCCCCGAGCGCCGCCAACGGCACGGCCACCTCGCTGGCCGTCCGCGGGACCTCGGCCTACGAGACGTACCTGCGCTTCGACATCCCGGCCGCCCCGGCCGGCCAGGTGCTGAAGTCCGCCTCGCTGCAGATCAAGACCACGACGGCGGCGGGTGCCGGTACGGCCGACACCGTATCCGTGGTCCCGGTCACCGGCAGCTGGAGCGGTGCGGGCACGACCTTCAAGACCAAGCCCACGCTCGGGACCACCCCGCTCGGCTCCTTCGCGGGAATCCCGGACGGCTCGGCGGTCCAGAGCACGCCGCTGGACACCGCCGCGCTCTCCGCGGTGCTGGGCAGCAGCTACAGCCTGGGCCTGACGAGCACGGGCACCGACCCGCTGTGGCTCTGGTCCTCGGAGTCGACGGCCGCGGACGCCGTGCCGCAGCTGATCCTCACCTTCGGCGCGAAGTAACCGCTTGACGGAGTGCGGGGCCCGGCCGCCGGTGCGGCCGGGCCCCGCAGGCCCATCTCATACGTACGGGAGCCACCTCATGTACCGACGCTCCGCGGCGGCCGCTGTCCTGCTGACCGCCGCCCTGACGCTGACCGCCTGCAGTTCGGGCGGGGACGGCAAGGCCGAGACCCCGGCCGCGAAGCCCAAGCCGCCGGCCGCGTCCCCGGTCGCCGATCCGGCGGACGCCCCGGCGACGCCCCCGGTGGACCAGAAGCCGACGGGCCCGGTCCTGCCGGACACGAAGCTCACCCCGAAGACGGGCAGCTTCACCCCCACGGAGAAGAAGTACCTGAGCGGCCGGGTACCGGAGAAGATGGACCCCGCGGCCGTCCTCCAGGGCGGTCAGGAGGCCTGCCAGCGGGTGGAGCGCACCGCGAAGCACGACAAGGACGCGGCGGCGGGCTCCATCGTGGCCGGGGAGATCCCGGGTGCGAAGGACGCGATCACCTTCCTCTGCCCGGAGCAGAAGCCGGTCCTCGCGGTCGCCGAGAAGGGCTTCCCGGACGGGACGAAGGAGTCCCCGGCGGCGGGCACCTACCACGCGCTGACCCAGGGCACCGCGTGCACCTGGGAGGCCAGGGGCAAGGACGGCTCCACCCTCGCCTCGGGCATGGGAACGGTCGCGAAGGCCGGGGACAAGGTCACCGCCACCATCCCCGCGGGCACCGCCCAGTTCGTCTCGACGGGCTGCTACGCCTGGATCCCCGCTTCCTGACGCGCTCCCGCACCACGCGCCCCCGCTGCCCGCGACCCCGGGCGGACGGGGGCGTTTCCGTTCCCGGATCGGGGGCATCCGCCCTTCCACACGACGGGGTTGCACCCCGTCCACGACTGCGGAGGCGGATTCCATGAGGGGCATCGGCGGTTGCATAGGCCTGATCGTGGTGGGGGCGATCCTCACCTTCGCGAGCGACTGGCAGCTGCGCAGCGTCAACCTGGACCTGGTCGGCGTGATCATGATGGTGGCCGGCGTCATCGGCCTCGCGGTCTACGCGAGCGTGGCCAAACGGCGCCGCACGGCGGTCCTCCCGGTGGCCGAAGAACCCCGCCGCGGCCTCTGACCGGGAACCGGTGCCGTGACCCCCGGCCCGGGTCAGTGCGCGGCGGCGCGCCCGTAGACCGGGAGCAGGGTGTCCAGGACCGCGTCCATCGAGAAGGACGAGGCCGCCAGTTCGCGGGCGGCCTTCGAGGCAGCGGCGTTGACCGTCGGGTCCAGCAGGTCGAGGACCGCCGCGGCGACGCCCGCCGGGCCCGGGTCGACGGCCGCGCCCGCTCCCGCGGAAGCGATGTCGCGGGCCAGGCCGTTGGAGTGGGTGACCACCGACGGGACGCCCACCGACAGGGCCTCCAGGACCGACATCGGGAACGGTTCGTCCACCGAGGGCAGTACGTAGACGTGGGCGCGGCGCAGCTCCGTCAGGACCTCGGCGCTCGACAGGGCGCCCGGGACCGTGAAGCGGGCGGAGAGGCCGAGGGAGGTGACGCGGGCGCGGACCGCCGCGAGCTCGCCCTCGTCCGGGCCGGCCACCACGAACTCCGCGTCCGGGTGCGCCGCCAGGACGGCCGGAGCCGCGTCCACGAAGTCCACCGGGCGCTTACGGGTCTGCAGGCGGGCCGAGAACAGGATCCGGGGAGGTCCGGCGAGCGCCGGGCGCTCCTCCTGGGCCGGGGTGCCGTTCACCAGGCGGACCGACCGGGGCAGCGGACCGCCGACCACCGCGTCGAGGCCCTCCCGCTCGTGCGGGGTCAGGTACAGCACCGCGTCGGCGCCGCGCAGCAGCCGGCGCACCGCCACCGCGTCCAGCACCTTGGCCAGCAGCCGGCCGCTCGGGTCGACCATCCCGTGGGTCTGCAGCACGAGCGGTTTGCCGGCCCGCAGTGCCGCCAGGGCGACGGGCAGCGTGACCAGGTCGCGCGCGAGGTGGACGTGGACCAGGTCCGCGCCGCGCACCAGCCGGCCCGCCGAGGCCAGCAGGGTCGGTGAGGTCATCCCGCTGAAGCCGAGCGGCAGCAGGCGGCGGGCCGGGAAGAGCCGGGCCGGGACGCCCTCCACCGCGTCGGGCCACGGGTCGAATCCCTCGCCGAGCGCCAGCAGGCTGGCCTCGTGGCCGCGGGCCCGCAGCCCCTTGGCCAGGTTCAGCGCGACCCGGACCGGCCCACCGAAGGCGTGCGTGGGGGAGTGCAGGGTGACGGCGTGCAGGACTCTCACTTGGGCTCCTCGACCGGGCGGCGGCGGCCGTCCTGGGTCTGCAGGGTCAGCGCCGGAAGGTCCTTGTGGACCACGGACCCGGCGCCCGCCACGGCGCACCGGCCGATCGTCACGCCCGCCAGCACGGTGGCCCGTACCGCCACCCACGCGCCATCCTCGACGACGATCGGGGCGTTGCGGTAGCGGAAGTCCGCGGCCCGGTGGTCGTGCGAGCCGGTGCACAGCAGAGCCTCCTGCGAGACGCAGGCGTGCGCGCCGATCGTCACCGGCTCCAGGTTCAGCACCCAGGCGCCCTCGCCGATCCACGCGTGGTCCCCCACGGTCAGCTTCCAGGGCCACAGCACCCGCACCTTGTGGCGGATCAGCACCCCCTCGCCGATCCGCGCCCCGAAGGCGCGCAGCAGGGCGACCCGGAGCCGGGCCGGGCAGAACCAGCTCATGAAGAGCGTATTCATCACGGCGAACCAGAGCGCCTGCGTCAGCCGCCCGCGCCCCTTGTCGTATCCGGCCAGCGTGAAGGCAGGAAGATCACGCACAGCTACCCCTAGTCATAGCCCTGTAATCCGGATTGCGCGCCTCCCCGGGCGCCGCCCGCTCAGACTAGACTGCGCCGGAATCAGGCACATGGGGTGGGGGCAGGCGTGGCAACCGACATACGCGAGAGCGCCGTCCGGCCCGTCCCGCCGAACCCCGAGGAAGAGAAGAGCTGGGGCCGGGTCACCACCCCGCGGACGCTGCTCTCCCGGGCGCTCTCGGTCCCGCTGGCCCTCGGATTCACCGTCTTCCTGCCCCTCTTCGTCGCGGTCCAGTCCGGGGCCGGCCAGCGCGACGCGGCCTTCTGGCTCCAGCTCCTGCTCACCATGTACGCGGGTGCCCGGCTGTCCGCGATGGTGCTGACCAGCCGCCGCAAGCTGCTCCAGGGCTCCTTCTGGCTCTTCGTCTACATGGCCATGGGCGTGGCGCCCCTCGCCCAGGCCGTCCTCGGCCAGGTCCCGACCCCCGTCGTCGGTCCGCGCACCGACCTCACCGCCGCCATCGGCCTGGTGCTGCTCGGCTGCGCCGCCTTCGACGTGGGCGTCCTGCTCGCCCGGCACCGGCCGGCCGGCCGCGCGGGCGGTTCGCAGAAGGAGCCGCGGCCGGTCATGGCGCACCGGCGGCGGCTCCAGCTGCTGACGGCCCTGGCGTTCCTGGGCAGCGCGGCCCTCATCATGAAGCTCGGCGGTCCCGCGGTCTTCTTCTCCAGCCGCCAAGAGATCATCGCGGGCATCGAGGAGGCGGGCGTCTCCCAGGACGGCCAGGCGGGCCAGGCCCTGCTGCGCGGCTTCGGCACGGTCCCGGCGCTGCTGGCCCTGCTGCTGTACACGCGCTGGCTGATCACCTCGAAGTTCGCCCGCCGCAAGGTGTCGGTCATCGTCGTCTGGTCGGCGCTCGTGGTCCTCAACCTGATCGTCAACAACCCGATCTCCAACCCGCGCTACTGGTTCCTCACCGTCATGTTCTCGCTGCTCTTCACGGTCTTCCCGGTGAGCGCCGCGATGTACCGGGTGGCGCTGTCGATGGCCGTGGTGATCGCCCTGCTGGTCTTCCCCTTCGCGGACCGCTTCCGCTACGACGAGAAGAACTACAAGCCGGTCGAGACGACCTCGTTCCTGGAACCGATGGCGCTCAAGGACTACGACCAGATCGGCATGTTCGCGAACACGATCACCTTCTCGAACTCCGGCCCCGGGCACTACTACGGCCGCCAGCTCGCGGGATCCGTGTTCTTCGCGGTGCCGCGCTCGGTGTGGCCGGGCAAGCCGCGCGACACCGGTGTGATGGTCGGCCAGTGGATGGGCACGGTCAACACCAACCTCTCCTCCCCGATCTGGGCGGAGCTGTGGATCGACTTCGGGCCGCTGGGCATGGGCGCGGGGCTCCTGGGCATGGGGTACGCCTCCGCCCGCGTCGACCGCCGCTACGCCAAGCGCGCCACCCGCCGCTCGCCCCCAGGGAGCCTGATCTCCACGGTGGTCCCGCTGGTCGCCGGGTACTCCTTCATCCTGCTGCGCGGCCCGCTGCTCCAGGCCTCGGGGCGCATCGCCATCGCCGCGATCTGCCTCGCGCTCGTGGCCACGTACCGGCAGGACAAGGGCACCACCCTGCGGTAGGTGCAGCTGCTCAACTTCCGCATCGGATACACCGCGCGGTTAGAGTGGTGCCATGACCGAGACCGTGGGGCGCCGTGAGCGCAAGAAGGCCCAGACCCGCAAGGCCCTGGCCGATGCCGCGCTGCGCCTCTTCCAGGAGCGCGGCTACGACAAGGTCGGCGTCCGTGACGTGGCGGAGGCGGCCGACGTCTCGGTGACCACGCTGTTCAAGCACTTCCCGAGCAAGGAGGCGCTCGTCTTCGACGAGGACGAGGACGTCGAGGCCGCGCTCGTCTCGGCGGTACGGGACCGCGCGCCCGGCCAGTCCGTCCTGCACTCCCTGCGCGAGCACCTGGTGGAGAGCAGGGCGACCCGCCGGAGCGACGACCCGGCGGTGATCGCGCACCTCACCCTGGTCCGGGAGACGCCGGAGCTGCTGGAGTACTGGGACCGGATGTGGCGGCGCCACGAGCTCGCGCTCGCCGCCGCCGTCGCGGAAGCGGCCGGTGCCCCCGAGGGTGACCTCAGGTCCGCGGCGCTGGCCCGCTTCGTGATGGACACCACGAGCCTGATCCGTGGCCGGGCGGACCAGCGGCAGGCCATGCGGGAACTGTTCGCCCTGATCGAAACGGGCTTCGGCGACACCCCGTCCTGACACCCCGGCCGGACCCCGCGTCCTGACCCCGTGTCCCGACCCCGCGGGCCGGGCCGGCCCGGCTCCGAAGGTCAGGCCGCGCGGACCGGGTCCCCGGTGGCGGGCACCGGTTCGGGCACCCGCAGCCGGGCCACCCGCAGCCAGCCCGCGGCCGCCTTCGCGGCGGAGCCGAGCGCCAGCCCCCAGGCGGCGCCGGCCGCGCCCCACAGGGCGTACCCGGCCAGCAGCAGGGCGACCGACAGCAGCGAGAAGACGACCTGGAGCGAGAGGGTGGACTTCGGGTTCAGCACCCGCAGGGACAGCAGCGCGCAGGTGCCGAGCCCCATGACGGCGTACTGGACGCCGGTGGCGGGCAGCAGCGCGGACGCCGCCGTCCAGGTCTCGCCGAGCAGCAGATCCCGGCCGATCCGGTCGGGCAGTGCGTACAGCACGGCCCCCCAGACGGCGCCGGTCACCGCGAGCGTGCCACCCATCACGGCGGTCAGCCGGACCACGCCCCGCTTGCCGGAGGCCCGGCCGACGAGCGGCGGCCCGAAAGAGTTCGCGGAGTTGAAGAGCACGTTCAGCGGTCCGAAGAGAGTGGTGGCGCCGCGCAGCGCGCCGACGGCCAGCGGGGTCGCGAAGACACCGAGGCCCAGTACGGCGAGCTGGCTGGAGCCGTTGCCCACGGCGAACTCGACCACGAACCGCTGTCCCAGGTGCCCGCGCCGCAGGTACGGCCGCACGTCCCGGAGCAGCTCGCCCGCCGCCGCCCCGCGCACCCACGGCCGCAGCAGCCACAGGCCCAGCGCGAGCGCGGGCAGCGCCGAGACCCCCCACACCAGCACCAGCCGGCCCGCGGAGGCGCCTTCGGGCTGCAGCAGCAGCGCGGACACCACGCACGCGAGGCGCAGCGCGTCGGCGGCCAGCGCCCGCCCGGGCACCCGCAGGGCGGAGAAGCAGTAGCGCAGCCCGTCCTGGAGCAGCACCAGCGGCAGTACGAGTCCCAGGGAGAGGAACGCCCACCCGGTGGCCCCGGGCAGCAGCAGCCCCACGAGGACCAGTACGGCCCCCGCGGCGGTGGAGGCCGCCGCGGTGAAGGCGAGGCCCGCGCGGCAGACCGCGCCCAGTCGCTCCCCCTTCTCCAGCACCGTGGTCTGGCCGACGTAGGCCATGTTCAGGCCGAGGAGCACGGTGAAGGTCACGTAGACCATCGAGAAGTCGGCGAAACCGGCCGCCGAGGACAGCTGGGCGGCCAGCAGCAGCACCAGGATGTTCGTGGCGCTGGACGCGGCCTGGTCGAGTACCGAGGCGACTGCCGCGAGGCCGCGCCGGTTCACCGCCGGCCCGTGCGGACCGTACGCAGGGCGACCGTGTCGGTCCCGTCACCCGGAATGTGCTGGGAGGCGTCGGCAGCAGCCACCTCGTAGGGGATCGGCTGCGGCTCGCGCGACCGGGGCGAGGGCCCCGGTCGCGGCTCCGGCCGCGGATCCTCGCCGGCGGGCGCGGCGTCCTTGCCCCGGCCGCGCTTCTTCTCGCCGGGCAGCGGGGCGTGCAGCACCGCGCCCAGCACCGTGCCGCCGGCGCCGCTGATCAGCTCGCGGATGCGGGAGAGGTCGGTCCGGCGCACCGTGCCGGGGTCGCAGACCACCAGCACCCCGTCGACGCGGTCCACGAGGGCGAGCGCGTCGGCGTACGAGAGCACGGGCGGTGCGAGCACCACGACGGTGGAGTTGGGGGAGTCGGCCTCGGAGACCAGCCGGGTGGCGCGCGAGGAGGTCAGCGCACGGGGCACGTTGCGCACCCGCTCGCCCGGGATCAGGTCGAAGGACCCCGACTCACCGGCGTCCACGAGGAGCTGGCGCCCGTCGGGCCACTCGGTGTCCCCGTGCTGCGGTCCGGCCGAGCCCTGGCTCTGGCTCCAGCGCGGGCGGCCGGCGGCGTCGGTCGGCAACTGGCTGGCCAGTACCGGGGTGCGCAGGTCCGCCTCGATGAGCAGGACGTCCTTGCCGGTCTCGGCGAACGAGGCGGCCAGGTTCACCGCCACGGCGGCGGCGACCTCGCTGCTGCCGCGCGGGGCGACCACGAGGAGCCGGCGCCGGTCGGCGAAACGGGAGTCGTAGGCGAGCCGGAAGGCCACCGAGCGGTACTCCTCGGCGAGCCGGGGGTCCTCCTCGCCTGCCGCGAGCAGCGGTCCGCCGTCGGCCTTGCCCCGGGGCAGGGAGCCCAGTACCGGCGCGCGCAGGGCCCGGGCCACGTCGCCCTCGGAGCGCGGCGCCGGGTCGAAGACGAGCCGTACCCAGGCGCCCAGCAGGCCGAGCGCGAGACCCACGGCCGCGCCGAGCGCGAGCGACATGGGGAGGCCGGGGCCGTCGGCCCCGTGCGGCGGGACGGCGGCGCTGGTGACCCGGCCCGGGGTCATGTCCAGGGCCTGGAGCTTGGCGATGTTGCTGTTGAGGGTGTTGACCTTGCTCTGCTGGTCGGTCTTGGAGGAGTACGCCGCGTCGCGCGCGGGACCGGCCGGCATGCCGTTGATCTGCTTGACGAGGTCTTCGAGCTGCTTGGCCACCGGGTCGCGCTGGTCCTGGTACCCCTTGACCATCTTGTCGCGGGTGACGTCGAGGGCCTCCTGCCGCTTGAGCAGGTACGCCTCGGTCATCGCGTTGGCCCGGCGGGCGGCCTCGGCGGGGGAGTCCGCGGTGTAGGTGAAGCGCAGCACCATCGTCTGCGGCGGGTTGGTCACCTGCAGACCGGAGCGCAGGGCCGAGAAGTCGGAGGCCGAGACCCCGAGCTTCTTCGCGGCCTCGTTGGCTATGGAGCTGGAGAGCGCGACCTGGCGCTCCGAGCCGATGTTGATCGCCTTGTCGGGGGCGAGGCTCGGGTTGAACGGGTCGTCGGTGGGCGCGCGCAGCACGATGTCGGCGGTGGCCACGTAGGTGTCCGCCGTGGAGACGCCGAGGTAGACCCCGCCGAGCAGGCCGATGCCCACGCCCGCGCCGATGAGCCGGCGGTAGCGCAGGAGCTGGCGGAACTGGTCCCGGAGGAGGTCCGGTTCGTCCTCGGCCGGAGCCGCTGCCGGTCGGTTGGTCTCGATCACGGCCGGGGACCCCCAAGTGCTTCGTCCATCAATGCGTCGATACGGGCCAGGCCCGCCTCACGGCTCAGGTGCGCCGCCACGTGGCGCGGTCCGGCCGCACCGAGCGCGTCCGCGCCCGCGGGGTCCTCAGCCAGGGCCCGTACGGCCTTGAGCAGGGCCTCGGGGTTCTCCGGCGGTACGAGCACCCCCGCGCCCGAACGCTCCACTTCCTGGGCGGTACCGCCCTGTGCCGCCACGGAAGCGACGACGGGACGGCCGGCCTGGAAGTAGGAGGTCAGTTTGGACGGCACGCTCATGTCCATCACGGCGGCGTGCTGCGTGACCGCGAGCACGTCCGCCGCGGCGAGGATATCCGGGAACTCGCCGTCGGCGGCAGGGGGAATGATGTCGAGATTCGGCACATCGGCCGCGAGGTCGGCCAGGGCGGAGCGCTGGCTGCCGTCACCCATCAGGACGAAACGGACGCTCGGATCCAGCCGGGCGGCGCCCACGAGGACCTCCAGGCCCTGCTTGAGCCCCATGTTCCCGGAGTGCAGGACGACGGTCTGGCCGGGGGCCCAGCCGAGGTGGCTGCGGGTGCGGCCGCGCGGCTTGGTGGGCAACGCCACATGGGACCAGTTGGGGACGAGACGGATCCGCCCGGGGTCCACGCCCATGCCGACGACCCGGTCCACGAATGTCTCGTGTATCACACCGACGAGGGTGGCGCGCTTGAGGGCGTACGCCTCCGCGCGGCCGGCGAACGCGGCGGCCTTGTCGCCGCCGCTGATCCCGCTCTGCGCGGCGGCGGCGCCCATCAGGTCCTGGACGACGGGGACGTAGGGCACCTTCCAGCGTGCCGCGAGGCGGGCCGCCAGCAGGCCGCCGGCCAGGCTCGGCATCTGGGCGAGGACCGCGTCCGGCCTCGCCATCCGGGGCGGGGCCACGGAGCCGTGCAGCAGAATCGATCCTTCAAAGAGCGCCCTGCGAACGGCGGTCTGGCGCGGCGGCACGGTGTGCGCGCGCCGGTGCACGGTCACACCCGAGCGCTGTTCCGTGCGCTGGAGCGCCCCCTTGTACTCCGGCTCGACGGACCAGGCCGGGTAGTGGGGCATGCCCGCGAGCACGTGGGTCTCGTGACCGAGATCCGCCCAGTGCTCCGCGATCTGGGTGGCGTACGGGCCGATGCCCGTGTGCTCGGGGGCGTAATTCGTAGAAACCAGCAGTAGGCGTCGGTGGCCGGATTTCGACACGGGACGTCCCCCTCTCCCCAGGATGATGCGCTCGTCACCCTATTCGTTCACCGCCAAGGTGGGTAACGCGCACGCTATTGTCTGCTAATCCACCACACGAGGGAGTGTGGCTTTGGGGGATATCACATAACGGAGCTGGATATGTCCGAATTTGTTGCGCCTGTGCGCAGACCGTACCGAATCGGCTACGCACCGGGTGCCTACGATCTGTTCCATATCGGGCACCTGAACATCCTCCGGCACGCTCGGAGCCAGTGCGACTACCTGGTGGCCGGGGTCGTTTCCGACGAGATGGCGGAATTCGCCAAGGGGCGCCGCCCGATGATCCCGCTCGTCGAGCGTCTGGAGATCGTCCGCAGCGTCCGCTATGTGGACGCCGCGTTTGTCGAGACCGTCCCGGACAAGCTGGAAACCTGGAAGCAAGTCCGGTTCGATGTGATTTTCAAGGGTGACGACTGGCGCGGCACTCCCAAGGGGGAGCGGCTGGAAAAGGACTTCGCCGTGCACGGCGTCGACGTCGTCTACTTCCCGTACACCGTCCACACCTCCAGCACCCAGCTGCGCCGGGCATTGGACGCGCTGTCGGAGCCGCTCGCCGCGGAACAGCGGGGCTGAGCCGCCACGCGGCGGCGCGCGCCCGCCCCCGGGGCGCGCGCCGGTCACGCCACAGCGGCGCCCGGCACCAGTACGGTGCCGGGCGCCTGGGTATGGCGTCGGTCACTTCGGTACGGCGTCGGGCGCCTGGGTATGGCGTCGGTCACTTCGGTACGGCGCTGAGCTCCCGGTACCACTTCGCGAGGAACGCCAGCAGGAACAGCGCGGCGACCACGCCCATCCCGGCGTACGCCCAGCGGAACAGCCCGCTGCCGCCGAGGAGCAGGAACACCGTGCAGAAGACCCCGTAGTCCACCGGCAGCAGCGCCACCGCGCGGGCGGCCGAGGGTGCGGCGGCCTGGCTCCCCGGCGCCGGCTTCGGCTTGAGCTTCTCGGTCAGCAGCCCTCCGAAGAAGGTCACGACCGCGGCGAGCTGGAAGCCCAGCGGCACGAGCAGCCAGCCCTCCCCGCCCGTCCCGGCAGGGATCCCGTACGACTCCGGGAAGCGGTAGAAGGCGATCAGTACGCAGGTGTGCAGCGAGGTGAGCTTCGCGCAGTCCACGACGTGGTCCAGCCACTCGCCCGCCGCGCTGCCGCCCCCGCGCAGCCGGGCCAGCTGCCCGTCGGCGGAGTCGAAGGCGAAGCCGACGGCGAGCAGGGCCCACACCGTGATCCCCAGCCCCCACGAGGGCGCGGCCAGTGCGACGGCGGCCGCCCCGGCGAAGCTCAGGGCGGCGCTGATCAGCGTCACCTGGTTCGGGGTGAGCCCCAGCGCGTACGACCCGGCGGCCAGGTACCGCCCGACGGGCCGGTTGACGAACCGCGAATAGAGCGACACGCCCTTCGCCGACTTCTGCGCCCCGCGCAGCTCCCGCAGCGCGGTCCCGACATTCGCCATAGACGCAACCCCTCGACCATCCGTGATCCGCATACGCGTGCGTGCGTACGAAGGGCCACATCATCGCAGGGCGCACGAGAGCTCACTCCGGTCTCGGACTCCCACCGGCCCGGCCCCCGACTCAGTCCACCACCTTCAGCAGCAGCACGGCGCGGGCCGGGACCGTCACGCTCTCGCCCCCGCGGTGGCGGGTGGCGGGCGCGGCCGCCTGGTCCTCCCGCGAGGTGTCCAGGACCAGCTCGTAGGTCCGGGCCCACGGCGCCCCGGGCAGCACCCACGCCACCGGCCGGTCCCCGGCGTGCAGCAGCGCCAGGAAACTGTCGTCCGTCACCTGGCGCCCGCGCTCGTCGCGGCCCGGGATGTCCCGGCCCGACAGGTACAGGCCCACCGCGGCGGCCGGGTCGTACCAGTCCCGCTCGGTCATCTCCGCCCCCGCCGGGGTGAACCAGGCCAGGTCCCGCAACCCGTCCGCCCCCTGCGCGCGCCCCGAGAAGAACGCCCGCCGCCGCAGCACCGGGTGTGCCCGGCGCAGCGCCAGCAGCCGCCGGGTCAGCGCCAGCAGCGCCTGCCAGGACGGGTCCTCCAGCAGCGACCAGTCCACCCAGCTCGTCGCGTTGTCCTGGCAGTACGCGTTGTTGTTGCCGCCCTGCGTCCGGCCGAACTCGTCGCCCGCCACCAGCATCGGCACCCCGGTCGACAGCAGCAGCGTGGTCAGCAGATTGCGCAGCTGGCGCCGGCGCAGCGCCGCGATCCGCGATTCCGTGCCCTCGGGGGGCTCGCCCTCGACCCCGCAGTTCCACGACCGGTTGTCATTGGTGCCGTCCCGGCCCGCCTCGCCGTTCTCCTCGTTGTGCTTCGACTCGTACGACACCAGGTCGCGCAGGGTGAAACCGTCGTGCGCGGTGATGAAGTTGACCGAGGCGTACGGTCGCCGCCCACCCCACGCGTACAGGTCGCTGGACCCGGACAGCCGGTACCCGAGGTCCCGCACGTCGGGCAGCGCCCCGCGCCAGAAGTCCCGTACGGCGTCCCGGTAACGGTCGTTCCACTCCGTCCACAGCGGCGGGAACGCCCCCACCTGGTACCCGCCCGAGCCCACGTCCCAGGGCTCGGCGATCAGTTTCACCCGCCGCAACACCGGATCCTGGGCGATCACCGCGAGGAACGGCGACAGCATGTCCACATCGTGCATCGAGCGGGCCAGCGCCGCCGCCAGGTCGAAGCGGAAGCCGTCCACCCCCATCTCGGTGACCCAGTAGCGCAACGAGTCGGTGATCAGGCGCAGTACGTGCGGCCGCCCGGCGTGCAGGGTGTTCCCGCAGCCCGTGTAGTCCGCGTACCGGCGCTGGTCCGACTGGAGCCGGTAGTACGCGCGGTTGTCGATCCCGCGCAGCGACAGTGTCGGGCCCAGCTCGCCGGCCTCCGCCGTGTGGTTGTAGACCACGTCGAGGATGACCTCGATCCCGGCGGCGTGCAGCGCCTTGACCATCCGCTTGAACTCGCCGACCTGCTGACCGGTCGTACCGCTCGAGGAATAGCCGGCGTGCGGGGCGAAATAGCCGATCGAGTTGTAGCCCCAGTAGTTGCGCAGACCCCGGCGCAGCAGATGGTCCTCGTGCGCGAACTGATGGACCGGCAGCAGCTCCACCGCCGTCACCCCGAGCCCGGTCAGGTGCTCGATCGCGGCCGGATGCGCGAGGCCCGCGTACGTACCGCGCAGGTGCTCGGGGATGCCCGGATGACGCTTCGTGAAGCCGCGCACGTGCAGTTCGTAGATGACCGAATCGGCCCACGGGGTCTTCGGCCGGACGTCGTCCGCCCAGTCGTCGTCATCATGGACCACGACCCCCTTGGGCACGTGCGGGGCCGAGTCCCGGTCGTCGCGCACGGTGTCCGCGATGTACTGCTGCGGCCAGTCGCGCACGTGTCCGTAGACCTCCGGCGGGAGCAGGAAGTCCCCGTCCACGGCCCGCGCGTACGGGTCCAGGAGCAGCTTCGCCGGATTGTGGCGGGACCCCGTCCACGGGTCCCAGCGGCCGTGCACCCGGAATCCGTACCGCTGTCCGGGCCGCACGCCCGGCAGGAAGCCGTGCCAGATCTCGTGGGTGAGCTCCGTCAGGGCGCACCGGGTCTCGGTCCCGTCCTCCGTGAACAGGCACACCTCCACGGCCTCCGCGCCCTGGGCCCACAGCGCGAAGTTGGTCCCGGCCGTCCCGTCCGGCCCCTGGTGGAAACGGGCCCCCAGCGGATGGGAGGACCCGGGCCACACCGGCGGTCCCGGGCGGGTCCGCGCGGCTGCCGCGTGGCCTCTGAGCAGGCCGGTCAGCTGCCCGTGCCCATTGCCGTCGGCGTTCCCGTTGCTGCTCCCGTTCCCGTTCCCGTTCCCGGTTCTGGTCCCGGTCCCGTTCGGATGCCCGGCCCCGTTCGGGTGCTCGGCGTCGTGCGGTACGGGCGCGGCTGCCGGGCCGCTCCGTACCTCACCCGCGACGGCTTCCACCGCCTCTTGCTCGGCTGCGCTCGACACTGCCCGCCTCCACGGCTCTCGGTACCGGCAGGGGCAGGGGAATTGCGGCCCCGGCGTCCCGGCCAGGGCCCGCCCCCGTCTGGTCCTTCCCACTGTTCTGCCCGGACTGTTCTGCCTGGAACGTGGGCCGCGCCCACGTTTCCCCCGGAGGGGCCCGGTCGTTGGAGGATCGTGACTCTTCTGACGAGGCGGGCAGGGGCGGGCTTGGCCGCCGTCGTGGCATGGGCGGGCCTCCTCGGAGGCCTGGCCGGATGCACCGCGGACGGCGGCTCCCCGATCGAGATCCAGCTGCCCGGGAAACCCCGGTCACCGGACGAGGCGATCAGGATCACCCCCGACGACAACGCCAAGGGGGTACCGGCCGAGGGCCCGCTGACGGTCACCGTGCCCGAGGGGCGCCTGGAGCGGGTCGTGGTCACCAAGGTGGAGGATGCCCAGGAGGAGAAGGTGCCCGGCGCCATCGCCGTCGACGGGCTCAGCTGGAGCCCCGACCCGGAGGGGGGCCGGCTCGCGCTCGCGGCCAAGTACACCGTCGACGCGGTCGCGCTCGACGGGCACAACCGCCGCCAGGCCCGGCACACCACTTTCACCACCTACGTTCCCGAGGAGCGGTTCATCGGCTACTTCAAGCCCGAGAACCGCTCCACCGTCGGCACCGGCATGATCATCTCCTTCAACTTCAGCCAGTCCATCGAACGGCGCGCCGATGTGGAGCGGGCCATCACGATCACCTCCGACCCGGCCGTGGAGGTGGCGGGCCACTGGTTCGGCAAGGAACGCCTCGACTTCCGGCCCAAGGCGTACTGGAAGCCCGGCACCGAGGTCACGGTCAGGATGAACCTGCGGGACCTCGAGGGCGCCCCCGGCGCCTACGGCATCCAGGACAAGACCCTGCGCTTCACCGTCGGCCGCTCCCAGGTCTCCACCGTCGACGCGGCCGCGCACACCATGGAGGTCCGGCGCGACGGCGAGCTGCTGTCCACCGTGCCGATCACCGCCGGGGCGCCCAAGAACACCACCTACAACGGCAAGATGGTGGTGATGGAGCTCTTCGACGTCACCCGCATGAACGGGCAGACCGTCGGCTTCGGCGGCGAGTACGACATCCCCGACGTCCCGCACGCCATGCGCCTCACCCGCTCCGGGACCTTCCTGCACGGCAACTACTGGGCCAGCCCCGACACCTTCGGGTCCACCAACGCCAGCCACGGCTGCATCGGGCTGCGCGACAACAAGGGGGGCGGCTCGGACACCCCGGCCGGCTGGTTCTTCGACCGGACCCTGGTCGGGGACGTGGTCGAGGTCGTGAACTCGCAGGACAAGACGGTCGCCGCGGACAACGGGCTGGGCGGCTGGAACCTGTCCTGGCCGGCCTGGATCGCGGGCTCCGCCATCGGTTGACGCCCCAGTCGGGTGATTGTCCTACCGGAATGCCGTAGCGGGGGAGTGTCCTCCGTCCGACGCGCCGGGACCCGCGGCCAGCCTGTACGGGCCAGCAAGGCAGGTAACGGACGGAGCGTCATGTCAGCAAGGAACTGGACCCTCGGCGTAGCGATCGGGGCCGTACTGGCCGCCGGGGCGCCCACGGCCCTGGCAGCGGGCCCCGGCGGATCCGGGGGCCCCGGCGCGCCCGCCGCGCAACGGCCGGCGGCGGCCGCCCTGCGGGCTCCGCTGCCCGACGGGCTCGGTCCGTGCGTACCGGGGCGGTGCCCCGACCCGTACCCGCAGATCGGGTTCGACGGGAACCCCAAGGGCCGCGACAACGGCATCAACATCTTCGTCGGCGGCGACTTCCGGGTCCGCGAGCGCGCCGCCGAGGCCGAGGGCCGGGTCGTCGTCCTCGGCACCTTCGACCAGGACAAGGTCGCCGGGGCCAGCAGCGTCTACAACATCGGCATCGTCGGCGCCGGCTCCCTCGTCCCGCCGCCGGACGGGGCGGACTTCCTCACCACCGGCGGGAACGTCCACATCGCCACCGGCGAGCGGCTGATCTCCGACGGCGGCCTGGTCCGCCATGCGGGCACCGCCCCCGGCCCCGGAACCGTCACGGGCGACCTGGTGCAGGACCTGGCGGCCGCCACCCCGTACGCCCCGCTGCGCCCCCGGCTCACCGCGGCGAGCAAGTGCTACGCGCGCACCGACGGGCAGCACCGCCCGGCCACCGGCACCGTCCGCAACCAGGACGGCACCTTCGTCTTCACCGGTGACAACACCGCAGCGCTCCAGGTCTTCGCGGTCGACGCCGACATGGTCGGCCGGGGCGGCGGGGCCATCGGCATCCGCTTCGACCGGATCCCGGCGGGCGCCACCGTACTGGTCAACGTCTACGGCACGAACCGGACCGTCAACACCTTCAGCGGCGACATCACCGACAACGCCAACGGGTTCAACCCCTACCGCGACCGGCTGCTGTGGAACTTCCCGGACGCCACCACCCTCAACCTGAACGGCAGCGGCCAGTTCCAGGGCAGTGTGCTGGTCGCCGAGCCGGCCTCGTCCACCACCGTCACCCTGCCCGGCATGAACGGCCGCTTCTTCACGACCGGCGACCTCACCCACACCGGCGTCCAGGGCGGGGGCGGCGGCCAGGAGTTCCACGCGTACCCGTTCAACGGCAGCCTGCCCGACTGCGGGAGCACGGCACCGGTGGTGGGCCAGGTCTCCGTCCTCAAGCAGGACGGAGAGGCCAAGCCGCTGGCCGGAGCCACGTACGAGCTGTGGCACGAGACGAACCGCACCCCCGGAGCCCAGTTCGCGAACCCCGGCGGCGACACCAAGGTCGCCGACTGCGTCACCCCGGCGAGCGGCATCTGCTCCCGTCCCGTCCCGCTCGGCACGTACTACTGGCGCGAGACGAAGGCGCCGGACGGGTACGAGCTCGCGCCGAACCCCGTGGCCGCACTGACGCTGACGGGGCAGAACGCCGCGGCCGGCGTGCGCGTCCGCATGGACAACACGAAGCTCCCGGCCAGTGCCGAGGTGGTGCTGCGCAAGTCCGGCAAGGACGGCGGGGCGCTCCTGCCCGGTGCCCGGTTCGAGCTGTGGCGCGAGACCAACGACCGTGCGGGCCTGCAGACCGGGGGGACGGACCGGGACGAGCGGCTCCCCGGCTCCTGCACCACGGACGCGAAGGGAAGCTGCACGGTCCAGCTGCCGGTCGGCGAGCGGTACTACTGGCGTGAGACGCAGGCACCGGCCGGCTACGACCTGCCCGCGAACCCGGTCACCGCGTTCGACCTCGGCGAGGAGGACGTGCGGACGGGCCTGGTCGTGAACGTCGTCGACGAGCGGAAGTTGGATCCCGAGTACACGGGGTCGATCAAGGTCCTGAAGAAGGACTCGAAGACGAAGCGCCCGCTGCGCGGGGCGGTATTCGAGGTGTGGAAGGAGACCAACAGCACCGCGGGTCTCCAGACGCGCGGGATCAACCCCGACCGGAAGGTGACGGCGGGCTGCGCGACTGACCGGGCCGGGGTGTGCGAGTTCCCGGAGCTGCGGGAGGGCGCGTACTACGTGGTCGAGACCGACGTCCCGGAGGGCTACGTCCTGCCGCGGAACCGGGTGACGGGCCCGCTCCACCTGGACGCGAAGACCCCGGACCACCGCCTGCTGGTCACCCTCCACAACAAGCGCGACGACCACGGCAAGGGGAAGGACAAGGGCAAGGGCAAGGGCCCGAAGCCGCCCCGGGCCGGATAGGCGGCGCGAGTAGGCCACCTGGGTGCGCCGGTGACCCTACCGGCGCACCCGGCGCGCCGACTCCGGGCGGGTCCGGTTTGCTCAGGGCCAGCGGCCCGGCCGGCGGGCGCGAGGAGGCCCGTATGACCACAGGCGGCGCGGCAGACGCGGCAGGGGCGATAGGCAGGGCGGCCGCCACGGCCGCGCTCCTCGCGACGGCCACCCTCGGCCCGCCGCTCCCGGCGCCCGGGGCCGTGGCCCCGCCCGCCGCCACGGCCCCGCCCGCGGCCGATGCCCTGGCCGCGTGCACCGCCGGGACCGGGCCCTACCAGCGCGAGCTGGAAGGGCACCTACGCCGCCGGGCCGACGGGGTCCAGGACATCAGGGACTGCGAGGCGATCCGCGGGTTCCAGCGCAGCAACGCGATCCGGCCGGCCGACGGCTACGCCGGGCTGGTCACCTTCCGGACCATGGTCGCGGTCGCCGCCCGCGCGAACCCCAACGCCGCCGGCGGCTGCCCCGTCCGCCCCCACCGGGTGACGTGCGTGGACCTGGAGCGGCAGCTGCTCTGGGTGCAGCGCGACAGCGCGGTCGTCTTCCCGCCCGTGCCCGTCCGCACCGGCCGCGACGACGAGGAGACCCGCCCCGGCTGGCACGAGGTCTACTGGCGCAGCGAGGACCACAAGTCCACGCTCTACGACGACGCCCCCATGCCCTGGGCCCAGTTCTTCGACGAGGGCCAGGCCCTCCACGGCCGCCCCGGCGACCTGTACGCCCACGGCGGCTCCGCCGGCTGCGTCAACCTCTCGGTCCCCGACGCGCGGCGGCTGTGGGACCTGCTGACCGAGGGCGACGCCGTCTACGTCTGGGGCACCAAGCCCGGTACGGAGGGCTGACCCAGGGCGTGGCACCACTCTTGGGACGGAACGGTGACAAGGCCGTACTGTCTCGTGATCCCCCGTGTGATTTCCTGGCGAGAAGCGCGCGACTGCCCGCGCGCGGGGGACATGGGGAGAACAAGAGTGAACCTGCAGCCGATACGCGGCCGCGCCCGCACCGGCCTGCCGGCCCTCCTGCTGGGCGCGGCCCTGCTGTTCACCAGCGCGTGCAGCGCGGGGGGCAACGGCGGTGGCGCCGGCGGGAGCGGTGGCGCAGACGGGGGTACCGGTACGACCGGCACCGAGGCGTCGAAGGCCGTCGTGAGCGTCAAGCCCGACGACGGGGCCAAGGAGGTCGCCACCAGCGGCATCCTGAAGATATCCACCACGGGCGGCAAGCTCACCACGGTGACCGTCGCCGACACCAAGGGCAACGCGGTGGAGGGCAAGCTCGCCGAGGACGGCGCGAGCTGGGAGCCCGCCCGCAACCTCGCCTCGGCCACCGAGTACAAGGTGCACGCGGTCGCCAAGGACGAGGCCGGCCGCGAGTCCGCGAAGGACACCACCTTCACGACCCTGACCCCGGCGAACACTTTCATCGGCCAGTACACGCCCGAGGACGGCTCGACCGTCGGCGTGGGCATGCCGGTCTCGATCAACTTCTCCCGCGGCATCACCAACCCCGAGGCCGTCGAGAAGGCCATCACGGTGACGGCCGAGCCGTCCGTGCCGGTCGAGGGCCACTGGTTCGGCAACGACCGCCTCGACTTCCGCCCCGAGAAGTACTGGGCCGCCGGTACGAAGGTCACCCTGAAGCTCGCGCTCGACGGGGTCGAAGGCCGCCCGGGGGTCTACGGCAAGCAGACCCGTACGGTCACCTTCACCGTCGGCCGTTCCCAGGTCACCACCGTCGACGCCGCCGAGCACGAGATGCACGTCGTCCGTGACGGCACGGAGATCAGGAAGGTCGCCATCACCGCCGGCGCCCCCTCGAACACCACGTACAACGGGCAGATGGTCATCAGCGAGAAGTACAAGGTGACCCGGATGAACGGCGCCACCGTCGGCTTCGGCGGCGAGTACGACATCTCCGACGTCCCGCACGCGATGCGGCTGACGACCTCCGGCACCTTCGTCCACGGCAACTACTGGGCCTCGTCCAGCACTTTCGGCTCCGAGAACGTCAGCCACGGCTGCGTGGGCCTCAAGGACGTCCGCGGCGCCGGTGACGGCAGCCAGCCCGCCGCCTGGTTCTTCAACGAGTCGCTGATCGGCGACGTGGTCATCGTGAAGAACTCCAAGGACAACAACGTCGCCCCCGACAACGGCCTCAACGGCTGGAACATGGACTGGGCCGAGTGGATCAAGTAGTCCTCCGCTCCAGGTAGTCCACGGAGTCCAGGTGGCCCGGTGCTGTGACCCACAGCACCGGGCCATCCGCCGTTAACCGGCGCTAACCTTCCCCGTATGACCATCTCTCTCGAAGTCTCCGAAGGCGTCGGCGTCATCCGCCTGGACCGGCCGCCCATGAACGCCCTGGACATCGCCACCCAGGACCGGCTGCGCGAGCTCGCGGTGGAGGCGACCGACCGGGCCGATGTCCGTACGGTCGTCATCTACGGTGGCGAGAAGGTGTTCGCGGCCGGCGCGGACATCAAGGAGATGCAGACCATGGACCACGCGGCCATGGTGGCCCGGTCGCGCGGACTGCAGGACGCCTTCACGGCGGTGGCCCGGATCCCCAAGCCCGTCGTCGCGGCCGTCACCGGCTACGCCCTGGGCGGCGGCTGCGAGCTGGCACTGTGCGCGGACTACCGGATCGCCGCCGACAACGCCAAGCTCGGCCAGCCCGAGATCCTGCTGGGTCTGATCCCCGGCGCGGGCGGCACCCAGCGGCTGTCCCGGCTGATCGGCCCCTCCAAGGCCAAGGACCTCATCTTCACCGGCCGCATGGTCAAGGCCGACGAGGCGCTGGCCCTCGGCCTCGTGGACCGGGTCGTACCGGCGGCGGAGGTGTACGAGCAGGCGCACGCCTGGGCCGCGAAGCTGGCGCAGGGCCCGGCCCTCGCGCTGCGCGCCGCCAAGGAGTGCGTGGATGCGGGGCTGGAGGCCGACATCGACACCGGTCTGACCATCGAACGGGGCTGGTTCGCGGGCCTGTTCGCCACCGAGGACCGCGAGCGCGGGATGCGCAGCTTCGTCGAGGAGGGGCCGGGCAAGGCCAAGTTCCTGTAGACGGTCGGTCCTGTGGCCGGTCCTCCCTGTGGGTGGATTAGCCAGGCCTTAAGGGAACCTTAAGGCGAAACGTTGATCCACTGAGGGTAATCAGCGCCTAGCCGTGCGTCACCGCAGGTCAGGGCCGGTGCGACGGCCTCCGGATTGCCATTCGCATATGCCAGGAAGGCCCCTCGGAGGGAATGATTCCGAGGGGTCTTTTCCTGCGGAACGCCCCGGACCGCCGTACGGGCCCTCCATGATGGGTGCATGGCGGGTCTGGAGGGTGTGGAACAGCCGCGGCAGCGCAGCAGCGCTTCCGCCGTACGGCTCACGGCGGCCCTTGAGGACGAACAGGGCCTCAAGGCGCTGGAGTTGTACGGGAACCCGGCCGAGGCGGAAGTGACGCTGCCGTCCATGCCGGAGTCGGCGAGCACTGCCCGCCGGCTCACCCAGTGCGTGATCGTACGCCTCTGGGGACTGTCGCCGCAGATCGCCGAGCACACGGTGCTGCTGGTCTCGGAGCTCGTCGGCAACGCCGTCCGCCACACCGGTGCCCGATCCTTCGGTTTACGGATGCTCAGGCGGCGCGGCTGGATCCGGGTCGAGGTGCGTGACCCCTCGCGCGGGCTGCCCTGCCTGATGCCGGTCCACGAGATGGACACCACCGGGCGGGGGCTGTTCCTCGTCGACAAGCTCTCGGACCGCTGGGGCGCGGACCTGCTGCCGCGCGGGAAGATCACCTGGTTCGAGATGCGGGTGGCGGACCGCTGAAACGCAGAAACCCCCTGTCGCCGTTGTGGGGCGCTACGGGGGTTTCATGGGTGTGCCGAGGATCGAAGGGGGTGTGATCCTCGGCAGGGACTTCGCTCGGGTCAACGGGAAGCCGTGGTTCCGACTATGGCAGACGAGGGATCAAATGCCAAAAGTCCTAAGTTGGACATAAGTGTGCATATCCTAAGACTTTCCACCTAAATCTTAGGTGAGATGGACCACTGGCCTCGCAATTAGTGCATAAGTATCAACCGCTGTGAGTGAATCGTTGATCACATAGTGGACGGGTGCCCCGTGCGACCGGATTGGTCGAAGGTCCCGAATTGGGTCAATCAATACCTACACGGGCATCCACCCCTTAAATGGGCGAGTGCTCTGCTACCCGGACCGCCGATCCGCTCTTCGTGCCGGTGCGGCGGTCGCCGCCGGCGCCCTCGCCGCCGCCTGCGGCACGGATGCCCCCACCGTCCCCGCTCCGTCCGCGTCCGCCGCGCGACCCGCGAAGGCGGCCCCGGACAGGCCGGCGGCCCCGGCCAAGGCGGCCCCCGCCCCGCGCCGGTTCGCGGGGCAGCCCGTGGAGATCGGGAACGGCCCGCGCGACCGCCCCGCCGTCGCGCTCACCTTCCACGGCAACGGCGACCCCGCCATCGCCAGGGCGGTCCTCGCCGAGGCGGAGCGCGCGGGCGCGCGGGTCACCGTCCTGGCCATCGGCGCCTGGCTCGACGCCCACCCGGACATGGCCCGCCGGGTCCTGGACGGCGGGCACGAGCTCGGCAACCACACCCAGCGCCACCTCGCGATCAACACCATGCCCGAGGCGCAGGCGTACGCGGAGATCACCGGCTGCGCCGACCGGCTCAAGCGGCTCACCGGCTCCATCGGCACCTGGTTCCGCCCGTCCCAGACCCAGTACGCCACCCCGCTGGTGCGAAAACTCGCCCAGCGGGCCGGCTACCCGCACGTCCTCTCGTACGACGTGGACTCCCTCGACTTCACCTCGCCCGGTGCCGCGACCGTCGTCCGCACCGTCATCGGCACGATCCAAGGCGGATCGGTGGTGAGCCTGCACTTCGGCTACGCGGACACGGTCGACGCGATGCCACCCCTCCTCGAAGAACTCGCGCGCCGCAAGCTGCGCGCGGTGACCACCACGGAGCTGCTGACCCCATGACGACCACCCGCCTTCCCCGGAAGGCCACCGTGCTGCTGGCCGGTCTGGTCCTCGCCGCCCTGACCGGCTGCGGAGCGGCCGACAAGGGACCCGCCGAGGCACTCGGCACGAAGGGGCCCGCCGTGCCCGCCAAGGCCGTACCGGCCGCGCCGCCGGGCCTGGCCGGAATGCCGCCGCTCCTCGATCCGAACGACGTGTACGCCGCGGACCGGCCCAACAAACTCTCCCCGGTGGTCAAGGACTTCCCGTCCCGGGTCTACGTGCCGAACACCAACTCCAACACGGTGTCCGTCATCGACCCGGTGACGTACAAGGTCATCGACACCATCCCCGTCGGCGTCCAGCCCCAGCACGTGGTCCCCTCCTGGGACATGAAGACCCTCTGGGTCAACAACAACCGGGGCCACACGCTCACCCCGATCAACCCGGCCACCGGCGAGGCCGGCAAGCCCGTCGAGGTGCACGACCCCTACAACCTGTACTTCACGCCCAACGGCAAGTACGCGGTGGTCATGGCGTCGATGGACAAGGAACTCGTCTTCCGTGATCCGCACACCATGGAGCGCGTGAAAACCGTCCCCGTGACCTGTTTCGGGGTCAATCACGCGGACTTCTCCGCCGACGGCCGCTACTTCATCGTGAGCTGCGAGTTCTCCGGTGAACTGCTCAAGGTGGACACTGAGCGGATGGAGGTCGTCGGCCAGCAGAAACTGCCGTTCGAGGGCGCGATGCCGCAGGACGTCAAGGTCTCGCCGGACGGAAAGACCTTCTACGTCGCGGACATGATGGCGCACGGCATGTGGGTGCTCAGCGGCGACAAGTTCGACACCCCCAAGCTGCTGCCGACCGGCAAGGGCTGCCACGGCCTGTACGTCAGCCGTGACTCCAAGGAGATGTACATCTCCAACCGGGGCGAAGGGTCCGTCTCCGTCTACGACTTCACGGAGAACAAACTGACGAAGAAGTGGGAGCTGCCCGAAGGCGGCAGCCCCGACATGGGCGGCGTCTCCGCCGACGGCAAGGTCCTGTGGCTCTCGGGCCGCTACAACTCCGAGGTCTACGCGATCGACACCGTCACCGGCAAGCAGATCGCCAAGGTCGCGGTGGGCGGCGGCCCGCACGGCCTCGCCGTCTACCCGCAGCCCGGCCGCTACTCGCTCGGCCACACCGGCATCTTCCGGTAGGGGTGAAGACGTGCGGATGTGAGGGCGTGCAGACGTGAAGGTGCCCCGGGAGCCCGCACAGCTCCCGGGGCACTCTCACGCGTCAGTCCTCACCAGTCCTCACCAGGCGACGGGCAACCGCTCCGGAAGCCGCTTGATGAAGCCGGTCCGCCAGACGAGATTCTCCGCCGGCACCGCGAGGCGCAGCCCGGGCAGCCGCTCGACCAGCACCTCCAGCGCGATCTCGGCGTGGGCCCGGCCCAGCGCGGAAGCCGGGCAGAAGTGCCGGCCGGCGCCGAAGGCGAGGTTGGCGTTTGAGCCCTCGCGCTCCAGGTCCAGCTCGTCGGGGTGCTCGAAGGCCTCCGGGTCGAAGTTGGCGCCCTCCAGCAGGACGAGAACAAGCTCGCCCTCCCTGACCAGCACGTCCCCGACCTGGATGTCCGCCATCGCGATGCGCGGCAGTCCGTCACCGACGGACAGGTTCCAGCGCAGCAGTTCGTCCACGGCCTTGCCCATGCGCTCCGGGTGCTCCCGCAGGTACCCGATGAGCTCGGGCTTCTGCAGCAGCGCCAGGACCGCGAGGGTCAGGAACGCGGACGTGGAGACCGCGCCGGCGCCGAACAGCGACACGGCGACGGTGGCGAACATGTCGTCGGTCAGGTGCGCCGACTCCGGGTCCGCCTCCTTCAGCTCGGCGAACTTGCCGAGGAGCCCCGTACGCTCCTCGGCGGGGAGCGCGAGCTGCGCCTTCAGCTGTCCCTCGAAGTAACCGACGTCCTTGTACCAGTTGAGCGCCGAGTCGGCGAACGGCTCGCGCGCGGTCATGAACGCGACGTCCAGCCCCGACATCAGCCGCCGCCAGTCCTCGAACGGCACGCCCAGCACCTGGCAGTGCATGGCCGCCGAGAAGGGATCGGCGAAGGCGGCCCGCAGGTCCGCGGGCCCGCCCTCGGCCAGGAGCTGGTCGATGAGCTCGCCGGCCTTCGCGCGCAGCCAGTCCTGCAGACCCTTCTGGCGCGGGTTGAGCGCCTTCATGACCGCGTTGCGCAGTCCGGCGCTGTTGATGTTGCCCATGTTGTTGACGACTTCGGGCGGGATCGTCAGCGCGTACTGGCGGGGGACCCCGGCGTTCGCCGTGTCCTTGAGGCTGAAGCGCTCGTCCTCCAGCACCTGCTTGGCCAGCGCGTAGCTGCTCACCAGCCAGGCCGGGTCCCCGGTGAGGGTACGGACCTTCGCGACCGGCGCCTTCTCGCGCAGCCAGGTGCACTCCTCGGGGAGCACGTCACCGCGCCGCGAGAGCGGGAAGTCGAGGAGGGCCTCATCGGTCCGCCCGGTTCCCTCAAGCTGCTCGACGCTCATCGACGGTCCCTTCGATTGGTGCGGTGTTCGTGTGCGTGTTCACGTTCACGTTCGGGTGGTTCGGTTCGCTCTGAGTCATTTCGGCCACCTCGGGCCTTACGACGGCATAGGCCTGGTTCCTGGTCGCGCGCAGTCCCCCACCGCGCGCGAAGAGGACATCGGTCATCGGCATCTTGACGTGGTAGGCCGCCACGGAGGACGGCACGTCGAGAATGCTCGGGGTGTCCACGAAGAACGGCAGCTCCGCCGCCATGTAATCGAAACACGCCTGCAACTGTGCGTCGGTGATGGATTCACCCTCCGGCAACTTGGAGCCGACAAAGTGCAAGGCCATTTCCTCGCAGCCCTTGCGGAATTCGTCATCGGTCTCCAGGAAATGGAGTACGCGCCTGTGCAGAAGTTGGTAGACGGGGTTCGTCTGGAATTCCGAAAGTGCCCTCACTCGGATCTCGGCGTGCGGAGGCCCTGATTCCTCCACGCCCTTGAGAATCCGTCGCCGGACCGCCTTGATTTCCTTCGTGGCACGCTTCTCCGCATGTTCCTGGGTGTAGCCGAAGGCGGCGAACATCCGGTCCACGTGGAGGTCTGCGTAGACGAAGTCGACCTGCGCGAAGCGGGTCGTAGCCCATCGGGCGAGGCTTGAGATGCGCTCGGAGCTGAAGTAGCTGTTTCCAGGACTCACTCCGATGAGCACATGGTCGCCGTCTTCCCAGATGTGGCGGCAAGTGCGGGTGAAGGGCAGAACTTCGAATGATGCGTCAGCTGTGATCGTCACCTGTGTGATCGCCCTTGTTGCCGCTTGTCCCTGGGAGCCCTGCGCTCCCGGTGTGGCGGCAATGTCGCTACGTTATGCCGTGGCCCCGGAGGGTGACAAGTGGGGGCTTGAATTGTTGGCTGGAATTATCGCTTCCGCACTACGGAAGGGTAATTGAATTTCTATCTGCCGCTCGAACGGGACCCGCGGGAGGGGCGGCCCCCGAAGGCCGCTACCCTGAGCCGGTCAACAAGCACCAAGAAGGGGTGGACCCAGTGGCGGACATCGAGAGCGCACGGGCGACGTTCGGCAGGTTCGACGCGGACGGCGACGGCTTCGTCACGGCCGACGAGTACAGCGCCGCCATGAAGGCGATGGGTGACGCGTACGTCACCGGCGCGGTCGCGGACGCCGTGATCGCCGCCAAGGACGCCAACGGCGACAAGCTGCTCAGCTTCGACGAGTTCTGGGCCTCCCTGAACAAGTAAGCCCCCCGCGCCGCCCCCTGGCCCGCCTGCCGGGCCGGGGCGTGCGCGTCAGGCCCCCGGCCGCGGCCCGATCATGCCCTCCACCTCGGCGAGGGCCTCCTCCAGCCAGCGCAGCCAGAAGGTCTCCAGCCCGGTGCCCGCGTGCAGCACGACACGCCGCAACCGGTCCTGCGCCGCGTCCCGGCCGGCCGGGAAGTCCTTCTCCTCGATGCCCTCGTACACCGCCAGCTGGGCGCGGTGCAGCTCCAGGTGGCGCCGCAGCTCCGCGGCCAGGTCCCCGGGCCCGACCACCGCGGCAGCCCGGATCCGCAGCAGCAGGGGATCCCGTACAGGCTTCGGATCCTGGCTCTCCCCGACCCACCGGGCCAGCTCGCCGCTCCCGGCGGGCAGCACCTCGTACTCCTTCTTCCGACCCCGTACGGGCACCTTGCTGGGCAGCGCCCGGATCAGCCCGGCGTCCTCCAGACGGCCGAGCTCCCGGTAGATCTGCTGGTGCGTCGCGGACCAGAAGTACCCGATCGACTTGTCGAACCGCCGGGTCAGCTCCAACCCCGACGAGGGCTTTTCGAGCAGGGCGGTGAGGATGGCGTGCGGCAGCGACATGCGGCCATCCTAGGTTTGCGGGCCTACCGCCAGGCGGCCAGCGCCTGCGGATCGCGGGGCCCGGGAGCGTCCGCCGCCAGCAGGCCGTGTGCGCGCAGCAGGGCCGTCACCGCCGGGGACCAGGCCGCGCGCAGGCCCGCCGAGGCGAGCAGGTCCGGGTCCGCGAGGAGTGCGGAGGCCGCGCCGAAGCGGATGCCCGACGGGGTCAGGACCGCCGCGTCGTCGGCCCAGCGGACCGCCAGGTCCACGTCGTGCGTGGCCATCACCACCGTCGTGCCGGAGGCCCGCAGGCCCGCGAGGACGTCCAGCAGCCGCTCCTGGCCGTCCGGGTCGAGTCCGGCCGTCGGCTCGTCCAGGATCAGCACGCGCGGCGCCATCGCCACCGCCCCCGCGATCGCCGCGCGCTTGCGCTGGCCGTAGGACAGCAGATGGGTGGGGCGGTCCCGGAGCGCGGCGATGTCCAGGGCGGTCAGCGCCGAATCGACCCGGGAGCGGACCTCCTCGCCGGGGAGGCCGAGGTTCATCGGGCCGAACGACACGTCCTGTTCGACCGAGGCGGCGAAGAGCTGGTCGTCGGGGTCCTGCACCACCAGCTGCACGGCAGTGCGCAGCCGGGTCAGCCCGGCGCGGCCGTACGAGACCTCCGCGCCGTCGAGCCGCAGCACGCCCGACCCGGGCCGCAGGCCGCCGCTGAGCAGTCGCATCAGCGTGGTCTTGCCGCTGCCGTTGCGGCCCAGCAGGGCCAGCGCCCGGCCCGGCGCGATGGCGAAGTCGACGCCGGAAAGGACTGCCGGGCCGTCCTCGTAGGCGTAGCCCGCCCCGGCCAGTTCCACCAACGGGTTCACAGGTAGAGCCCCTTCAGAGTGAGGGTCAGGGTGATCAGGGCCGCCAGCAGGGCCCCCGCGGCCGCCAGGAACCGCCACGACAGGGCCGTCTCCGGTACGAGCACCCGCAGCGCGCCGTCGTAGCCGCGGCCCGCCAGCCCCGCCTGGAGCCTGGCCGCCCGGTCGAAGGCCCGTACGAAGGAGGTCGCGGCGAGCCCCGCCGCGGAACGCCACACCGCGGCCCGCCCGGTGTGCCCCAGGCGGGCCGCCTGGGCCCGGCGGACCCGGGCCGTGGAGTCGAGGAGGAGGAAGCCGATCCGGTACATGACCAGGGCCACGTCCACCACCGGGGCCGGCACCCCGGCCCGGACCAGCCGGGGCAGCACGTCGGAGACCGGGGTGGTGAAGGCGAACAGCAGCAGCCCGAGCGAGGCCGCCGAGGTCCGCAGGAGCAGTTCGGCGGCGTGCCGGGGGCCGTCGGCGGCCAGGGAGAGCGGACCCGCCGGGCCGCCGACCGCGAACAGCAGCGGCAGCGCCCCGGTGAGGCAGAAGCCGAGCGGGAGCCGGAAGGCCCGCCACAGCTGCCGCCCGGCCACCCCCGCCGGGCCGAGCAGTACGGCGAGGGTGGCGGCGGCCACGAGCGGCCCGCCCGGCCAGGGCGGCAGGCAGACGGCGGTGACCGTCAGCCCGATCCCGAGCAGGGCCTTCTCCAGCGGGTGACGGCCGCGCCAGCGGCTGCCGTGCGCCGCCACGTCGATCGGCAGCACCGCTCACGCCTCCGGGGAGTCGGCTGCCGGGGTGGCGGAGGCCGCAGCGGCGGCGCCCTGGCGGCGTCCCCTGCGGACGCCGAAGTAGTACGCGAGCACGCCCGCGCCGAGCGCCGCCTGCAACGCGAACAGCGCGGACTCCACCTCTCCGGAGGGGGGTTCGTACAGCGGCGAGAACCACGGCTCGTAGCCCGGCTCGATCTCGGTGATCGCCGACTCCGCCTGCGCGTCGGCGCCCGCGAAGGGCTCCTCCTTGCCCTCGCCCATCCCCAGTGCGATCGGGAGTACGGCCAGCGCCGCCACCAGGAGCAGCAGCAGGCCGTTGATCCTCGTGTTCCGGGACATCCCGCTCATCGGGCCGCCTCCACTCCGGTCTCCTCGGGGCGGGCGGGCGTCAGCCTCGCGACCCCGAGCCGGACCAGGTCCGACTTGCTGGCCTGCATCAGCAGGCGCATCACCAGCACGGTCAGCAGCCCCTCGCTCACGGCCAGCGGGATCTGCGTGACCGCGAAGATCCCTCCGAACTTCGCGAGCGAGCCCAGGAATCCGGTGGCCGGGTCCGGGAAGGCCAGCGCGAGCTGCACGCTGGTGACGCAGTAGGTGACCAGGTCCGCGAAGAAGGCGCCGAAGAAGACGGTCACCATCAGCGGGAGGTCGAACGCGCGCAGCAGCCGGTAGACGGCGTACCCGGCCCAGGGGCCGGCGATCGCCATCGAGAAGACGTTCGCGCCGAGGGTGGTGAGCCCGCCGTGGGCCAGCAGCAGGGCCTGGAAGAGCAGGGTGATCGTGCCGAGCACCGCCATGATCGGCGGCCGGAACAGGATCGCCCCGAGCCCGGTACCGGTGGGGTGCGAGCAACTGCCCGTCACCGACGGGATCTTCAGCGCGGACAGGACGAAGGTGAATGCTCCGGCCGCGCCGAGCAGCAGGGTGCTCTCCGGGTTGGCCTTCACCTCGCGGGTCAGCGAGCGGACACCGTGGACGACGAAGGGGGCGGACGCGGCGCCCCAGGCGACCGCGTGCAAAGGGGGTAGGAACCCCTCGGCTATATGCATGAGTGGGGAGACCTCTCCAGCACCTCGTGGATGGACAACGCGCCCCGGCCGGTCTCCTGGCTCACGGGTGCTGATGTCCCGGCTCCGCCTTCCCGGGCGGCACGGGGACGCCCGCGCGGCCCAGTGGCTTTCCCGCAGGAGTGGAGCCGGACCTTCCCGATCACAGTGGCGAGGGCCGCACCGGTTTCCCACCGGTTTCCCGAACACCAAGGCCCGCTGACCCTAGTCGGCCGTACGGACCGGTACCAACCCGCCCCGATCGCGCCGACCGGTGGCCGGATTCCGTTTGAATGTCACTCCACGTGTCCGATCCGCTGCCGTCTGCCTCAATGGCCGCACCTGAAAAGGGAGTTCCGCGGGTCCCTCACCGTCGAGGACTGGCTGCCCCGCGTCACCGCGCTGTTCCGTACCGACGATCCGGTCCGGGCGGCCGCACCGACCACCCCCCCGGGAGCGCGCCGGTCGTCCTCGACCCCCGCGAGGCCGATCCGCTCGCCTGGCCCGGACGGGCGCGGCCCGGTGGCGGCCCGGCCCGGCGACACGGAGGGTGGTGGCGTGACCGCCGACACCAGTACCCCCGGTACCGCGAACCCGTACGACTACTCCGACCTGACCGCCGTCTACGTCAACTGCACGCTCAAACGATCACCCGAGCCCAGCAACACCGAGGGCCTGATCGGCAGGAGCCGCACGGTGATGGAGGCCGCCGGGGTGCGGACCTCGCTCATCCGGGCCGTCGACCACGACATCGCCACCGGGGTCTGGCCCGACATGACCGACCACGGCTGGGAGAGCGACCAGTGGCCGGTCCTCTACAGCCAGATCATGGACGCCGACATCCTCGTGCTGTGCGGACCCATCTGGCTCGGGGACAACAGCTCGGTGATGAAGCAGGTCATCGAGCGGCTCTACGCCTGCTCCTCGATCCTGAACGAGCGGGGCCAGTACGCCTACTACGGGCGCGTGGGCGGGGCCCTGATCACCGGCAACGAGGACGGCGTCAAGCACTGCGCCATGAACGTCCTCTACAGCCTCCAGCACCTCGGCTACGCGATCCCACCGCAGGCCGACGCCGGCTGGATCGGCGAGGCCGGGCCGGGGCCCTCGTACCTGGACCCCGGATCCGGCGGCCCCGAGAACGACTTCACCAACCGGAACACGGCCTTCATGAGCTGGAACCTCATGCACCTCGCGGCCCTGCTCAAGCGGAACGGCGGGATGCCGGCCCACGGCAACCAGCGCTCGCTGTGGGACGCGGGCTGCCGCTTCGACTTCCCGAACCCCGAGCACCGGTAGGGACGCCCCCGCTACACCGGCACGTCGGCCAGCGCCGACTCCAGCTGCGCCAGCAGCGGCCGCGCGTTCATCCTGCGGCAGCTCGACAGGGTCTCCTCAAGCACCGCCCGGGCCGCCGGCGCCAGCAGCGCGCGGGCCAGCGGGGGCACCGCCAGCGCCCGCACCAGACTCTGCCCCGACCGGCGGCCCAGCTCGTCGGCCTCGCGCAGGTGGCGCAGGGCCCCCGCCGTGTCCCCGCGGTCCTGGGCGATCCTGCCGAGCCCGATCCGGGCCGCGCTCTGCCCGGCCAGGTCGCCGGAGCCGAGGGTGAAGGCCAGGACCTCCCCGAACCCCGCCTCCGCCTCGTCCAGCCGGCCCAGCAGCCGCTGCGCGTCGGCGACCCAGCGCAGCACGCACATCCGGGGCCAGGTCGCGCCGCCCAATACCGCGACGGCCAGGGCCTCGCGCAGCACCTCCAGGGCGCGCCCCGGCTCGCCGCGCGCGAGCAGTACCTGTCCGATGCCGCGCAGCGCGTGCGCCTGGCCGTACCGGTCCCCGGCCGCCTCGAAGACGGGCGCGATCCGCCGGCAGCGCAGGGCCGCCTCGTCGAGCCGGCCCTGGATCCGGTCGAGGTAGGAGAGCAGCCAGCCCGCGTACGCCGCCCCGTGGGCGTCCCCCAACTCCTCGAACAGTGCCTCGCCCGCGCCGAGCATCGCCCGGGCCCGGCCCCACTCCTCGCGGCAGGTCCGCAGGCGGCCCAGCCCGACCAGCAGCACCGCCTCGCCCGTGCGGTCGCCCGCCGCGCGGGCCGCCGCGAGCCCCGCCTCCTGGACGGCCTGCCAGCCGGCCAGGTCGCTGCGGATGTCGAAGAGGTACTCGCCGCTCGCCGCGAGCTCCCAGCAGGCGTACGGGTCCACCCGCGCGGCCTGCCGTACGGTGGCGACCAGCGCGTCCCGCTCCGCGCCGAGCCAGCGCACCGGATCGGCGCGCGGACCGGCGAGCAGCGCCGGATCGGGCACCCGGGCAGCCGTGCGGCCGCCCAGCCCGGGGTAGTCCAGGCCCTGGTGGGCCCGCCGACCCTCCCGCACGAGCGCCACCCAGCAGGCGAGGACCCGGGGCAGCACCGGTCCGTCGTGGCGGGCGAGCTCCCGGCCGAAGGCGCGGACCAGGTCGTGCATGCGGTAGCGCGCCCGGCCGGTGGCGTCGGGTCCGGACGCCTCCAGCAGGTGGGCCGCCGTCAGGGCGTCGAGCGCCTCCTCGGCGGCGGGCAGGGGCCGGTCCAGGACCGCCGCCGCGGTCCAGGCCGCGCAATCGGGGGCGTCGAGCAGCGCGAGTCCGCGCAGGAGTGCCCGCGCGTCGGGCGGGAGCGCGCGGTAGCTGAGCCGCAGCCCGGCCCGCACCCCGTCGAGCACGTCCAGCCGGGCCCGCTCGTCCTCCAGCCGCTCCACCAGGTGGGCCGGCCCCCGGTGGGGGAGCGCGGCCAGTTCGGCGCCGACGATGCGCAGCGCGAGCGGCAGCCGCCCGCACAGCCGCACCAGCGCACGGGCCGCCTCCGCGTCGGCGGTGATCCGTTCGGGGCCGGCGGCCAGTGAGAGGAGGGCGAGGGCGGCCGGCTCGTCGAGGAGGGGGAGTGCGAGGGCGACCCGCCGGTCCAGCCCGCCGAGCCGGTACCTGCTGGTGACCAGCACGCCCGAACCGCCCGCCCCCGGCAGCAGGGGGCGCACCTGCCCGGCTCCCGCCGCGTTGTCGAGCACCACCAGCACGCGCCGGTCCGCCAGCAGGCTCCGGTACAGGGCCGCGCGCTCGTCCGGATCGGCGGGAACCGCCGGACCGTCGACGCCGAGGGCGCGCAGGAACCCGGCCAGCACCTCGGCCGGATCCGCCGCGCCGGCCGGGTCGGCGCCGCGCAGGTCCACGTACAGCTGCCCGTCCGGGAACTCCCCGCGCAGTCCGTGCGCGACCCGTACCGCGAGCGCCGTCTTCCCGATCCCGGGCGCCCCGGTGACCACGCAGACCGGCGCGCCGCCCCCGGCCAGCCCGTGTCGCAGCGCCTCCACCTCCCCGTCCCGCCCGGCGAACACCCTTGGGCTTGCGGGTAGTTGAGCGGGCCGGCGCCATCCGTCCCCGGCCCCCTCGGGCCCCGCGGGGTGGGCGTGCTCCTGTCCCGGCCGGGGGCGCTGCGGGTGCGCGGTCCGGGTGCGGTCGGCCGGGGGCGTCGGCGGGAGGCGCAGGGCGGGGGCGTCGGTGAGGATCGCCGCCTGCAGGGCGGTCAGGTCCGCGCCCGGGTCCAGGCCCGCCTGCTCCACCAGCCGTCGCCGGGCCGCGGCATACGCGGCGAGCGCTTCGCCGCGCCGCCCCGAGCGGTGCAGGGCCAGCATGTGGAGCTCCACCAGCCGCTCCCGCGAGGGGTGTTCGGCCGACAGCTCGGCCAGCTCCGCGCACACCAGGGCGTGCCGGCCGAGCGCGAGGTCCGCGGTCAGCGCCCGCTCCACGCAGTCGAGCCGGTCCTGGGCCAGCCGGGCCGACGCGGCTTCGAAGACCCGCCCGCGAAGTCCTGCCAAGGCCACCGGGCCCCGCCACAGCTCCAGTGCCCCGCCCAGGAGTCGGCGGGCCGTGCCCGGATCCTGGCAGACCTCGGCGGCCCGCCGCAGGCGCGCGAAGTCCCGTACGTCTATCTCCGCCGCGTCCGCCGGCCCCGCCGGGTCCGTAGTCAGGACGAATCCCGCCTCCGTGCGCGCCACCGGCACGCCCGCGCGGCGCAACACCCCTGCCACGTTCTGCAGTTGCTCGTGCCACGTCGCCGGCTGGTCGTCCCACACCGCCGCCGCCAGCCCGGCGGCCGGGACCACCCGCCCCGCCTCCAGCGCCAGTGCCGCCAGCACCCGCCGGCCGCGCGGTCCGCCGGGCGCGGGCCGGCCGCCGTCCAGGGTGATGGTGACGGGGCCGAGCAGTGAGAAGACGAGGGGCACCACGCACTCCCTGACACCGCGTGCAGGACGGATGGCCGGCGGATGGGCGGCCGGTGGGCCGCGATCGTAACGTCTGCCCACCCGGCCGGAGCAGGGGTGCCACACATTCCGCTCCGGCCCGGGAGCGCCGGGGCGCACCCCCGCGCCCGCGCCCCGGCGCCCCTGCCCACCGCTCCGAGAGGACATGCCCGATGCGATCCCGCACGCGCACCGCCGCGCTGCTGACCGCCGCCGTGCTCGGCCTGGCCGGTCTCACCGTTCCCCAGGCCACCGCCCAGGCCACGGCCCAGGCCACCGCCGCGTCCCCGCCCTCCGGCCCGGCGGTCGCCGTGGCGATGGGCGACAGCTTCATCTCCGGCGAGGCCGGCCGCTGGCTCGGCAACACCGACCGCTACGACGGCAGCCGCAACGGCAGCGACCGGGCCTGGACCGGCGGTTCCACGTACGACCCGGCGAAGGTCTACGGCGCCACCGGCGCGGTCGGCGGCTGCCACCGCTCCGACGTCTCGGAGATCGCGGCCGCTCCGCTGCCCGGCATCGACCAGCGGATCAACCTCGCCTGCTCCGGCGCCGAGACCGTCAACGTGCTCAGCGCCGCGAAGGGCGGGCAGCCGTACAACGGCGAGGCCCCGCAGACCGATCAGCTGGCGGCGCTCGCAAGGACGAAGCGGGTCAAGGTCATCGCGCTCTCGATCGGCGGGAACGACCTCGGCTTCGGCCAGATCATCGGCGACTGCGCGTACGACTGGTACTTCAGGCGGCTGTGCTGGAAGAAGCAGGCGCCGGTCGTGGAGCAGAAGCTGCCCGGGGTGAAGGCCAAGGTCGCGGCGGTGGTGGACGACATCCGCTCAGCCATGCGGGGGGCCGGGTACGCGGACGGCGACTACCGCCTCGTCCTGCAGTCCTACCCGTCGCCGATCCCGGGCGGGGAGTCCTTCCGGCTGTCGCAGAACGACTCGGACCGGATGTTCGAGGACGGCTGTCCCTTCAACGACCGCGACGCGGACTGGGCGGCGTACACGCTGGTCCCGCAGATCGGCACCATGGTCAAGTCGGTGGCCGTCGGCAAGGGCACCGACTTCATGGACCTGCGGGACGCGCTGGCCGGGCACGAGGTGTGCTCGCTCGGCACGGAGCAGGTGGGCCAGGGCGGGCCCGACCCGCGTGAGCACGAGTGGTTCCGGTTCCTGGACTACACGAACACGCAGGGCACGCTGGAGGAGTCCATGCACCCCAACGCCCACGGCCAGCGGGCGATGGCCGCGTGCCTGGGCCTGGTGAGCGCCGCCGCCTCAGGCCGGTACGAGTGCACGCAGGACTGGTTCGGCAACGGGGACCCCGGCCAGATGCGGATCCGCCCGGCCGGCTAGGCCGGTAGGCCGCCAGGGCACGGAGGAGGGGCGGGGGCGGGGCCCGGCGCGTGCGACGCCGGGCCCCGCCGCCGTGCTCAGCAGACGTTCGGGTGCGCGATGTCCAGAACGAACCGCTCGGGGGAGTGCAGCGTGGACGAGGTGAAGGAGGGTGCCGTGTCGAAGGCGGCGCCGAGGGTCACGTACCCCTCGTAGTCGCCGGTCAGGGCGATGCCCTTCAGCTTGGGCAGGTAGATCTTGAGGAGCTTGGGTCCGGCGTAGACGTTGTGGCCCGCGTCGTCGTGTCCGGCCGCGGGATGCAGGCGGATCTCCAGGAAGTACGTGCCGGCCAGCGGTACGGGCTTGCCGGACCCGTCGTAGACCAGCTTCGGGACGCGGGTGACGGTGACGGCGGGGACGTATCCCTGCAGGTCGACGACCACGCGGTCGTACGTGCAGTGCCCGCCCCAGCGGGCATTGACGACGAGCGGGGTGGCGGAGGCGGCGGTGGGGGTGGCGGGCGCGGCGGTGGCCCGGGCGTTCGTGGCGGCGGAGGCCGGTGCGGCGAAGGCGAGTGCGGCGGCGAGCAGTGTGCCCGCCCCCAGTGCGGTGGCCTGCCGGCGGCGTGGACGGATCATGGCGTCCCCTCGATTCTCGAGAGACGGGGACCGGTGTCACCGCTGAAGACGCTCCCGGTACGTCGATGGTTGCACCGGATTCGGCCCGCCGCACGCGGCCCCCGCGGACTCAGCCCGGCAGGAGCGCGCTCAGCTCGGCGTCGAGGTCGTAGTGCCGCTGCTCCTGGCCCCGCGGCACCATCTCGGTCATCCGCCGGCACAGCTCCCGTACGTCCTTCGCCCGGGCGGACACGACGCACGACTGCTCGCCGTTGCTGAACGCGAGGAAGACCCGCGGCTCGGTGCCCTTCCAGCGCGGCCACACCTGTATGTCGCCCTCGCCGGTGGCGCAGACCTGGCCGTCGAGCAGCAGCTCCCGCGAGAACACCCAGTGTGCGAGGTGCATGCCCGCGCCCTCGAAGTCGAGGGAGATCTCGTAGGGCCGCCCGGTGCGGTACACGAAGACGCCCCGCACCGGGATGGGGGCCGGTGCGACCTCCAGCCGGAGCGGGAGGACGCGGTGCTCGGTGCCGGTCATGCGGGCGCCTCTCTCTCGGGGTGGGGCCTCGCCGATGCGTGCGCGGCACGTCCACTCGGGCAAGTTAGCCCACCCCCGGGACGCCTCCGCCGGCCAAAGGTCCCGTCCGGCGGGGTCACTTGACCCGACTTCGCGGAACGCGGCCGAGCCCGCCCTCCGGGGGAGGGCGGGCTCGGCGGAAGAACGGCCGCGGGTTGCCGCCGCAGACCCCGCTGGACGATGCGGGCCCCGACGCCAGGCGCCGGGGCCCGCATGCGCTCAGCGGGTGGGCCTCAGCACTCGATGACGTTGACCGCGAGGCCGCCGCGGGCGGTCTCCTTGTACTTGACCTTCATGTCGGCGCCGGTCTCCTTCATGGTCTTGATGACCTTGTCGAGGGAGACCTTGTGGCTGCCGTCGCCGCGCATCGCCATCTTGGCCGCGGTGACGGCCTTGACCGCCGCCATGCCGTTGCGCTCGATGCACGGGATCTGGACCAGGCCGCCGACCGGGTCGCAGGTCAGGCCGAGGTTGTGCTCCATGCCGATCTCGGCCGCGTTCTCGACCTGCTCCGGGGTGCCGCCCAGGACCTCGGCGAGGGCGCCGGCCGCCATCGAGCAGGCCGAGCCGACCTCGCCCTGGCAGCCGACCTCGGCGCCGGAGATCGAGGCGTTCTCCTTGAAGAGCATGCCGATCGCGCCCGCGGCGAGGAGGAAGCGGACCACGCCGTCCTCGTCGGCGCCCGGCACGAAGTTCATGTAGTAGTGCAGGACCGCCGGCAGGACGCCCGCGGCGCCGTTGGTCGGGGCGGTGACGACGCGGCCACCGGCCGCGTTCTCCTCGTTGACCGCCATCGCGTAGATCGTCGCCCACTCGCTGCGGTGCATCATCGGGTCGCCCTCGGTGCGCAGCTGGCGCGCCGTGGAGGCGGCCCGGCGCTTGACCCGCAGGCCGCCCGGGAGGATGCCCTCGCGGGACATGCCGCGCGAGACGCAGGCCTGCATGACGCGCCAGATCTCCAGGAGGCCCTCGCGGATCTCGTCCTCGGTGCGCCAGGCCTTCTCGTTCTCCAGCATCATCGAGGAGATCGACAGGCCGGTCTCGTTCGCGAGGCGCAGCATCTCGTCACCGCTGCGGAAGGGGTACTTCAGCACGGTGTCGTCGAGCTTGATCCGGTCCTCGCCGACCGCGTCCTCGTCCACGACGAACCCGCCGCCGACCGAGTAGTACGTCTTCTCCAGGAGCGGGGTGCCCGACTCGTCGTACGCGAAGAGCGTCATGCCGTTCGCGTGGTACGGCAGGGAGCGCCGGCGGTGCAGGATCAGCTGGTTCGGCTCGTCGAAGGGGATCTCGTGGCCGTCGCCTATCTCCGCGCCCAGCAGGCGCAGGCGGCCGGACTTGCGGATGCGCTCGACCTCGGCGTCGGCGTTCTCCACGTCCACGGTGCGGGGGGCGTGGCCCTCCAGGCCCAGCAGGACCGCCTTGGGGGTGCCGTGGCCGTGGCCGGTGGCGCCCAGTGAGCCGAAGAGCTCGGCGCGCACCGAGGCGGTCTGGGCGAGGACGCCGTCCTTCTTGAGCCTGGTCACGAACATGCGCGCGGCGCGCATCGGTCCGACGGTGTGGGAGGAGGAGGGACCGATGCCGATCGAGAAGAGATCGAAGACGGAGATGGCCACGGTTGCGGACTCCTATGTCTGCTCGTGGGTGGGAAGCGGGGCAGGAGGGGCGGATCTGCGGATTTTGTCCGGCAGACGAGCTTAACGCGGTGAGGTGAACAGCTCGGCTGCCGGACGCGTCGTGCGGGTGGGGATCAGGCGTGGGTCAGTTCGCGCTCCGGTGCGTCGGCAGCGTCGGCCTCCCCGGCGGGGGCGGCGTCCAGGACCGGGTCCGGGCCAGGCAGGCCCGCGTAGTGGGCCTTGACCCCGGACCGTACGGCCCAGAAGTAGAAGCCCAGGGCCGAGAGGCCCACGACGGCGATGTCCACGCCGCCCGGGATGATCCCGTGCCCGCCGAATTCCTTGCTGCCGAGCGCCGACAGCGTGCCCAGCCACAGCAGGAAGGCGATCATCCACCAGGCCGGGGCGAACTGCTTGGCCAGGTTCTTCTCGCCCTTGCGCTTGAGCACCACGGCCGCGATCGGGGCGGCGACCAGGGTGAGCAGCACCACCTTGCCGGTGTCCGGCCACTTGGACCAGTACAGGGCGCAGGCGGCGAAGGCGAAGGTGATCGGGCAGAGGATCTTCGCGGCCGGCAGGCGGAAGGGGCGCGGCAGCTCGGGCTTGGTCCGGCGGAAGACGCCGACCGCGATCGGGCCGATCAGGTACGAGACCACCATCGCGGCGGAGACCACGCTGGCCAGGGCCTCCCAGCTGTGGCCGACGGTGACCAGCAGCAGGACCGAGAAGCCGAGGTTCAGCCACATCGCGGGACGGGCGGTGCCGTACTTGGGGTGGACCTCGCGGATCTTCTTCGGGAAGAAGCCGGTGTCCGCGAGGTTCTGCGCCATGTAGGAGGCGGACGCGACGTTGCCGATGTTGGCGCCGGACGGCGAGATGAAGGCACCGAACTGGAGCATCGTGACGACCCAGTGCAGCATCAGCATCTTGGCGAGGTCGGCGAACGGCGAGGAGAAGTTGATGCCGCTCCAGCCGCCGGCCTCGGCCAGCTTCTCCGGCGGGACGCCGCCGATGAAGGCGATCTGCAGGGCCAGGTAGATGACCAGGCCCAGGGAGAGCGCGCCGACCAGGGCCAGCGGAATGGCGCGGCCGGGGTTCTTGGCGGCGCCGCCGAGGTTGACGACGGCCTGGAAGCCGTTGAAGGCGAAGACGACACCGGAGGTGGTGACGGCGGTCATGACCGCGGACCAGCCGTTGGGGGCGAAGCCGCCGTGGTCGGTGAAGTTGCCGGTGTGGAAGCCGGAGGCGATCAGGGCGATGACGGCGAGCACCGGGATGGCGAACTTGACCAGGGTGAGCAGGTTGTTCGCCTTGGCGAGCAGGGCCACCGACCAGTAGCAGGCCAGCCACAGCGCCACGGTCAGGAACAGGGCCATCGCCATGCCGGAGGTGGTCAGGCCGCCGTTCTCGACCAGGCCCCTGGCCCAGCCGAAGTTCCAGGACGACATGTACTGGGTACCGGCGATGGACTCGATCGGGATCAGCGCGGCGATGGCGATCCAGACCGCCCAGCCGGTGATGAAGCCCAGCACCGGCCCGTGCGAGATGGTGCCGAAGCGGGCCATCGAGCCGGGCAGCGGGTAGGCGGCGCCGACCTCCGCGTACGACATGGCGATCATGCCGATGAAGACTGCTCCGATGACCCAGGCGACGATGGCCGCCGGCCCGGCGACCGCGGCCGCCTGGCCCGCGCCGAAGAGCCACCCGGAGCCGAAGATCGAGCCGAGCCCGATCATGATCAGGGCGAAGAGGCTGAGCCCCTTCCTGTTGGCCGCGCTCATGTCCATGAGGTGTGCTGTCCGTCCTGCCTGGGGTGCGGTGCTTCCTTTATTCGGAGCCTATTTGCCATTTTTTGGCTTATTCAGTGGCGATGGACCGCATCCACCGGGGGCTTTGGTCATGAGAAGGGCCCGGCCCTGTGCAAAACAGTGCCGGGCCCTCCCCAGGCCGGTGCCTAGAGCGTCGGGTACAGCGGGAACTTCGCGGCGAGCGCCGAGACGCGCGCCTTCAGGTCGTCCGCGTCGTAGGCGGGCTTCAGCGCCTGCGCGATGATCTCGGCGACCTCGGTGAAGGCCTCGGCGTCGAAACCGCGGGTGGCCAGCGCCGGCGTGCCGATCCGCAGGCCCGAGGTGACCATCGGCGGCCGCGGGTCGTTCGGGATGGCGTTGCGGTTGACCGTGATGCCGACCTCGTGGAGGCGGTCCTCGGCCTGCTGACCGTCCAGCTGGGAGTTGCGCAGGTCGACCAGGACCAGGTGCACGTCGGTGCCGCCGGTGAGGACGTCCACGCCCACGGCCTTGACGTCGTCCTGGACCAGACGGGCGGCGAGGATCTTCGCGCCCTCCAGGGTGCGCTCCTGGCGCTCCTTGAACTCGGGCGAGGCCGCGACCAGGAAGGAGACCGCCTTGGCGGCGATCACGTGCTCCAGCGGGCCGCCCTGCTGGCCCGGGAAGACCGCGGAGTTGATCTTCTTGGCCAGTTCCTGCGTCGACAGGATGACACCTCCGCGCGGACCGCCGAGGGTCTTGTGCGTGGTGGTGGTGACGACGTGGGCGTGCGGTACCGGGTTCGGGTGCAGACCCGCGGCGACCAGGCCGGCGAAGTGCGCCATGTCGACCATCAGGTACGCGCCGACCTCGTCCGCGATGCGGCGGAAGGCGGCGAAGTCCAGCTGGCGCGGGTAGGCGGACCAGCCGGCGACGATCAGCTGCGGCTTGGACTCCTTGGCGAGGCGCTCGACCTCGGCCATGTCGACCTCGCCGGTCTCGTCGACGTGGTACGGAACCACGTTGTAGAGCTTGCCGGAGAAGTTGATCTTCATGCCGTGGGTCAGGTGACCGCCGTGGGCCAGGTTCAGACCCATGATCGTGTCGCCCGGCTTGATCAGCGCGAACATCGCGGCCGCGTTCGCCTGCGCACCCGAGTGGGGCTGCACGTTCGCGGCCTCGGCGCCGAAGAGCGCCTTGATGCGGTCGATCGCGATCTGCTCGACGACGTCGACGTGCTCGCAGCCGCCGTAGTAGCGGCGGCCGGGGTAGCCCTCGGCGTACTTGTTGGTCAGGACCGAGCCCTGGGCCTCCATGACGGCGACCGGAGCGAAGTTCTCCGACGCGATCATTTCCAGGGTCGACTGCTGGCGCACGAGCTCGGCGTCGACGGCGGCGGCGACGTCCGGGTCGAGCTCGTGGAGGGGAGTGTTCAGTACAGACATCAGGGTTCCCTGGGTCAGTTGCCGGCGGTGAGCTTGGCGTACTCGTCGGCGGAGAGCAGGTCGGCCGGCTCCTCCGTGACGCGCACCTTGAAGAGCCAGCCACCCTCGAAGGGGGCCGAGTTCACCAGCGACGGGTCGTCCACGACGTCCTGGTTGAACTCGATGACCTCGCCGGTGACGGGGGAGTACAGGTCGCTGACCGACTTGGTCGACTCCAGCTCGCCACAGGTGTCGCCCGCGGTCACCGTGTGGCCGACCTCGGGAAGCTGGGCGTAGACGACGTCACCGAGCGCGTTGGCCGCGAACTCCGTGATGCCGACCGTCGAGACGCCGCCCTCGGCGTCCGACAGCCACTCGTGCTCCTTGCTGTAACGCAGCTGCTGGGGGTTGCTCATGACCTGATTCTCCTGGATGCGGGGGAGTGGATACGAACGGTGGTCTTGCCTGCGACGCGGATGCCGAGGTGAGGTGAAGGGTTACTTCTGCCGCTTGTAGAACGGCAGGGCCACGACCTCGTACGCCTCATGCGTACCGCGAATGTCCACGCCGACGCCGGAGGTGCCGGGCGCGGCGTGTGCCGCGTCGACATAGGCCATCGCGATCGGCTTGCCCAGTGTCGGGGACGGGGCACCCGAGGTGACCTCGCCGACGACCTGGCCGTCGAAGGTCACGGAGAAGCCCGCGCGCGGGACGCGGCGGCCCTCGGCGATCAGGCCGACCAGCTTGCGCGGCGGATTGGTGGCGGCGCGCTCGGCGGCGGCCTCCAGGGCGGCGCGGCCGACGAAGTCGCCCTCCTTCTCGAACTTCACGACCCGGCCCAGCCCCGCGTCGAACGGGGTGAGGGAGGTGGTCAGCTCGTGCCCGTACAGCGGCATGCCCGCCTCCAGGCGCAGGGTGTCGCGGCAGGACAGACCGGCCGGGACCAGGCCGACGCCCTCGCCCGCCTTGGTCAGCGCCTGCCACAGCTCCACGGCGTGCTCGGGGGCGACGAACAGCTCGAAGCCGTCCTCGCCGGTGTAGCCGGTACGCGCGATCAGCGCGGGCACCCCGGCCACCGTGCCGGGCAGGCCGGCGTAGTACTTCAGACCGTCCAGGTCGGCGTCGGTGAGCGAGGCGAGGATGCCGGGGGACTCCGGACCCTGCACCGCGAGCAGCGCGTACGCGTCGCGGTCGTCGCGGACCTCGGCGTCGAAGCCGGCGGCGCGCTCGGTGATCGCGTCGAGGACGACCTGGGCGTTGGAGGCGTTCGCGACGACCATGTACTCGGTCTCGCCCAGGCGGTAGACGATCAGGTCGTCGAGGATCCCGCCGTCCTCCTGGCAGATGTGCGTGTAGCGGGCGCGGCCGACGCCGACGGTGGAGATGTTGCCGACCAGCGCGTAGTCCAGGACCTTGACGGCCTCGGGGCCGGTCAGGGTGATCTCGCCCATGTGGGAGAGGTCGAACAGACCGGCCTTCGTGCGGACGGCGTTGTGCTCGTCGCGCTCGCTGGCGTACCGCAGGGGCATGTCCCAGCCCGCGAAATCGGTCATGGTCGCACCGAGGGAACGGTGCAGCGCATCGAGGGCGGTCAGGCGGGGGGCAGTGCTCATGGGTGTGGCTCCCGGGTCCCAGGGCATGACATGACGAGGAGGAGTTCCTCCCCATCTGTCATCGGAACCTGAGAGGTTCGCCGAGAGTTCCCCGCTTCCAGGGGAAGGTCTTCGACTTGCACCTTGGGTGGAGCCGGCGCCGGTGCCCTCACGGGCGGTGACGCGGCTCGCTTTTCAGATCTGCCTCATCCACGCGGTACGGGGCCTGAGAGATTCAAGGGAGGTACTTGCTCCTTCGGCGCCCGGGCAGCGCCTTGCGGCGTGCCGGGACTCTCCCGCGCGGATTCAAGCGGCCGGTATGCAGTTGGTGTCCAGATGGCGCACATCATTGCACGGCGTGCGGCCGAATGGGGGAGGGGGGCCGGAAGCGGAGCGAACCGGAGCGGAACCGGAGGTCCCGGATTACCGTCTCTTTACACTCAGGGGGACCGGGTCCTGGTGGCCCGGCGCGGGGGAGGCGATCACTGTGCGGAGATTCGGAGTACTGGCGATTACGGGGACGTTCACCGGCGAGGGCGTGGTGGCCGGAGTACCGACACAGCGCGGTGCCGCACGGGCCGCGGGAGCGGCGGCGCCGGGAGCGGCGGGGGTCCGCGGGGCCTCCGGGGGCGCCGGCGGCCGGCCCGCTCCGGTACGGGACCTGCGCGGGCCCGGGGGCCCGACCCGGCTCCGGTTCGCGGACGGGGACGTCGTGGTGGTCTCGGGACTGCCCGGCGGCGGGAAGAGCACCCTGATCAAGCGGGCCGCTGCGGGCGGCGGCATCGACTCCCAGGACGCGCGCGAGCGGTGGGAGCGCCGGATGCCGGCCGCCCTGCCGTACGCGGTGTACCGACCGGCCGTCCGGATCGCGCACTACTGGGGACTGTGGCGGGTGCTCCGCTCCGGAGCCCCGGCCGTCGTCCACGACTGCGGTACGCAGAGCTGGGTACGGGCCCTGCTCGCCGCGGCCGCCCGGCGGCGCGGGCGCGCGCTGCACCTGGTGCTGCTGGACACCACCCCCGAGGAGGCCCGGGCCGGGCAGGCGGCGCGGGGCCGGGGCGTGTCGGCGTACGCCTTCGCCCGGCACCGGGGCGCGGTGGCCCGGCTGCTGCGCGAGGCCGAGTCGGGCCGCCCGCCGGCCGGCTGCGCCTCGGTGACCCTGCTGGACCGCCCGGCGGCGTCCCGGCTGACGGAGATCGGCTTCCACTGAGGGCGCCCGGTGAGGGCACCCGAGCCCCCGGCGGGGCCGCCGGCCCCGCCCGTTAACCTCGGGCGAGACCAGGAGCGAGCAAGCGGAGGCGTACATGTGGCCGGGGAACGAGCTGGAGCAGGTGCTCGGGGCGGCGCTCGGGCAGCCCGGCGCAGGGGGGCGGATCCTCGAGGTGCTCGGGCGCAGCCAGGTCTGGATCCCGCTGCCCGGCGGGGTGGGCAGCCTGAACCTGCCCACCATGGAGATCAACGGTGCCGCCTACGTGCCCGTCTACAGCTCCGCGGAGCAGTTCCGCGCCTGCGCCGGACCCGCCATGGACTTCGCCGTGGCCCCCGCCGTGGAGTTCGCCCGGGGCCTGCCCCCGCAGCTCGGCATCGCGCTCAACCCCGAGGGGTCCGTCGGCGTGCCGCTGCCCCCGCCCGCCGTCGCGGAGCTCTGCCGGGCCGGCCGCAGCCCGCTCGACGGGTCCGCCACCGGGGGCCGGGTCCGGCTCTTCGAGCCCGACTGGCAGGAGGACCCGGTCGACTTCCTGACCGCCGCCGCCGAGGAGTTCCGTGCCACCGGAGTGGTCGCGGCCGCGTACCGCTGCCTCGCCAGCGTCGAGGCGGGGGCGCCGGAGCTGTACATCGGTGTCCACCTGGTGGGATGGGAGCCCGGTATGCGAAATGCCCCGATGGACGCGCTGGGCCGGGCCCTGACCCGCGTCCCTCCGCCCTGGCCGGTGCAGTTGATCCTGCTGGACGCCGCCGAGGACCCGGTCGTCGACTTTATTCGTGAGCGCGTACGCCCCTTCTACCTGTCGTAGGCACGCTTAAGCTGGTGGCCGACACGCGTGGACGACGGGCGGACGAAGAAACGAAGAGGGGTACCGGGTGAGTGCGTCAGGCACGGCCGCGGTCGGGCAGGTCGAGCACATGCTGCGCCAGGTGACTCCCGGGCGCTACGAGAGCTACGAGTCCCTTCTGCACGCCCTGGCCGAGGGACGGCTGTGGATGCTGCTCTGGCAGGGGCGGCCCGGCTCCTCGGACGCCCAGTACGGTGGCATGGAGGTCGAGGGCATCGGGTACGCGCCCTGCGTGACCTCCCCGCAGGAGCTGGCCGTCAGCGGCTGGAACCGCGGGTACGAGGTGGTCACCGGCCGGGACATCGCCCGCGCCCTGTACCCCGACCGCTGGGGGCTGTGGCTCAATCCGCACGCCCAGGGCGGCGGCGTCGGCATCCCCTGGGCCGACCTGCGCCGGATCGCCACCGGCCTGGACCGGATGCCGGCCGGCCCGCTGCGGCTGTCCGAACCCGCCATCGAGCTTCCGCAGTTCTACGGGCTGCTCACGCAGCACGCGCACCGCACGCCCGCCGTGCGCTCGCTGCGCCGCGCCTGGGTGCAGCCGGCGCTGGGGTCCCCGTACCTCGCCGTCGGGCTCGACCTGTACGACGCCTCCGCGCACGCGCTGGAATCCGTACGGGAGATGATGCGCCAGTCGGTCGGCGCGGTCCCCGAGGGGGTGCCCGTGTGCACGGTCGCGCTCGCGGACGAGCACGATCCGGTGGCGATGTGGCTGAGGGCGCAAACCAGGCCCTTCTACGACCGTGAGGGACAGGCGCCCGCCTACTGAGACATCGCAGCCAAGTCAGCCCGAGGCCGCACGGAACAGTCGTTCCGTGCGGCCTTTGCGTTGTCCTGATTTCGACGTTGATGTACGCCCAATAGGCATGCTAGTACGCCGAGTTGGGCGCCATGTCCGATTCCGTACCGAACAGACGGTCTTGCTCCGCTGAGCCGGCAGTGAAGTCCGGATAACGGGAACTCGACCCTCAGATCACGGTTGCGCATCCATTCACCTGCGGGTCTGGCGGCTGATCGAGCGCCCGATGAAGACTCCCCACCCAAGAGCGGGGTCAGTCCTCCAGGAGTGAATCCGCCACAGGAAATCCGAAGCGGTACCCGCAGCACCTCGCGGTACCTCGCAGTACTTGCAGCACTCGCAGCACCTCGCACTCCGAGCGCCACTCCGCACCAACGCCGCCACAGCGGCGGGCATGGGCCGGCCCACCCGTCGGCCGAGAGGGGTCCCCACCACGATGACGGCACCACTGCACGACATGAGCGCGGAGACACCCGCACCCGTGTCCGTAGCCGACGTCCCCGCCAAGGCCATCGAAGGCCGCTCACCCGGCCGCATCGCCTGGACGCGGCTCAAGCGCGACAGGGTCGCGCTGGCCGGCGGTGTCGTCGTGCTCCTGCTGATCCTCGTCGCGGTCTTCGCGCCGCTGATCGTCTCGCTCCTCGGCCACCCGCCGGAGGAGCCGCACGAGGATCTCCTCGACCCGCTGCTCGGCCTGCCGGCCGGCCCCCGCGGCGGTATGAGCGGCGACTTCCTGCTCGGCATCGAGCCGGTCAACGGCCGCGACGTGTTCAGCCGGATCGTCTACGGCGCCCGCATCTCCCTGCTGGTCGCCTTCCTGTCCGCCGCCGTGGCGGTCGGTCTCGGCACCCTGTTCGGCGTCGTCTCCGGATACTTCGGCGGCTGGGTCGACACCCTCATCAGCCGGGTCATGGACCTGCTGCTGGCCTTCCCGCAGCTGCTCTTCATCATCGCCCTGGTGTCGGTCGTCCCCAACAGCCTCTGGGGCGTTGAGGGTTCGAACCTGCGGATGTGGGTCCTGATCCTGGTCATCGGCTTCTTCGGGTGGCCCTACATCGGCCGCATCGTCCGCGGGCAGACCCTGTCGCTGCGCGAGCGGGAGTACGTCGAGGCCGCGCGCAGCCTGGGCGCGGGACGGGCGTACATCCTCTTCCGCGAGCTGCTCCCCAACCTGGTGGCGCCGATCACCGTCTACACGACGCTGATGATCCCCACCAACGTGCTGACCGAGGCGGCGCTCAGCTTCCTGGGTGTCGGCGTCAAGCCGCCCACACCGTCCTGGGGCGAGACCCTCTCGACGGCCGTGCGCACCTACGAGGACGATCCGCTCTTCATGATCTTCCCCGGTACGGCGATCTTCATCACCGTGCTGGCCTTCAACCTCTTCGGCGACGGCGTCCGCGACGCCCTCGACCCGAAGGGCTCCCGTTAGCCGACCCCGCAGGTCATCCCGCAGGTCAGATCCACAGGGCACACCGGAACCCGGCTTCGAACCGGAATCACAACGGAGGGTTGCGAGCATCGTGACTACCCATCGCATGTCCAAGCGCAAGCTTGCCGCCGGCACGGCAGTCGTGCTCGCGACGATGCTGGCCGCGACCGCCTGTGGCGGCAGCGACAAGAAGACCGACGAGAAGCCCGCCGCCGCGGGCGGCTTCAACGCCGCCATAGGCAAGGTCGCCAACGCCAAGACCGCCAAGGGCGGCGAGCTCAAGTTCGTCGGTACCCAGGAAGCCGACTCGTGGGACCCGCAGCGCGGCTACTACGGCTTCATGTGGGACTTCTCCCGCTACTACACCCGCCAGCTGGTCAGCTTCAAGCCGGAGCCGGGTTCCAAGAGCACCGAGCTCGTCCCCGACCTGGCCACCGCGAACGCGGAGATCAGCGATGGCGGCAAGACCTACAAGTACACCCTGAAGGACAACGTGACCTGGGAGGACGGCACCCCCGTCACCGCCCAGGACATCAAGTACGGCATCGAGCGCACCTGGGCCCAGGACGTCATCTCCGGCGGCCCGGTCTACCTGATGCAGGTCCTCGACCCGAAGACCGAGTACCCGGGCCCGTACAAGGACACCAGCCCGGACAAGCTCGGCCTCAAGGCGATCGAGACCCCGGACGCGAAGACCATCGTCTTCAAGCTCCCGGCGCCCAACGGCGACTTCGAGCAGATGCTGGCCATGCCGGCCGCCAGCCCGGTCAAGCAGGACAAGGACACCGCGGCCAAGTACGGCCTCAAGCCCTTCTCCAGCGGCCCGTACAAGATCGACTCGTACGAGCCCAACAAGAGCATGAAGCTCTCGCGCAACGCGAACTGGAAGCCCGAGTCGGACAAGATCCGCGCGGCGCTCCCGGACTCCATCTCGGTCACGTTCATGGCGAACGCGGACGACATGGACAAGCGCCTGATGAACGGCGAGTTCGACCTGGACATCAACGCGACCGGCATCGGCCAGGCGGCCCGCGCCACCGCGCTGAAGGAGCACAAGGAAAACCTGGACAACGGCCAGACCGGATTCATCCGGTACGCCGTCATGCCGCAGACCGTCGCGCCGTTCGACAACATCGAGTGCCGCAAGGCCGTCATCTACGCGGCCGACCACAAGTCCCTGCAGACCGCCCGCGGCGGCCCGCAGGCCGGTGGCGACATCGCCCCCAACATGCTCCCGCTCGGCATCAAGGGCTCCGACGGCGCGTACGACCCGTACAACGTGCTGAAGAACGACGGCAAGCCGGACACCGAGAAGGCCAAGGCCGCGCTGAAGGCCTGCGGCAAGGAGAGCGGCTTCAAGACCACCATCGCGGTCCGCAACAACAAGCCGGTCGAGGTCGCCACGGCCGTCTCCCTGCAGAACGCCCTGAAGCAGGTCGGCATCGAGGCCGACGTCGACCAGTTCGACGGCGCCCAGACCTCCGGCATCATCGGTTCGCCGAAGGTCGTCAAGGAGAAGGGCTACGGCATCATCATCATGGGCTGGGGCGCCGACTTCCCGACCGGTCAGGGCTTCTCCCAGCCGCTGGTCGACGGTCGCTTCATCCTGCAGAGCGGCAACAACAACTTCTCCGAGCTGAACGACCCCGCGATCAACGCCCTGTTCGACAAGGCCATCGCGGAGACCGACCCGGCCAAGGCCGGTGACATCTACAAGCAGATGAACCAGAAGGTCTCCGAGGCCGCGGTCTACCTGCCCTTCGTCTACGACAAGACGATCTCGTGGCGCAGCAGCCGCCTGACCAACGTCTACACCACCGACGCGTACAACGGCCGGTACGACTACGCCTCGCTCGGCGTCCAGTAGACAAACCGTCCGATTCAGTTCCAGTGCCACACCCGCTAGGCACGAAGGGCAGGTGATGGCCGCGGTGGCGGCTCGGGGACGCTCTCCAGAAGAGGGCGCCCCCGGGCCGCAGCCAGGCCGAGCGCAGTGCTTGCATATCTCATCCGGCGGATCTTCGCCGTCATCGTCATGCTGTTGGTCATCACGCTGGTGACCTTCGGAATCTTCTTCCTCTTCCCGAAGCTGATCGGGACGGACCCTGCCCTGTACTTCGTCGGCAAGCAGTCCGACCCCGCCGCCATCGAGGGCATCCGGCAGAAGATGGGTCTCGACGACCCGATCCTCGTCCAGTTCGGCAAGTTCGTCGTCGGGCTGGTGGCGGGTCGTACGTACGCCAACGGCAACGACGTCACGCAATGCGCCGCGCCCTGCTTCGGCTACTCCTTCAAGACCGAGCAGGAGGTGTGGCCGCTGCTGACCGACTGGCTGCCCGTCACCCTCTCGCTCGCCGCCGGCGCCGTCGTGCTCTGGGTGATCGGTGGTGTCGCCACCGGCATCATCTCCGCCCTCAAGCGCGGTACGGTCCTGGACCGTTCGGCGATGGGCCTGGCCCTCGCCGGCGTCTCCCTGCCGATCTACTTCACCGGCATGCTCGCCATCGCCGTCTTCTCCGACCAGCTCGGCTGGTTCGAGAGGCCGAGCAAGACCTTCGCCGAGGATCCGGGGGCGTGGTTCAACGGCATGATGCTGCCGTGGATCTCGCTCGCCTTCCTCTACGCGGCGATGTACGCGCGACTCACCCGCGCGACCATGCTCGAAGTCCTCAACGAGGACTACATCCGCACCGCGCGCGCCAAGGGACTGACGGAACCCGTCGTCATCGGTAAGCACGCGATGCGCTCGACCATGACCCCGATCCTGACCGTCCTCGGCCTCGACCTGGGCGCCCTGGTGGGCGGTGCGGTGCTCACCGAGAGCACCTTCTCGCTGCACGGCCTCGGCTACAACGCCGTCCGTGCCATCAGCGATCACGATCTGCCGGTCATTCTCGGCATCACCCTGATCGCCGCCTTCTTCGTCGTCGCCGCCAACCTCGTCGTCGACCTCCTGTACGCGGTGATCGACCCCCGAGTGAGGCTGTCATGACCGATTCGACGACGCCCGCCGCGACGGGCGCACTGAACGAGCCCGTCGCCTCCGGCGCGCCGGCGACCGCATTCCTCGACGTACGCGACCTCAAGGTGCACTTCCCCACGGAGGACGGCCTGGTCAAGTCGGTCGACGGGCTCTCCTTCACGCTGGAGAAGGGCAAGACCCTCGGCATCGTCGGTGAGTCCGGCTCCGGCAAATCGGTGACCTCGCTGGGCATCATGGGCCTGCACCGGGTCGGCCAGTACGGCCGCCAGCGCGCCCGGATCTCCGGTGAGATCTGGCTCGACGGCAAGGAACTGCTGTCCAGCCCCGAGGAGGAGGTGCGCAAGCTCCGCGGCAAGGAGATCGCGATGATCTTCCAGGACCCGCTGTCGGCGATGCACCCGTACTTCACGGTCGGCAAGCAGATCGCCGAGGCCTACCGGGTCCACAACAAGGTCGACAAGAAGACCGCCCGCAAGCGGGCCGTGGACCTCCTCGACCGCGTGGGCATCCCCGAGCCGCACAAGCGGGTCGACAGCTACCCGCACGAGTTCTCCGGCGGCATGCGCCAGCGCGCGATGATCGCGATGGCGCTGGTCAACAACCCCGACCTGCTCATCGCGGACGAGCCGACCACCGCCCTCGACGTCACGGTCCAGGCGCAGATCCTCGACCTGATCCGGGACCTGCAGAAGGAGTTCGGCTCCGCGGTCATCATGATCACGCACGACCTCGGCGTGGTCGCCGAGATGGCCGACGACCTCCTCGTGATGTACGGCGGCCGCTGCGTCGAGCGGGGCAGCGCGGAGAAGGTGTTCTACGAGCCCCGCCACCCGTACACCTGGGGACTGCTCGGCTCGATGCCGCGCATCGACCGGGACCAGACCGAGCGCCTCATCCCGGTCAAGGGCTCGCCGCCCAGCCTCATCAACATCCCGAGCGGCTGTGCCTTCAACCCCCGGTGCCCGTACGCCGACCTGCCCAAGGGTGACGTCACGCGCACCGTGCGGCCCGAGCTCGCCCTGGTCGACCGGTCGGCGGAGGGCGCCGGCCGCCACTGGGCCGCCTGCCACCTCTCCCCGGAGCAGCGGGACCGGATCTGGACCGAAGAGATTGCGCCGAAGCTGTGACCGAAATGGCTGAGCCCAACAACGCTGTGCCCAACAACGCTGTGCCCCATGTCAACACGACGGCGGAGTCCACCGGCGTCGTGGTCCCCGCGCAGGCGGTGGACTCCCCGGAGCCGCTGCTGAGGGTGACCGGACTGGTCAAGCACTTCCCCATCTCCAAGGGGCTGCTGCGCCGCCAGGCCGGGGCCGTCAAGGCCGTCGACGGCATCGACTTCGACGTTCGGCGCGGCGAGACCCTCGGCATCGTCGGCGAGTCCGGATGTGGCAAGTCCACGATGGGCCGGCTGATCATGCGGCTCCTCGAACCGACCGGCGGAAAGATCGAGTTCGAGGGCAAGGACATCACGCACCTGAGCGTGTCGGGCATGCGCCCGCTGCGCCGTGACGTGCAGATGATCTTCCAGGATCCGTACGGCTCGCTGAACCCGCGGCACACGGTGGGCACCATCGTCGGGGCCCCGTTCAAGCTCCAGGGCGTCCATCCCGAGGGCGGCCTCAAGGCGGAAGTGCAGCGCCTCCTCTCCCTGGTGGGTCTCAACCCGGAGCACTACAACCGCTACCCGCACGAGTTCTCCGGCGGCCAGCGCCAGCGCATCGGCATCGCGCGGGCCCTGGCGCTGAAGCCGAAGCTGGTCGTGGCCGACGAGCCGGTCTCGGCCCTCGACGTGTCGATCCAGGCCCAGGTGGTCAACCTGCTGGACGACCTCCAGGAGGAGCTCGGCCTCACGTACGTGATCATCGCGCACGACCTGTCGGTCATCCGGCACGTCTCGGACCGCATCGCGGTCATGTACCTCGGCAAGATCGTCGAGCTGGCGGACAACAAGTCGCTGTACAAGGCGCCGATGCACCCGTACACCACGGCCCTGATGTCGGCCGTGCCGGTTCCGGACCCGCGCCGGCGCGGGGTCAAGAGCGGCCGCATCCTGCTCAAGGGCGACGTGCCTTCGCCGATCTCCCCGCCGAGCGGCTGCCGGTTCCACACGCGGTGCTGGAAGGCGACCCAGATCTGCACGACGCAGGAGCCCCCGCTGGTCGCCCTGAAGACAGGCCACCAGGTGGCCTGCCACCACCCGGAGAACGCCCCCGACCAGGCCCCGGGCGACCCGTCCCTCCCGGGCGCCGATTCGGCCGTCGCGACCCCGACGGACTGACCCCCACCCCGGCGGGGCTGCTCGGCCCCGCCGGGGTTTCGCGTCTCCGCGGGGGTTTCCGGCTCCGCCGGGAGAGAATCAGCCCCGCCGGCGATTGAGGGGCGGGGGTTCGGGGGTGGAGCCCCCGACAGAGGCGCCGCACCCGTCCACGGTCCGTACCCCCGAGGAGCCGCACGCCGTCCCGGGGGCCGCGGAGACACCCCGCAGCCGGGGCCACGCCCCACCCGTTCCAGCCCGCCGCCAGGCGACCGGCAGAATGACCCCGTGCTCCACGATCTCTTCCCGCCCGGAGTCCAGCACGCCCTGGACCTCGCGGGCATCTTCGTCTTCGCCACGGCCGGCGCCCTGCTCGCCGTCCGCAAGAACTTCGACGTCTTCGGCATCGTCGTCCTCGCGCTCGTCACCGCCCTCGGCGGCGGCCTCTTCCGCGACCTGGTCATCGGCGCCACCCCCGCCGCGGCCTTCGGCGATCTCGGCTTCTTCGTCACGCCGCTGATCGCCGCGGCGTTCGTCTTCTTCCTGCACCCCGAGGTCCAGCGCATCAACCGCGCCATCAACGTCTTCGACGCGGCCGGCCTCGGGCTGTTCTGCGTGACGGGAACGACCAAGGCGTACGAGTACGGCCTCGGCCTCACGGCGTCCGCCGCGCTCGGGCTGGCGACGGCCGTCGGCGGCGGCGTCCTGCGCGACGTGCTCGTCAACGAGGTGCCGTCGCTGCTGCGCGACCGGGAGATGTACGCCGTACCGGCCGTCATCGGCGCCTCGATGGTGGCCCTCTTCATCAGCTTCGACGTCCTGAACGCCGTCACGACCGGGCTGGCGATCGTCACCACCTTCGTGCTGCGGCTGCTGGCGATCCGCTACCACTGGCGGGCCCCGCTCGCGTGGAACCGCCGCTCGTCGGTGGCGGAGGAGCCGTAGCGGGCGGGGCACGGGCCACCGGGCCACCGGCCGCAGGGTCCCCAGCCACCGGGCCACCAGGCCGCACCAACAAAAGCTACCGCTTAGTAGGTACCCGGTGTACGGTCGTTCCATGTCACACGCAGCTGCCACGGCCACCATCGGCGACAGCGAGTTCGACCGCGACACCGCCATCACCGCCCGCGCGGGCGAGGCCGGGGTGTACGACGCGAACCTCTCCGCCGGGTGGACGATCATCACCGCCGTCAACGGCGGGTACCTCCTGGCCCTCGTGGGCCGCGCCCTGTCGGCGGCCCTGCCGCACCCGGACCCCTTCACGGTCTCCGCGCACTACCTGACCTCCTCCGTGCCCGGCCCCGCCGTGATCCGCACCGAGGTCGTACGCGTCGGCCGCACGCTCTCCACCGGCCAGGCCTCGCTCCTCCAGTACGACGAGAACGGCGCCGAGATCGAGCGGATCCGCGTCCTGGCCTCGTACGGGGAGCTCGCGGCGCTCCCGGACGCCGTCCACACGACGGCCCTCCCGCCCGTCATCCCCGCCTACGAGGACTGCCTCGGCCCCGAGGCCGGTCCGGCCCCGATCCCCGGCAGCTCGGCGATCGTCGACCGCCTCCGGCTGCGGTTGGACCCGGCGACGGCCGGCTGGGCGGTCGGACGGCCGTCGGGCAAGGGCGAGATGCGGTCCTGGTTCGAGCTCGCCGACGGGCGCGACGCGGACCCCCTCTCCCTCCTCCTGGCGGTGGACGCGCTCCCGCCGACCTCCTTCGACCTCGGGCTCCTCGGCTGGACCCCGACGGTGGAACTCACCACCCACATCCGCCACCGTCCGGCTCCCGGCCCGCTCCGGGTCTCGATCACCACCCGCAACCTGGCGGGGGGCTTCCTGGAGGAGGACGCGGAGGTCTGGGACTCGGCGGACCGGCTGGTGGCGCAGTCCCGCCAACTGGCCCGCGCCCCGCGGGTGGCCCCCGAGGCCACTTCCTGACGCGCTGCTCGGGGCGGGGCGGTCGGCCCTGCGGGGCGCGGAGCCCCAAGGGCCCCGGGCGCGGACCGGCTCCACGGATCAGGGCGGAGCGCTGGGAACGGTGGAAGGGCGGGTGGGGGACTCGCCCCGCGGAGCCGACCACCCCGCAGGCCCGGCCGTCGGGCCGGAGCCCGTGGCGGCCGGGAATCGGCGGCAGGCGCCTGCCGGGGGAATCCCGGGCACGGGGGACTCGTAGAATCGAGGGATCATGGCCTACCTCGACCACGCCGCCACCACTCCGATGCTCCCGGAGGCCGCTGCGGCGATGACCGCGCAGTTCGCCGTCACGGGCAACGCGTCCTCCCTGCATGCCGCCGGCCGCCGCGCCCGCCGCACCGTCGAGGAGGCCCGCGAGGCCCTCGCCGACGCACTCGGGGCCCGTCCGAGCGAGGTGGTCTTCACCGCGGGCGGCACGGAGGCCGACAACCTCGCCGTCAAGGGGCTCTACTGGGCCCGCCGCGACGCCGATCCCGCCCGGACCCGCGTCCTCGCCAGCCCCGTCGAGCACCACGCCGTCCTCGACGCCGTGCACTGGCTCGCCGAGCACGAGGGGGCCCAGGTCGAGTACCTCCCGGTCGACCGCTACGGCCGCGTGCACCCGGAGGCCTTCCGCGAGGCGATCGAGCGGGGTCCTGACGACGTCGCCCTCGCCACCGTCATGTGGGCCAACAACGAGATCGGCACCGTCATGCCGGTCGCCGAACTGGCCGCCGTCGCCCGCGAGTTCGGCATCCCGCTGCACTCCGACGCCGTCCAGGCCTTCGGCCAGCTCGATGTCCGCTTCGGTGACAGCGGCCTCGCCGCGATGACCGTCAGCGGTCACAAGGTCGGCGGACCGTACGGGATCGGCGCGCTGCTGCTCGGCCGCGACCAGAGCCCCGTACCCGTCCTGCACGGCGGCGGCCAGGAGCGGCACGTCCGCTCGGGCACCCTCGACGTCCCGGCCATCGCCGCCTTCGCGGTGGCAGCCGTACTCGCCGCCGAGCGGCGCGAACGGTTCGCCACCGAGATCGGCGCCCTGCGCGACGCGCTCGTCGCCTCCGTGCTCCGTGAGGTCCCCGACGCGGTCCTGGGCGGTGACCCGGCCGACCGGCTCCCCGCCAACGCCCACTTCAGCTTCCCCGGCTGCGAGGGGGACTCCCTGCTGCTCCTGCTCGACGCCCAGGGCATCGAGTGCTCCACCGGCTCCGCCTGCACGGCGGGCGTGGCGCAGCCCAGCCACGTCCTGCTGGCCACCGGCACCGACCCGCGCCTGGCCCGGGGCACCCTGCGGTTCTCCCTCGGCCACACCTCCACGAAGGCCGACGTGGAAGCGGTCGCCGCAGCCATCGGCCCGGCCGTCGCCCGGGCCCGTACGGCCGGACTGAGCTAGGGCACTCGGCGCCGCCGTCGCCGTGGGCCTCGGCCTCGCCGTCACGGTGACGGTCAAGCGCCGTCGCCGCTGACCCTCCGCCCCGGCCCTGAGCCGTCGGACACCCCCTGGGCCGCCCGCTCGGCCAGCGCTTCGCCGATCATGCGGATGTACCGCGCCCAGTCCCAGTGGGGCCCGGGGTCCGTGTGGTCGGCGCCCGGCACCTCGGAGTGCCCGAGGACGTGCTTGCGGTCGGCGGGTATGCCGTACCGCCGGCAGATGTCGGCGGCGAGCCGCGCCGAAGCCCCGTACATCGCGTCCGTGAAGTCCCGCGGCCGGTCCACGAACCCGACGTGCTCGATGCCGACGCTGCGCTCGTTCATGGAGCGGCTGCCCGAGTGGAAGGCGACGTCGAGCTCGCGGACCATCTGCTCCACGTGGCCGTCCTGGCCGACTATGTAGTGCGCCGAAGCCTTGTGGAACGGATTCCTGAAGGCGTCCACCGACGATTCGAAGCTGCCCTGTGTGACATGCACGACGATCCGGTCCACCCGGTAGTCGGCGGGCCGGTCCGCCAGCCGCCAGTTCGCCGGTGAGGCGGCCGTCCAGGTCGCCCCCGCGTGGTCCAGCGCGCCGTCCTGTCGCGGCTTGGACACCCCCGGCAGCAGCCACCAGGCCCGCCCGAGCTCGTCGCGCCCGGCGACCGCCGCCACCCCGAGGACACCCAGCCCGCCTAACAGCACCGCCCTGCGGGTCCGCCCCGGCCGCCCGGCCCCCCTACCCCTCTTGCCGCCCGCACCACCCGTACCGCTCGAGCTGCCCTTACCGGCCTTGCCGGCCTTGCCGCCCTTGGTCCCCATGGTGATCCACCCCCTGCCACCGACAACGCGCTGTGACCCGGCGCGGTTCCCCCGTACCCTGGACGGTGCTATGACTGAGAACCTGCCGAGCGGTCCCCGCCCCCTTCGCGTCCTCGCCGCCATGTCCGGCGGCGTGGACTCCGCCGTCGCCGCCGCCCGCGCGGTCGAGGCCGGACACGACGTGACCGGTGTCCACCTCGCCCTCTCCGCGAATCCGCAGTCCTTCCGGACCGGTGCCCGCGGCTGCTGCACGATCGAGGACTCCCGCGATGCCCGCCGCGCCGCCGACGTCATCGGCATCCCCTTCTACGTCTGGGACCTCGCCGAGCGCTTCCGTGAGGACGTCGTCGAGGACTTCGTCGCCGAGTACGAGGCCGGGCGCACCCCGAACCCGTGCCTGCGCTGCAACGAGAAGATCAAGTTCGCGGCGCTGCTCGACAAGGCCCTCGCCCTCGGCTTCGACGCCGTGTGCACCGGCCACTACGCCACCGTCGTACTGAACGACGACGGCTCCCGCGAACTGCACCGCGCCTCGGACATGGCCAAGGACCAGTCCTACGTCCTCGGCGTGCTCGACGAGAAGCAGCTCGCCCACGCGCTCTTCCCGCTCGGTGACACCCTCACCACCAAGGAGGAGATCCGCGCGGAGGCCGAGGAGCGCGGCCTGGCCGTCGCGAAGAAGCCCGACAGCCACGACATCTGCTTCATCGCCGACGGAGACACCCAGGGCTTCCTCGCGAACCGCCTGGGCAAGGCCGAGGGCGACATCGTCGACGAGGCCACCGGCGAGAAGGTCGGCACCCACGAGGGCGCCTTCGGGTTCACCATCGGCCAGCGCAAGGGCCTGCGGATCGGCCACCCGGCCCCCGACGGCAAGCCGCGCTACGTCCTGGACATCTCCCCGGTGAACAACACCGTCACCGTCGGCCCCGTCGAGGCCCTCGACGTCACCGCCCTCACCGCGATCCGCCCCCGCTGGTGCGGCTCCACGGCCGCCGCCCCGGGGACGTACACCGCGCAGCTGCGCGCCCACGGCGGCGAGACCGAGGTCTTCGCCGAGCTGGTCGGGGACGAACTGCGCGTCCGCTTCAGCGAGCCGGTCCGCGGCGTGGCCCCCGGCCAGGCGATCGTCCTCTACGACGGCACCCGCGTGGTCGGCTCCGCCACCATCGCCGCGACGACCAGGGCCACAGCGGCGGCGGTCTGAGCCGTCTCCGGGCCGTCGGGGATCAGGCCGCCACCGTCAGCACGATCTTGCCGGTGGTCCGCCCGCGCTCGCCGATCTCGTGGGCCTTCGCGGCCTCGGCGAGCGGCAGCACCGTGTCGACGACCGGCCGCAGCCGGCCGTCCGCCACCAGTGCGGCCACGGCCTTGAGGCCCGCGTAGTCCGGCTCGACCAGGGTCCAGCCGGTGTGCACGCCGGGCGCGTGGGCCGGTACGTCGTCCGGGCTCGGCAGGGTCACCAGGTGCCCGCCGGGCTTGAGGACGGCCAGCGAGCGCTGCCCGTAGTCCCCGCCGACGGAGTCCAGCACGATGTCCACGTCCGCGCCGACCGCCTCGGCGAAGTCGGCGGAGTGGTAGTCGATCAGCTCGTCGGCGCCCAGCGAGCGCAGCAGCTCGTGCTTGCCGGCGCTGGCGGTGCCGATCACGTACGCCCCGTACGCCTTGGCGATCTGCACCGCGAGGTGGCCCACGCCGCCCGCCGCCGCGTGGATCAGTACCCGCTGCCCGGAGGTGAGGCCCGCCGTGTCGACCAGCGACTGGTAGGCGGTCAGGGCGGCCAGCGGCAGCGCGGCCGCGCCGGTGTGGTCGATGTTCGCGGGCTTGCGGACGAAGTGCCGGGCCGGGGCCGTCACGTACTCGGCGTACGCGCTCGCCTGGTGCGGGAAACGCGGCATGCCGAAGACCTCGTCGCCCGGCTGGAACAGCGTCACCCCCGGGCCGACCGCCTCGACCGTGCCGGACACGTCCCAGCCGACGGCCGGGACCGGGCCCCAGGAGATCAGGCCGCCGGTGGCGCGGGTCTTCCAGTCGACCGGGTTCACGCCCGCCGCGTGCACCCGCACCAGGATCTCGGCGGCGCCCGGCTCCGGCCGGTCCACCTCGGTCTCGGTGAGTACTTCCGGTCCGCCCCACTGGCTGACGACGACGGCACGCATGGATGTCTCCTCTGGTCGATCGGTCGTTTTCCTGCTGATTCACGAGAGTCTGTGCAGGTCCCGGCGGGTTTCCTCCACTGGGTGCCTTCAGCCTGACGTCCCGTGCCCCTACGTGGAACTGGCCGTACGGCCACTATGTGACAGAATCTGGCCATGAGCTCCGTGCACCGCATCGCCGTACTCGCCCTCGAAGGGGTCCCCCCGTTCGAGCTCGGCATCCCCTCCCGGGTCTTCGGAAACGCCTTCGGCGAGGACCGGCAGCCGCTCTACGAGGTGACCGTCTGCACCGCCGACGGCGCGCCCGTGACCAGCGACGCCGGGTTCACCGTCGGGGTCCGCGCGGGGGCCGAGGCGCTGGCCGCCGCCGACACGGTGATCGTCCCGCCCACCCACGCCATGGACGGGCTGATGCGGGGCGCCCCGCTGCCGCCGGAGCTCAAGGACGCCCTGGCCGCGATCCGCCCCGGCACCCGGATCGTCTCCATCTGCACCGGCTCCACCGTCCTCGCCGCCGCCGGGATGCTCGACGGCCGGCGCGCGACCACGCACTGGGTGCACGCGCCCGAGTTCCAGCGGGCCTTCCCGCTCGTCGAGCTCGACGAGGACGTGCTCTTCGTCGACGACGGCGACATCCTCACCTCGGCGGGCGTCGCGGCCGGGGTCGACCTCTGCCTGTACCTGATCCGCGGCGACCACGGCACGGCCGTCGCGAACCTGGCCGCGCGCCTGTGCGTCGTACCGCCGTGGCGCGACGGCGGCCAGGCCCAGTACATCGACCGGCCCGTCCCGGAACCCACCCTCACCAGCACCACCGCCACCCGCGCCTGGGCCCTGGAACGGCTGGCCGAGCCCATCGCGCTCGCCGAGCTCGCCGCCCACGCGCGGATGAGCCTGCGCACCTTCACCCGGCGGTTCCGCGACGAGGTCGGCATGACCCCGGTGCAGTGGCTCACCGGCCAACGCCTCGAAGTGGCCCGCCACTTGCTGGAGTCCAGCGACCTGCCCGTCGACCTGGTCGCGCACCGCTCGGGCTTCGGATCCGCCAACTCGCTGCGCCAGCACATGCGGACGGCACTGGGAGTCTCCCCGATCGCCTACCGCCGCACGTTCCAGCCCAACTCGCCGGTGACCGAACAGCATTGAGCCGCGGCAACCTCCGATGACCCCGGAGGTAATCGCCAGCGGGGGCGTCGGCGGGCAGGATCGGACCAACAAGCCGATCACGCAGGGAAGACGAGGCCCGACATGACCGCCTACGCCATCGCCCACATACGCCCCGAGACCATGAACGAGGACATCCTCCGCTACATCGAGGAGATCCAGGCCACCATGGACCCCTTCGGCGGGCGCTTCCTCGTCCACGGCCGCCAGGTGGAGGTCGTGGAGGGCGCCTGGCCCGGCACCGTCGTCATGATCGCCTTCCCCGACATCGAGCGGACCCGCGCCTGGTACGGGTCCCCCGCCTACCAGGCCCTCATCCCGCTGCGCGCCGACCACATCGCCGGGGACATCATCCTCGTCGACGGGGTCCCCGCCGACTACGACGCCTCGAAGACGGCGGCGACCCTGCGCGCCGAGGCCGGTCTCTGACGACGGCGGAGCGCGCCACCCACCTCATCGGCCGCCGCCGCTGCCACTCCTCCTTCGGCGGGGTCGGCCTTGACCTCGACCTCCTCGGCGGCCCGCGAACCTTCTTCCCCTTCGCCGAGGCCCACGACGAGGCGAGCCGCCCCTGGTACGACGACGAGGTGTGCGAGGCCGGCGCATACGTCGACGGGGGGCCGGGGGACCCGGAGCGGCGGCTCGTGGGGTGGTGGCACACGACACGGCGGCCGGGGCCCGCCGCGACCCTGTGAACCGTCCGTCCGGTCGGACTCTTTCGATCTTGCGGGCCCGCTGCACCCAGCAAGATCGAAAGAGACGAGCCAACCCCGCCCGAGGCCCTGGCCGGGACCCGGGCAGGTGGGGTCGCAGGGCGTGGGCGGGTGCGAGCATGGGCGGTATGCCTACTCACCTGATCACCGGCGCCGGCTCCGGCATCGGCGCTGCCGTCGCGGCCCGCCTCCACGCCCGCGGCGACGACCTCGTACTCCTCGCCCGCGACGCCGCCCGCGCCAAGCAGCTCACCGACCGTTACCCCGGATCCCGCGCGCTCGTCGGGGACCTCGCCGACCCCGACCGGCTGTCCTGGGCCTTCTCCAAGCAGGCCGTCCCCGAGCGGATCGACTCCCTCCTGCACATCGCCGGCATCGTCGACCTCGGCCCCGTCGGCGAGCTGCGCCCCAAGACCTGGCACCAGCAGCTCAACGTCAACCTCGTCGCCCCCGCCGAGGTGACCCGCCTGCTGCTGCCCACCCTGCGCGCCTCCCGCACGACCATCGTCTTCGTGAACTCCGGCGCCGGCCTCACCGCGCACGCCGACTGGAGCGCGTACGCCGCCTCCAAGCACGGGCTGAAGGCCCTCGCCGACTCGCTGCGGGAGGAGGAGAAGGAGAACGGCATCCGCGTCACCTCCGTCTACCCCGGCCGCACCGCCACCCCGATGCAGGCCAAGGTCCGCTCGCAGGAGGGCGAGTCCTACGACGCCGCCGACTGGATCGACGCCGAGTCCGTCGCGACCACCATCGTGATGGCCGTCGACCTGCCCCGCGACGCCGTGGTGTCCGACCTCACCGTCAGGCCCGGCCGATGAGTGCGAGCCCCACCGGCGGAGCCACCGGCATCGGCTCGCTCCCCGGCGACGACGCCCGCGAAGCGGCCAGGACCGTCACCGGCTCCTTCGAGGAGTTCCCGTACCTTCCCGAGCTGCCCGCCCGGGGACCCGGCGCGGACATGATCGGCCGTTCCCTCGGGCTGCTCGTGGACATGTACGCCCACGTCGAGCCCAGCGGCTGGCGGATCAGCGACCGCCCCGGCCGCGACAGCAAGCGGGCCCGCTCCTGGCTCGGTGAGGACCTCGACGCCCTGGAGGAGTTCACCCAGGGGTACGAGGGCCGGCTCAAGGTCCAGGCCGTCGGCCCGTGGACACTGGCCGCCTCCCTGGAGATGCACGGCGGCGAGTCCATGCTCCAGGACCCGGGCGCCTGCCGGGACCTGGCCGGATCCCTCGCCGAAGGTGTCCGCGAGCACCTGGCCGACGTACGCAAGCGCATCCCCGGCGCCCAGGTCGTGCTGCAGTACGACGAGCCCTCGCTCACGGCGGTCCTGCTCGGCCGGGTGCGCTCGGCCAGCGGCTACCGCACCTACCGCGCCGTCGACCGCCAGGTCGTCGAAGGGACGCTGCGCGAGCTGTTCGCCGTCCACGACGGCGAGGTGATCGTCCACTCCTGCGCACCCGAGGTCCCCTTCGGCCTGCTGCGGCGCGCCGGGGTCTCGGGCGTGTCGTTCGATTTCTCGCTGCTCACTGAGCGCGAGGACGACGCCATCGGAGAGGCCGTCGAAGGCGGTACGAAACTCTTCGCCGGAGTGGTGCCCGGCACCGACGGCCCGTTGTCGGACCCGGGCGGTAGCGTCATGGGTGTCAGGAAGCTCTGGCGCAGGCTGGGGCTGACCCCGGGGACTCTGGCGGAGTCCGTCGTGATCACCCCTTCGTGCGGTCTGGCGGGCGCTTCGCCCGCGTACGCACGAGCGGTCCAGGCGCACTGCGTCAGGGCGGCGAGGTCGCTCGCCGACAACCCTGAGTGATGGATCGAGACGGGTCACGGGAGGACACGGCATGGCAGCCGAACAGAAGCAGGGCAGCGACACGGCCGTACCGGCGGCACTGCGCGAGCAGCACGCGCTGATCGCCGAGCAGGTCGAGGAGCACCGCTTCCGGTACTACGTGAACGACCAGCCGGTCGTCAGCGACGCCGAGTTCGACAAGCTGCTGCGCTCGCTGGAGGCGCTCGAGGAGGAGTATCCGGAGCTGCGCACGCCCGACTCGCCCACCCAGAAGGTGGCCGGGGCGTACGAGACGGACTTCGCCTCCGTCCAGCACCGCGAGCGCATGCTCTCCCTCGACAACGCCTTCGACGACGAGGAACTGGCGGCCTGGGCCGAGCGCGTGGCCCGGGACGCCAACACCTCCGACTACCACTACCTGTGCGAGCTCAAGGTGGACGGCCTCGCCGTCAACCTCACGTACGAGAACGGCCGCCTGACCCGCGCGGCCACCCGCGGCGACGGCCGCACGGGCGAGGACATCACGCCCAACGTCCGCACCATCGCCGAGATCCCCGACCGGCTCAAGGGCGACCGGATCCCGGCCCTGGTCGAGATCCGCGGCGAGGTCTTCTTCCCGATGGAGAAGTTCGAGGAGCTCAACGCCCGCCTGGTCGAGGCCGAGGGCAAGCCCTTCGCCAACCCGCGCAACGCGGCGGCCGGTTCGCTGCGCCAGAAGGACCCCAAGGTCACGGCGAGCCGCCCGCTGCACATGGTGGTGCACGGCATCGGCGCTCGCGAGGGCTTCGAGATCGAGCGACAGTCGCAGGCGTACGAGCTGCTGCACGAGTGGGGCATGCCCACCGCCAAGCACAACAAGGTCGTCTCCACGCTCGCCGAGGTCCGGGAGTTCATCAAGGAGTTCGGCGAGAACCGGCACTCGGTGGAGCACGAGATCGACGGCGTCGTCGTCAAGCTCGACGAGATCGCGCTCCAGGGCCGTCTCGGTTCCACCGCGCGCGCTCCGCGCTGGGCCATCGCCTGGAAGTACGCCCCCGAAGAGGTCAACACCAAGCTGATCGACATCAAGGTCGGCGTCGGCCGCACCGGCCGCGTGACCCCGTACGCCCAGGTGGAGCCGGTGACGGTGGCGGGCTCCGAGGTCGAGTTCGCGACCCTGCACAACCAGGAGGTCGTCAAGGCCAAGGGCGTGCTCATCGGGGACACCGTCGTCCTGCGCAAGGCGGGCGACGTCATCCCCGAGATCCTCGGGCCGGTGGTCGACCTGCGGGACGGCAGCGAGCGGGAGTTCGTGATGCCCGCCGGATGCCCCGCGTGCGGGACGGAGCTGCGGCCCATGAAGGAGGGGGACATCGACGTCCGGTGCCCCAACGCGCAGTCCTGCCACGCCCAGTTGCGCGAGCGCGTCGCCTACCTGGCCGGCCGCCAGAGCCTGGACATCGAGAACTTCGGCATGGTCGCGGCCGCGGCGCTGACCGGCCCGCTGGAGCCGGCCGTCCCGCCGCTCCTCGACGAGGGCGACCTCTTCGACCTGACCATCGAGCAACTGCTGCCGATCAAGGCCTACGTCCTCGACCCGGACAGCGGACTGCCCAAGCGGGACCCCAAGACGGGCGAGGAGAAGATCGTCACGGTCTTCGCCAACCAGAAGGGCGAGCCGAAGAAGAACGCCCTGTCGATGCTGGAGCACATCGCCGCCGCCAAGGACCGCCCGCTCGCCCGCATCATCAACGGCCTGTCGATCCGTCACGTCGGCCCGGTCGCGGCGGAGGCCCTTGCCCGCCAGTTCCGGTCGATCGACGCGATCCGGAGCGCCACCGTGGAAGAGCTGACGGCGGCCGAGGGCGTCGGCGCCATCATCGCCGCCTCCCTCAAGGAATGGTTCGCCGAACCGTGGCACGAGGAGATCCTGCGCAAGTGGCGGGCGGCGGGCGTCCGGATGGAGGAGGACGGTTCCGGCGAGGAAGAGGGTCCCCGTCCGCTGGAGGGGCTGACCGTCGTCGTCACCGGCACTTTGCAGAGCCACACCCGGGACGGTGCGAAGGACGCGCTGCAGAGCCGCGGCGCCAAGGTCACCGGGTCCGTCTCGAAGAAGACCTCCTTCGTCGTGGTCGGCGACAACCCCGGCTCGAAGTACGAAAAGGCCGTGCAGCTGAAGCTCTCCATCCTGGACGACGCCGGGTTCGCCGTCCTGCTGGCGGACGGCCCGGACGCGGCGCGCGAGGCCGCTCTCCCGCTGGACGGCAACGCCGAAGAGGAGTAGCGAAGGCGAACGGATGCGTGGCGTGCGGCCGTACGAGCGGGCGCACGCCAGGCGTGTCCAGCGGTGGCACCCGTCCGCGAACGGCCGGTACCGAACACGGTTGAGGCCGGTACAAGGCTGGTCGTAGGCCCAGGACCTGTCGGATCATCGGATGGGTGACCGGAGGGTCCTGGTCCAAACTCACCCGTTCGGCGGATACCGTACTGATGAGGATGGCTGGGTCGTATTCGGGCAACCGCCGCCGACCGCTGCCCCTGGGTGCCTCCAGCGTCCTACTGTTGAGGGGTGCGCCTGTCGTGCACGGCTGCTTGATGCGCTTCCAGTCGTGATGGCATGACATCGGGGCCATTGCGTGGCATCGGCATCGCCGGCTGTGAGAGGGACGGGCATGAAACCCACCGAAAGCGCCGACCCGTCACCAGACTTCGGCGGGGATTTCCCGTCCATGCGGCGGACGGGCCGGCTCGGTGTCCTGGGCACCAGGGCGCCGCAAGCGCGACCGCTCGACACCGGGGCGGGCACGGGCGGAGCGGGACGGCGGCGCCTGGCACTGCCCTTCGTCGTCGTGGGAACCGCCGCCGTGGTGCTCGTGGTCGGCATCGTCGCCGCACTGACCAGTCGTCACGCCCTGTTCCCCGGCGGCTCGGTCGGCTGGGCACTGGCCCTGCTCACCGGCATCATCGTCGGCCACCTCGTCGCCCTCGGCCGCGACCGCTGGTGGGGCGGCACCGGATCCGGCGCGGCCCTCACCCTCGGCGTCCTCATCCTCTACGGATGGGTCCCCGCCGGGCTGGTCTCGCTCGCCGTGGTCTCCCTCGTCGGAGCCGCCCGCCGGCACCGCTGGCGCCAGGGACTGCTGCACGGCGCCACCGACATCCTCGGCATCGGCGCGGGAGCCCTCGTACTCGCCGCCTTCGGCGAGGCACCCTCCGTCGAACGCCCGTGGCGGCCCACCGGATGGGGGCTCGACGCCGTCCCCGAAGTCGTCCTGGTCGCCCTCGCCTACCTGCTCGTCACCCGCGTCCTGCTCTGGCTCGCACTCGCCCCGAGCGGCGGGGGACTGCCCACCGTCGCCCGCACCGCGCTGCTGCGCCAGGCCCTGGTCGCCGTCGCCCTCCTCGGCATCGCGCCACTGATCTGCGTCGTCGCCGAATCGCTGCCAGTACTGCTGCCGCTGTTCGCCGTCCCGCTGATCGCCCTGGACTCCACGCTGTGGATCGCCCGCGCCCGCGCCGAGGAGCAACTGCGCGACCCGCTCACCGGCCTGCCCAACCGGCAGTGGCTGCTGGAACGCGCCTGGAGCGCGCTCGACCAGGCCGAACGTTCCGGCACCCGCGCGGCGCTGGTACTGATCGACCTGGACCGCTTCCGCGCGGTCAACGACACCCTCGGCCACCTCGCCGGCGACCGGCTGCTCCTGCAGATCGCGGACCGGCTGCGCCAGGCCCTCCCGCCGGACGCCGAGGCGGCCCGCCTCGGCGGCGACGAGTTCGCCGTCCTGCTGCCCGTCGCCGACTCCACCACCAGCGCCCAGCGCGTCGCCCGCAACCTGGTCGCCGAACTCAGCTCCCCCCTCGACCTGGACGGCCTGACCCTGGTCCTGGAGGCCAGCGCCGGCCTCGCCGTCTTCCCCGACCACGCGCTGGACGCGGAGGGACTGCTGCGCCGCGCCGACGTGGCCATGTACCAGGCGAAGCGGGACCGGACGGGTGTCGAGGTCTACGAGTCCAAGCGGGACAGCAACACCCCCGACCGGCTCGGCCTGCTGGGGGACCTGCGGCGGGCGCTGGACGCCGGCGAGGTCGAACTGCACTACCAGCCGAAGGTCCGCTTCGACGGCCAGGTGGCCGGGCTCGAAGCGCTCGTACGGTGGGTGCACCCCGAGCGGGGCCGGGTCTCGCCGGACGAGTTCATCGCCATCGCGGAAACCTCCGGTCTGATGCCGCACCTCACCGAATACGTACTGGAGACCGCGCTCGCGCAGGTCGCCCGGTGGCGGGCCCAGGGCCTGAAGGTCCCGGTCGCCGTCAACGTCTCGCCGCGCGACGTCCACACCCCCGGCTTCGCGGGCGCCGTGGCCGCGCGCCTCGCCCGGCACGGCGTACCGGCGAGCGGCCTCCAGCTGGAAATAACGGAACACGTCCTGCTGGAGGACCCGCAGCGGGCCGCCGACACCATGGCCGGGCTCACCGGCCACGGCGTGAAGATGTCCCTGGACGACTTCGGCACGGGCTACTCCTCCCTGGTCCACCTGCGCAGGCTGCCGGTCAGCGAACTGAAGATCGACCGCTCCTTCGTGGCCCGGCTGGCCGTGGACGCGCAGGACGCCGAGATCGTCCGCTGCACCGTCGACCTCGCCCACTCCCTCGGCCTGCTGGTCGTCGCGGAGGGCGTCGAGGACGACGAGACGTGGGAGCGCCTGCGCGACCTCGGCTGCGACGCCGTCCAGGGCTGGCTGGTCGCCGCCGCGATGCCCCCGCAGGAGGCCACGGCCTGGCTGCTGGCCCGTGGTGAGCGCGGCTGGCGGCGGCCCGCGGACATCACGGCGGAGCTGGCGGCGCAGACCGCGGCGGCCGCTGCGGCGCAGACCGCGGCGGCGCGGACCCAGTGAGGTACGTCGAAGCACCGGCGGTGCACCGGACCGCGCCGGGCGACCCGCCGTCGGTCTTCCTGGCGGGCGGGATCACGCACTGCCCGCCGTGGCAGTCGTCGGCGGCGCGGGCGCTGGCCGATTTCGTCGTCCTCAACCCGCGCCGGACGGCCTTCGACGTCTCCGACCCCACGCAGACGGACGTCCAGATCGCCTGGGAGTACCGGCACCTGCTGCTGGCCGACGTGACGCTGTTCTGGTTCCCGGAGTGCGAAGCGGCCCTGACGGTCCAGCCGATCACCCTGTACGAACTCGGCGCGGCCGCGGCCACCCCGGGCCGCCGGCTGGTAGTCGGCGCCGACCCCGGCTACCCCCGCCGCGCGGACGTCGTCGCCCAGCTGGCCATGGCCCGCCCTGACCTCACGGTCCACGGAACCCTTGCCGAGACTCTGGCCGGGGCCCGGACCCACCTGGCGGCCCTGGCCTGAGGCCCTGCCGGACCGTTGCCGCGTGCGGCGCGTCCGATCACCAGCCCCTCCGGCGTTCGAGGAGCGGGGTCTGGGGCGGAGCCCCGAGGAACGGTGGAAGGGTGGGGAGGGGACTTCGCCCCGCGCAGTGGCACACCCGCGGCCGACGGGTGAAACGGGCCCGTGCGGGGGGCCCGTACCGCCCCCGGGGGAAACCGGGGCGCCGGGTGGGGGCCGGGCCCCATAGGATTGGGCCCGGAACCCACACACTCACTCACCACCCCCAGAGGATCGCTGCATGCCTGGCATCACGCGCGAGGAGGTCGCCCACCTCGCTCGGCTGGCACGTCTGGAGCTGAAGAGCGAAGAGCTCGACCACTTCGCTGGACAGCTCGACGACATCATCGGCGCGGTCGCCCGCGTTTCCGAGGTCGCCGACCAAGACGTCCCGCCGACCTCCCACCCGCTGCCGCTGACGAACGTCATGCGCGCGGACGAGGTCCGTCCGTCGCTCACCCCCGAGCAGGCGCTTTCCGGCGCTCCCGCCCAGGAGCAGCAGCGTTTCAAGGTGCCGCAGATCCTGGGGGAGGACTAACAACATGACCGACACGCACAGCATCATCAGGCTCACCGCCGCCGAGACCGCCGAGAAGATCGCTTCCGGCGTCCTCACGGCCGTCGAGGTCACCGAGGCCCACCTGGCCCGCATCGAGGCGACCGACGAGAAGGTTCACGCCTTCCTGCACGTCGACCGCGAGGGTGCCCTCGCGCAGGCGCGCGCCGTCGACGCCAAGCGCCAGGCCGGCGAGAAGCTCGGCCCGCTGGCCGGCGTACCGCTCGCCCTCAAGGACATCTTCACCACCGTCGGGGTCCCGACCACCGTCGGTTCGAAGATCCTCGAAGGCTGGATCCCGCCCTACGACGCCACCCTGACGCGCAGGCTGAAGGAAGCCGACGTCGTCATCCTCGGCAAGACCAACATGGACGAGTTCGCCATGGGGTCGTCGACCGAGAACAGCGCCTACGGTCCCACCGGCAACCCCTGGGACCTCACCCGGATCCCCGGCGGCTCCGGCGGCGGCTCCGCGGCCGCGCTGGCCGCCTTCCAGGCCCCGCTGGCCATCGGCACGGACACCGGCGGTTCCATCCGCCAGCCCGCCGCCGTCACCGGCACCGTCGGCGTGAAGCCCACCTACGGCGCGGTCTCCCGCTACGGCATGGTCGCCTTCTCCTCCTCCCTGGACCAGGGCGGCCCCTGCGGCCGCACCGTCCTGGACACGGCCTTGCTCCACGAGGTGATCGCCGGGCACGACCCGCTCGACTCCACCTCCATCGACGCCCCGGTCCCGCCGGTCGTCGAGGCGGCCCGCAACGGCTCCGTCGCCGGCATGCGCGTCGGTGTGGTCAAGCAGTTCGCCGGCGAGGGCTACCAGGCCGGCGTCGTCCAGCGCTTCAACGAGTCGGTGGAGCTCCTCAAGGAGCTCGGCGCCGAGATCGTCGAGTTGGACTGCCCGTCCTTCGACCTCGCGATGGCCGCGTACTACCTCATCGCGCCGTCCGAGTGCTCCTCGAACCTGGCACGCTTCGACGCCATGCGTTACGGCCTGCGCGTCGGCGACGACGGCACCAAGTCCGCCGAGGACGTCACCGCGCTGACCCGCGAAGCCGGTTTCGGCGACGAGGTCAAGCGCCGCATCATCCTCGGCACGTACGCGCTCAGCTCCGGCTACTACGACGCGTACTACGGCTCCGCCCAGAAGGTCCGCACGCTCATCACGCAGGACTTCGAGAAGTCCTTCGAGCGGGTCGACGTGATCGTCTCCCCGACCACGCCCACCACCGCCTTCCCGATCGGTGAGCGCACCGACGACCCGTTGGCGATGTACCTCGCGGACCTGTGCACCATCCCGACCAACCTGGCCGGCAACTCCGCCATGTCGCTGCCCTGCGGCCTGGCCCCGGAGGACGGCCTCCCGGTCGGACTGCAGATCATCGCCCCGGCGATGAAGGACGACCGGCTGTACAAGGTCGGCGCCGCCGTCGAGGCCGCCTTCATCGAGCGCTGGGGCCACCCGCTGCTTGAGGAGGCTCCGTCGCTGTGAGTTCGAGTACGAGTACCAGTACGAGCGCGCTGTCCAAGGCCAAGGGCTTCAGGAAGTCCAAGTCCGGTACGTACCTGTCGATCGGCACCACCGCCTTCGGTGCCCTCAGCGTCGTCAAGCAGGCCCGCAAGGCCCGCACCGAGCACGACACGCTGAAGCTGATCGACGCCGTCGTGTCCGCCGCCGCCATCGTCACCGGCCTCGCGATCCTGTACCGCGAACTGAAGCGTCTCGGCGACGACGACGTCCTGCTGGGCTGAGAGGGAATTTCCACTGTGACTGTCACCGAACTGCTGTCGTACGAGGACGCCCTCGCGTCGTACGACCCCGTCATGGGCCTCGAGGTCCACGTCGAGCTCGGCACGAAGACCAAGATGTTCTGCGGCTGCTCGACCGAGCTGGGTGCCGAGCCCAACTCGCAGACCTGCCCGGTCTGTCTGGGCCTGCCCGGCGCGCTGCCCGTCGTCAACGAGATCGGCATCGAGTCCGCCATCAAGATCGGTCTCGCGCTCAACTGCGAGATCGCCGAGTGGTGCCGCTTCGCCCGGAAGAACTACTTCTATCCGGACATGCCGAAGAACTTCCAGACCTCCCAGTACGACGAGCCGATCGCCTTCAACGGCTTCCTCGACGTCCAGCTGGAGGACGGCGAGATCTTCCGCGTGGAGATCGAGCGCGCCCACATGGAGGAGGACACCGGCAAGTCGCTGCACGTCGGCGGCGCCACCGGCCGTATCCACGGCGCGTCCCACTCCCTGCTGGACTACAACCGCGCCGGCATCCCCCTCATCGAGATCGTCACCAAGCCGATCGAGGGCGCGGGCGTACGGGCCCCCGAGGTCGCCAAGGCGTACGTCGCCGAGCTGCGCGAGGTCATCAAGGCCCTCGGCGTCTCCGAGGCCCGCATGGACAAGGGCCAGATGCGCTGCGACGTCAACCTGTCGCTGCGCCCCACCCCCGAGTCAGAGTTCGGCACCCGCAGCGAGACGAAGAACGTCAACTCGCTGCGCTCCGTCGAGCGCGCCGCCCGCTTCGAGATCCAGCGCCACGCGGCGGTGCTCTCCTCCGGCGGCTCGATCGTGCAGGAGACCCGGCACTTCCACGAGGAGGACGGCTCCACCACGGCCGGCCGCATCAAGGACAACGCCGAGGACTACCGGTACTTCCCGGAGCCCGACCTGGTCCCCATCGCCCCGGCCCGCACCTGGGTCGAGGAGCTGCGCTCCGGTCTGCCGGAGATGCCGCGCGTGCGCCGCAACCGCCTCCTGCAGGAGTGGGGCGTCACCGAGCACGACATGCAGTCGATCCTCAACGCGGGCGCGGTGGACTCCATCGTCGCGACCATCGAGGCCGGTGCCGACTCGACCGCCGCCCGTAAGTGGTGGATGGGCGAGCTGGCGCGCAACGCCAACGAGCAGGGCGTCGTCGTCGACGAGCTGCCCATCACCCCCGTCCAGGTCGCGCGCGTCGCGGCCCTGGTGGCGGCCGGTGAGCTCAACGACAAGCTGGCCCGCCAGGTCCTCGAAGGCGTCCTCGCCGGCGAGGGCACCCCGGACGAGGTCGTCGAGAAGCGCGGCCTGAAGGTCGTCTCGGACGAGGGCGCGCTCGGCGCGGCCGTGGACGAGGCCATCGCGGGCAACGCGGGCATCGCCGACAAGATCCGCGGCGGCAAGATCGCCGCCGTCGGCGCGCTGGTCGGAGCGGTCATGAAGACCACCCGCGGCCAGGCCGACGCGGCGCGCGTCAAGGAGCTCATCCTGGAGCGCCTGGGCGTCTCGGAGTAGGTCCGCAGGAGTTCGCGCGGTCCGCGCGCACGAAGGCCCCGTACCGGTGGGATCCGGTACGGGGCCTTCGTGGTCTCAGCGACCCAGCTGGGGGCCGGCGATGACGACCGTGCCGTTGTCGCAGCCCTTGTCCACCTTGACGCGAAGCCGCAGGGCTCCGCTCACGTCCACCGTGCGCGTGATCGGCTTGCCCAGTTCCACGAGCTCGGAGAAGGCGGCGGGCTTGCCGTCGAGCGAGATGGTGACCCGCCCCTTCTCGTTCGTCGAGCCGTCGTCGATCCCCGCGGTGAACTCCAGCGTCTTCCACTCACGGTTGAGGTCGAACTCGGTCTGGGCGTCGAAGTTGCAGCTGCTCTCCTGGATGAACGCGGCCCCGTACTGCTTGGTGTTGATCTTGGCGGGACCGACGTCGAATCCGCCCAGGTCGCCGTTGACCGGGCCCATGACGGTCAGGTCGGCCGCCTTGACGTCCGGCGCGACCCCCGATGGCTGGGAGCCGGTCGCCGTGGGCTGGGTGGTCGGGGAGTCGGACTCGGACGCCGACGAGCTGGGCGTCGGCGTCGGCGAGGGAGTCGGGCTCTCGGGGGCCGAGGAGGACGAGGCCGCCTTGTCCCCGCCGCTCGCCGTGTTCGAGCCGTGCCCTTCCTCCTTGTCCCCGAGGAGCTTTACGCCGATCACCGAGGCGGCGCCCACCACCAGCACCGCGAGCACCGCCCCGAGCACCAGCCCGGTCCGCCGCTTCTTGCGCGGCGGCGTGGGCGGGGACGTGACCGTGGGCAGCGGCTCGGTGGGGGAGCCGGTCGCGGGCGCGGGACCGTACCCCTGCGGCACGCTCGCCCGCACGGGCGGCGGTGTGTACACCGGCTCGGTGGGCGGTGGGGTGTACAGGGGCTGGGCGGGCGGCGGTGTGTACGCCGGCTCAGCCGGGGGCGCCGCCGGGAGCACCGGGGCGGCCACCGGAGGCGTCGGCCGCTGCTGGGGCGGGGCCACCGGCTTCGGCGGGGCCGCCACCGGGGCCGGGGGCACGGCCTGGACCACCCGCTGAGAGGTGGAGGTGGTGGTGGACACCACCGCGTGCCGGATGTCCTTCATCCACCCGGCCAGGTTCACCGGACGCTTCAGCGGATCGGACGCGAAGATGGAAGCGATCCGCGCCCGCTGTTCCGCGTCCAGCACCGCGAACTGCGGCAGCCGCACAAGGGCCTGCGCCAGCAACTCGGGGGTCGCGGGCGGCGATTCCCCGCTCAGCATGAAGTACGCGATGGCCCCGAAGGCGTACCGGTCCGCACCCGGGGTCCGCTTCCCGTCGAACACCTCGGGAGCCGCGTAGCCCGGGGTGAACCAGACCTCGGCCGTCTGGTGGTCGGCGGTCAGCTTGCTGAGGCCGAAGTCCACCAGGGTGGCCTGCCCGTGGGCGTCGACCATGACGTTGCCCGGGGACAGGTCACCGTGGATCACCTGGCGCCCGGACGGGGTGGCCTTCCCCGAGTGCAGCCAGTCCAGTACGTCGGCCAGCTGCTCCAGCGTGCGCATCACCTCGCGCCGCTCGGCGGCGGTGGCGAGCGTCCGCTCGGCCCGCCAGTCCCGCAGGTCGAGTCCGTCCACGTGGTTCATGACCAGGACGAGGGCCCGCCCGGTCAGCGTCCCCGATTCCCCGGGACGGTGGATCGGCGGCCCCTCGAAGTGCTCCCGGACGCCCACGACGCCCGGCCGGTGGACGAAGCGCAGCAGCTCGGCCTGTTCGTTCCACTTCTGACTGATGCGGTCGAACACGTCCGGGGTGATCGTGGTCTTGGAGTCGAGCACCTTCACGACGACGGGCTCGGACCCACCCGCGAGCTCGATCTCCGCGAGATAGAGCACGGCCTCCCCGCCGCGCCCGATGGACCGGAGCAGTCGGTAGCGGTCTGCCGCCGCGTCCGGACCGATGTGCAGATTCTGGCTGGTCAATTTCCCCCCAGCGCCGATTGTTTGAGTGGGGATCAGCTTCCCGTGAGGTGGTTGGTGGGGTCAATGGGAATCGGCCTGTGCACCACCTTCGGGGACTTCACGGGCGGGCGCCCGGCAGACTGCGCACGGGGAAGACTGAATCAGGGGGCGGACCGGTGGAGATCGGTGCGATGGTCATCGCCGCGGCGGGAGTCGCGGGCACGCTGGGCGGCGCGCTGCTCACCCGGCGGGGCGCGGCGCGTGCGAAGGCCCGCGAGATCGAGCTCGTGCGAAGACACGACGCGGTGCGCGAGAACCTGCTGCTGTGGCGCACCTGCTCCGCGGATCTCCACCGGGACGCCCGGCAGTTCACTTCCGCCCTCGACCGGTATCCGCACACCATGCGGGAACGCCAGGTGGAGGACACCGACCGGGCCGCGCTCGACCCCGCGACGCGTGGGTCATGACTCTCCCAGCAGGTCGTCCAGCAGGCGCTTGCCGTCCTCCATGGACAGCGCCTGGTTCCGCAGGATCCCATATCGGCGGCCAGGGCTTGCGCGCCAGCATGGACTGGCGGGTCAACCGCCCGGCCGTCTGCACCTCGATCTCCTCCGGGGTCATCGGCGGGTACAGGCAGCCGAAGACGGCCGCCGCGTACTCGGGGGTCTGGAGCAACCTGGGGATCACCGAGTTCTCGTACGGGAAGAGGCTCTCCGCGTCCCGCTCGTGCGTGATGAAGTCGATCGCGAAGGCCGGGTACCGCTCCCGCTTCGGGATCTTGCCCGGGACGCGCCCAGCAGGCCGCCCGTCCCGAACAGGTCGTCGAGGGTCGCCGCCATGCGCGGCTGGAGGAGCCGGCGGCCCTGCTCCATGGAGGCGATCGTCTCGGGGCCGGTGCCCAGGACGCGCCACGAGACGTTCCTTTGGGACCTGTTGTCGAACTTCGGTCCGATCCTCGATGGTCTGGCCGCGGTCCACACCGTCGTCGGCGTCGACCACCCCGGTACGGGGACGACCCCGCGCGCCACGCGACCGCTCGAACTGGCCTTCGCCCGGGTCGGACGGTGGCTCGGGCTCATCACCGACCTCTGGTCGGAGCTGGCCCGGCGCGAGGAGACCGAGCCGCTCGCGCGGCTCCTCGTACCGCTCACCCTCAGCCCGCAGGTGCTGGAGGGGCTGACCGGCGAGCAGGTGGAGGCGGCCGTGCGCGCCACCGCCGCGTCCTTCCCGCCCGGCGGCGGGGACCATGCCGCGCTGGTGCGGGGGGCCGACCTGCGGGCCGAGATCGCACGGCTCGACGTACTCGCGCTCGTCATCGCGACCACCGCCGACCGCCTCGTACCGCTCGATGTCCAGCGGGAGGTGGCCGATGCACTGCCCGGTGCCCGGTGGGCGGAACTGCCCACCGGGCACCTGCCGTTCGCCGAGCTCCCGCGGGAGTGGGCGGACCTGGTCACCGGATTTCTGGCAGCGCTCCCGACACGTCGAGCGTGAGCAGCCGGGCCCGCTTGGCCGGGAGGCGGCCCCCCGGCAAGTCGATCTCCGGGAGCTCCACCTCCGGGCCGAGCGTGAAACCGGTCCGCTGCAGCCGGTCCATGGCCCCGTCGTCGCGGGCGTCCGGCTCGGCCACGACGCGGCGCACCGAGGGCTCGGACAGGAGGTAGGTGAGGAAGACGTTCGACAGGGCCGTGGGCAGGGCCTGTTCGGCGCCACCGTGGTCCGGGTCGATCAGCAGGTGCACGCCGATGTCCCCGGGCCGGACCTCGTAGCACCCGCCGACCCGGTCCTCCGCGCAGTCGTACGTCTGGAACAGCGCGACCGGCTGCCCCTCGCACCGCGCGAGGTACGCGTGGCGGGTGGTGCGGCGGTCCAGGGCCTCGTAGGCCTCCCGCACCAGCTCGCGGCCGACTCCGCCCGTGCCGCAGAAGGCGGCCCGCCCCTCGGAGACCCAGGCATGGACGAGCCCGGAGTCGGCGGCCGGGTCGAGGGGCGTCAGGGTGACGGTGCCTAAGCCCTCGACGACATGGATGTGGACGGGCTGCCGGGTGGCGGGTGCGGGCGCGGCGGCGTCGGGGGCGGTGGTGCCGGTGGAGGTGGTCATGCGGATTCCTTGGTGAGGCGGGACCAGTCGGTGACGACCGGGACGAGTTCACAACGCGCCCGGAGCGGGAGCTGGTCGCGGTGGTGCGGGCTTCCGGCGACGCCGTCCGCGCCGAGCGGGACCACCCAGAGGATGTCCTCACAGCGGGCCAGGTCCCATATGTAGCGGGCCGCCGGGGCGCCGGTGGTGCGATCGGTGAAACCAGGGACCGTGGACGTGGCGTTGAGGCGGTCGTGGTCGCCGCCGACCCCCGGCCACTCGGCGTCCGGATCCGGCAGCGCCGACCAGGGGGCGAGCCGGTGGACCTCGGACCAGGGGGTGTCGGGCGCGCTCGCGGCCGCCGTCTCCTCCAGGGCGGCGCGGACGTGCCCGGCGCGGGCGGGAGTTCGGCGCTGACCGAGCGCGTCCGCGCCGAACTCCCGCCCCTCCTCGGGGAGGCGGGGTCGGCGTACGTCTGGCTGGCCTGCGACACCGCCACCACCCGCACCCTGACGGGCTGGCTCCGCAAGGACCTGGCGATCCCGAAGGGGCGGGTCAACGGGCTGGGGTACTGACGGGCCTGAGGCCTGAGGCCTGAGGTCTGAGGCCTGGGGCCTCAGGACTCCTGAAGTCCGAGTCCGAAGCCCGCGAGCGTGCGGGCGGTTACGTGCCCGTGACGCCGTCGACGGCCTCGCGGAGGAAGTCCGCGTGGCCGTTGTGGCGGGCGTACTCGTGGATCATGTGCAGCATGAGCGCGCGGAGCGAGGCGTCCTCCTCCCACCTCTCGACGTGCGCCGTCACATCGAGGGACTCGGCGGCCTCCTCCACCGCGCGCGAGTGCTCGACCTCCGCCTCCCAGGCCGCGAAGGCCTCGGCGCGGGTCGAGCCGGAGGCGTCGTAGGCGGCCTGGAAGTCGTGCGTGTCCGACCACAGATGCGGGACGTCCGCCCCACCCAGGGTGCGGCGGAACCAGTGCCGCTCGACTTCCGCCATGTGCCGGACCAGCCCGAGCAGGGACAGGGTGGAGGGCGGGGACGACTGCCGGCGCAGTTCCTCGTCGGTGAGGCCGTCGCACTTCCAGGCGAGGGTGGCCCGGTGGAAGTCGAGGTAAGCGCGGAGCGTTTCGCGCTCGCCCCCGGTGAGGGGCGGCCCGATGCGGTGGGTGGGTTCTGTTGCTGCCATGACAGCGATCTTGCCCCGTTGGCCCCGGGGGTGGAAGGCGTTCACCCCTGTCCGGCGTGCATCTTTTGTTCCAAAGTGGAAGATATGCCGCCAAGTTCCCCCTGTATTACCCATAAGGTCCACGGGATCAGCGAGGTCCACGAGGCCTGCAAGGTCCAGCTGAAGGTGAAGGCCCCCCGCAGCCCCCACCCCACCCACCGTCAACGCCCCCTACCCCACCCAAACCCATGGCACGGTGACCCCCAGGACTTCGAAGCCCAGCCGTTGCAGGATCGGGCGGCTGTCCTCCGATGCGTCGACCTGGAGGTAGGGGATGCCATGCTCCGCCGCCACTCGGGCTCGGTGGGCGACCAGGAAGCGGTAGATGCCGTGGCCCCGCCACTCCGGGACCGTGCCGCCGCCCCACAGGCCCGCGAAGGCTGTCCCCGGGCGCATCTCCATCCGGGCCGCGCTGACCGGGGTGTCGCCCGCCATCGCTACGACCGCTTCGATGGTGTCCGGCTCGTCCCTCAGCAGGTTCAGCATCAGCTCCCTGATGCGCGGCCGGTCCGAGCCGAAGGCGCGGCGGTGGGCCTCCATCATCAGGTCCACGCCCTCCTCGTCGGTCACCACCCGCAAGCTGATGCCTTCCGGCGGCTCCACCGACAGGGTGGCGATGTCCGCCGTACGCCCCACCAGCAGCGTCTCCGCGGGCTCCGCCACGAAGCCCGCCGCGCGCAGTCGCTCGCCCAGGTCGGCGGGGCGGTCGTAGTCGTAGAGCTTCCACTCGAACTCCGCCTCCGGGACCTCGCCCCGTGCGGCCAGTTCCGTGAAGAACTGCACCTGCTCCGCGATCGCCGCGTCCGCCGTACTCTCGTCGAGGTCGGACCAGAGCACCATGCTCCCGCCGGCTCCGGGCACGATCTGCCGTACGACCGATCCCACCCGTTCCACGCGCGCGTCGCTGGTGTCGGGCTGGGCGTTGCGGCGCATCGCGGAGTCGAACTCGGCACGCACCTTCAGCAGGTCGTTCAGCGGGTCGTTCAGCGGGTGGTCCAGCGGGTGGTCCAGCGGGTCGTCTCGGTCCGTCGTCATCCGGCCAGCTCACCAGCCGCCGACCGCCCCCGACAACTGCATTAACCTCACCAGGTGAGCGACCCCACGCACCCCGTGCACCCCCCGTCCCCCCACCCCGCCGACCCCGCCGTCCACACCGGCAAGGCCACCCCCGACGCCGCGCTCGACCGGGGCTGGCTGCTGGGCCACTTCAAGGCGCCCGGCGATCCCCGCCACAGCGAGGACGTGGAGATCAAGTGGGGCGTCCACCCCAAGGGTGACGAGCGGGCGCAGTGGGTGCGCGGCGAGTCGCGTACGGCGTTGCAGGTGCTGATCAGCGGGCGGTTCCGGCTGGAGTTCCCCGGCCGGAGCGTCGTGCTCGCCGAGCAGGGGGACTACGTCGTGTGGGGGCGCGGTGTCGACCACTCCTGGTACGCGGAGGAGGACTCGGTAGTGCTCACCGTGCGCTGGCCCTCGCTGCCGGGGTACCGGACCGACGATCCGGACCGCGATCCGGATCGATGAACCACACCGACGATCCGGGGACCGATGACCAGTCCGGCCGGACCTCCGTTCCGAAGCCCGTGTGACCATGGTCCCGCACCTGGTCGGCAGCCTGTGACGATGCCCACGAAGGCAGCCAACGATCACGGAACGCTGGGATCGTGAAGGTGTAGACCATAGAACCACCAGGGAGCTCGTCCGTTGGCAGCCATCGCACGCTGGTGCATGCGACACCGACTCGTTGCCGTACTCATCTGGCTCCTCGCCTTCCTCGGGACCGCCGCGGCCGCCGTCGGCGCCGGAGCGGCGTTCTCCAATGACTACGAGGTCCCCGGAACCGAGTCCAGCAAGGCGCACGCCCTGCTCCGCGAAGGCTTCCACGGTCAGGGCGGCGACACCGACACCATCGTGTGGCGGGCCCCGGAACACCAGAGCGTGCGTACGCCCGCCGTCGAGGAGCGCATGACGCGGGCGCTGGACTCGGTGGCCCGGCTGCCCGGCGTCGGGTCGGTGGCCGGCCCCTACGGTCCCGAACCCGGGGCCGCCGCCCAGGTCAGCCCCGACGGGCGCACCGCCTACGCCGTGGTCACCTTCGACCAGCAGGCCGACTCCGTGCCCAAGGGCGAGGCCAAGGCCGTCGTGGCCGCCGCGAAGAACCCGGCGACCCAGGCCGACGGCCTCCAGGTCGAGCTCGGCGGCCGCGCCATCGGTCTCACCGAGGCCCCCAGTGCGCACCTCGCCGAGGTCATCGGCGTGGCCATCGCGGCCGTGGTGCTGTTCCTGGCCTTCGGCTCGCTGGCCGCGAGCCTGCTGCCCATCGCGACCGCCCTGGTCAGCGTGGGCACCGCCTACTTCGGCATCACCCTCCTCGGGCACGCGATGCCGGTCGCCGACTTCGCCCCGATGCTCGGCACGCTCGTGGGCCTCGGTGTCGGCATCGACTACGCGCTGTTCATCGTCACCCGACACCGCAAGGGACTCCAGCGCGGGCTCCCGGTCGCGGAGGCCGCCGAGAACGCCGTCGCCACCACCGGCCGGGCCGTCGTCTTCGCGGGGGCCACCGTCTGCATCGCGCTGCTCGGCATGCTGGTGCTCCGGCTGAACTTCCTCAACGGCGTCGCGATCGCCGCCTCCCTCACCGTGGTGCTGACCGTCGCCGCCTCGGTGACGCTGCTGCCCGCGCTCCTCTCGTACATCGGTACGCGCGCTCTCTCCGGCCGCGAGCGCCGCAGGCTGGCGGCGGAGGGTCCGCGGGCCGAGTCGGTCACCGGCTTCGCCGCCCGCTGGTCGGGCTTCGTCGAGCGCCACCCCAAGCTGCTCGGGTTCCTCGCCGCGGTGGTCATGGTGGTGCTGGCGCTGCCCACGCTCTCCCTCCACCTCGGCACCTCCGACCAGGGCAACAACCCGGCCGGCTCCACCACCCGTAAGGCCTACGACCTGCTCGCGGAGGGGTTCGGCCCGGGGATGAACGGCCCGCTGACGGTGGTCGCGCGCCTCGGCGGCGCCGCCGACCGGGTCGCCGTGGAAGGGTTGGCCGAGTCGCTCCGTACGACCGGGGGCGTGGCCTCCGCCGGACCGGCGGTCTTCAACCGCAGCGGCGACACCGCCGTCATCGCCGTCGTGCCGGACTCCCCGCCGCAGTCCCGGGACACGAGCGCGTTGGTCGCAGCGTTGCGCGAGGAGGTCATCCCGCGCGCCGCGCACGGCAACACCATGCAGGCCCACGTCGGCGGTGTGACCGCCGGGTACGACGACTTCGCCGAGGTCATCGTCGGCAAACTGCCGCTCTTCGTCGGGGTGGTCATCGCGCTGGGCTGCGTACTCCTGCTGCTGGCCTTCCGCTCCATCGGCATCCCGGTCAAGGCGGCCGCCATGAACGTCGCCGCCGTCGCCTCCTCCTTCGGAGTCGTCGTCGCGGTCTTCCAGTGGGGCTGGGGCAGCGAACCTCTGGGGCTGGGCAGCGCCGGACCGATCGAACCCTTCCTGCCGGTGATCATGGTCTCGGTGCTCTTCGGACTGTCCATGGACTACCAGGTCTTCCTCGTGAGCCGGATGTACGAGGAGTGGCTGGAGACCGGGGACAACAAGAAGGCCGTGCGCGTCGGCCTCGCCGAGACCAGCCGGGTGATCAACTCGGCGGCCGTCATCATGATCTCCGTCTTCCTGGCCTTCGTGCTCAGCGGCGACCGGCTCATCGCGATGTTCGGCATCGCGCTCGCCGTGGCCGTCGCCCTCGACGCGTTCGTCCTGCGGACGCTCCTCGTGCCGGCCCTGATGCACATGCTCGGCGGAGCCAACTGGTGGCTCCCGGACTGGCTGGACCGGAGGCTGCCGAGGATCAGCATCGAGCCCCCGGAGTGCCGAGCGCATGCGAAACTTCCCCTGCAGCGGCCCGGCGCGGACCCCGCCACGAGCGAGGACGGAGCTGAGCCCGCCACCAGCTCCCGGTGATCAGGCCATCCGCCGCCACACACCCAAGGAAGAACGCGCATGTTCTCGATAGACCTCGCCGACGACGCCCAGATGTTCCCCCTGGAAGCCCGGCACGCGGAGGAGTTCTTCGCGCACATCGAACGCGGACGCGAGTTCATCGGCCAGTACGTCGGCTTCCCGGACCGGTCCTCCGACCTCGAGTCCGCCCGCGCGCTGCTGGCCAAGTACGCACTCACCGCGGGGGAGGACGGCGCGCGGTTCTTCGGGATCCGACTCGAGGGCACGCTCGTGGGCGGAGTCCTCTTCCCGGCGTTCGACGCCGCGAGCGGCAACTGCGAGATCGGCTGCTGGCTGGAGCCCGCCGCGGCCGGCCGCGGCCTGGTCACCAAGGCCTGCAGTGTCTTGATCGACTACGCCTTCGGTGAGCGCGGCATGCACCGCGTCGAATGGCACGCCGCCACCGGCAACAAGAAGAGCCTCGCCGTGGCCGAGCGTCTCGGCATGACCCGCGAAGGCGTCATGCGCCAGAACCACCTGCACCGCGGAGTCCGTCAGGACACCGAGCTCTGGGCGATCCTCGCCCACGAGTGGACCCCGGCCGCGTCCGCGTAAGAAGCCCAGGCAGGCGGCCACGTGAGCGCCCGGGCAGGCGCCCGCCGGTCCCGCGCATCCGGCCCCCGCCACCGCACCGCCCCGCATCCCCCGCGGACTCGGGGCGGGCGGTGGTGACGACCCGGCCGGATTCTCAGGAACCTCTCAGAAAAGCCGCCTACGGTGCCCCGCATGGACACCACGAAGACCGCCGACACGACCGCTCCCGAGGCGGAATCCCCGGCCGACCTGACCAAGGCCACCGACGAGACGGCCGCCCCGGTCGCCGCGGACAGCGCCGCCACCGAGGAGATCCTCGACGAGGAGCTCGACGCCGACCTCGACGACGAGCTCGAGGCTTCGGACGAGGAGCAGCAGAGCAGTGGTGTCGCGGCCGGAGCCTCCGCGATCGTCGCCGCCGGTCTCGGCCTGATCGCCCTCAGCGGCAGCTGGACCTCGCGCGTCCTGGCCGAGCGCGAGACCCTCAAGGGTCAGATCAGCTCGGCCAACGCCACCAGCACCGAGGCGAAGATCGAGGCCCTGTACGGCAACGCCTGGCAGATGACCGCCCTGGTCAACGGCGTCCTGTCGACGATCGCGCTGCTCATCGCCGTCTTCGTCCTGGCCCGCCCGGCCTTCGGCACCCCCGGCCGCACCCTCCCGACCTGGGTCCGTTCCGTGTCCTGGGCCGCCGTGGTCGTCGCCGCCATCGGCCTGATCACCTTCGCCTTCATGTACGTGCTTTCCCTCCCGGTAGCCCCCAGCGCCGCCTAGGCATCCCGCCGGGGCCCGCCACAGGGCCCCGGCCGGCGCCTGCCTGCCCCCGCCGGATCCTGCTGGGAACCGCGGAGGGGACCGGTGTGAACGATCATCAGGGGTACTGGGATCCCCTCCCCGCCGTGCGCGCGTCAGCCGGAGCCGAGGCCCCCCGGCGTGGGACGGTCATCGCCCTCGCCCCGGCCGAGACCTACCTGGCGCCAACCGTACGGGCCTGGTGGCAGGAGCGCGCACGACTCCGTGAATGGGCCGGGCACTTCGCCGCAACGCCCGGTTCGGACAGGCCCTAGGCGCCTCCTTAGGCCACCTCAGGGTCCCAGGGCCGCGGCCTAAGGCCCCCTGGCCCGTGCAGATGCGGCATGCTCCCGATGTGCCGGTACCCCCTGGGAGGAGATTCTTGGATCACACCGAACGAGGTGCCCGAGAAACACCACCAGGGAGTACAAGATGTTCCAGTACGAGATCGCCGCCACCCGCCGCGACGAACTCATCCGCGAGGCCGACGCGTACCGCCTGGTCCAGGAGGCGAAGAAGAGCCGTCGCTTCCTCTCTCGGAACCAGGAACCGGAGGGGTCGGTGAGAGGACACCGCGGCCGCTTCGCCCGCGCCGCGTAACCCGCGACCGCAACCGTGTGAACCGGCACGTGATGAGAAGCGCACCAATAACGAGTGCCGTTGACCAGGGCCTCTGTGCGATGCTCGGCGGCGTGGAAACCAGATCCGTCAGCCCGGTGTTCGTCGGCCGAGCCGACGAACTGGCCGTACTCACCGACGCCCTGACGCGCGCCGCCGGCCAGGAGCCGCAAGCACTGCTCATCGGGGGCGAGGCCGGAGTCGGGAAGACCCGCCTCACCGAGGAGTTCCTCTGCGAGGCCGACCGCCGCGGCGCGGTCGTCGCCGTCGGAGGCTGTGTGGAGATCGGGGCGGAGGGCCTTCCCTTCGCCCCTTTCTCGACCGCCCTGCGCACCCTGCACCGCCTGCTCCCCGCCGAACTGGCCGCCGCGGCCGTCGGCCAGGAGGACGAACTCGCCCGCATCCTCCCCGAACTCGGCGAGACCCCCCGCGGCCCGCACGACGAGGAGAGCACCGCCCGGCTCTTCGAGCTGACGGCCCGGATGCTGGAACGGCTCGCCGCCGACCGCACCGTCGTCCTCGTCCTGGAAGACCTGCACTGGGCGGACGCCTCCACCCGCCACCTGCTCGCGTACCTCCTGCGCGCCCTGGGCAGCGGCCGGCTCGTGGTGGTCGCCACCTACCGGGCGGACGACGTGCACCGCCGCCACCCGCTGCGCCCGCTCCTCGCCGAACTCGACCGGCTGCGCACCGTCCAGCGCATCGAGCTGCCGCGGTTCAACCGGGCCGAGGTACGCCGCCAGCTCGCCGGCATCCTCGCCTCCCAGCCCGACGAGGACTTCGTCGAATCGGTCTTCGACCGCTCCGACGGCAACGCCTTCTTCGTCGAGGAACTCGTCGCCTCCCGCGCCAGCGGCTGCCTCACCGGCCTCACCGAATCCCTGCGCGACCTCCTCCTCGTGCGCGTCGAAGTCCTCCCGGACGCCGCGCAGCGCGTCGTGCGCATCGTCGCCGAAGGCGGCTCCACGGTGGAGTACGACCTGCTGCGCGCCGTCACCCGGCTCACCGAGGACGAACTCATCGAGGCCCTGCGGTCGGCGGTCGGCGCCAACATCCTCATCGCCACCTCCGACGGCGACGGCTACCGCTTCCGCCACTCCCTGGTCCGCGAGGCCGTATCCGACGACCTGCTGCCCGGTGAGCGCGCCCGGGTCAACCGCCGCTACGCCGAGGCGCTCGAGGAGGACGACTCGCTGATCCGCGCCGAGGAGCGGGTCATCCGGCTCGCCACCTACTGGTACTACGCCAACGACGCGGTCAAGGCCCTGCCCGCCGTACTCGCCGCCTCGGTGGCCGCCAGGCGCCGGCACGCCTACTCCGAGCAGCTCCGGCTGCTGGAGCGGGCCATGGAACTGTGGGAGGCCGTACCGGAGGAGGTACGCGGCGCACTGCGCCCGGCGGACTACACCGAGGTGTACCCGCCCTGCGGCTGCGACCCGGCGACCACCCCGCTGCAACGCCTCGACCTGTTGGCCGAAGCCACCGTCGCGGCCCGTTTCGGCGGCGAACGCGAGCGCGCCCTGAAGCTCACCAAGACGGCCCTGCGGACGCTGGACGACGGCCACGACCCGCTGCGCGCCGCCTGGTTCTGGACGGAGCGCTCCCGGCTGATCGCCGCCCTCGCCCGCGGCGACGGCTGGGCGGAGCTCGCCAGGGCCCAGGAGCTCGTCCGCGGGCTGCCCCCGTCCCAGGTGCACGCCGACGTCCTGGTCCGGGCCGCGAGCTGGGGGATGCTCCACCAGCCGGGCCCCGACAACCTGGTCGCCGCCGAACGCGCCGTGGAGTACGCCCGGATGGTCGGAGCCGAGGACACGGAACTCAACGCCCGCATCACTGTCGGCAGCCTGCTCGTCGACTCGGGCGAACCCGAGCGCGGTCTCACCGAGATGTTCTCCGTCAAGGACCGGGCCGCCGAACTCGGGCTCGGCATGCTGGCGGGACGCGCTCATATCAACCTGACCTCTCATCTGGAAAGCATGGGCCGGTCCCGCGAAGCCGTGGAACTGGCCGAACAAGGTGTCGCACTGGTCAAGAAGTCCCAGCTGATGGACTCCGAGGCCTGGGTCCGCGGGAACATGGCGGAGAGCCTCTACAGCCTCGGCCGATGGGACGAGTCCGCGACGGAGGCCCGGCGCACCCTGGCCCTCGTCAGCAGCGCCGCTCCGCGCGCGGCCGCAGCCGCACGGCTGTCCTACCTGGCGCTGGCCCGCGGCGAACTCGCCGAGGCCGCCGCCCAGCTCACCGCCGCCCGCGCCCACTTCGGCTCCCACAACGGCCAGCCCCAGCACCGGATCCCGCTGTTCCGCCTCGCGATCGGGGTGGCCGCGGGGGAGGGCCGGATAACCGACGTCCGCACCGAAGTGATCACGGCCGTCGACTACGGCTTCCCGCTCGGCAACCACCGCTACGCCTGGCCGCTGCTGCTCGCCGCAGCCTCGGCCGAGGCCGATGCCCGGGGCCTGCCGGTCGCCGAGGCCGGCCGGGAGGAAGCGCTGACGGTGCTGCGCACCGCCGCCCGGGCACTGGCCACCCCGGTCCCGCTGTGGACCGCCCATTCGGAGTACCTCAGGGCGGAGCTGCTGCGGGCCGAGACCCGCGACACCGTCGCCGACTGGACGGCCGTGGAACGGGCCGTACGTTCGCTGGAGCGCCCGTACCTGCTGGCCAGGGCCCGGCACCGGCTCGTGGAGGCCCTGCTGGCGGCCGGCGGCGACCGCGAGGCCGCGACGCGTCTGCTCCACGAGGCCCATGCCACCGCCGAGCGGCTCGGCGCCCGCCGGCTCCGCGAGGACCTGGCCCTGCTCGCGCAGCGCGCCCGGCTCCCGATCACCCCCCTGGACGCCCCCAAGGTCCTGCCGGCGCCGGACACCGATCCGGTCGAGGCGCTGGGCCTGACCAGCCGTGAACGGGACGTGCTGCGCCTGGTCGCGGTGGGGCACACCAACCGCCAGATCGCCGAGGAGCTCTTCATCTCCCCGAAGACGGCGAGCGTGCACGTCTCCAACATCCTGGCGAAGCTCGGGGTCGCGGGCCGCGGCGAGGCCGCCGCTCTGGCCCACCGGCTGCGGCTCTTCGGATCCGGCTCCCCGCAGGCCGCCCGGACGGCGTAGTGCCCTAGTCGGCCGGGTGCTCCGTCGTGCGTATGAGCACCCTGCCGGAGTCCAGGTCTATCGGGCCCTTTCCCGGGTCGCCGTCACTGACGTCGATCCGGGAAAGCTCCAGCCGCTTCTTCTCGTCGTCCGTGTGCTTGCGTCCGGGGCTGAAGAGCTCCTCGATCATGTTGAACATCGTGCCCACCGTGCCTTTCGTCCCCCGATCGGGGCCCGCCGGTCATCGCACTGTCAGTGTCAGGATCCTGTCGTCGCCGGCTTCCGGCGACCCGCGCCCGTCCGTCTCGCTCGTGACCAGCAGCAATCTGTCCCCACCGAGGGCCACCACGGTGCGCAGCCGGCCGTACTCACCCTGCAGGAAGGCCTCGGGCTCCGCCACCGGCTCGGCCCCGGCCAGCGGAATCCGCCAGAGCCGCTGCCCCTTCAGCCCGGCCATCCAGACCGAGCCCTGTGCCCAGGCGATCCCGCTCGGCGAGGCCTCGTCGGTCTTCCACACCGCCACCGGATCGCGCAGCCCCGGCTTGCCGGCCTTCCCCTCAGCCTCCGGCCAGCCGTAGTTCCCGCCGGGCTCGATCAGATTCAGCTCGTCCCAGGTCTTCTGGCCGAACTCGGCCGCCCACAGCCGCTTGTCCTTGTCCCAGGCCAGGCCCTGCACATTGCGGTGCCCATAGGAATAGACGACCGAATCGGCCTCAGGATTCCCGTGCACAGGCTGTCCGTCCGGGGTCATCCGCAGGATCTTCCCGCCCAGCGACTTCTTGTCCTGGGCCAGCCCGCTCTCCCCGGTCTCTCCCGTCCCGGCGTAGAGCATCTTGTCCGGGCCGAAGGCGATGCGCCCGCCGTTGTGGATCAGACCCTTGGGGATCCCCCTGAACACCGTGTCAGGAGCGCCCAGTTGATCGCCGGGCGCTCTCTTCTCGTCGTAGCGCAGCCGGGCGATGCGGTTGTCGGACTCGGTCGTGAAGTACGCGTAGACCATGCGGTCCGAGGCGAAAGAGGGGGACAGGGCCAGGCCCAGCAACCCGCCCTCGCCGCCCGGGGCCACCCCGGGCACCTTGCCGACCTGGGTCACCGTGCCCGTGCCCACGTCGACCCGGCTGATCGTTCCCTTGTCCCGCGAGGCGACCAACAGGTTCCCGTCGGGCAGTGGAGCCACGCCCCACGGGGACTCCAGGTCCTTGGCGACCACCCCGGTCACCGTGACCTGGCCCTTGGCCGGCGGCCCGGAGGCCGACGGAGAGGCGGACGGCCCGCCGGATGCCCCCGGTGGTGGTGGGCTGGACGCCGGGCCCGGTGGCGATCCGCCCGGCCGGGCCGTCGTGCCGCCCTGCGGCGAGCAGCCCGCCGCCAGCAGCGCTCCGCACCCCGCCAGGGCGAACGCCGCCAGCACTCCGCGGGTCCGGGCGCGCGGGCCGACGTACGACATCGGCACCCGTGGCCGCCGCTGCTCCTGGTCGTGCTCCGGCCCTGGTCCCTGAGCCGCTCCCTGCGCGGGTGCCTGCGCCGTTCCCCGCGCGGGTGCCTGCGCCGTTCCCCGCGCGGGTCCCCGTCCCCGTTCCCGGCCCTGTCCCCGCGCCTGTCCCTGCTCGTGTCCGTATCGCATCGCCGTGCTCCCCTCCGGTCCTCCGATCGTGCCTTCACCAGACTCAACAGCCACGACCATGCCGCAAGTTCCGCCACTCGTACACTCGATCGAGTGGTTGCGGAGCCGGCCCGGAAATCCGCCTCAGGCGCCCACCGGGGCCGGCAGCTCCGACAGCTCCACCAGGTCCGCGGCGGTCAGCCGGACCTCCGCCGCCCGCGCGTTCTCCGCCGCCCACCGCGCCTGCCCGGCCCCCGGCACCGGCACCACCTGCGGACCCTGCGCCAGCACCCACGCCAGCGCCACCTGCGCCGCCGTGACCGCGTCCCCGTGCCGCCGGGCGACCCGTCGCAGGCCCGCCACCAGCACCTGGTTCGCCGCCATCGCGTACGCGGTGAACCGCGGATGCATGGCCCGCACGTCCTGCGGCTCGAACCCCTCGCCCGGAGTCAGCGTCCCGGTCAGGAACCCGCTCCCCAGTGGCATCGCCGCCAGGAAGCCCACCCCGCGCGCCGCGCACCACGGCAGCAGCCGCCAGGCCGCCTGCGGCGACCACACCGACAGCTCCGCCTGGACCGCGCTCACCGGGAACACCTGCTGCGCCCGCTCCAGGTGCCGCACGGTCGCCCCGTACGCCCGGTCCCCGCGCCGCCCCGCGCCCGGCCCGGTCCCCGCGCCCAGCGCGCAGAAGCCGAGCGCCCGCACCTTCCCCGCGCCCACCAGCTCCGCCATCGCGCCCCACGTCTCCTCGACCGGCACGTCCGGGTCCACCCGGTGCAGCTGGTACAGGTCTATGACGTCCGTGCGCAGCCGCCGCAGCGAGGCGTCGCAGGCCCGTCGCAGGTACCCCGGGCGCCCGTCGGCCACCACATGCGGCCCGTCCGCCCGCAGCCCCGCCTTCGCGGACACGAAGGCGTCCGCCCGGCGCTCGCGCAGTACCCGCCCCAGCAGCAGCTCATTGGTGTAGGGGCCGTAGAGGTCGGCGGTGTCCAGCAGGTTCGCGCCCAGGTCCAGCGCCGTGTGCACGGTGCGCAGCGAGTCCTCGCGCCGCTTGCGCGAAGGCGCGTACGCCCCGCTCATCGGCATGCATCCGAGCCCTATGGCGCCCACCGTCAGCGCCCCCGACCCGATCGCCCTGCGCTCCACCCGTGCGTCCCCCTCCCGGTCCGGCACACAAACTAACGGCTCGAACCCGATCCCCTGGCATAGCCTCGTGATCATGACTGCAGAGACAGAGATCCCGGACGTCTGGCTCCCCTTCCCGGCGGAGGAGATCGAGGGGCTGCCCGATTCCTTCCGTTACCGGCACTGGGACGGCGAGGAGGCCTTCCCGGCCGATCCGGCGGCCTGCGTCTTCTACGTCACCCCCTACATGAAGTCCCCGGCCGTCACCCTGCGCCCGCTGCCCGCGATGCCCCGCCTGCGGATCGTCCAGACCCTGACCGCCGGCATCGACCACGTTCTGGGCGGCCTCGGCGCACTGCCCCCCGGCGTGCGGCTGTGCAATGCCAAGGGCGTCCACGACGCGAGCACCGCGGAGCTCGCGCTCACGCTGACCCTGTCCTCCCTGCGCGGGATCCCCGGCATGGTGCGCGGCCAGGACCGCGAGGAGTGGCGCTTCGGGTTCTACGAGGCCCTCGCGGACAAGTCCGTACTGATCATCGGCTACGGGGCGGTCGGCGCGGCCGTCGAGGACCGGCTCGCGCCCTTCGAGTGCGAGCGGATCGTCCGGGTCGCGCGGACGGCGCGCACCACGGCGCGCGGGCCGGTGCACGCCCTCGCCGAGCTGCCCCAACTCCTGCCCGGGGCGGACGTGGTGATCCTCTCCACGCCGCTCACCGAGGAGACCAGGGGGCTCGTGGGCGCCGAGTTCCTCGGCCGCATGAAGGACGGCGCGCTGCTCGTGAACGTGGCCCGCGGCCCCGTCGTCGACACCAAGTCCCTGCTCGCGGAGGTGGAATCGGGCCGGCTGCGCGCCGCGCTGGACGTCACCGATCCGGAACCGCTGCCTTCCGGCCATCCGCTCTGGCATGCTCCGGGTGTTCTGATCACGCCCCATGTGGGCGGCAGCAGCTCGGCGTTCGAGCCCCGGGCGAAGCGTCTGGTGGCCCGCCAGCTCCGCCGGTTCGCCGCCGGCGAGCCCATGGAGAACACCGTGTTGATCACGGAGTGAGCGGGTGGTGAGCACGCTCCGCGTTCACCCGAATGCGGTCCGTGGATCCAACTCCCCAGTTGGTAACGGAGCGTAGAGAAGCTATGTCCCTGAGTGACGAAAGTGGTGTATCGTCCGGAAGAAGGGGCTGCGCCACGAACGTCTGGCGCTGGGGAGTGATCGGACACTTTGGGGGGCGACGGGCGATGTACGGCCAATGGACGAAGGATCCGATGCGGCGAAGCCGCCGGAGGCGACGCTGCCGGGACTGGGGTGCGCCGAAACCAGCCAGCGAGGTGGACCGGTGAGCGCCCCGGGGGCGGCGCTCCTGACCCGCCAGCCCCTCGCCGGCGGCGGCAAGGGCCTGGCGATGCAGCTCCTCCTCGCGGTGGTCAGCAGCGGGTACGGCGTGGGCGCGGCCCTCGGCTGGGGCTCCAAGGAACTCGCCGATTTCATGGGCGACTTCGGACTCAGCGCCGCCGGACTGCTGGCCGCCGTCTCCTGCTTCACCTACGCGCGGGCGATCGACAGCCGGGAGCGCCCGGCCTGGTTGCTGTTCGCGTTCTCCTCGCTCATGGGCGGCTGCGGCAACGCCGTCTGGGGCTGGTACGAGGTGGTCCTCGGTGAGAGCGTGCCGAAGCCCTCCGTCGCCGACTTCGCCTTCCTCTGCTTCGCGCCGCCCGCCATCGTGGGGCTGCTCGTCCTCGCCAAGCGCCCGGTCACCAGAGCCGGCTGGGTCTGCCTCGGGCTCGACTCCTGGCTCATCGGCGGCTCCCTGCTCACCCTCTCCTGGAGCCTGGCCCTCGCGCACGCCGCGCGCACCGCCCAGACCGGAGCCCCCGGAAGCGTCCCGCGCGCGGCCCTCTCGCTGGCCTATCCGCTCCTGGACATCGCACTGGTCTCCATGGTGCTGGTGCTGCACTTCCGCCGCTCCGAGACCAACCGCTCCGCGGTCAACACCGCCATCGCGGCCCTCTCCCTGACCGTGCTCAGCGACGCGCTGTTCACCTCGCCGCTGCTCAGCGCCGAGTACCAGTCCGGCCAGCTCCTCGACGCCGGCTGGTTCGCCGGCTCGCTCCTCCTCGCCTACGCGCCCTGGGGCGCCCGCAGGCTCCACCCGGGCCCCGAGCCCGCCGCCCACGCGCGCGCGGAGCGGCAGCACAGCCGCCCCATCACCGGCTCCCTGCCCGCGCTCACCCCGTACCTCGCGGCCGCCGTCTGCACCCTGGGCATCCTCTACAACGTCGTGGACGGCCGGAAGGTCGACCGGGTCGTCGTCTTCACCGGCTGCACGGTCGTCCTGGCCCTGGTCATCCGGCAGGGGATCATGCTCCTCGACAACATCGCGCTGACCCAGGAGCTGGCCCAGAAGGAGAACCACTTCCGCTCACTGGTCCAGGGGTCCAGCGACGTCATCATGATCGCCGCACCCACCGGGACCCTGCGCTACGTCAGCCCCGCCGCCGCCGGGGTCTACGGCCGCGAGGCGGAGGAGCTGGTCGGCACCGAGCTGGCCACCTTGATCCACCCCGACGACCTCGGCCGCGTCGTCCACGAGGTGCGCCGCTTCCTGGCCGCGCCGCCCCCCGAGGAGCCGACCACCCGCATCGAGTGCCGGTTCAAGTCGGGCGACGGCGAATGGCTCAACGTGGAGTCCACCGTCAACCGACACCAGGGCGGGCTCATCCTGAACAGCCGGGACGTGACCGAGCGGGTCCGGCTCCAGGCGCAGCTCCAGCACAGCGCCGAGCACGACCCGCTCACCGACCTCCCCAACCGGGCCCTGTTCACCCGGCGGGTCCGCCAGGCCCTCACCGGCCGGCGGGCCGGCGACCACAGCACCGCCGTGCTCTTCATCGACCTCGACGGGTTCAAGGCGGTCAACGACACCATCGGCCACCAGGCCGGCGACGAACTGCTCATCGAGGCCGCCCGCCGGCTCCAGGACTCGGTCCGGGCGGGGGACACCGCGGCCCGCCTGGGCGGCGACGAGTTCGCCGCACTGATCCTGGGCGACGGCAGCCGCGACCGCAGTGCCCGCGAGTACCAGGTCCACGAGATCGCCGACCGGCTGCGCACCACCCTCTCCCAGCCCTACCGGATCGCGGGGAACGAGGTCCGGGTCGCGGCCAGCATCGGCGTGGCCTTCGCCGATCCCGGCATCACCCCTTCGGACCTCATGCGCAACGCGGATCTCGCGATGTACCGGGCCAAGGCGGGCGGCAAGAACCGGGTCGAGATGTACGCGCCGCAGATGCAGGCCGAGGTGGTCCGCAAGGCGGAGCTGGCCGGGCGGCTGCGCACCGCACTCCACGAGGGCGAGTTCGCGCTGCTCCACCAGCCCGTGGTCTCCCTGGCCACGGGCGAGATCTCGGCCGTGGTGGCGCAGGCCCGGTGGCGTTCCGCGCAGGGGATCCTGTTCACGCCCGCCGAATTCCTGCGGGTCGCCGAATACAGCGAGGGCGGCCACCCGGGTCACCCTGCCCTGCCGGACGCCTCGCGCGCCGCCGAGCTCGGGCGCTGGCTGCTGGAGGAGGCCGTCGGGCAGGCCGCCGAGCGGTACCGGGCCGGGCACGACGTACCCGTGGCCGTACGGATGACCGCGCAGCGGCTGCTGGACCGGTCGATGCCGCTGGGCTCCGTGGAGGCCCTGCTGACGCGCAACGGGCTGCCTTCCGGGGGGCTCGTCCTGGAGCTCGCCGTTTCCGACCCCAGGGTGCCCTTCGACGACCTGGAGCGGCGCCTGGCGGCCCTGCACCGGCTCGGGGTCCTGATCGCCCTGGACGGCTTCGGCAGCGGTTACGCGGCCATCAGCGCCCTCCGGCGGCTCCCGGTGGACATGCTCAAGCTGGACCGTGGCCTGGTCGAAGGGGTCGTGGAGTCCCCCCGGCTCCACAAGATCACGGCAGGTTTGTTGCGGATCGCAAACGACCTCGGCATGCAGTCGGTGGCAGAGGGCGTGGACCTGCCCGAGCAGGTCATGGCGCTGCGCGCGATGGGCTGCTCCCACGGCCAGGGAATGGCTTTCTCCGGCCCTCTGGACGAGTACAGGCTGCGGCGGGCGCTCGTGCGCGGTACGTTCCCTGTACCGGGCGGCGCGGCCCAACCAGCGTTGGCCGGTGGTTCCCCAGGGGGCTCGATGGCCATCCGTAGAGGCTCACATAATGAGACGCCCGTCCCACCCGCTTGACATCACCCTCCCGCCGGAGGGAGGGTCAATGCCATGCGCACCCGAATTCTCGTACTTGGAAAGCGCGTCGGCTGAAGCTGGGACCAGCATGTCCCCGCTCAACGCACCCGACGCGCTCCCCTCGCTTGCCTCCCGGCACGAGGGGTTTTTTGTTGCACTGGCAACGTCGAATCTCGTAAAACCCTCCTCGTAAAACCCTCAGCTTCGAGAAGAGAATGCCGATGACCGAGCAGGCCACCGGGGCCCACCATCCGCAGCCGCGGGCCCGTACCGGCGGACACCAGACCGCCGCAGTTGAGCACGTCACGGGTGCGCAGTCCCTCATCCGCTCTCTCGAAGAGGTGGGGTGCGACACCGTCTTCGGGATCCCGGGCGGGGCCATCCTCCCGGCGTACGACCCGATGATGGACTCGGAGAAGGTCCGTCACATCCTGGTCCGCCACGAGCAGGGGGCCGGCCACGCCGCCACCGGTTACGCGCAGGCCACGGGCAAGGTCGGCGTCTGCATGGCCACCTCGGGCCCGGGCGCCACCAACCTCGTCACCCCGATCGCCGACGCGCACATGGACTCCGTGCCGCTCGTCGCGATCACCGGCCAGGTCTCCTCCAAGGCGATCGGCACCGACGCCTTCCAGGAGGCGGACATCGTCGGCATCACGATGCCGATCACCAAGCACAACTTCCTGGTGACCCGGGCGGAGGACATCCCGCGGACGATCGCCGAGGCCTTCCACATCGCCTCGACCGGCCGTCCCGGCCCGGTCCTGGTCGACATCGCCAAGGACGCCCTGCAGGCGAAGACCACCTTCTCGTGGCCGCCCACCCAGGACCTCCCCGGCTACCGGCCGGTCACCAAGCCGCACGCCAAGCAGATCCGGGAGGCGGCCAAGCTGATCTGCGCGGCGAAGCGTCCGGTGCTGTACGTCGGCGGCGGTGTGATGAAGTCCGGTGCGACGGCCGAGCTGAAGGTGCTGGCCGAGCTGACGGGTGTTCCGGTCACCACCACGCTGATGGCGCTGGGTTCCTTCCCCGACAGCCACCCGCTGCACGTGGGCATGCCGGGCATGCACGGCGCGGTCACGGCGGTCACCGCGCTGCAGAAGTCGGACCTGCTGATCGCGCTGGGCACGCGCTTCGACGACCGGGTCACGGGCAAGCTGGACAGCTTCGCCCCGTTCGCCAAGGTCATCCACGCGGACATCGACCCGGCTGAGATCGGCAAGAACCGCGTCGTCGACGTCCCGATCGTCGGTGACGCCCGCGAGGTCATCGCCGACCTGATCCAGGCGGTCCAGGCCGAGCACACCGACGGCAACGCCGGCGACTACTCCGCCTGGTGGAAGGACCTCAGCCGCTGGCGGGACACCTACCCGCTCGGCTACGAGAAGCCCTCCGAGGACATGCTGTCCCCGCAGCAGGTCATCCAGCGGATCGGCCAGATGGCGCCCGAGCACACCATCTACGCGGCGGGCGTCGGTCAGCACCAGATGTGGGCCTCGCACTTCGTCAACTACGAAGAGCCCCGCACCTGGCTCAACTCCGGCGGCGCCGGAACCATGGGCTACGCGGTCCCGGCCGCGATGGGCGCCAAGGTCGGCATGCCGGACCGCACGGTCTGGGCGATCGACGGTGACGGCTGCTTCCAGATGACCAATCAGGAACTGACCACCTGCGCGCTGAACAACATCCCGATCAAGGTCGCGATCATCAACAACGGCGCCCTGGGCATGGTCCGCCAGTGGCAGACCCTCTTCTACAACCAGCGGTACTCCAACACCGTGCTGCACGCGGACGAGACGGGCCACGGCACCGTCGGCTCCCAGCTCGGCGAGTCCATCGCCCCCCGCAAGGGCACCCGCGTCCCGGACTTCGTCAAACTGTCCGAGGCCATGGGCTGCGTGGCGCTGCGCTGTGAGGACCCGGCCGACCTGGACAAGGTCATCGCCGAGGCCAACGCGATCAACGACCGCCCGGTCGTCGTCGACTTCATCGTCCACGAGGACGCCATGGTGTGGCCGATGGTCGCCGCCGGCACCTCGAACGACGAGGTCATGGCCGCCCGGGGCGTCCGCCCCGACTTCGGCGACAACGAAGACGACTGAGCCGAGAGAGCCTGAGAGAGAGAACGACTCACATGTCCAAGCACACGCTCTCCGTCCTGGTCGAGAACACGCCCGGCATCCTCGCCCGGATCGCCGCGCTGTTCTCCCGCCGCGGCTTCAACATCGACTCCCTCGCGGTCGGTGTCACCGAGCACCCCGACATCTCGCGCATCACCATCGTCGTGAACGTCGAGGACCTCCCGCTCGAGCAGGTGACCAAGCAGCTGAACAAGCTGGTCAACGTGCTCAAGATCGTCGAGCTGGAGCAGCACAATGCCATCGAGCGTGAACTCGTTCTGGTGAAGGTCCGCGCCGACAACGAGACGCGCTCGCAGATCGTCGAGATCGTCCAGCTGTTCCGCGCCAAGACCGTCGACGTCTCCCCGGAGGCCGTCACCATCGAGGCCACCGGCGGCACCGACAAGCTGGGCGCGATGCTCAAGATGCTGGAGCCCTTCGGCATCAAGGAGCTCGTCCAGTCCGGCACGATCGCCATAGGGCGCGGCGGCCGGTCCATCACGGACCGCAGCCTGCGCGCGCTCGACCGCAGCGCCTGAGCCGGCCGGGCCGGTGTCACCGGCCCGGCCGCGCACCGCCCGTTCGTCCCTCGCTCGCTCGTATGGCGAGACCGAGAACCACGTATTCCGTTCCCCGCCGTACGGTGGGAGCAACACCAGCGCACCAAGGAGAGTTTCCAGTGGCCGAGCTGTTCTACGAGAACGACGCCGACCTGTCCATCATCCAGGGCCGTAAGGTCGCGGTCATCGGTTACGGCAGCCAGGGCCACGCCCACGCGCTGTCGCTGCGTGACTCCGGCGTCGACGTCGTCGTCGGCCTGCACGAGGGCTCGAAGTCCAAGGCGAAGGCGGAGGAGCAGGGCTTGAAGGTCCTGTCGGTCGCGGAGGCCGCGGCCTGGGCGAACGTGATCATGATCCTGACCCCGGACCCGCTCCAGGCCGAGATCTACGCCGCCTCGATCGAGTCGCATCTGGAGGAGGGCGACGCGCTCTTCTTCGGTCACGGTTTCAATGTTCGTTACGGGTTCATCAAGCCCCCGGCGAACGTGGATGTCGCGCTGGTCGCGCCGAAGGGTCCGGGTCACCTGGTGCGCCGCCAGTACGAGGAGGGCCGTGGTGTGCCCTGCATCGCCGCGGTGGAGCAGGACTTCACCGGTTCCGCGTTCCAGCTGGCGCTGTCGTACGCGGCGGGTATCGGTGGTACGCGTGCGGGTGTCATCAAGACCACGTTCACGGAGGAGACCGAGACCGATCTGTTCGGTGAGCAGGCTGTGCTGTGTGGTGGTGCGTCGGCGCTGGTGAAGGCTGGTTTCGAGACGCTGACCGAGGCCGGTTACCAGCCGGAGATCGCGTACTTCGAGTGCCTGCACGAGCTGAAGCTGATCGTGGACCTGATGTATGAGGGTGGTCTGGAGAAGATGCGCTGGTCGGTCTCGGAGACCGCTGAGTGGGGTGACTACATCACCGGTCCCCGGATCATCACGGATGCCACGAAGGCCGAGATGAAGAAGGTCCTCGCGGAGATCCAGAGCGGTGAGTTCGCCAACACCTGGATGGCCGAGTACAAGGCGGGTCTGCCCAAGTACAACGCGTACAAGAGCGCGGACGAGGCCCACCTGCTGGAGACCACCGGCAAGAAGCTCCGCAAGCTGATGAGCTGGGTCGACAACGACGAGAGCTGATCCCGTGCGCGGCGGGGCCGGGACGACAGGTCCCGGCCCCGCCGCACACCGGCGCCACAACCCGGAAAACGGGCCTCCCCGAGTCCCGCTTGTCCACCCAGGCCAATCTCGGACGGGTGATCCTTCCGGAGAGGCGGAATTCCGGATCGGATCCGCCACTACACTGCTCAACACAACGCGTCAGGCCCACAGTGTCGTGCGTCTTCCACGCGGCTACCCCCTCCACCGCCTGCGGCCGTCGGGACGGCCGTCCGCACTGGACTTGTGAGGATGACCCACGTGAGCTCGAAACCTGTCGTACTCATCGCCGAAGAGCTGTCGCCCGCCACCGTGGACGCGCTCGGCCCAGACTTCGAGATCCGGCACGTCAACGGCGCCGACCGCGCGGAGCTGCTGCCCGCGATCGTTGACGTCGACGCGATCCTGGTCCGCTCCGCGACCAAGGTCGACGCCGAGGCCATCGCCGCCGCCAAGAAGCTGAGGGTCGTCGCCCGCGCCGGCGTCGGTCTGGACAACGTCGATGTCTCCGCCGCCACCAAGGCCGGCGTGATGGTCGTGAACGCTCCGACCTCCAACATCGTCACCGCCGCCGAGCTGGCCTGTGGCCTCCTCGTCGCGACCGCCCGCAACATCCCGCAGGCCAACACCGCTCTGAAGAACGGTGAGTGGAAGCGGAACAAGTACACGGGTGTCGAGCTCAGCGAGAAGACCCTCGGTGTCGTCGGCCTCGGCCGCATCGGCGTCCTGGTCGCCCAGCGCATGTCGGCCTTCGGCATGAAGATCGTCGCGTACGACCCCTACGTGCAGCCCGCGCGCGCCGCCCAGATGGGCGTCAAGATGCTGACGCTCGACGAGCTGCTCGAGGTCGCCGACTTCATCACCGTGCACCTGCCCAAGACCCCCGAGACCCTCGGTCTCATCGGGGACGAGGCCCTGCACAAGGTCAAGCCGTCCGTCCGCATCGTCAACGCCGCCCGCGGCGGGATCGTGGACGAGGCCGCGCTGTACTCGGCCATCAAGGAGGGTCGCGTCGCCGGCGCCGGACTCGACGTGTACGCGAAGGAGCCCTGCACGGACTCCCCGCTGTTCGAGCTGGACCAGGTCGTCTGCACCCCGCACCTCGGCGCGTCCACGGACGAGGCCCAGGAGAAGGCCGGTGTCTCGGTCGCCAAGTCGGTGCGCCTCGCGCTCGCCGGTGAGCTCGTGCCGGACGCGGTCAACGTCCAGGGCGGCGTCATCGCCGAGGACGTCCGTCCCGGCCTGCCGCTCGCCGAGAAGCTCGGCCGCATCTTCACCGCCCTCGCGGGCGAGGTCGCGGTCCGCCTCGACGTCGAGGTCTGCGGCGAGATCACCCAGCACGACGTGAAGGTGCTCGAACTCTCCGCGCTCAAGGGTGTGTTCGAGGACGTCGTCGACGAGACGGTCTCCTACGTCAACGCCCCGCTCTTCGCGCAGGAGCGCGGGGTCGAGGTCCGCCTGACCACCTCGTCGGAGTCCCCGGACCACCGAAATGTGGTGACCGTCCGCGGCACCCTGTCGGACGGCCAGGAGGTCTCGGTCTCCGGCACGCTCGTGGGCCCGAAGCACCTGCAGAAGATCGTCGGCATCGGCGAGTACGACGTGGACCTGGCGCTCGCCGACCACATGGTCGTCCTGCGCTACGCCGACCGCCCGGGCGTGGTCGGCGCCGTCGGCCGCATCCTCGGCGAGGCCGGTCTGAACATCGCGGGCATGCAGGTCGCCCGCGCCGAGGAGGGCGGCGAGGCGCTCGCGGTCCTCACGGTCGACGCCGAAGCCCCGGTGAACGTCCTCGCGGACATCGCCGCCGAAATCGGCGCCGTCTCGGCCCGTACGGTCACCCTCGGCTGAGGTTTCACCGGCGGACACACGCGAAGGGCCCGGGGGAGACCCCGGGCCCTTTCGTGTTCCAGCCTTCTGGGACGCCCCGCTCCGCTACGCCGCTCAGCGCGCGAGGGCTTCGCCGACCCCGCCCCGCTCGGCCGCGGCCGGGGCCGGGGCTCCGCGACCCCGGAGCAGGGCCGCGGCGAGCACCGCCGCCGCGAGCAGCAGGACCGTACCGCCCCAGGCCGCGTACTGCATTCCGTGGACGAAGGCTTCCCGGGCCAGCACCAGCACCTGACCGCCCGCTCCGCCGCCGAGCTGCTGCGCGGTCGCCACGGCTCCGCCGAGGGTCTCCCGTACGGCGGGATCGGAGCCGGCCAGGTCGGAGCGGTAGACGGCGGTGCCGAGGCTGCCCAGGACGGCCATCCCGAGGGCGCCGCCGAACTCCTGGCCGGTCTCCAGCAGGGAGGCGGCCGAGCCGGCCTTCTCGGCGGGGGCGGCGCCCAGCGCCATGTCGGAGACCAGGGACATCACGGTGACGATGCCGCAGGCGAGGACCCCGGCGCCGGTCAGCAACAGCCACAGCGAGTCCGTTCCGACCAGGCTGATCAGGCCGAATCCGGCGGCGGCGAGCACGAAGCCGCCCGCGATGACGTAGGCCCGGTCGGTCTTCTGGGCGAGGACCGCGCTGACCGGGGCGGCCGCCCCGATGAGGACCGAGGGGGCGAGGCTCCAGAGGGCGGCCTCCAGGGTGCCCATGCCGAGCACCGACTGCAGGTACTGGGTGGTGAAGTAGGCCGAACCCATCATGGCGAAGGCGGCGACGGTGTTCAGGCCGATGCCGGCGCCGAAGCCGCGCCCCTGGAAGAGGGCCCGGGAGACCATGGCGTCGTCACGGGTGCGCTGGCGGCGGACGAAGACGTACCCGAAGGCCAGTCCGGCGGCGAGGCAGACGGCGTAGAGCGGGGTGAAGCCCTCGGCGGCGATCTCCTTGAGGCCGTAGACCACCGGCAGCACGGCGGCCATGGACAGCGGCACGCTCAGCACGTCGAAGCGGCCGGGGGCCGGGTCCTTGAACTCGGGGACCAGTACCGGGACCAGGACCAGCAGGAGCAGCATCGCGGGCACGTTGATCAGGAAGACGGAGCCCCACCAGAAGTGGTTCAGCATCACCCCGCTCATCACCGAACCCAGCGCGATGCCTCCCGTCATGGCGCCGGACCAGATCGCGATGGCCTTGCCGCGCTGCCTGTCGTCCTGGAAGAGGTTGCGGATGAGGGCCAGCGTGGACGGCATCAGGGTCGCGCCGCCGATGCCGAGGAGGGCGCGGGCCGCGATGAGCATCTCGGCGCTGGAGGCGTAGGCGGCCGTGACGGAGGCGAGCCCGAAGGCGGCCGCGCCGATCAGCAGCAGCTTGCGGCGGCCGATCCGGTCGCCGAGCGAGCCCATCGTGATCAGCAGGCCGGCGAGGGCGAAGGCGTAGCTGTCGAAGATCCAGAGCTGCTGGGTGGCGCTGGGGTCGAGCTCCCGGGTGATGGCCGGGATGGCGAAGTAGAGGACGGAGACGTCCATCGAGACCAGGAGCAGGGGGAGCAGGAGAACGGTGAAGGCTGTCCATTCTCGGCGACCGGCGAGACGTGCTGCGGGGTTCGTCATGAGCAGCAATGTACAAGTGTCATAAACGCTTGTCTAGTACGCTCGTGTGAGACGAATGTATTGGACGATTGTTTGGAACGTTTGTCTTGGACGGGTGTCTTGGCTACCGTGAAGGCATGGGACATCGCGAAGACTTGCTGGAAGGCGCCAAGAAGTGCCTGGTCGAGAAGGGTCTCGTGCGGACGACGGCGCGCGACATCGTCAAGGCCTCGGGCGCGAACCTGGCCTCGATCGGCTACCACTACGGCTCCAAGGACGCACTCATGACGGAGGCGTTCATCGCCGTCATGCAGGAGTGGGGCGACCAGTTCACGGCCGGGGTGAAGGGGGAGGGTGGCTCCCTGGAGCGCTTCCGTTCGGTGTGGGACGGGGTGCACTCCGGGCGTGAGGAGTCCGCCCCGATCTGGGCGGCCAGCATGGAGATCGCGCTGACCCCCGACCGGATGCCGGAACTGCGCGCGATGCTGGCCGCCTCGCAGGGGGAGGGGCGCAAGGGGCTCGTCTCGATGTTCACCGGGGTGCCCGAGGGGGAGCTCACCGAGGAGGACCTGCGGACCACCGGCGCGTTCTACCAGGCCCTGCTGAACGGGTTCATGATCCAGTGGCTCTTCGACCCCGCGTCGGCCGCGACCCCGGCGGATCTGACCGAGGGGATGCGGCGGGCGGTCGCGTCGATGGCGGTCGGGTCGGGGGCAGAGGCCGGCGCGCAGGGCTGAGCGGATTCGGAACCGCCGTCGCGGCATCCCCGACGGGTACGACAAGGCCGCCTGCGGGCAGCGCAACTTCACCCTGCGCGGCACACTGGCCGCGCAGCCCGGTCGGATCGGGTGGGCCGACGGGGCCACCCTCGACGTCACGACGCTGAGCGCGACCGCGACGTACGAGGCACTCACGGGCGGGGCGGCCACCCGCGAACACCCGCTGACCGTCACGGGTGTCCACTCGGGCGGGGTCGCCGTCGAGGTCCTGGAGGCTCGGGGTCGGTGCTCGGCTACTCCGGCGGCCCCGTGCGCTGACGGCGACCGCGGGCGGGCGCGTCGGCCGACGCCTTGCCCGGTGCGCCGCCGGGCGGGTCGGCCGGGGCGATGCCGGGACCGGGTCCGGTGCCGGAGCCGCCCGTCGCCGGGCGCACCGAGCGGTAGCCCGGGTGGACGCCCGGGGTCAGGCCCTGGGCCTCGGCCAGCCGCCCCAGCAGGGCCGCCAGCTGCTCCCGTTCCTCCGCCGACAGGGGCTCGCAGACCTGCTGTTCGTGCGCCGATGCCACCTCGCGCAGGCTGCCCAGCAGGGAGGTCCCGGCGTCGGCGAGGAACAGTGCGTACAGCCGCCGGTCCTCCGGGTTGCGGCGGCGCTCGATGAGCCCGCGCGCCTCGAGGTCGTCGGCGAAGGCCACGAAGCGGCTCGGGGGCATGCCGAGCACGTCGGCCAGCTCGCGCTGGCTGCGGCCGGGAGTGCGGGCCAGCAGGCGCAGCAGTCCCGCCTGGGCGGGGGTCAGTCCGAGCGCGGAGACCCGCTCGGAGAAGCGCCCGGCGGCGTGCGCACCGAGCTGGGCCAGCAGGAAGGCCACGCCGTCGGACGGCCGCGGACCCGGGCCCGCGGCCGGGCCGCCGCCGTCATCAGTCGTTCCCATGGGGGAACCGTAACAGCTTGACAATCGTTTCAACCTGTAATCATTCTGGAAGGGAACGGACTGGACGGACGAGGAAACGAGAACGCCATGACCGCCGCACCTGCCCCAGCGGAAGGCCGCAGGCCCCAGGCCGGGCCGCCCCTGCTGGCACCCGTACTGGCCCTCACCGGGCTGACCATCGCCTACGTGGTCCTCAACCGGGCCACCCCGCATCCCGACGCCAGCGGCCTGGAGGTCCTGCGGTACGCCGCCGGACACCGCACGACCGCCGAGCTCGGCGCCTTCCTGCTGCTCGGCTCGGCCGTTCCGATGGCCCTGGTCGCGGCCGTCCTCTACCGGCGGCTGCGCGCCCTCGGCATCACCGCTCCCGGATCCGCGATCACGCTGGCCGGCGGGGTGCTGGCCGCCGCGGCGCTGATGCTGAGTGCCATGTCGGGCTGGGCGGGGGCCCGGCTCGGGCCGGGCGCCGGACCCGACCTCGCGCGGGCCCTGGCCGACCTGGCCTTCTTCGCCGGCGGGCCCGCGTACGCCGCGATGTTCGCCCTGCTGCTGGCCGGGGTCGCCGTCCCCGGGCTGATCGCCGGTCTGCTGCCCGGGCCCCTGGCGTGGAGCGGGCTGGTGCTCGCCGCCGTAGGGATGCTGGCCCTGCTCGGGCTGGTGGTGGACGGGTTCCAGTACCTGCTGCCCGTGGTGCGCTTCGGTGGGCTGGTCTGGCTGGTGTGGGCGGCGGTGAAGCTCCCGCGGACCCGGCACGGCCTCGGCCGGGCGGGGGCGCGCTGAGATGGCGGGCTACCCCGAACTGGCCGGCCGTACGGTCGTCGTCACCGGCGGCAGCCGGGGCATCGGCGCCGGCGTGGTCGGCGCGATCGCCGCCGAGGGCGGTACGGCGATGTCCGTCCGGATGCCGGCCGAGGACCGCGAACGGCTGGCGGACGGAGCGTCCTGGCTCAGCGGCATCACCCTGGACGTGGCGGGCGGCCGGATCACGGGATGACCCGGCCGGGCCCGGTCAGTCGTGGAGCCGGGCCGCCTTGAGGGCCATGTGCAGGAGCAGGCGGTCCTCGCCCTCGTCCAGGTCGAGGCCGGTCAGCTGCTCCACACGGGAGATGCGGTAGTACAGGGTCTGGCGGTGAATGCCCAGGGCCGCCGCCGCGCGGCCCGCCTGGCCGGCGCAGTCCAGGAACACCTCGGCGGTCCGGGCCAGTTCGGGGTTGGCCGGGCCGAGCAGGGCGCGGGCCACCGGGTCGTGCAGCGCCTCCCCGGCCACGGAGGCCAGCATCCGGTACGGCCCGATCGAGGACCACTGCGCGACCGGCCCGAGCCGGGGCGCGGCCGCGGCCGCCCGCGCGGCGGAAGCGGCCTGCCGCCAGGCCGCGGGGAGTCCGGAGAGGGCCCGCACGGGATCGGACACCCCGGCGGTCGTCCCGGCCGCGGTCCCGGTCGCCGCCCCGGTCGCCACCGCGGATGCCGTCCCGCCGGAGCCCGCGCCGCCCGCCCCGGGGTTGGCCGTGTTGGCCGTGCCCGCTCCGGCCGCGCGGGGCATCAGCCGGGAGATCGCCGTCAGGGCCGGAGCCAGCGGGTCCGTGCCGCGCAGCCGGATCAGGACCGCCAGCACCTGGCGCCCCGGACCGGCCGACCCGTCGGGGTCCCGCGCCACCGGGTCGGCCTCCTGCTCGACGGCCCCCCGCCAGGGGGCCACGCACACGGCCGCCGCCCCCGGGACCGAAGCCGGGGCCTCCCCGGGCCACGGGCTCACGCAGACCGCCGCGTGGGGCCCGTCGGCCCCCGGACCGAGCGCCACGCGCAGCGCGGCCACCGCCATGTCCTGCTGCCAGCCGCGCCCCGCGGTGAGCACCGCGAGGAACTCGCGCGACAGGTCGGCCCCCGCCCGGGCCTCCTCCGCGAGGAGCAGTCCGATCCGCTGGGCCACCTCCATGGCCGCGGCCAGCGCCCCCGCCTCGGGGCCGGGTTCCTGGTCGAGGAGCCACACGTAGCCCTGCACGATCCCCCGGTACCGCACGGGCAGGCAGATCCGCCCCCGGAAGACGCCGGCGTCCGGGGCCGCCGGGATCCGGACCGGTCCGGTGGCGCGGGCGATGCCGAAGCCCTCGAACCAGGACCGGACGGCCGCCGTCGACTGGCGGGTCAGGATCGAGCGGGTCCGTACCGGATCCATCACCAGATCGTCGTCGCTGTCGTGCGCGCCGAAGGCGATGAGGCGGAAGTCCCGGTTCTCCAGCGTCGCCGGAGCGCCGAGCAGCGCCGAGATCTCGTCCACCAGGTCCTGGTAATCGCCCTTCACGCGGATATTCTCCCACCCCCGGACCGGCCCTTCAGACAGATGTATGAGATCCGGGCCACGGATGCGTGACAGCTGTCGATGGCAGAGGATCGTGGGGATCCCTAGGTTTCACGGTGGTTTTACTTGCGTTTTCCTTATGGCCTTCGTCGTCCCGGCGTGGGCCGTATGTCTGCTTCCGTCAGCCACCCGTTGGAGGTCCCCGTGCTGGGTCCCGCGATCCTCGCCGCCTCGCGCAGCGACAAGATGCGCCGAATCGTCTCTGCCGCCCCGGTGACCAAGCCCGTGGTGAACCGGTTCATCCCCGGTGAGACGGTCGACCAGGTCATCCCGATCGTCGAGGACCTCACGAGCAAGGGCCTGGAGGTGACCCTCGACGTCGTCGGCGAGGACATCACCACCGTGGAGCAGTCCCACGCCGCGCGCGACGCCTACCTCCAGCTCGTCGAGCAGCTCGCCCACCTGGGCCTCGGCGAGACCGTCGAGATGTCGGTGAAGCTGTCGATGTTCGGCCAGGCGCTGGAAGGCGGCCACGAGCTCGCCCTCGCCAACGTGCGCCCGGTCGTCGAGGCCGCCGCGGCCATCGGCACCACCGTGACCCTGGACGCCGAGGACCACACCACCCTCGACTCGATGTTCGCCATCCACGAGGAGCTGCGCCGCGAGTTCCCGCAGACCGGCTGCGTGATCCAGGCGTACCTGTTCCGCACCGAGGACGACGCCCGGCGGCTGGCCGCCGCCGGGAGCCGCGTACGCATCGTGAAGGGTGCCTACAAGGAGCCCGCCGAGGTCGCCTACCAGGACAAGGCCGAGATCGACAAGGCGTACGTCCGCATCCTGAGGATCCTGATGGAGGGCGAGGGATACCCGATGATCGGGTCCCACGACCCGCGCCTGATCGCCATCGGCCAGGAGCTCGCCCGCAAGGCGGGGCGCAAGCTTGACGAGTACGAGTTCCAGATGCTGTACGGCATCCGTGGCGAGGAGCACCTGCGGCTGGCCGCCGAGGGCCACCGCATGCGCGTCTACACGGCGTACGGGACCGACTGGTACGGCTACTTCATGCGGCGGCTCGCGGAGAAGCCGGCCAACCTCCTCTTCTTCCTCCGCTCGATGATCACCAAGAACTAGGCACCCCACTAGCTCAAGGCCCCACCCCCCCAGCTCAAGGAGTTCCCGCCTCATGGATGCTGTGACCCAGGTCCCCGTGCCGGTCAACGAGCCGGTCCACTCGTACGCCCCCGGCACCCCGGAGCGCGCGCGCCTCGAAACGCAGCTGAAGCAGCTGTCCGAGAACCCGATCGACCTCCCGATGACGATCAACGGCGTCAAGCGGATGGGTGGCGGCGAGCGCTTCGACGTCGTGCAGCCGCACGACCACAAGTCGGTCATCGGCACCTACGCGAACGCCACCCGGGACGACGCCCAGGAGGCCGTCGACGCCGCTCTCGCCGCCGCTCCGGCCTGGCGCGCGATGGCCTTCGACGACCGCGCCGCGATCATCCTGCGCGCCGCCGAGCTGCTGTCCGGTCCGTGGCGCGAGAAGCTGGCCGCGTCCACCATGCTGGGCCAGTCGAAGACCGCGCAGCAGGCCGAGATCGACACCCCGTGCGAGCTCGTCGACTTCTGGCGCTTCAACGTCCACTTCGCCCGCCAGATCCTGGCCGAGCAGCCGGTCGCGAACTCCGCCGGCGTGTGGAACCGCAGCGACCACCGCCCGCTCGAGGGCTTCGTCTACGCGATCACGCCGTTCAACTTCACGGCCATCGCGGGCAACCTGCCGACCGCCCCGGCCCTGATGGGCAACGTGGTCGTGTGGAAGCCGTCCCCGACGCAGACCCACTCCGCGGTCCTCCTGATGGAGCTCCTGGAGGAGGCCGGCCTGCCGAAGGGCGTCATCAACCTGGTGACGGGCGACGGCATCGCCGTCTCCGACGTGGCGCTGACCCACCCCGAACTCGCGGGCATCCACTTCACGGGTTCGACCAAGACCTTCCAGTACCTGTGGAAGACGGTCGGCACCAACATCGAGGCGTACAAGTCCTACCCGCGCCTGGTCGGCGAGACCGGCGGCAAGGACTTCGTCGTCGCGCACCCGTCCGCGGACCGCGCGATCCTGAAGACCGCCCTGACCCGTGGTTCCTTCGAGTACCAGGGCCAGAAGTGCTCGGCGTCCTCGCGCGCCTACGTTCCGGCCTCGATCTGGAACGACGGCTTCAAGGAGGCCTTCGCGGCCGAGGTCGACGGCATCTCCATGGGTGACGTCCGCGATCTGACGAACTTCATCGGCGCCGTCATCGACGAGCGCTCGTTCGCGAAGAACAAGGCCGCGATCGACCGTGCCGCCGCGGACCCGACCTGCGAGATCGTCGCGGGCGGCACGTACGACGACTCGGAGGGCTACTTCGTCCGCCCGACCGTCATCGCGTGCACCGACCCGGAGAACGAGGTCTTCACGACCGAGTACTTCGGGCCGATCCTGGCGATCCACGTGTACGAGGACGGCGACTTCGACGCGATGCTCGCGCAGATGGAATCGGTCTCGGCCTACGCCCTGACCGGCTCGATCATCGCCGCCGACCGTTACGCGGCCGCCGACGCGATGGAGAAGCTCCGCTTCGCGGCGGGCAACTTCTACATCAACGACAAGTCGACCGGCGCCGTCGTCGGCCAGCAGCCCTTCGGCGGCGGCCGTGCCTCGGGCACGAACGACAAGGCCGGCGCGGCGTCGAACCTGATGCGCTGGACCTCGACCCGCTCCATCAAGGAGACGCTGGTCGCGCCGACCGAGTACGGCTACCCCCACATGGGCTGACCCGCGCCCCGCTGAACCCCGCCCCCGTTCCGGTACCCCCAAGTCCGGAGCGGGGGCGGTTCCCATTCCCGGGGCGGGCAACCGCTGGTAGCCTGGGAGCAGTTGTCGCGTACGGCGACACGCTCCACGCACTCGGGCCCGGACACCCGAGGGAGCCGAGGGCTCTCACGAGTTCCCGTACGGGGTGGGCCGCAGTGCCAGGAGATACGAGACCTCTACGCGTCGTACCGGGACGGTGCCCGGGGAGACGTATGTCCAGGCGAACAGACAACCGCCACCGCGTGGCCACCCTCTGCCGCGAGGCCACGGGCCTCGCCCACCACACCTGCCTGAAGTGGGCCGCTGCCGGCCTGATCACCCGGCGCCAGCCGGTGCCGGACGCCGACGGCGCGGCGCAGCGGGCGTTCGAGGCGCAGATGGTCTACGCGCTGGCCAATGCCCTGCGGGACGACCAGCGGCCCGACAGCCTGCTCGGCTTCACGCGGGCCGAGCCGTACGCGGACGGTCTCGTGCTCGGCCTGCACCCGGCCCTGGCGGACCGGGTGCTCGGTACCCTCCTTCCCCACATGGACGAGGCGCTCGGGTGGGTCCGCGGCGTGCCGGGCCTACGGCTGACACCGCACGGTGGTGAATGGGTGTGCACGAGCGTCACAGGGGCGGCGATGGTCCGCCTGGTGCACCCGGATGCGGACTGGCGGCCCCGACTGCCGCCCCACGCCGACGGGGTGACCCAACTGTGGCGGCGCAACCGCCACCGCGCGCACCCGGCCGAGGCGGCGAGTCTGGAGGCCTGGTCCCACCGGGGGAGCGGTCCGGACTGGGCGCGGTCGCAGGACTGGCTGCTCAGCCGGATCCTTCGGCGCCCGCGACTGCTGGGCGTCACCTGCGCAGCGCACGGCTGGGCGAACACGTACACCCGCGGGGGTACGGACCTCGTCATCGAGTGGTGCTGCTCGGTGGAGACGGCCGAGCTGGCGGAGCGACTGCGCCGGAGTGGGCTCGTGCACCGGCCGCAGCACGTCGGCGAGGACGCGCGGGACCGGCCCGGATTCCCCGGGGAGATCGCGATGGGCGATGCGGTCGTCACCGTACGGCGCCAGTCCTGCCCGGTCGGCGGGGGCCTGGTCCGCGGGCGGGGGGTGGCCTGATGCTGGCAGCGGCATGCGTGACGGCCGCCGTGCTCGGGGTCGCCAAAGTAGTGCGGGACTGGCTGATCCTGCGGCAGGTGCGGGCCGCCATGGAGGCGTGCTCGCCCGCGGACCGGGTGCGGATCGGGATGCGGCTGGCAGGAGCCCTCGGGGGGCGGCCCGCCGAGGAGGGGCCGCCACCCGACCAGAATCCCGACCAGAATCCCTAGACCTCCACCATGACCTGGTCCAGGGATTTGCGGATCAGGTCGGGGACCTCGCAGTCGTCGGCGGGGTAGCCGATCGGGACGACCGCGAAGGCCTTCTCGTTCTCGGGGCGGTGCAGGACGTGGGAGAGGAAGCGCATCGGGCTCGGCGTGTGGATCAGGGCGGCCAGGCCGGACAGGTGGAGGGCGGACAGGAGCATGCCGACCGCGATGCCGACCGACTCGTCGACGTAGTAGTGCTTGTGCTTCGTACCGTCCTCCCCGAGCCAGTACCGCTGCTGGAAGACCACGATCAGCGCCGGGGCGTCGGTGAGGTGGGTCTTGACGGCGTCCGTGCCGATGGGGCGCAGGGCTGCGAGCCACTCGTCGCCGAGGCGGCCGTCGTAGGACAGCTGCTCCTCCTGCTCGGCGGCCGCACGGATCTGCTCGCGCACGGCCGGGTCCTTGACCAGGACGAAGGTCCACGGCTGCTGGTGCGCCCCGGAGGGCGCGGTCGCGGCGCACGCGATGGCGTCCCGTACCACCTGCTCGGGCACCGGGTCGGGGGAGAAGTGGCGTACGGTCCTGCGCTCGTCCATCCGCGTGCGCAACTCGGCGGCGCGCGCGAGGGATTCCTCGCCCGGCATCCGCTCGGGCCGGTAGGGGGCGGGGCGGTACGGCCGGCCGTGGATCGGGGTCCACTGCTGGGTATCGGGAGACATGGGGCGAGTCTGCCGAGGCACTGGTCCAGACCGCCAGACCCGCGCCGGCCCAATCCGGCCGGTGAGCGCCACCGAGTGTCCGCATACCGGTGACCGGCCGCGGGGGAGGCGGCTTGGTACGGTCCCGCCATGGGCGACTCGGGCAGGGACGGCATCTCGCTGCGGCACACCGCGCAGCTCTCCGCGGGGGAACTGCGCCGGGTGCGGGAGCTGCTCGACGGGGCCTTCGAAGGGGATTTCGGGGAGGCGGACTTCGAGCACGCGCTCGGCGGGATGCACGCGCTGGTGTACGAGGGCGGGGAGCTCGTCGCGCACGGGAGCGTCGTGCAGCGGCGGGTGGTGCACGCCGGGCGGGCGCTGCGCACCGGGTACGTGGAGGCCGTGGCCGTGCGGGCCGGCCGGCGGCGGTGCGGGCTCGGCGGGCGCGTGATGCGGTCGCTGGAGGGGGTCGTCTCGCGGGCCTACGTGCTGGGCGCGCTCAGTGCCTCCGCCGCCGGGGCCGCGCTGTACGCCGGGCGCGGCTGGCAGGTGTGGGGCGGGGAGATCGGGGTGCTCGGGCCCGCGGGGCCCGAGCGGCTCGCCGACGAGGAGGGGTCGACGTACGTGTGGGTGCCCGCCGGTGGGGTCCTTCCGGACCCCACCGGCGGGCCGCTCCACTTCGACTGGCGGAACGGGGACGTGCTCTAGCGGGTCAGGAGCCCGAGATGCTCGGCGCGCCCGTCTCGACGTGGCCCGTGTAGCGGCGCGACCAGGTGCCGTCGGAGTCGGCGAGGATCGTGAAGTCGTACCAGCCGTTGTTGTAGGCCACCACGTTGAAGTAGTCCTCGCGCGAGGAGTTCGCCGGGACGGTGTACGTCCACGGGCCGTCCGTGCGGTAGGCGTTGGGGCGGATGGTGAAGGTGACCGGCGAGGCGGAGGAGTTGGTCATCCTGAACCAGATCGCCGTCTTGCCGGTGCCCGGCTCCACCGCGAAGCGGGCCGCGACCTCGATCGACTTGCCGGCCTTCGAGGCGTCGCCGATGAAGCGGCGCAGGAAGCGGTTCGGCCCGTACATGGAGATGTCGTACTTGCCGGAGCCGCTGCCGGTGCCGATGTTGAAGTAGTCCGTCGAGGTGGCGCCGACGTCCACCGTGTACTGCCAGGCGGCGGTGTCCCGGTACTGGTGCGGGTGGATCGAGAAGTGCGCCGCCCGCTTCGCCTCGGTGCCGGCGTTCGTCATCGAGAACCAGGCCAGGATCTTGCCGGCCGCCCCGAACTCGAAGCGGTCCAGGTTGCCGTTGACCTGGTACGGAACGGCCCGCGCGGGCCGCGTCCCGGCCTCCTGCACCGGCTGCGCGTTGTCCTGCGGCACTGGGTTGGACAGCGGGCCGCACGTCGCCTGCCCGATGACCTTGGCCGTGGACGGCAGGCCCGCGGGCACCCCGTAGACCGGGTGCGCGAAGTCGAAGACGCCCGTCAGGTCGCCGGTCACCTTGCGGCGCCACGCGCTGATGTTCGGACACGTGGCCGGGGTGCCCAGGGCCGCCGTCCACGTCTCCATGAAGCGCAGGACGGAGGTGTGGTCGAAGACCTCCGAGCTCACCCAGCCGCCGCGGGTCCACGGGGACATCACGATCATCGGGACGCGGAAGCCGAGTCCGATCGGGGTGCCGTCGATGTACTCGCCGGGGGTGCCGGGCGGGGCGATCGGCGGCGGGACGTGGTCGAAGAATCCGTCGTTCTCGTCGTAGTTGAGGAACAGGACGGTGGAGTCGAAGACCTCGGGGTTGGCCGAGAGGGCGCGGTAGACCAGGTCCACGAAGTGCGCGCCGTCGCCGGGCGGGGCGTAGGGGTGCTCGGAGAAGGCCTCGTTCGCCACGACCCAGGAGACCTGGGGGAGGGTGCCGGCGACCACGTCCGCGCGGATGGCCGCGGCGATGTCGTCGGGGGTGGAGCCGGTGACCTTGGGGACCGAGCCCATGCCGCGGTCCCACAGGGGGTTGCCGGGGGCGGCGTCCGTGAACTTCTTGAAGTAGGCGAGCCCGTTGTCCCCGTAGTTGTCCTGGGCGTTCTGGTAGACCTTCCAGCTCATCCCGGCGCGCTGGAGGGCCTCCGCGTACGTCTCCCAGGTCAGCCCGGACTCGTCCCCGCCGTCCTTGCTGCCCGCGTCGACCTTGCCGCTCCACAGGAAGGTGCGGTTGGGGCCGGTCGCGCTCAGGGTCGAGCAGAAGTAGGCGTCGCAGATGGTGTAGTTGTCGGCGAGGCCGTAGTGGAACGGTATGTCGCCGCGGTCGAGGTAGCCGAGGGTGCGGGTGTTGCCGACGCCGGTGACGAAGTTGTCCATGCGGCCCTTGTTCCAGGCCGCGTGCTGCGAGGTCCAGCTGTGCGGGAGGTCCCCGTTGCACTGGGCCAGGGTCTCGCCGTCGACGCCGCCCACCGCGGGGGTGGAGCTCAGCTTCCACGGGTACTGGCGGCCGCCCCAGTTGGGCTGGTTGAACGTGCCCCAGCCGCCCGGGATGTTGCCGGCGGCGCGGTCGCCGAACCCGCGGACACCCTTCAGCCTGCCGAAGTAGTGGTCGAAGCTGCGGTTCTCCTGCATGAGGATCACCACGTGCTTCACATCGGTGATCGTGCCGGACGCCGCGGCGGCGGCCGCCGAGGTCGGCGTGATCGCGGGCAGGGCGGCGCCCGCCATCAGCCCGGCGCCGATTCCCACGAATCCTCTGCGGCTGATCGGTGTCACTGGCTACTCGCCTCCAACTCAAGTGCCCCGCTGGCACGTTGACGGCAAGAGTGGCGGTAGCCGCGCCAAAGGTCTACATCCGTGCGGTAAGAACTCGATGAACATCCGGGTGGCTGGATTCAGTGGTCGACCCGTACGAGCATCTTGCCGAGATTGTCCCCTCGGAGCATGCCCCGGAAGGCCTCCACCGTGTGATCGAATCCCTGTACAACGGTGGTGTCGGTACTTATCCGGCCACTGCGCAGGGACGGGACGAGGAGGTCCTCCAGCTCGTCCTGCAGATTGGTGTGATTGCGAACCAATACCCCTTCCAGCCGAAGCGACTTGTGTACGACCTCGAAGAGGTTGCGGGGCGCGGCGGGGGAGCGGTCGCCGTTGTACATCGAGATCCCGCCGACCCAGGCGATCCGCCCGTACTCGCGCAGCACGTCGATGGCGCCCTCCAGGTGGTCCCCGCCGACGTTGTCCACGTACACGTCGATCCCGTCGGGTGCGGCCTTCGCGAGCTGCTCGCCGACCGGCCCGTCGTGGTAGTCGAAGGCCGCGTCGAAGCCGAGGGCGCCGGTGAGGTGGCGCACCTTCGCCGAGGAACCGGCACTGCCGATGATCCGGCGGGCGCCGAGCAGCCGGGCGATGTGGCCGGTGGCCGTTCCGACCCCGCCCGCCGCGGCCGAGACGAAGAGGTCCTCGCCCTCGCGCAGGGCCGCGGTGCGGGTGAGGGCGGCGTACGCGGTCAGGCCGGTGCCGCCGAGGATGGAGAGGTACGCCTCCAGCGGTACGCCCTCGTGGCCGCGCAGCTTGCGGGTGCCGTCGACGCCCAGGGTGACGAGGGCGTGGGTGCGCCAGCCCGCACGGTGGAAGACCAGGTCGCCCTCCGCGAGGCCGGGGTCGCGGGAGGCGGTGACCCGGCCCACGGAGCGGCCCTCCAGCGGGGTGCCGAGCTCGAAGCCGCCCTCGCCGCCGTCCATCAGCCCGCGGTGGTACGGGTCCACGGAGAGCAGCAGGTTCTCCACCAGGGCCGTACCGGGCCGCGGCCGGGGGACGGGGGTCCGCACGTAGGCGAAGTCGGAGGCGGCGGGGAAGCCGGTCGGGCGGGCGATCTGGTGGACGGCGTGAGCGGCGTTCGTGGTCATGACGAGGACGCTAGGAGGGAATCGCGGGCCCGGGCAGGGGGTTGGGTTCATGGAAGTCGCGCATCCATGAATGACGCTCATAGGACGAGGTGAGGGCCCCCGTGGCCGAGCTGCTCCCGCAGGAACTGCGGATCCTGGTCGCCGTCGCCGAGGCCGGCGGGTTCACCGCCGCGGCCGCCGCCCTCGGCCTGACCCAGTCCGCGGTCTCGCACGCGGTGCGCGGCAGCGAGGCCAAGCTCGGCGCGGTGCTCTTCGAACGCGGCCGCACCGGCGCCTCCCCCACCCCGGCGGGGGAGCGGGCCGTCGGCCACGCCCGCCGGATCCTGCGGCTCTACGAGGTCATGGGCGCGGAGGCTCGCGGCGCGGGCCGGCCCGGGGACCCGGCGGAGCCGGCCGGGGTGGTGCGGATCGCCGCCTTCCGCAGCGCGGCCCTGCACCTGCTGCCGCCCGCCCTGGAACGGCTCACCGCCCGGCACCCCGGGGTCCGCCCGGAGGTGCGGGTGGTGCGCGAGCTCGGCGCCGGCACGGCCGGGGAGGTCGCCGCCGGCCGCGCGGACCTCGGCATCGCGACGCTGGGCGGCAGCCAGGGCCTGCCGCCCGGCCTGCTCAGCGGGGTGCTCGTGGAGGAGGCGTACGCCCTGGTCCACCCGGCCGGGCAGCCGGATCCTAAGGCGCTGCCCCTGCTGGACTGGGACGAGAACTGCGGCTCCTACACCCGGGCCTGGTGGCAGGAACAGGACTGGATCCCGCGGGCCACCGTCAAGGCGGAGGACGACGGGATGGTGTTGACCATGGTCGGGCGCGGGCTCGGCATGGCGATCCTTCCTGAGCTGTCGCTGCGGGAGGCGGGAGAGGCCGTCGAGATCACCGATCTGGGCCCTGCGAGGCCCGTGAGGCAGGTGGGATACGTCACCACCCCGGAAGCAGCCGCCAGTCTCGTAGTCAGGGCTCTGATCAGGGAACTTCGCTCCGCCGGGGCCTGAAGCGGAGCCATGCGCAGGGTCCGCCCGGGTGCTTGCGCGTCTCAGATAGTAGGAAGTCCGAGTAATTGCCGAGACATACAGCGGGAGCTGGCCTACTTTGTAGAAGCCGAACGTCTCGCCGATCCGGCGAATGGCGGTCGAGAGCGCGCGCCCCATGGCAGGCAACCCTTGCCGCGCACCGCTCCCCGCCTCTTCCGGCGCCTTGAAGGAACCCCTCATCCGTGGCCCCGCCACGCCGTGATCTCAAGGAGTCGATCACCATGACGCACACCCCCACCACCTCCACCCGCCGGCCCCGCCGCTCCGCCGCCGCCGACGCGGACCGCAAGAACGCCGCCGCCGCCCTGCAGCGCGCCCTGGACCGCCGTGACAACGGCGGCTCGACCGGCCACTGAGCACGACCCCGGCCGGGGCATATTGCGTCCACATGATGGACGCAATATGTCTGAGGGGTGGGACAAGGAGTACGGTTCCACCATGTCGACCAGCATCAATCTCGCAGTGATCCCCGGTGATGGCATCGGCCAGGAAGTCGTGGCTCAGGGCCTCAAGGTCCTTACCGCGGTCCTGCCCCAGGATGTGAAGCTGGAGACCAAGGAATACGACCTCGGCGCCCAGCGCTGGCACCGCACCGGTGAAACCCTCCCGGACGCGGAGCTCGAGGCCCTCAAGCACCACGACGCGATCCTGCTGGGCGCCATCGGCGACCCCTCGGTCCCGTCGGGCGTCCTGGAGCGCGGTCTGCTGCTGAAGCTCCGCTTCGCCTTCGACCACTTCATCAACCTGCGCCCGTCGAAGCTCTTCCCCAACACGGCCACCCCGCTCGCCGGCCGTCCGGAGATCGACTTCGTCGTGGTCCGCGAGGGCACCGAAGGCCCGTACACCGGCAACGGCGGCAGCCTGCGCACCGGCACCCCGGCCGAGGTGGCCACCGAGGTCAGCATCAACACGGCGTACGGCGTCGAGCGCGTGGTCCGCGACGCCTTCGAGCGGGCCAACGCCCGCCCGCGCAAGAAGCTGACCCTGGTCCACAAGAACAACGTCCTCGTGTACGCCGGCCACCTGTGGAAGAACACCTTCGACAAGGTCGGCCAGGAGTACCCCGAGGTCAGCACCGACTACCTGCACGTCGACGCCGCGACGATCTTCTTCGTCACCCAGCCCGAGCGCTTCGACGTCATCGTCACGGACAACCTCTTCGGTGACATCCTCACCGACCTGGCCGCCGCCGTGACCGGCGGAATCGGCCTGGCCGCCTCCGGGAACATCAACCCGACCGGCGCCTTCCCGTCCATGTTCGAGCCCGTCCACGGCTCGGCCCCGGACATCGCCGGCACCGGCAAGGCCGACCCGACCGCGACGATCCTCTCGGTCGCCCTCCTGTTGCGCCACCTCGGCTACGAGGACCAGGCCGTCCGCATCGAGGAGGCGGTCTCCGCCGACCTGGCCGAGCGCGACGGCACCTTCCGCTCCACCGACGCGATCGGCGACGCCCTCGCCGCGCGAGTAGCCGGCTGACCCGGCTGCCCCCTCCAGGAAGCCGCCGGGTCGCGACCACCGCACCCGGCGGCTTTTCCTGTGCGGCCCCGGGTGCCACCATCTCCCCTGGGCCGCATTCCCCCCGTTTCACCGAAGCCCCCTCCCGCGCGATAATCGAACGCGAGGCCGCGGAATACGGGGAAGCTCGGACGTCCTAGTACGCCGTGAGCGCGGTCCGCCACACACAACCGGTGAAGGACAAGCACTCATGACGACGACGCCCACGATCGAGCTGAAGCCCTCCTCGAACCCCCTGTCCGCCGCGGAGCGCGACGCGATCCTGGCGAGCCCCGGCTTCGGCCGCCACTTCACCGACCACATGGTGACGGTCAAGTGGACCGAGGGCCGCGGCTGGCACGACGCGGAGCTGGTCCCGTACGCGCCGCTGTCGATGGACCCGGCGAACATGACCCTGCACTACGCGCAGACGATCTTCGAGGGTCTCAAGGCCTACAAGCAGCCCGACGGCACCGTCGCGACCTTCCGCCCGCAGGCCAACGCCGAGCGCTTCCAGTCCTCCGCCCGCCGCATGGCGATGCCGGAGCTGCCGACCGAGCTGTTCATCGCCGCCTGCGACGCGCTGATCAAGCAGGACCGCGCCTGGGTGCCGGACTCCGGTGAGGCCTCGCTGTACCTGCGCCCGTTCATGTTCGCCTCCGAGGTCGGGCTCGGTGTCCGCCCGGCCAACGAGTTCCTCTTCATCGTCATCGCCTCGCCCGCCGGCGCGTACTTCCCCGGCGGCGTCAAGCCCGTCTCCGTCTGGCTCTCCGAGGAGTACGTCCGCGCCGCCAAGGGCGGCACCGGCGCCGCCAAGACCGGCGGCAACTACGCCGCCTCGCTCGTCGCGCAGGCCCAGGCCGCCGAGCACGGCTGCGATCAGGTGGTCTGGCTCGACGCGGTCGAGCACCGCTGGATCGAGGAGATGGGCGGGATGAACCTGTACTTCGTGTACGGCCAGAAGGACGGGGCACAGCGCATCGTCACCCCCGAGCTCACCGGCTCACTCCTTCCGGGCATCACCCGCGACTCCCTCCTCACCATCGCCCGCGACCTCGGCTACACCGCCGAAGAGGGCCGGATCACCACCGAGGACTGGAAGCGCGACAACGAGAACGGCACCCTGACCGAGGTCTTCGCCTGCGGGACCGCCGCCGTGATCACCCCGGTCGGCTCCGTCAAGTCCGAGCGCGCCAACTGGACCCAGGGCGACGGCCAGCCCGGCGAGGTCACCATGAAGCTCCGCAAGGCGCTCCTGGACCTCCAGACCGGCCACACCGCCGACACCCACGGCTGGATGCACCCGCTGGGCTGAGGTCGGCGAGCCCGTACGCATGAAGGCCCGCGCCCCTGCAGGGGCGCGGGCCTTCATGCGTACGGGGAAGCGGAAGTCCTACGCGGCGACCGGCTCCTCGGCGGGGGCGGGCGCCGGGGCGGGGGCGGTGCGGGTGGTCAGGGCCGTGTAGACCAGGCCGCCGGCCAGGCCGGAGAGGACGAAGGAGCAGTCCACGCCGCCGGTCAGGGCCAGCAGCGGGCCCTCGTAGAACGGGGTGGTCACGGCGAGCAGACCTACGCCCGCGCCGACCGCCCAGGAGAGGGTGGCCCGCAGGTTCCAGCCGCCGCGGTACCAGTAGACGCCGCCCCTGGAGCGGCGGTTGAACACCTGGAGGGCGTCGGCGTCGTAGTGGCCGCGGCAGCGGACGTACCCGATCAGGGTGATCACGGCCCACGGGGTGCCGATCGCGGTCAGCAGCAGGACGAACGAGGTCATCGCGGACTGGACGTCCCACTCGAAGGAGCCGACGAACACGAAGGCGGTGGCCACGGCCGCGGCGATCACGGTGGCGGTGGTGCGGGTGGCCCTCGGGACGATGGCGTCGAGGTCCAGGCCCATGGAGTAGAGCATCAGCCCGGCGTTGCCGACCGAGCCGGCGGCCGCGGCGGCGAGCAGCGGGACCAGGTACCAGAAGGGCGCGGCGTCGACGAGCGGTCCGGCGTACTCGGCGCCGGCCCCGGCGGCGAGCGCGGTGTAGGTGCCGAAGAGCTGCGGGATCAGCAGCCCGACGAGCAGGCCCAGCCCGGTGGAGCGGAGCACCTTGCGGGGGCTGTGCCGGTGGGGGGAGATGTAGCGGGTGTAGTCCCCGAGCAGGGTGATGAAGGCGACGGGGCCGCTGAGTCCGGCGGCGACGGCGGCGAGCAGCCAGGTCGGCCAGAAGGAGCCCAGCAGGTACGAGGTCTCCGGCGGGGCGGCGGTGGTGAAGTCGGGGGCGTAGGCGAACACGCCGATCGCCAGCAGGACCACCATGCCGATGGAGAGCACCTTGCTCATGCGCAGCAGCAGCCGGTAGCCGAAGACGGCTCCGACGACGGTACAGGCGGCGAGCACCCCGTACATCACGGCCCGGGAGACGCCCGTGTCGGGCAGTCCGGTGAGCCGGGACAGGGCGCCGACCATCACGTCGCCGCCTATCCACAGGGTCAGTGCGGTGTAGCCGAGGGAGAGCAGCAGCCCGACCACCGAGCCGACGAGCCGGCCGCGCACGCCGAACTGGGCGCCGCTGGAGGTGGAGAGGTTGGTGGCCGTGCGCAGGGATACGAGCGCGAGCGGCGCGGTGAAGGCGATGCCGACGAGGGTGCCGGTCACGATGGCGGTGACCGACGGCCACAGCCCCAGTCCGAAGGACGGGGGCAGCCAGCCGAAGACGATCACACCGAGGCAGAGGTTGGAACCGAGGAGGATCGAGATCAGGTCACGGGGACCGCTCGTCCGCTCCTCCTCCGGGATGGTGTCGACTCCGCGCTGTTCGATGGGCATGGGGGGACTCCCTTGGCAGGGCGGCGGGTGGCGATGCATTGTTTGAGCGACACTCAATGTGACCTAAGCCCAGGTCTCAGGTCAATGCTTCATTGCAGAGAAATGAAGAGTTAGAGTGATGCTCTAACCCATCGACTCAAAGGGTGGTGGATCGGCGTGCGGCTGACCCCTACGGAGCGCGACCGGCTGCTGCTCCGCAGCGCTGCGGAACTGGCCAGGGCCCGGCGGGCCCGCGGACTCAAGCTCAACGTCCCGGAGGCCACCGCGCTCATCGCGGACACGGTCTGCGAGGCCGCGCGCGACGGCAAGCGGCTGGCGGAGGCCATCGAGGAGGCCCGCTGCGTGCTGGGTCCCGACGACGTCCTGGCGGGCGTCAGCGACGTGGTCACCGAGGTGCACGTGGAGGCCGTCTTCGACGACGGATCCCGCCTCGCGGTGGTCTCGTCCCCGATCCGGGGAGCCGTCGGCCTGGGCGAGGACGCCCCGGGCGCGGTCGTGCCCGGACCCGGCGCCCCCCAGCCGGAGCCCACCGTGCACCTGCACGTGCGCAACACCGCCCCCGTGCCGGTCAGCGTCACCTCTCACTTCCACTTCTTCGAGTCGAACCCGCGCCTCGACTTCGACCGCGCCGCGGCGTACGGCATGCGGCTGTGTGTCCCGGCGGGCTCGTCCGTACGGTTCGACCCGCACGGCGAGGGTGAGGTCGGCCTGGTCCCCATCGGCGGGGACCGCATCGCGATCGGCTTCGCGGGCCTCGTGGACGGACCGCTGGACGCCCCGGGCGCCAAGTCCCTCGCGCTGGAGCGGGCGGCGGCCTGCGGCTACCTGGGCGCCGCCCGGGACGGCGGGGCTCCGGCCTCCCCGACTGCCCAGGCTCCCCCGTTCACCCCCGCGGGCCCGGCCGTCCAGGCCGGTGCCGAGGACCGCCCGGAAGGGACGACCGCATGAGCCGGCAGACCCCCCACACCGACCACAGCGCGCACTGCGCCCCCGGCAGCCGGCACATCGACCCGCACGAGTACGCCTCCGTCTTCGGCCCCCGCGCCGGGGACCGGGTCCGCCTCGGGGACTCCGGGCTCACGGTCCGGGTGGAGTCCGATTCGCAGCAGCCCGGGGACGAGTTCCTGGCCGGGTTCGGCAAGACGGCCCGCGACGGACTGCACCTGAAGGCCGCCGCCGTCCGTGACACCTGCGACGTGGTGATCAGCAACGTGCTGGTCATCGACGCCGTCCTGGGCATCCGCAAGACCAGCATCGGTATCCGCGAGGGCCGTATCCACGCGATCGGCCGGGCCGGCAACCCCGACACCCTCGACGGGGTCGAGGTGGTCGTCGGCACGGGCACGAGCATCGTCTCCGGCGAGGGCATGATCGCCACCGCCGGCGCCGTCGACACCCACGTGCACCTGCTGTCCCCGCGGATCATGGAGGCCTCGCTCGCCGCGGGCGTCACCACGATCATCGGCCAGGAGTTCGGCCCCGTCTGGGGTGTGGGCGTCAACTCCCCGTGGGCGCTGAAACACGCCTTCAACGCCTTCGACGCCTGGCCCGTCAACATCGGCTTCCTGGCCCGCGGCTCCTCCTCGGACCCGGCCCCGCTCATCGAGGCCCTCGCCGAGGGAGGCGCCTGCGGCTTCAAGGTCCACGAGGACATGGGCGCGCACACCCGCGCCCTGGACACCGCCCTGCGCGTGGCCGAGGAACACGACGTGCAAGTCGCCCTGCACAGTGACGGGTTGAACGAGTGCCTGTCGGTCGAGGACACCCTGCGGGTCCTGGACGGCCGCACCATCCACGCCTTCCACATCGAGGGCTGCGGCGGCGGCCACGTCCCCAACGTCCTGAAGATGGCCGGAGTACCGAACGTCATCGGCTCCTCCACCAACCCCACCCTGCCCTTCGGCCGCGACGCGGTCGCCGAGCACTACGGCATGATCGTCTCCGTCCACGACCTCAAGCCGGACCTGCCCGGCGACGCGGCCATGGCCCGCGACCGCATCCGAGCCGGCACCATGGGCGCCGAGGACGTGCTGCACGACCTCGGCGCGATCGGCATCACCTCCTCCGACGCCCAGGGCATGGGCCGCGCCGGCGAGACCATCCGCCGCACCTTCGCCATGGCCGCCAAGATGAAGGCCGAGCTCGGCCCCCTGGACGGCGACGGCGAGGGCGACGACAACGCCCGCGTGCTGCGCTACATGGCCAAGCTGACCATCAACCCGGCCATCGCCCACGGCCTCGCCCACGAGATCGGCTCCATCGAAGTCGGCAAACTCGCCGACATCGTGCTGTGGCGCCCACAGTTCTTCGGCGCCAAACCACAGCTCGTCCTGAAGTCGGGCTTCCCCGCCTACGGGGTCACCGGCGACCCCAACGCCGCCACCGACACCTGCGAACCACTGGTCCTCGGACCACAGTTCGGCTCCTACGGAGCCACCCCGGCCGACATCTCCGTCGCCTTCGTCTCGGCCGCCGCGGCGGCACTGGGCAGCGACGAGATGCCGACACGCAGGCGCCGGGTAGCCGTCCGCGGCACCCGGGGCATCGGGCCCGGGAACCTCCTGCTCAACTCCCGGGTGGGCGCGGTCGATGTGGACGCGCGCAGCGGCCTCGTCTCCCTCGACGGGGAACCGCTGCGCTCCGAAGCCGCCGACTCGGTCTCCCTCAACCGCCTGTACTTCCTGTAAGTCAGCACATCCTTTAAGGACCTCCTGCCATGACTGCGAAGCCCGTGAACGACGGATTCCGGATGCCTGCCGAGTGGACGCCCCACGAGCGCACCTGGATGGCCTGGCCCAGCCCGAACCCCACCTTCACCAACGAGCAGGAGCTCGCCGAGGCCCGCGAGGCCTGGGGCGCCGTGGCCCGCGCCGTGCGCACGTACGAGCCCGTGACCCTCGTCGTGTCGCCCGGAGACGCCGAGAGCGCCCGCGCGGTCGTGGGCGAGGACGTCGAGCTGGTCGAGCGCGAGCTCGACGACGCCTGGATGCGCGACATCGGCCCGACCTTCGTCACCAACGACGCCGGCGAGCTGGCCGCCGTCGACTGGACCTTCAACGGCTGGGGCGCCCAGGAGTGGGCCCGCTGGGACCACGACTCGAAGATCGCCCGCGCCGTCTCGGACCTCGCCGGGACCCGTACGTACAGCACCCCGCTGGTCAACGAGGGTGGCGCCATCCACGTCGACGGAGAGGGCACCGTACTCCTCACCGACACCGTGCAGCTGGGCAAGGGCCGCAACCCCGACTGGACCCGCGAGCAGGTCGAGGCCGAGATCCACGCCCACCTGGGCACCACGAAGGCCATCTGGCTCCCGTACGGCCTGGCCGGCGACTACGGAACCTACGGCACCCAGGGCCACGTCGACATCGTCGCGGCCTTCGCCCGCCCCGGCGTGGTCATGGTCCACAGCCAGCCCGACCCGGCCCACCCGGACCACGAGCGCGGCAAGACCATCGCCGCCATCCTGCGCGCGTCCACCGACGCGCGGGGCCGGCAGCTGGAGGTCGTGGAGATCCCGGCGCCGACCGTGCTGGAAGAGGACGGGGAGTGGGTCGACTACTCCTACATCAACCACTACCTGTGCAACGGCGGCGTGGTCCTGTGCGCCTTCGACGACCCGCGCGACGAGGAGGCGGCCGAGATCTTCCGGGGTCTCTTCCCCGAGCGGACCGTGACGCTCGTCGACGCACGTACGATTTTCGCCGGGGGTGGCGGTATCCACTGCATCACCCAGCAGCAGCCGAAGGTCTGACCTCCAGGGCAGAGCTCGGACCCGAACGAGGAGTGGGCCATGGTGGCGGGTGAGGTACGTGCCGCGCGCAAGAACGCGCCGCCGCGCGAGGACGTACTGGTCGCCGCCATGGCCACCATCGCCGAACGTGGCCTCGACGGCCTGACCATGGCCGGCCTGGGCCGCCAGGTCGGCATGAGCAGCGGCCACCTCCTCTACTACTTCGGCACCAAGGACGAGCTCCTGCTGCGGACCCTGGAATGGAGCGAGGCGGCACTGGGCACCCGGCGCCGGGCCCTGCTGTCCCGCCGCGGCCCGGCGCGCGAGCGCCTGGGGGCGTACGTGGACCTGTACGTGCCCGAGGGCGCCCGGGACCCGCACTGGACGCTGTGGCTCGAGGTCTGGAACCGCTCGCAGAACGCCGGACCGGGGGAGCGGGACCGCCAGGGGGCCATCGAAGGCGCCTGGCACCGCGACCTGGTGGCCCTGCTCGCCGAAGGCATCTCGCGCGGAGAGTTCCGCGCGGTCGACCCGGACCGCTTCGCGGCCCGGCTGCGCGCCCTGCTCGACGGGTTCAGCATCCAGGTCGCCGTCGGCCTGCCCGGGATAGGACGGGGCGACATCCTGGCCCACGTCTCGGAATTCCTCGACGAGGCGCTCGTATCGTGAGATGTGCGTCCACGTGTGCGGTCGCCTGTGGCACACTGCCAGCGTGCCTGCTCAGCTCATGATTATGGACAGCAGCGCGCCGGTCCCCAGTGGCCGCTGAGCCGCGGAAGAACTTCGCGGAGGCGGCCACCGTGCCCCAGACCCGCGCGCAGACCTCTCGCACCCGCGAGAGGTTTTTTCGTTTTCCGGCCCCATCCTGCCGGGAGCGGGCAGCGCGCGATGATGGGGGCAGTGGCGGCGGCCAGCCCTTGGGCGGGTATCCGGAATCCACTCATCCGACAGGAGCCAGATCAGCATGACGACGACAGAGGCGACCGATCCGACTGCGCCGGCTCCGGGCCCCGACGACGGCTTCCACGTTTTCGACACGACCCTGCGCGACGGCGCCCAGCGCGAGGGCATCAACCTCACGGTCGCGGACAAGCTGACGATCGCCCGGCACCTGGACGACTTCGGGGTGGGGTTCATCGAGGGCGGCTGGCCCGGCGCCAACCCCCGCGACACGGAGTTCTTCTCCCGGGCCCGCGCGGAGATCGACTTCAAGCACGCCCAGCTCGTGGCCTTCGGCGCGACCCGCAGGGCCGGCGGCTCGGCCGCCACCGACCCGCAGGTCCGCGCGCTGCTGGAATCCGGCGCCCCGGTGATCACGCTCGTCGCCAAGTCCCACGACCGGCACGTCGAGCTCGCGCTGCGCACCACCCTCGACGAGAACCTGGAGATGGTCCGCGACACCGTCGCCCACCTGGTCGCCCAGGGCCGTCGGGTCTTCGTCGACTGCGAGCACTTCTTCGACGGCTACCGCGCCAACGCCGAGTACGCGAAGTCCGTCGTGCGCACCGCCCACGAGGCCGGCGCCGACGTCGTCGTCCTGTGCGACACCAACGGCGGCATGCTCCCCGCCCAGATCACCGCGACCGTGGCGACCGTACTCGCCGACACCGGCGCCCGGCTGGGCATCCACGCCCAGGACGACACCGGCTGCGCCGTCGCCAACACCCTGGCCGCCGTGGACGCGGGCGCCACCCACGTCCAGTGCACCGCGAACGGCTACGGCGAGCGGGTCGGCAACGCCAACCTCTTCCCGGTCGTCGCCGCGCTGGAGATCAAGTACGGCCGTACGGTCCTGCCGGCGGGCGCGCTCGCCGAGATGACCCGGATCTCGCACGCCATCGCGGAGGTCGTGAACCTCACCCCCTCCACGCACCAGCCCTACGTCGGCGTCTCCGCCTTCGCGCACAAGGCGGGTCTGCACGCCTCGGCCATCAAGGTCGACCCGGACCTCTACCAGCACATCGACCCCGAGCGGGTCGGCAACACCATGCGGATGCTGGTCTCCGACATGGCCGGCCGGGCCTCCATCGAGCTCAAGGGCAAGGAGCTCGGCGTCGACCTCGGCGGGGACCGCGCGCTGGTCTCGCGGGTGGTGGAGCGGGTCAAGGAACGCGAGCTCCAGGGCTACACGTACGAGGCCGCCGACGCCTCCTTCGAGCTGCTGCTGCGGGCCGAGGCGGAGGGCCGGGCCCGCAAATACTTCCGTACCGAGTCCTGGCGGGCCATCGTCGAGGACCGCCCCGACGGCACGCACGCCAACGAGGCCACGGTGAAGCTGTGGGCCAAGGGTGAGCGGATCGTCGCGACGGCGGAGGGCAACGGCCCGGTCAACGCCCTGGACCGCGCGCTGCGGGTGGCGCTGGAGCGGTTCTACCCCCAGCTGGCGAAGTTCGAGCTGATCGACTACAAGGTCCGCATCCTGGAGGGCAAGCACGGTACGGAGTCCACGACCCGGGTGCTGGTCACCACGACGGACGGCACCCGCGAGTGGAACACGGTCGGCGTCGCCCCGAATGTGATCGCGGCGTCCTGGCAGGCCCTGGAGGACGCCTTCACCTTCGGGCTCCTGCACGCGGGAGTCGAGCCGGCGGAGTAGATTCCGGCGCCGCGATCGCTCCCGCCTCAGCAGGCGTCGCGCAGGTACCCGCGGAAGCGGTCGCGGCTCATGGATGTCCCTTATGTTCTGCTCACACAGGAAACACCCGGTTCAGGTAGCGTCGTCAGTATGAGGACCAGGCTTATATCCGCACCCTTTGGATCGCTGCTGGCCGGTCTGCTGCTGGCCCTGTCCGGGACCGCGCTCCTGGTCGCCCCGCAGGCATCGGCGGCCACCGGAACCACCACCGTGGCGGAGGCCCTCAAGAAGGGCCCGGTCTACGTCGACCCCCGCGCCGAGGCGCAGCTGCCGCCCGCGCAGGCCGAGGCGCTCGCGAAGAAGATCAAGGACGCCGGGAAGCCGGTGTTCGTGGCCGTACTGCCGGCCACCGCCGAGTTCCCCGCCGCGAGCGTGCTCAAGACGATCCGCACGGAGACCGGCATCACCGGGCTCTACGCGATCCGGCTCGGCGACGGCTTCAACGCCGGCGCCGACAGGGCCGTCATGCCGAGCAACGCGGTCCGCAACCTGGTGGACGCCGTGAAGGCGGGCGGCCCGGTCGACGCGAGCGCCGAGCTCAACAACTTCGTGGACCAGGCGCTCGCCCAGGCCAAGGGCAAGGCCCCGGCCTCCTGGGGCGGCGCGGCGGCCGACGGCGGGGCCCCGGTCGGCGCCCTGATCGGCCTCGGTGCGGTGGCCGTCATCGGCGGCGGCGGTGCGTACGCGCTGGTCAAGCGCAACCGCAAGAAGAAGGAAGAGCTCCGCCGGGAGTCCATCGCGCGGCTGAGCGTGGTCGTCGACGAGGACATCACGGCCTTCGGCGAGGAGCTGGAGCGCCTCGACTTCCACCCGGGCGAGCCCGGGGCCGACGACGCCATGCGCACGGACTACGAGCAGGGCCTCGACTCGTACGAGAAGGCCAAGCAGATCATGGCCTCCGTGCAGCATCCCGAAGAGGTCAAGGGGGTCACCCAGGCGCTGGAGGACGGCCGCTACGCCCTGGCACGCCTCGACGCGCGCCGGGAGGGCCGGCCGCTGCCCGAGCGCCGCGCGCCCTGCTTCTTCGACCCGCGCCACGGGCCGAGCACCGAGGACGCGGCCTGGGCCCCGGCGGGCGGCGCCGCACGTACCGTCCCGGTCTGCGCGGCGGACGCCGTACGGCTGCGCGACGGGCAGGACCCGGCGGTCCGCACGGTCGACACCGAGCACGGTCCGCGCCCCTACTACGACGCCGGCCCGGCGTACGGTCCCTGGGCCGGCGGCTACTTCGGCGGCGGCATGCTGCCCGGCCTGCTGATGGGCACGATGCTCGGTTCGATGATGTCCAGTCCGGCCTACGCCTCCGACTTCGGCGGCGGCAACGGATTCGACGGTGGTGGCTTCGGCGGGGGCGACGTCTCCGGAGCGGACTTCAACCCGTCCGACTTCGACGGTGGTGGCTTCGGCGGCGGGGACTTCGGTGGTGGTGGGGGCTTCGACGGCGGCGGTGGCTTCGGTGGGGGTGACTTCTGAGCCGCCCCCGGTCCCGGAGGGTCAGGCCTGCTTGATGGCGGAGATGTCGAAGGTCAGCTTCACCTTGTCGCTGACCATCACGCCACCGGTCTCGAGGGCGGCGTTCCAGGTCAGACCCCAGTCGGAGCGCAGGATCTCGGCGGAGCCCTCGAAGCCGACGCGCTCGTTGCCGTAGGGGTCGGTGGCCGAGCCGCCGAACTCCAGGTCGATGGAGAGCGGGCGGGTGACGTCCTTGATGGTCAGCTCGCCGGAGATCCGGTACTTGTCGCCGCCGAGCTGCTCCGCCGAGGTGGAGCGGAAGGTCATCAGCGGGAAGGTCTCGGCGTCGAAGAAGTCACCCGAGCGCAGGTGACCGTCGCGGTCGCCGATGCCGGTGTCGACGGAGGCGATCTTCACGTCGATGGAGGCGGTGGAACGGGACGGGTCGCCGCCGTCGAGGTGCAGGGTGCCCTCGTGCTCGGCGAAGGAGCCGCGGACGTTGGTGACCATCGCGTGGCGGACGGTGAAGCCGATGCTGCTGTGGGCGGCGTCGATGACGTAGTCACCGGTGAGCGCCGCGAGGGCCGGGTCCACTTCGAGCGTGGCGACGGCGGTGCTGGCGGACGTGTCCTGGCTGCGGCGGTTGAACAGACCCATGGCTTGCTCCTCGGTAGGGTGCCGTTCGGTCCGGCACTCGTTTAACTTTCAACAAGAACGACGCTAGACCCATTCCGTTCAAATTTCAACTTCTTGGCCGGGGTTTGTGGGATGCCCACAAAGGACGAAGGTCCCGACTGGTGGTGTCGGCTGGTCCCTCCGTGGTTCTGTCCGGGCCGGACAGCGGAAGACACCCGACACTGTGTGGATTCGACGGAGGGTTTTCCGGGTCTCAGTTCGTAAGGTCGATACATGACCGTTGTGGACCAGATTCCGAGCGAGCCGACGGACGCCCGAGGGCGCGTGGCCGAGCTGCACGACCTGCGTGAGCAGGCGCGGCGCGGACCGAGTGACCGGGCGACCGAAGCGCAGCACGCCAAGGGCAAGCTCACCGCCCGTGAGCGGATCGCGCTGCTGCTCGACGAAGGTTCCTTCAAGGAGGTCGAGCAGCTGCGTCGTCACCGTGCGACGGGGTTCGGCCTGGAGGCCAAGAAGCCCTACACCGATGGTGTGATCACCGGTTGGGGCACGGTCGAGGGCCGCACGGTCTTCGTCTACGCGCACGACTTCCGGATCTTCGGCGGCGCGCTGGGCGAGGCCCATGCCACGAAGATCCACAAGATCATGGACATGGCCATCGCGGCCGGTGCCCCGCTGGTCTCCCTCAACGACGGCGCCGGCGCCCGTATCCAGGAGGGTGTCTCCGCCCTCGCCGGTTACGGCGGTATCTTCCAGCGCAACACCAGGGCCTCCGGTGTCATCCCGCAGATCAGCGTGATGCTCGGCCCCTGCGCCGGCGGCGCCGCCTACAGCCCCGCCCTCACCGACTTCGTGTTCATGGTCCGTGAGACCTCACAGATGTTCATCACCGGCCCGGACGTGGTCCGCGCGGTGACCGGTGAGGAGATCACCCAGAACGGCCTGGGCGGCGCGGACGTCCACGCCGAAACCTCCGGCGTCGCGCACTTCGCCTACGACGACGAGGAAACCTGCATCTCCGAGGTCCGCTACCTCATCACGATGCTCCCCTCCAACAACCGTGAGAACCCCCCGGTCCACCACAGCGAGGACCCCGCCGACCGCCGCTCGGAGGTCCTGCTCGACCTGGTACCCGCCGACGGCAACCGCCCCTACGACATGCTCAAGGTCATCGAGGAACTCGTCGACGAGGGCGACGTCCTGGAGATCCACGAGCGCTGGGCCCGCAACATCATCTGCGCTCTCGCCCGGATGGACGGCCAGGTCGTCGGTATCGTCGCCAACCAGCCCGGCCACCTCGCCGGAGTCCTGGACATCCACGCCTCCGAGAAAGCGGCCCGGTTCGTCCAGCTCTGCGACGCCTTCAACATCCCGATCATCACCCTCCTGGACGTCCCCGGGTTCCTGCCCGGCGTCGACCAGGAACACGGCGGCATCATCCGCCACGGCGCCAAACTGCTCTACGCGTACTGCAACGCGACGGTCCCGCGGATCTCGCTGATCCTGCGCAAGGCCTACGGCGGCGCCTACATCGTCATGGACTCCCAGTCCATCGGCGCCGACCTCACCTACGCCTGGCCCACCAACGAGATCGCCGTGATGGGCGCCGAAGGCGCGGCCAACGTCATCTTCCGCAAGCAGATCGCGGACGCCGAGGACCCCGAAGCCATGCGCGCACGCATGGTCAAGGAATACAAGGCCGAACTGATGCACCCGTACTACGCGGCCGAACGCGGCCTCGTCGACGACGTCATCGACCCCGCCGAGACCCGCGAGGTCCTCGTCTCCGCCCTCTCCATGCTCCGCAACAAGCACGCCGACCTGCCCTCGCGCAAGCACGGCAACCCGCCCCAGTAGACGTCGAAGGAGAACTGCCACCGATGAGCAACGCCACCGGCACCCTGCTGAAGGTCGAGAAGGGCCACGCCGAGCCCGAGGAGCTGGCCGCGATCACCGCGATCCTGCTCGCCCGTGCCGCCGCCACCCCCGAGGAGGCCTCGGCCGGCGCCGCCGCCCGCACCCAGGCCGGCTGGCGCCGCCTGGAGCGCACCCCCGGCTTCCGCGCGCCGCACAGCTGGCAGGGCTAGTACCCCGAACGGCAAGCGAAAGCCCCCCGCACTCCTCGGAGTGCGGGGGGCTTTCGCGTACGACCGGCAGCGGCTAGCGCAGGCGTGCCATGAGGGCGTGCTCGACGAGCGTGATGAGCGCGCTCTTGGCGTCCGCGCGGTGGCGGGCGTCGGTGGTGATGATGGGGGCGTCCGGGCCGATCTGCAGGGCCTCGCGGACTTCCTCCGGGGTGTAGGGCTGGTGCCCGTCGAAGCCGTTGAGGGCGATGACGAAGGGCAGGCCGCTGTTCTCGAAGTAGTCGACGGCCGGGAAGCAGTCGGCGAGACGCCGCGTGTCGACGAGGACGACGGCCCCGATCGCGCCGCGGACCAGGTCGTCCCACATGAACCAGAAGCGGTCCTGACCGGGGGTACCGAAGAGGTACAGGATCAGGTCCTGGTCCAGGGTGATGCGGCCGAAGTCCATGGCGACCGTGGTGGTCGTCTTGTCGCCGGTGTGGGTCAGGTCGTCGATGCCGGCGGAGGCGCTCGTCATGACGGCTTCGGTGCGCAGCGGGTTGATCTCGGAGACGGCGCCGACGAACGTGGTCTTGCCCACGCCGAAGCCACCCGCCACCACGATCTTCGCGGAGGTGGTGGAGCGAGGAGCCGCTCCGCCGTTAGAGCTTGCGAAGTCCACTGAGCACCCTTTCGAGCAGTGTCACATCTGGCTGGCCACCGGCGGACTCGTCGCCGCCGGGCTGGTGGATGGCTACGAGGCCGGCCTCCGCCAGGTCGGCGACGAGGATCCGGGCGACGCCAAGAGGAATGGAGAGGAGTGCCGAGATCTCCGCGACGGATTTGATCTCCTGGCACAGGAGGCAGATGCGCTGGTGCTCGGGCAGCTGCCCTTGCAGACGCGCGGGATCGGCCGTGGTGCTGACCAGGGCCTCGATGGCGAGCTGGTAGCGCGGCCGGGTCCGGCCGCCGGTCATCGCGTACGGACGCACCAGCGGGTTGTGCGCCTGCGGAGCGTGCGGGCGCGAGGAGCGCGGGTGCTGCTGCGGGGACCGGTAGGGCTGCCCCGGCTGCTGCGGCCGGCTGTACGGCGACTGCGGCTGCTGGTAGGGCTGCCGCTGGTAGGGCTGCCCCGCCGGGTCGTGCTCGGGTGAGGGCCGGTTGCTGGGAGTGGAAGGGAAGTTGAAGCGGTTCTGGTCGTGCCCACCCTGCGGCTGCTGCGCGCCGCCATAAGGATGTCCTCCGGGTGTTGTCACGTCTCCTCCTCCGACTCCAAGTACGCAGTACTCCCTGTGGAACCGCGCCACCGCACCCTATGGTGCGATGGCGCGAAACGCACTGCCTGTCTGCTAGTTGAGCAGGCTTCCCTGCAGTTCGGCGCGCAGGTCCGGAGTGAGGACGGTACCCGCGCGATCCACCAGGAGGGCCATCTCGTAGCCCACGAGGCCGATGTCGCACTCGGGGTGCGCGAGCACCGCGAGAGAGGATCCGTCGGAGACGGACATGAGGAAGAGGAAGCCGCGGTCCATCTCGACCACGGTCTGGTTGACGGCGCCGCCCTCGAAGATGCGGGAGGCCCCAGCGGTCAGCGACGTCAGCCCGGAGGCCACGGCCGCCAGCTGGTCGGCGCGGTCGCGCGGGAATCCGTCCGACATGGCCAGAAGGAGGCCGTCGGCAGACACCACCACCGTGTGGGACACCCCGGGGGTGTTGTCCACGAAGTTGGTGATCAACCAGTTCAGGTTCTGCGCCGCCTGGCTCATCGCGCTCACACTAACGCTCCTGGTCGTAGCTGTTTGACTGCTCGGATCCCGCGTTGCGGCCCTGCTGGACGCCGCGTCGCAGGTTGCTCAACCTGCCACGGATGTCCTCCGGGGCCCGGGAGACCTCGGGGCCTCCCTGCGGCGTCGTCTCCGCAGCGCCCTCGACCAGGTTGGCCTTGGGCACCCGCCGAGGGAGTCCGGAGGGGGTGATCCCGCCGGCCTTCGGCTCACGGAGCTTGGCGGCCTGCTGCCAGCGCTCGTCGTTGTTCGAACGCCAGTCGGCAGGGCCTTCCGTTTCCTCCGGGGCCCGCTCCGGTTCAGCGGGCCGCTGCTGACGCTGCGGCCGCTGTTCGAAGAGGGATCCGGTGGACTCCGCTTCCTGCTGTCCCGGTCGCTGCTGCTGGCCGCCGCGTCGCGGCAGGCCCGCTCCGGTCACTTCGTGGCCGGTGTCGGCAGTGGCGCCCGGACGGTCGAAGCCTACGCGCTCCGTCGCCGGTTCGGGAGCGGCCGGTGATTCCGATTCGGTCCCGTAATCCTGCTGGTAGGAGCCCGGGTAGGTGTTCTGCACGGGCCACTCGGCCTGTGCGGAACGGGAATCGTACCCGGCGTCGTACGTCGGGAGATCCTGTCGCTGATCCGTGTAGTCGGCTTCCGGATAGGCGTACTCCTGCTGGGGGTACGCCTCGTATGCCTGCCCGTCCTGGCGGGATTCGTAACCGAGGTCGTAGCCCTGCGCGGGCTGCTGCTCGTAGCCCTGGTAAGGCTGGTACGCGTGCTCCGGCTGAGGTTCCGGATACTCCGGCGCGGGCTCGCCGTACTGCGGCTGAGCCTGCGGGTAGCCCGTCTGGGCCTCCAGCGCGGCCCGGCGCTCCTCACGGCCCAGGGATCGGCCGACCGGGTCGGCGGCGGGCTCGTCGTAGCCTCCCGGCTGATCGGCCCGGTGGACCTCGTAGCGGGAGTCGTCGAAGCCGAGCTCGGCGGCCGTGCGCAGCGGAGCGGCCGGCTGGGACTGCTGGCGCGGGATCATCGAGGAGACGGTGAAGTCGTCGTCGGGGACGCCCTCGCCACCACCACCGTGGGTGATGACGTCGGGGAGCATGACCAGCGACGTGGTACCGGCGGCCTCGCCCGAGGGGCGCAGCTGGACACGGATGCCGTGCCGGTCGGCCAGCCGGCCGACCACGAACAGGCCCATGCGCTGCGAGATCGCGGCGTCCACGGTCGGCGGATTGGCCAGCTTGTGGTTGATGTCCGCGAAGTCCTCGGCGGTGAGACCGATGCCCTTGTCGTGGATCTCGACCATCACGCGGCCGTCGGGCAGGCGCGTCGCGTTGACGCGGACCTTGGTCTGCGGCGAGGAGAACGTGGTGGCGTTCTCCAGCAGCTCGGCGAGCAGGTGCACGAGGTCGGTCACGGCCTGGCCGTGGATCTCGGCATCGGAGACGCCAGACAGCTCGACGCGCTCGTACTGCTCCACCTCGGAGGAGGCGGCGCGCAGGACGTCGACGAGGGGGACCGGCTGGTCCCAGCGGCGGCCCGGTTCCTCACCCGCGAGGATGAGGAGGTTCTCGCCGTTGCGGCGCATACGGGTGGCCAGGTGGTCCAGGCGGAAGAGGTTCTCCAGCTGGTCCGGGTCGGCCTCGTTGTTCTCCAGCTCGGTGATGAGGCTCAGCTGGCCCTCGATCAGCGACTGGTTGCGCATGGAGAGGTTCGTGAAGATCGCGTTGACGTTGCCCCGCAGGAGGGCCTGCTCGGCGGCGAGCCGGACGGCCTCCCGGTGGACCTGGTCGAAGGCGCGGGCGACCTCGCCGATCTCGTCCTGGGAGTCGATCGGGATCGGTACCACGCGGGTGTCGACCTTGCCCGGGTCGGTCCGCGACAGCTGGTCGACGAGCGCCGGCAGGCGCTGCTCGGCGACGTCGAAGGCGGCGTTGCGCAGACGGCGCATCGCACGGCCCATCTGGCGCGCCATCATGCCGGCCAGAATGAAGGCGGCGAGCAGGGCCACGACCACGATGGCGCCGGTGATGATGGCGGCGTTGCGGGCCTCGTCGGAGACGACGACGGTGTCCTTGGCGGCCTTGTCGAGGACTTCCTTCTCGATCTCGGCGTAACCGTCGAACTTGGCGGTGGCCGCGGCCTGCCAGGCCTGCGGGGTGGTGCCGCCCAGGGCGAGCTTGGCGGGCTTCTCGCCGCTGGCTATCGCCTCGGTCATCCCGGTGAGCGCGGAGTCGTTGACGACGGGAGGCGCCCGGAAGACGGTGCCGGCCTGCTCTGCCTGCTGCTTGGCGGCGGCGAGCTTGGCGGCGCCCTCCTGGGACTTCTTGCCCATGACGTCCTTGAGACGCGCGGTGTCCTCGTCGGTGCCTGCGGCGACGTACTCGCCGATGGCGATCTCTTCGAGGTACGCGTACGAGGAGAAGGCGACCAGCTGGGCCTTGCGGACGTCCTCGTTGTCGTTCGGCCGGACCAGCAGGTGCGTGCCCACCGAGCGCTGCAGCGAGTTCGCGGCCTTGGCCAGCTCGAGCGCGTAGACCATGCGGCCGTACGAGGTCACGTTGCCGGTGCCGAGCCCCAGCTCGTTGGAGAACTGCATGAGGTAGTGCTGGACCAGCACATAGCCCTCTTCGGTCGGAATCGGGCCCATCGCCTTGGGGAGGGCCTTCTTCGGCGTCTCCAGCTGAGCGAGGTAGGCCGTCTTGCGGACCTGCTCCAGCTTGGGCTCCTCCTGACGGAAGAGCTCCAGGCGGCGCTCCATGCCCTGCCCCTCGGGCAGGTCCTTCGCGGCTTCGGCGAACTTCGCCTTGGCCGCGTCGGTGGCGGCGTACGCCTTCATGACGGGATCGGCGTCCCGCTGGCCCCTGAGCAGCGGCTCGGCCGTCAGGTCGCGCTCGTTGAGCAGCGCCTGGCCGTACTCGGCCGCTGCCTGGACGATGCGGGCCGTCTTCTCGGCGTCCTTGGCCTCGTTCCAGGTGTCGATGGAGCCCTTCACCTGGAAGCCGCCCATCACCAGTCCGACGAGGACCGGGACGAGCAGGATGGCGTTCAGACGCGTCGGTACACGCCAGTTGCGGGGCGAGAACCTGCTGGTGCTGCCGCCACCCGTGGACGGGTCCACGGGTACGTCGACGGGTGACGCGGCCGCGCGTGGCGGTGGGGTGAAGTTGCCGCGCGCGGGTTCATTCGCGGGGCTCGAGTTGCTTCGCGTCACTCGACCAACAACCTCTCGGCGGTGCTACTAGCTAGTTCGATGAATTCCAGCACGGTTAACGGCCGTGTTCCAAACAGTTGAAATCGGCCATTCCTAGAGCCTTATGCCCCACATAAATCGGACATAAAGAGCTTCCAGCGGCAAAAAAGGGGCCGGTTGTGAGCGCAGCGAGACCGGACGAACGCACCGTGTCGCCAACTACCGGCAATTCTCTGTCGAAACGTTATGAACGAAGAGGGCGGGCCGTGTCCTATGACACAACCCGCCCCCCAAAACCAGCCGGTGGATCTCTCGGTGCGTGGAGCCCTTACTTGAGCCGTGCCATGAGGGCGTGCTCGACGAGCGTGATGAGCGCGCTCTTGGCGTCCGCGCGGTGGCGGGCGTCGGTGGTGATGATGGGGGCGTCCGGGCCGATCTGCAGGGCCTCGCGGACTTCCTCCGGGGTGTAGGGCTGGTGCCCCTCGAAGCCGTTGAGCGCCACGACGAACGGCAGGCCGCTGTTCTCGAAGTAGTCGACGGCCGGGAAGCAGTCGGCCAGGCGCCGCGTGTCGACCAGGACGATCGCCCCGATCGCGCCGCGGACCAGGTCGTCCCACATGAACCAGAAGCGGTCCTGACCGGGGGTACCGAAGAGGTACAGGATCAGGTCCTGGTCCAGGGTGATGCGGCCGAAGTCCATGGCGACCGTGGTGGTCGTCTTGTCCCCGGTGTGGGTCAGATCGTCGATGCCCGCGCTCGCGGACGTCATGACGGCCTCGGTGCGCAGCGGGTTGATCTCGGAGACGGCGCCGACGAACGTGGTCTTGCCCACGCCGAAGCCACCCGCCACCACGATCTTCGCGGAGGTGGTGGAGCGAGGAGCCGCTCCGCCGTTAGAGCTTGCGAAGTCCACTGAGAACCCTCTCGAGCAGCGTGACATCCGGCGTTCCGCCGGCCTCTCCATTGCCCGGCTGGTGGATGGCCACCATGCCGGCCTCCGCCAGGTCGGCGACGAGGATCCGGGCGACGCCGAGCGGCATGTTCAGCAGTGCGGAGACCTCCGCGACCGACTTGACCTCACGGCAGAGGGTGCAGATGCGCTGGTGCTCCGGGAGCAGCCCGGAGAGGTGCATCGGATCGGCCGTGGTGCTGACCAGTGCCTCGATGGCGAGCTGGTAGCGCGGTCGGGTCCGGCCGCCGGTCATCGCGTAAGGACGCACCAGCGGCTGGTCGCCATCCGAGTACGAGTCTCCGTACTGATCGGAATAGGCGGGGGGCGGGGTCATTGATCCTCCGGGCTGGACAGCAATGGTCAGCGTGCCGTCTGACGGGGCGGCCGGTGGGGGGACGGTATGACGGCCTGATGGCGGTACTGGGTTCCGGGGCCGGGGCCCCGGTCCCCCGGCCGGAAGTACCGTCCGGCCGGGAGGGCGGCAGTCAGATGAGCAGGCTTCCCTGCAGTTCCGCGCGCAGGTCCGGGGTGAGGACGCTGCCGGCCCGGTCCACGAGGAGGGCCATCTCGTAGCCCACGAGGCCGATGTCGCACTCGGGGTGCGCCAGTACGGCCAGCGAGGATCCGTCGGAGACGGACATGAGGAAGAGGAATCCCCGGTCCATCTCGACCACGGTCTGGTTGACGGCGCCACCCTCGAAGATGCGGGAAGCACCTGCGGTCAGCGAGGTCAGCCCGGAGGCCACCGCGGCGAGCTGGTCGGCCCGGTCGCGGGGGAAGCCTTCGGACATCGCAAGAAGGAGGCCGTCGGCGGAGACCACCACGGTGTGGGACACCCCGGGGGTGTTGTCCACGAAGTTGGTGATCAACCAGTTCAGGTTCTGTGCCGCCTGGCTCATCGAACTCAACTATCGCTCCTGCTGGTAAGTGGGGTCGACGTGGTGGCTGCCGGTGGCCGGTCCGGTGGTGCCGGCCTGCCGTCCCTGCTGGATACCGCGCCGGAGGTTGGTGAGACGGCCGCGGACGTCGTCCGGAGCTCGCGATACCTGGGGGCCGGCCTGTGCTTCGGCCTGCTGCTGCGCGGTGCCGGCCACGAGGTTCGCCCGCGGGACCCGGCGGGGCAGACCCGATGTGGTGATGCCGCCGGCGGCGGGCTGGCGCACGCGCTCCGCCTGCCGCCCCAGCTCGTCGTTCGGCGAGGAACGCCAGCTGACGGTCGGCACCGCACCGGTCTGCGTCAGGGGGGACTCGGCCGGGACGGGCGCCGCTACCGGGGCCTGCTCCTGGCCGCGCTGCGGCAGCTGGGGCTGCTGCTGGCGCTGCGGGCTGGCCGGCTGAGGCTGCTGGGGTACGACAGCGGCCGGTGCCTGCGCGGGGGGCTGGGCGCCCTCCTGGCGGAACCAGTTCGACTCCAGCGTGTCGAATATCGGGCTGCGGCCCTCAGCGGTACCCGGACCGGCGGGGGGCAGTGCCTCGGGCCGGGGAGCCTGCGGCAGCCGCGGGGCCTCGGCCCGAGCGGGCGGTACGGGGGAGAAGCCGCTCTGGGGCTGCGGGGCCTGACCGGGCTGGACGTAGCCGCCGACACCGGGGCCGCCGGGCCGCTGGGCGTGGAAGTCCGGGCGGGCGAACGGGCCGGTGGGGGCCGGGTCGCCGAACTCCGGGAGGGCGAACTGGCCCGTGGAGCCGGGGTCGCCGAACTCCGGGAGGGCGAACTGGCCGGTGGGGGCCGGGTCGCCGAACTCGGGGCGGGCGAACTGGCCCGTGGAGCTGCTGTCGAGGAGCCCGCCGGGGTTGCCGCCGGCCTGCGGGGCCGGGGCGTTGAAGTCGGGGCGGGGGAACTCCGAGGTGGATCCGGGGCCCGACAGCTCGTCGTGGCCGCGCGGTACGTCGTGCCCGCGCTGGCCGGAGCCCCAGCTGGTGCTCTGCGGCATCGCGGCGGGGCCGCCACCCGCACCCGGGAGCTCCGGGCGGGGCGCGCCGCCGCGCGGCGGCAGCTGCGGCCGGGTGCCGCGCGAGGCCGGGGCCCCGGGGGCTCCGCCCTGCTGCGGTGCGGGCTGAGGCGCCTGCTGCGGTGCGGGCTGCGGTGCCTGCTGAGGCGCCGGCTGCGGAGGCTGCGGACGCTCGAAGCCGTTGCCCTGCGGGAAGCCGCCCGACGCCGTGGGGGCGCCGACGGGGCGGGCCTGCGGGCCGCCGAAGCCGCCGGGGCCGGAGACCGGACCGCGGCCCGGCAGCGGCGCACCCGAGCCGAAGGTGCTCTGGGTCTGGCCACCGGGGCCGCCCTGCTGGGGTCGGCCGCCCTGCGGGCCGGGGCCCTGGGGCTGACCGCCGGGGCCGCCGTCGCGGCCCGGCAGGGCCGCGCGCTGGCCGGCGGCGGAAACCTGGCCGCGCTGCGGGGCCGCGCCTACGGGGGGACGTGCGCCCGCACCGGGCACGGAGGCCTGGGCGCCGGGACCGCCCTGACCGGGGCCGCCGGGAGCACCCGGACCACCCTGGCCGGGCATCGGAGCCGGCTTCTTGCCGCCCTGGGCCACGTCCACCGGAAGCATGACGAGGGCCGTCGTACCGCCCGAGTCGGAGGGGCGCAGCTGGATGCGGATGCCGTGTCGCAGGGACAGGCGGCCGACCACGAACAGGCCCATGCGGCGGGAGACGGAGACGTCCACGGTCGGCGGCGAGGCGAGCCGCTCGTTGATCGCGGCCAGGTCCTCCGGGGAGAGGCCGATGCCGGTGTCGTGGATCTCGACGAGCACACGGCCGTCGGGCAGCGCGTGACCGGTGACCTTGACCTTGGTCTGCGGGGAGGAGAACGAGGTGGCGTTCTCCAGCAGCTCGGCGAGGAGGTGCACGAGGTCGTTGACGACGCGGCCGGCCACGTCGGTGCCGGGCACCGACGAGAGTTCGATGCGCTCGTACTGCTCCACCTCGGACGCGGCGGCGCGGAGCACGTCGACGAGCGGGACGGGACGGGTCCACCGGCGGCCCGGCTCCTCGCCCGCGAGGACGAGGAGGTTTTCGCCGTTACGGCGCATGCGGGTCGCGAGGTGGTCGAGCTTGAAGAGCGAGGACAGCTGGTCCGGGTCGGCCTCGCGCGACTCCAGCTCGGAGATGAGCGAGAGCTGGCGCTGGATGAGGCCCTGCGAACGGCGCGAGAGGTTGGTGAACATCGCGTTGACGTTGCCTCGCAGGAGGGCCTGCTCGGCGGCGAGGCGGACGGCCTCGCGGTGCACGTCGTCGAAGGCCGCGGCGACCTGGCCGATCTCGTCGCGGGTGTGCAGACCGACGGACTCCACCGTCGTGTCCACGTCCTGCGGGTCCGACTCGGAGAGCTGCTTGACGAGCTCGGGCAGCCGGTCCTGGGCGACGCGGGTCGCGGTGTCCTGGAGGCGGCGCAGCGAGCGGATCATCGAGCGGGCCATGACGAAGGCGCCGACGAGGGAGACACCGAGGACGAGGAGGATCAGCGCACCGTTGATGATGGCGTCGCGCTGGGACTCGTTCTTGAGCTCGCGGGCCTTCTGCTCCATGTCCTCGAGCAGGGTGAGCTCGATGACCTTCATGGCCTGGAGCTTGGTGTCGTCCGCGTCGTACCAGTCCATCCAGGAGCGGTTCTTCTCCTTGGCGAACTGGTCCTTGGTGTTCAGGACGCGGCGGGCGTAGTGGTCGGCGGTGCCGATCTCCTGGTTGCCGTCGCCGAGCACCGAGAGGAGCTCTTCCGGCTTGCCCTGGTAGACGAGCTCGAAGGTCTTCTTCGACTGCTCCTCGCCGCGCTGCGCGGAGAGGGCGTACAGCCGGTCGTTCTCGGAGAGGACGCCGCCCTTGGCGGGGTCCTCGGGGAGCGCGGCAGCGATGATCGCGCGCTGGATCGAGGCGTACTCCTTGGCGGAGGAGAACGCCGCCAGGGCACGGGTGCGCTTGATCATCTCGGGGTTCGAGGTGGCCTGGGCCATGTCCTGCGAGAGCGAGAGCAGCGAGACGATCAGCGCGTTGTACTCGGTGACGGTCTGCTGGGCGCCGTTCTGGTACGCCTTCTTGCGGATTTCCTCGAGGTTGGTGAGCCCGCGGCCGATCTGCAGGATGTTGTTGCGGATCGACTTGAGCGTCTCGTCCTTGTCCTCCGCGTTGTCGACCTTGTCGGTCGCGGCGGCGAAGGCGCGGGCGGCGGAGTCGGTCTGGTCGCGGACGCCCTGGACGAGGCTGTTGGGCTTGTTGGGGTCGCTGGACTGCCTGGCGACGGACAGCGGGCCGGCGGAGTTGTCACGCTCGGCCTGCAGCATGGCGGCCAGGTTGGTGGCCTGGCGGGTCATCGTCGTCAGCAGCTGCATGTGCTCGAGCTGCGAGATGTCGTTGAGCGAGTCGTTGATGCGGAAACCACCGAGCGTGGTGGCGGCGACGACCGGCAGGGTCAGCAGCGACACCAGTCGCGTGCTGATGCGCCAGTTCTGCATGGCCAGACGGGAACCGGACCCACTGGGGGCCTTGGGTATCGCCGTGTCGCGGCTGCCCGACTCGTCAGTGGCCTTGGCCGTGCCCTTGGGCTTGGCGCGGCCCTTGGCCTTCACCGCGGCGGAGGCATCGGGGCCCGCGCCCTCGACAGCCGGCCCGCGGTTCTGGGCGTGCTGGGGCGAGGAGCCACGGTCGGTCCCGCTGCGCGGGTCCTGCTCAGGCGCGGCGTCCCCACGGCCCTGACGGGCCTGGGGAGACCCCTTGTCATCCCTCTTGATTCGTCCCTGCACTAGCGTCGCAACCTCTGGACCAGGCGTCCCGCCGGGCGACCGGTAGGACGGTGTCGAGTCTTGGGGCGGAGCGCCCCAGGGTGGTCGTCGGTGACCGGCGCGTCTCCCTCTCCGTTGCCGCCGCGCTCGGCGCTGTCTCGCGCCACCTGCGCGCCGGCTGATTCCCGCGGCGGTCCAGCGAATTCCAGCACAGAGGCGGATCTCCAACAAGGTGCGAGTCTCCGCCCGGAGAGTCGGTCACGGCTGGTGACGTGCGCACTACCCGTCGTGGGTGTCAATTCGCATGGAATCGGACTTACGCCGCCCAAACCCCGTACCTGGCAGGCTGCCCCAGTCGCGATGATCGGCAGCGGAATGACGCATTCAGTGGCGTAATGTCCGTTTTTTTGGGTGGGATTGGCTGCCCGTAATGCCTGGAATGCCCCGTCCCGGGTGAGCAAACTCACATAGCTGTGGCCATTACTTCCCGGTTCTGCGGGGGATTCAGATGTTTAGCCTTGAGCTTTACATGCTTGCCGCACGCGACAAGTGGCACTCCGCAGGCATCCCGGGCGGCACCCGCCGCCACCATCCGACCCAACGAGCCGAGGGCCCCGCACTCCGATGAAGACGACGATGATGTTCCGCAACATAGCCAACCCGCGCCGCACCACCCTCATGCACCTCAAGGACGCCGAGGAGCTGCAGGCCGTGCCGGCCCCGGAGCACACCGTCGAGCTGCCGGCCCAGACCGCGAACCCGCGCCGCACCATCCTCATGGACGCCCCGGTCGGCGCCGCCGCGGAGTAAGCGGGGGTGTCCGGCGAAAAGCCGCGCGAAGCGTCGGCCCCACCGCGTTAGCCTGGAGTCCGCAGACTCCAGCCAGCGGAAACACAAGAGGGGCAGACGCAACACGTGCGCATCGCCAGGTTCTCCATCGACGGCAATGTCGCGTTCGGCGCGGTCGAGGGCAACACTGCCCTCGCGGCGTCCGAAGGTGAGCTCGTCCTCGACATCATCAAGGGCATCCCGTTCGCGGACTTCGAGCTCTCCGGCACGAAGGTCCCGCTGAACAAGGTCCGGCTGCTGCCGCCCGTGCTCCCGAACAAGGTCGTGGCCATCGGCCGCAACTACGCGGAGCACGCGGCGGAGCTGGGCAACGAGGTCCCCGACGCACCGATCACCTTCTTCAAGCCATCCACCTCGGTGGTCGGCCCCGGCGACCCGATCGCCTACCCGTCCTTCTCCCAGGACCTGCACCACGAGGCGGAGCTCGCCGTGGTCATCGGCCGCATGTGCCGCGAGGTCCCGCGCGAGCGCGTCAAGGACGTCATCCTCGGCTACACCTGCGCCAACGACGTCACCGCGCGCGACGTCCAGCAGCGAGAGAAGCAGTGGGCCCGGGCCAAGGGCTTCGACAGCTCCTGCCCCCTCGGCCCCTGGATCGAGACCGATCTGGACCCGAGCGACCTGACCATCCAGTGCACCGTCAACGGCGAACAGCGCCAGCTCGGCCGCACCAGCCAGATGGTCCGCTCCATCGAGGACCTGATCGTGCACATCACCGAGGCCATGACGCTGCTCCCGGGCGACGTCATCCTCACGGGGACCCCGGCCGGAGTCGGCCCCCTCAACGTCGGCGACGAGGTCGCCGTCACCATCGAAGGCATCGGCACTCTCACCAACAAGGTGATCAAGCGTGGCTAACGCGACCCCCCGCGTACGTTTCTGTCCGTCCCCGACCGGCAACCCCCACGTGGGCCTGGTCCGCACCGCCCTCTTCAACTGGGCGTTCGCCCGCCACCACGGCGGTACGTTCGTCTTCCGCATCGAGGACACCGACGCGGCCCGCGACTCCGAGGAGTCCTACGGCCAGCTGCTCGACTCGCTGCGCTGGCTCGGATTCACCTGGGACGAGGGCCCCGAGGTCGGCGGCCCGCACGCCCCGTACCGCCAGTCCGAGCGCATGGACATCTACAAGGACGTCGCGCGCAAGCTCCAGGACGGCGGCTACGCCTACCACTGCTACTGCACCACCGAGGAGCTCGACGCCCGCCGCGACGCCGCCCGCGCCGCCGGCAAGCCCTCCGGCTACGACGGCCAGTGCCGCGACCTCTCCGCCGAGCGGAAGGCCGCGTACGAGGCCGAGGGCCGCAGCTCGATCGTCCGCTTCCGGATGCCCGACGAGACGATCACCTTCACGGACCTGGTCCGCGGCGAGCTGTCCTTCAGCCCGGACAACGTGCCGGACTTCGGCATCGTCCGGGCCAACGGCGCCCCGCTGTACACGCTCGTCAACCCGGTCGACGACGCGCTGATGGAGATCACCCACGTCCTGCGCGGCGAGGACCTGCTGTCCTCCACCCCGCGCCAGATCGCGCTCTACGGGGCCCTGATCGAGCTCGGCATCGCCAAGTCGGTGCCGGCCTTCGGCCACCTGCCGTACGTGATGGGCGAGGGCAACAAGAAGCTCTCCAAGCGCGACCCCGAGGCCTCGCTCAACCTGTACCGCGAGCGCGGCTTCCTCCCCGAGGGCCTGCTGAACTACCTCTCGCTGCTGGGCTGGTCCTTCTCCAAGGACCAGGACATCTTCTCGATCGAGGAGATGGTGGAGAAGTTCGACATCCCGGACGTCAACGCCAACCCGGCGCGCTTCGACCTCAAGAAGGCCGAGTCGATCAACGGCGACCACATCCGCCTGCTCGACCCCAAGGCCTTCGCGGACGCCTGCGCCCCGTGGCTCCGGGCCCCGCACGCCAACTGGGCGCCCGAGGACTTCGACGCCGCGGCCTGGGAGCGCATCGCCCCGCACGCCCAGACCCGCGTCACGGTCCTGTCCGACATCACGGCCAACGTCGACTTCCTGTTCCTGAAGGAGCCGGTGGAGGACCGGGCCTCGTGGGACAAGGCGATGAAGGGTGAGCCGGCGGCCCTCCTCACCACCGCCCGCGAGAACCTGGCCGCGGCCGACTGGTCGGACCCGGAGTCCCTCAAGCAGGCCGTCCTGACCGCCGGCGAGGCCCACGGCCTCAAGCTCGGCAAGGCCCAGGCCCCGGTCCGCGTCGCCGTCACCGGCCGCACGATCGGCCTCCCGCTCTTCGAGTCCCTGGAGATCCTGGGCAAGGAGCGGTCCCTGTCCCGCATCGACGCGACCCTGGCGAAGCTCGCCGCCGCGTAAGGCCGCGCGAGCAGGACCCGTACGTCCCCCGGGGGCGGTGGCCGTAAAGGGGCTGCCGCCCCCGGGGCGTCGCGGCGTAGGGTCGGCCCATGGCGATTCGCGCGGTCCTGTGGGACATCGACGACACCCTGTTCGACTACACGGGGGCGGACCGGGCCGGGCTCGCGGCACATCTGGCCGACGAGGGGATCGCGGAGCGGTACGGGGCTGCGGGCGAGGCGCTCGCGCTGTGGCGGCGGATCACCGACCGGCACTGGGAGCGCTTCGCCGCCGGGGAAGGCACCTTCCAGGGGCAGCGCCGGGACCGGGTGCGCGAGTTCCTCGGGGAGCCGGCGTTGAACGACGCGCAGGCCGACGACTGGTTCGGGCGGTACGTCGAGCACTACACGGCCGCCTGGGAGCTGTTCCCCGATGTGGTGCCCGTACTGGACGTCCTCGCGGCCGGCTACCGGCACGGCGTGCTCTCCAACTCCTCCGTCGCCAACCAGGACCCCAAGCTGCGCAGCCTCGGCCTGCGCGACCGCTTCGAGGTCCTGGTGTGCGCGGTGGAGCTGGGCGTCAGCAAGCCCGAGGCCGGCGCTTTCCTCGCGGCGTGCGACGAGATGGGGCTGGAGCCGGGGGAAGTGGTCTACGTGGGCGACCAGCCTGAGATCGACGCGCGCGGCGCCCGTGACGCGGGGCTGACGGCGGTCTGGCTCGACCGCGACGGCCGGCGCGGGCCGGGGCCCGACGGTGTGCACCGGATCGCCGGGCTCGAACGGCTCCCGGAGGTGCTGGCCGGGGATACCCGTTTTGGAGCACGGTCAGGCATCCGGTAATGTTCTTTCTGCGCCGCCCGAGCGGGCCGAAAGGCCGGGCCGGAGGCGCTAACCGAACGAAAGCCCCTCAGGGTCTTGAGTTTTGGTGGGCTATAGTGTAATTGGCAACACGAGGGTTTCTGGTTCCCTTATTCTAGGTTCGAGTCCTGGTAGCCCAGCGCAGTGCAGTAGTGACGCAGTGCTTGCCCCCGTTGTGTAGCGGCCTAGCACGCCGCCCTCTCAAGGCGGTAGCGCCGGTTCGAATCCGGTCGGGGGTACAGATCCTTCCCGCGAGATCTCCAGGGTCGCACCCGGATGTTTTGATGCAGGATCGCTAGGGCCCCCGTTGTGTAGCGGCCTAGCACGCCGCCCTCTCAAGGCGGTAGCGCCGGTTCGAATCCGGTCGGGGGTACGGTGTCTAGTTGGTCTAGACCTTTGGGCTATAGTGTAATTGGCAACACGAGAGTTTCTGGTTCTCTTATTCTAGGTTCGAGTCCTGGTAGCCCAGCGCAGCACCGCAGTAACAGCTAGCCCCCGTTGTGTAGCGGCCTAGCACGCCGCCCTCTCAAGGCGGTAGCGCCGGTTCGAATCCGGTCGGGGGTACGCACAGAAGAGGCCCTCCGCGTTCATCGCGGAGGGCCTCTTCGTCGTTTCCGGGCCCGCAACGCAAGTGTGGGCCCGGAGGCGCGCGTTCGGACGTGTGCGGCGTCGTGCGCGCCCCCGGGCCCGGGGGAGTGGTGGGAGGTCGGAAACGTCAGCTGGAGCGGCGCAGGGCCTCCGTCAGCCGGGCGGCCGCGTCGATGACGGCCTGGGCGTGCATGCGCCCCGGGTGCCGGGTCAGGCGCTCGATCGGCCCGGAGACCGATACGGAGGCCACCACGCGGTTCGACGGGCCGCGCACCGGTGCCGATACGGAGGCCACGCCGGGCTCCCGCTCGCCGATCGACTGCGCCCAGCCGCGACGCCGTACGCCCGAGAGCGCCGTCGCCGTGAAGCGCGCGCCCTGCAGGCCGCGGTGGAGCCGCTCGGGCTCCTCCCAGGCCATCAGGATCTGCGCGGCCGAGCCGGCCTTCATCGGAAGTGTGGAGCCCACCGGGACGGTGTCCCGCAGGCCCGACAGCCGCTCGGCGGCCGCCACGCAGATGCGCATGTCGCCCTGACGTCGGTAGAGCTGCGCGCTCTCTCCCGTCACGTCCCGGAGGTGGGTGAGCACCGGTCCGGCCGTGGCCAGCAGGCGGTCCTCGCCGGCCGCGGCGGCGAGCTCCGCCAGCCGCGGTCCGAGGATGAACCGGCCCTGCATGTCCCTCGCCACCATCCGGTGGTGTTCCAGTGCCACGGCAAGGCGATGTGCCGTGGGTCGTGCGAGCCCTGTCGCCGCGACCAGCCCGGCGAGGGTGGCCGGACCGGACTCCAGTGCGCTCAATACCAGAGCTGCCTTGTCGAGAACGCCGACGCCGCTAGAGTTGTCCATGAAACGATATTCGCGTCTCACACTGTGAAACGCAAGTTCAATTTTTCCAAGAACCAGCGAGTCTGTATGTGCGGGTCCACGAACCACTGGGTCCGAGCCGTCGTCCGAGACGTGGGGTACGGGCGATCAGGCGCACAAGTTCTCTATCAAGCGCCGGCACAACCGGCCGGCCGGAGGGAAAGCGATGGGTAGGACACTCGCGGAGAAGGTCTGGGACGACCATGTCGTCAGGCGCGCCGAAGGTGAGCCCGACCTCCTCTTCATTGATCTGCACCTGCTGCACGAGGTGACCAGCCCGCAGGCCTTCGAGGGTCTGCGCCAGGCCGGCCGCAAGGTCCGACGCCTCGACCTCACCATCGCGACCGAGGACCACAACACCCCCACGATCGACATCGACAAGCCGATCGCGGACCCGGTCTCCCGGGCCCAGCTGGAGACGCTGCGCAAGAACTGCGCCGAGTTCGGCGTACGCCTGCACTCGCTGGGCGATGTCGAGCAGGGCGTCGTCCACGTCGTGGGACCGCAGCTGGGTCTGACCCAGCCGGGCACCACGGTGGTCTGCGGCGACTCGCACACTTCCACGCACGGCGCCTTCGGTGCGCTGGCCTTCGGCATCGGCACCAGCCAGGTCGAGCACGTGCTGGCGACCCAGACGCTGCCGCTGGCCCGCCCCAAGACGATGGCGATCACCGTCACCGGCGCGCTGGCCGACGGCGTCACCGCCAAGGACCTGATCCTGGCGATCATCGCCAAGATCGGCACCGGCGGCGGCCAGGGCTACATCCTGGAGTACCGCGGCGAGGCCATCGAGCAGCTGTCGATGGAAGCCCGCATGACCATCTGCAACATGTCGATCGAGGCCGGCGCCCGCGCGGGCATGATCGCCCCCGACCGGACCACCTTCGACTACCTGGAGGGCCGCGACCACGCCCCGACGGGCGAGGACTGGGACGCGGCGGTCGCGTACTGGAAGACCCTGCGCACGGACGACGACGCCGTCTTCGACGCCGAGGTCGTCATCGACGGCACCACGCTGTCGCCGTTCGTCACCTGGGGCACCAACCCGGGCCAGGGCGCGCCGCTGTCGGCCAACGTCCCCGACCCGGCTTCGTACGAGGACGCTTCGGAGCGCCACGCCGCCGAAAAGGCCCTGGAGTACATGGGGTTGACCGCCGGACAGCCGCTGCGCGACATCAAGGTCGACACCGTCTTCGTAGGTTCCTGCACCAACGGCCGCATCGAGGACCTGCGCGCCGTCGCCGGGATCGTCGAGGGCCGCAAAGTCGCGGACGGCGTAAGGATGCTGGTCGTGCCGGGCTCGGTGCGCGTCGCGCTCCAGGCCGTGTCCGAGGGCCTGGACAAGGTGTTCAAGGAGGCCGGCGCCGAATGGCGGCACGCGGGCTGTTCGATGTGCCTGGGCATGAACCCGGACCAGTTGGCGCCCGGTGAGCGCTCCGCGTCCACCTCCAACCGCAACTTCGAGGGCCGGCAGGGCAAGGGCGGGCGCACCCACCTGGTCTCCCCGCAGGTGGCCGCCGCCACCGCGGTACTGGGCCATCTGGCCTCGCCCGCCGACCTGTCCGACGCCACCGCGACCGCCGGAGTCTGAGAACGATGGAAGCCTTCACCACCCACACCGGCCGGGCCGTCCCGCTGCGCCGCAGCAACGTCGACACCGACCAGATCATCCCGGCCCACTGGCTGAAGAAGATCACCCGCGACGGTTTCGAGGACGGGCTCTTCGAGGCCTGGCGCAAGGACCCGGAGTTCATCACGAACCGTCCCGAGCGCGAGGGGGCGACCGTACTGGTCGCCGGCCCCGACTTCGGTACCGGTTCCTCGCGCGAGCACGCCGTATGGGCCCTGCAGAACTTCGGCTTCAAGACGGTCATCTCCTCCCGCTTCGCCGACATCTTCCGCGGCAACTCGCTGAAGAACGGTCTGCTGACCGTCGTCCTGCCGCAGGAGACCGTCGAGCGGCTGTGGAAGCTGACCGAGGCCGACCCCACCGCCGAGATCACGGTCGACCTGGTCGACCGCCAGGTCCGAGCCGAAGGCGTCGTTGCGGAGTTCGAGCTCGACGACAACGCCCGCTGGAGGCTGCTGGAGGGGCTGGACGACATCTCGCTCACCCTTCAGAACGAAGGGGACATCGCGACCTACGAAAGCGTCCGACCCACCTTCAAGCCGCGCACGATTCAGGCGTGATTCCAGCCTGATCAGCGCTTATTCGCCTTCGGGTGATCACATAGGCAACACTGTGCCCCCTGTCTTCCGGCAGGGGGCACAGTCGTGTGTTGAGGCCCCGTGAGGCGACAACTCGCCCCAGATGGCACAATCTGTGCATGGAACGCGACAGTCAACTTGAGCTCTACGGACTTGTCGGGGACCGATTGAAAGAAGCACACACACGGGTTCGCTCACTGCAAGTCCCGGAGGGCGTAAGGATGGCGCTGACCCGGAAGCTGTTGGTCGTCACCGCCGCGGCGAAGCATGATCTCGCCGATGCGGCAGTGCGCCTGGACAGGTTGATGAAGGACCTCGACGAGGGTCGATTCCCTGAAGGCGACTGATGCGAAGGAACTCCGTAACGGCCTACAACGTTGCGGCACTAGGGTGATAAGCCCGTTTCGTGTTTGATTTGCGGTATATATCCGCCTAACGTGCGAAATAAGCTTGAACACATTCGTTCTGGCGAAGTCTCCGAAGGGGAAGACGTTGAACAAGGCGCAGCTCGTAGAAGCGATTGCCGACAAGCTGGGCGGCCGTCAGCAGGCCGCGGACGCTGTCGACGCGGTACTGGACGCCATCGTCCGCGCGACCGTCGCGGGCGACCGGGTCTCGGTCACGGGCTTCGGCTCGTTCGAGAAGGTGGACCGCCCGGCCCGCTACGCCCGCAACCCGCAGACGGGTGAGCGCGTCCGGGTCAAGAAGACCTCGGTTCCCCGGTTCCGTGCGGGTCAGGGCTTCAAGGACCTGGTCAGCGGCACCAAGAAGCTGCCCAAGGGTGGCGAGGTGTCGGTGAAGAAGGCGCCCAAGGGCAGCCTCACGGGTGGGTCCTCCGCCGCCTCCGCGACGGTGAAGAAGGCCGTCGCGAAGAAGGCCACCACCGCCAAGAAGGCCGCGGCCGCCGCCAAGACCACGGTAGCCAAGAAGACCACGGCCAAGAAGGTCACGGCCACCGCCAAGAAGGCGGTCGCCAAGACCGCCGTGGCGAAGAAGGCCGCGCCCGCGGCCAAGAAGGCCACGGTCAAGAAGGCTGCGGCGACGGCGAAGAAGACCACCGCCACCGCGAAGAAGACTGCCCCGGCGGCCAAGAAGACCACCGCCGCGACGAAGGCGCCCGCCAAGAAGACGGCGACGCGCAAGGTCACCGCGAAGAAGACCACCGCCCGCAAGAAGTAGGGCGCCGGTCACACACGCCGGGCCGGCTTCCCCACCGTGGGGAAGCCGGCCCGCGGTGCGTTCGCGCTTTCCCCTCGGGGTCAGAAGGTCTGCAGCGTGACCAGGGTGATCCGCAGGGCCGGGCCCTCGCCGTCCGTCTCGATCCGGACCCGCTGCCCCGGGCGCAGCAGCCGCAGGCCGCCCGCGTCGAACGCCGGGGCCTCGAAGGGCACTGGGGTGCCGTCGTCCAGCAGCACACTGCCGCTGCGGGTCTGGGAGTCGTACGTGTACGCGGTCGCCTGCATACGGGCACTGTATAGGGCCGTATGGCGCCCCACTCCGAGGGCGAGGGCGGTGCGCAGATCCGCCGCCGTGTCCACGTCCCGGCGGACGCTGTCGACGCCGGCGAGGGTCATTTCCACCGCGCCCGAGGCCGAATGCCGGGCCCGTGAGGGGCCGCCGAAGGAGGGGGCCAATTCCACGTCCGGAGCAGCGGAAAGCAAGGTCGTCCCGATTCCCGCCGCATCCGCCAGAAATGCCCGGGGAAATACCGAAGCCGTTTCGAGCACGCGTAGCAATTCGGGCGCCCGCAGTGCGGGCAGATCCGCGTTCATCGCGGCCACCGCCGCCCCCGGCCGGCCCGCCCGCACCGCCCGCGCCCCATGGGCGAGCGCCGCGTTGAGCCCGGCGGCGGGGGAGTCCCGCACGATCCGTGCCCCCAGCCGCGCCAGTTCCACCCCGGCCGCCGCGTCGTCCGTGACGACCACCACATCCGCGACGGCCGCGCAGGCCAGCGCCCCCGCGACGGTGTCCAGGGCGAAGGCCAGGGCCAGCCCCGGCCGGGACCCGCCCACGGCCACCGCGAGGCGGCTCTTGGCCACCGCCAAGGGCTTCAGCGGGACGACCAGACTCCAGACGGCGTTCGTGACGGACCCCTTCCCTCCGGCCCGCGCTTCCGCGGCCGTTTGGGCCATGTGCGGGTCATGACCTGGTCATGCGTGGGCCCATTGTCCCCTCAGGCCGGGCGACCCGGGGCCTGGTCGGGGTGCGCGGGGCGTACGGTGTTCTCGACAGAGACCGGACCCGGGGCGACACTTGTCCGGCCCCGGGGCGCCCAAGCCGCGCACCGGTCCTAGAGGAAGGTGTCCGAGTGTCCCGCCGCAGAATCGGCTTCTGGTACCGCCTTGCGGCGGCCATCGCGAAACCGCCGCTGACAGTGTTCTTCAAGCGGGACTGGCGGGGAATGGAGCACATTCCGGCCGAGGGCGGATTTATCACCGCCGTCAATCACAACTCGTATCTGGACCCGTTGTCCTACGCGCACTTCCAGTACAACACCGGCCGGGTGCCCCGATTGCTCGGCAAGGCGGCCCTCTTCCAGGTCCCCATTGTCGGCGCGATCCTGCGGGGCTCCGGCCAGATCCCCGTCTACCGGGAATCCACCAACGCCCTGGACGCATTCCGGGCCGCCGTGGACGCGATCGAGCGCGGTGAATGCGTGGCCTTTTACCCGGAAGGCACCCTCACCCGGGACCCCGACATGTGGCCGATGGCCGGCAAGACCGGTGCGGCCCGCGTGGCACTGATCACCAGGGCCCCGGTCATTCCGGTGGCCCAGTGGGGCGCGCATCTCGCGATGCCGCCCTACGCCAAGGAGAACAAGGTCAGCCTGTTCCCGCGCAAAACCCTCCAGGTCCTCGCCGGACCGCCCGTGGACCTCTCCGAGTACTACGACCGGGAACCCACCCCGGCGGTGCTCAAGGAGGTCACCGAAGTCATCATGGCGGCCATCACCGCGCTGCTGGAGGAACTGCGGGGCGAGAGTGCGCCCGCGCAGCCGTACGACCATCGCAAGGCCAGGGCGGAACAGCGGCGCAAGGCCGCGGGGGAGGGCAACAAGTGACACGTCCCGTGAAGGCAGCCGTATTCGGAACCGGCTCCTGGGGCACGGCCTTCGCCATGGTGCTCGCCGACGCCGGCTGCGAGGTGGTCCTGTGGGGCCGCCGCCAGGAGCTGGCCGACGCCATCAACACCGGCCGGACCAACCCGGACTACCTGCCCGGTGTGGAACTGCCCGCGAACATCCGGGCCACCACCGACCCCGCAGACGCCGCCCGCGACGCCGACTTCACGGTCCTCGCCGTCCCCTCCCAGACCCTGCGCGCCAACCTCGCCGAATGGGCCCCGCTGCTGGCCCCCGACACGGTGCTCGTCTCCCTGATGAAGGGCGTCGAACTCGGCACCGCCAAGCGGATGAGCGAGGTCATCGAAGAGGTGGCCAAGGTCCCCGCCGCCCGGGTCGCCGTCGTCACCGGCCCCAACCTGGCCCGCGAGATCGCCGCCCGGCAGCCCGCCGCCTCCGTGGTCGCCTGTGTCGACGAGGCCGCCGCCCAGCGCCTCCAGGCCGCCTGCCACACCCCGTACTTCCGCCCGTACACGAGCACCGACGTCATCGGCTGCGAGCTCGGCGGCGCCGTCAAGAACGTCATCGGCCTCGCCGTCGGCATCGCGGACGGCATGGGCCTCGGTGACAACACCAAGGGTTCGCTCATCACCCGCGGACTCGCCGAAGCCACCCGGCTGGGCCTGGCGATGGGCGCCGACCCGCTCACCTTCTCCGGCCTCGCGGGCCTCGGCGACCTCGTCGCCACCTGCTCCTCGCCGCTCTCCCGGAACCACACCTTCGGCACCAACCTCGGCCGCGGGATGACCCTGGAGGAGACCATCGCGGTCACCAAGCAGACCGCCGAGGGCGTCAAGTCCTGCCAGTCCGTGGCCGATCTGGCCCGCCGCCACGGAGTCGACATGCCGATCACCGACACCGTCGTCGACATCGTCCACCACGGCAAGCCGACCCTGGTCGCACTCAAGGAACTCATGGGGCGCAGCGCCAAACCGGAACGGCGCTGACTGCTTTCCGGACGTGTGAGCGGGTACCCTCGTGGCGATATGAGCAGCGAGAACCTCCCCCAGACCCCTGAGCAGCAGGGCCGCAAGCCCCGCGTGGCCGTCGTGTTCGGCGGCCGCAGCTCGGAACACGCCATCTCGGTCGTCACCGCGGGCGCCGTCCTGCGCTCCATCGACCGCTCCAAGTACGAGGTGCTGCCCATCGGCATCACCACGGACGGCCGGTGGGCGCTGACCTCCGACGAGCCCGCCCGGATGGCGATCTCCGACGGCAAGCTCCCCGACGTCGGGCAGCTCGCCGAGTCCGAGGACGGCGCCGTCGTGCTCTCCGTCGACCCGGCCAGCCGCGAGGTCGTCTACACCGAGCCGGGCGCCGTCCCCAAGGCCCTGGGCGAAGTGGACGTGGTCTTCCCCGTCCTGCACGGCCCGTACGGCGAGGACGGCACCCTCCAGGGCCTCCTGGAGCTCTCCGGCATCCCGTACGTCGGCTCGGGCGTCCTCGCCTCGGCCGTCGGCCAGGACAAGGACTACATGAAGCGGGTCTTCACGTCCTTCGGGCTGCGCGTCGGCCCGTACGTGACCATCCGCCCCCGCGAGTGGGAGAACGACCGCGAGGGCGCCCTCGCCCGCATCGCGGACTTCGCCGGCGAGCACGGCTGGCCGCTGTTCATCAAGCCCGCCCGAGCCGGATCCTCGATCGGCATCACCAAGGTCGACGCCCCCTCCGGGCTGGACGCCGCGATCCGCGAGGCCCGCCGCCACGACCCGAAGATCATCGTGGAGGCGCTGCTGCGCGGCCGCGAGATCGAGTGCGGGGTCCTGGAGTTCGAGGACGGGCCGCGCGCGAGCGTGCCGGCCGAGATCCCGCCGGTCTCCAGCCACGACTTCTACGACTTCGAGGCGAAGTACATCGACTCGGCCTCCGGACTCGTGCCCGCCCCGCTCACCCCGGAGCAGACCGCCGAAGTCCAGAAGCTCGCGATCGAGGCCTTCGACGCCGCGTCCTGCGAGGGTCTGGTGCGCGCCGACTTCTTCCTCACCGAGGACGGCACCTTCGTCATCAACGAGATCAACACGATGCCGGGCTTCACGCCGATCTCCATGTACCCGCGCATGTGGCAGGAGTCGGGCATCGAATACCCGGAGCTGGTGGACCGCCTGATCCAGGCCGCCCTGCGCCGCTCCACCGGGCTGCGCTAGCACCCGGGCGCGAAGCCCCGTACGCGACGAGGCCCGCCCGCCGGTTCCCCGAAAGGGATGACCGGCGGGCGGGCCTCGTGAGCGCGGGGCACCGGCCGGCCGTCCCCTTCCGGGGAGCCGGCGGGGTCAGTACGAGGAGATGCCCTCCGGCACGGTCTTGGCGATCGCGTCGGACAGGCCCACCAGCATCCCCGCATCCGTGGCATGCTCCTTGTCGACCAGGACCTCCGTGTACGCCAGCCGCAGCCCGGTGGTGAACCGGACCCCGCCGTCGTCCAGCCGCTCCACGAGCCAGCCGACACCGTTCACCTCGATGCCGTCCTGCTCGGGATCCAGCATCTTCGCGGGCTTGCGGACACCGCACCGCAGTACGATCGCCGAGCCGCCCCACGCGGCGGTCAGGTCCGACTCCGGCAGAGCCGGGGACCGGTCCAACTCGGCCACCGTCCCGGGGAGCTCTTTGTGCAGCGCCGCACAGAGGCCCGCCACGTCGGCGGGCGGGTCGGAAGGCAGGTCCACCCGGGCCTCGGCACCACCCGGGGAACAGCCCGCGACGGCCGGGACGGCCAGCGCGGTCAGTGCGGCGAGCAGAGAGAAGGGCCGGCGGTGTCGTGACATCACCGGCCAAGAGTAGACGGGGGCTACAGATGGACCACCGGGCAGGTCAAGGTGCGGGTGATCCCGTCCACCTGCTGGACCTTGGCCACGACCATGCGGCCGAGATCGTCGACCGTGTCGGCCTGGGCGCGCACGATCACGTCGTACGGGCCCGTCACGTCCTCGGCCTGGATCACCCCCGGGATCTGCGAGATGGCATCGGCGACGAACGACGCCTTGCCCACCTCGGTCTGGATGAGGATGTACGCCTGTACCACGGAACCTCCAGGGCGGCCACGAGGATCATTTCCCCTACCCTTCGGGTGGGCCCGGGGATCACGGGTGGGCCCGGGGAAGAAGGGACGCCACGGTACCGCGTCGCCGAGTGCCGCGGGGAGACCCGCGGGCACGGCCGCGCGCACGGCGGGGCGTACGGAGAGCAGAAGTTGACGTATCTGTTGACGGTACCCAGAGCTGTGACGGCTCGCGACCGCAAGCGGACTGGGCAAGAAGGGGCACAGCGATGAAGGGCACTGTGGGCGAGCTGGGGGAGTTCGGGCTCATTCGGGAGCTCACCTCACGGCTCACCACCACCCCGGCGGTCCGGCTCGGGCCGGGCGACGACGCCGCGGTGGTGTCGGCCCCCGACCGGCGGGTCGTGGCGAGCACGGACATCCTGCTGGAGGGACGGCACTTCAGGCGCGACTGGTCCACCGCCTACGACGTCGGCCGCAAGGCCGCCGCGCAGAACCTCGCCGACATCGCCGCCATGGGCGCGGTGCCGACCGCACTCCTGCTCGGCCTCGTCGTACCCGCCGAGCTGCCGGTCACCTGGCCCACCGAGCTGATGGACGGCATCCGAGACGAGTGCCAGGTCGCCGGCGCGGCCGTGGTCGGCGGCGACGTGGTCCGCGGCGACATCATCACCGTCGCCATCACCGCCCTCGGCGACCTGCGCAACCACGAGCCCGTCCTGCGCTCCGGCGCCCAGCCCGGCGACGTCGTGGCCGTGACCGGCTGGCTCGGCTGGTCCGCGGCCGGATTCGCCGTGCTCTCGCGCGGGTTCCGCTCGCCGCGGGCCTTCGTGGAGGCCCACCGCAGGCCCGAACCGCCGTACCACGCGGGCCCCGCGGCCGCCGGACTCGGCGCCACCGCCATGACCGACGTGAGCGACGGCCTGATCGCGGACCTCGGGCACATCGCCGAGGCCAGCAAGGTACGGATCGACCTGCGCTCGGCGGCCGTCGACATCCCGACGCAGATGCACGACATCGGGCAGGCCGTCGGCGTGGACCCGCTCCAGTGGGTCCTCACCGGGGGAGAGGACCACGCCATCGTGGCCACCTTCCCGCCCGACGTGAAGCTCCCGGCCCGCTGGAAGGTCATCGGGGAGGTGCAGAACCGCTCCGCGCTGCCCCAGGTGACCGTCGACGGTGCCCCCTGGACCAGCACCGGCGGCTGGGACCACTTCGGCGGCGACGCGGCCGCGGAGGAAACGCCCCGATGAGCGGTTCTCCCCAGGGCCGAACGCACCCGCCGCTGTGCCTGACCGTCGCCGGATCCGATTCCGGCGGCGGCGCGGGCATCCAGGCCGACCTCAAGACCATGCTGGCGCTCGGGGTCCACGGGATGAGCGTGGTGACCGCTGTGACCGCGCAGAACTCCCTGGGCGTCAACGGCGTCTGGGAACTGCCCGCGGAGGCCGTCAAGGGCCAGTACAGGGCCGTGGTGGACGACATCGGCGTCCAGGCGGTGAAGACGGGAATGCTGTCCTCAGCCGAACTCGTGGAAACCGTCGCCGAACTCCTGGCCGCGACCCCGGCCCCGGCCGTCGTGGACCCGGTCGGCGTCTCCAAGCACGGGGACGCGCTGCTCGCGGCCACGGCACTGGACGCCGTGCGGAGGGAACTCCTGCCCAGGGCCACCGTCGCCACGCCGAACCTGGACGAGGTCACCCAGCTCACCGGCGTCGTCGTGGAGAGCGAGGACGGTATGCGCCGGGCCGCCGACGCGGTCCTCGCGTACGGACCCGCGTGGGTGCTGATCAAGGGCGGCCACCTCGCCGCGCACGGGGACGAGGCCGTGGACCTGCTCACGGACGGCTCCGAGGAGCGCTGGCTGCGGGCCCCGCGCTACGACAACCGGCACACGCACGGCACGGGCTGCACGCTCGCCAGCGCCATCGCGGCGGGCCTGGCGAAGGGCAGGACCGTCCCGGAGGCCGTCGCAGGGGCCAAGGAGTACGTCACGGGTGCCATCGCGGCCGGGTTCGCGCTGGGCGCGGGCATCGGACCGGTGGACCACGCGTGGCAGTGGCCCCGGGACGCCCGGAACGCCTGAAGCACCCGGAACGCCTGCAGGGCCTGTTCCACCCCGTGGAGTCACGGAGTGGAACAGGCCCTGCAGGTTCGATCTGGTAAAGCAAGAGGCCGGTCCACCAGGTGGACCGGCCTTCTCAGCAACCGGAAAGGGCTGCGCTACGACGGGAGGCGTCAGCGCGAGACCTTGCCGGCCTTGATGCACGAGGTGCAGGCGTTGAGGCGCTTCGGCGTCCCATTGACCACGGCACGGACACGCTGGATGTTCGGGTTCCAGCGACGCGAGGTGCGGCGGTGCGAGTGGGAAATGCTGTTGCCGAAGCTCGGCCCCTTGGCGCAAACGTCGCAGTTGGCAGCCACAGGTCACTCCAAAGACTTCAGATGCACTTACAGTGAATCCCGGCGCACCGGTATCAGGGATCTGAAGTGGTTTGCCGGGGGGAATGGCCCGACTCTCATCGGGCAACCGGAGCAGCATACAACGACTGCCTCGGTCCAAGAAAACTACCATGACCGCGGCAGCCTCCGACCCGGGGTCCCGCCGGACCGGCAGTCCTTCGTTACCCTGCGGTGAACCCTGGCCCGCACAAGGAGGAACGCCCGGTGGCGCACGAGCCTCAGCCGCAGCCCCCCGACGAGCTCGACGCCGAAGCGGTGCGCACCTGGAGCTCGCTGGCCCTGGCCGCACTGGGCCGGGCCCGCGAGGACATCGACGCGATCAACGTCTATCCCGTCGCGGACGCGGACACCGGCACCAACCTCTACCTGACCGCCGAATCGGCCGACCGCGAGCTCGGCGACGCCCTCGCCGGAGTGACGGAAGGCACAGCCGGAGCCACCCTCCCCGAGGCCGTACGGGCCTTCGCGCACGGCGCCCTGATAGGCGCCCGGGGCAACTCCGGGACGATCCTCGCGCAGCTGCTGCGCGGAGTCGCCGACGTACTCGGCGACGAACCCGCCGGGCGCGATCCCGCCCGGCTGCTCGCCCAGGCGCTGGCCCGGGCCGCCGAGGAGGCGTACCGGGCCGTCGCGCACCCGGTGGAGGGCACCATGCTCACCGTCGCCACCGCCGCCGCCCGGGCCGCCGCCCTCGCCGAGGCCGCCGCCGGCACCGCCGCGGACGTGGCCCGGGCCGCCTACGACGGGGCCCGCGCGGCCCTCGCCGAAACCCCGGGGCAGCTGGCCGTGCTGGGGCGGGCCGGGGTGGTCGACGCCGGAGGCTGCGGACTCGTCGCCGTACTCGGGGCCCTGTGGCAGGCGCTGTCCGGGCAGGAGCCGGCCCCCGAGCCGGTACGCGGCCGGGCCGTGCCCGTACCGCGGCCGCCCGAGCCCTGCGCCGAGGAGCACGGCGGACCCGCGTACGAGGTGATCTACCTGCTGGAGGCCGCCGAGACGGAGGTCGGGGAGCTGCGCACGCGCCTCGACGCCCTCGGCGACTCCCTGGTCGTGGTCGGCGGGGACGGACTGTGGAACGTCCACGTCCACGTCGACGACCCCGGCGCGGCCGTGGAGGCGGCGGTGGTCGCCGGGCGGCCGTACCGGATCCGCATCACGCACTTCGGCGACGAGCGGCGCCGGGCCCGCGGCGAACGCGCCCGGCGGGCCGTCGTCGCCGTGGTCCAGGGCGAGGGGCTGGCCGGGCTGTGCGGAGACGCGGGAGCCACCACCGTGCTCGCACGCCCCGGGGAAGCACCGGCCGTCGCCGAACTGGTCGACGCCATCCGCGAGGCGCACGCCCGCGAGGTCGTCCTGCTCCCGAATGCCGCCGAACTGCGGGCGGCCGCCGCAGCCGCTGCCGAACAGGCCCGCGCCGAGGGCGTACGGGTCGCCGTGATCCCGACCCGCTCCGAGGTCCAGGGGCTGGCCGCGCTGGCCGTCCACGACGCGGACGCCACCTTCGACGAGGACGTGGTCGCCATGACCGCGGCCGCCGGAGCCACCCGCTACGGCGAACTCGCCGTCGCCGAACGGCAGTCCTTCACCTCGGCCGGCATCTGCCAGGCCGGTGACGTGCTCGGCCTCATCGACGGCGACGTGGTGGTCATCGGCGACGGCCTGGAGGAGACCGCCGAGGCCGTCCTGGCCCGGATGCTCGGCTCCGGCGGCGAACTGGTCACCCTGGTCCTGGGCCCCGAGGTGCCGGACGCGCTGGCCGAGCGCCTGGAGGCGTACGTCCAGAACGGACACCTGGCCGTCGACACCGTGACCTACCGCGGCGGACGCTGGTCGGCGCCGCTGCTCATCGGGGTGGAATAGCCGGGTTGTCGGCGCCATGGTGTGCAATGGAACACGTGCCCGCGCTCGACGAAGACCTCAAGAAGACCCTCGGCCCCGCCACCGCCAAGGTGCTGGCCGAGCAGCTCGGCCTGCACACGGCCCTGGACCTGCTCCACCACTACCCCCGGCGGTACGCGGAACGGGGCGAGCTGACCTCCCTGGACGACCTCGCCGACCAGATCGACGAACACGTCACGGTGGTCGCGCAGGTCGCCGACGCGCGGCTGCTGACGTACCAGGGCAGCCGGGGCGGCGGCAAACGCCTCGAAGTCACCATCACCGACGGCAACGGGCGCCTCCAGCTCGTCTTCTTCGGGTCGGGCGTGCACAAACCGCACAAGGAACTGCTGCCCGGAAGCCGCGCGATGTTCGCGGGCAAGGTCGGGATGTTCAACCACAAGCTCCAGCTCGCCCACCCCGCCTACGAGCCGCTCGGCGCGGACGCCTCCGACCGGGACGCGGCGACCGCCTTCGCCAACCAGCTCATCCCGATCTACCCGGCCTGCGCGAAGCTCGAGTCCTGGAAGATCGCCAAGTGCGTGGACGCGGTGCTCCCCACGGCGCAGGAGGTCGTGGACCCGCTGCCGGCCGCCCTGCGTGCGGACCGCGCACTGGTCCCGCTCACCGAGGCCCTGCTGAAGATCCACCGCCCGGCCACCAAGGCCGACATCGAGGACGCCCGCTCCCGCCTCAAGTGGGACGAGGCCTTCGTCCTCCAGGTCGCCCTGGCCCGCCGTCGGCACGCAGACTCCCAGCTCCCGGCCGTCCCCCGCCGCCCCACCCCCGGCGGCCTCCTCGAATCCTTCGACGCCAAGCTGCCCTTCACCCTCACCGAAGGCCAGCGGACGGTCTCCAAGGAGATCTTCGACGACCTCGCCACCGACCACCCCATGCACCGCCTCCTCCAGGGCGAGGTCGGCTCCGGCAAGACGCTCGTGGCGCTGCGGGCCATGCTCGCCGTCGTCGACTCGGGCGGCCAGGCCGCGATGCTCGCGCCCACCGAGGTGCTCGCGCAGCAGCACCACCGCTCCGTCACCGAGATGATGGGCGAACTCGCCGAGGGAGGCATGCTCGGCGGCTCCGACCGGGGCACCAAGGTCGTGCTGCTCACCGGATCGATGGGGATGCCCGCCCGGCGCCAGGCGCTGCTCGACCTGATCACCGGTGAGGCCGGGATCGTGATCGGTACGCACGCGCTGATCGAGGACAAGGTGCAGTTCCACGACCTCGGCCTGGTCGTCGTCGACGAACAGCACCGCTTCGGCGTGGAACAGCGCGACGCCCTGCGCTCCAAGGGCAAGCAACCCCCGCACCTGCTCGTCATGACCGCGACCCCGATCCCGCGCACGGTCGCCATGACCGTCTTCGGCGATCTGGAGACCTCCGTCCTGGACCAGCTGCCGGCCGGCCGCTCCCCGATCGCCACCCACGTGGTGCCGGCCAGGGACAAGCCGCACTTCCTGGCCCGGACCTGGGAGCGGATCCGCGAGGAGGTGGAGAACGGCCACCAGGCCTACGTGGTCTGCCCGCGCATCGGCGACGGGGAGGACGACCCGAAGAGCGGCAAGGGAGGCAAGGGGGCCAAGGACGCCAAGAAGAAGGCGGCCGAGGAGGACGGCGACCGACGGCCCCCGCTCGCGGTGCTGGAGATCGCCGAGCAGCTCACCCGCGGCCCCCTCGCGGGAATCTCCGTCGAGGTGCTGCACGGGCGGATGGACCCCGCCGACAAGGACGACGTCATGCGCCGCTTCACCGCGGGCGAGGTGAAGGTCCTGGTCGCCACCACCGTCATCGAGGTCGGCGTGAACGTCCCGAACTCCACCGTCATGGTGATCATGGACGCGGACCGCTTCGGCGTCTCCCAGCTCCACCAGCTGCGCGGCCGCGTCGGCCGCGGCTCCGCCCCGGGGCTCTGCCTGCTGGTCAGCGAGATGCACGAAGCCAGCCCCGCCCGCGCCCGGCTCGCGGCCGTCGCCGCCACCCTGGACGGGTTCGAGCTCTCCCGCATCGACCTGGAACAGCGCCGCGAGGGCGACGTGCTCGGCCAGGCCCAGTCCGGCGTCCGCTCCTCGCTGCGCATGCTCGCGGTCATCGAGGACGAGGAGGTCATCACCCAGGCCCGCGAGGAGGCCACTCGCGTGGTCGCCGCCGACCCCGAGCTGGCGGACCTGCCGGGCCTGCGGACCGCCCTGGAGGCCCTGCTCGACACCGAGCGCGAGCAGTACCTGGAGAAGGGCTGACGGGTACGACCTATCGTTGGAGCCCTGCACCATCCTCTGCTCGCCCCACCGAAGGACCCCAGATGACCCGCGTGATCGCCGGAAGCGCCGGCGGGCGACGCCTCGCCGTCCCGCCCGGCACCGGCACCCGCCCGACCTCGGACCGGATGCGCGAAGGCCTCTTCTCCACCTGGGAGTCGCTCCACGGGACCGAGGGGGCCCGCGTCCTCGACCTGTACGCCGGGTCCGGTGCCGTCGGCCTGGAGGCGCTCTCGCGCGGCGCGGACCACGCACTGCTGGTCGAGCCCGACGCCAAGGCCGCCAAGGCCATCCGGGACAACATCAAGTCGGTCGGCCTGCCCGGCGCCGAATTCCGGGCGGGCAGGGCCGAGCAGATCGCGGCGCTCCCCGCGCACGGGGACCCGTACGACATGGTCTTCCTGGACCCGCCGTACGAGGTGGAGCACGGCGAACTGTGCGAGATCCTCCTCACACTCCGGTCCAATGGCTGGCTCAGCGACGACGCGCTCGTCACCGTGGAGCGCAGGACGAGGAGCGGCGCCTTCCCGTGGCCCGTGGGCTTCGAGCCGCTCCGGTCCAGGAAGTACGGCGAGGGCACCCTTTGGTACGGTCGCGCCGCCTCCACCAGCGAAGAGTCATGAAGCCCGCACCCGGGAGCGAGGGAATGCACGTGCGCCGCGCAGTCTGTCCGGGGTCCTTCGACCCCATCACCAACGGACACCTCGACATCATCGGCCGGGCCTCCCGGCTCTACGACGTGGTCCACGTCGCCGTGATGATCAACCAGTCCAAGCAGGGACTCTTCACCGTCGAGGAGCGGATCGAGCTGATCCGCGAGGCGACCGCCGGCTACGGCAACATCGAGGTCGAGTCCTTCCACGGGCTCCTCGTCGACTTCTGCAAGCAGCGCGAGATCCCGGCCATCGTCAAGGGCCTGCGCGCCGTCAGCGACTTCGACTACGAGCTCCAGATGGCCCAGATGAACATGGGGCTGTCGGGCGTCGAGACGCTGTTCGTCCCCACCAACCCCACCTACAGCTTCCTGTCCTCCTCCCTGGTCAAGGAAGTCGCGGCCTGGGGCGGCGACGTCGCCCACCTGCTGCCCGCACATGTGCACGCCGCACTGCTGGAGCGCCTGGCCAACCGCTGACCCCCGGGCGCCCGGTGCCCCGACGCCTCTGACGTGCTGTCAGTCGGTGTCGTCCCCCGGCCCGGTGGCCTTACAGTCGTCCCGTTCGTCTCGGGAACCGCCCGGGGCCGAGAGAGTGCGAGCACACATGGACGTGCAGAAGAAGCTCGACGAGATCGTCGCGGCCGTCGGCAGCGCCCGGTCCATGCCCATGTCGGCCTCGTGCGTGATCAACCGTGCCGAGCTGCTCGCCCTGCTCGAAGAGGTGCGCGGGGCCCTGCCGGGCTCGCTCGCGCAGGCCCAGGAGCTCATCGGCGGCCGGGAACAGATGGTCGAGGAGGCCCGCCGGGAGGCGGACCGGATCATCGAGTCGGCACACGCCCAGCGCGGTTCGCTGATCTCCGACACCGAGGTCGCCCGGCGCTCCCAGGACGAGGCGGACCGGATCCTGGCCGATGCCCGCCGGGAGGCGGAGGAGGTCAAGGCCGAGGCCGACGACTACGTCGACAGCAAGCTGGCGAACTTCGAGGTCGTGCTCACCAAGACCATCGGCTCGGTGGACCGGGGCCGCGAGAAGCTGCTGGGCCGGGGTCCGGGACTGGACGACCAGGGCTACCCGGACGCCGAGGCGCCCGAGCGCAGCCACGACCCGGAGACGCAGCGGCAGCAGGCGGACGCCTACGTGGACAGCAAGCTGGCGACCTTCGAGGCGGTGCTCTCCAAGACCCTGGAGGCCGTCGGCCGGGGCCGGCAGAAGCTCCTCGGCCGCGTGGCCACCGACGACCTCGGCGCGCACATGGCCGCCCAGGACGCGGCGGGGCTCCAGCAGTCCCGCTCGACGAGCGACGCCGACTTCCTGGCCGGGCTGGCCGAGCCGCAGGCTCCGGTGGCGCCCCAGGCCCCGCTGATCCCCGCGCAGTCGCAGCCCGAGCCGGCGTACGACGCGTACTCCTACCAGCAGCCCGGCCAGCAGGACGGCTATGGGTACCAGGACCCGTACTCCGGTACGAGCACCGGTTCCACCGGAGCGGCTTACGCCGGGCACTATGCCGACCAGCAGCCGGATCCGTACGCGGTCTCCTACGACCAGCAGCCCGACCCGTACGGCGGTTACCAGCAGCCGCAGCAGGGCACGCAGGAGCAGCAGGCGGCGCTCGACGAGACCAGCTTCTTCGACACGAGCATGATCAACCTGGACCAGCTGCGCCAGTACGAGCAGGGCCGCTGACCCCCGCTCCGCACCTGGATTGGGCGCAGGGCGAAGCGGCGGGTATCCTGGCTCTTCGGTCGCGCGTATGCACCGCGATCCATGCTGCCCTTGAGTGGCGGAAATCTTGATCTTCAGCAGTCTCCAGTGATTTTGTGAAAGCAGGAACGGCCCTGAATACCCGCCTCGACCACCACAACCCCCTCGTGTTCGACACGCACGAGCTGGGTCGGCGTCCTGGTGCCATGCTGCGGCTGTCCCGTGAGATCGCGGCCCCGGGGGACCTCGGTCTCGCCGGAGTCATCGGAGTGCCGGAAGGCAGCCGGCTGAACCTCAAGCTCCGTCTGGAGTCGGTCATGGAAGGGGTGCTTGTCACAGGCACCGCCCGTGGCTCGGCCTCCGGGGAATGCGTAAGGTGTCTGGAGGCCGTCGAGCGTGAGCTCAAGGCGGACTTCCAGGAGATGTTCTCGTACCCTGACGCCGACGACCGGATCCGCTCCAAGTCGGAGCCGGCCGACGACGCCGAGGACGACGAGGACACGCTCTTCCTCGAGGACGGCTTGTTCGACCTCGAACCCGTGCTGCGCGACGTGGTAGTGCTCGCACTGCCGCTGCAGCCGGTGTGCCGGGAGGACTGTCTCGGACTGTGCCCCGATTGCGGGCTCAGCCTGAACGACGACCCGGACCACCACCATGACGCCGTCGACATCCGTTGGGCGGCACTGCAGGGACTCGTCACCGATCAGGGCGTCGAGAAGGACAATATGAGCGGCACTGCCTCCGACGGAGTCCAGAGCGCCGCCGAGAAGCAGGAGAAGTAGCCGTGGCTGTTCCGAAGCGGAAGATGTCGCGCAGCAACACGCGCCACCGCCGGTCGCAGTGGAAGGCTGCGGTCCCCACCCTGGTTTCGTGTGAGCGTTGCCAGGAGCCGAAGCTCCAGCACATTGCGTGCCCGAGCTGCGGCACCTACAACAAGCGCCAGGTCCTCGAGGTCTGAGCGGCTGGTGAGAGGCGCAATGTCTGAGCTGTCCAACGCTGAGAAGCAGGCAGACAGTAACAACGCGGCCTCGTCCCACGTGCTTCTGGAAGGGCGGCTCGGGTATCGACTCGAGACCGCCCTTCTGGTGCGTGCGCTGACCCACCGCTCGTACGCGTACGAGAACGGCGGTCTGCCCACCAACGAACGGCTGGAGTTCCTCGGGGACTCCGTGCTGGGCCTGGTGGTCACGGACACGCTGTACACGACCCACCCCGACCTGCCGGAAGGCCAACTGGCCAAACTGCGGGCCGCGGTAGTCAACTCGCGTGCACTTGCGGAGGTCAGCCGCGGCCTCGAACTCGGTCTCTTCATCCGGCTTGGCCGGGGCGAAGAGGGCACGGGTGGCCGGGACAAGGCGTCCATCCTCGCCGACACCCTTGAAGCGGTGATCGGCGCGGTCTACCTCGATCAGGGCCTCGACGCGGCCTCGGAGCTGGTTCACCGGCTCTTCGACCCGCTCATCGAGAAGTCCTCGAACCTCGGTGCCGGCCTGGACTGGAAGACCAGTCTCCAGGAACTCACGGCGGCCGAAGGCCTTGGTGTACCGGAATACCTGGTCACCGAGTCCGGTCCGGACCACGAGAAGACCTTCACCGCCGCCGCGCGCGTCGGTGGGATCTCCTACGGCAGCGGCATCGGACGTAGCAAGAAGGAAGCGGAACAGCAGGCGGCAGAATCCGCGTGGCGCGGTATCAGTACCGTGGCGGACGAGCGGACCGCGGCGCAGGCCGCTCCCGTTCCGGCCGAGGATGGCGGGGCGCCGACGCCCGCCGACCCGACGCCGGACGCCTGACGGTTCCTTCCGGATTTTCCCCGCCCGCCCCCGCACCGCGAGGGCGGGCGGACCCGTTTCCGGGCCGCTTCGCGAGGCCGGTACGCTCGCCGGGAGCGTTCACCACCGCACCCTTCCGGAGGACCCCGTGCCCGAGCTGCCCGAAGTTGAAGTGGTGCGGCGCGGCCTGGAGCGCTGGGTGGCAGGGCGGACCGTGACGGCCGTCGAGGTGCTGCACCCGAGGGCCGTACGCCGGCACGCGGGCGGCGGCGCCGATTTCGCGGCCCGGCTCACGGGGGAGACCTTCGGGGTGCCGCGGCGGCGCGGGAAGTACCTGTGGCTGCCGCTGGAGGAGCGCGAGCTCTCCGTGCTCGGACACCTGGGGATGAGCGGGCAGCTGCTCGTACAGCCCGAGGTGGCGCCCGACGAGAAGCACCTGCGCATCCGGGTGCGGTTCGGGGACGACGCCGGGACCGAGCTGCGCTTCGTCGACCAGCGCACCTTCGGCGGCCTGTCGCTGCACGAGTCCGTCCCCGGCAGCCCGGACGGACTGCCCGACGTCATCGCGCACATCGCGCGGGACCCGCTGGACCCGCTCTTCGACGAGTCGGCCTACCACCTGGCGCTGCGCGCCAAGCGCACCACGGTGAAGCGGGCGCTGCTCGACCAGTCGCTGATCAGCGGGGTCGGCAACATCTATGCGGACGAGGCGCTGTGGCGCGCCAAGCTGCACTACGAGCGCCCCACCAGCACGCTCACGCGCCCCCGGAGCGTGGAACTCCTCGGCCATGCCCGGGACGTCATGAACGAGGCCCTGTCCGTCGGCGGCACCAGCTTCGACAGCCTCTACGTCAACGTCAACGGCGAGTCCGGCTACTTCGACCGTTCGCTCGACGCCTACGGGCGCGAGGACGAGCCCTGCCGGCGCTGCGGCACCCCGATGCGGCGCCGGCCGTGGATGAACCGGTCGAGCTACTTCTGCCCGCGCTGCCAGCGGCCCTCGCGCGTCTCGTCGTAGGCGGACCGGGAGGCGAGCACCCCCGGCATGCTGCTCTCCAGCAGCTCGATGAGCGCTGCCACGCGCTCCGCGACCTCCGCGCCGAACGGGGTCAGTTCGTAGTCGACCCTGGGCGGGTTCGTCGGCTGCGCATCGCGGTTGACGATGCCGTCGCGCTCCAGCGAATGCAGGGTCTGGGAGAGCATTTTCTCGCTGATGCCGTCCACCCGGCGGCGCAGCTCGTTGAACCGGCACGGACCTTTGCGCAGGGCGCCCACCGTGAGGCTGCCCCAGCGACCCGTGACGTGTTCCAGCGCGTCGCGGGACGGGCACGCGCGGGCGAACACGTCGAATGAGTCGGACGTCTGTTCGGCGGCGCCCTCGTCCTCGGCGTCACCGCAGGCTGGAGTCTGCATGCTTTCAGCCTACTACTGAGCAGCGCCCACCATTCGGGTTGCGCTTTCAAAAAGTTAGTGCTTTCCTTTCTCCTGTTACACCACGCCGCACAACGCCGTGACCCACCACGGTGTTTTCCGAGGGAGACCCGTCTTGTCCGGTATCACGTACACCCCTGTCGTCTCGATCGCCTACCACTCCGGCTACGGCCACACCACCGTCATCGCCGAGGCCGTCAAGGCCGGTGCCCTCGAGGCCGGTGCGACGGTCCACCTGATCAAGGTCGACGAGATCGACGACGCGCAGTGGGAGCTCCTGACCGCGTCCGACGCGATCGTCTTCGGCGCCCCCACCTACATGGGCAGCGCCTCGGGTGCCTTCCACGTCTTCGCCGAGTCCACGTCCAAGATCTGGTTCACGGCCGGCTGGCAGGACAAGGTCGCCGCGGGCTTCACCAACTCGGGCTCCAAGTCCGGCGACAAGGGCAACACCCTGGACTTCTTCCAGACGCTGGCCTCGCAGCACGGCATGAGCTGGGTCAACCTGGGCCTGAAGCCGGGCTGGAACTCCAGCACCGCTTCCGAGAACGACCTCAACCGTCTCGGCTTCTTCGACGGCGCCGCCGCCCAGTCCAACGGCGACCAGAGCGCGGAGTTCGTCCACAAGGCCGACATCGCCACCGCCGAGCACCTGGGCCGCCGCGTCACCGAGCAGACCCGCATCGTCATCGCGGGCCGCGCCGCCCTGGCCGCCTGACACGCCGCGTGCACACCGGGCGCTGCCGCCCGGTACGCGAAGGGGCACGGCCCCGTGCGGCGGAAAGACCCGCCGCACGGGGCCGTGCCCCTTGGTGTTCCTGTATGCCGAAGTCCTGGTGTGCCTAGAAGCCGAAGTCCTGGGTCCACCAGGGGCCGCCCGCGGCGGAGTACATGCCGACGCCCAGGGTGCGGAACTCGCAGTTGAGGATGTTCGCCTTGTGGCCCGGGCTGTTCATCCAGGCCTTCATCACGGCCTGCGCGTCACCCTGGCCGCGGGCGATGTTCTCGCCGCCCATCCCCGATATGCCGGCCTTGGTGGCGCGGTCCCACGGGGTGTTGCCGTCGGGGTCGGTGTGGTCGAAGAAGCCCCGGACGGCCATGTCCTTGCTGAAGGCACCGGCCAGCGCCGCCAGCGGCGGGTTCGCACGCACCGAAACCTTGCAGCCCGCCTGCGCGCGCTCCTGGTTCACCAGCTCGAGCACGGCGGTCTCCTCGGCGGAGTGGCCGGCCGTGGCCGGCGGTGCCGGGGGCTTGGGGGCGGCCGTCCTCGGGGCGGCCGGCTTCGGCGGGGTCGGCGTGGGGCGCGACTCGGGGGTCTTCGACGGCTCCGTGGAGGGGGACGGTGAGGCGGAGGCCGACGGGGACGGCGAGGCCGAAGGGGAAGCGGGCGCCGAGAGGGACGGGGACGCCGCTCCGCTGGGGGCGCGGCCGGAGAGGTTGGCGAGGCCGCCCTGCTGCTCCAGCGAGGTCCTGGGGCTCGGCGAGGCCTGGGTCCCGGCCACCGCCGTCTTCGCCTTCGCATCGGAGCTCGCGCTCCCCACGTAGGGGAAGGAGGAGCCGACCGGGACGACGCCCGTGGTGACGGCGGCCGTGCCGAGAGCCACGGCGGCGGAAACGCCGAGCAGACCGCCCCGAAGGGCGATGCGGTGCTTGCTGCCGCGGGGCGGCGCGGCGTGAAGTCGGTGGCGTCCCATCGCGTCTTGCCTTCCTCGGTTCAAGATCGACCTTTACTCACCCAAATGGGTGAGTTCGTTGCTGCGCGACTGTACGCCATGGCGGCCGGGGGGCGGCGTGCCCCGGAATCGTTTGCCCGGTTAGCGTTCATGCATGAATGAAGATGTGCGGATGACCGCCTGGGTACGCGGCCGGGTACAGGGAGTGGGCTTCCGCTGGTTCACCAGGGCCAATGCATTGGAGATCGGCGGCCTGATCGGCTTCGCGCTCAACCTCGACGACGGTCGAGTGCAGGTGGTGGCCGAAGGTCAACGTGAGAATTGCCACCGGCTCCTGGAGTGGCTGCACAGCGCCGACACGCCCGGGAGCGTGGACGGGGTGACAGAGATCTGGGGCACACCGCGCGGTGGCTACGAAGGGTTCGCCATCCGGTGACCGATCGACTGATCATGTACTGAACACATCTCTGGATGGTCCGCACATGGTCGGATCTGCGCATTCACCGCCGACGCGTTGCTGAGCGGAGCGATCCGTGGAAGGCTCGGAGGCGAGGATGATCTCCACACCCCTTGCGGGGGCCGGGCTGCCCGCCGATACGGGGCGTGATCGTGTTGACCGTCAAACTTTTTGGTGAGACGCTGGAAGCCCCGCGCACCTGAGCTGTTTGGCAGTTGTTGGCAGTAAGCAGTGTTAGCCAAAGAACGTGTGCAGTGACTGTCAGTTGCTGCCGGACATCCGCGGGTGCGATTCCCTCACGACCCACACCGCTTTCGGTCGGTCACTCAGTGTGGAGGACCATCCATCATGGCAAAGGCGCTTCTCGGTTACGTCGGCGGTTCCGACCCGCGACTCCTCGCCGAGATGCGACGGCTTCAGCAGCGCGTCCAGGACCTCGAGTCCGAGCTCGGACGAATCCAGTCCGAAAACGACGCTCTGAACGCCGCCGCCGCACAGCACGGAGACTCGCTGCTTGACGGCATCGACCTCGACGTACCCCAGGCGGAGCCTGCGCTCACCTGACCCGAGCTCCCTCATCGCTCGACCAACAGCCCAGCATGATGTGCAAGGGACGCTTCGGCGTCCCTTCTTTCTTGCCGCTCCCCCCTTCCCGGGCACAAGGCCGCCGGGCGGCGTTGCGCCAGGTGGGGGGGCGATTCCTTTAACGTCGGATCTGCCCTGCACCTTCATGGGCGAAACCGAACGTGAAAGGTAGAGTCCGGCGGCGTGCATCTCAAGTCCCTGACCTTGCGCGGATTCAAATCCTTCGCCTCCGCCACCACTCTGCGCTTCGAGCCGGGCATTACCTGCGTCGTGGGCCCCAACGGTTCCGGCAAGTCCAATGTGGTGGACGCGCTCTCCTGGGTCATGGGCGAACAAGGGGCCAAGTCCCTGCGCGGCGGGAAGATGGAAGACGTCATCTTCGCCGGCACCACCGGCCGCCCGCCGCTCGGGCGCGCCGAGGTGTCGCTGACCATCGACAACTCCGACGGCGCGCTGCCCATCGAGTACGCCGAGGTCACGATCACGCGGATCATGTTCCGCGGCGGCAGCAGCGAGTACCAGATCAACGGAGACACCTGCCGTCTGCTCGACATCCAGGAGCTGCTCTCCGACTCCGGCATCGGCCGCGAGATGCACGTCATCGTCGGCCAGGGCCAGCTGGACTCCGTCCTGCACGCCGATCCGATGGGCCGCCGCGCCTTCATCGAGGAAGCGGCCGGAGTGCTCAAGCACCGCAAACGCAAAGAGAAGGCGCTGCGCAAACTCGACGCGATGCAGGCCAACCTCGCACGCGTCCAGGACCTGGGCGACGAGCTGCGCCGCCAGCTCAAGCCGCTGGGCCGGCAGGCGGCGGTGGCCCGGCGGGCGGCCGTGATCCAGGCGGACCTGCGCGACGCGCGGCTGCGGCTGCTCGCCGACGACCTCGTGACGCTCAGGGGCGCGCTGGACGCGGAGATCGCGGACGAGGCGGCACTGAAGGCGCGCAAGGAGGCGGCCGAGGCACAGCTCGCGGCGGCGGTGCGGCGGGAATCCGAACTGGAGCAAGCCGTACGGGAGCTCGCGCCGCGGCTCCAGCGGGTGCAGCAGACCTGGTACGAGCTCTCGCAGCTGGCCGAGCGGGTACGGGGGACCGCGTCGCTGGCCGATGCCCGGGTCACCTCGGCCTCGGCGCCGGCCGAGGAGGAGCGGCGGGGCCGGGATCCCGAGGACATGGAGAAGGAGGCCGCGCGGATCCGCGAGCAGGAGGCGGAACTGACGGCCGCGGTGGAGGCGGCCGCGCGGGCGCTGGAGGACACCGTCGCCCACCGTGCCGAGCTGGAGCGGTCGCTGGCCGAGGAGGAGCGGCGGCTGCGGGACGCGGCGCGGGCCATCGCCGACCGGCGCGAGGGGCTGGCCCGGATGACGGGCCGGCTCGGCGCGGCCCGCTCCCGCGCGGGCGCGGCCCAGGCGGAGATCGACCGGCTGGTGGCGGCGCGGGACGAGGCGCGGTCGCGGGCGGTGGAGGCGCGCGAGGAGTACGAGGCGCTGGCCGAGGAGGTCGGGGAGGACGACTCCTCGGCGGCCGCGCAGGGGGAGTACGAGGCCGCGCGGGCCGAGCTGACGGAGGCGGAGGCCGGGCTCGGCGCGGCGCGCGACGCGTTGGCGACGGCGGAGCGCTCGCGGGCGGCGGTTGCCGCGCGGCGGGACGCCCTGGCTATGGGGCTGCGCCGAAAGGACGGCACCGCGGAACTGCTCGCGGCGCGGCTGGAGGGGCTGCTGGGCCCGGCGGCGCAGCGGCTGTCGGTGACCCCGGGGTACGAGGCCGCCGTGGCGGCGGCGCTGGGTGCGGTGGCGGATGCGGTGGCCGTGGACTCTGCCGCTGCCGCCGCCGGGGCGATCCGGCATCTGAGGGCCGCGGATGCGGGGCGGGCGGCCTTCCTGATCGCGCCGGGGGGTGTCGCGGTGCCTGGGCAGGGTGGTGCCGGTGCCGGTGCCGGTGCCGGCGCCGGTGGGGGTGCCGGTGGGGGTGCCGGCGCCGGTGGGGGTGCCGGGGTTCCGGCCCAGGCCGTGGCAGCCGATGCTCTGACCGGCGGGGCCGGTGCGGGTGCCGTGGCGCCCGGCGGGGTCCCGCCGAAGCCTGACTTCCCCCACCCCGCCGCTTCCCGAAACTGGGGCACCGCCCCGGACCCCGATCCTCAAACGCCGGAGGGGCTGGATTCGGCCACTGCCTCGGACGCCGGGTCTCGTGTGCCCGCGGGACTGGAGGTCGGCGCAGCCCCGGGACCCGTGACCCGTACGCCCCCTGGGGTGGAAGTGGCCGACGTGGTTCCCGCCAGGGATCTCGTGCACGGGGATGCCGCCCTGGTGCGGGCTGTCGCCTGGGTTTTGCGGGACTTCGTGGTCGTTCCGGGGCTGGGCGAGGCCGAGGCGCTGGTTGCCGTACGGCCCGAGCTGGTGGCCGTGACGGCCGAGGGGGACGTCCTCGGGGCGCACCTCGCGCACGGCGGGTCCGCCGGGGTGCCCAGCCTCATCGAGGTGCGGGCCGCCGTCGACGAGGCCGACGCCGAGCGGCACCGGCTCGACGGGGAGTGCCTCGCGCTGGCCGGGGAGAAGGAGGTCGCCGAGCGGCGCCGGTCGCTGGCCGGCGCGCGGATCGAGGAGCTCGGGGAGCTGCGCCGGGCCGCCGAGCAGGCGCGGGCCGGGGTCGCGCAGCAGCTGGGGCGGCTCGCGGGGCAGGCGAAGGGGGCGCTGGGCGAAGCCGAGCGCGCCGCCTCGGCCTCGGCCAGGGCGCAGGAGGCGCTGGAGCAGGCGCTGGCCGACGTGGAGGAGTGCGCGGAGCGGCTCGCCGTCGCCGAGGAGATGCCGGTGGAGGAGGAGCCGGACACCTCCCGCAGGGACCGGCTCGCGGCCGACGGGGCGAACGCGCGGCAGACCGAGATGGAGGCCCGGCTGCAGCTCAGGACCCATGAGGAGCGGGTGAAGGGGCTGGCCGGACGGGCCGATTCCCTCGACCGCGGGGCCCGGGCCGAACGGGAGGCCCGCGCCCGGGCCGAGCGCCGCCGGGAGCGGCTGCGGTACGAGGCCGGGGTGGCCGCGGCCGTCGCCGACGGCGCCCGTCAGCTGCTCGCGCACATCGAGGTGTCGCTGACCCGCGCCGCCGGGGAGCGCACGGCCGCCGAGCACGCCAAGGGCCTGCGCGAGCGGGAGCTCGACGAGGCCCGGGGACTGGGCCGCGGCCTGAAGGGCGAGCTCGACAAGCTCACGGACTCCGTGCACCGCGGTGAGGTGCTCGGCGCCGAGAAGCGCATGCGGATCGAGCAGGTGGAGACGCGCGCGCTGGAGGAGTTCGGGATGGCCGCGGCGGGGCTCCTCGCCGAGTACGGGCCCGATCAGCCGGTGCCGCCGAGCCCGCCCGCGGACGGGGAGGCGCCGGACGGGGACGCCGGGCCCCACCCCTTCGTACGCGCCCAGCAGGAGAAGCGGCTGAAGGCGGCCGAGCGCGCCTACCAGCAGCTCGGCAAGGTCAATCCGCTGGCGCTGGAGGAGTTCGCGGCGCTGGAGGAGCGGCACAAATTCCTCAGCGAACAGCTGGAAGACCTGCGCAAGACCAGGGCCGACCTCCTTCAGGTAGTGAAGGAGGTCGACGAGCGGGTCGAGCAGGTCTTCACGGAGGCCTACCTGGACACGGCCCGGCAGTTCGAGGGGGTCTTCTCGCGGCTGTTCCCCGGCGGCGAGGGCCGGCTGATCCTCACGGACCCGGACAACATGCTGACCACGGGCGTCGACGTCGAGGCCCGCCCGCCGGGCAAGAAGGTCAAGCGGCTGTCGCTGCTCTCGGGCGGCGAGCGCTCGCTGACCGCCGTGGCGCTGCTGGTCTCCATCTTCAAGGCCCGGCCCAGTCCGTTCTACGTGATGGACGAGGTCGAGGCCGCCCTCGACGACACCAACCTGCAGCGGCTGATCCGGATCATGGAGGAGCTGCAGGAGAGCTCGCAGCTGATCGTGATCACACATCAGAAGCGGACGATGGAGGTCGCCGACGCCCTCTACGGGGTCTCGATGCAGGGCGACGGGGTCTCGAAGGTCATCAGCCAGCGTCTGCGGTGACGCGGTGACGCGGTGACGCGGACGCGGTGGCCGGGTGTGGCCGCGCCGATGCGGGGCACGTGCGCTCCGATGGCCCCTCCGGGTGGTGCCCGATCTTGACCTGTGTGCCACTGGGAGGGATCGCACCCACAGCCAGTCACCGCAGCCGGCACGCAGGAGCGCACCTTGAGCAGCAGCACGACGCGGCCCCAGGATCCGGGCGGCGGGCACGTATCGCAGCCCGACCACCTCGGGCACGTCATCTTCATCACCGCGGCCGCCGCGATGGGCGGGTTCCTCTTCGGCTACGACAGCTCCGTCATCAATGGCGCCGTCGAGGCCATCCGGGACCGCTTCGACGTCGGCTCGGCGACCCTCGCCCAGGTGATCGCCGCCGCACTGATCGGCTGCGCCCTCGGCGCGGCCACCGCCGGCCGCATCGCCGACCGGATCGGCCGGATCCGCTGCATGCAGATCGCCGCGGTCCTCTTCACCGCGAGCGCCATCGGCTCGGCCCTGCCGTTCGCCCTGTGGGACCTGGCCGTGTGGCGCGTCATCGGCGGCTTCGGCATCGGCATGGCCTCGGTGATCGGCCCGGCCTACATCGCCGAGGTCTCCCCGCCCGCCTACCGGGGCCGGCTGGCCTCCTTCCAGCAGGCCGCCATCGTCATCGGCATCGCCATCTCGCAGCTGGTCAACTGGGGCATCCTGAACCTCGCCGACGGCGACCAGCGCGGCAAGGTGGGCGGCCTCGAGGCCTGGCAGTGGATGCTGGGCGTCATGGTCGTCCCGGCCGTGCTCTACGGCCTGCTCTCCTTCGCCATCCCCGAGTCCCCGCGCTTCCTCGTCTCGGTCGGCCGCATGGAGAGGGCCAAGACGGTCCTGCGCGAGGTCGAGGGTGAGGGCATCGACGCCGACGCCCGCGTCCGCGAGATCGACAGCACCATCCATTCGGAGGTGAAGTCCAGCTTCAAGGACCTCCTCGGAGGCCGCTTCGGCTTCCTGCCGATCGTCTGGATCGGCATCGGCCTCTCCGTCTTCCAGCAGCTCGTCGGCATCAACGTGATCTTCTACTACAGCTCCTCGCTGTGGCAGTCGGTCGGCATCGATCCGAGCTCCTCGTTCCTGTACTCCTTCGAGACCTCCGTCGTGAACATCATCGGTACGGTGATCGCGATGGTCTTCGTGGACCGCATCGGCCGCAAGCCCCTCGCGCTCATCGGGTCCGTGGGCATGGCGATCTCCCTCGGGCTCGCCGCGTGGGCCTTCTCGTACAAGGACACCAGCGGCGGCGACATCGCCCTGCCGCACACCCAGGGGCTCGTGGCGCTCATCGCGGCCAACTGCTTCGTGCTCTTCTTCGCCCTGTCCTGGGGCGTGGTGGTCTGGGTCCTGCTCGGCGAGATGTTCCCGGGCCGCATCCGCGCCGCGGCCCTCGGCGTGGCGGCCGCCGCCCAGTGGATCGCCAACTGGGTCATCACCGTCTCGTTCCCGACGCTCTCGGACTGGAACCTGTCCGGTGCGTACGTCATCTACGCGGTCTTCGCCGTGCTCTCGATCCCGTTCATCCTCAAGTGGGTGCCGGAGACCAAGGGCAAGGCGTTGGAGGAGATGGGCTGACCACCCCCGCCAACGGCCCTTCTCCCTCAGAACGGGTACTGCCCCGCGCGCCTCACTCCTTGAGCCGGGGCAGTACCTGTTCGCACAGCAGCTGCAGGCTCCGCCAGCCCTCGTCCAGGGGCATCCCGCCGCACAGCGGGTGCAGCACCAGGTTCCCCGCCTCACCGGCGCCCCGGGCGTACGCGACCGCCTCGTCCGGGGTGAGGATGCGGTACACGCCCTCCGCGCGCAGCTCCGCCACCGTGTGCGCGCCCGACCGTACGGCGCTGCGGATGTCCTTGGACTGCCAGGACGCGTACATCCCGGCCTCGTGCAGGAAGCGCTCGCCGTGCTCGGCCCACGTCCGGTCCGGGTCCTCGGAGATGTGCAGCAGCGGGGTCTCTGCCGCCGGCATCATGCAGAAGCCCTCCGTGCCGTACTCCGCGAGCTTCGCGTTGTAGTACGCCTCCAGCTCCGGCAGGTGCGCGCTCGGGAAGAACGGCAGCCCCAGACGTGCCGCGCGGCGGGCCGCGGCCTCGGAGCTGCCGCCGACCAGGAGGAGCGGGTGCGGCTGGGTGAACGGCCGCGGGGTGACCCGTACGGTACGGCCCCGGTACTCGAACGGTTCGCCGGTCCACGCCTTCAGCAGGGTCTCCAGCAGCTCGTCCTGGAGCTTGCCGCGCCGGCCCCACTCCACGCCGTGCTGCTCGTACTCCTCGGGCCGGTAGCCGATGCCGGCCACCGTGACGAGACGGCCGCCGCTGAGCAGGTCCAGGACCGCGATGTCCTCGGCGACCTTCAGCGGGTCGTACAGCGGGCCGATGATCGCGGAGACGGTGACCGCGATCCGGCGGGTGGCGCCGAAGACGGCGCCCGCGAAGGCGAAGGGGGAGGGCAGCCAGTTGTTCCCGGTGCCGTGGTGCTCCTCGGTCTGGATGGTGTCGATCCCGAGGTCGTCCGCGTACTTGGCCATCTCCAGCGCGGCCTTGTACCGGGCGGAGAGGGTTTCCGGTGTGCCGTTCGGGTCGATGAGATTGAACCGGGCCACGGTGATGGGCATGGAGAAGTCCCCCTTCGCCGGATGTGGGTGGGCGGGCGAAGGGGGACGTTAGCTGACGTGACGTCAGTTGGACAGGGATCCGGCGCGGACCGGCTCCTCGGCCGGGGCCCCCGGAGCCTTCGGCGCCGGGGTGCGCGGCAGGACGGCGTACAGGACGGCCGAGGTGACGATGCCCGCCACCCAGCCCAGCCCGTTCTGCCCGACCCAGGTGGTGGCCAGCGGACCGCTGAACCAGTCGACCTTCGTGAACAGCAGGCCCACCACCAGGGCGAGGCCCCAGGCGGTCATGGCCTGCCAGGCGAAACCGCCCCGGTACCAGTAGGCGCTGCTCCGCGTGGTGTCCAGCAGCGCGGCGCCGTCGTAGGAGGTGCGGCGCAGCATGTCCACGCCGAAGACGCCGATCCACGCGGAGAAGGCCACGGCCAGCAGGGTCAGGAAGGAGATGAACGAGCCGAAGAAGCTGGTCGCGACCACCATCAGCAGGAAGCCGAAGATCAGGCTGATCACGGCGTTGACGCTGACCGCCGCAGCGCGCGGGACCTTGATGCCGAGGGTCTGCGCGGTGAAGCCGGCCGAATACATGGACATCGAGTTGATGAGCAGCATGCCGAGGAGCGCGATCAGCAGGTACGGGACCGCGATCCAGATCGGCAGCAGCTCCCCGATGAAGGAGACCGGGTCCTGGGCGGTGGCCAGGTCGGGGGTGGCGACCGCCATCACGGCGCCCATGAGCACCATCGGGATCACGACGACGGCCGCGCCGCCGATGGTCGCGCCGACCATGCCCCTGGCGGAGGCGGTGCGGGGCAGGTAGCGGGTGAAGTCGGGGCCGGAGGGGACCCAGCTGATGCCGCCGGCCGCGAGGGTGCCGATGCCGGCGACCATCATCGCGGTGGAGCCGGCGGGCTTGGCGAAGACGGCGGACCAGTCGGTCTCGGCGATCAGGTAGCCGAGCACGAGCACGCTGAAGGCGCCGAAGAGGTACGTGGACCACTTGGAGCAGACGCGCAGCGCGTTGATGCCGAGGCCGGAGACCAGGAAGGTGCAGCCGACGAAGAAGAGGAGGGTGACGACGATCAGGGCGGTGTTCTTCTTCACGCCGAAGACCAGGTCGAGGACGGTCAGGACGGCGTAGGCGCCGCTGACCGCGTTGATGGTCTCCCAGCCCCACCGGGCGACCCAGATCAGGGCGCCGGGGAAGAGGTTGCCGCGCTGGCCGAAGACGGCGCGGGAGAGCGCCATGCCGGGGGCGCCGCCGCGCTTGCCCGCGATGGATATGAGCCCCACCATCCCGTAGGAGACCACGGGCGCGGCGATCGCGACGACGAGCACCTGCCAGATGTTCAGCTTGTTGAAGATGACCAGGCCGGCGCCCATGGTCAGCAGCAGCACGCTGATGTTGGCGGCGACCCAGGTCGGGACGAGTTCGCGGACCCGGCCGCGGCGCTCGCCGTCCGGGACCGGCTCCAGGCCGCGTGACTCGACGGCGGTCGTCTCGGCAGGCATAGGTCTACTCCGTGGGGAGGTGGCGTTGGGGGGCTATCCATCATCGTAGGTTCGCCGCAAAAAGCACAAATAGAGGCCTATTGCCTTATATGAACCTACAAAGAGACGGCAGCCTGCTCCGGGCGGGCGCGGGAGCCGTCGCCGCGGCCGCGCTCGCACCGCCGCACGTGGACGCCGACCGCGTGCCCACCGTCCGCGTGCCCACCGTCCGCGCGTAGCGGCGGACCCGTGCCGAAGGCTTCGTGGCCGATACTGGGGAAGTTATGGAAATCCTCATCCTTGCCGTAGTCATCGCCCTGGTCGCGGTCGGTGCGATCAGCGGGCTCGTGGTCAGCAGCCGCAAGAAGAAGCAGCTGCCGCCCACGGCGCCGTCGAGCACGCCGACCATCACTGCCCCGCCCGCCGAGCCGCAGGTGGGGGAGGACGCCGCACCGACGGCACAAGAGCCGCGCCGCACGATCGAGGAGGTCGCCCTTCCCGACGCGGAGAGCGCACTCGAATCCCCCGTCGCCGTCGAGGACCCGGTCGTGGAGGCTCCGCCGGCCCCCGAGATCGAGGTTCCCGAGCCCACCGCCGGCCGCCTGGTCCGGCTGCGCGCCCGCCTCGCCCGGTCGCAGAACACGCTCGGCAAGGGGCTGCTCACGCTGCTCTCCCGCGAGCACCTCGACGAGGACACCTGGGAGGAGATCGAGGAGACCCTCCTCATCGCCGACGTCGGTGTCGCGCCGACCCAGGAACTGGTGGACCGCCTGCGCGAGCGCGTCAAGGTGCTCGGCACCCGCACCCCCGCCGATCTGCGCGCCCTGCTGAAGGAGGAGCTGGTCGCGCTCCTCGGCACCGACTTCGACCGCGCCGTGAAGACCGAGAGCGGCGTGGACACCCCCGCCGTGATCATGGTCGTCGGTGTGAACGGCACCGGCAAGACCACCACCACCGGCAAGCTCGCCCGCGTGCTCGTCGCCGACGGGCGCAGCGTCGTGCTCGGCGCGGCCGACACCTTCCGCGCCGCCGCCGCCGACCAGCTCCAGACCTGGGGCGACCGGGTCGGCGCGCGCACCGTGCGCGGCCCTGAGGGCGGTGACCCGGCCTCGATCGCCTACGACGCGGTCAAGGAGGGCATCAAGGAGGGCGCCGACGTGGTGCTCATCGACACCGCCGGCCGGCTGCACACCAAGACCGGTCTGATGGACGAGCTCGGCAAGGTCAAGCGCGTCGTGGAGAAGCACGGACCGCTCGACGAGATCCTGCTGGTCCTGGACGCCACCACCGGCCAGAACGGTCTGACCCAGGCCCGCGTCTTCGCGGAGGTCGTGGACATCACCGGCATCGTGCTGACCAAGCTCGACGGCACCGCCAAGGGCGGCATCGTCATCGCCGTCCAGCGCGAGCTCGGCGTCCCGGTCAAGCTCGTCGGCCTCGGTGAGGGCGCGGACGACCTGGCGCCCTTCGAGCCGGAGGCCTTCGTCGACGCCCTGATCGGCGACTGAACGAAGCTCCCGGGACGTTCCTACGTCGGCCAGTGCCCCCGCGGTCCCACGGACCCGGGGGCACTGCCGCACGCGGAGCCGGTGCGGTCACGGCACTAGATCCGGCGCAGCCGGTGGCACAGGTAGGCGAGGGTGCCCAGCAGGAGCCGGGCCTGAGGGGGATCCCCGGCCGAATCCAGCGCGGGCGGGCGCAGCCAGCTGACCGGCCCGCGGCCCGCGAAGTCGGACGGCGGCGCGGTGACGTACGCCCCCTGGCCCAGCGCGCGCAGATCGAGGCCGGCATCGTCCCAGCCCATCCGGTACAGCAGCTGCGGCAGGCCGGCCGCGGCCCCCGGGGCGACGAAGAACTGGGCCCGGCCGTCCGGGGTCGCGGTGACGGGGCCGAGTGGCAGGCCCATCCGCTCCAGGCGGACCAGCGCCCGCCGGCCGGCCTCCTCGGCCACCTCGATCACGTCGAAGGAGCGGCCGACGGGGAGCAGCACCGCGGCGCCCGGGTAGCCGCTCCAGGTCGCGGTGACCTCGTCGAGGGTGGCGCCGGCCGGGACCGTCGGCGCGAGGGCCAGCGGATGCGCCCCCGGCGCACCGCAACTCGTATGACCGCAGGAGCAGTCGCGGCCGGGCGCCGCCGCCCGGGCCCCGGGGACCACGTCCCAGCCCCACAGTCCGGTGTACTCCGCCACCGCCGTGCACTCCGACGTCCTGCCCCGGCGCCGGGCGCCGGAGCGGAACTCCTTGGTGCCGCGGCTGCCGCCGATCGTGAAGCCCATGCCCATGCCCCCTCCAACGGGTCGGACGTGCCGGTGGTTACGACGTCGGCGCCACGGGATGCCCGGCGCACTCCTCGCCGCGCGCGCCCCGAGCGCACTCCCGTCCAACCGATGGGTTCTGCCTTCGTGTCAAGTGAATCGCGCCTGACGGGTGGCGAGTTCATTCGAAGGGGTGGCGAATGGTGGCGTTTCCGGGATCGACCTCGCCGAAGGGGTGATCGTAGGATTACTTTCGGTGCACGAAGCGCGAAGCCGGACGCGTTCGCGGGTATGCCGGAGGCATGGTGTGAAGGACCTGTGAAGACGGGTTGCTGACCGCGGGACCGCGAACCGGTGGCAGGGTTTCGTGGAGAAGAGAGCTGACGGATGGGGGCGTTCCAGTGAGCGGCAACGGCGCAAGCGGAACGGGTGCGGAGTCCGGCGTGTCGTCCGCGGAGGAGTCCGAGCGGGATCCGGCCGTCCGCAACGAGCAGCTGACGTCGTGGTTCGTCCGCAGCGGCTGGTCCAAGGGCGAGCTCGCCCGCCAGGTCAACCGCCGCGCCCGCCAGATGGGCGCCCACCACATCAGCACCGACACCTCCCGGGTCCGCCGCTGGCTCGACGGCGAACAGCCCCGCGAGCCCGTCCCGCGGATCCTGTCCGAGCTCTTCTCCGAACGCTTCGGCTCCGTGGTCGCCATCGAGCACCTCGGCCTGCGCACCGCCCACCAGACCCCTTCCGTCTCCGGTGTCGACCTGCCCTGGGCCGGACCGCAGACCATCGAGCTGCTCGGCGAGTTCTCCCGCAGCGACCTGATGCTGGCCCGCCGCGGCTTCCTCGGGACCTCGCTGGCCCTGTCCGCCGGCCCCGCCCTCATCGAGCCCATGCAGCGCTGGCTCGTACCGGTCCCGGCCGCCGACCCGGGACCCCGGGAGGCGGGGCCGGCGGGCGCACTCGGCGGCCACCGGCCGCCCCGGCTCTCCGGGCCCGAGGTGGACCTCCTCGAAGCCACCACCGTGATGTTCCGCCAGTGGGACGCCCAGTGCGGCGGGGGACTGCGCCGCAAGGCCGTCGTGGGCCAGCTCCACGAGGTCACCGACCTGCTCCAGGAGAACCACCCGGCCCCGGTCATGAAGCGGCTGTTCAAGGTCGCCGCCGAGCTCGCCGAGCTCGCCGGCTGGATGAGCTACGACATCGGCCTGCACCCCACCGCGCAGAAGTACTTCGTCCTCGCGCTGCACGCCGCCAAGGAGGGCGGTGACAAGCCGCTCGGCTCGTACATCCTCTCCAGCATGAGCCGCCAGATGATCCACCTGGGCCGCCCCGAGGACGCCCTGGAGCTGATCCACCTGGCCCAGTACGGCAGCCGCGACTGCGCGGGGCCCCGTACCCAGGCCATGCTGTATGCGATGGAGGCCCGCGCCTACGCCAACATGGGCCAGCCCAGCCGCTGCAAGCGGGCCGTGCGGATGGCCGAGGACACCTTCTCCGACGTCGGCTTCGGCGGCGAGCCCGAACCCGACTGGATCCGCTTCTTCTCCGAGGCCGAGCTCAACGGCGAGAACTCCCACTCGTACCGGGACCTGGCCTACGTCGCGGGCCGCAGCCCCATGTACGCCTCCCTCGCCGAACCGGTCATGGAGCGGGCCGTAGAGCTGTTCGAGAAGGACGAGGAGCACCAGCGCTCGTACGCCCTCAACCTCATCGGCATGGCCACTGTGCACCTGCTCCAGCGCGAGCCCGAGCAGGCCACCGTCCTCGCCGGCCGCGCCCTGGACGTGGCGGGAAAGGTGCGGTCGGAAAGGGTCAACACCCGGCTGCGCAAGACCGTCGACACCGCCGCGCGTGAGTACGGCGACGTCGCCGACGTGGTCCGGCTGACCGACCACCTCGCCTCCCGGCTCCCCGAAGCGGCGGAGGCCGTCTGACGGCCCTCCCGGCCGTCCCCAAGGCTCCCGGCCGCGGCAGTCACCCCGTGAAACCCGATCAGGCTCCCCCAGCCAGGTTCCCCGGGTCATCGCCGCGGCCGGGTCTCGACCCGGCCCGTCCATGAACCACTCGTTCATGGACGCGTAACACGCCGGACCTCTTCGTCATCGACGCGAAACACCCAGCGGCGCCGCCGGAAACCGGCCTGCGCGAATCTCAGGGCCATTAACCGGCCAGCTCCCAGGCCGGCCCCCTCAGGCCTGACACAAAAACCAGTGCCGCTCAGGTTTTCACGATCGCCCGCACGCGAACGTACCGACGACGAGGAGACGCCGATGGCATCTGCCATCACGACCCTCGCGGCAGACGCCCCCACGCTGTCTTCCGCGAACACCGGGTTCATGCTCATCTGCTCCGCCCTGGTCATGCTGATGACCCCGGGACTCGCCTTCTTCTACGGAGGCATGGTCCGCGTCAAGAGCAGCCTCAACATGCTGATGATGAGCTTCATCAGCCTCGGGATCGTCACGATCCTCTGGGTCCTCTACGGATTCAGCCTCGCTTTCGGCGCCGACTCCGGGTCGGTCATCGGCTGGACCTCCGACTACGTGGGACTCAGCGGCATCGGCATCACCGAGCTGTGGGACGGCTACACCATCCCCGTCTACGTCTTCGCCGTCTTCCAGCTGATGTTCGCGATCATCACCCCGGCGCTGATAAGCGGTGCGCTGGCCGACCGGGTGAAGTTCAGCGCGTGGGCCCTGTTCATCACCCTCTGGGTCACCGTCGTCTACTTCCCCGTCGCCCACTGGGTGTGGGGCGCCGGCGGCTGGCTCTTCGAGCTCGGCGTCATCGACTTCGCAGGCGGCACCGCCGTCCACATCAACGCGGGCGCCGCGGCCCTCGGCGTGATCCTGGTGATCGGCAAGCGCGTCGGCTTCAAGAAGGACCCGATGCGCCCGCACAGCCTCCCGCTCGTGATGCTCGGCGCAGGCCTCCTGTGGTTCGGCTGGTTCGGCTTCAACGCCGGATCCTGGCTCGGCAACGACGACGGCGTCGGCGCGGTCATGTTCGTCAACACCCAGGTAGCCACCGCAGCCGCCATGCTCGCCTGGCTCGGCTACGAGAAGCTGCGCCACGGCTCCTTCACCACCCTGGGCGCGGCCTCCGGCGCCGTCGCGGGCCTCGTCGCCATCACCCCTTCGGGCGGATCCTGCTCCCCGCTCGGTGCGATCGCCATCGGCGCCATCGCCGGTGTGGTGTGCGCCATGGCCGTCGGCCTGAAGTACAAGTTCGGCTTCGACGACTCCCTCGACGTCGTCGGCGTCCACCTCGTCGGTGGTGTCCTCGGTTCCCTGCTCATCGGCTTCTTCGCCACCGGCGGGGTCCAGTCCGACGCGGCCGGCCTCTTCTACGGCGGCGGGCTGGAGCAGCTCGGCAAGCAGGCCGTGGGAGTCTTCTCCGTCCTCCTCTACTCTCTCGTGGCATCCGCGGTACTCGCCTTCCTCCTCGACAAGACGATCGGAATGCGCGTCACCGAGGACGACGAGGTCTCCGGCATCGACCAGGTCGAGCACGCCGAGACCGCCTACGACTTCAGCGGAGCGGGCGGGGGCTCCTCCTCCCGGAGCACCGCCGTACCCGCCCCCGTTGCCGCCGCGAGCAAGAAGGTTGACGCATGAAGCTCATCACCGCGATCGTGAAGCCCCACCGGCTCGACGAGATCAAGGAAGCCCTGCACCGCTTCGGAGTCCAGGGCCTGACCGTCTCCGAGGCCAGCGGATACGGCCGCCAGCGCGGCCACACCGAGGTCTACCGGGGCGCCGAGTACACCGTTGACCTCGTCCCGAAGATCCGCATAGAGGTGCTCGTCGAGGACGGCGACGCCGAGGACGTGATGCGGATCGTGGTCGACGCCGCCCAGACCGGCAAGATCGGCGACGGCAAGGTGTGGAGCATTCCCGTGGACTCGGTCATCCGGGTCCGGACCGGCGAACGCGGCGCCGACGCACTGTAGGACTGGTCCGAACTGACGGGAGCTCCTGGGTTGACGAGCGTCGAAGAGACCACGGACGACAACACGGCCGGCTCGGGACCCAGCGGTTACGCCGCGGCCCGGCTGCGACTCCTCCAGGAGGAGTCGCGGTCCGGGCCTTCCCGGCGTGCCGCCCTGGCCGCCCTGACCGACGACTGGCTGAAGGCGCTGTTCGCCACGGCCGTACGGGAGACGGGCGTGCGGGGCGCCGCCCTCGTCGCCGTCGGCGGCTACGGCCGCGCCGAACTCTCCCCCCGCAGCGACCTCGACCTGGTCCTGCTGCACGACGGCAAGGCCGAGCCGCGCGCGCTCAGCGCACTGGCCGACCGGCTCTGGTACCCCGTCTGGGACCTGGGCGTGGCCCTCGACCACTCGGTCCGCACCCCCGGCGAAGCCCGCAAGGCCGCCGCCGAGGACCTCAAGGTGCACCTCGGACTGCTCGACGCCCGGCCCGTCGCCGGCGACGTCGGGCTGCTCGCGGGGCTGCGCACCTCCGTCCTGGCCGACTGGCGCAACCAAGCCGCCAAGCGGCTCCCGCAGCTGCACTCCCTGTGCCGCGAGCGGGCCGAGCGCGCCGGGGAGCTCCGGTTCCTGCTGGAGCCCGACCTCAAGGAGTCCCGCGGGGGGCTGCGCGACGTCACCGCGCTGCGGGCCGTCGCCGCGTCCTGGCTGGCCGACGCCCCCCGCGAGGGCTTGGCCGAAGCCCGGCGCCGGCTGCTCGACGCACGCGACGCGCTGCACCTGGTGACCGGCCGCGCCACCGACCGGCTCTCCCTCCAGGAACAGACCCCGGTCGCCGCGCAGCTCGGCCTGCTCGACGCCGACGCCCTGCTCAGGGAGGTGTACGAGGCCGCGCGCGTGGTCTCGTACGCCGGTGACGTGACCTGGCGCGAGGTCGGCCGGGTGCTCCGGGCGCGGGCCGCCCGGCCCAGGCTCCGCGGACTGCTCGGCACCCGGGGCGCCGTGCCCGAGCGCGCGCCGCTCGCCGAAGGCGTCGTGGAGTCCGACGGCGAGGCCGTACTGGCCCTGGCCGCGCGCCCGGACCGGGACCCGGTGCTGCCCCTGAGGTTCGGCGCGGCCGCCGCGCAGGCGGGACTGCCCGTCTCGCTGCACGCCGTACGCAGGCTCGCGGCGCAGGCGAAGCCGCTGCCGGTGCCGTGGCCCGCGGAGGCCCGGGAACAGCTGCTGACCCTGCTGGGCGCGGGGGAGCCGACGGTGGCCGTGTGGGAGGCGCTGGAGGCCGAGGGGATCATCACCAGGCTGCTGCCCGACTGGGAGCGGGTGCGCTGCCGGCCGCAGCGCAATCCGGTGCACACCTGGACCGTGGACCGGCACCTCGTCGAGACGGCGGTCCGCGCCTCGGAGCTCACCCGCCGGGTGGGCCGCCCCGACCTCCTCCTCATGGCCGCGCTGCTGCACGACATCGGCAAGGGCTGGCCCGGCGACCACTCGGTGGCGGGCGAGACGATCGCGCGCGACATGGCGGTGCGGGTCGGCTTCGACGCGGAGGACGTCAGCGTGCTGGGGGCGCTCGTACGCCACCACCTGCTGCTGATCGACACCGCGACGCGCAGGGACCTGGACGATCCGGCGACCGTGAAGGCGGTCGCGGACGCGGTCGGGTCCCCCGGCACGCTGGAGATCCTGCACGCGCTGACGGAGGCCGACGCACTGGCCACCGGCCCCGCGGCGTGGAGCGCCTGGCGCGGCTCCCTCGTGGCGGACCTGGTGGCGCGGGTCGCCGCCCTGCTGCGCGGGGCCGCGCCGCAGCCGACGGAGCTGGAGATCCCCACCACCGAGCAGGAGCGCCTGGCGGTGGAGGCGCTGCGCACCCGGGAGCCGGTGCTGGCCCTGCACGCCCGTCAGGAGGAGGACGCGGTCGGAGTGGAGCTGGTGGTGGCCGTCCCCGACCAGCCGGGGGTGCTGCCGGCGGTGGCCGGCGTACTGGCGCTGCACCGGCTCACGGTGCGGGCGGCCGACCTGCGCTCGCTGGAGCTGCCGGACCAGTTGGGCGAGGTACTGGTGCTGCGGTGGCGGGTGGCCGCGGAGTACGGGGCCCTGCCGCAGGCCGCGCGGCTGCGCACCGACCTGGTGCGGGCCCTGGACGGTTCGCTGGACGTCCCGGCGAAGCTGGCCGACCGCGAGGCGGCGTACCCGCGCCGCCGCGGGGTGGTGCCGCCGCCGCCCCGGGTCTCGGTGGTCCCGGAGGTCTCCTCCCTGGCCACGGTCCTGGAGGTCCGCGCACCCGACGCCGTGGGGCTGCTCCACCGGATCGGCCGCGCGCTGGAATCCGCCGGCGTCCGGGTCCGCAGCGCGCACGTGTCCACCCTGGGCGCGAACGCGGTGGACACGGTGTACGTGGTCGACGCCGACGGCAAGCCCCTCGCGGCCCCGGCGGCGTCGGCCCTGGCCGGGGTCGTTCAGGCGGCCCTGACCTAGGGCCTGTCGCTGCGCGGGGCTGTCCCGGCCCGGTCCTCGAGCGCCGGAAGGGCCGGTACATCCGGCCCTTCCGGCGCTCGAGGACCGGGGTCCGGGGCGGAGCCCCGGGAGACGGCGGAAGGGCGGGGCGGGGGAAAGCCGCCCGCAGGGCCGAAGGGGTAGCGCGGCCCGATACCCTGGGGGACGACCACACGCCCCCGACCCGAGGAATCGCGACCACCGTGTTCGATACGCTTTCCGACCGCCTCAGCGCGACCTTCAAGTCCCTCCGGGGCAAAGGCCGCCTCTCCGAGCAGGACATCGACGCTGCGGCGCGGGAAATCCGTATCGCCCTCCTCGAGGCCGACGTCGCGCTCCCGGTCGTCCGCTCCTTCATCGCGAACGTCAAGGAGCGCGCCCGCGGCGAAGAGGTCTCCAAGGCCCTGAACCCGGGCCAGCAGGTCCTCAAGATCGTCAACGACGAGCTGGTCTCCATCCTCGGCGGCGAGACCCGGCGGCTGCGCTTCGCCAAGACCGCGCCCACCGTGATCATGCTCGCCGGTCTCCAGGGTGCCGGTAAGACCACCCTCGCCGGAAAGCTCGGCCTGTGGCTGAAGGGGCAGGGCCACACCCCGCTCCTCGTCGCCTGCGACCTCCAGCGCCCCAACGCCGTCAACCAGCTCTCGGTCGTCGCCGAGCGCGCCGGCGTCGCCGTCTACGCCCCGGCGCCCGGCAACGGCGTCGGCGACCCGGTCCAGGTCGCCAAGGACTCCATCGAGTACGCGCGCAACAAGCAGTACGACGTGGTGGTCGTCGACACCGCCGGCCGCCTCGGCATCGACCAGGAGCTGATGCAGCAGGCCGCGGACATCCGCGACGCCGTCAGCCCGGACGAGATCCTCTTCGTCGTCGACGCCATGATCGGCCAGGACGCGGTCAACACCGCCGAGGCCTTCCGCGACGGCGTGGGCTTCGACGGCGTCGTGCTCTCCAAGCTCGACGGCGACGCCAGGGGCGGTGCGGCACTCTCCATCGCCCACGTCACCGGCAAGCAGATCATGTTCGCCTCGAACGGCGAGAAGCTCGACGAGTTCGACGCCTTCCACCCCGACCGCATGGCGGGCCGGATCCTCGACATGGGTGACATGCTCACTCTGATCGAGCAGGCCGAGAAGACGTTCAGCCAGGACGAAGCCGAGAAGATGGCGGCGAAGCTGGCGAAGGGGCCGAAGGAGTTCACGCTCGACGACTTCCTGTCCCAGATGGAGCAGGTCCGCAAGATGGGCTCCATCTCCAAGCTGCTCGGCATGCTCCCGGGCATGGGGCAGATCAAGGACCAGATCAACAACATCGACGAGCGCGACGTGGACCGCACCGCCGCGATCATCAAGTCGATGACCCCGGCCGAGCGCCATGACCCGCACATCATCAACGGATCGCGCCGCGCCCGTATCGCCAAGGGCTCCGGTGTCGAGGTGAGCGCCGTGAAGTCGCTCGTCGAGCGGTTCTTCGACGCCCGCAAGATGATGTCCCGCATGGCCCAGGGTGGCGGCATGCCGGGGATGCCCGGCATCCCCGGGATGGGCGGCGGCCCCGGCCGGCAGAAGAAGCAGGTCAAGCAGGCCAAGGGCAAGCGCAAGAGCGGCAACCCGATGAAGCGCAGGGAAGAGGAGGCCGCGGCGGCCGCACGCCGCGAGGCGGGCCCGCAGGAGGCCCCGCCCGCCGCCGGCGGCAATCCGTTCGGTCTTCCCGCCGGGGGCGGGCAGCCGGGGCAGGACTTCGACCTCCCCGACGAGTTCAAGAAGTTCATGAAGTAGTACGGCGCCACAGGGGCCCCGGCCGGATCGCTCCGGCCGGGGCCCCTCCGCGTCCCCGCCAGGGCGACGGTCCGGTTTGTCGCTTATGGTCGGCCGGGAGGACGGCAGAAGGAGGCCACGTGCCCACCCCCACCCCCGTACCGCCCCGCGACCGGGCCGATACGCCCTGGCGCTCCGAGGGCGCACCGCCCGCCCCACCGCCCAAGAAGAAGATGCCCGGCGGCTGGCGGGGCCTGATCCTCACCGCCCTGATCGTCTACCTGCTGACCAACCTGGTCCTCTCCTTCTTCAACGAGGGCGACGAGCCGACCATCTCGTACACCGAGTTCAGCAAGCAGGTGGCCAGTGGCAACGTCTCGAAGATCTACGCCAAGGGCGACGCCATCCAGGGGCAGCTGAAGTCCAAACAGCCCAAGCCGGACGGTGGGAAGGGCGACTACACGAAATTCGTCTCCCAGCGCCCCGCCTTCGCCGACGACGACCTGTGGGCCAACCTCACCAAGCAGAACGTCGTCGTCACCGCCTCCCCGGTCGTCGAACAGCGCAGCTTCCTCGCCAACCTGCTGCTCTCCCTCGCCCCGATGCTGCTCCTGGTCCTCCTGTGGGTGTTCATCGCCCGCCGGATGAGCGCCGGCATGGGCGGGGGCATGGGCGGACTCGGCCGCAAGGCGCCGCCGAAGCCGGTGGAGCTCGAGGGGGCCAAGCGCACGACCTTCGAGGACGTGGCGGGAATCGACGAGGTCGAGGGCGAACTCAACGACGTCGTGGACTTCCTCAAGAACCCCGACGAGTACCGCAAGATGGGTGCCCGCATGCCCGGCGGCGTCCTGCTCGCCGGCCCGCCCGGCACGGGCAAGACCCTGCTCGCGCGGGCCGTCGCGGGCGAGGCCGGGGTGCCGTTCTTCTCCGCCTCCGCGTCCGAGTTCATCGAGATGATCGTCGGCGTCGGCGCCTCCCGCGTGCGCGAACTCTTCTCCGAGGCGCGCAAGGTGGCCCCCGCCATCGTCTTCATCGACGAGATCGACACCATCGGGCGGGCCCGCGGCGGCGGCGCGGGCATGGGCGGCCACGACGAGCGCGAGCAGACCCTGAACCAGATCCTCACCGAGATGGACGGCTTCTCCGGCTCCGAAGGCGTGGTCGTCCTGGCCGCGACCAACCGGGCCGACGTCCTGGACCCGGCGCTGACCCGGCCGGGCCGTTTCGACCGCACCGTCGTCGTCTCCCCGCCCGACAAGGCCGGCCGGGAAGCCATCCTGCGCATCCACACCCGGGACATCCCGCTCGCCGACGGGGTCGACCTCGCGCAAGTGGCCCGTACGACCCCGGGCATGACCGGAGCCGAACTGGCCAACCTCGCCAACGAAGCGGCCCTGCTCGCGGTCAAGCGCCAGCAGACGCAGGTCACCCAGTCGGACCTCTCCGACGCGCTGGAGAAGGTCCAGCTCGGCGCGGAACGGCCGCTGGTCATGCCGGAGGAGGAGCGCCGCCGCACCGCGTACCACGAGGGCGGGCACGCCCTGCTGGGCATGCTCCAGCCGGGCGCCGACCCGGTCCGCAAGATCACCATCGTGCCGCGCGGCCGGGCGCTCGGCGTCACGCTCTCCACCCCGGAGGCGGACCGCTACGCGTACACCGAGGAGTACCTGCGCGGCCGCATCATCGGGGCGCTCGGGGGCATGGCGGCCGAACAGATCGTCTACGCCGTCATCACCACCGGCGCGGAGAACGACCTCGAACAGGTCACCAGCATCGTCCGCGGCATGGTCGGCCGCTGGGGCATGAGCGCACGCATCGGCCCGCTCACGGCGATCCCCTCGGACGGACAGGGCCCCTACGGCCTGCTGGCCGCCCCCGCCACCCTCGACGCGGTGGACCACGAAATGCGGCGGATCGTGGACGAGTGCTACGAGAAGGCCTGCCGCCTGCTGCGCGAGAACCGCGACAAGCTGGACGCCCTCGCCGACGCCCTGATGGCGAACGAGACCCTGGACGAACCCGCCGCCTACGCCGCCGCAGGCATCCCCCGCCTCCACAAGTGACCGCCGCGCGGGGCCGGTCACCGGCCCCGCGCCGCGGCGGCGGTTACGCCGTACGGGCGATGACGTAGCGGAAGATGTTCGGCAGCCAGACGGCCCCGTCGACTCGTTCGTACGGGTGAAGGGCCTCGGCCAGTTCCTTCTCCACCTGCACCGGGTCGGAGTGCTCGTACAGCCCGGTCGACAGCAGCCCGCGCACCGCGCTGTCCACGTCGGCGTACCCGAAGGGGCAGAACACCCGCCCCGATCCGTCCGGCACCAGCCCGGCGGCGGCCACGAGCGCGTCCAGGTCGCGCGCCACGGGCCCGCCGCCCAGCACCGACGGCACCGTGCACCGCTCCGCCGGACCCCAGTCGGCCAGCACCACCGCGGCCCCCTGCCGGCGCAGCGCCGGCAGGGCCGCGGCCAGGGCGTCCGGGGTGGGTGAGAAGGCCAGCAGGACGTCGTAGGGCACCGCGGGCGCGGGAGGGGCCGCCAGCACCTCCAGGAGCCGCTCCCGGGCCAGCGTCCGGCGCGCCGGATCCGCCTCCACGCCCGTGGCCAGGGCTCCCCGGCCCGAGGCCAGCAGAAGGGCCAGGCCGGCCCCGCAGCCGAGGCCCAGCAGCCGGTCGCCCGGCCCGACCTCCAGCCGGTCGTAGACCGCCTCGTACAGCGGTACCAGCATCCGTTCCTGGATCTCCGCCCAGTCCCGGGCGACAAGCGTCGCCGTCGGCGTCGGTGTCATCGAAAGAGCGCTCCTGATTCCGTGTCGCCCCCGTGCCCCCGTTGCCAGAGAACTCCCGATTCGCCCCCGCGTCCAGAGGAGCGCGCCACCCGATTCACACTCGGCACTCCGGGCGCCGTACCATTCGCGCCATGGCAAAGGCACCCGTTCTCACCCCCCAGGCGGAGGATTTCCCCCGCTGGTACCAGGATCTGATCAACAAGGCCGAGCTGGCCGACAACGGTCCGGTCCGCGGCACGATGGTCATCCGGCCGTACGGCTACGGCCTGTGGGAGCGGATGCAGCAGGAGATGGACGCGCGCATCAAGGACGCGGGCGCCCAGAACGCGTACTTCCCGCTGTTCATCCCGCAGTCGTACCTGACGAGGGAAGCCGAGCACGTCGAGGGCTTCGCCCCCGAGCTCGCGGTCGTCACGCACGGCGGCGGCAAGGAGCTGGACGAGCCTGTCGTCGTCCGCCCCACCTCCGAGACGATCGTCAACGAGTACTTCTCCAAGTGGGTCCAGAGCTACCGCGACCTTCCCCTGCTGATCAACCAGTGGGCGAACGTGGTCCGCTGGGAGATGCGCCCGCGCGTGTTCCTCCGTACGAGCGAGTTCCTCTGGCAGGAGGGCCACACGGCCCACCTCTCCTACGAGGACGCCCGCGACTACGCCGCCCGCATCCACACGGACGTGTACGGCGACTTCATGACCAACGTGCTCGGCATCGACGTGGTGCTCGGCCGCAAGACCGCCAAGGAGCGCTTCGCCGGCGCCATCAACACCCTCACCCTCGAGGGCATGATGGGCGACGGCAAGGCCCTGCAGCTGGGCACGAGCCACGAGCTCGGCACCAACTTCGCCAAGGCCTTCAACACGCAGTACCTGTCGAAGGAAGGCAAGCAGGAGCTCGTCTGGCAGACCTCGTGGGGCGTCTCGACCCGCATGGTCGGCGGGCTGATCATGTCGCACGGCGACGACAACGGCCTGCGGGTCCCGCCGCGCCTCGCGCACGTCCAGGTCGTCGTCATGGCGATCAAGGGCGACGAGGCCGTGGCGAAGGTCCGCGAGCTGGGCGCCCAGCTCAAGGCCGCGGGCCTGCGGGTGTTCGTCGACGACCGCGTCGACACCCCGTTCGGCCGCCGCGCCGTGGACTGGGAGCTCAAGGGCGTACCGGTCCGCGTCGAGATCGGCCCCCGCGACCTGGAGGCCGGCACCGCGATGCTGGCCCGCCGGATCCCGGGCGGCAAGGAGGCCGTGCAGATCTCCGACCTCGCCGCTCTGCTGCCCAAGGTGCTCGAGGAGGACCAGGAGCAGCTGCTGCGCGAGTCCCGCGAGCGCCGACTGGCCCGCACCTCCGACGTCGCGACCATCGGGGAGGCCGCCGAGGCCGCCATCGCCGGTGGCTGGGCGCGGATCCCGTGGGCCGACCTGGGCCCCGAGGGCGAGGCCAAGCTCGCCGAGCAGGCCGTCTCCGTACGCTGCCTGATCGCCGAGGACGGGTCGGTTCCGCAGGCGGACGACGCCCCCGGTAACCTCGCGATCGTCGCGCGCTCGTACTAGCGGGCCCGGCTGACGGCTCTCACGCCCCGGCGTGCGGCTCGCGCCGCGCGCCGGGGCTGTGTCGTCGTTAGCCCTCGTTACGTACCGACTCCTCCTGAGATCTGCGCACCCGTCCTCGTCGGGACGCATGAGACTGAACTGACTGGTACGTGCAAAAAATTTGGAATGGCCCGGAATCGGAACACCTGGGCACTCCGGCTCGTTGTCACGACGTGAGCACGACACCCCCTGTTCTCGCCGCAGAGCTGGCGCAGGCGTGGGCCGATATTCAGCGGTACCACCCCGAGCTGCCTGACCTTGCCGCGCCCGAGTCCCTGATCGGAGAGTCCTCGTCCGCCTGCGGCGCCGAGCTCTCCTTCGAGCGACTGCTGCACGAGGCAGTCCACGGCATCGCCGCCGCCCGCGGAGTGCGTGACACCTCGCGTGCCGGCCGCTACCACAACCGCAGGTTCCTCGCGATCGCCGAGGAGATGGGGCTGGACCACAGCGACGAGCCGCACGCGAGCAGCGGCTTCTCCCTGGTCTCGCTCAATCCCGAGGCGAAGAAGCGCTACCGGCCGACCATGGAGCGCCTCCAGCGCGCGCTGAAGGCGCACACGGTCGCCACGGCGGCCGACACGAAGCGCAGTTTCCGGGGTCCGGCCGCCCGGCACGGATCCTCCGGCGGAGGGGTCCGCGTCAAGGCGGTCTGCGACTGCGGGCGCAACGTGCGGGTCGTCCCCTCCGTGCTGGCCCAGGCCCCGATCGTGTGCGGAGGCTGCATGAAGCCGTTCCGCATTCCCGAGGTCGCGGTGTCGGCAGCCGCTTCCTGACCGGGGCGGACGGGGTGCCCCGGGCGTGTGGCACAATGGACAGCTGTACTCGACAGTCGCATAGGACCCCTCTCTCCTCCGGCTGACGCGTCCATCGGGCACCCGAGTACCGCAACCCCACGTGGCATCTCATGTGCCCAACCACGTCAAGTTCAGGAGACACCACTCCAGTGGCAGTCAAGATCAAGCTCAAGCGCCTCGGCAAGATTCGCCAGCCGCACTACCGCATCGTCGTCGCCGACGCCCGTACCCGTCGGGACGGTCGCGCGATCGAAGAGATCGGTATCTACCACCCGACGTACAACCCGTCGCGCATCGAGGTCAACGCCGAGCGTGCGCAGTACTGGCTGTCGGTCGGCGCCCAGCCCACCGAGGCTGTGCTCGCCATCCTGAAGCTCACCGGTGACTGGCAGGCGCACAAGGGCCTCCCGGCCCCCGCGCCGCTGCTGCAGCCGGCGACGAAGGAGAACAAGCGTCGCTCCTTCGACGAGTTCGCCAAGGCCCTCGAGGGCATCGGCGAGGGCAAGGGCGAAGCCATCACGCAGAAGGCGAAGAAGGCCGACAAGAAGGCGGACGAGGCTGAGGCCGAGACCGCCGAGTCGACCGAGGCCTGAGCATGCTCGAGGAGGCTCTTGAGCACCTCGTGAAGGGCATCGTGGACAACCCCGACGAAGTGCAGGTCGCCTCGCGCAACCTGCGCCGCGGGCAGGTGCTGGAGGTCCGGGTCCACCCTGACGACCTCGGCAAGGTGATCGGCCGCAACGGCCGCACCGCACGTGCTCTGCGTACCGTCGTGGGCGCCATCGGCGGCCGGGGGATCCGCGTCGACCTCGTCGACGTGGACCAGGTCCGCTGAGAAGTATTTGAGTCACCGGCACGGGCCGGGGAGGGCATTGCGCCCGCCCCGGCCCGTCGTCGTCTGAACAGGAGAGACACACAGTGGAGCTGGTAGTCGCGCGGATCGGCCGCGCCCACGGCATCAAGGGCGAAGTCACCGTCGAGGTGCGCACCGACGAGCCGGAACTGCGGCTGAGTCCCGGCGCCGTGCTCCGGACCGAACCGGCGGCGGCGGGTCCGCTGACGGTGGAGACGGGCCGGGTGCACAGCGGAAGGCTGATGCTCCGCTTCGCGGGGGTCAAGGACCGTACCGGCGCCGAGGCGCTGCGCAACATCCTGCTCATCGCCGACGTGGACCCGGCGGAGCTGCCGGCCGAGGACGACGAGTACTACGACCACCAGCTGATGGACCTCGACGTGGTCCTGGAGGACGGCACCGAGGTCGGCCGGATCACCGAGATCTCCCACCTGCCCTCGCAGGACCTCTTCATCGTCGAGCGGCCGGACGGCACCGAGGTGATGATCCCCTTCGTCGAGGAGATCGTCGCCGAGATCGACCTCGTCGAGCAGCGCTGCGTCATCACCCCGCCGCCCGGCCTGATCGACGAGCGGGAGGCGGTCATCGCCTCGACCCGCGACGACGAGGACGGGGACGACGCCTGATGCGTCTCGACGTCGTCACGATCTTTCCCGAGTACCTGGAGCCGCTCAACGTCTCCCTGGTCGGCAAGGCGCGGGCGCGCGGGCAGCTCGACGTACACGTCCACGACCTGCGGGAGTGGACGTACGACCGGCACAACACGGTGGACGACACCCCGTACGGCGGCGGTCCCGGCATGGTCATGAAGACCGAGCCCTGGGGCGAGGCCCTGGACTCGGCGCTGGCCGACGGCTACGAGGCGGGCGCGCACGGGCCCGTCATCGTCGTCCCCACCCCCAGCGGCCGGCCGTTCACCCAGGAACTCGCGGTCGAGCTCTCCGAGCGCCCCTGGCTGATCTTCACGCCGGCCCGGTACGAGGGCATCGACCGCCGGGTCATGGACGAGTACGCCACGCGCGTCCCGGTCTACGAGGTCTCCATCGGGGACTACGTCCTGGCCGGCGGCGAGGCGGCCGTCCTGGTCGTCACCGAGGCCGTGGCCCGGCTGCTGCCCGGGGTGCTCGGCAACGCCGAATCGCACCGCGACGACTCCTTCGCGCCCGGGGACATGGCCAACCTGCTGGAGGGGCCCGTCTACACCAAGCCCCCCGAGTGGCGCGGCCACGGCATCCCCGAGGTGCTGGTCAGCGGCCACCACGGCAGGATCGCGCGCTGGCGCCGCGACGAGGCCTTCCGCCGCACGGCGGGCAACCGCCCGGATCTGATCGAGCGCTGCGAGGCCTCCGCCTTCGACAAGAAGGACCGCGAGCTGCTGAGCATCCTCGGCTGGAAGCCCTCCTCGGACGGCCGATTTTGGCGCAGGCCGCAGAGCGTGGAAGAATAGGCGGCTGCTGTGTGCTCGCGTGCGCCCCTGCCACAGGGGGACAGTCGTCCGCCGAGTCCCGCAGCTCCCGAATTCTCTACGGAAACCCCGCATCGGCGGCCTGTGGCGTCATGCGAAGAAAGCAGAAGAACTTCATGACTCACCTGCTCGACGACGTCAACGCCGCCACCCTGCGCTCGGACCTCCCGGCCTTCCGCCCGGGTGACACGGTCAACGTTCACGTCCGCGTGATCGAGGGCAGCCGCTCCCGTATCCAGCAGTTCAAGGGTGTCGTCATCCGCCGCCAGGGCTCGGGCGTCTCCGAGACCTTCACGGTCCGCAAGGTCTCCTTCAGCGTCGGCGTGGAGCGTACCTTCCCGGTCCACTCCCCGATCTTCGAGAAGATCGAGCTCGTCACCCGTGGTGACGTGCGTCGCGCCAAGCTGTACTTCCTCCGTGAGCTCCGCGGCAAGGCCGCGAAGATCAAGGAGAAGCGCGACCGCTGATCTGCTCCCGGGTTCGGGGAGCAGGCCGGATAGGCTCGCTCCTGATGGACACCGAAGCACCTCACACGCAGCGCGGCCACTCTTCCCCCGACGAGGGGGAGGGGCGGTCGCGTTTCGTGCTTTCCGGGACCGTTTCCGCTTCTGGCTCCGGCAGGGCGGGATGGCTGACCTGGCGGCGGGCCGGGCTGCTGGGTGTGGCCTGCACCGTCTTCCTGCTGCTCCTGAGCAATTTCGTGCTCCAGCCCTTCCTGATCCCGAGCCGCTCGATGGAGCCCACGCTCGAGGTCGGGGACCGGGTACTGGTCAACAAGCTGGCCTACCGGTTCGGCGACCGGCCGGAGCGCGGGGACGTCGTGGTCTTCGACGGCACGGGCTCCTTCGTACCGCAGGGCCCGGACGGCAATCCGGTCGGCCGCGCCGTGCACGGCGCGGCCTCGGCGCTCGGGCTCGCCGAGCCCTCGGACACCGACTTCGCGAAACGGGTCGTCGGCGTCGGCGGCGACGACGTGGCGTGCGACGAGAACGGCCGGATCAAGGTCAATGGGGTACCGCTGGACGAGCCGTACCTCTTCCCCGGCGACTCCGGATCCAAAGTGCCCTTCCGGATCGTCGTGCCCCTTGGGACCCTGTGGGTCATGGGCGATCATCGTTCCCAGTCCCGGGACTCCCGGGATCACCTGGGAGAACCGGGCGGGGGGATGGTGCCGGTGGAGAAGGTGATCGGGCGGGCCGACTGGATCGGCTGGCCGGTTTCGCGCTGGGGCGGCGTACGGTCCACGGGCGGCCGTCGTGGGTAGCCGAGGGCAGGACTCCGGAGCCGCGAAGGACGCCGGATCGGGGCCGGAGCCGGGCGGCCGCGCCGAGCGGCGCCGGACGGCCCGCCGGGTCCGCCGCAGGAGGCGCACCCGCCGGGTGGGTGAGCTGCCCCTGCTGGTGGTGGTGGCGCTGTGCATCGCCCTGATCCTCAAGACCTTCCTGGCGCAGGCCTTCTTCATCCCTTCGGGCTCCATGGAGGAGACGATCCGGATCGGCGACCGGGTCCTCGTGGACAAGCTGACGCCGTGGTTCGGCTCCGAGGTCGAGCGCGGCCAGGTCGTCGTCTTCAAGGACCCCGGCGGCTGGCTCAGCGGGGAGAGCGCCCGCCCGCCCAAGGACCCGGTGGGGGTCAAGCAGATCAAGCAGACCCTCACCTTCATCGGGCTGTTGCCCTCGTCCAACGAACAGGACCTGATCAAACGGGTCATCGGCGTCGGCGGGGACACCGTGAAGTGCTGCGACGCCCGCGGCCGGGTCACCGTCAACGGCTCGCCGCTCGACGAGCCGTACGTCAATCCGGGCAACGCGCCCTCGGAGATCCGGTTCGAGGTGAAGGTCCCCGCCGGGCGGCTCTTCGTCATGGGCGACCACCGGGCGAATTCGGCCGACTCCCGCTACCACCTCGACGAGGGCTTCCAGGGCACCATCTCCGAGGACGACGTGGTCGGCCAAGCCGTGGTGATCGCCTGGCCCTTCGGGCACTGGCGCCGGCTGGAACAGCCCGCCACCTTCCGCATGGTGCCCGACCAGGCGCGCCGCGGCCGCCGCGCGCCCCGTCGCCACCGGCGGTCCGCCTCGTTCGCATAGTGTGTCCTTGGTCTCCCGCGCCTTCGGGAACTCCCGCTCGTTAGGGGAGGGGAGGGCCCGTGCCTGTCGGCCGGGCGGCGATTGCGAACGAGGAGTGGATGTGGGGGACGTGGCGGTTGGTGCACGGTCCGGACGGGACGAGGGTGGCGAGCAGCCGGACGACGCCGTCGAGCACGATGCCGTCAAGAACGACAGCGACGCGAAGGACGGGGCCGCGGCACGACCGCACCGCTCGTTCTGGAAGGAACTGCCGCTCCTGGTGGGCATCGCCCTGCTGCTGGCTCTGCTGATCAAGACCTTCCTGGTGCAGGCGTTCTCGATCCCCTCCGACTCGATGCAGAACACCCTGCAGCGCGGCGACCGGGTGCTCGTGGACAAGCTGACGCCGTGGTTCGGATCGGAGCCCGAGCGTGGTGAGGTCGTGGTCTTCCACGACCCGTCGAACTGGCTCAGCGGGGAGTCCACCCCGGAGCCCAACATCGCGCAGAAGGTCCTCAGCTTCATCGGCCTCATGCCGTCCGCGGAGGAGAAGGACCTGATCAAGCGGACGATCGCCATCGGCGGTGACACGGTCGAGTGCAAGAAGGGGGGACCGGTCGTCGTCAACGGCAAGGAGCTCGACGAGCCGTACATCTTCCCGGGGAACACCCCGTGCGACGACTTCCCCTTCGGCCCGCTGACCGTGCCCAAGGGCAAGATCTGGGTGATGGGCGACCACCGCCAGAACTCCCTGGACTCCCGCTACCACCAGCAGGACCCCACCCACGGCTTCGTGCCCGTCGACGACGTCGTCGGCCGGGCCGTCGTGGTGGCGTGGCCGGTCACCCGCTGGTCCACCCTGCCCGTCCCGGACACCTTCGACCAGCCCGGCATCGGCACGCAGACCAAGGCCACCGCGCTCGGTCTGGGCGCCGCCGGACTGGCTCCGGTCGGGCTCGGCCCGACCGCCCTCGGCTTCGCCGGCGCGGTGCCGGTGGTCCTGTGGGGAAGGCGCAAGCTGACCGCGGGGCGTACCGGCAGGTAGGGTGCCGCCCAGGTCGACGATCTCCGAGTGTGGGGGCGCTTGCAATGGGCGGAACACAAGCAATACGAGCAGGTGACGGCGGTGGCCGCGGTGGTCTCGGCAACATGTTGTCGGGAATCGCCGTGGCCATCGGCTTTGTGCTCTTCCTGGGCGGGTTCGTGTGGGGAGCCGTCGTGTACCAGCCGTACACCGTGCCCACCGACTCGATGGTGCCGACGGTGAAGCCCGGTGACCGGGTGCTGGCGCAGCGCATCGACGGCGGTGAGGTGCGCCGCGGGGACGTGGTCATCTTCAAGGACGCCCAGTGGAGCGATTCACCGATGGTCAAGCGCGTCGTCGGCATCGGTGGCGACACCGTCAAGTGCTGCGGCGACGGCGGACGGCTCACGGTGAACGGCGAGGAGCTGGACGAGCCCTACATCGAGGCGGAGAAGCTCGACGTGGTGGGCGCCCCCGGCGGTTCCGCCTCCCGGACCCCGTTCGAGGTGACGGTGCCGCAGGGCAATCTCTTCCTGCTGGGCGACCGGCGCGGCGCCTCGCTGGACTCCCGGGCCCACCTGGAGGAGGCCGGCCAGGGGACGGTGCCCCGTTCGGCGGTGAACGCCCGGGTCGACGCCCTCGCGTGGCCCTCCATGTCGATGCTGGAGCGGCCCGGGACCTACGCCGCCCTGCCCGGCGGGATCTCGAAGGCGGGGCCGCTGCGCCTCCAGGTGGCGGCGGTGGTGGCGGGAGCCGCCCTGGTGGTGCTCGGAGCCGCGTACGGGCCGGTCGCACGGGTCGTCGGGCGCGGGCGGAGGCGGGAGCGGGCCGGTGTCCGCTGACCAGACGGCGGGGCCGGGGACCGGGACCGGTGCCGGTGCGGGAGGGGGAGCCGCAGCGGACGGGGGGCCGGCCGAGGAGGGCGGGCCCCGCAAGGTGGCGCGGGTGATCCTGCTGGACCCCGAGGACCGGATCCTGCTGCTGCACGGCTTCGAGCCGGCGGACCCGTCGGACGACTGGTGGTTCACCCCGGGCGGCGGCCTCGAAGGGGCCGAGACCCGTGAGCAGGCCGCGCTGCGCGAGCTGGCGGAGGAGACCGGGATCACCGCGGTGGAACTGGGGCCGGTGCTGTGGCACCGCTACTGCTCGTTCCCCTTCGACGGGCGCCGCTGGGAGCAGGACGAGTGGTACTTCCTGGCACGTACCGCCCAGACGGCGACCGAGATGGGCGGGCTCACCGAGCTGGAGCGGCGCAGCGTCTCCGGTGCCAGGTGGTGGACCTCCGAGGAACTGCTGGCGGCACATGAGACGGTGTACCCGACCAGACTCGCAGAGCTGCTCCGCACGCTGCTCGACGACGGTCCCCCGGGTGCGCCCGTGAACCTGGCTCCGGAAATCGTTTAGGGGCGCAGGGGCCTGGCGCACAATAGGGGGACGCACGGCTGAAGGGGAACATGCCATGAGTGCCGAGGACCTCGAGAAGTACGAGACCGAGATGGAGCTGAAGCTCTATCGCGAGTACCGCGACGTCGTCGGGCTGTTCAAGTACGTGATCGAGACCGAACGCCGTTTCTACCTCACCAACGACTACGAGATGCAGGTGCATTCGGTCCAGGGGGAGGTCTTCTTCGAAGTCTCGATGGCGGACGCGTGGGTCTGGGACATGTACCGGCCGGCCCGCTTCGTCAAGCAGGTGCGGGTGCTGACCTTCAAGGACGTGAACATCGAGGAGCTCAACAAGAGCGATCTCGAACTTCCGGGCAGCTGACCGCGGGGGATTCCCTCTCAGGGGGGACGGGGTTGTCCACAACGCCCCCGCCGTCCACCAAGATCCACAAGGTGGGCGGGGACGCGGGACCGTCGGTGCCGGAGGTGGTGCCGGATGAACGCGAAGGGCGTGGCACAGCAGGCATTGGGGCGGTACGGCGAGGACCTCGCGACCCGCAGGCTCACCGAGGCCGGGATGACGGTGATCGCGCGGAACTGGCGCTGTCGCGGTGGGGAGATCGACATCGTCGCCCGGGACGGGGACGCCCTCGTCGTGTGCGAGGTCAAGACCCGGCGGGCGGGGGCGTTCGAGCATCCGATGGCCGCCCTGCGGCCCGGCAAGGCTGAGCGCCTGCGCGGGCTCGCCGGGCGCTGGCTCGCCGACCACGGGGGACCACCCCCGGGCGGAGTGCGCATCGACCTCGTCGGAGTCCTGCTGCCGCGGCGCGGCGGGCCCGTGGTGGAGCACATCAGGGGGGCGGCCTGATGGGGTTCGCGCGAGCCTGCTCGGTCGCCCTCGTGGGTGTCGACGGCGTGGTGGTCGAGGTCCAGGCGGACCTGGAGCCGGGGATCGCCGCCTTCGCCCTGGTGGGGCTGCCCGACAAGACCCTGGTCGAGAGCCGGGACCGGGTCAGGGCGGCCGTGGTGAACTCCGGCGCCGCCTGGCCGCAGAAGAAGCTCACCGTGGGCCTCAGCCCGGCATCGGTCCCGAAGTCGGGCTCGGGTTTCGACCTCGCCGTGGCCGCCGCTGTCCTGGGCGCCGCGGAAGTGCTCGACCCGGCGTCGATCGCCGACCTCGTCCTCATCGGGGAGCTGGGCCTGGACGGCCGGGTGCGTCCCGTGCGGGGAATCCTGCCGGCGGTGCTCGCCGCCGCCGAGGCCGGATACCGGCAGGTCGTGGTCCCGCAGCAGTGCGCGGCCGAGGCCATGCTCGTCCCCGACCTCTCGGTGCTCGGCGTGCGCAGCCTGCGCCAGCTGATCGCGGTGCTCACCGGCGGGGAGGTCCCCGAGGAGGACCCGCCCGATCCGCCGGGGCGCCCGGACCCGATGCTGGCCGGGCTGGTCGTGCCCGGAGCCGGACTCGGCACGGGGGTCGCCCGTGACCGGGACGGGCGGGACTTCCCCGATCTCGCCGACGTCGCCGGACAGCACGGCGCGCGCCGGGCCTTGGAGGTGGCGGCCGCCGGTATTGGTAACCCCGGCTAACAGAGCCCGCTGAATAGCCTGGGCTACCGACCCCTGTGCAGGTCTTCGTCAGGTTCCCAGTAGTCGGCGGGTTCGAGGTCGATGTCTTCGGCGAGATCGCCCAGATGCACCAGCAGCTCACGCTCGACTTCCAGGCCGCAGGCATTGCAGACGAAGTAGTACGGGGTCATGATCCAGAAGACGTGGCCATCGTTCTCACCCCAGCTTGTGTCACCGATGAGCCATCCGGGAGAGTTGCAAACAGGACACTCCTGGTCCTCTTCGCGCTCCATCATGAGATCCGAGCCCTGGCGAGTGATCGTTGCGATGACGACCTCCCGCTCTTTTTCGGACAAATGTCCGAACCTCTGCTTGAAGATGGCCCGTGCTTTCACCAGCTTGCCTTCGAGGAGAACTCGCTCGGCCTTGACCTGTTCGTCGATCAGCTTGTCGTGGAGAACCAGATAGGGCCCCCAGTACTCGTTCGTGTCGACTGCCATCTCTTCGAGGACCGGGTCGACCAGACGCAAGCAGACCGTGAAGATCGCTTCAGCCTGTGTCGGGTCATGTATCGCGCTGTGGGTAACTCCATTGCGGGCGTCCAGAAGGGGGTCGAGGGCCTTCCTGTCGACCACGATCTTGCTGCCTAGTAGCTTCTGGACCCGGGCGTAGGCTTCGCCGAGGCCGATGGTCTTGGCCTTGGTCAGCGGGGCGGCGTGAGATCCCAGCCCCGTGGCGTGCAGCAGCGAGTCGAAGTGGTTGCCATCAACGACCAGGGCTGGATGGTGCCCAGCGAGATATGCCTTCAGGAGGTGTTCTGCGGCGACGCCGGCGTGGTGAACGGCGAAATCGTAGCTGTCCTCTCCTTCGACAAAGGCCGCCAATGCGGCATTCATCCACCGTCGTGATGAAGATTTCAACTTCTCTGAGTCCATGGTCGAGACACTAGGACTACGGGAATGCCGCCCGCTGCGGTTTTCGGTGGTGCCTGGAACCGATTCAGCGACCTCTGGGATGAGGCCGTTCCTGAAGTTCTGCTGCGTAGCGGGCCCACTGCCCTCCGGATTGGGTCCATGCGGTTGCGGTCTCGGGGCTGATGCCAAGGAGCTCGGTCAAGACCGCTGCCGGAAGCTGGGTGGAGAGGTCCATGAGGGCCGCGGTCCGGCCGGGCCGGGAGCGGATGCCCAGTTTCTTGAGCCGGGTCCCGAGGTGGAAATCGCTAAGGTGCCGGCCCGCGAAGGCGCCAGGGAAGAGCCACGGAGAGTCCACTGTGATGCCCATGGTGGAGTGCCCGCGGCGGCGGGCGACAAGCTGCTGGGCAATCTTGTCCAAGGGTTCAGGCAGCAGCAGCGGCTTCTTGCCCAAGGTCAGCGAGGTGGTCTTGCCCTCGATGGTGACGCTGGAGGCCAGCAGCTGGCTGATGACGGTGAGGGGCTGGGCGTAGAGGAGGACGAGAAGTCCGGCGAACCGGTCCTCGATCGCCAGGCTGTCGTCGTCCATGAGGTGGCGGGCGATCTTCCAGCGGTCGGAGTCGTCCGTCGGCTGGACGTGACTCAGCTTCTTCCTGGATGGAATCGCCACTTTTTTGTCCATGTGACGGTTCTTGCGGCACCACTCGACGAACCCGCGGGCGGTGTAGCGGGTCGAGGTGCCGTCGGCCAACCACTCGTCCAGGTGGGCTTGGGTGCAGAGCCCGAGGCTGGTGCCATGGTCCCGCAGCCAGGTCAGCAGGGCCACCGCCGGGCGAACATCGGCCCGGGCCGACGTCACCTGAGCCGAGGTGAGCGGCCGGAGGCCGGCCTCGCGCCGCAGGCGCCGCAGATGGTGCCAGGTCGCGAAGCGCCGGACGAGCTTGCGGTCGCCCTCATCGGCGAGGGTCTCGGTCGCCTCGGTGATCCACCGTTCCAGGACGGCCAGCCGCTCGTCCCGCGGGGGCAGGATCCCGGCCGTGACCAGAGCGGCCCGGAAGAAGCCGACGGACTTGTTCGGGAGGAGGCCGTCCAAGCCGTCGTGGGTGAGCGGGCAGGTGCCGTCCGCGAACGCGCCGAGGATCGTGCGGGTGCTGTCCCGACGGAGCATTTTCAGCCCGCCCTTCACCCCGCCGGCTGCCAAGAGCTGGCGGACCGGTTCGAGTTCGGGCCGCATGGCGCCGTCGTGCGAGAGCAGGTCGAGAAGCTGCCGGTCACGGACGCAGGAATGGCATCGGCCGTAGCTGTGGAGATGCTCGACCGTCCCGCAGAGCCGGCAGGAGTTGAAGGAGACCGGGTTCTTCTCCCAGCAGGTCTCGCAGAGGTGGCCGTCCTCGGTGCGGGCGGCCACGTACTTGTCCTTGCCGCAGCCGATGCAGCGGCGCCGGGCGCGTGAACACGTGTCGCATCGGGGCATCCCGGTCGACGAGCGGTAGCAGCGGCGCGGTCCCTTCCCGCAGAACGAGCAGTTCCCCTGGGCCGGGCGGTAGCACCCCTTGCAGAGCGGGCCGTCGTCGGTGCGGCGTCCGAGGGGCATGATGCGGTCGCAGAGCACGCATTCGATCAGCCGGTCGACTTCATGGCGCCCGCAGGTCGAACACAGCGGGGTCCCGTCGGCTCGGCGGGTGCCCACGACCCGGTCCTTGCCGCAGCCGCCGCAGGGCTCCGTGAACGCCTTCCGGTAACACAGCGGGCAGCAGCGAAGCTCGTTCATGACGTGGGTGAGGGGCCGGACCTGGCCGCAGCCGTCGCAGGCCGGCGCGGTGACGGCAACCCCGGCAGAGGTGAGCGCGGTGATCAGCCGGGCCGCCCGGGCGGACGCCTTGGCGCCCTCGCCGGTCAGCAGGCCCGGGACGTCTTCGATCTCCCAGAGCAGCCGGAACATCAGGTAGAGGTTCCCGGCCGGGGCGACGGACTCGACGGCCTGGCGGATGGCCACGATGTCCGAGCCCGGGACGAAGGCCGCGATGACCGAGCTGATCAGAGCGACGGGGTCCCCATCGGGCATCGTCCAGCAGTCGCGGCAGATCGCCTCTCCGGTGCGGGTGAGGCGATAGACGCGAGCCGGCCGCGAGCACTCGCAGCAGGAAAGGGAGGCGGCACGGGTCTTGTGGTTGCAGGGGCCGCAGACGCGCTTGCCGTCGGCCTGCACGTTGGTGAGCTTCTTCGTGCTGCCGCAGCCGGCGCACTTCGGCAGGACTGCCTGCCGGGCACCCGCCGTGATCAAGGACCGGATGAAGTCGCCGACCACGTGCGGGCCCTCGGGCCGGCCGGAGGTCAGCAGACCGGGGTCGCCGCTGAGGGCGCGGGCCAGACGTTGGCGCTTGGCCCGGGATGCCGCCGCGTCGACGATGGCCTGGCGTATGGATTCCTCGGTCAGGTCCGGCTCGATGCCGGCCATGATGCCGACCACCACGTCGTCCGGTTCGGGCGGTAGAGAGAGCGGTGCAGTGGTCATTTCTCCGTGCCGGTGATGCGTGCCCGGGGCGGGCGGAAGGTGCCGATGCCTGCTTCGGTGCCGTCGGCCGTGCGCTTGAGGCGGGTCGTCTGGGCGGCGGCGGTCGGCCTGACGAGGTCGTCCATCGGGCAGCCGAAGATGTCGAGCAGGGCCATCAACACCTTCAGGCTGAGCCTTTCCGGCTTCTCCGTGACCAGCCGGTAGACCTGGCTCGTCGAGAGCTTTACCTGGCGCTCGGCCAGCAGCGGCTGCAGGGCCGCAGTGGTGAACATGCCCTGCTCAGCCATGACCTCGCGCAGCCGCCAGGTGTAGTCCAGCTTGGCCGTCATCCGGTTCCTCCCAAGTCCGCGTCCCGTTCGAAGGCACGGTTCAGTGCCTTCCGCATCATTGTGTTCATGAAGTCGCCGCTGACCGCCGTGTAGATCGCGGTCGTGCTCGCGTAGAGGTGCCCGACCTGGTCCTGTACGAACTTCGGGTCGACGCCGTCCTCGATCTGGTGCGTGACGTGGCTGTGCCGCAGCGAGTGCGGCGTGAGCTCGGCAGGCAGCTTGATCGCGTCGCGGTAGGCGGTGAACCGGTCGTTGACCTCACGCGGCTGCAGACGGCCCTGGCGTTCGGTCAGCCAGAGAGCCGCGTGGTCCGGGACCCCGAAGCGGGGCCGGATGTTCACCACGTAGTCCTCCACCGCCTCCACCGCCCACGGCATCACGCTGGCGACGTTCCGCCGCCGCGGCGGCGAACCCTTCGTCGCCTTGCCCCAGCGGACCTGCAGCATCCCGTACCGGCCCAGCTCAGGCGCGGAAGCGTTGCGGTGGAAGTCCACCAGATCCAGCTTGCAGCCCTCGGTCCGGCGCAGACCCCAGCCGTAGAGAACCTTGAACAGCGTCGCGTCCCGGTAGGCCGCCAGGGCGCCCTTGCGGCGGCTGCGGGCCGCGACCTCGATCCGGTCGTCGCAGTAGTCGAAGAACTTCTGCAGTTCCTCGCGGGTGAAGGGACGCCTCTCGCCCTGGCCCTCGTAGTCGGTCAGGTGCTGAATGGTGTTCCACTCGTGGCAGATCTGGGTCGGGTGGGTGCCGAACCGCTTCTCGCACTCGTCAGCCCACCCGTAGGCAGGACTGGTCAGGAAGTCGCAGAACAGCCGGACCGTCAGCTGATACGACCGCAACGTCGAATGTGCCAGCCCCTTCTCGCTGATCAGGGACGTCATCCACTCGTCCATGTGCGAGGACGTCCAGTTCCACGGGTACTCGTTGGTGAACAGCGAAAACTGGCGCAACTGCCCTTCGCGGCCGCGGATCGTCTTCGCTGCCAGACGCCGGCCACCCCGCTGCTGCTTCTCGAACCCGCTCAGCATCCCCTCGAAGACCGAGTCCTCGGGACGCAGAAGCGCGACCCCGTCGACCAGCTCCAGCCGAGCAGCTCCAGCGATAGGGCGATTTGCGTCGTTCGACACCTTAGAGTCCTTCCCGTTCAGTGCATGAATCTTGCATCAGACGGGAACTGGCAAGCAAATGTGCAGGTCAGGGGGCTGGTGTACGGTGACGGGACGGTCGGGCATCGTCCGAGATCAGCGGCTTACAGCCCCTACCGATCGTGCATCGGATGCAATACCGCGCAGTTGGGACACCACCTCTTCCTCAGCGGGCCGCCCGGCGCGGGCAAGACGATGCTGGCCGAGCGGATCCCCTGGATCCTGCCCCCACTCACCCGGCAGGACTCGCTGGAGGTCACGGCCGTGCACTCGGTCGCGGGAATCCTGCCACCGGGCGAACCGCTCGTGGCGCGGCCCCCGTACTGCGCCCCGCACCATTCGGCGACCATGCAGTCCCTCGTCGGGGGCGGAGCCGGGGTGGCCAGGCCCGGAGCGGTGTCCCTGGCACACCGGGGGGTGCTGTTCCTCGACGAGGCCGCGGAGTTCAGCGCCAAGGCCCTGGACGCCCTGCGCCAGCCCCTGGAAGCCGGGCACGTGGTCATCGCCCGGACCGCCGGCGTGGTACGTCTTCCGGCCAGGTTCCTGATGGTGCTCGCCGCCAATCCCTGCCCGTGCGGGCGGCACACCCTGCGCGGGGCCGGCTGCGACTGCCCGGCCTCGGTGATCCGGCGCTACCAGGCCCGGCTGTCCGGGCCGCTGCTGGACCGGGTGGACCTGCGGGTCGAGGTCGAGCCGGTCACCCGCTCCGACCTGCTGGGTCGCGGTGGCCGCGGCGAAGCCACGGCGGCGGTCGCCGACCGGGTCCGCGAGGCCCGCGATCGGGCGGCCGCCCGTCTCGGGGGGACGCCCTGGCGGCTCAACGCGGAGGTCCCCGGCCACGAGCTGCGGACCCGCTGGCCGGCCGCCCCGGGGGCACTGGCACAGGCCGAGCAGGACCTGGAGCGCGGCCTGCTCACCGCGCGCGGTCTCGACCGGGTGCTCCGGGTCGCCTGGACGGTGGCCGACCTCAGGGGCCGGGACCGCCCCGACGCCCTGGACGCGGCCGTCGCCCTGGAGCTGCGGACCGGAATCGCCCGGGGAGCGGTGGCGGCGCTGGGAGGGGCGTCATGACCGGCCCCGGCGCGCGGGCGGAGATGCTCGCGCGGGCCGCGCTGACGCGGGTGCTGGAGCCCGGGGAGGAGCGCGGCGGGCGCTGGCTGCGCGCGTACGGTGCCGTCGGGCTGATACGGCTGCTGACCGGGCCGGACCCGGAGCCCGGTAAGCCGGCCGGGGTCGGCGGGGAGCGGCTCGCCGGATACCGGCGGCGGGCCGCCCTGGCAGACCCCGAGCGGGACCTGGCGGCCGCCGCCGAGACGGGGGGCCGGTTCGTCTGCCCCGGATCGGCGGAGTGGCCCAGTCAGCTGGACGACCTCGGCGACTCCCGGCCGGTCGGACTGTGGGTACGGGGCCGGCCGAGCCTGCGCACCTGGGCGCTGCGCTCGGTGGCGGTGGTCGGGGCCCGCGCGTGCACCCCGTACGGGGCACACATGGCCCAGACTCTCGCCGCCGGACTCGCCGAGCGCGGCTGGGTGGTCGTCTCGGGGGCCGCGTTGCTTCTCTAGCGAGATCCCTGTTGTTGTAGATCCGTGTTGCTGGGCCTGGGCACAGGTGACGTCACCCATTCGGGTGAACGATGGCTGTTGGGATCCCGGTGTGACGTGGGGCTATGCAAGATCCGTGACGTGAGATGGAAGGTCTACTTTCACGGGGAACGGGTGGATCTTCTCCCCGGGTACGACGATCCGGTCGTGTTGCAACACAGGGACGTCCTGTTGCGGGCCGCGGCGGCGCCGCGGAGGCCCGGTCAGCCCTTCCTGCTGGATCCGCTGGGGGCTCCGGATCTGCGGGTGGACCGATGGTTCGACAGTGACGAGGTACGGGACCTGGGTCGGCTGACCTGGCGGAAGTACGCGTACAGCCTCGTGGTGTGGCTGAGCTTCTTGTGGGCGTACGAACGGCCGTGGGACGACGTGGAGCCGACCGTGGTGGAGGCTTTCAAGACCTGGCGGATGCTGGACGGGCGCAACACGCGGCTCGTGGAGTCGGGCACCTACAGCGACAACCTCGTCAACATCCGGCTGTTCTATCTGTGGGCGGCGCACGAGTTTCAGGTCCCCAACCCGATCCGCACTCGCCCGGGCCGGGGCAAGCGCCGGGACGGTACTCAGTCGGAGAAGTTGGTGACTGACCCGAAGGCCACACGGGACCGGGACGTGAAGTGGTTCGACCCCCCGGGCTACGAGCGGTATCGCGACTGCGGGCTGCTCGGGTTGACGCTGGAGGGCGATGAGGACCCGGGCTGGCGGGGCCGCAACGGGCAGCGCAATGCCGCGTTCGCGGACTGTCTCTACAACTCGGGGCTGCGGCTGGAGGAGGGCGGCTCGCTGCTGCTGGTCGAGCTCCCGCCGGACGACCCCAGTCGCGGCTTCTACACCTGCCACCTGGCCGAACAGACGGCTAAGGGCAACGTGGCGAGGAAGTACTGGATGTCGCGCAAGGGTCTGGTGCCGGTGCTGAACTACTGCGAGGGCGAGCGGGCCACGGCGGTGCGGCGGGCCCAGGCTGCCGGTCGCTATGAGCGCATGACGGGGACCCGGTTGCTCACGCGGATGTTGCCGGGGCGGCGGGCGAGGCTGGTCGGGCAGGACGGTGTGGTGGAGGAGGTGCCGCTCGACTCGCTGACGCCGGAGGCCCGCCGGCTGCTGCTGCGTGAGACGCCGCAGGGTTTGGAGCCGGTGGCGCTGTGGTTGAACGAGGACGGGATGCCGCGGGACCCGCACGGGTGGCAGCACATCTTCACGCAGGCCAACAAGCGGCTGCGGGACGACCTGGGGCTGGAGGGGTTCGCCGGGGCCGCCCACATGCTCCGCCACAGCTTCGCACTGCGCTGGTTCTCGGTGGGGCGGCTGCTGTTCGACAAGAAGTTCGCGCACCTGGACGGGGAGGAACTGCGAGACCTTCGCTACGAGTTCGGCAGCACCTGGGACCTGGTGCGGCTTTTGCTCGGACATGCGGACCAGCGCACCACCAAGCAGACGTACTTGGAGCCGTTCGAGGCTTTGGAGGTGGAGTTGCTGCTGATGCATGCCAACAACAGCGGCATCTCGGACCTGATGGCGGCGGTCTATGGCGCCGACCGGCGGGTGCTGGGCGATCCGGTGGCGGGTCGGTGAGCCCGGGGCGGCAGGCGGGGATGCCGGAGGCGGGTTACACCCCGCCGCAGCGGCTGTTCCTGGAGGACGGCCAGTGCCGGGTGCGGTTCTTCTCCGAGCAGGACCCCGACGAGGTGATCGATTACGACTTCACGACGTTCCCGGTGGCTCGCCCGCTGCAGGAGGCGTTCGCCCGCGCCTTCGACGCGCATGTGGGGCCGGCGGGGAAGGTGAACTCGTCCGGGGCTGCCGGCAACGCCTTCAGGCAGCTGGGTTACTTCATCGACGTCCTGGTTTTCGACGAGGAACGGCCGCAGGCCCCGGCGGACCTGGCTCCGCGGCACCTGAAGGCGTTCTTACTGAACAGGGGGGACGCGCCGACCGCCGCGATGGCGGTGGGACTGCTTCGGTCACTGCTGGCGAACATGGAGGGGCTGACGCCGCAGTTTGCCGCCCAGTGCGCGCAGTGGGTGCCCGACCGCCGGGAGAAGATCGTCTCGCGGGGCAGCTACAGCCCGGCCGAGGAGAAGGCGATCCTGGATGCCGCTCGGAGGGTGGTGCGGGCGGCCGCGAAGCGCATCAGGGAGTCCCGCGGGGTGCTGGAGCGGTGGCGTGAGGGCGGTATCTCACGCGAGGACGAGCCGGTGCTCTACGAGTACGGCTCGATCCTCGACATGGTCGAGACGACCGGTGAGATGCCGCGCAACAAGCGGGGCAACGGCCTGGCGCGGTGGATCGTCCCGCACGGCACCGTGACCGATCTGACCACCCGGTTGCACCTGAGCCTGGCCGAGACCTCCGCGCTGGTGATTCTGCTGGTGCGGATGACTGGCGAGAACGGCTCGACGATCATCAAGGCGCCGGCGGCCATTCACCGCCCTGACGGCGGGGCCGGGCCGCTGGCCACGATCCAGGTCGACTTGAGCAAGCCCCGGCGGGGCCCGCGGCGCTACATGACCACCGCGCTGAGCGACCTGCCGCCCTGGGCGGCGGCGCCGGACGAGGAGGGCGAGGTCTCGGCCCGCGACGAGCTGCACACGCCGTTCGGCCTCTACATGCTCGCGCTGGAGCTGGCCGCCTCGTCGCGGCGGATCAAGGGCAGCGACCGGCTGCTGGTCTACTGGGTTCCTAAGGCGGGCAAGGGCCCGAAGGCCAAGCGGGCCGAGGTGGTCAACCGCCGCAACGAGTCCGGGCGGGGGTTCCGCGACCGGCTCTCGGACTCGGCGGTCGGAGTCTGGGGCGCCGGCTTGAACCTGGTCGCCGAGGAGCCGGGCGAGGACGGCAAGCCGCAGCGGCTGATCGTGGGCGTCGGACGGATGCGGGTCACCCACGGCGCACGGGAACAGAAACCGGTGGCCCAGACCCGGGAGACGCTGGCGAACATCTACCTGCGGCGGGACAAGTCGAGCCTGCGTGAGTACCAGAAGCTGGTCGCCGACGTCCTGGAGAAGGAAGTCGTCAAGGCCCGCACCGTGGGCCGCATCACCCGGTTGAGTACGGCGGATGTCGCCGAGGCACTGCGCGACCCGGAGGCGGTGGCCAAACGGCTCGGGGTGACCACGGAGATGATGCGGCTGCTGGTCGCGAGGGACGCCGACACGGTGCTGGCCGCCTGCGCGGATAACGAGAACAGCCCGCACAGCCCGCCTGGCGAGCCCTGCCGGGCCTCGTTCCTGAAGTGCCTGGAATGCCCGTGCGCCCGCGCGATGCCGCACCATCTGCCGCTTCAGGTGGTCGCCCGGGACATGATCGAGGAACGGCGCACACACATGACGGCCTTGCGATGGGCCGAGCGGTTCGCCCTGCCCTTTGAGGAGCTGGAGGACCTGATCCGACTGGCAGGCAAACCAGCCGAGGACCGGGCCCGCACGGCAGCCGGTGAGGAAGAGCGAGAACTGGTACGGCGGCTGCTGGACGGGGAGCTGGACGAGCGATGAACACCGACGACGCCGTTCTTGAGCCGAAAGAGATCTTCGTGCCCGGCCCCGGCACGGTGGTTCTGCAGAACCGGCAACTGAGGGAGGGCACGGACCGCTCGACGTTGTCGGTGGTGGGCGACATGCGCTGGAACCTGAGGCCGGCGATCCTTGAGGATCACATGGCCTCGGTCAGCATCAACTTCGCGTTGGTGCCCGAGCGGTTCCGGGACATCGCCAAGATCTACATCTGGATGGAACTGAACTGCGACGAGGATCTGACGATCCTTCGCCGGGCGAGCATCAACGGCAAGCTGGCCGTTTACACGATGGTTTCCCAGCTCCGCTGCCTGCGCGGGCTGCTGGACTGGATGGATGTCTACGGGTTCGCCTCGATCGCGGAGGTGACGCCGGAGGACCTGGAGGACTACCTCGACGGGGTCCGGGACGCGGAGCTCACGCACGGCAACCGCTGCGATCTGTTGCAGGCCGTTCGCCGGTTGTGGGCCTTCCGCGAGCTGCTGCCGGCCGAGGGGCGGCTTCCCGAAATGCCGCCCTGGGGCGGGAAGGACTCCAGGATCCTGCTGGGCAAGTCCCAGCGGGACCGGGAGAACGCCACCGCCCGCATCCAGGAGCCGACGATGGCGATGACGGTGTTGTGGGCGGCCCGGTTCGTCGAGGACTTCGCCGAGGACATCATCGCGGCCATGGAGGAGTTCCGGCCGCTGTTCGGCCTCAAACCCGGCCGTTACAGCCCCGGCCCGCACCGCCGGATCCGGGTCCCGGGCAAGGCCGGGGCGACGCCGGAGGTCGGTGCCTTGATCGAATCCTTCCGCGCGGGAGGCCGTGACCTGCCGGGCAGGCGGCGGGAGGACGGCACCTGGGAGCCGGACTGGCCCTTCCTCGCCAAGCTCCTGGATATCTCGCCCACCGCGATGCAGAAAAACCAGGCATACCGGAACATGTTCCTCTCCTCCGGCATCCCCGTCGCCCGCGGCACGTTCCTTACGGCCCGCCCGAAGGGCCTGCTGGACGGCGAGCCCTGGACGAAGAACATCGCCTACGGCGACGTCAAGAAGATGGTGCGGACGCTCTCGACCGCGTGCTTCCTTCTGGTGGCCTACCTGACCGGCTGCCGCCCCGGGGAGGCGGTCAGCCTGCGGCGCGGCTGCCTGCGCCGGGACAAGGTGACGAAACTGTGGGAGGTCCACGGCCGGAAATGGAAGAACGCCCGCGACGAGAACGGCGCCAAGATCCCCGAGGGCCAGTTCCGCGACGAGCCGTGGATCGCTCCCGATCTGGTCGCCACGGCGATCGGAGTCCAAGAACGCCTTCACGACGCCGAGGCCCTCTTTCCCGTTTGGCTGGTGGCGGACGAGCGTGACCAGCACGAAGGCGGCGAGGCCCGCACCCTCGGCTCGATCAACGCCGATCTGAACCGCTTCATCGCCTGGGTGAACGACTTCTGCGACCGGCACGGCCGCAGCGACGTGATCCCCGTCGATCCGCAGCAGCTGACCATTTCACGCCTGAGGCGCACGCTGGCGTGGTTCATCTGCCGCCGCCCGCGGGGCATGGTCGCCGCGGCGATTCAGTACGGGCACCTGCGGGTTCAGATCACCCAGGGCTATGCCGGCACATACGCGTCTGGCTTCCCCGACGACCTTGCGTTCGAGCGGTGGCTGACCCGGCTGGAGGACCTGCAGGACGCCGACCGGCGTCTCAAGGCTGGCGAACACGTCAGCGGCCCGGCCGCCGGCGCCTACAGGTCGCGGGTGAGCGGAGGGACGAAGAAGTTCGCCGGGCGGGTCCTGCGGACCGGGGCAGAGGCGAGACACGTGATGGCGAACCCCTCGCTGCAGATCTACCCCGGAAGGGGAATGACCTGTGTCTTCGCCGCCGCGACGGCACGCTGCGAGCTGGAGCCCTCCCTCGATGACGCACGGGTCACCCCGGACACTGAGGGCTGCCATCCGGCCTGCGGCAACATCTGCCGCACCGAAGAGAACATCGACGAGCTGCGGGCCGAGGCCGCCGGGCTGCGGATCACGGTCGCTGACGAGGTGAGCCCGCCGATCCGCTGGGAACGCGAACGCCGCCGCCTGGTCTACCTGGACAACCTCATCGACGAGCACGAGTGCGGGCGCCCGGGAGGCGAAACCCGGTGAAGGCCGAGCAGGATCCGCCGAAAGATTTGTGCCTCAAGCTGCGGGCCGCCGCCGACAGGCTGCTTGCCGGCACCCCACTGCACTCCTCGGGCAAGCTCACCATCCTCGACCTCGCCGAGGAAGCCCAGGTCAAACGGTGGCTGCTGACGCACAAGTACCCGACCACGCTCATGGCCAAGTACCAGGCGGAGTTCAAAGCCGCCCGGCACAAGAGCGAGCCGGTCAAGAAGGCCGAGGCCGAGATCGACAAGCTCCGCGAGGACCTGAGTAGGGTCCGCAAGGAGAATCGGCAGCTGGCGGACCTGTTGGGCACCTACGCGGTCATGATCGAGCAGCTGGCCCGGGAACGGGCCGAAGCAATCACCGAACGCGGCGAGGCCCTGGCCGCCCGGGACGCCGCACTGGGCGTCACCGCCCTGAACCCACCACCGCAGCGAACCGCCCCTGCTGGACGGGTCCACCGCCCGCTCCCACGGGGGCGCCGGTGACCACTTCCACTGCATGTTCACGCTCGAAGGCCAGCGCGCAGACCCTTCTACTGGGGCACACTCCACCGCATCGAACAGCTACCGCCTCATCGAAGAGAGCATTGCCAAGTGAGCATTCAAGAAGCCGTCGATAGCTACGAAACAGCGATGCAGCATTGCGACAACCTGATCGAGATCCACAGGGCACCAGACAAGGGCCAGGGACGTCGCACGACTGAAACCTCGATCAACCGCGGCACGATCGTCCTTGCAGTCGCGGCCTGGCAAGCGTTCATCCAGGACATCGCCATGGTCTTGCGAGACGAACTGGTGGCCGAGGCGAAGAATGCTCCTGGGGCACGGCTACTGGCTGACGCGATTGATCAATGGAAGATCGTCTTCGAGGTTGCCCTCAAAGACTTCTCCACTCCCAACCCCGACAACTCACGGAACCTCCTCAAGCGAGTCGGCTTCGACCCGCAACCACACTGGACCTGGACCCAGAGCGGGGGGCGAGGCAACGCCTCGATCACCGTCGAGCCCAAGCACGTGCGGAAGGTGATCTTCCAGTGGATCCGAGTTCGCAATGACGTTGCCCATGGGCACAGCACCATCACCTCCCTCCCGATCTTGGGGGCCGTCCGTGATCCCGACTCATCGGCTGGGTTGATCGCCGCACCGACATTGCGCCTCGACGACGCGATCGCCTGCGTGAGGTTCTTCCGCTCCGTCACCCGGCTCACGGCCGAAGGGGCAGCCGGCCTTCTGGGAGAACCGATACCAACCTGGAAGAACCTTCCTAGTCACGCTCTCGGGCTTCACGTCTCGAACCTCACAGACTGAGTCTGCGTTCCCGCTCCGCATCGTCAGTCAGCTGCACTTCGACAACACGCTCAGACCGGCTAGAGAACCTACGGCATCGACGGCGCCGCCCATCGCGGCGCCGTCGCCGCGGGCGGAGCCACGGCGGCCGTGCTGGCCTGCGGGGTGGACGTGTCCTACCCGCGCGGGCACGCCGGACTGCTCGGCCGGATCGCCGCCCAGGGGCTGGTGCTCGGAGAGCTGCCGCCCGGCAGCCACCCCACGCCGAGCCGTTTCGTCCTGCGCAACCGCGTCATCGCCGCCCTGACCCGGGGCACGGTGGTCGTGGAGGCCGCGCACCGCAGCGGTTCCCTGGTCACCGCCCGGCGGGCGCAGGCTCTCGGGAGGTTCACCATGGGCGTCCCCGGCCCGGCCACGAGCGGGCTCTCGGCCGGAGTGCACGAGCTGCTGCGCGGCGAGGCCGCTCTGGTCACGGACGCGGCGGAGGTCATCGAGCTGGTCGGAGGGATGGGCGAGCTCGCTCCCGAACGGCGCGGCCCCGTGATCGCCCGGGACCTGCTGCATCCCGACGCGGTCCGGGTCCTCGAGGCCCTGCCGGCCGGGCGGCCCGCCGATCCGGGGGAGGTGGCCCTCGCCGCGGGCACCGGCACCGATGAAGTCATCGGCAGACTGTACGAACTTCACTCTCTGGGGTTTGTCGAACGGCAGGGCGACGGCTGGCAGTTGACCCCACGGTGGCCGGAAGGAGGCGCACAAACCGGAGCTGCCCGGCGAGGCGGTCGTTGACCTGGGGCGTTCCGGTGAAAGAGTGAAGCCGATGAGAGATGCGGTCTTCCCGGTGGCAGCCGCCGGGACCGTGCGCGAGGCGCCGGTCCCGGACCGCCCGCGCGAGTCGGGGCGCCCTTGCGGGCCCGCGCGATCCCGTACTCTTCGCGCACCGCGACACTTCCGTCACGCTACGCTCCCAAGGAATCCGGCTCCGGCAAAGGCGAAGCATGCCCCAGCACACCTCAGGGTCCGACCGCGCTGCGGTGCCCCCCGCTGCGCGCGGCAGCGAGCGGTCCACCGCGCCCTCGTCCCTGGAGGTCCTGTGGCGCTCGTACAAGGACTCGGGTGACGAGCGGCTGCGGGAGCAGCTGATCCTGCACTACTCGCCCCTCGTGAAGTACGTGGCCGGGCGGGTCAGCGTCGGCCTGCCGCCCAATGTGGAACAGGCCGACTTCGTCTCCTCCGGAGTCTTCGGGCTGATCGACGCCATCGAGAAGTTCGACATCGAGCGGTCCATCAAGTTCGAGACGTACGCGATCACCCGGATCCGGGGGGCGATGATCGACGAGCTCCGGGCGCTGGACTGGATCCCCCGCTCGGTACGGCAGAAGGCGCGGGCCGTCGAACGGGCCTACGCCACGCTCGAGGCCCAGCTTCGGCGCACCCCGACCGAGCACGAGGTCGCCAGGGAGATGGGCATCGCGGTGGAGGAACTCCACGCGGTGTTCAGCCAGTTGTCGCTGGCCAATGTCGTCGCCCTGGAGGAGTTGCTGCACGTCGGCGGGGAGGGCGACCGCCTCTCCCTCATGGACACGCTGGAGGACACCGCCGCCGACAACCCCGTGGAGGTCGCGGAGGACCGGGAACTGCGACGGCTGCTGGCGCGGGCCATCAACACGCTGCCGGAGCGGGAGAAGACGGTGGTGACCCTCTACTACTACGAGGGGCTCACCCTCGCCGAGATCGGCAACGTTCTCGGGGTCACCGAGAGCCGCGTCAGCCAGATCCACACGAAATCGGTCCTGCAGCTGCGGGCGAAGCTGGCGGACGTCGGCCGCTGAGGCCCCGGACCCCGGTTGGCACCGGGGTGACAAGAGAGTGCGACGGCCTTGCGGTACATCCGTAGAGTGGACTCGTGCCCAGGATTCGAGCGGCCTCCGTGGCCGAGCACAGGTCGATGCAGCGCGGGGCCCTGTTGGACGCCGCGCGTTCCCTGCTGTCAGAAGGGGGGACGGAAGCGCTGACCTTCCCCGCCCTCGCCGAGCGGACCGGCCTCGCCCGGTCCTCCGTGTACGAGTACTTCCGCTCCCGTGCGGCCGTCGTCGAAGAGCTGTGCGCGGTGGACTTCCCCGTCTGGGCGGCCGAGATCGAGGCGGCGATGTCCGGGGCGGAGGACCCGGAGGCGAAGATCGAGGCCTACGTGCGGAGCCAGTTGGGGCTGGTGGGCGACCAGCGCCACCGGGCGGTGGTGGCCATCTCGGCGAGCGAGCTGGACGCCGGTGCCCGCGAGAAGATCCGTGCGGCGCACGGCGGGCTGATCGCGATGATCGTGGAGGCGCTGGCGGCGCTGGGCCAGAAGGAGCCGAGGCTCGCCGCGATGCTGCTCCAGGGGGTCGTGGACGCGGCGGTACGGCGGATCGAGGCCGGCTCGGGAGAGGACCCGGCGGTGGTCACCGACGCGGCCGTGGCCATGGCCCTGCGGGGCGTCGGCGGCTAGCCGGGCGGCCAGGGCCCCGGACGGAGCCGGCGGGGCGTCGGGGGGCCAGGGCCCCAGGGGGAGCAGGCGGGGCGTCGCGCGGGGTAGGAGGGCCAGGGGGTTGAGGTAGGTCCCCGAATTCAGGAGGCCCCAGTGCAGGCAGGGGCGGCCGGGGCAGTGGGCGCCGGCCGTGAGCAGCGCGACCACCTGGCCGGTCGTGACCTCCGCGCCCTCCGCCACCAGCGGGCGGACCGGTTCGTAGGTCGTGCGCAGGCCACCCGGGAGGGTCAGGGAGAGGACCCCGCGGCCCGCGACCGGGCCGGCCCAGTGGACCCGGCCGGGGCCCACCGCACGCACCTCCGCGCCCACCGGGGCCGCCAGGTCCACCCCGCGGTGCCCCGCCGCGTACGGGGTCGGGGGCGGGTCCCACCACCGGAGCACCGTCAGGGGCGGGGCGAGGGGACGGCCCGCGCCCGCGAGCCCCGCAGCCACCCGTGCTTCCGGCGCCCGGGGAGCGCGGAACGCGGTGTGCGGCGGCAGTGGCGGCAGCGCCAGGGTCAGTACCAGCATGAGCAGGAGCTTCGTCATGCGGCCCAGGGTCCCGCCCCGCACCGGGACCGCGCCCGGGGCTGTGGACGGGCGGGGGGCTGTGGACAATCGCGTCACCCGGCATACCGCCGGGTCCCGTACACTTCTTGTGGCGATCCGGGTCACCGGGTCGACTTCGCACGCCCCAGCACCGACCTCTCAGGCCGGGTGAAAGCGTCTCTCGGTCCCCTTCTTCGGGGGCAGGGCGCGACTAGGGGCGTCAGGAACCAAACCGAGAAAACAAGGAGATGGCCATGGCCGTCGTAACGATGCGGGAGCTGCTGGAAAGCGGCGTCCACTTCGGTCACCAGACCCGCCGCTGGAACCCGAAGATGAAGCGCTTCATCTTCACGGAGCGCAACGGCATCTACATCATCGACCTGCTGCAGTCGCTGTCGTACATCGACCGCGCCTACGAGTTCGTGAAGGAGACCGTCGCCCACGGCGGTTCCATCATGTTCGTCGGTACCAAGAAGCAGGCCCAGGAGGCCATCGCCGAGCAGGCGACGCGCGTTGGTATGCCCTACGTCAACCAGCGGTGGCTGGGTGGCATGCTCACCAACTTCTCCACCGTCTACAAGCGCCTTCAGCGTCTGAAGGAGCTTGAGGCGATCGACTTCGAGGACGTCGCCGCCTCGGGTCTCACCAAGAAGGAGCTCCTGGTCCTCTCCCGCGAGAAGATCAAGCTGGAGAAGACCCTCGGTGGTATCCGCGAGATGTCGAAGGTCCCCAGCGCCGTCTGGATCGTCGACACCAAGAAGGAGCACATCGCCGTCGGTGAGGCGCGCAAGCTCCACATCCCGGTCGTCGCGATCCTCGACACCAACTGCGACCCCGACGAGGTCGACTACAAGATCCCGGGCAACGACGACGCGATCCGCTCCGTCACCCTGCTCACCCGCGTGATCGCCGACGCCGTCGCCGAGGGCCTCATCGCCCGTTCCGGTGCCGCCACTGGCGACTCGAAGCCGGGCGAGAAGGCCGCCGCCGAGCCGCTCGCCGAGTGGGAGCGCGACCTGCTCGAGGGTGAGAAGAAGGCCGACGACGCCGAGGCTGTCGAGGCCGCTCCGGCCGAGGCCGCTGTCGAGACCCCCGCCGTCGAGGCTGAGGCCGCTCCGGCCGCCGAGGCCGAGGTTGTCGCCGAGGCCGTCGTCGAGGCTCCGGCCGCCGACGCTGAGCAGGCCTGACCCACTGAGGGCGCCCGGCGTTCACGCGCCGGGCACTCCCGGAACGGACGATGACGGCGGGGGAGCCGCGCCACAAGCGCGCCTCCTCCGCCGTTCACCCGTAGATCTACGACTTCGAGAGAGAATCACAGACTCATGGCGAACTACACCGCCGCTGACGTCAAGAAGCTCCGCGAGCTCACCGGCGTCGGCATGCTTGACTGCAAGAACGCGCTGGTCGAGGCCGACGGTGACGTCGACAAGGCCGTCGAGGCGCTCCGTATCAAGGGTCAGAAGGGCGTCGCCAAGCGCGAAGGCCGTTCTGCCGAGAACGGTGCCGTCGTCTCCGTCATCTCCGACGACAACACCTCCGGTGTCCTCGTCGAGCTGAAGTGCGAGACGGACTTCGTCGCCAAGGGCGAGAAGTTCCTGGCCGTCACCGAGGAGCTCGCCGCGCACGTCGCCGCGACCTCCCCGGCCGACATCGAGGCGCTGCTCGCGTCCGAGATCGCCCCGGGCAAGACCGTCCAGGCGTTCGTGGACGAGGCCAACGCCAACCTCGGCGAGAAGATCGTCCTGGACCGCTTCGCGCAGTTCACCGGCGGTTACGTCTCGGCGTACATGCACCGCACGATGCCCGACCTGCCGTTCCAGATCGGCGTCCTGGTCGAGCTCGACAAGGAGAACGCCGAGGTCGCCCGCGGCGTCGCGCAGCACATCGCCGCGTTCGCGCCGAAGTGGCTGTCCGCCGCTGACGTGCCGGCCGAGGTCGTCGAGTCCGAGCGCCGTGTGGCCGAAGAGGTCACCCGCGCCGAGGGCAAGCCCGAGGCCGCCCTGCCGAAGATCGTCGAGGGTCGTGTCAACGGCTTCTTCCGCGACAACACCCTGCTTGGCCAGGCCTACGCCCTGGACGCCAAGAAGTCCGTCCAGAAGGTTCTGGACGAGGCCGGTGTCACCCTGGTGCGCTTCTCGCGCATCAAGGTCGGCATCTGAAGTCCGTCCGTACGCGACGGACACCGGACCCCGGTAGGGTCTGAAGCAGTCGCCCGCCTTCGCGCAGGGCGACCGCAGATCTGACGAGGAGGCCATTGCCGTAGAGGGAACCGCGAGGACCCACCGGCAATGGCCTTCTTCGTATGTGCACGAGGAGATCTCCATGAATCAGGGCGTGGACACCCACACCGCTTCCGACGACAAGAGCGACCAGGACAAGAAGGGCCGCCGCTTCATGCTGAAGCTGTCGGGCGAAGCCTTCTCCGGTGGCGGAGGACTGGGCGTCGACCCCGACGTGGTCCACGCCATCGCACGCGAGATCGCCGCGGTGGTCCGCGACGGCGCGGAGATCGCCGTGGTGATCGGCGGTGGCAACTTCTTCCGCGGCGCCGAACTCCAGCAGCGCGGCATGGACCGGGCCCGGTCCGACTACATGGGCATGCTCGGCACCGTCATGAACTGCCTCGCGCTCCAGGACTTCCTGGAGAAGGAAGGCATCGACTCCCGCGTCCAGACGGCCATCACCATGGGCCAGGTCGCCGAGCCGTACATCCCGCTGCGCGCCGTCCGCCACCTGGAGAAGGGCCGCGTCGTCATCTTCGGCGCCGGCATGGGCATGCCCTACTTCTCCACCGACACCACGGCCGCCCAGCGTGCCCTGGAGATCGACGCGGAAGCCCTGCTCATGGGCAAGAACGGCGTCGACGGGGTCTACGACTCCGACCCGAAGAAGAACCCGGACGCGGTGAAGTTCGACGCGCTGGAGTACAGCGAGGTGCTGTCCCGCGACCTCAAGGTCGCCGACGCCACCGCCATCACGCTGTGCCGCGACAACAAGCTGCCCATCCTGGTCTTCGAGTTGCTCGCCGAGGGCAATATCGCCCGCGCCGTCAAGGGTGAGAAGATCGGCACGCTCGTGAGCGACCAGGGCACCCGGGCCTGAGCAGGCCCCGTCCGCCTGAACCATCCATTTCTGACATGCAGGAGCACGTGGTGACCGAAGAGATCCTCCTCGAGGCCGAGGAGAAGATGGAAAAGGCCGTCGTCGTCGCCAAGGAAGACTTCGCCGCGATTCGCACCGGTCGTGCGCACCCGGCGATGTTCAACAAGATCGTGGCGGAGTACTACGGCGCCATCACGCCCATCAACCAGCTCGCCTCCTTCTCGGTCCCCGAGCCGCGCATGGCGATCGTGACCCCGTTCGACAAGAGCGCGCTGCGCAACATCGAGACGGCCATCCGCGACTCGGACCTCGGCGTCAACCCGAGCAACGACGGCAGCATCATCCGGGTGACCTTCCCCGAGCTGACGCAGGACCGCCGCAAGGAGTACATCAAGGTCGCGCGTACCAAGGCCGAGGACTCCAAGGTGTCGATCCGCGCCATCCGCCGCAAGGCGAAGGACGCCCTCGACAAGCTCGTCAAGGACAAGGAAGCGGGCGAGGACGAGGTGCGCCGCGCCGAGAAGGAGCTCGACGACACCACCGCGAAGTACGTCGCGCAGGTGGACGAGCTGCTCAAGCACAAGGAAGCCGAGCTCCTCGAAGTCTGATGAACGACTCTTCCTGGCAGCCGGAGCCGGTTCCGGCGGGTCCCGCATACGATGCGCAGGCGGGCCCGCACACTCGGCCCATGCCCATCGTGCCCGATGCCGCCGGCCGTGACTTCGACGACCGGGAAGCACGCGATCAGGGAGCCGCCGCTGACGGCGGCTCCCTCTTCCGCGCCGATACGCCGCCGCAGGAGCCCATGCCCAGCCCCCCGCCGATCCCGCCTTCGCCGGCACCGCAGGACGCCTCGCCCCCGCCGCCGAAGAAGCGTGCGGGGCGGGATCTGCGTGCCGCCATAGGGGTGGGCGTGGGCCTCGGCGCGGTGATCTTCGCCTCGCTGTTCATCGTCAAGGCGGTGTTCGTCGGCGTCGTCGTCGTGGCGGTCGTCGTGGGGCTGTGGGAGCTCACCTCCCGGCTCCAGGAGAAGAAGGGCATCAAGGCCCCGCTGGTCCCGCTCGCGATCGGCGGCGCGGCGATGGTCATCGCCGGGTACGTCCGCGGGTCCGAGGGCGCCTGGGTGGCGATGGCCCTGACGGCCCTCGCGGTCCTGGTCTGGCGGATGACGGAACCGCCCGAGGACTATCTCAGGGACGTCACGGCCGGTGTCTGGGCGGCGTTCTACGTGCCGTTCCTGGCCACGTTCGTCACGATGCTGCTCACCGCGGACGACGGTCCGCAGCGGGTGGTCACCTTCCTGGTCCTGACCGTGGTCAGCGATACCGGGGCCTACGCGGTGGGCTGGCGGTTCGGCAAGACCAAGCTCGCCCCGCGCATCAGCCCCGGGAAGACCCGTGAGGGACTCTTCGGGGCGGTGGCCTTCGCGATGGGCGCCGGCGCGCTGTGCATGGAGTTCCTGATCGACGGGGGCGTCTGGTGGCAGGGCCTGGTGCTCGGCTTCGCCGTCGCGGTCAGCGCCACCCTGGGTGACCTCGGGGAGTCGATGATCAAGCGCGACCTCGGGATCAAGGACATGGGCACCTTGCTGCCGGGCCACGGCGGCATCATGGACCGGCTGGACTCCCTGCTTCCGACGGCCCCGGTGGTCTGGCTGCTGCTCGCCGCGTTCGTCGGCACCGGCTGACACGGCCGGGCGGAGCCGCCGGGCCGCGGGCTTCTCATCGGGACGGTCCCGCCCGGGTGGGCGATGTACGACGAAAGGCCCCGGTGCGGCCCGGGCGGTTACTCTTGAAGGGCGCGCTGCTTCTGCGGCGCGCCTTTCGTCTTACAAGGAGTACCTGCCATGGCCCGCCCTGTTCCGGGAGAGCTCACTTTCGTCGCCCCCCGTGGAGCGAAGAAGCCGCCCCGGCACCTCGCCGACCTCACCCCCGAGGAGCGACGGGAGGCCGTCGCCGCGATCGGTGAGAAGCCGTTCCGGGCCAAGCAGCTCTCGCAGCACTACTTCGCCCGGTACGCGCACGACCCGGCCGAGTGGACCGACATCCCGGCCGGCTCCCGCGAGAAGCTCCGCGACGAGCTGCTGCCGGACCTGATGAACGTCATCCGCCACATCTCGTGCGACGACGACACCACCCGCAAGACCCTGTGGAAGCTGCACGACGGCACGCTCGTCGAATCCGTGCTGATGCGCTACCCCGACCGGGTCACCATGTGCATCTCCTCACAGGCCGGCTGCGGCATGAACTGCCCGTTCTGCGCCACCGGCCAGGCGGGTCTCGACCGCAACCTGTCCACCGCCGAGATCGTGCACCAGATCGTCGACGGCATGCGCGCCCTGCGCGACGGCGAGGTCCCCGGCGGACCGGCCCGGCTGTCGAACATTGTCTTCATGGGCATGGGCGAGCCGCTGGCCAACTACAACCGCGTCGTCGGCGCCATCCGCCGCCTCACCGACCCGGAGCCCGACGGCCTGGGACTGTCCCAGCGCGGGATCACCGTCTCCACCGTCGGCTTGGTCCCGGCCATGCTGCGCTTCGCCGACGAGGGCTTCAAATGCCGTCTCGCCGTCTCGCTGCACGCGCCGGACGACGAGCTGCGCGACACCCTGGTCCCCGTGAACACCCGCTGGAACGTCCGCGAGGTGCTCGGCGCGGCCTGGGAGTACGCGGAGAAGTCGGGCCGCCGCATCTCCATCGAGTACGCGCTGATCCGCGACATCAACGACCAGGCCTGGCGTGGCGACCTGCTCGGCAGGCTGCTCAAGGGCAAGCGCGTGCACGTCAACCTGATCCCGCTGAACCCGACGCCGGGCTCGAAGTGGACCGCCTCGCGGCCCGAGGACGAGAAGGCGTTCGTGGAGGCCATCGCCCGCCACGGCGTGCCGGTGACCGTACGTGACACGCGTGGTCAGGAAATCGACGGCGCATGCGGCCAGCTCGCCGCCTCGGAGCGCTGATTTTCGCCAGTTAAGGTTTGTTTTTGGCCACGGGGTACCCTGTGGCCGAACCAATTTCATATTCCGACAGGGGAGCGCCACAGCGCTGAGAGTGCGGTAACCGTCACCGCAGACCCTCTGAACCTCGCCCCGGTCATTCGGGGTAGGAAGTTCGGTCACCACTCAAGCTGTTGCGCCCTGCCCGGCGTCCGCTCCACAGAGCGCCGGGCAGGGCCGCGTCTTCTCCTGGACATCCCAGGAGGAATGCACCAATGAGCACCACCAAGAAGATCGCGGGCGTCGCGCTCGTGGCCGCGCTCGGCGTCACCACGCTCAGCGCCTGCGGCGGCGACGCCAAGGACAAGTCCGCGGGCGCGAGCGACGCCCCGAAGTCCAAGACGATCACCCTCGTCTCGCACGACTCCTTCAACGTGACCGACGCGGTCCTCAAGGAGTTCGAGCAGCAGAGCGGCTACACCGTCAAGGTCCTGAAGTCGGGCGACGCGGGCGCGGCGCTGAACCAGGAGATCCTGACCAAGGGCTCCCCGCGCGGGGACGTCTTCTTCGGCGTGGACAACACGCTCCTCTCCCGAGCCCTCGACAACGGCATCTTCACGCCGTACGAGGCCAAGGGGCTGGCCGACGTGAAGCCCGAGTTCGTGCTCGACAAGGAGCACCGGGTCACCCCGGTCGACTCCGGCGACATCTGCGTCAACTACGACAAGGCCTACTTCGCCGACAAGAAGCTCGCCCCGCCGCAGACGCTGGACGACCTGATCAAGCCCGAGTACAAGAACCTGCTGGTCACCGAGAACGCCGCGACCTCCTCGCCCGGCCTCGGCTTCCTGCTCGCCTCCGTCGGCAAGTACGGCGACGACGGCTGGAAGGACTACTGGAGCAAGCTCAAGGCCAACGGTGTCGAGGTCGTCGACGGCTGGGAGCAGGCCTACAACGAGCGCTTCTCCGGGTCCGCGGGCGGCAAGAAGGCCAAGGGCGACCGCCCGCTGGTCGTCTCCTACGCCTCCAGCCCGCCGGTCGAGGTGCTCTACGGCGAGCCGCAGCCGGCCGAGGCCCCCACGGGCGTCGCGACCGGTACCTGCTTCCGGCAGACCGAGTTCGCGGGTCTGCTCAAGGGCGCGAAGAACGAGCAGGGCGGCAAGGCGCTCCTGGACTTCCTGATCTCCAAGAAGTTCCAGGAGGACATGCCGCTCCAGATGTTCGTGAACCCCGTGACCAAGGACGCGAAGCTGCCGGAGCTCTTCACCAAGCACGGCGTCGTGATCGAGAAGCCGGAGACCGTCGCCCCGGAGGCCATCGCCAAGAACCGTGACCAGTGGGTCAAGGCGTGGTCGACGCTCGTCGTCAAGTAGTAACGGTGGGCAGGGTTCCGAAGGAGCGCGGGCGGGCCACGGTCGTCAGGCTCGGTCTGATGGCCGTCCCGCTCGCCTTCTTCGGGCTGTTCTTCGCGTACCCCGTCGCGGCGATCGTCGGGCGCGGGCTCAAGACCGAAGCCGGCTGGCAGTTCGGCCGGATCGGTGAGGTGCTGGCCCGGCCCGACATCGGGGAGGTGCTCTGGTTCACCACCTGGCAGGCGCTCGCGTCGACCGCGCTCACGCTCCTGATCGCACTTCCCGGCGCGTACGTCTTCGCGCGCTTCGAGTTCCCCGGCAAACAGCTGCTGCGGGCGCTCGTGACGGTGCCGTTCGTGCTGCCGACCGTCGTGGTCGGCACCGCCTTCCTGGCGCTCGTCGGGCGCGGCGGTCTGCTGGACGAGGTGTGGGGGATCCGCCTCGACACGACCGTCTGGGCGATCCTGCTCGCGCACGTCTTCTTCAACTACGCCGTGGTGATCCGCACGGTCGGCGGGCTGTGGGCACAGCTGGACCCGCGCCAGGAGGAGGCCGCCCGGGTGCTGGGCGCCGGGCGGTTCGCCGCCTGGCGGCGGGTGACGCTGCCCGCGCTGGTCCCGGCGGTGGCCGCCGCCTCGCTCATGGTGTTCCTGTTCACGTTCTCCTCCTTCGGCGTCGTGCAGATCCTGGGCGGGCCCGCGTACTCCACCCTCGAGGTGGAGGTGTACCGGCAGACCGCCCAGCTCTTGGACCTGCCGACGGCCGCCGTGCTGACGATGGTGCAGTTCGTGGCGATCGGCGCGATCCTCGGCGTGCATTCCTGGACCGTGCGCAAGCGGGAGACCGCGCTGCGGCTCGTGGACCCGGCGCGCACCGCGCACCGGGTCCGCGGCTGGGCCCAGCGGAGCCTGCTCGGCGGGGTGCTGCTGACGGTGGCGCTGCTGATCGCGCTGCCGCTCGGGGTGCTCGTGGAGCGCTCCCTGGACGCCCCCGGCGGATACGGGTTCGGCTTCTACCGGGCGCTGCAGGAGGTGGGCGCCGGCGGCGGAACGTTCCTGGTGCCGCCGCTGGAGGCCATCTGGAACTCCCTCCAGTACGCGCTGGCCGCCACCGCCATCGCGCTGGTCGTCGGCGGGCTCGCGGCCGCGGCCCTGACCCGCCGGGAAGGCCGTTTCGTACGGGGCTTCGACGCCCTGCTGATGCTTCCGCTGGGGGTGTCGGCCGTGACCGTCGGCTTCGGTTTCCTCATCACCCTCGACGAGCCGCCGCTGGACCTGCGGACCTCGTGGATCCTGGTGCCGCTGGCGCAGGCGCTGGTGGGCGTGCCCTTCGTCGTACGGACCATGCTGCCCGTACTGCGCGCGGTGGACGGCCGGCTGCGGGAGGCCGCCGCCGTGCTCGGCGCCTCGCCGCTGCGGGCCTGGCGGGAGGTGGACCTGCCGATGGTGCGGCGGGCCCTGTTGATCGCGGCCGGCTTCGCCTTCGCCGTGTCCCTCGGGGAGTTCGGGGCGACCGTCTTCATCGCGCGGCCGGACCGTCCGACGCTGCCGGTCGCGGTGGCACGGCTGCTGGGGCGGGCCGGAGAGATGAACTACGGGCAGGCGATGGCCCTGAGCACGATCCTGATGCTGGTCTGCGCGGTGTCCCTGCTGGCGCTGGAGCGGCTGCGACCCGACAAGACCTCCGGAGAGTTCTGATGACACTGCTTCAGCTGGAAGGGGTGTCGGTCCGCTTCGGTGCGCGCGCGGTCGTGGACTCCGTGGACCTCGCGGTCGCCGAGCACGAGATCGTGTGCGTGCTGGGACCGAGCGGGAGCGGCAAGTCCACCCTGCTCCGGGTCGTGGCCGGGCTGCAGCCCGTCGCGGACGGGCGGGTGCTCCTGGGCGGCGCCGACCAGGCGGGGGTTCCCGTGCACCGGCGGGGCGTGGGCCTGATGTTCCAGGACCACCAGCTGTTCCCGCACCGGGACGTGGCCGGGAACGTCGCGTTCGGGCTGCGGATGCGGGGCGCTTCGCAGCAGTCCTGCGGGGGCCGGGTCGCCGAGCTCCTGGAGCTGGTCGGGCTCCCCGGGGCGCAGGGGCGGGCGGTGGCCTCGCTGTCGGGCGGCGAGCAGCAGCGGGTCGCGCTGGCGCGGGCGCTGGCGCCCTCGCCGCGGCTGCTGATGCTGGACGAGCCGCTCGGGCAGCTGGACCGCGGGCTGCGGGAGCGGCTGGTGGTGGAGTTGCGGGGGTTGTTCTCGCGGCTGGGCACGACGGTGCTGGCCGTCACGCACGACCAGGGCGAGGCGTTCGCGCTGGCCGACCGGGTGGTCGTGATGCGGGACGGGCGGATCGCGCAGGCCGGGACTCCGCTGGAGGTCTGGCAGCGGCCGGCGTCGGAGTTCGTGGCGCGGTTCCTGGGCTTCGAGAACGTGGCGACGGCGGTGGTGTCGGGCGGTGCGGCCGTGACCCCGTGGGGGAAGGTCGCGGTGCCGGACGGCTCCCCGGACGGGGAGCGGAAGGTACTGATCCGGCCGGCCGGGGTCGTGCTGTCGCCCGAGGGGCTGGGCTGCGAGGTGGTGTCGCGGACCTTCCGGGGGACGCATGTCGCGCTGCTGCTGCGGCCGGGGGTGGGACCGGCGCTGGAAGCCGAGTGCGGGCTGGCCGGGGCGCCGGCGGTAGGGGACCGGGTCGCGGTGGGCTTCGCCCCGGCCGAGGTGGTCGTACTTCCGGGGGAGTAGGGGGGCGCTGCGAAGGGCCTTCCCCCGGAAGGGCCTTCCCCCGGGAGAGGCAGGCCCCCGCGGGGTCAGCGCACCGAGGCCGGTTCCGGGGCGGGGGAGTCCGCCTCCGCCCCGTCGTGGTTGCCGTACCAGGCGACCGCCACCGCGCCGGCCACCGCCAGGACGAAGCCGAGGACCGCCAGCCAGGCCATGCCGGGGCGGGAGGCGTCGCCGAGCCAGAGCACGCCGATCGCGCCGGGGAGGACGGTTTCACCGACCACCAGGGCGGCGGTGGCCCCGTTCACGGAGCCGATCTGGAGCGCCACGGTGTGGAGGTACATGCCGCCGACCCCCGCCAGGACGATGGCGTAGAGGGCCGGGTCGGACAGGAGCGCCGGGAAGGAGAACGGCTCCACGCCGTTCAGGACGCGGACCCCGACGCCCAGCGCGCCGAACGCCAGGCCCGACAGCAGGCCCGCCAGGATCGCGGCCCGGGCGCCCAGGAAACGTACCGCCACCGTGCCGCCCGCGATGATCAGTACGGTCACCGCCAGGAGCCACCAGTGCGTGGCGGACGGCGCGTGGTGGCCGCCCTCGTGGCCGGCCGCCGTCGCCAGCAGGACCAGTGCCGCGCAGACGACCCCGATCGAGGTCCATTCCTTCCGGGTCAGTCGGATCCCCAGCAGCTTCACGCTCAGCACGGCCGTGATCACCAGGTTGGCGCTGATGACCGTCTGGGAGAGGAAGAGGGGCAGGAGGCGTGCGGCCAGGGCGCCGAGGCCGAAGCCCACGAAGTCCAGGATCGTGCCGACGATGAACTCCCAGGTCATCGCGGCCTTCGCGGTGGAGGAGAGGTTCGGTCCGCCGTGCTGCGTGACCCCCGAGTCGGCGGGCGACGAACGGGCCGCCCGCCGGGAGCCGACGGCTTGCAGGACGGATCCCGTGCCGTAGCAGATGGACGCCGCGACAGCGGTCAGCAGGCCTATGAGCACCCGGGGGCTCCGTTCACGTCTGGCAGGTTTTGCGTTGTGCGTACCTCTTGCAGACGTACAGAAGGGGCGGGAAGTTGCCTGCCGGGGCCATTTGGGTCCGTCCGGTCTTCCGCTCCGGCTATTTCATCGAGGCGAGGACGGACGGGACCTCGTCCACCGAGTCGACCAGTGCGATCCGCGATTCCATGGCCCGGCCGCGGGCCAGGGCCTGGAGCAGCGGCCAGGCGGGCAGCCGCTCGGTCCAGTGGGCGCGGTCGACGAGGATCATCGGGGTCGGCTCGCCCCGGGACTCGTAGTGGTTCGGCGTCGCGTTGTCGAAGATCTCCTGGACGGTGCCCGCCGCGCCCGGCAGGAACACCACGCCCGCGTTGGCCCGGGCGAGCAGCCCGTCCTCCCGGGTGGCGTTCGCGAAGTACTTCGCGATGTGGCCGGCGAAGGCGTTCGGCGGCTCGTGGCCGTAGAACCAGGTCGGGATGCCCACGGAGTCGCCGCTCTCGACGGCCGGCCAGCGCTCGCGCACGGTGAAGGCCGCCCGTGCCCAGTCGGTGACCGACGGAGCGAAGGACGGGGAGCCGGCCAGGATCCGCAGGGCTTCGGGCAGGGCCTCGTCGGGGGCCGGGGCCAGGTACGCGCCCAGGTTGGCCGCCTCCATCGCGCCGGGGCCGCCGCCGGTGGCCACCGTCAGCCCGGAGCGGGTCAGGGTCCGGCCGAGCTCGGCCGCGCCCCGGTAGGCGTCGCCGCCGCGGGCCATGGCGTGGCCGCCCATCACGCCGACCACACGGGCGCCGACGAGGTGCTCGTCGAGGGCGTCGGAGATGGCGTCGTCGTGGATGGAGCGGAGCATCGAGGAGTAGACGTCACCGTCAGCCTTGGTCTCCTGGAACCAGGCGTACGACTCGGCGTCCGGGGTGGCCGCGTAGCCGGAGGTCAGCCCCGCGAAGAGCTCCTCGGCCGTGTACAGCAGGCCGCGGTAGGGGTTGAAGGGCAGGTCGGGGACGGGCGGGAAGACCAGGGCGCCGTCGGCGCGCACTTTGACCGAGGCGTCCGGCTCCATCGCGCAGCCCAGGAACACCGCCGCGGAGGTGTCGGCGGACAGCAGGGCGAAGGTCCGCTCCAGGAGGTTGACGGACTGGATCCGGTACCCGCTGAGCGAGCCGCGGGCCACGACCCGGTCGAATTCGGCGAGCGTCTCGATCTCGATGTCTGCGTTGACCATTCGGCCCACCCTAAGGGCTGGTCACCTCAGCGGGTCAATGCCAGCGACGTCAGCTGTGACACACCCCAGCTGAGCGCCAGGCACACGGCCACCAGTGCGGTGGCCCGTACGGTCACGGCCGTACGCAGCACCTTGGCCGGGGCGCCGATGCCGGTCAGCGTCTCGCGGGTGGCGGCCCGGTCCTGGTGGACCTCGACCGCGGAAGTGAGCAGGGTCGCGGCCGCGCACAGCACCACCAGCACGGCGGCGGGTGCGGTGAGCGGGCCGAGCGGGACCTGGAGGCCGCCGTGGTCGCGCAGGGCCGCGGCGCTGAGGGCGCCCGCGCCGACGGCGCACAGGACGCCGATGGGCGCACCGAGCCGGGGGGCCTCCTCCTGGAGGGCCCGCCCGGCCAGCAGCCGGAGCGCGCCCGGGCGTACGGCCTGGACCAGCGTCCCGCAGGCGTAGGCCAGGCCCGGACCGGTGAGCGCGAGCCCGACGGCGGTCAGCGCCCAGCCGGCCGGCGCGCCGGCTCCGCCGGGGCCGGCGTAGGCCAGGGAGGCGAGTCCGCACGCGGTGAGGGCGATGCCCCAGGGCAGCACGGTCTGCGGCGCGGGGCGGGCGTGGGGGCGCAGGACGAGGGCGGTGGCCACGGACGCGGCCAGCGGGAGCAGGGACAGCAGGGTGAGGGCGGCCGCCACGGGCAGCGGTTGGTCGGCGTGGAGCAGCTCCGCCCCGGCCCCGTCGAAGGGCAGCCCGGCCACGTCCCCGCGCAGGTGGAGGAAGACGGCCATGGCCACGGCGCTGCCCAGGGCGCAGGCGACGGCGGTGGAGATCGTGGCGACAAGGGTGAGCCGTACGGGGCCCAGCCCGGCCGCGTCCAGCCCCTCGCGGGGCCGGGTCGCCGGGTCACTGCGGGCCACGGCGACGGCGAACTGGACGGTGACGGCGAGGGGGACCAGGGCCCACAGCAGCTGAGGGAACGATCCGGCGGACCCGGCGGTGGCCTGCGCGAGTACGTACAGCAGCAGGAAGCCGCTGGCGGCCGACGCGGTGGCGACCAGCAGCCGGCGCAGCTGGACGAGCGGCCGGGAGCCGCGGGCTAGGCGGAGAGCGAGCACGCGGCCTGGTCCTCCGGGGGCTGGGGGAAGGAGGTCTGCGGGGCTGCGTCGGTGGCCGAGGCCGCCGCGGCGGCCGGGCGGCCGTCGAGCAGGGGGACGAGCCGGTCGGCGACGGCCGCGGTCTCCTCGTCGTGGGTGGCCAGCACCACGGTGATGCCGTGGGACCGGGCCGCCGTGGTGAGGGTGCGCAGCAGCAGGGAGCGCTCGGCGCGGTGCAGCGGGGCCGTGGGCTCGTCGGCGAAGACCACGGCGGGTTCGCTCGCGAGGGCGCGGGCCAGGGCCGCGCGCTGGGACTCGGCCCGGTTGAGGGCGCCGGGGTACTTGCGGGCGAAGCCGCCGATGTCGAGGCGGTCCAGCCATTCGCAGGCGGCCCGCTTGGCGGAGCGGTGGGTCGCGCCCGCGATCAGCAGCGGCAGGGCCGCGTTCTCCCAGACCCGGAGCTCGGGCATGAGCTGGGGCTCGGGGCCGATCCAGCCGAACCGGTCGCGGCGCAGCCGTTCGCGGGCCAGGGCTCCCATGGTGTGCACGGGGACGCTGTTGAACCAGACCTCGCCCTGCTCCGGCTGCAGTTGCCCGGACAGGCAGCGCAGCAGCGTGGTCTTGCCGCTGCCGCGGGGGCCGGTGACGGCGAGGATCTCACCCGCGCGGACGCCGATGGAGACCCCGATGAGGCCCGGCGAGCCGCTGTGGGAGTAGTGAAGGGACCGCGCCCAGAGGACGTCATTGTCCGGTGGGGCGTTGTCCGGCGAAGCCACCATGGCGTACACCTCCGTCCGGGGGAACGAAACGGTGCCCGCTAGGTCACTGGCGCCGCAATGAGATGTAAAGAGATGAACGTCTTGGATGGTGACAGCACACGGCCCGGACACCCGCGTTCTCACTCGAACGGGGTATCCGGGCCGTGTGGTCGGACTACTGCGTGAAGAAGGACCTACTGCTCGCGGGACGCCGCTGGTTAGAGCTTGGTCCAGGCCTCGGTGAGCACGCGGCGCAGGATGCCCTCGATCTCGTCGAAGGTGCCCTGGTCGGCGGTGAGCGGCGGGGCCAGCTGGATGACCGGGTCGCCACGGTCGTCGGCGCGGCAGTACAGGCCGTTCTCGAAGAGCGCCTTGGAGAGGAAGCCGTAGAGCACGCGCTCCGTCTCCTCGTCCGTGAAGGACTCCTTGGTGACCTTGTCCTTGACGAGCTCGATGCCGTAGAAGTAGCCGTTGCCGCGGACGTCGCCGACGATCGGCAGGTCGTGCAGCTTCTCCAGCGTCGAGCGGAAGGCGTCCTCGTTGTCCAGCACGTGCTGGTTGAGGCCTTCCTTGTCGAAGATGTCGAGGTTGGCGAGCGCCACCGCGGAGGACACCGGGTGTCCGCCGAAGGTGTAGCCGTGCAGGAAGGTGTTGTCACCCTTGTAGAACGGCTCGGCGAGCTTGTCCGAGATGATGCAGGCACCGATCGGGGAGTAGCCCGAGGTCATGCCCTTCGCGCAGGTGATCATGTCCGGGATGTAGCCGAACTTGTCACAGGCGAACATCGTGCCGAGGCGGCCGAAGGCGCAGATCGTCTCGTCGGAGACGAGCAGCACGTCGTACTCGTCGCAGATCTCGCGGACCCGCTGGAAGTACCCGGGCGGCGGCGGGAAGCAGCCACCGGCGTTCTGCACCGGCTCCAGGAAGACGGCGGCGACGGTGTCGGCGCCCTCGAACAGGATCTCCTGCTCGATCTGGTCGGCGCACCAGCGGCCGTAGGCCTCGGGGTCGTCGCCGTAGATCGGGGCGCGGTAGATGTTGGTGTTGACCACCTTGTGCGCGCCGGGGACCAGCGGCTCGAAGGGGGCCTTGAGGGCCGGCAGGCCGGTGATGGACAGGGCGCCCTGCGGGGTGCCGTGGTAGGCGACCGCGCGGGAGATGACCTTGTACTTGGTGTGCTTGCCCTGCAGCTTGAAGTACTGCTTGGCGAGCTTCCAGGCCGTCTCGACGGCCTCGCCGCCACCGGTGGTGAAGAAGACCTTGTTCAGGTCGCCCGGGGCGTAGTGCGCGAGGCGCTCGGCGAGCTCGACGGCCTTGGGGTGCGCGTACGACCAAATGGGGAAGAACGCGAGTTCCTGGGCCTGCTTGTACGCGACCTCGGCCAGTTCCTTGCGGCCGTGACCGGCGTTGACCACGAACAGTCCGGCGAGACCGTCCAGGTAGCGCTTGCCCTTGTCGTCGAAGATGTAGGTGCCCTCGCCCCGCACGATGGTGGGTACGGGCGAGTTCTCGTACGACGACATGCGGGTGAAGTGCATCCACAGGTGGTCGTAGGCGGTCTTGGAGAGGTCCTGGCTCACGGCTATCGCGTTCCCCACATGTAGGTCTGCTTCTTCAGCTTCAGGTAAACGAAGCTTTCGGTTGATCGCACGCCGGGGAGCGCGCGGATCTTCTTGTTGATCGTTTCCAGCAGGTGGTCGTCGTCCTCGCAGACGATTTCCACCATCAGGTCGAACGAGCCCGCGGTCATCACCACGTACTCGCACTCGGCCATCGCGGTCAGGGCGTCGGCCACCGGGTCGAGGTCTCCCTCGACGTTGATGCCGACCATCGCCTGGCGCCGGAGCCCCACGGTGAGCGGGTCGGTGACGGCGACGATCTGCATGACGCCCTGGTCGAGCAGCTTCTGAACCCGCTGGCGCACCGCCGCTTCGGACAGGCCTACGGCCTTTCCGATCGCCGCGTAGGGGCGCCGGCCGTCCTCCTGCAGTTGCTCGATGATCGCCAGGGACACAGCATCTACCGAAGGGGACGGTTGTCTGTTCCTGGAATCTGCGCTTCGACTGACCACGACCTCACTGTGCACGAGGAGTCGTCTGTTCCGCAAGGCGAGAACGATGTAATTCGTTGTTTCGGGAGTCGGATCTCACTGATTCCGTAGTTCGTGGCGGGTGGGCCTGTCGAAAACGGGGCCTGAGAGGCTAGGCTGAGTAGCTGTCTCAACCATTGGACATGTGATCACAGGAGTGTGGCTGTAGTGACCACCGAACTGCGTCGTCTGCGCAACTACATCGGCGGGGAGTTCAAGGACGCCGCCGACGGGCGGACCACCGAGGTGGTCAACCCCGCCACGGGCGAGGCGTACGCGACCGCTCCCCTCTCCGGCCAGGCGGACGTCGACGCCGCCATGGCCGCCGCCGCGGCCGCCTTCCCGGCCTGGCGCGACGCGACCCCCTCCGAGCGCCAGAAGGCCCTGCTGAAGATCGCGGACGCCCTCGAGGCCCGCGCGGAAGAGCTCGTCGCCACCGAATCGGAGAACACCGGCAAGCCGCTCGGCCTCACGGCCAGCGAGGAGCTGCCGCCGATGGTGGACCAGATCCGCTTCTTCGCGGGCGCCGCGCGCCTGCTGGAGGGCCGCTCGGCCGGTGAGTACATGGAGGGGATGACCTCGATCGTCCGCCGTGAGCCGGTCGGCGTCTGCGCCCAGGTCGCTCCCTGGAACTACCCGATGATGATGGCCGTCTGGAAGTTCGCCCCGGCGCTGGCCGCGGGCAACACCGTGGTCCTCAAGCCCTCGGACACCACCCCGGCCTCCACCGTCCTGATGGCCGAGATCATCGGCTCGATCCTGCCCGCCGGCGTCTTCAACGTCGTCTGCGGGGACCGCGAGACCGGCCGCGCCATGGTCGAGCACCGCACTCCGGCGATGGCCTCCATCACCGGCTCGGTGCGCGCGGGCATGCAGGTCGCCGAGAGCGCCTCCAAGGACGTCAAGCGCGTCCACCTGGAGCTCGGCGGCAAGGCCCCCGTCGTGGTCTTCGAGGACGCCGACATCGCCAAGGCCGCCGAGGACATCGCGGTCGCGGGCTTCTTCAACGCCGGCCAGGACTGTACGGCGGCCTGTCGCGTGCTGGTCCACGAGTCGATCCACGACGAGTTCGTCGCGGCACTGGCCAAGAACGCGGCCGACACCAAGACCGGCCAGCCGGACGACGAGGACGTGCTCTACGGCGCGCTGAACAACCCGAACCAGCTCAAGCAGGTCGCGGGCTTCATCGAGCGCCTCCCCGCCCACGCCAAGGTCGAGGCGGGCGGCCACCAGGTCGGCGAGAAGGGCTACTTCTACGCCCCGACCGTGGTCTCCGGCCTCAAGCAGGACGACGAGATCATCCAGAACGAGGTCTTCGGCCCCGTCATCACCGTCCAGTCGTTCACGGACGAGGCCCAGGCCCTGGAGTACGCGAACGACGTCGAGTTCGCCCTCGCCTCCTCGGTGTGGACCAAGGACCACGGCCGCGCGATGCGGATGTCCAAGAACCTCGACTTCGGCTGCGTGTGGATCAACACCCACATCCCGCTCGTCGCCGAGATGCCCCACGGCGGCTACAAGAAGTCCGGCTACGGCAAGGACCTCTCCGCCTACGGCTTCGAGGACTACACGCGCATCAAGCACGTCATGACCTCGCTCGACGGCTGACCCGGGTCCCGTCGGGCGGCCGACCGGCCGGCGCATCGACCAGGTCACAGCCTTGAAGGGGCGGGCAGTAGACAACATGTCTATTGCCCGCCCCCTCGCGTTCCCCGAGGCTTTGCCCATGCCTGAACTCGCCTTCTCCCGCCGCGCGGCGCTGCGCGGCCTCGGTGCCGCGGGCCTGCTGGCCGCCCTCACCGGCTGTGGTGTCCCCGCCGCGTACGTCCCCGAGAGCCGGCGGGAGGGGCAGGACCGTTCCGCGGGTGACCGGAGCGTCTCCTTCTCCAACTGGCCGCTCTACATCGACACCGACGACGAGGACGAGGACCGGCGGCCGACGCTGGACGCCTTCTCGGAGAAGACCGGCATCGAGGTCCGGTACACCGAGGAGATCAACGACAACGACGAGTTCTTCGGCAAGATCAGCCCGGCGCTGATGAACCACCAGCAGACCGGTCACGACGTGGTCGTGGTCAGCGACTGGATGGCCGCCCGCTTCGTCCGCCTGGGCTGGGCCCAGAAGATGGACCGCTCGGCGCAGGCGAACGTGACGAAGTACCTGGACCCCCAGCTGCGCTCGCCCGCCTTCGACGAGGGCCGGCTGCACACCGTCCCCTGGCAGTCGGGGATCACCGGCATCGCCTACAACCGCAAGGCGCTCGGCCGGGAGCTCAAGTCGGTCAAGGATCTGTGGCACCCGGACCTGGCCGGCAAGGTCACGCTGTTCTCCGGCCTCGACGAGTCCTTCTCGCTGCTGATGCAGGGCAACGGCGTCGACGTGACCAAGTGGACCGGGTCCGACTTCCACCGGATGTGCGACCAGGTGGAGAGCATGGTGAAGAAGAAGCACATCCGCCGCTTCACCGGCAACGACTACACCTCCGATCTCAGCAAGGGCGATGTCCTGGCCTGCCAGGCCTACTCCGGGGACGCGATCCAGCTGCAGGCCGACAACCCCGACATCGAGTTCGTGGTCCCCGAGGAGGGCGGCGAGCTCTGGGCGGAGAGCCTGCTCGTCCCCAACCTCGCCCGGCACAAGGCCAACGCGGAAGCGCTGATCGACTTCTACTACGACCCGGAGGTGGCCGCGCTGCTCGCGGCCTCCGTCAACTACGTCTGCCCGGTTCCGGCCGCCCGCGAGGTCCTGGCCTCCTCCGAGGACAAGGAGACCGCCGAACTCGCCGAGAACCCGCTGATCTTCCCCGACGAGGACATGCGCAAGCGACTCGTGGTGTCCCGTGACATCTCCTCGGCCGAGCGGGTGTCCTTCGCCAAGCGCTGGAACTCCATCGTCGGTCTGTGAGGGCGGGGGCGGGCGGGCCGGCCGGGGCCGGGGGACGATCACGGTCCGGCCACGGAACTGAACATGTTCAGCAATTCCGCTGAACATGTTCAGAAACCTGCGTAGGCTTCCTTCCATGAGCGAGAGAAGCGCCCTTGAGCGGCGGATCCGTGCCTGGCTTGCCCTGTTCCTCGTCTGCCTCGTGCTGAGCGGACTCACCGCCTTCCCCCTGGTGAGCGAACTCCACTGGGCCAATGCCCTGGTGGACAACGCATGGCTGCGACGCGTCGGCGACGGGCTGGAGCGGGCGGACTCCGAATACCCCTTCCTGCTCTACGGCACCGACTGGCTGGCCTTCGCCCACCTGGTGATCGCCGTCTTCTTCTACGGCGTCCACCGCGACCCGGTCCGCAACGTCTGGATCGTCGAGGCCGGCATGATCGCCTGTGCCGGCATCGTCCCGCTGGCCCTGATCTGCGCGCCCGTCCGCGGAATCCCCGTCTGGTGGTCGCTGATCGACATGTCGTTCGGCGTCTTCGGGGTGATCCCCCTGCTGATCCTGCGCCGAATGATCAAGCGTCTGGAGGCCATGTCGCCGGCCCAGGCCGTCGCCCCTGCCTCCGCCCCGGCCCCGGCCCCGGCCCCGGTCCCGGTCGCAGCCGGGGCCCGGAGCTGAGTCCGTACGCTGCCCGCATCACCGGCCGAGCTCGGCCCGTACGGCTCCCAGCACGTCCACCCGGTTCGTCGTGATCGAGTCGACCCCCGCCCCGATCAGCCCGCGCATCGAGCGCCCGGTGTCCGGGGTCCAGGCCGACACCAGCAGGCCGTCCCGGTGCAGGGCGTCGACCAGCTCCCGGGTGACCAGTCCGAAGCGGTAGTTGAGCCAGCTCGGGGCCACCGCGTCGATCAGCACCCGGCGCGGCGGCGCCAGCGTGGTCCAGGTCAGCGCGATCTCGGCGCCCGGATCGGCGGCGCGCACCGCCAGCATGGTGGACGGACCCGCGCAGTAGTACGTACGGTCGCGCGCCCCGCACTCGCGGACCTGGCCGACCACGGTCCGTACCGTCTGCGCCGTCGCACCCGGCAGATCGACCATGACCCGGCCCGCGCCGGCGGCCATCAGGGCATCGCGCAGGGTCGGGATCCCGCCGTCCGTCAGCTCCTTGAGCTGCGGGGCCGTGACATCGTCGAGCCGGACGTCGTGGCCCCACAGCCGCCGGAGGGTCTCGTCGTGGAGCAGTACGGGAACCCCGTCGCGGGTCATCCGTACGTCGATCTCCACCGCGTCCGCCCCGCGGGCGAAGGCCGAGCGGATCGAAGGCAGCGTGTTCTCGCGGACGCGGTAGGGATCCCCGCGGTGTCCTACGGCAGTCAGGGTGCGCATGGACCCATTCTGCGCAGGCGTCAGGAGGCCAGCCAGGCGGAGGTGTACGTGTCGATCTCGGCGGTGAGCTTCGCCTTGCCGGCCGGGTCCAGGAAGGAGGCCTCGACGGCGTTCTTCGCGAGCTGCGCGAGACCGAGCTCGTCCAGGTCCAGCAGCCGGGCGGCCACCGCGTACTCGTTGTTGAGGTCAGAGCCGAACATCGGCGGGTCGTCGCTGTTGATGGTGACCAGCACGCCGGCCGCCACCATCTCCTTGACCGGGTGCAGGTCGAGGTCGGTGACCGCACGGGTGGCGATGTTGGAGGTCGGGCAGACCTCCAGCGCGATGCGGTGCTCGGCGAGGTAGGCGAGCAGCTCCGGGTCCTGGGTGGCGCTGGTGCCGTGGCCGATGCGGTCGGCGCCCAGGTCGCGGATGGCGTCCCAGATGGTCTCCGGGCCGGTGGTCTCGCCGGCGTGCGGCACGCTGCGCAGGCCGGCGGCACGGGCGGCGTCGAAGTACGGCTTGAACTGCGGGCGCGGTACGCCGATCTCCGGACCGCCGAGGCCGAAGGAGACCAGGCCCTCGGGGCGCAGGTCGACGGCGAGGCGGGCGGTTTCGGCGGCGGCCTCCAGGCCGGCTTCGCCGGGGATGTCGAAGCACCAGCGCAGGATGACCCCGAGCTCGGTCTCGGCGTCCCTGCGGGCGTCCTCGATGGCCTCCATGAAGGCCTTCTCGTCGATGCCGCGCCGGGTGGAGGAGTACGGAGTGATGGTGAGCTCGGCGTACCGGATGTTCTGGCGGGCCATGTCGCGGGCAACCTCGAAGGTGAGGGTGCGCACGTCGTCGGGGGTCCGGACCAGGTCGACGACGGAGATGTACACGTCGATGAAGTGCGCGAAGTCGGTGAAGGTGAAGTAGTCGGCGAGGGCCTCGGGGTCCGTGGGCACCTTCGAGTCGGGGTGCCGGGAGGCGAGTTCGGCCACGATGCGGGGGGAGGCCGAGCCGACGTGGTGGACGTGCAGTTCGGCCTTGGGCAGCCCCGCGATGAAGGGGTGCAGGTCGGACATGAGGGTGCCTCCGAAGGACGTGGTGCGGATGGATCGGGCTTCATCGTAGGCAGGACCTGGGCTGTCGGAGGGAGCGCATAGCATGGCTGTACGAGAGGGGGGCGCCGTATGACCGATCAGAGCCCCGAGCGAGACCCCTGGGCACCGCTGGAGCGGCCCGCGGTCGGACTGGGGAAGCAGCAGGGCGGACCGGGTGCGCCGGGGGTGCACGACCAGCAGACCGTCGCGGGCATGCCGGGGGCCGGCATACCCCCGGGCGCGCCGGTACCGGGGCAGGCCCCGGCGGCCGGACCCGCGCCGATGCCCGCGTCCACGCCCCAGCCCGGTCCGACGCCCGCCTACGGGTACCCGGCGCAGCCGGATCCCGCGGGCTACGGGTATCCCGTCGCCCAGCCTCCGGTCCACCAGCCCCCGTATCCGGGGTACGGGGGTCATCCCGGCTACCCGGGGGACCTCGGATACCCGGGCAGCGGATACGCGCCCTACGCGCCCAAGAGCAACGGGTTCGGGGTCACGGCGCTCGTGCTCGGGATCATCGCCGTGGTCAGCTGCTACCTCGGCCTCCTGTTCGGCGTCCCGGCCGTCATCTTCGGCGTGCTGGGCCGCGGCAAGGCCAAGCGCGGCGAGGCCGACAACGAGGGCATGGCCCTGGCCGGCATCATCACCGGCGCGGTCGGCATCGTGATCAGCTGCCTGTTCATCGCGCTCGCCATCGCCGGTGTGCTGCTCAGCGACTCGGAGTACGACTCCGACTCGGGGTACCCGACCCCGTACCAGAACACGCAGGTCCTCTACCGGGGCTGAGCCCGCAGGACCGTACGGCGCACGGCAAGAGGGCCCGGCGGGGACATGCACTGTCCGCGCCGGGCCCTCTGTCGTGCCGTCAGACGACCGCGGCGCCGGCCCCGGTCGCCCACGGCCACGCGGCGTCCCGGCCGCCCTCGATCAGGGCCACCATGCGGAAGGCCGCGTCGGTGAGCCCGCCGAAGGCGTGCCGGTTCGCGGACCCGGAGGGCGCGTGGCCCACCCGGTATCCGGCCAGGTTCCACGTGTACACCGGGACGGTGTCCGGCACCAGGGAGGTCGGGTCCCCGCCGTAGGCGTAGGTGGCCTGCTCGTCGGTGACGATCAACACCCGGTCGTGCCCCGCGTAGTGCGTGCGCACGGCCTCCGCCGTGTAGGTCCCGCCGAGGTTCTCGAACCTCTCCAGTACCTTCAGCACCGACTCGCCCCGGTCGTACGCGACCTCCTTGCTGTCGCTGCCGAACTGCACCAGGTCCGCGTCCTCGGCGCGCAGCGCCAGCGCCGTCCCGAAGATCGCGGCCGCGTCGGCCCGGTTCAGCTGCGAGCGGTCCGACAGCGGGGACCACATCGATCCGGAGCGGTCCACGAGGATCAGCGTCCGCCCGGGCAGCGCCGGTACGTTGCCCAGCGAGTGCCCGAGTGCCCGCTCCAGCGGGTACGCCCAGCGCAGCGAGGGCGCGTGCTGGTAGGCGGCCAGGTACCGGAAGGGGAACTGCCGGGAGCGGGTGACGGCCTCCGGGTCGGAGATCTTCGCCGCGACCCGCTCGGCGACCTCGTCCGAGACCCCGGCCTGGTCGAAGTTGCGCAGGTTGCGCACCAGCGCCATCGCGCCCATGGACGGGATGACCGCCTCCCAGACGGCCGCGTCCATCGGCCCCTGCAGCCAGCCGGCCAGCGCCTCCCAGGTCACGCCCGCCGCGGCGAGCCGCTCGGCGCCGTCCGCGGCGGTGACCACGGATCGGCGCTCGCCCACGGGCAGCTCCATCAGGGCGCGGTGCGCGAGCAGGGTGCGGCTCCCCGCCGGCACCTGCACGGTCTCCGGGCTGTGCCGGCGGTCGAGGGCGTGCCGGAACAGCTCGCCCTGCCAGGGCTTGGCCGGGTCGGGGGAGGCGTGCACGAGGTTGAGGACGTCGCCGAAGCGGAAGCCCTTGGACGCGGTGTCGTACTTCAGGAGGGACTTCTCGTCGTAGAGACGGCGCACGGCGTCGGCGATCCCGCGCTTGACGGGCTTGGGCACGGCCCGCCCGTACGTGGCCGTCCAGTAGGCGAGCAGCTCACCGGGCTCGTCCGCGCGCAGCAGTACGGAGTCCACGACCTGCCGGTTGGACGGCCCGTCGGCGGCTCCGGCGTCGAGCCGCGCCCTGACGTACTCGGCGGCGCCGACGAGCGAGGCCGTACGCATGCCGCCGTCGCGCCGGAGCCAGCCCAGCAGGCCCGCGGTCCACTGCGGGTCCTGGACGGCAAGGGTGCGCACGAGTGCGGCGAACCGCTGGTCACGGGCCTCGCCGGCCTCGTAGGAGGTCCGCTGCGTCACGAAGTTGGCGACGGCGAGCAGGAACAGCTCGGAACGCGGATCACGGACGAAGCCGGGACTTCTGTGGTGGTTGCGGTCCCGGGCGCGGGTCGAGCGGACGGGCGAGGCGGGCGCCGCGGCCCTGGACGGGAGCAGGTTGAAACGAGCCATGTGAATCCCCCCGAATTCAGTGGAACGAGGGGGAGGTCCGACGTGCGGAACGCCCGAGATCGAGGTCGGCGGCGGAGGCATGTCGACTGCTCTGTCCGACTGAGCTACCGGCCGGAGCCGGGCGGGACTCGAACCCGCGACCCGTCGATCCGAAGTAACCGCTGCCTGCGCACCGGGCGTTCCGCACGCGTGCCTCCCGAGATCAGAAGCGGCGGCGGCGTGATTTCTGCAAGAAGTAGCCGCAGCCAGGCGCACCGGGAGGTGCGTGACGTAGGTGTCCAGAGATCGAAGCCGGCGAAACCACAAGGTGCTCTACCAGCTGAGCTACACCGGCCCGAAGCCGATGACGGGACTCGAACCCGCGGCCGCCCGATTATGAGTCGAAGTAGGTCTCGCCTTCGCACCTGGACGAGGACCACGCTAGCCGCCCGCCCCCGCGGGGCGCGATCGATTAACGCACCGGAAGCCCAGGGGGACCGCCACCCCTCCGACAGCCACCCCTCCGCCCGCTACCCCTCCGCCCGCTACCCCTCGGCCCGCAGCCGCTCCCGCGCCTCCATGAGCGCGAAGCCCAGCAGGTTCAGGCCGCGCCAGCGCGCCGGGTCCAGCGCGCGCTCGTCGTCGGCCGCCAGTCCTATGCCCCAGATCCGGTCCATGGGGCTGGCTTCCACCAGCACCCGCCCGCCCGTGGACAGCAGGTACGACTTCAGCGCCGGGTCGGAGCCGAACTTGTGCACGCTGCCCTCCACCACCAGTGCGAACCGCTCCCGCTCCCACACCGCGCCGTCGAAGCCGCGCACGAGCCGGCCGGCCTTCTTCGCGGCCGCCGGACTCTTCGCCTCCAGGGCCGCGCGCTCCGCCTCGGCATCCTCGAATAACCGTGCCTTTTCGGCCATCATCCAGTGCTCGGCCGTCGCGTACCGCACATCACGCACGGTGAAGGCGGAGGGCCACCACTGGCTGAGGCAGCTCGGACCGAGCGTTCCGTCGGGTCGTGGACGGTGTCCCCAGAACGGCAGGTACTTCACGCGTTCACCCCGGCTGACCTGCCCGATCAGTTCCTCGATCATCTCCATGCATGCGAGTCTCGCAGGAGCCACGGACACTTCGTACGGGATTTCGGGCGCGCCTCGACACATGGTCGACCGATTCCGTCGCGTAATCAAAAGGCAACAACGGAATCACTTGGCCGAGGGGTACACCTCTGCCAGGATCGGCACTCAATTCGAGCTGTAGCTCGAACTGTAGCTACGGAGAGCGTGAGAGCGTGATGGGCAACCGCTTCCAGGTCAAGGTCCAGGTCAAGGACCGATTCGCCGCAGGCGCGCAGTACATCGACGGGCAGCTGCGGCCCGGCACCTCGGGCCGGTCACACACCGTGGTCGACCCCGCGACGGGCGAGGAGGTGCTCACCTACGAGCTGGCCTCCACCGCCGACGTGGACGCGGCCGTCGCCGCCGCCAAGCGAGCCTTCCCCGGCTGGTCCGGCGCCACCCCCGGCGAGCGCTCCGACGCGCTGCACCGGCTGGCCGGCGTACTGGCCGAGCGGGCGGAGGACTTCGCCCTCGCCGAGTCCCTGCAGTGCGGGAAGCCGGTCAAGCTGTCGACGGAGTTCGACGTGCCGGGGACCGTGGACAACACCGCGTTCTTCGCGGGCGCCGCACGCCACCTCCAGGGGCAGGCCGCCGGCGAGTACTCCGGGGACCACACCTCCTACGTGCGCCGCGAGGCCCTCGGGGTCGTGGGCTCGATCGCGCCGTGGAACTATCCGCTGCAGATGGCGGCCTGGAAGATCCTCCCGGCCGTCGCCGCGGGCAACACCATCGTCCTCAAGCCCGCCGAGCTCACCCCGCTGACCTCCCTGATGTTCGCCCAGGCGGCCACGGACGCGGGCCTGCCCGACGGCGTGATCAACATCGTGACCGGCGCCGGCCGGGACGCGGGGGAGCACCTGGTCGGCCACCCGGACGTGGTGATGACCTCCTTCACCGGGTCCACCGCCATCGGCAAGCGGGTCGCCGAGATCGCCACCGCCACCGTCAAGCGGCTCCACCTGGAGCTCGGCGGCAAGGCCCCCTTCCTGGTCTTCGACGACGCGGACCTGGAGGCCGCCGCCAACGGCGCCGTGGCCGCCTCCCTGATCAACACCGGCCAGGACTGCACGGCCGCCACCCGTGCCTACGTCCAGCGCCCGCTCCACGACGCCTTCGTCGCCCGGGTCGCCGAGCTGATGGACACCGTCCGCGTCGGTGACCCCTTCGACCCGGCCACGGACCTCGGGCCGCTGGTCTCGCACGCCCAGCGCGACCGGGTCGCCGGTTTCGTCGAGCGCGCCCGCTCCTACGCCACCGTCGTCACCGGCGGCGAGATCCCCGGAGGCGAGCTCGCGGACGGCGCCTACTACCGGCCCACCCTCATCTCCGGCGCCGCCCAGGACAGCGAGGTGGTCCAGTCCGAGATCTTCGGGCCGGTCCTGGTGGTCCTGCCCTTCGACACCGACGACGAGGGCATCGCGCTGGCCAACGACACCCCGTACGGTCTCGCCGCCTCCGCCTGGAGCCGCGACGTGTACCGGGCGAACCGCGCCACCCGCGAGATCAAGGCGGGCTGCGTCTGGGTCAACGACCACATCCCGATCATCAGCGAGATGCCGCACGGGGGCTACAAGGCCAGTGGCTTCGGAAAGGACATGAGCACGTACTCCTTCGAGGAGTACACGCAGGTCAAGCACGTGATGTACGACAACACCGCGGTGGCCGCGAAGGACTGGCACCGCACGATCTTCGGGGACCGATAGCCGTCAGCCGCTCGACCAGCGGCGCACCCATCCCGAAAGGGCACCTCCCATGGAGCAGTTCGAGCCCGGCCGTCTCTCGGCGGCGCAACTCGCCGCGATGCGACGCAGTCTTGACAGCGGACGCGGCGCCCTCACCCGCCGCTCGCTGCTGCGCGCCTCCGGAGTCGGAGCGCTCACGATCGGCGGGCTGACCGCGCTCGCCGGCTGCGGCATCCCGCCCGCCAAACGCGCGGAGGGCACGGCCGCGGCCTCCGACGACCACTCGGCCCAGGAGAAGGAGCTCAACTTCTCCAACTGGACCGAGTACATGGACACCAGCGAGGACGAGAAGTCCCGTCCCACGCTGGAGGAGTTCACCAAGCGGACCGGGATCAAGGTCAAGTACACCGAGGACATCAACGACAACGTCGAGTTCTTCGGCAAGATCAAGCCCCAGCTCGCGGCAGGCCAGGACACCGGCCGCGACCTGATCGTCGTCACCGACTGGCTCGCCTCGCGCATCATCCGCCTCGGTTGGGCGCAGAAGCTGGACCCCTCCAACCTCCCGCACGCCTACGCCAACCTGATCCCCCAGTTCCGCAACCCCGACTGGGACCCGGGCCGCGCGCACAGCTACCCGTGGACCGGCATCGACACCGTCATCGCCTACAACACCAAGGCCACCGGCGGCAAGAAGGTCGACTCCGTCACCCAGCTGCTCGACGACCCCTCCCTCAAGGGCCGCGTCGGCTTCCTCACCGAGATGCGCGACAGCGTCGGGATGACCCTGCTCGACCTGGGCAAGGACCCGGCGAACTTCACCGACGCCGACTACGACGAGGCGATCGGCCGGCTCCAGAAGGGCGTGGACAAGAAGCAGATCCGCCGCTTCACCGGCAACGACTACACCGCGGACCTCGACAAGGGCGACCTCGCAGCCTGCCTGGCCTGGGCCGGCGACGTCATCCAGCTCCAGGCCGGCAACCCGGACATCCAGTACGCGATCCCGGCGGCCGGCTACATCACCTCCAGCGACAACCTGCTGGTCCCCGTGAACGCCCGGCACAAGGCCAACGCGGAGAAGCTCATCGACTACTACTACGAGCCCGCGGTGGCCGCCCAGCTGGCCGCGTTCATCAGCTACGTCTGCCCCGTCGAGGGCGTCAAGGACGAGCTGGCCAAGATCGACCCGGCGCTCGCGGACAACGTCCTGATCGTCCCGGACAAGGCGATGGCCGCCAAGTCCCACGCCTTCCGCTCCCTCACCAGCGAGGAAGAGACGGCGTACGAGGAGAAGTTCGCCAAGCTCATCGGAGCCTGACGGGTCCCGCCGCCGTTCCCACCGGCAGCGGACACCCGTACCGGCACCTGCCCCTTCCACGACACACCACCGAAGGCCCAGGCCCATGACTGACAAGACCGCGGGCGGCGACGTCCGCCTCGCAGGGATCAGCAAGCACTACGGATCCTTCACCGCCGTGCACCCGCTGGACCTCACCATCCCCCAGGGCTCCTTCTTCGCCCTGCTCGGCGCCTCGGGCTGCGGGAAGACCACCACCCTGCGCATGATCGCCGGCCTGGAGGAGCCCTCCACCGGGACCGTCAGCCTCGGCGAGCGCGAGGTGACGAACCTGCCGCCGTACAAGCGCCCGGTCAACACGGTCTTCCAGAGCTACGCGCTCTTCCCGCACCTCGACGTCTCGGAGAACATCGCCTTCGGACTGCGCCGCCGTGGCATCAAGTCCGTCAAGAAGCAGGTCGACGACATGCTGGAGCTGGTCCAGCTCGGCCAGTTCGCCCAGCGCAAGCCGCACCAGCTCTCCGGCGGCCAGCAGCAGCGCGTCGCCGTGGCCCGCGCGCTCATCAACCACCCGCAGGTACTGCTCCTCGACGAGCCGCTCGGCGCTCTCGACCTCAAGCTGCGCCGCCAGATGCAGCTGGAGCTCAAGCGGATCCAGACCGAGGTCGGCATCACCTTCGTGCACGTCACGCACGACCAGGAGGAGGCCATGACCATGGCCGACACGGTCGCCGTGATGAACGGCGGCCGCGTCGAGCAGCTCGGCGCCCCCGCCGAGCTGTACGAGAACCCGAAGACGACCTTCGTGGCGAACTTCCTCGGCACCTCCAACCTCATCGAGGCCGAGGTCCTGGAGGCCGGCGCGTCCGACGTCTTCGTCTCCTCGGCCGGTACGAAGCTCCGCGTCCCGGCGGCGCGATGTTCGACCACGCCCCGCGCCGGCGGCAAGCTGCTGGTCGGGGTGCGCCCCGAGAAGATCTCCCTGGTCCACGCGGACGAGGAGGACACCGTCGCGGCCGGCCGCAACAAGGTCGCGGGCAAGATCGCCGACTCCTCCTTCATCGGCGTCTCCACCCAGTACGTCATCGACAGCCGGGTCTGCCCCGAGCTGGAGGTGTACGTCCAGAACATCGAGCGCGACGCACGGCTGGTCCCCGGCGCCGAGGTGATCCTGCACTGGAACCCGGACCACACCTTCGGCCTCGACGCGGCCCAGGACATCGACGCGGGCATCGAGACGGTCGAGGAGGGCGCATGACCGCCCCGGCCGCGCTGCCGGAGGCCGTCGCCGCCGACGGGCCGCCGGTCCACAAGCCGTCCCTGAAGAAGCGCCTGATCCCCTACTGGCTGCTGCTCCCGGGCATCCTGTGGCTGCTCGTCTTCTTCGTGCTGCCGATGATCTACCAGGCCTCGACCTCGGTACAGACCGGCTCCCTCGAGGAGGGCTTCAAGGTCACCTGGCACTTCCAGACGTACTGGGACGCCTTCACCGAGTACTACCCGCAGTTCCTGCGCTCCCTGCTCTACGCGGGCACCGCGACCGTGCTGTGCCTGCTGCTGGGCTACCCGCTGGCCTACCTGATCGCCTTCAAGGCGGGCCGCTGGCGCAACCTGCTGCTGGTGCTGGTCATCGCCCCGTTCTTCACCAGCTTCCTGATCCGCACCCTCGCCTGGAAGACGATCCTGGCCGACGGCGGCCCGGTGGTCGGCGTCCTCAACAAGATCGGCTTCCTGGACGTCACCAGCTGGCTCGGCATGACCGAGGGCGACCGCGTCCTCGCCACACCGCTCGCGGTCGTCTGCGGTCTGACGTACAACTTCCTCCCCTTCATGATCCTGCCGCTCTACACCTCGCTGGAGCGCATCGACACCCGCCTCCACGAGGCGGCCGGGGACCTGTACGCCCGCCCCGCCACGGTCTTCCGCAAGGTGACCTTCCCGCTGTCCATGCCGGGCGTGGTCTCCGGGACCCTGCTCACCTTCATCCCGGCGAGCGGCGACTACGTCAACGCCGAACTGCTCGGCTCCACGGACACCCGGATGATCGGCAACGTCATCCAGTCGCAGTACCTGCGGATCCTCGACTACCCGACGGCGGCCGCGCTGTCCTTCATCCTCATGGCCATCGTGCTCGTCATGGTCACCATCTACATCCGCCGAGCGGGGACGGAGGACCTGGTCTGATGAAGAGCACCACCACCTGGCTGCGCCGCAATCTCGTCGTGATCGCGGGGCTCGGCACGCTCGCGTACATGATCCTGCCGAACGTCGTCGTCACGGTCTTCTCCTTCAACAACCCCACCGGGCGGTTCAACTACTCCTGGCAGGAGTTCTCCCTCGACGCGTGGAAGGACCCGTGCGGAGTCGCCGACATGTGCGCCTCCCTCTCGCTCTCCCTGCAGATCGCCCTGTGGGCCACCATCGGCGCGACCGTACTGGGCACCGCGATCGCCTTCGCGATGGTCCGCTACCGCTTCCGGGGGCGCGCCGCCGTCAACTCGCTGATCTTCCTGCCGATGGCCATGCCCGAGATCGTGATGGCGGCCTCGCTGCTCGCCCTCTTCCTCAACATGGGCATCCAGCTGGGCTTCTGGACGATCCTGATCGCCCACATCATGTTCTGCCTCAGCTTCGTCGTCGCCGCCGTCAAGGCCCGGGTGCTCTCCATGGACCCCCGGCTGGAGGAAGCGGCCCGGGACCTCTACGCCGGTCCCGCGCAGACCTTCCTGCGGGTCACCCTGCCGATCGCGGCGCCCGGGATCGCGGCGGGCGCGCTGCTCTCCTTCGCGCTCTCGTTCGACGACTTCATCATCACCAACTTCAACTCGGGCAACACCGTCACCTTCCCCATGTTCGTGTGGGGATCGGCCCAGCGCGGTACGCCTGTACAGATCAACGTCATCGGCACGGCGATGTTCGTCATCGCGGTCCTGGTGGTGCTGGCCGGCCAGATGGTCGGCAACCGCCGCAAGAAGGCACAGCCCAAGTAACACCTCGCAACACCTGTAGGGAGTTGGAAGACATGGCCCCAGACGCCATGCGCACCGCTGCACGATCCCTTTCCGGAGCCAAGCCGGTCTCGTACTGGCTGGACGACCCCGGCAAGCCGGCCGCCGAACCCGCCCTCACCGGCGACGAGCACTGCGATCTCCTCGTCATCGGCGGCGGCTACAGCGGCCTGTGGACCGCGCTGCTCGCCAAGGAGCGCGACCCCGCCCGGGACGTCGTACTGATCGAGGGCCACGAGGCGGGCTGGGCCGCCTCGGGCCGCAACGGCGGGTTCTGCGCCGCCTCCCTCACCCACGGCCTCGCCAACGGCATGGCCCGCTGGCCGGACGAGCTGGCGAAGCTGGAGCAGCTGGGCGCCGCCAACCTCGACGCCATCGAGGCCGCCGTCGCCCGCTACGGCATCGACTGCGACTTCGAGCGCAGCGGCGAGATCGACGTGGCCACCGAGCCGCACCAGGTGGCCGAGCTCCGCGAGCTCCACGCGGAGGCCGAGAAGCTGGGCCTCGCGGGCGGATCCCAGTGGCTCGACGAGGACGCCCTGCGCGCCGAGGTCGACTCCCCGACCTTCCTCGGCGGGATCTGGGACCGCGACGGGGTCGCCATGCTCAACCCGGCGAAGCTCGCCTGGGGCCTGAAGCGGGCCTGCCTGGAACTGGGCGTGCGGATCTACGAGAACACCCGCGGGCTGGACCTGGCCGGCTCGGGAGCAGGGATGGCCGTGCGCACCCCGTACGGGCGGGTCTTCGCCCGCCGGGTGGCGCTGGGCACCAACATCTTCCCGTCGCTGGTCAAGCGGGTCCGCCCGCTGACCGTCCCGGTCTACGACTACGCGCTGATGACCAAGGAGCTCACCGAGGAGCAGCTGGCCTCGATCGGCTGGAAGAACCGGCAGGGCCTCGGCGACAGCGCCAACCAGTTCCACTACTTCCGGATCACCCCCGACCGGCGGATCCTGTGGGGCGGCTACGACGCCGTCTACCCGTACGGCGGCAAGCTCGACGCCGAGTACGACCACCGGCCCGAGACGTATCTCAAGCTCGCCGAGCACTTCTTCACCTGCTTCCCGCAGCTGGAAGGGGTGCGGTTCAGCCACGCCTGGGGCGGGGCGATCGACACCTGCTCCCGTTTCTCGGCCTTCTTCGGCACCGCGCACGCGGGCAAGGTGGCCTATGCCGCCGGCTTCACCGGGCTGGGCGTCGGTGCCACCCGCTTCGGCGCCGACGTGATGCTGGACCTGCTGGCGGGGGAGCGCACCGAGCGCACCGAGCTGGAGATGGTCCGCTCCAAGCCGATGCCCTTCCCGCCGGAGCCCTTCGCGTGGACCGGCATCACGCTGACGAAGTGGTCGCTGGCCCGGGCGGACCGGCTGGGCGGCCACCGCAACCTCTGGCTGAGGGCGCTGGACCGCCTCGGTCTCGGCTTCGACAGCTGACGCGCCCGGCTGCCGCCCCAGCGGCGGTGTGCCGAGCGCGGCGGTGTGCTGATCGGGTTAGAGACGTCCGCGCGCCCCGGGCGCACACCGCCACTGGACCTGTGACCCGCTTCACTACCATGGAGTAACGAAACCCGCGTCATACCTGAGCCCGGCCCCGCTCTCCCTGGTGAGAACGCTTCACCTCACCAACGAGAGAGCGGAGGCCGGGCGATGACGATCCCGGGGGACAAAACGGCAGTGGAATGGCTGGTCTCGGTGGCGCCCGACCCCGAGGCCTGCCGGTGGGAGTGGGAGCGCAACCCCCTCGGGGTCGCGCTGCTGCCCGCCGGCCGCCGGTGGGACGTGCTGATCCTGCCGGGGGAGCTGGGGCACACCACCCTCGAAGTACTGGACGCGCTGCTGGACCGGCCCGGCCCGGTGCTCGCCGATTTCGGCGACTCCAGGCTGGGCTTCTTCGTGCCCCCGGGCACCGCGTCCCGCTGGATCGGGACGGGCGTACGGGGAGCCGGGCACGGGACCTGGATCGTGGTGCCGTATCCCGGCCGGGCCACGGGCGGGGTCCGCTGGCTGGTGGTGCCGGACGGGCAGGGCACGCTCACCGATCCGGCGGTCCTGGAGCTCGCGATGCACGAGGCGGCGGCGCGCGTCGTGGGCCGGGCGGGTGGGAAGTCTTGACAACGGTATTGGTCTGGACCATCTTGGGCGCCGCTGCGCCTTCCCCCGCCGCTTCCCCACCCGCGGCCCGGCTCCATCCCCCCATGCACCGGAGGCAGTTGTGCGCCCGAACAGGCCCGCCAGATCCGCCAGACCCGTCAGGCCCACCGGGAGCGCCCTCAGGCGCTCCGCCCTGTCCTTCCTCGCGGCCGCCGCCCTCGCGGGTGCCGGCCTCCTCGCCACCGGGCAGCCGGCCGCGGCGGCGGACGCCGACCTCATCCGCAACGGCGGGTTCGAAGCCGGCCTCGACGGCTGGAGCTGCTCGGCCGGCAGCGGAGCCACCGTCAGCACGCCCGTCCACAACGGGAGTTCCGTCCTCAAGGGCACCCCGGTCGGGCAGGACAACGCCCGCTGCTCGCAGACCGTCACGGTCAAGCCCGACTCCGCGTACACGCTGAGCGCCTGGGTGCAGGGCACGTACGTCTACCTCGGCGCCACCGGCACCGGGACCACGGATCCGCAGACCTGGACGCAGACCCCGGGTGCCTGGAAGCAGCTGAGCACGAGTTTCCGTACCGGCGCGGCCACCACCTCGGTGACGGTGTACACGCAGGGCTGGTACGGCCAGCCGCCGCAGTTCACCGACGACGTCACCCTCGTCGGCCCGGACCCCGGCGGCTCCGGACCCGGACAGCCCCAGCCGCCGGCCGCCCCCACCGGCCTCACCGCGTCCGCCTCCTCCGCCACCTCCGCCGCCCTCTCCTGGGCCGCCTCGGCCGGCGCCACCTCGTACAAGGTCTACCGGGACGGCGCGAACCCGGTCACCGTCAGCGCCACCTCCGCCACGGTCACCGGCCTCACCGCCTCCACGACGTACTCCTTCCAGGTCGGCGCGGTCAACGCGGCCGGGGAATCACCGAAGAGCGCCGCCGTGGTGGTGACCATGCCGAACGGCGGCGGCAACCCGGGCAACCCGGGCCTGCCCGCCCACGCCCTGGTCGGTTACCTGCACGCCAGCTTCGCCAACGGCTCCGGCTACGTCCGGATGGCCGACGTACCCGCCTCGTGGGACGTCATCAACCTGGCCTTCGGCGAGCCGACCTCGGTGACCTCGGGCGACATCCGCTTCCAGCTCTGCCCGGTGAGCGAGTGCCCGAACGTCGAATCGGCCGCGGAGTTCAAGGCGGCCGTCAAGGCCAAGCAGGCCGCGGGCAAGAAGGTCCTGATATCCATCGGCGGCCAGAACGGCCAGGTCCAGCTGGGCACCACGGCGGCCCGCGACACCTTCGTCTCCTCCGTCAGCAGGATCATCGACGAGTACGGGCTGAACGGCCTCGACATCGACTTCGAAGGCCACTCCCTCTCCCTGGCCACGGGCGACACCGACTTCCGCGCCCCGACCACCCCGGTGATCGTCAACCTCATATCGGCCGTGAAGACCCTCAAGGCCAAGTACGGCCCGGACTTCGTCCTGACCATGGCCCCCGAGACCTTCTTCGTCCAGTTGGGCTACCAGTACTACGGATCCGGCCCCTGGGGCGGCCAGGACCCGCGCGCCGGCGCGTACCTCCCGGTCATCCACGCCCTGCGCGACGACCTCACCCTGCTGCACGTCCAGGACTACAACTCGGGCTCGATCATGGGCCTCGACAACCAGTACCACTCCATGGGCGGCGCCGACTTCCACATCGCCATGACCGACATGCTGCTCACCGGCTTCCCGGTCGCGGGCAACACCGCCCGCGTCTTCCCGCCGCTGCGCCCGGACCAGATCGCCATCGGCCTGCCCGCCACGTCCAACGCGGGCAACGGCCACACCTCCCCGGCGGAGGTCACCAAGGCCCTGGACTGCCTGACGAAGAAGGCGAACTGCGGGACCTACCAGACCCACGGCACCTGGCCCGCCCTGCGCGGCCTGATGACCTGGTCGATCAACTGGGACCGCTTCGGGTCCTGGGAGTTCGCGAATAACTTCGACGCCTACTTCGGCGGCTGACCGCCCCCGCCTCCCCGCGGGACCGCAGCGGGCCGGGCCGCAACCCCACGGGGTTCCGGCCCGGCCCAGGCCGACCGGCACTAGTCCCCGGAGCTGCCGAAGAAGGCGACGTGCGTCGGCTCGCCGTCGCCGCCCTCGCTGCCGGTCCCGCCGTACAGGAGGACGTAGAGCCCTCCCCAGTGGGGGAACTCCGCGCCCAGCAGGCTCCGCTCGTACTCCTCGTCGCTCATCACCCGGCCCGCCTCGGCCATCAGCTCCTCGTACCGGGCCACGGCCGGTCGCTCCGTGCCGAAGTGCAGCAGCAGCCGCTCGGCCGACAGCGGACGGAGTTCGCCCTCCACCGGCCCCCCGGACCCGGTGGCGGCCACCGGGACGTCGAGGATCGTGTGCGTGCCGCCCGTCCCCATGAACTCGGTGTCGGCCCACAGCTCGGCCAGGTCGGCGTAGTCGCCTGTCTCGCCGAACTCCTCGACGAACACCCGCGCGTGCAGGGCGTCCAGTGACGCCTGCACATCCCCCTCGTACGTCGTCACGTAGTCCCAACCGCTGGCACCCATGGCGCGCCCCCGCCCTTCGTGGAAGAAGAATCCCAAGATCGGCAGAATCCTAGGCCCAGCGTCAGGCGCGCCGTGAGGCCCACCCGCGCACGCCCAGCAGGAGCGGAGTGCACATCAGGAAGCTGGCCAGGACGTCCAGGGGCCAGTGGTAGCCGCGCAGGATCAGGCCCGCCGCCGTCAGGGTGGTGAGGGCGGCCGCGAGGGGGAGGGGCCAGCGCCGGCGGGTGTACGGGGCGACGAGCAGGGCCGCGGCCGTGTAGGCCACGAACGCGGTGGCCGTGTGGCCCGAGGGGTAGTAGCCGGTGGCCCAGGGTTCCAGGGGGCCCGGCCGGCCGGTCCACTCCTTCAGCGGGACGACCAGGGCCGGCACCAGGGCCATGGCCAGCGCCGCGGCCGCCGCGCCCCGGCGGTTGCCGCGCCGGACGGCGTAGAGGACCGCGAGGAGCAGCACCGGCACCGCGACCGGGACGTTGCCGAGGTCCGAGAGGCGCTGGGTGACCGCGTCCGGGACGGTGCGCACCAGCGCGCGGCTGAGGCGGGCGTCCGGGGTCAGCAGCGGTCCCGATACGAGGACCTGCCAGGTGATCAGTGCGAAGAGCGCGGCGCAGAGCGCGGAGATCACGGAGGGGAGAGTGGCCGGCCGCCCCGGAACAGGGGGGGTGGTTCCGGGGCGGCCGGCCGGATCGGGTCGCCGCGCGCCCCGGGGGGTTTGGGGCGTGCGGCTGTCCGATCTGTGAGGAGTGTGCGCGAACGCATGCCCAGTACGGCGCTGGGGAAGCCCGGTACTGGTTTCGCCCCCGGTTTCCCCGGAGCGGGCTGTCTCACTCATCTGCAGAAACCGTACGGCAGCGGAAGGGGGACCGTCAGCAGGAAAACGCTCCCGCCATCGGCCCCCCACACGTTCTTCACAGTGCCCGACCGTTACCGGCGGTAGCGATCGAGCGGTGATCGAGCATTCTGTGCGCGCGTTCTACCGAACGCGCCGCACGTTCGATCAGACCGACGCGGCGACGGTCGCGAACGCGGCCTCGATCACGTCCAGGCCCTCGTTCAGCAGGTGCTCGCCGATCACGAGCGGCGGCAGGAAGCGGAGCACGTTGCCGTAGGTGCCGCAGGTGAGGACGAGCACGCCCTCGGCGTGGCAGGCCTTGGCGAGCGCGCCGGCCGCCTCCGGGTTCGGGGTCTTGGACGAGGGGTCCTTGACCAGCTCGATCGCGATCATGGCGCCGCGGCCGCGGATGTCGCCGATGATCTCGTACTTCTCCTGCATGGCCGTCAGGCGGGCCTTCATGACGGACTCGATCTTCTTCGCCGCGGCGTTGAGGTCGAGCTCCTTCATGGTCTCGATGGAGCCGAGCGCACCCGCGCAGGCCACCGGGTTGCCGCCGTAGGTGCCGCCCAGGCCGCCGCCGTGCACGGAGTCCATCATCTCGGCGCGGCCGGTCACCGCGGCGAGCGGCAGGCCGCCCGCGATGCCCTTGGCGGTCGTGATGAGGTCCGGGACGATGCCCTCGTCCTCGCACGCGAACCACTGGCCGGTGCGGCAGAAGCCGGACTGGATCTCGTCGGCGACGAAGACGATGCCGTTGTCGTTGGCGAACTTCACGATCGCCGGGAGGAAGCCCTTGGCCGGCTCGATGAAGCCGCCCTCGCCGAGGACCGGCTCGATGATGATCGCGGCGACGTTGTCGGCGCCGATCTGCTTGCTGATCTGGTCGATCGCCTGGGCGGCGGCCTCGGGGCCGCAGTTCTCGGCGCCGGTCGGCCAGCGGTAGCCGTAGGCGACCGGGACGCGGTAGACCTCGGGGGCGAACGGGCCGAAGCCCTGCTTGTACGGCATGTTCTTCGAGGTCAGCGCCATCGTGAGGTTCGTACGACCGTGGTAGCCGTGGTCGAAGACGACGACGGCCTGGCGCTTGGTGTACGAACGGGCGATCTTGACGGCGTTCTCGACGGCCTCGGCACCGGAGTTGAAGAGGGCCGACTTCTTGGCGTGGTCACCCGGGGTGAGCTCGGCGAGGGCCTCGCAGACCTCCACGTAGCCCTCGTAGGGGGTGACCATGAAACAGGTGTGGGTGAAGTCGGCGAGCTGCGCGGAGGCGCGGCGCACGACGGCCTCGGCGGAGGCGCCGACCGAGGTCACGGCGATGCCGGAGCCGAAGTCGATCATGCGGTTGCCGTCGACGTCCTCGAGGATGCCGCCGCCCGCGCGGGCCGTGAAGACGGGGAGCACGGAGCCCACGCCGCCGGCCACCGTCGAAAGGCGGCGGGCCTGCAGCTCCTGCGACTTGGGGCCGGGGATCGCGGTGACGATGCGGCGCTCCTGCGGGACAGCGGTCATAGGGGGGCTCCTGGGGGGTGTTTTCGGACGCACTTGTGTCTTTGTCCGCAGGCTAGGCCCGGGAGGTGGAGTCCTGCATGCTCCGTTCGGGAGTGGTGCCCGCGTGTCCTTGTCCGTGACGGCCATAGGAAGGAATCGGCGCGTGTCTTGTGGATCATGACCAGGTACGGGCCGCGGGGCGGCGGCGGCCACTAGATTGAGCGCGCAGCGCAGCGCCGCGCAGTGCGGTAACGGGCAGGGGGCAGGGGTTCATGGACACCGACGGCACGCACGGCAGGTACGAGCGGCGGGCGCCGTCCACCACCGGGCACGTTCCCCGGCCGGCCGGCCCCCCGGCCCCACCGCCGAAGCCCACCCATGCCCCGGGCACGGGGCCGGCCCCCTCCGCGGGCCCCACCCTCGCCGACTGGCTGCGCGTCCCGCGCCCGGCCGCGGGCCCCGGCGTCTGGACGTACGGGTACGTCCCGCGCGCCGCGCAGGAACCGGAGGTCACCCCGACCCGCCAGCTGATCAGCGGGGCGTTCATCGCGCTGCTGGCCGGACTGCTGCTGTGGTCCCTCCTCTGGAACGGGTACCTCGGCGGCTTCTGGCTCTGGCCGCTCTACATGTTCACCCCCGACTCCTGGGCCGGAACGCTCCCCTCCGTGGTCGCCTCCTACATCTGGTACGCCGTCGTCGTGGCGACCCTGGCCATCGGCTTCGGCCGCCTCGGCCGCTGGCCCGAGCTGGCCCGCCGCGTCCTCGGCAGCCGCGCCGCCCGGGCCGTTCAGGCAGTGGTCCCGGCGCCCAGGCCGGTGGAGGAGGGCGGGCCCGAGGACCCCGTGCGGTGGTCCGAGGTGCGGGAGGCCGGGCTGGTGGAGGCGGCCGAGCGGCTCGGAGGGGAGGTGGGGGCGGGGCGGATGAACGACGTGGACTACGCGCGGATCCGGCGGGCCTGGGAGACCGTACGGGCCGACCCCTCACGGACGCGGGCCTTCGACGACGCCGTGCGGGACATGGGCGCCGGGGCGTGCGTCCACCCGTCCGGAGCGCGCGACCTTCCCGTCCGCGCCGCCCGGCACGATCTGCTCGCCCGGCAGGTGCTGCTCGGCACGGTCCAGGACAGCGAGCGCAACCCGTACGCCCGCCGCGGCAGCGGCATCGCCCTCGACCCCGCGGTCCTCGGCACCTCCCTGCTCGCCATCGGCCCCTCCGGCGCCGGCAAGACCTCCCGGCTGGTGCGCCCGGTCGTGGAGTCGCTCGCGCTGCAGGCCTTGGCCGGGCAGGCCGCCGTCATCGCGGTCGCCTCCGCCGGCGCCGCCCTCGGGCCCGACGGGGCCTACGACGTCGTCGTGCGCGTCGGCGACCCCGACTCCGTCTACGACCTGGACCTCTACGGCGGCACCACCGACCCCGACGAGGCCGCGATGCTCCTCGCCGAGGGCTTCGTGGGGGACGTCCCCGGGATCGACGTACGCCGGGCCGCCACCGCCCTCGCCCAGCTCCTCGGGCCGTTCCGGGCCGCGTACGGCCGCTTCCCCGCCGTGCCCGAGCTGCGCGAACTCCTCGATCGCGTACCCGCCGCCCTCACCGCCCTGCGCGGCACGCTGGAGGCCGCCGGCAAGCCCCAGATGCTCCGCGAGCTCGACGCGCGGGAACGCCAGTACGGGGCCCACTCCGACCCCGGACCGGCCCTCGCCGACCGTGTCGCCCTGCTGGACCGCCCCGCCTTCGCGGGCTTCTTCGACACCACCGGCGCCGGGCGGCCGTTCTCGCTGCGCGCCCTGGAGCACCCGCTGCGGGTCCGCGTGGACCTCCCCGAACGCGGGCACGCCGACGCCTCCCGGATGCTGGCGCGGCTGCTGCTCGCCCAGTTCAACGCCGCCGCCACCGCCCGCGCCGACCGCTCGCTCTTCGCGCTCCTCGCCTTCGACGACGCCTCCCACACCCTCACCCCCGAGGCGGTGCGCGGCATCCAGCGGCTCCGCTCGGCGAACGCGGGAGTCCTGCTCACCCTGCGCACCCTGGACGACGTACCGGAAGCCCTGCGCACCCCGCTGCTCGGGGCCGTCGGCTGCCGCATGGCCTTCTCCGGGGTCACCACCTGGGACGGCAAGCGGTTCGCGGAGACCTGGGGCACCGAGTGGGTGGAGACCCGCGACGTCACCCACCGGACGGTCTTCGCGGACCAGCCGCTGACCCGGGCCATCCACGCATTCCGCAAACTGGTCTCGGGCAAGGCCGTGACCACCGACGCCGTGACCGTGCGCCAGGTGGAACGGGAGCGCTGGTCGGCCTCCGACCTGGCGCACGTGGTGCCCCCCGGCCACGCCGTGCTCTCCCTCACCTCCGTCCGCGGGGAGCGGGCCGCACCCCTGCTGGTGCGGCTCGGGGGACCGAACTGAGCGGAACCGTACGGGATGGCAGAATCGAGGTGAGCCGTTCGTACGACACGGCGAAGTCCGCGGTGGCGGTCCACGGCGAGAATCCTGCGTCGGCACCCCGCCGCCGAACCCCTCCTCCCTAAGGCGCCCCGGTACCCATGCCGCTCACCCTCGCCTCGCTCGTCCAGCACTCGGCGCTCAAGCTCAGCGTCCGGGCCGGGGAGGGCCGCCTCGACACCCCCGTGCGCTGGGCCCATGTCAGCGAGCTCGCCGACCCCGTCCCCTACATGGAGGGCGGGGAGCTGCTCCTCGTCACCGCGATGAAGCTGGACGCCGAGGACCCGGAGGAGATGCGGCGCTACGTACGCAGGCTCGCGGCGGCCGGCGTCGTCGGCATCGGCTTCGCCGTCGGAGTCAACTACGACGCCGTGCCCGAGGCGCTGGTCGAAGCCGCCCGGGCCGAGGACCTGCCGCTGCTGGAAGTGCCCCGGCGCACCCCGTTCCTCGCCATCAGCAAGGCCGTCTCCGCCGCCCTGGCCGCCGACCAGTACCGGGCCGTGACCGCCGGCTTCGAGGCGCAGCGGGAGCTGACGCGGGCCGCGCTCTCCGCCGACGGCCCCGGCGAACTGCTGACGAAACTGGCGGCGCACGTGCACGGCTGGGCCGCCCTCTACGACACCTCGGGCGCCGTGGTCGCGGCCGCCCCCGACTGGGCCGCCCGCCGGGCGGCCCGGCTCACCCCCGACGTGGAGCGGCTGCGGGAGCGGCCGGCTCCGGCCAGCGCCGTGGTCGGCGGCTCCGAGGACCGGGTCGAGCTCCAGTCCCTGGGCACCGGGCGGCGGGCCCGGGGCGCGCTGGCCGTCGGCACCGGAGCCCCGCTCGGTACGGCGGAGCGGTACGCCGTCCATTCGGCGGTGGCGCTCCTGACCCTCACCACCGAACGCTCCCGCTCCCTGCACGACGCGGAGTCCAGGCTCGGCGCGGCCGTGCTGCGCATGCTGCTCGCGGGGCTGGCTGAGCACGCGCAGGCCGTGGCCGGGGACCTGTACGGCCCCCTGCTCGACGCGCCGTTCCGGATCCTCGTCGCGGAGCCGGCCCTGGCGGGCACCGCGCAGCCGCAGGGCTTGGCCCAGCTGGCCGACGCCGTGGAGTCGGCGGCGGCGCGCACGGGGGAGACGCTGCTGGTGGTGCCGGAACCCGGCCGGTTCGTCGCCCTGGTGGCCGACGGGGGCTCGGCGGTGCAGGCGTGCGCGGAACACGCGGAGGCGCTGGACTCGCGGCGCGGCCGGGACGCGGGCGGGCCGGAACCGGACGAGCTGGTCCTCGGGCTGTCGGCGCCGGCGGCGGCCTCCGGCGTGGCGGCGGCCCTCAAGCAGGCCGACCAGGCCCTTGCCGTGGCCCGGCGGCGCGGCCGCCCGATGGTCGAGCACGAGGACCTCGCGGCGGGCTCGGTCCTCCCGCTGCTCGCCGACGACGCGGTACGGGCCTTCGCGGACGGCACGCTGCGGGCGCTGCGCGAACACGACGAGAAGGGCCGGGGCGACCTGGTGGCCTCGCTCCAGGCCTGGCTCTCCCGGCACGGCCAGTGGGACGCGGCCGCGGCCGACCTCGGGGTCCACCGCCACACGCTGCGCTACCGGATGCGACGGGTCGAGGAGATCCTGGGCCGCTCCCTGGACGACCCGGACGTCCGCATGGAGCTGTGGCTCGCCCTGAAGGCCACCTCGAACCCGGCATAGTCGGGACCCGCACGGGCCGGGCTGCCCCGGACACTGACAAAGCGGCGCGCCGCGCCAGGCGCGTACTCCACCCCGGACAAACGCCGAAACCGCCGCGGAGTCCTACGGTGGAGGGGACAAGGACCCACCGCACACACTCCGAAGGGCCGGGATCAGCATGACTTCCACCCACGCCTTCTGGCTCGCCGGCCGCCAGGCCACCGGCGACGACAGCTTCGACGTCCACTCCCCGTGGGACGGCCGCCTCGTCGGGACCGTGAGCGTCCCGACCGACGCCCAGGTCGAAGAAGCCGTGGCAGCGGCGTACGCCGTGACGGCGGAGTTCTCCGCGACCCCGGCCCACGTACGCGCCGAGGCCCTGGCCCACGTGGCGCGCCGGCTCGCCGAGCGCACCGAGGAGATCGCGCTGCTGATCTCGGCCGAGAACGGCAAGCCCATCAAGTGGGCGCGCGGCGAGGTCGGCCGTGCGGTGTCCGTGTTCCGCTTCGCCGCCGAAGAGGCCCGCCGCTTCAACGGCGGAGAGGCCCAGCGCCTGGACACCGACGCCGGTGGCGTCGGCCGGCTGGCCCTGACCCGCCGCTTCGTCAAGGGTCCCGTCCTCGGCATCGCCCCGTTCAACTTCCCGCTGAACCTGTGCGCCCACAAGGTGGCCCCGGCCATCGCCGTCGGCGCGCCGATCATCCTGAAGCCGGCCCCGGCCACCCCGCTCTCCGGTCTGATCCTCGGCGAGCTGCTCGCCGAGACCGACCTGCCGGCCGGTTCCTGGTCCGTGCTCCCCGTCGCCAACGACAAGATGCCGGAGCTGGTCAAGGACGAGCGCCTGCCCGTCATCTCCTTCACCGGTTCGGACAAGGTCGGCTACGCCATCCAGCAGGCCGTGCCCCACAAGCACTGCACCCTGGAGCTCGGCGGCAACGCCGCGGCCGTGGTCCTGGAGGACTGGTCCTCCGAGGCCGACCTCGACTGGGCCGCGAACCGCATCGCGACCTTCTCGAACTACCAGGCCGGTCAGTCCTGCATCGGCGTGCAGCGCGTGATCGCCGACGCCTCCGTCTACGACCGCCTCGTCGAGAAGGTCGTCGCGAAGGTCCAGGCGCAGGTCACCGGCGACCCGAACGACTCCGCCACCGACGTCGGCCCCCTCGTCTCCGAGGACGCCGCCAAGCGGGTCGAGTCCTGGGTCGACGAGGCCGTCGCCGCCGGAGCCAAGCTGCTCACGGGCGGCAAGCGCGAGGGTGCCTCGTACGAGCCCACCGTCGTCGCCGAGGTGCCCGAGGGCGTCACCCTGGCCACCGAGGAGGTCTTCGGACCGGTCCTCACCCTGCGCCGGGTCGAGAACACCGACGAGGCCTTCGCCGCCGTCAACGACTCGAAGTTCGGTCTGCAGGCCGGCGTCTTCACGCGGAACATCCAGACCGCGTTCCGCGCCCACCGCGAGCTGGAGGTCGGCGGTGTGATCGTCGGCGACGTCCCGTCCTACCGCGCCGACCAGATGCCGTACGGCGGCGTCAAGCAGTCCGGTGTGGGCCGCGAGGGCGTGCGCTACGCGATGGACGACTACACCTACGAGCGGGTCCTGGTCCTCAGCGGCCTCGACATCTGACCGAACTCGTACGGCCGAGAAGCCGACGGCCGGAGCCTACTGTGCGGGGGCTCCGGCCGTCCCTCTTTCACCCCCGCTTCCCCGCCGCCCGAAACGGGTACGACTCACTGGCAGAACCCACCGGTAAGTACCCCACTCTCGGCGGCGAGGTGAGCCCCCTCATGTCCGCAACACAGCCCGCACAGCCCGTACCGCCCGCACAGCCCAAGGTGACCGAGCGCGAGGCACGACAGGTCGCGGAAGCGGCCCGGGAACAGGACTGGAAGCGGCCCAGCTTCGCCAAGGAGCTGTTCCTGGGACGGTTCCGGCTCGACCTGATCCATCCCCACCCGCTCCCGGCCGAGGAGGACGTCCGGCGCGGCGAGGCCTTCCTGGCCCGGCTGCGGGCGTTCTGCGAGACCTCGGTCGACAGTGCACGCATCGAACGCGAGGCGAAGATCCCCGACGAGACCGTGCGCGGGCTGAAGGAGCTCGGCGCGCTCGGCATGAAGATCGACCCCAAGTACGGCGGCCTGGGCCTCACCCAGGTGTACTACAACAAGGCGCTCGCCCTCGTCGGCTCCGTCAGCCCGGCCATCGGGGCCCTGCTCTCCGCCCACCAGTCGATCGGTGTGCCCCAGCCGCTGAAGATGTTCGGCACGCAGGAACAGAAGGACGCCTACTTGCCGCGCTGCGCGACCACCGCCATCAGCGCCTTCCTCCTCACCGAGCCCGACGTGGGCTCCGACCCGGCGCGCCTGGCCACCACCGCGGTCCCGGACGGGGAGGACACCTACGTCCTGGACGGTGTGAAGCTCTGGACCACCAACGGGGTCGTCGCCGATCTGCTCGTCGTCATGGCCCGGGTCCCCAGGAGCGAGAACCACCGGGGCGGGATCACCGCCTTCGTCGTCGAGGCCGACTCGCCGGGCATCACCGTCGAGCACCGCAACGCCTTCATGGGCCTGCGCGGCCTGGAGAACGGCGTGACCCGCTTCCACCAGGTCAGGGTCCCGGCCGCCCAGCGCATCGGCGCCGAGGGCGCCGGCCTGAAGATCGCGCTGACCACGCTGAACACCGGCCGGCTGTCGCTGCCCGCCATGTGCGTGGGCGCCGGCAAGTGGTGCCTGAAGATCGCCCGCGAATGGTCCGGCGTACGCGAGCAGTGGGGACGGCCGGTCGCCAAGCACGAGGCGGTCGGCGCCAAGATCTCCTTCATCGCCGCCACCACCTTCGCCCTGGAGGCCGTGGTCGACCTGGCCTCCCAGATGGCCGACGAGGACCGCAACGACATCCGGATCGAGGCCGCCCTCGCCAAGCTCTACGGCTCCGAGATGGCCTGCCTGATGGCCGACGAGCTGGTGCAGATCCGCGGCGGACGCGGATTCGAGACCGCCGAATCGCTGGCCGCGCGCGGGGAGCGGGCCGTCCCGGCCGAACAGATGCTCCGTGACCTGCGGATCAACCGGATCTTCGAGGGTTCCACCGAGATCATGCACCTGCTGATCGCCCGCGAGGCCGTGGACGCCCACCTGTCCGTGGCCGGCGACCTCATCGACCCGGAGAAGGCACTGGGAGACAAGGCGAAGGCGGGCGCCCGCGCGGCCGGGTTCTACGCCCGCTGGCTGCCCAAGCTCACCACCGGCGCCGGCCAGGTCCCGGGCACCTACCGGGCCTTCCACCCCCCGGGCCACCCCGACCTCGCCACCCACCTGCGCTACGTCGAGCGCGGCTCGCGCAAACTCGCCCGGTCGACCTTCTACGCCATGTCCCGCTGGCAGGGCCGCATGGAGACCAAGCAGGGCTTCCTCGGCCGGATCGTCGACATCGGCGCCGAGCTCTTCGCGATGAGCGCGGCCTGCGTGCGCGCCGAGCACCTGCGGGCCACCGGCGACCACGGTCGTGAGGCCTACCAGCTGGCCGACGCCTTCTGCCGGCAGTCCCGGCTGCGCGTGGAGGAGCTCTTCGGCCGGCTCTGGGACAACACCGACGACCTGGACCGCAAGGTCGTCGCCGGGGTCCTGTCCGGTACCTACACCTGGCTGGAGGAGGGCGTCCTCGACCCGTCCGGGGACGGGCCGTGGATCGCCGACGCCACCCCCGGTCCGTCCACGCACAAGAACGTGCACCGTCCCCTGCGCTGACCTGCGATCATCGCCGGACGTCGGACAGGCGTACGAGGATGGGCGCGGGCGTGAGTGGGTACGCGTACCCGCACACGGACGAGCACGGGCAAGGCGGAGAGAACGATGCCGACGGCTGAGGAGGACCGGGCCAGCAGACGGCTGGCCCGGTGCGCGGCGCACGTACTGCGCCACGCGCCGGACCACGTCGTCACCGACCTGGTCGGCCGGCTCGACGGGCCGGCCCGCAAGTACCTGTGCCGCGACGAGTGGCTGTCGGCCTCGACCGTCACCCTGCTGCTGCGCCACGGCAGCCAGGAGGACCGGCAGTACGTCGCCCGCAACCCGCACGTCGTCGGCCGGCCCCTGCCCGGGCTCCCCGGACCGGCCCGGTACGCGGCCCGCCCCGGGCCGTCGCCGGAGCTGCTGCGGGAGGTCGGCCCCGGACCGTTCACCACCGGCGAACTCGTGCCGCTGCTGCGCGGGCACGGCCGCCGGCCCCGGATCCCGCTGACCCTGCTGCGGATGCCGCACGAACCCCTCGACCCCGCCGTCCTGCTGGAGGAGCACGCCCGGGAGCCGCTGCCGCCCGGCGCGGTCGAGGCCCTGCTGCTGGCCGGAGCACTGCCCCGCGAGGTCGGCCGGGCCCTGCTCGACGCGGGCGCGCGGGACACGGACGGGTACGGGTGGTACCGGCCCGCCGTCCGGGCCGTCCGGATGGGACTGCTCACCTGCGACGAGCTCGCCGCCCACGTCGCCCCCGCGCGCCGCACCCTGCTGCTGGTGGACCTCTCCGGGACCAGGAGCGGCCTGCGCTGGTCCCTGCCCGAACGGACGGGGATGCGCACGGCCGTCGCCCGGGCGCTGCGCCCCCTGCGGGACGACCCCAGGCTCTGGGGGGAGCTGCTCCGCCACGCCCCGGCCTTCCGCGGTACCCTCCCGGTCCTCGTGGCCCGGATCGTGCGCGGCACCCTGCGCGAGGAGCCCGCCGCGGGGCCGCACGCCGGTGGACCGCGTACCGGGGTACCGCACACCGGCGGACCGGACCTCCCCGCGCTCACCGACGCGGTGCGCTCCCTGGCCCCGAAGGCCGCCGAGCCCGTCGGGGGCGTGGACCGCGAACTGGCCCTCGCGAGTCTCGCGGTGCCCATGGAGTCCGTCCAGGAGGACATCCGGTGGGTCCGGGACTGCCTCGCCCGCGGGCTGCTCACCGGGGAGGACGTGATCCGGCACAAGGCTCCCGCCTGCTGGGCCCTGGACGAGGACCACTGGCTGGGCGAGGTGAGCCACCCCGACCGCCACGACTGGGCCGCGCCGGTACTCGCCTCGCGGGCCGAGGCCGACCGGCTGTTCGCCCTGGCCCTGGGATCCGATCCGGACGCCTGGTGGCGGGTCGTCACCACGCTCCCGGACTTCGCCGGAACGCTCCCGCACCTTCTGCTGCGGGTCACGGAAGGGGGCTCAGTGTCCGGACGCCCCTGAGTTGCGGCAACAATGGGTTCATGAGCGACCGCCCAGCCCCCCTCGCCGATCCGCATCTCCTCTTCGACCCCGCGGCCGGCCGGAGGGACATCGTCATCCTCGGCTCCACCGGGTCCATCGGGACCCAGGCCATCGACCTCGCCCTGCGCAACCCGGACCGGTTCCGGGTGACCGGGCTGTCCGCCGCCGGCGGGCGCGTCGCCCTGCTGGCCGAGCAGGCCCGGCTGCTGCGCGTGCACACCGTGGCCGTCGCGCGCGAAGACGTCGTACCGGCACTGAAGGAGGCGCTCGACGCCCAGTACGGCGCCGGTGAGCCGCTGCCCGAGATCCTCGCCGGGCCGGACGCCGCGACCGAGCTCGCCGCCTCCGAGTGCCACACCGTCCTCAACGGCATCACCGGTTCCATCGGCCTCGCGCCCACCCTCGCCGCGCTTCGGGCCGGCCGGACCCTGGCCCTCGCCAACAAGGAGTCGCTGATCGTCGGCGGCCCGCTCGTGAAGGCCCTCGCGAAGCCCGGCCAGATCATCCCGGTCGACTCCGAGCACGCGGCGCTCTTCCAGGCGCTCGCCGCCGGCACCCGGGCCGACGTGCGCAAGCTCGTGGTCACCGCCTCCGGCGGGCCCTTCCGCGGCCGCACCCGCGCCGAGCTGGCCGGGGTCACCGTCGAGGACGCCCTCGCGCACCCCACCTGGGCCATGGGCCCGGTGATCACGATCAACTCGGCGACCCTGGTCAACAAGGGCCTGGAGGTCATCGAGGCGCACCTGCTCTACGACATCCCCTTCGACCGCATCGAGGTCGTGGTCCACCCGCAGTCCTACGTCCACTCGATGGTGGAGTTCACGGACGGCTCCACGCTCGCCCAGGCCACTCCGCCGGACATGCGCGGCCCGATCGCGATCGGCCTCGGCTGGCCCGAGCGGATCCCGGACGCGGCCCCCGCCTTCGACTGGACCAGGGCGTCGTCCTGGGAGTTCTTCCCGCTGGACACCGAGGCCTTCCCGTCGGTGGGCCTGGCCCGGCACGTGGGCGCCCTGGGCGGTACCGCGCCCGCCGTGTTCAATGCGGCGAACGAGGAGTGCGTAGCGGCGTTCCTGGCCGGTCGGCTGCCGTTCACAGCAATCATGGATACGGTCTCTGCCGTGGTCGATGAGCACGGGACTCCCACCCCGGGAACTTCCCTCACGGTCGCGGACGTCCTTGAAGCGGAGACCTGGGCCAGGGCCCGGGCACAGGAAAAGGCGGCACGGGCCGCAGTGGAGGCGCGCGCATGACCATACTGCTGACCTTGATCGGCGTGCTCGTCTTCGTGGTCGGGCTGCTCTTCTCCATCGCCTGGCACGAGCTCGGCCACCTCTCGACGGCCAAGCTCTTCGGCATCCGCGTGCCCCAGTACATGGTCGGCTTCGGCCGGACCGTCTGGTCGCGCAAGAAGGGCGACACCGAGTACGGCATCAAGGCCATCCCGATGGGCGGCTACATCCGGATGATCGGGATGTTCCCGCCCGGCGAGGACGGCAAGGTCACCGCCCGCTCCACGTCGCCGTTCCGCTCGATGATCGAGGACGCGCGCTCGGCGGCGTACGAGGAACTGCAGCCGGGCGACGAGTCGCGGCTCTTCTACACGCGCAAGCCGTGGAAGCGCGTGATCGTGATGTTCGCGGGACCGTTCATGAACCTGGTCCTGGCGATGGCGATCTTCTTCGGCGTGTGGATGACCTTCGGGGTGGGGCAGACGACCACCGAGGTCAGGACGGTGACCCCCTGCGTCATCAAGCAGAGCGAGAAGCGCGAGGTCTGCAAGGCGGGCGACCCGGAGGCCCCGGGCAAGGCCGCGGGCCTGAAGGTCGGCGACAGGATCGTGGCCTTCGACGGCCAGCGGATGGAGGACTGGGACGCGCTCCAGAAGAAGATCCGCAGCACCGTCGGACCCGCCACCCTCACCGTCCTGCGCGACGGGCAGAAGGTGGACCTCCACGCGAACCTCGTGGAGAACCGGGTGGGCAGGACCAACGACCGCGGCGAGTACGTCAAGGACCAGTACGTCTCGGCCGGTTACCTCGGCATCGCCCCGACGAACGTGATCGCCCCGCTCACCTTCTCCCAGTCGGCGGAGCACGTCGGTGAGGTCGTCGAGGACAGCGTGCAGGGCCTGGCCAAGCTCCCGGGCAAGATCCCGGCCCTGTGGAACTCCGTGTTCAACGGCGCCGAGCGCGAGCCCGACTCCCCGATGGGCATCGTCGGCGCGGCCCGGATCAACGGCGAGATCGCCGCACTGGACCTGCCGAGCGAGCAGCGGATGTCGATCATGCTGAACGTCCTCGGCATGTTCAACCTCTCCCTCTTCCTGTTCAACATGCTGCCCCTGCTGCCGCTCGACGGCGGGCACATCGCGGGCGCCCTGTGGGAGTCGGTGCGACGCACCTTCGCGCGGGTCTTCCGGCGCACCGACCCGGGCCCGTTCGACGTGGCGAAGCTGATGCCCGCCGCGTACGTGGTGGCCGGAGTCTTCCTCTGCTTCACGCTGCTGGTACTGGCCGCCGACGTGGTGAACCCGATCAAGATCACCTGATCCGGACCGGCGGGGCGACCAGCGGCTTGTCCTACGAGCCGTCCGTACATCAGCGGCACGGGAGCCGGGCACACTTCGTGCCCGGCTCCCTACGTTCGGGTGGCGCACCCCCTGCGATGCGAGGTGCACGCGTTGATTGGCGTAATCTCGAAGGCTGGAGCCCGCCGATCCCGGGACCCTGGCCCACCTTGATCCACACCTTGGGGTTGCACAGCAGATGACTGCCATCTCTCTCGGAATGCCGGCCGTGCCGACGAAGCTTGCCGACCGCAGGGTCAGCCGCAAGATCCAGGTCGGTTCCGTGGCCGTCGGCGGTGACTCGCAGATCTCGGTCCAGTCGATGACCACCACCAGGACCTCCGACATCGGCGCCACGCTCCAGCAGATCGCGGAGCTGACCGCCTCCGGCTGTGACATCGTGCGCGTGGCCTGCCCGACGCAGGACGACGCCGACGCGCTCGCCGTGATCGCGAAGAAGTCGAACATCCCGGTCATCGCCGACATCCACTTCCAGCCCAAGTACGTGTTCGCCGCGATCGACGCCGGCTGCGCCGCGGTCCGCGTGAACCCGGGCAACATCAAGCAGTTCGACGACAAGGTCAAGGAGATCGCGCGGGCCGCCAAGGACGCGGGCACGCCGATCCGGATCGGCGTGAACGCCGGCTCGCTCGACGCGCGACTGCTGAAGAAGTACGGCAAGGCCACCCCCGAGGCGCTCGTCGAGTCGGCGCTGTGGGAGGCCTCCCTCTTCGAGGAGCACGGCTTCAGCGACATCAAGATCTCGGTCAAGCACAACGACCCGGTCGTCATGGTCAACGCCTACCGTCAGCTGGCCGCCCAGTGCGAGTACCCGCTGCACCTCGGCGTCACCGAGGCCGGCCCCGCCTTCCAGGGCACCATCAAGTCCGCCGTCGCCTTCGGCGCGCTGCTCTCCGAGGGCATCGGCGACACCATCCGCGTCTCCCTGTCGGCCCCGCCGGTCGAGGAGATCAAGGTCGGCCGCCAGATCCTGGAGTCGCTGAACCTCAAGCCGCGCCGCCTGGAGATCGTGTCCTGCCCCTCGTGCGGGCGCGCGCAGGTGGACGTCTACAAGCTGGCCGAGCAGGTCACGGCGGGCCTGGAGGGAATGGAGGTCCCGCTGCGCGTCGCGGTCATGGGCTGCGTGGTCAACGGCCCCGGCGAGGCCCGCGAGGCCGACCTGGGCGTCGCCTCCGGCAACGGCAAGGGCCAGATCTTCGTGAAGGGCGAGGTCATCAAGACCGTGCCGGAGTCGAAGATCGTGGAGACCCTGATCGAAGAGGCGCTGAAGATCGCCGAGCAGATGGAGAAGGACGGCGTGATGTCGGGCGAGCCGACGGTCGCCATCGGCGTGTAGCTCCACACGTACCGAACGACGACGGGCCCGGAGCCGCGAAGGCGGCTCCGGGCCCGTCGGCCTGTGCGGGTCGCGACCGGTCCGCGCCCCGCCCCGCAGAACGGCCCCAGGGGGCTCGGAGGCATCTCGCAGCCGCGCCGGGTACAGTGCGGAGATCAGCAGACGTGCATGGTGAGGCCCCAGTGTTGACGCAGACCACCACCCGGGTCCTTGAGCCCAGTGATCTTGACGCCGCGCTCGACATCCTCGGCCGCGAGCCGGTCGAGAACGCCTTCGTCACCTCTCGCGTCCAGATCGCCGGGCTCGACCCGTGGCGCCTGGGCGGGGAGATGTGGGGCTGGTACGCCGACGGCGAGCTCCGCTCGCTCTGCTACGCGGGCGCCAACCTGGTCCCCGTCTGCGCCGGTCCCGACGCCGTACGGGCCTTCGCCGACCGGGCCCGCCGCACCGGCCGCCGCTGCTCCTCGATCGTCGGTCCCGTCGAGGCCACGAGCCTGCTGTGGCGGCTCCTGGAGCCCAGCTGGGGCCCGGCCCGCGACGTCCGCTCCCACCAGCCGCTCATGGTCATGGAGCAGCCGTCCACGGAGGTCGCCGCCGACCGGGCGGTCCGCCGGATCCGCCAGGACGAGATGGAGCTGATCATGCCCGCCTGCGTGGCCATGTTCACCGAGGAGGTCGGCATCTCCCCGATGGCCGGCGACGGCGGCCTGCTCTACCAGGCCCGGGTCGCCGAGCTGGTCGCCACCGGCCGCTCCTTCGCCCGCGTCGAGGACGGCAAGGTCGTCTTCAAGGCCGAGATCGGCGCCGCGACCTCCCGCGCCTGCCAGATCCAGGGCGTGTGGGTGGCCCCCGAGTTCCGCGGCCGCGGTCACTCCGAGACCGGGATGGCCGCCGTCGTCGAGTACGCGTTGCGCGACGTGGCCCCCGTGGTCAGCCTGTACGTCAACGACTTCAACACCGCCGCGCGAGCCTCCTACCGTCGGGTCGGCTTCCGCGAGGTCGGCGCGTTCATGAGCGTCCTGTTCTGACCTCGCGGTCGGCCAGTAAGGTCACCGCATGCTGCCAACCCCCGCGGGCGAAGACCCCGACCGGCCCGCCGGACTACGGATCGGGCACCTCGACCTCGCCGACCGCGTCGACGAGGCCCTGCGCGTGCAGGCCCTGGCCTTCGGCCTCAGCCAGGAGGAGGTCGGCATCCGGCGCTACATCGTCCAGCGCCACATGACCTGCGCCGGCGCCCGCGCGCTCGGCGCGTTCACCGATGACGGGGAGCTCGCCGGGTTCGTCTACGGCATGCCCAACGACCGCGTGCACTGGTGGTCCGGAGTCGTCGAGCCCTACCTGCGGGCCGGCGGTCACGAAGGCTGGCTCGACGGCTCCTTCGTGATCACCGAGCTCCACGTGCACCCCGGGTTCCAGGGCAGGGGCGTCGGCCGCGCGCTCATCACCCGGATCACCGACACCGCCGCCGAACCCCGCTCGATCCTCTCCGTGATCGACACCGACAGCCCCGCCCGGGGGCTCTACCACGCCCTCGGCTACACGGACCTCGCCCGCCAGGTCCACTTCCCGAGCGCGAGCCTCCCGTACGCCGTCATGGGCGCCCCGCTGCCCCTGCGCAGGCCCTGAAACCGGTTCCGCCCCGGCGACGGCCCCCGATAGCCTCCCGTCATGTCAACGCAACACGTGCAGCGCATGTCCCGCCTCATGGCCAAGACCCTCCGCGAGGATCCGGCCGACGCCGAGACCCTCAGCCACCGCCTCCTGGTCCGGGCCGGCTACGTACGGCGCAGCTCCGCAGGAGTGTGGATCTGGCTGCCGCTCGGCAAGCGGGTCCTGGACAACGTCTCGCGCATCGTCCGGGAGGAGATGGACGGGATCGGGGCACAGGAGGTGCTGCTCCCGGCGCTGCTGCCGAAGGAGCCGTACGAGATCAGCGGACGCTGGTCGGAGTACGGGGACCTGCTGTTCCGGCTCAAGGACCGCAAGGGCGCGGACTATCTGCTCGGCCCCACCCACGAGGAGATCTTCACCCTGACGGTCAAGGACCAGTGCACGTCCTACAAGGACCTGCCGGTCATGCTCTACCAGATCCAGACCAAGTACCGGGACGAGGCGCGGCCCCGCTCGGGCGTCCTGCGCGGCCGCGAGTTCCAGATGAAGGACTCGTACTCCTTCGACGTGTCCGACGAGGGGCTGGCGGAGTCCTACCGGCTCCACCGCGAGGCCTACGTACGCATCTTCGAGCGGCTCGGCCTCGACCACCGGATTGTGTCGGCGGTGTCCGGCGCGATGGGCGGCTCGGCGTCGGAGGAGTTCCTGGCACCGGCCGCGGCGGGCGAGGACACCTTCGTGGACTGCCCGTCCTGCGACTACGCGGCGAACACGGAGGCGGTGACCTTCGCCCTGACGCCGGCCGCGGGGGAGCACGGCCCGCTGGAGGAGATCCCGACGCCCGACACCCCGACCATCGAGACCCTGGCCGCGCACCTGGGCGTCCCCGCGTCGGCGACGCTGAAGAACCTGCTCGTGAAGGTGGACGGGGAGATCACGGCCGTCGGCGTACCGGGTGACCGCGAGGTCGACCTCGGCAAGCTCGGGGAGCACCTGGCCCCGGCCGTCGTGGAGTTGGTGACGGCGGAGGACTTCACCGGCCGGCCCGATCTGGTACGCGGCTACGTGGGCCCGCAGGGCCTGGAGAAGGTCCGCTACCTCGCCGACCCCCGTATCGCGCCGGGCAGTTCCTGGGTGACCGGGGCCAACAGGCCCGACACGCACGCCCGGAACGTGGTCTGCGGGCGGGACTTCGAGGTGGACCAGTACCTGGACGTGGTGGTCGTCGAGGAGGGCGACCCGTGCCCGTCCTGCGGCGCCGGGCTCCGTCTGGACCGGGCGATCGAGATCGGGCACATCTTCCAGCTCGGCCGGAAGTACGCCGACGCCTTCGGCCTGGACGTCCTCGGACCGCAGGGCAAGCCGGTCCGGGTCACGATGGGCTCGTACGGCATCGGCGTCTCCCGGGCGGTGGCCGCGCTGGCCGAACAGACGGCGGACGAGAGGGGCCTGTGCTGGCCCGCCGCGGTGGCTCCCGCGGAGGTGCACGTGGTGGCGGCCGGCAAGGCGGTGCCGCTGGCGCTCGCGGAGTCGGCGGCCGAAGCCCTGGCCGCGGCGGGCCTGCGCGTCCTCCTGGACGACAGGCCCGGCCTCTCACCCGGGGTGAAGCTCACCGACGCGGAGCTGATCGGCGTCCCGTGGATCCTGGTGGCGGGCCGCCGCTCCGCAGAGTCGGTGGTCGAACTCCAGGACCGCGCGTCCGGCACCCGCGAGGAACTCCCCCTGGCAGAGGCCCTGGCCCGCCTGACGCACTGAAATCCAGCCCCTGAAATCCAGCTCTTCCGGCGTTTGAGGAACGGGGTCTGGGGCGGAGCCCCGGAAGGGGTCCGGGCGGAGGGCGGGTGGGGGACTGGGCGCCGCGGCTACAGCGGAGGCTCGTCCGGCGGCGAGCCGTCCAGAGCCGGGCCGATGGCCGCGGGCCCCGGCGCGGCCGGTCCGGCGACGGCCTGGGGGCCCGGGGCCCCGCCCGGCACCGCGGGGCCCGGGGCTCCGCCCGGTGCGACGCCCGGTGCCGCCGGGGCCCCGCCCGGTGACTGCGGGGCCGGGGCCGGGGCCGCGCCCGGAGCCGCGGGGGCCGCGCGCTCCAGGAAGCGCAGGAGCTCCACCGGGAACGGCAGGACCAGTGTGGAGTTCTTCTCCGCCGCCACGGCCACGACCGTCTGGAGCAGCCGCAGCTGCAGTGCGGCCGGCTGGTCCGACATCACCGCAGCCGCCTCGGCCAGCTTGTGCGAGGCCTGGAGCTCCGCGTCCGCGTTGATGACCCGCGCCCGCCGTTCCCGGTCGGCCTCCGCCTGCCGGGCCATCGACCGCTTCATCGTCTCCGGCAGGGACACGTCCTTGATCTCCACCCGGTCGATCTGGACGCCCCACCCCACCGCCGGGCTGTCGATCATCAGCTCCAGGCCCTGGTTGAGCATCTCCCGGTTGGACAGCAGGTCGTCCAGGTCCGACTTGCCGATGATCGACCGCAACGAGGTCTGCGCCATCTGCGAGACGGCGAAGCGGTAGTCCTCGACCGCCACGACCGCGCTCGCCGGGTCGACGACCTTGAAGTACACGACCGCGTCCACCCGCACCGTGACGTTGTCCCGCGTGATGCCCTCCTGGGCCGGCACCGGCATGGTCACGATCTGCATGTTCACTTTGCGGAGCCGGTCGACGCCCGGGACGATCATCGTGAAACCCGGGCCGCGGACGCTCTCACGCAGCCGGCCGAAGCGGAAGACCAGACCCCGCTCGTACTGTTTCACCACCCGGGCGGCGGCCCCCATCCAGACCACGGCACCGACGCTCGCGGCGATCCCCGCTGTCAGCAGTTCCTGGAGCATGACGGCCTCCTGCCGGGCACACCCTCCCCCTTTACGGTATGCCCCGCGCCATGCCCTACAACCAGCCCGCGAACTCCAGCAGCAGCTCGGCGTCGCGCCGCCGCCCGGCGGCCAGCGCCCGGTTGCCCGACTCGACCGCCCGGAACAGCGTCCAGCCCCGCAGCCGGTCCCGGTCCACCTCCAGCGCGTCGGCCAGCTTGTTCACCCGGCGCCGGGCCCCGGAGGCCCCGGCCGAGGAGGCCATCTGGTCCTCCAGCCGGTCCCGCACCAGGCGCGCCAGGTCGTAGGCCCGCTCGCCGACCATCGGGTCCGGGCCCACCGCCAGCCACGGAGCCCGCTCGCCGGCCAGCACCTTGCCCTGCCGGAAGTTCCCGTGCAGCAGCAGTTCCTCGGCCGGCGCGGCGATCAGCTCCTCGCGGGCCGAGAGTGCCGCCGAGGCCAGCTCCGCCGCCTCCGGGGGAGCCTTGCGGAGCTCCTCCGCCTGCCCGGCCGTCCGCTCGGCTACCGTCTCCCAGCCGTGCCCGCCCGGCGGGGCCACCCAGAGCCTGCGCAGCGTCCCGCAGGCCTCCAGCAGCGCCTTCGCCTCCGGCAGCGACCGCAGTGACACCTCGGGGTGCAGCCGCTCCAGCAGCAGTGCCCCGTCCTCCTCGTGATGGCGCGTGTCGAGGACCCGTACCGCCCCGAACCCGCCCCAGTGCGCCAGCGCCGCCAGCTCCCGGTCCGGGCGGACGGCCGGCGGGGCCAGCTTCAGAGCGGCCGGGGTCCCGTCGGCGTACCGGACGAGGACGACCAGACTGGTGCGGCCGCCAGGGGCCTGCACCCGCTGCGCCTGTACCTCACGCCGTGCCAGCGCACTCTCCGCCAGCCGGGGCAGCTGCCCCAGCCAGTCCGAGACGTGCGCCGGTTCCGGCAGCTCGCCGAGCGCCCGTACGAGCCGCTGCGGCGGTTCGAAAGCCATGCGTGCGTGGTCCCTTTCAGCTGTACCCGGACTCGTCGCGCATGCTTGCGCGCTAGTTCCGCGGTGCGTCCGCGCGTTCCGTGAGCCCAGGGAAGGCTACGCCGACACCACGCCACCGTGCCGCGCGCACGGCCGCGGCGCTCAGTGCGTCGGCCGCCTCACGGCGCAGCTGCCCCTCGGCGACGCGCACCAGATCGGAGTACGCGCCGGCCACCCGGTCCTCGATCCCGGCGGCCAGCCGCTCGGCGTCGGCGGGCGTGCGCACGGCGAACGGCAGGGTGTACGCGGCCTCCGACGGGCGGGGGGAACCGCCCAGGTCACGCACGGTGCGGGCCAGCGCGTCACGGCGCGCGAGGTGGCCGGCGTAGGCCTCGCGAGCCTCCGCGGAACGGGCGGCCGCGGCCCGGGCGCCGATCACGCCGTAGCCGTACGCGGCCGCGTGCTCGGCGGCGAGCGCGGACTGGGCGGCCTCCAGGATCCGGCCGGCGGGGGACGGTTCGGGGGTCACGACTGGGCTCCGGGGGTCGAGGTCAGCAGGTACGCGTGTACGTGGCCGCACGCGGCCACCGAGGCCAGCATCCGGGCCAGCTCCCCGGGGGCACCGGCCAGGGAGATCGTCCGGGCCTCGGCCAGGCTCCGCTCCGCGTCCGCGAGGGCGGTCAGCGCCTCGGCCGGCATCGGGGACACCGGCTCGGCGCTGGGCGCCGGGGGCGCGGGGGGCGCGGCGGCCGCCGCGGAGCCGGAGACGGAGGGAGAGGCGGGCCGGGGCGGGGGCGGGGCCGCGGACCGGGAGGCCGTGGGGGACCGCTCGTCGGCGAGGGCCGCCCTGTGCGCCGCGACCGAGGCGCGCAGCGGTGCGAGGCGCTCCGCCAGGGCCGGATGGGCTGCGGCCGTGGCGTCGTAACGTTCCAGCAGCCGCTCGCTTTCACGAACGGCCGTCTCGCGCATCCGCCGATCGAGTGGAATCTCGGGGTCCGCGGCGAGCGAGCCCCCGTCGGAGCAACCGCTGAGCAGCGCGGCGCCGGCGATGCCCGCGGCACCGGCGAGCAGGCTTCTTCGCGACGGCAGGATCGTGGGCACGCAGACGCCTCCGGGGGCTGGCTGGGCTGATGTCGGGCAGGGTGTGATCACGGTACCCGGGGCCCTGTCCACCGCGCGGACGGCAACACCCCCCGCGACCGGATACCCTTTGACCTGACGCACGACGGAAACCACAACAGCACACGCGGCCGAGGAGTCACCCGGATGAGCACCACCCAGAGCGACAGGCTGCGCGCATTGCTGGAGCCGCTCGTCGCCGCCAAGGGCCTGGACCTCGAGGAGATCGAGACGTCCAAGGCGGGCAAGCGCCGGATGCTGCGCATCGTCGTGGACTCCGAGGACGGCGTGGAGCTGGACGCGTGCGCCGAGCTGAGCCGTGAGGTCTCGGACCTGCTGGACGAGACCGACACGATGGGCGAGGACGAGTACGTCCTCGAGGTGAGCTCCCCGGGCGCGGACCGCCCGCTGACCGAGCACCGTCACTACATCCGGGCGACCGGCCGGCTCGTGAAGTTCCAGACGTCGGACGGCGGGGAACTGATCGCCCGCATCCTCGACGTCGACGACGAGGGCCTGGACCTCGAAGTACCGGGCGTGAAGGGCCGCAAGGCGACCGCCCGCCGCATCGCATTCACCGACATCGCCAAGGCGCGTGTCGAGATCGAGTTCAACCGCAAGGACAAGAAGGAAGAGGAGGCGTAGTCGTGGACATCGACATGAGTGCCCTACGGGGTCTGGTCCGGGAGAAGGAGATTTCCTTCGACCTGCTCGTCGAAGCGATCGAGTCGGCCCTCCTCATCGCGTACCACCGCACCGAGGGAAGCTTCCGGCGCGCACGCGTCGTGCTCGACCGCACCAACGGTCACGTGATCGTGTGGGCGACCGAGGACCCGAGGGACCTGGAAGAGGGCCAGGAGGCCAAGGAGTTCGACGACACCCCGTCGGACTTCGGCCGCATCGCCGCGACGACCGCCAAGCAGGTGATCCTGCAGCGTCTGCGCGACGCCGAGGACGACCTGACCTTCGGCGAGTTCCTGGGCCGCGAGGGTGATGTCATCACCGGCGTGGTGCAGCAGGGCAAGGACCCGAAGAACGTCCTCATCGACATCGGCAAGCTGGAAGCCATCCTGCCGGTGCAGGAGCAGGTGCCCGGTGAGGAGTACACGCACGGACTGCGCATCAAGGCGTACGTCGTGCGGGTGGCGAAGGGTGTCCGCGGTCCGTCCGTGACCCTGTCGCGCACGCACCCGAACCTGGTGAAGAAGCTGTTCGCGCTCGAGGTCCCGGAGATCGCCGACGGCAGCGTCGAGATCTGCGCGATCGCCCGTGAGGCCGGTCACCGTTCCAAGATCGCCGTCCGGGCCCACCGCTCCGGCCTCAACCCGAAGGGTGCCTGCATCGGCCCGATGGGCAGCCGCGTGCGCAACGTGATGGCCGAGCTGCACGGCGAGAAGATCGACATCGTCGACTGGTCGGACGACCCGGCGGAGATGGTCGCGAACGCGCTGTCACCCGCCCGGGTGAGCAAGGTCGAGGTCGTCGACTGGGACACCCGCTCCGCGCGGGTGACCGTGCCCGACTACCAGCTGTCGCTGGCGATCGGCAAGGAGGGCCAGAACGCCCGCCTCGCCGCGCGCCTCACCGGCTGGCGCATCGACATCCGTCCCGACACCGAGCAGCCGTCGGACGGGGACGACCAGGGCCGCGGCGAGCATCGTGACGACCGCGGTGACGACCGGCGTGACGACCGTCGCGACGACCGTCGCGGGGAATAAAACCGCTGTCGCCCGGAGCTGTCCGGACGGTAGACAGGAATCAAAGGACTTGATCCGGCGTACGTTGCTGCCCGCCGCCGAGGTTTCGGCGGCCGGGCCCGGCGTCATGGATCACGACAACATCCGTTCGATTTTTCGCCCGAAGGGGTGAGGTCGGTGCGGGGAGGTAGACTTAAGCGTGTCTGGCCGGACGCAAGCCCGCGCATGCCCCGAACGCACCTGTGTGGGGTGTCGGGAGCGAGCGGCCAAGAGCGATCTGCTGCGCATCGTGGCGATCGGTGATGAATGCGTCTCCGATCCTCGCGGTACGCTGCCCGGCCGGGGTGCCTACGTGCACCCCGCCGTGGTCTGCCTCGACCAGGCGGTCCGCCGCAGGGCGTTCTCCCGGGCCTTCAGGTCCGCAGGACCGCTCGACACGGCAGGACTGCGCAATGCCCTGGCCGATGAGGCAGGGGCGACACCGTAAGCAAGTAGTACGGCACGGATCACCGTGCGGTCAGGTACCTCGCGAGTTGGAAGTAGGTCGAGATTGCGATGAGCACCCCTCGATGAGTACGCGATGAGTACGAGCATGAAGTAGACACGGTCCGGCGTAACCCGGACCTAAAAGGAGCGAAGTGGCTAAGGTCCGGGTATACGAACTCGCCAAGGAGTTCGGAGTTGAGAGCAAGGTCGTCATGGCCAAGCTCCAGGAACTCGGTGAGTTCGTCCGTTCGGCGTCCTCGACGATCGAGGCGCCGGTTGTACGCAAGTTGACCGATGCATTGCAGGGGCCGGGCGGCAACGCCGGCAAGCCCGCTGCGAAGCCGGGCGAGCCCCGCAAGGCCGCCCCCGCCAAGCCCGGGGCTCCCACCCCGGGTGCCGCACGTCCCGCGGCGCCGAAGCCCGGCGCCCCGGCCCCCAAGCCGGTCGTCGCGGAGGCCCCGGCCGCCGCAGCGCCCGCCCCGGTGACCCCGGCCCCCGCCGCAGGCGGCCCGCGTCCCGGTCCCAAGGCTCCGGCCGCCCCGAAGCCCGCTCCGGCGGCTCCCGTGGCGACCGAGTTCTCCGCGCCTCCGGCGGCTCCGGCCGCCGCGGCTCCGGCGCGCACCGACCGTCCCGCCGGTCCCGGCGCCACCCCCGGCCCGCGTCCGGCGCAGCAGCGCCCCGAGCGTCCGGCGGCCCAGGGCGGCCAGTCCGGCGCCCGTCCCGGCGCCCCGCGTCCGGCCGGTGCCGCTCCGGCGCGTGCCGAGCGTCCCGCCGGTCCCGGTGCCCAGGCTCCGCGTCCCCAGGGCGCCCGTCCGGCCGGTCCCCGTCCGGGCAACAACCCGTTCACCTCTGGTGGCTCCACCGGCATGGCGCGCCCGCAGGCGCCCCGTCCGGCCGGCGCTCCCCGTCCCGGTGCCCCCGGCGCCGGCGGCCAGGGTGCTCCCCGTCCGCAGGGCGGCCCCGGCGGCGCCCCGCGTCCGCAGGGCCAGGGCGCCGGTCGCCCGACCCCGGGCGGCATGCCCCGTCCGCAGGGCGGCGCCCCGCGTCCGGGTGGTGCCCCCGGTGGTAACCGTCCCAACCCGGGCATGATGCCGCAGCGTCCCGCTGCCGGTGGTCCCGGTCCCCGTCCCGGTGGCGGCCCCGGTGGCCGTGGTCCCGGTGCCGGCGGTCCCCGTCCCGGCGGCGCCGGTGGCGCCGGCCGTCCCGCGGGCGGCGGCTTCGCCGGTCGTCCGGCCGGTCCGGGCTCGCGTCCGGGTGGCGGTGGCGGCTTCGGCGGTCCCCGTCCCGGTGGTGGCGGCTTCGGCGGCGGTCCGGCCGGTGCCGGCGGCGGCGGTCGTCCCGGCTTCGGCGGGCGTCCCGGTGGTCCCAATGCCCGTGGTGGCACGCAGGGCGCCTTCGGCCGTCCCGGTGGTCCCGCGCGTCGTGGACGCAAGTCCAAGCGCCAGCGTCGCCAGGAGTACGAGGCCATGCAGGCCCCGTCGGTCGGCGGCATCATGCTGCCGCGTGGTCACGGCGAGACCGTTCGCCTGTCCCGCGGTGCATCCCTCACCGACTTCGCGGAGAAGATCAACGCCAACCCGGCGTCGCTCGTCGCCGTGATGATGAACCTCGGCGAGATGGTCACTGCCACGCAGTCCGTCTCCGACGAGACCCTCGAAATGCTGGCCGGCGAGATGAACTACGTCGTTCAGATCGTCAGCCCGGAGGAAGAGGACCGCGAGCTCCTCGAGGGCTTCGACATCGAGTTCGGCGAGGACGAGGGCGGCGAGGAATTCCTCATGCCGCGTCCGCCGGTCGTGACCGTCATGGGTCACGTCGACCACGGTAAGACCCGACTGCTCGACGCCATCCGCAAGACGAACGTCGTTGCGGGCGAGGCCGGTGGCATCACCCAGCACATCGGTGCCTACCAGGTGGGCACCGAGGTCAACGGTGAAGAGCGCAAGATCACCTTCATCGACACCCCCGGTCACGAGGCGTTCACCGCCATGCGTGCCCGTGGTGCCAAGTCGACCGACATCGCGATCCTCGTGGTCGCGGCCAACGACGGCGTGATGCCGCAGACGATCGAGGCGCTCAACCACGCCCAGGCCGCCGGCGTCCCGATCGTCGTCGCGGTCAACAAGATCGACGTCGAGGGTGCCGACCCGGTCAAGGTGCGCGGTCAGCTCACCGAGTTCGGTCTGGTCGCCGAGGAGTACGGCGGCGACACGATGTTCGTCGACATCTCCGCCAAGCAGGGTCTGCACATCGACTCCCTGCTCGAGGCCGTCGTCCTCACCGCCGACGCCTCGCTCGACCTGCGCGCCAACCCGGAGCAGGACGCTCAGGGTATTGCGATCGAGTCCCACCTCGACCGCGGCCGCGGTGCCGTCGCCACCGTCCTCGTCCAGCGCGGTACCCTCCGCGTCGGCGACACGATGGTCGTGGGCGACGCCTACGGCCGCGTGCGCGCCATGCTCGACGACAAGGGCAACAACGTCGAGGAAGCGGGTCCCGCGACCCCCGTCCTGGTCCTGGGTCTCACCAACGTCCCCGGCGCCGGCGACAACTTCCTCGTCGTCGACGAGGACCGCACCGCCCGTCAGATCGCCGAGAAGCGTGCTGCGCGTGAGCGCAACGCCAACTTCGCCAAGCGCGTCCGCCGGGTGTCCCTGGAAGACCTCGACTCGGTTCTCAAGGCCGGTCTGGTCCAGGAACTCAACCTCATCATCAAGGGCGACGCGTCCGGTGCGGTCGAGGCTCTCGAGTCCTCGCTGCTCCAGCTCGACGTCGGCGAAGAGGTCGACATCCGCATCCTGCACCGCGGTGTGGGTGCGGTCACCGAGTCCGACATCAACCTGGCGATGGGCTCCGACGCCATCGTCATCGGCTACAACGTCCGTGCGGCCGGCCGTGCCGCGCAGATGGCGGAGCGCGAGGGTGTCGACGTCCGCTACTACTCGGTGATCTACCAGGCCATCGAGGAGATCGAGGCGGCTCTCAAGGGCCTGCTCAAGCCGGAGTACGAAGAGGTCGAGCTCGGTACGGCGGAGGTCCGCGAGGTCTTCCGCTCGTCCAAGCTGGGCAACATCGCCGGTGTCCTCATCCGGTCCGGCGAGGTCAAGCGCAACACCAAGGCGCGGCTCCTGCGCGATGGCAAGGTCATCGCCGAGAGCCTCACCATCTCCGGTCTGCGCCGCTTCAAGGACGACGTCACCGAGATCCGCGAAGGCTTCGAGGGCGGTATCAACCTCGGCAACTTCAACGACATCAAGATCGACGACGTCATCGCGACGTACGAGATGCGCGAGAAGCCCCGCGCGTAAGCGCGAGGCGGTTCGCACCGTGTCGTAGGTGCTGTAACACCGGGGCCGGTCGGCGGAATATCCGTCGATCGGCCCCGGCCGTTGCGTGTACGGTTCTGATGACCCTGCCGCGCGACGGCCGGCAGGCCACCGAACCCGCACCGGCGGGATATCCGGAACTGCATGTACGTGGGGACTCTGTCCTTCGATCTGCTCCTCGGCGACGTTCACTCGCTGAAGGAGAAACGCTCCGTCGTCCGGCCCATCGTGGCCGAGCTCCAGCGCAAGTTCTCTGTGAGCGCGGCCGAAGTGGGCGACCAGGACCTGCACCGCAGGGCCCGTATAGGGGTCGCTCTGGTGAGTGGGGACACGGGGTTCCTCTCGGATGTACTGGACCGCTGCGAGCGGCTGGTCGCGGCACGTCCGGAAGTGGAGCTGCTGTCCGTACGACGGCGGCTCCACGGTGATGAAGACTGACTGCAAGACGAAGAAGGAGACGCACCAGTGGCCGACAATGCGCGGGCGAAGAAGCTGGCGGACCTCATCCGGGAGGTGGTGGCCGAGAAGCTGCAGCGCGGTGTCAAGGACCCCCGCCTCGGTACGCACGTGACCATCACGGACACCCGGGTCACCGGCGATCTGCGGGAGGCCACGGTCTTCTACACGGTCTACGGCGACGACGAGGACCGGGCCAGTGCGGCAGCGGGCCTGGAGAGTGCCAAGGGCGTACTGCGCTCCGCGGTCGGCCGGGCGGCGGGCACCAAGTTCACGCCCACCCTGACCTTCGTGGCGGACGCCCTCCCGGAGAACGCCAAGACCATCGAGGACCTCCTCGAGAAGGCGCGCACCTCCGACGCCCAGGTCCGCGAGGTGTCCTCCGGGGCCCAGTACGCCGGCGACGCCGATCCGTACAAGAAGCCCGATGAGGACGAGGACGAGGACGCAGCCGCGGAATGAGCACCAACGCAGGGAAGACTCCGGACGGCCTGGTCATCGTCGACAAGCCGTCCGGCTTCACTTCGCACGACGTGGTCGCCAAGATGCGCGGGATCGCCAAGACCCGCCGCGTCGGCCACGCCGGCACGCTCGACCCGATGGCGACGGGCGTGCTGGTCCTGGGCGTCGAGAAGGCCACCAAGCTCCTCGGCCACCTCGCGCTCACGGAGAAGGAGTACCTCGGCACCATCCGGCTGGGGCAGAACACCCTGACGGACGACGCCGAGGGTGAGATCACCTCCTCGACCGATGCCACCGGGGTCACCCGGGAGGGCGTGGACGAGGGCATCGCCAAGCTGTCCGGCGAGATCATGCAGGTCCCGTCCAAGGTCAGCGCCATCAAGATCAAGGGCGTGCGCTCCTACAAGCGCGCGCGGGACGGCGAGGACTTCGAGATCCCGGCCCGGCCGGTGACCGTCTCCTCGTTCCAGGTGTACGACATGCGCGAGGCGGAGGCCGAGGACGGCACCAAGGTCGTCGACCTCGTCGTCTCCGTCGTCTGCTCCAGCGGTACGTACATCCGCGCGCTCGCCCGTGACCTGGGCGCCGACCTCGGCGTCGGCGGGCACCTCACGGCGCTCCGGCGCACGCGGGTGGGCCCGTACAAGATCGACCGGGCGCGCACCCTCGACCAGCTCCAGGAGGAGCTGACCGTCATGCCGATCGCCGACGCGGCGGCCGCCGCGTTCCCGCGTTGGGAGCTGGACGCCCGGCGGGCGTCGCTGCTGGCGAACGGGGTGCGGCTGGAAATGCCGGAGGAGTACGAGCCCGGCAAGGCGGTCGCGGTCTACGGGCCGGGCGGGGAGCTGCTCGGGCTCGTGGAGAGCAAGGGCGGCAAGGCGAAGTCGCTGGCGGTCTTCGTCTGATCGACGTGGTCCCGTCCGATCGAGGCGGTCTTCGTCCGATCGACCCGGTCCTCCTGCGACCGACGTGGAGCGGTGAGCGCACATCGACTGCTGCTCACCGCTCCACGACCCCCCTCGGGTAGGTCTCTATCCACCCGGACCCCTTAATTCACCCGTCCGAGCAGGCGCTCGGAGTGAATGGAGGGAGCGAAAGGGGGCGCTTTCGCCTCGCGTGCTTTTCCCGCTGATCTTCACCTGCCTACCGTCGTGGGTACGGGGCGCGCGCGGCGGGGAGTGGTTGCGGTGACGGCGGAACTGATCAGGATCTTCGATCTCGCCGGGCGGCCGCGGGGGAGCGGCTTCGTCGCCGACGACCGCGGGACGGTGGTGACCAGCCACGAGGCCGTGGACGGACTGGCCCGGGTGGTCCTGCACGGGCCGCCACCGGGGGAGCGGACCTGGCTGGCGGGGGTCTCGGACGTGACCGCCCTGCCCGAGCTCGGGCTGGCGCTCGTACGGAGCGACGGGCTCGGGGTGCGGCCACTGCCGGTCGCGCCGCGCGGGGTGGTCGCTCCGGGGACGTACGTACGGCTGGCCGCGCGGGGCTGGCGGCAGGCGCGGGTACTGGGCGTGGCCGAGGCCACCTACACGGCGACGGACCGCTTCCACCTGCTGCCGGCGGCGCTGGAGCTGGCCATCGGTACCGATGGCCAGGACGCGCTGCGGCTGGGCGGCGAGGCGTGCGGGGGTCCGGTGCTGGACGCCCGGACCGGAGCGGTGCTCGCGGTTCTGGGCACCGCTCTGCAGGCGGAGCACCGGTCCGGAGGCTTCGCGGTGCCCCTCGCGGCGGCGGCCGCCGCGGATCCGGGCGGCCCACTCGCCGATCTGCTGGAACGCAACGCCGCCACCGTGCCCGGTTACGGCGCCGACCTGAACCTCGCCGGAGCCCTCCAGCTCACGGGCACCACACTGGGCCCGGCCCTCGCCGCGCGGGAACCGGAGCCGACGGACCGCCCCGCGATCACCGCCGAACTGGACGCGTTCGCCGGCTGCGGCTGCGGCTGCGGCTGCGGGGCGGTGGCTACTGGCGCCGGCGCCGCCGGGGTCGGCATCGCCTCGGTCTCTGCTTCCGGCGTTGCCTGTGGCTCCGGTGCCGCCTCGGCCTGTGGCTCCGGCTCGGTCTCTGGTACCTCCTGTGCCTTGGCCGCGGCCGCTGCCTCCGGGGCTGGTGCCGGGGACGGACAGGTCCTGGCGCTGGTGGGGCGGCCCGGTACCGGCCGTACGACTGCTCTCGCCGCCCTGGCGGTCCGCCGGGCCCGCGGTCCGCGGCCGGCCCCGACGCTCTGGCTGCGGGGCGCCGACCTGTGCGCCGACGACACCTCGCTGGCCGACGCGGTGACGCGTGCGCTGGCCGAGGCGGGACGGATCCTGGAGGTGCCGGGTGGCGGGGCGGTAGTGGCGGGGGCGGCCTTGGATCGCGCCGGGGCCGCGGGAACGGTCCCGGGGGCGCCCCCGGCCGGGGTCGCGGCCTCGGTCCTGGCCTCGCTCGTGGCTTCGGCCGGGCGGGCGCTCCTCGTCGTCCTGGACGGGCCGGAGGAGATGCCGCCGCGGCTCGCGCACCGGCTCGGGCCGTGGACCGGAGCCACCGCGGCGTGGCTGGAGGCGACCGGGGCCCGGCTGGTCGTGGCCGCCCGGCCCGAACACTGGGAGCAGGCCGGGAGGCTGTACCCGCCCCGCATGCTCCACACCCCGGCCCGGCCGGCCCGGCGGCTGCCGCCCGCGCTCCCGATCGGTGATCTCACCCCGGACGAGGCGGAACTCGCCCGTGGCCGCCTCGGGATCCCGGCCGACGCGGTCGCGGGGGCCGACGCCCGGCACCCGCTCACACTGCGGCTGCTCGCGGACGTCCGCGCCGCCGGGGTCACCGCCGGCCGTCCGTCCCGTGACGAGGTCTTCGCCGCGTACCTGGACCTGCTGTGCCTGCGGGTGGCCGTCCGGGTGTCCGCCGCGCTCCCGCAGCCCCGCAGACCCGACGGGGCGGGGGAGCCGGGCCGCGCGGGCGGGGAGGAGCCGGCCGGGGTGTACGGACCCGGGGCGGGGAGGCTGGCGGCGCGCGTGGCCGGGCGGGTGCACGAGGCCGCGCGGCGCTGCCTGGGGCCGGGGCAGGGACAGCTGGACCGGGCCTCCTTCGAGGAACTGTTCCCCTGGCGCACCGGCTGGGCCTCCGCGGTGCTCACCGAGGGCCTGCTGGTTCCCGCCGGCGAGGGCTACCGGTTCGCGCACGAGGAACTCTCCGACTGGGTCCAGGCCGCGCACCTGGACCTCCCCGCCGCCCTGGACACCCTGGGCCGGGACGTTCCCCGCCACCGCATCGGACCCGTGCTGGAGGCCCTGCGCCAGCTGCCGCCCGCCGAGCGGGAAGCGACACTGGCGCGGCTGGTGACCCTGCTCGACGGCGACGGCGACGGCGACGGCGACGGCGACGGCGACGGCGACGCCCGCGACCCCGCGCCCGAAACCCGCTGGTGGGCCGCCCGGCTGGTGCGCGAGACCCTCCTGGGTCTTTCCGACGCCACTCCCTGCCTCCCCGTCCTGCACGCCCTCGCGGGACACCTGGCCCGGTCAGCCGCACCGGGACGGGTCCGGCCGCGGTCACCGGCCCCCGGGGGTGCGCCGGTCCGGAGCCCGGCCGGCTCCGCCGCCTACGCGGGGGCGCTGGGGGACACCGGACCCGCCGCCACCCCCGGATGGGCGGGAGCCGCCACCGGCGGGGACGACCGGGTCCGCGCCCCGGCCGGGAGCCCGGGGACCGGCCGGCCGCCCGGTACGGGCGAGCGCGTTGACGTTGAGGGCGAGTTCGGGGGCTGGTTCTGGAACCGGCTGCGGTTGCCCGAGGAGGACCGCTTCGATCTGCTGCGGCGGCTGGTTCCCCGGGACCACCGGTACCTCGAAGCCGCCGCCCGCCGACTGGTCCGGGCGCCGCGCCTCGTGCAGCCACTGCTCTGCGGCTGGTTCGACGACGAGCACCGGCTGCTCGGGCGGCCCGGGGCCACCGTCGCCACCGCCGCGCAGGCGCTGCTGCACACCCACCGGCGGTTCGCCGTGGACGATCTCACCGAGGCGCTCGTCTCCGCCGCGCACCCCCGCGCCGACGAACTGCTCGCCGTGCTCGCCGAGGACGAGCCCTCCGCGCTCTGCCGGGCCGTGGACCGCTGGGCGCACGACGAGCGGCCCGCCCGCCGGGTCGCGGCCGCCGCCTACGGTCCGCTCACCGCCCCGCACGTACGGACCCCCGCCGACCGCGAGCTGCTGCGCTACGCCGCGCAGGCACTGCTCGCCCGTACCGGCGACGCCTCCCTGCACGGCAGCGCGCTGGGGATCCTGCTCCGCGACCCCCAGGTACGGGCCCGCTACCTCCCCGACGCCCTCGCCTGCTTCCGCGACCCGGACAGCGGTACGCGGCTGCCCGCCTCCGCGCTGGTCGCGGCGCTGCCCGTGCTGCCCGACCCGGACGCGGTGTTCACCGCCCTGCGGGAGCGGGCCGACGGGGAGGTGGTGCGCGCGCTGGCCGCGCTGACGACGCCGGGTCTGGCGCGCCGCGCGGCCGAACTCGTACGGGAGCACCTGGCGCGGCACCCGCAGGACGCCGCGTACGCCGCAGAGTTCGTGGACCGGCGGCTCGAACAGGGCCTGGCCGCCGCCCCCGTGCTCCGCCCGCTGGTACTGGACCTGCTGGGCTCCGGTCCGCCGGAAGTACGGGCGGCGCTGGCCACCGTACTGGCCGCGCCGGGTACGGAGCCCTCGTACACGCTCCGGGGCGAGCTGGCCGGGGTACTGCTCGGGGAGGAGCTCGACCCGGTAGTGCTCGACGCGTTCCTCGGCGCGCTCGCCGCGGGGGCGGCCGGTGGCGGTGGCGGCGGCGCCGCGGAGGACCGTACGCGGGAGCTGCTGAGGCGCACCGGCCGGCAGCTGCTGCGGGCACCGGGCGGACCGGCGGTCTTCGAGCGGCGCACGGTCGAGCTGGCGCGGGCCGAACCGGCCTTCGGCGCGCTCGTGGCCCGCTGGCTGGCTCGTGCGCCGCAGGAGGCGGCGGCGCTGCTGGGGCCGAGCGCGCGCCGGAGCGTGGAGACCCTCGGTCACAGCGTGTGCAGCGCGGGCGACGCCGATGATGGGCACCGGCCACCGGCATGGCAGTCTTAGACCTGCAATCGGCAATCGGTACAGGGCATACAGGGCCTACAGGGTTCGGGCGAGGAGCGGTCACAGTGCAGCGCTGGCGTGGCTTGGAGGACATCCCCCAGGACTGGGGACGCGGCGTCGTCACCATCGGCTCCTACGACGGCGTCCACCGGGGTCATCAGCTGATCATCGGACGGGCCGTGGCCAGGGCCCGCGAGCTCGGCGTCCCGTCCGTCGTCGTCACGTTCAGCCCGCACCCGAGCGAGGTCGTCCGCCCCGGCAGCCACCCGCCGATCCTGGCCCCGTACGACCGGCGCGCCGAGCTGATGGCCGGGCTGGGCGTCGACGCGCTGCTGATCCTGCCGTTCACGGCGGAGTTCTCGCAGCTGTCGCCGGCCGACTTCATCGTGAAGGTGCTCGTCGACAAGCTGCACGCGTGTGCGGTCATCGAGGGCCCGAACTTCCGCTTCGGTCACAAGGCCGCCGGGAACGTCGAGTTCCTGCGGCAGCTGGGCACCACGTACGACTACGAGGTCGAGGTCGTCGACCTGGTGGAGCGCGGCGAGGCGGGCGGCGGAGTGCCCTTCTCCTCCACGCTCGCGCGCAAGCTGGTGGCGCAGGGCGACATGGACGGCGCGGCCGAGATCCTGGGCCGCCCGCACCGGGTCGAGGGCGTCGTGGTGCGCGGTGCGCAGCGCGGGCGCGAGCTCGGCTACCCGACGGCGAACGTCGAGACGCAGCCGCACACCGCGATCCCGGCCGACGGGGTGTACGCGGGCTGGCTGACGGCGGACGGCGAGCGGATGCCGGCGGCGATCTCGGTGGGAACGAACCTGCAGTTCGACGCCACCGAGCGGACCGTGGAGGCGTACGCGATCGACCGGGTCGGGCTGGACCTCTACGGCATGCACGTGACCGTCGACTTCCTCGCCTACGTGCGGGGGATGGCGAAGTTCGAGTCGCTGGACGGGCTCCTGGAAGCGATCGCCGACGACGTGAAGCGGGCACGGGTGCTGACGGAGTCGTACGACGGGGACGCGGCGGACGCGTCCGACCCGGCGGTCTGAGACCGCCGCCCCGGGGCGTGCGCGAGGGCCCGTACCGGTCTGGAATCCAGGCCGGTACGGGCCTTTCGTGCGTGCGGGGGCTCCGTCAGCCGAGGCGCGGGTCGCGCGGGGGCTGGCCGGGTTGCTGCGGGTACTGCTGAGGGTGCTGTTGCGGCGGTGCCTGCTGCGGTGCCTGCGGTCCCTGTGGGGGCTGCTGCTGCCAGGGCTGACCGGGAGTCGGGTAGGGCTGCTGGGCGTACGGCTGCGGGGGCTGGTCGTACTGCGGGCCGGGCGCGCCGGGCCGGCCGGGCTGCTGCGGGTGCTGGCCGGGCTGGAGGTGCTGCTGGGGCGGGGGCTGCTGGCCCCAGTGGTTCTGCGGGGCCTGCTGCTGGGCACGGACGAAGTCCTCGGCGACCAGGGCGGAGAGGTTGAAGTACGCCTCGCGCGTCTTGGGCCGCAGGAGGTCGAGGTCGACCTCGGCACCGGCCGCCAGGTGGTCGTCGAACGGGACCACGACGACGCCGCGGCAGCGGGTCTCGAAGTGCCGCACGATGTCCTCCACCTTGATCATCTTGGCGGTCTCGCGGACCCCGGAGATCACGGTGAGGGAGCGCGAGACGAGGTCGGCGTACCCGTGCGCGGAGAGCCAGTCGAGGGTGGTGCTGGCGCTGCTCGCGCCGTCCACGGACGGCGTCGAGATGATGATCAGCTGATCGGCCAGGTCCAGGACGCCGCGCATCGCGGAGTAGAGGAGGCCGGTGCCCGAGTCGGTGAGGATGATCGGGTACTGGCGGCCCAGCGTCTCTATGACGCGGCGGTAGTCCTCGTCGTTGAAGGTCGTCGAGACGGCCGGGTCCACGTCGTTGGCGATGATCTCCAGACCGGAGGGGGCCTGGGAGGTGAACCGCCGGATGTCCATGTACGAGTTCAGGTACGGGATCGCCTGGACCAGGTCCCGGATCGTGGCCCCGGTCTCGCGGCGCACGCGTCGGCCGAGGGTTCCGGCGTCGGGGTTCGCGTCGATGGCCAGGATCTTGTCCTGGCGCTCGGTGGCGAGGGTGGCGCCGAGCGCGGTGGTGGTCGTGGTCTTGCCGACGCCGCCCTTCAGGCTGATGACGGCGATGCGGTAGCAGGACATGACCGGGGTGCGGATCAGCTCCAGCTTGCGCAGGCGCTCCGCTTCGGCCGCCTTGCCGCCGAAGCGGAAGCGGCTGCCGGCGGAGGCGTTGTTGCCGCTCTTCGGCTTCTGCTTGCCGCGGAGCAGGCGGTCGGAGGACAGCTCGACGGCGGCGGTGTAGCCGAGTGGGGCGCCGCCGTTGCCTCCGGCGGACTGGGCGGCGGGGTAACGGGGGTCGTGCCCGTGCGGGCCCTGGGGTCCCTGCGGACCCTGAGGTCCCTGGGGTCCCTGCGTCCACTGGCCGCCGGTGCGGGGATCGGCGTACTGCTGTGCGGGCGGAGCGGGCGGGGAGACCATGTACCCGTCGTCGGGCTGATGCGGGTGTTGCTGCGCGGGCGGTTGTGGCGCGTGCTGCTGCGCGGGCGGCGGGAACCCGTACCCGGCCTGCGGGGCCGGGGACACGGGGAACTCGAACGGCAGCGGCGGCAGTTCGGCGTCGGGGGATCCCCCGAACGTGTCCTCCGCACGCGGCGCCGGAATGACCGTGCCCTCGGGGGGAGTGGGCGTACGCAGGCCGGCGACGGGCCCGGCATCTACGGGACCCGGGCCGGGGTGGGCGGAGTCCGGACCGAGGGGCGCCGAGGCGGCGGCCGGGCGGGGCGGGTCCGGGTAGGCGGGAGCCTCGGCGGCGCGCGCCGAGTCGGCCGGGTCGCCCTGGAGGCCGCTCGGGTGCTCCGGAACCGATGGCGCCACTGCCGGGACGCCGGGGCCCGCACCGCCCGGGAACTGCGGCGGGGCCACGTCGGCCGGGACCGAACCGACGAACGGTGCCGCCGCCGGGGTGCCGCTCTCCGCATCGGTTGGCGCGGGCCGCTGGACCGGGGGAGCGCTGGCGGCGCCGGTCGGCGCGGGCGCGTACGGGTCGCCGAAGGGCGCTTGCGCCGGCGCGATGTGCTGAGCGGCGTCCGGGAGCGGCGGCACGGCGGTGCCCGCCGAACCGGCCGGGCTCTGCGCGTCCGGCGCGTACGGGGCCTCGGAGTCACCCGGGTACGCGGGCACCGGGGACGGCGGGACGGCGCCCTCCGCGCCGACCGGCGTCGGCGCGTGCGCTGCGGCCGGGGTGGCCGGGTACGGCGCTGCCGGGGCGTAGGGGGTATCGGCCGGAGTGTCCGTGGCCGGTGCGGTCGGTGCGGCAGGGGTGCCCGCGTACGGCGTCGCCCCGTCCGAGGCCGCGCGCGGAGCCGGTGGAGCGACTCGCATCGGGGGAGGGGTCGCCGGGTCCGAAGGCCGGTGCGGCTCGAAGCCGCTGCCCTGCGGCAGCTCCGGGATCGGATTGGCCGCCGGGGCCGCGCCCTGCGTGTACCAGGCCGGCGGGGTGTAGTCGATGGTGAACTCGCCCGTCAGTTCGGGCTCCGCGTCGGACTGATCGTCCGTCGGGACGTCCCACGTCCCGCCGCGCCTCTCGTTCCGATCGCCGCTCACTGGTCCTCCTGGTCTGTCGAACACTGGTCCGGCGTCCCACCGCGCCACGCCGGCACCCAGCCTAATCGGGCCCCGAAGCCGGTATCCGCCCCCGTCGGCCCGTCCACGAGTGGACAACGGAACACGGGCCGCCTACATCCTGCCCACACGGCCGCGCCCCGGGCCAATCACCGGTCCGTCCTGCCGCACGACCAACCGCTCCTGCCCGCCTCGGCCGCTCCCGCCTCGGCCGCTCCCGCGCCGTCCGTTCACGGTGGCTGCCGTCCGGTCCGGTCGTTGTGCGGCCTGCCGGTTCAAGGACGTTGGCTACCGGCCCGGTCGTTCCCACCCCACCCGTTCACGGCTGGCCGACTTCCACGCCGGCCCGTTCTCGCCCCGCCTGTTCGCGCGCGGCCGACTTCCGGCCCGGTCGTTCGCGACCCGTCCGTTCGTGTGCGGCCGACTTCCCGTCCGTTCGCACGTGGCCCGCCGGTTCGAGGCCGACCGGCCTCCAGCCCCGTTGTTTCGCGCCCTGGCCGTTCACGGTCGGCTGGCTTCCACCCCTGCTGTTCGTACCCCGCCCGTCCACGACCTGCCGATTTCCTCCCGGCCCGACCGTTCGCAGCACGGGTGCTCGCTGCTTTGCTGGCTCGCGGTCCGGCTGTTCGCACCATGCCCGTTCACGGCTCAGCCGGCTCCCGGTCCGGCCGCTCGCAGCGTGCCCGTTCACGGCTCCGCCGACTCCCAGCCAGGCCGTTCGGAACCTGCCGGGTTCACGGCCTGTCGGCTTCGGCCCACCCCGTTCGCGCTCTGTCGACCCTTGGCCGGGTCACTCGCTCCCGGTTCGTAGCGCGGCCGGTCGCCTCCCGCGGTTCTGCTGCGGCGCCCCGGTCCACGGCCGCCCCGTCCACCCGCGTCCCGCACGGAACCGTCCCGCAAGCCGCCGTCCCGCGTGGGAACTCCCCGTTGCGAGTCCGCATGCCGTGGGGCGTGCACGGCCCGGCGGTTCCAGCCGCGCCCAAGCAGAAGCCGCCAGCCGGCGCAGCCGCCCCGCCCCGCCAGCCTCAGTCGATCCGCCGCGCCGGACCCAGCAATCCCGTCTCCGTGTCCGTCGGCTGCGTCATCACGAACTGGCGGTCCAGCTCCGTGCACCACAGCGTGACCCCGTCGCCCAGCGTAGGCAGCGATTCGACCGCCTCCGCGGGCAGCCGCATCAGCCGGCCGAGCTGGTCCGCCTCGTCCGGGGAGACCCGCTGGACGCCCACCAGGGAGGAATTGCGCACGAGCCGGGGGGCCGTCGGGCTCAGGTACGGCAGCAGCGTCAGTACCGACTGCCACGGTCCCGCCGCGACGCGGCCCCGGGGCGGGCGCATTCCGCAGTCGCGGATCACCAGGACCGGGCTGCCCGCCGACGCGCCCTGCGGCGGCACCCGGCCGACGTCGTGCAGGGTCACGCACTGCTGCCCGCCGCCCGCCGCCTGCGCCAGGCCGGACCACACCTGGCCGCGCCCGGTCTCCACCGTGACCCGCGCACCGGTCGCCGCCGCCCGCAGCGCCAGGACCTGCACCGTCCACAGGCCGCCGATCAGCGTGACGTCGTACGGCGTGGGCCGGTTGATGCCGAGGACCGCCGGGCGGCCCTGCGCGTCCACGCCGATGACCACCCCGTCGTCACCGACGGGCAGCGCCAGCGCGTCCAGGTCCGCGGCCTGGACCACGTGCCGCTCCCTGCGCGGGCCGACCAGGCCGAAACCGCCTCTCGCGGAGACCTTCATCGTGCTCCTCCCAGCGGCAGCGAGGCCAGCAGCCCCGGCACCTGCTCCCGGTCCAGGCGCACCAGCCCGGCCTTGACGCCCCGCGCCGTCTGTTCCAGTCCGCGCCGCGCGGTGACCAGTTCCTCGTCGCTGCGCCCGGTGACCCGCACGTGTCCGGTCAGCGTGACCTCGTACCGTGCGGCCGGGGTCATCGTCAGGCTGAAGTTGGTGGCCAGCGCGGGCAGCGAGGTCAGCAGCGCGACGAACTGCGGCAGTCCCGCCCCGGCGCCGCCCAGCTGCGGCCAGCGGCTGATCCAGTACGTGGTGTGCCGCCGGTCGTCGCAGCGCCAGGTGCGCGGGGTCTCCTCGGTACGCCGTCCCGTTGCGGCCGAGCGCCCGGCCTGGGTGATCGCCATCGGGTTCGCGCACGAGGAGGTCGCCAGCGCGCCCGTCAGCTCCTGCTCCGTCAGCACGGTCGCGCGGAACCCGGCCCCGGCCAGCCGGCTCGCCAACTGGTCGGCCACCCGCACCAGACACCGCTGGGCACCCGCCAGCCCGCCACCGCGCGCGGTGACCGCGTCGGGGCACAGCTCCGGATCCAGCTTGAGCGCGATCCACGTGAGGCGCACCGCCGGGCTGCCCGTCATGGCCTGGAGCGGCGCGTAGTTGCGCGTGGCCATCGACTGGGCCGGCAGGTGCGGCGCCGGCGCCGGCTGGGTGTGCTGCACCAGTTGCGCGGACTCCAGCCGGATGCCGTCCACTTCGAGGACGTCCCGTACGAGGGCCAGCGGCAGCGGCCGCGCCGTCCGGTCGGGCCGCAGCGCGGTGGCGTCCATGTCGACCTGGACGACCGCGGTCAGGAAGGTGCCGTCACCGACCATCCCGACGGGCCGCCGGTCACGGTCGCGATCCCGGTCGCGCTCGCTGAACGTCAGTGTCCGCAGCGCCGGATCGGCCTCCACGAGCGGGGCCAGCCCCGGCTCGGTGCCGGCCGGGACCGCCGTGGCGGCGGTCCGGCGCCGGCGCGCGCGAAGGGCCAGCGCGCCGCCGATCCACTCGGGCAGGGAGCGCCGATGGCGGCGTACGAGTGCGAGCACGACGAGGACCAGGGCGAGCACACCGGCCGGCGCCAGCAGCAGCGGTTCCACCACCCAGGCCGCCAACAGCCCTGCCGCGGCGACCTGGAGGAGTACGAGCTGTTGCAATCGGAACGGGCCGAACCGCCCCGGGCTGGACTTCGGATGCGGCGTCACTCCGGGCCGCGCGGGTGCGGACGCCCCGGTCCGCGGCCTCACTGCAGTGGCCATCACTCGCGCACCTCCCCTTTCGAGGGCTCGGGCCCCAGAGCTCCGGCATCACGCGCGACAGCCGGCCGCTCGACCCGGGAATCTCCCCAATCCGCCCCAACACCCCTTGTTTCCCCCGGCCCGGAAGGCGTGGAGCGGCTGCCTCACCCTACCCGGCCCCCGCCCGGCCTCCGTCAAGAGGCATAGTAGGTGGCCGGTCGGACAAATCGAGGCCCGGAGACCGTACCCACCGACCGGGCCGTGCGGGGAGAATCAGGCGGCCATGGCATCACGACGTGACGAGCTCAACGCGTACACCTTTGCGAAGCGACGCACGGTGGCCGCGTTCCTTCAGCCTTCCGCGACCGGGTCCGAAGAGGGAGCCCCGCGGCCGCTGCGCGCCGTCCTGCCCAGTGTGGTGACCGCGGCGCTCGTCCTCGCGGGTTTCGGGGCCTGGGGCATGTTCAAGCCCACGGCCCCCAAGGGCTGGGACACCCCCGGTGCCCAGGTCATCGTCGGCAAGCAGTCGACGACCCGGTACGTCGTGCTGACGACCAAGGTCGACGGCAAGGAGCAGACCCGGCTGCACCCGGTGCTGAACCTGGCCTCCGCCCGGCTGCTGCTCGATCCCGCCAAGGCCAAGGTCGTCCAGGTCGACGACAAGGTGCTGGACGCGGGCAAGCTGCCGCGCGGCCCCATCATCGGCATCCCCTACGCCCCCGACCGGCTGCCCGCCCCGCAGGACGCGGGGAAGGCCAAGCGCTGGGTCGTCTGCCAGCAGCCCGGCGGCAACGGCCGCGGCGTGCAGACCGCCACCTTCGTCCTCGCCGACCGCGAGGCGAAGCTGATGGACGACGGGCGCCGGCTCTCCGACGCCCAGGCCCTGTACGTGCAGAGCACGGGCCCGTCCAGGAGCAGGTACCTGATCGACGCGGCGGGCACGAAGTACCGGTTCCCCGAGGGCACCGCGGACGCCCGCACCATGACCAACGCCCTCGTCGGCGGCAGCGCCGTCCCGCAGCAGGTCACCGAGGAGTGGCTGGCCGCCCTCGGCGCCGGCGACGACCTGGCCTTCCCGCCCCTGCCGGGCGGGAAGGCCGGGGCCCCCGCCGGGGTCAAGGGCCTGGCCAGCCCGGACGACAAGGTGGGCATGGTGCTCAAGGCGGTGACCGGTTCCGGTGCGCAGCACTACCTGGTCCTGCCCGGCAAGGTCGTCCCCGTCTCCGACTTCGTCGCCTGGCTGATGATCTCCTCACCCGCGACCGACGGTCTCGACATGCACGGCAAGCCCCACGAGGTGGACCTCCAGTCCATCAACCCGGACCCCGTCCCCTTCAAGGGCGACGCGAAGTGGCCGCAGAAGAAGACCGACCGCGTCAACGAGGTCCACCCGGCCGGCGCCCCCGCCGGTGGCGCCGACGCCGGCCGCGACACCGTCTGCGGGGTCCTGCGCTCGGTCGACGCCCAGGGCGGTCAGACGCTGAGCACCTGGGCCGGCACCGGCTTCCCCGTCGACATCACCGCCAGCGGTACGAGCGCCTACGTCACTCCGGGCACGGGCCTGCTCTACACCCAGACGCAGGGCCGCCAGACCACCGCCGGCGGCGCGCTGTTCCTGCTCACCGACACCGGCCTGCGCTACGCGGTCCAGGCCAACGGCGACAGCGACGCCGCCCAGCCGTCGCCCGGGGCGAGCGGGGCAGGCGGGCCGTCCGGCCCGACCGCCTCCGACGGCCGCCCCGCGCCCAGCCAGGCCCAGGCCCGGCTCGGATATGCGGGGGTGGTCCCGGTGACGGTGCCCATCGCGTGGTCGGAGTTCCTCTCCAAGGGACCGCGACTGGACAGCAACTCCGCCCGCCAGCCCCAGGGTTCGTGATGCGCGCCGCTCCGAAGCCCGCCGTCGCGGTCCTGCTGGCCGCCGCCGCCCTCGCGCTGGGGGCCGCGCCGCAGTCCTCGTACGAGGAGCCGCGCCAGGCCCCGTACGCCCTGGAGCTCGACGGCGCCGGTGAGTGCACCTTCCCGATGAAGAAGCAGATAGAGGACCGCCCGTGGGCGCTCCAGCGGCTGCTGCTCGACGAGCTCTGGGCCGACACCAAGGGCCGCACCAAGGACGGCAAGAGCGTGCGCGTCGCCGTCATCGACACCGGGGTCGACCGGGTGAACCCCCAGCTCAGCGACGCCCTCGACATCGGGGCGGGCCGGGACTTCCTCGACGCCAAGGGCGACGGCACCGGGGACACCGTCGGGCACGGCACCAAGGTCGCCGGGCTGATCGCGGCCCGCCCGAAGCCCGGTACCGGCTTCGTCGGGCTCGCGCCCGAGGCCACGATCATCCCGATCCGGCAGAACGACGGGCAGGGCAACGGCAACGCCCAGACCCTGAGCGAGGCCATCGACCACGCGGTGGCCAAGGGCGCCCAGGTCATCAACATCTCGCAGGACACCGACGCGCCGATGACCGCGGACTCCAAACTCGGCCAGTCCGTCAGGAAGGCCGTCGAGGCCAACGTCGTCGTCGTCGCCTCGGCGGGCAACGACGGCCTCACCGGCCAGAAGCGCCCCACCTATCCGGCGGCCTTCCCCGGCGTCCTGGCCGTCGGCTCCTCGGACCGCAACAACGAGCGCGCCGCCTTCTCCCAGCCCGGCTCCTTCGTCGGGATCGCCGCACCCGGGGTCGACATGGTCTCCACGGTCCCCGGCTTCGGCCAGTGCGTGGACAACGGCACCAGCTTCTCCGCGCCCTACGTCGCCGGGGTCGCGGCCCTGCTGCGCGCCAAGCACCCGCAGTGGAGCGCGCAGGAAGTGGTCTGGCAGCTCCAGAACACCGCGGAGCGCTCCGTCAACGGCCATGACGACTACGTCGGCTGGGGCGTCGTCGACCCGCTCCGCGCGCTCACCCAGTCCGCCGTGGGAGCGGAGCCCCCCAAGGCCCCCGTCCCCGACCCCGGCCCGCCGCCCGCGGCGGCCCCGGAACCCGCCGCGATGCGGACGAGCGAGACGGTGCGCGAACGCGACGAGCGGCTCGGCACGTACGCGCTGGGGATCGGCGGCGTACTGATCGCGGTGATCGCCGGGAGCGCGACGGTGGTCCGGGATGCCCGGAACAGAAGGCGCCGTTTGCAGTGAACGGTCACGGTTCATCAACAGATCCCAAAGGGCTGTGTTGGGTAAGGCCGATCAACTGACTACAGTGATCGGAGGCTTCACGACTGTGATCGGGGATCGCGCGTGGAGCGGAGGGGGGATCCGGGGCACGTGGCTGAAACCATGCCCTCGAACGACCGCTCCGCTGTGCGATCCGCCGGTTCTGTCTGGCGAATTGAGAAATGAGGAGCTTCGGATGACCACTAATTTCGGACTCGCTGATGACCCGGTAAAGCAAGCGATGAACAAGATCTCGGAGACCGCCGAAAGCGTCACACGGCAGTCCCGCGAGCTTGCGGACATCCTTGCCACCGTCAGTGCCGGCTGGACCGGTGTGGGCGCATCGGGGTTCACCTCCGCGCAGACGGTCGTCAACGAGGACCACGACGAGATCCGCCGGCTGCTCGGCGTCCTGCACAACGCGGTCTCGCAGACCAAGAACCTGAGCAACGCGCAGGACGACGACGTGGTCTCGGCGTTCCAGGCGGTCAAGTCCGCCAGCGGCGGTGGCAACACCTCCGCCCTCAACGGGATCTGACCCCACTGCCCCAACCACCCGCCCCGCCCCGTGCGAAGGAGAAGATCATGACCGCGAACGACGGGCACACGAAGGTCCGGTACGAGAGCGTCCAGGTGATGGCGGACCGCATCCGCATCGTCTCGGACAACATCAAGAAGGACCTGGACGACATGGGTGCGGCCCTGACGGTCGTCACCGACACCTGGGACGGCGAGGCGCACGCCCAGTACATCGAGCTCCAGCGCAAGTACAACGGCAAGGCCGACCACATGCGCGCCCAGCTGCGCCAGGTCGCCGACCTCATCGAGCGCGGCAAGAACGACTACCGCGCCACCGACGTGAAGGCCTCGCGGCTGTTCACCGAGGCCTACTGAGCCCGGCGGCGCAGCACGCGCCGCGAGAGGTACGAGGAAGGGGCGCGCCCGCACCGGGCGCGCCCCTTCCTCATGCCCCGGCGGGGCGACGGCCTACGCGGTCTCCCGCGGCCCCCGGTCCAGGTCGAACTCCCCGTCCCTGGCCCCGAGTACGAACGCCTCCCACTCGGCCGCCGTGTAGCGCAGCACGGTGTCCCGGTCCAGCGAGGACCGCATCGCCACCGCGCCCTCGGGCAGCCTGGCGATCTCTACCCGCTCCTCGTCGGGCGAGGTCCCGGGCGGGCCCTCCCATTCGACGCCGCTGATGTCGAGCGCGTACAGCTCGTCCTTCTCCTGCTGAGTGCCCATGTGCGGCCTCTCCTTCGGTGGTGCGGTCCCTGCCGATTATCGGTGCTGACCAGCCGCGCGCGGGAGGCTTTGCGGAACCCTCCCCGAACCCCTCCCGCGCGCCCCGGCCTACATCCCCGGCATCCGGCCGATCTGCACCAGCGAGGTGCCGCGCTTGCGCGAGACGAAGGACGCCCGGCCCGGAGGCATGGGACGCGGTCGGACATTGCCGACGAGATCCCCCTCGGACGGATCGCCGGACAGCACCACGCCCTGCGCCCCCAGCTCCTTGATCCGCTGCATGAACGGCTCGTACAGCGCCCGCGAGGCACCCGCCGAACTGCGCGCGATGACGAAGCGGACGCCCGTGTCGCGCGCGAACGGCAGGAACTCCACCAACTGCGCCAGCGGATTGCCCTGGCTCGTGGCCACCAGGTCGAAGTCGTCGATGATGATGAACACGTCCGGGCCCGTCCACCAGCTGCGGTCGCGCAACTGCTGCGGCGTGACGTCCTGCGGCGGCTGCCGGCGGGCGAACACCCCGCCCAGCGCCTCCATGTGCATCTGCAGCGAGCTCGCCATCGGCGCGTACTCCAGCAAGTGCTCCTCCGGCAGCGCCCCGAGCAGGCCGCGCCGGTAGTCCCCGACCACGAGCCGGGCCCGGTCCGGGCCGTAGCGCTCCGCGATCCGCTCGGCGATGAGCCGCAGCAGGTTGGTCTTGCCCGACTCGCTCTCGCCGAACACCAGGAGGAAGGGGTCGGTCTCGAAGTCGATGAACACCGGCTCCAGCTCGGTCTCGTCGATGCCGATCGAGATCCCGCGCTCCGGGTACTCCCCGCCCTTCGGCAGCTGGTCGGCGTGGAGCAGCCGCGGCAGCAGCCGTACGCCGGGCGCCGCCTGGCCCGCCCAGTTCTGCTGCACCGCCGCCACGAAGGCGGCCGTGGCCTCCGACAGGTCCTCCGCCGCGTGCGAGCCGTCGATCCGCGGCAGCGCGCCCAGGAAGTGGAGCTTCTCCGCGACCTGGCCGCGGCCCGGCATCCCCGTCGGGACGTTCGCCGCGACCTTGCGGTCGAACTCGGAGTCCATGACGTCACCGAGGCGCAGCTCCAGCCGGCTGAGCATCTGGTCCTTCAGGGCGGCCCGCACCTCCATGTACCGGGCGACCGTGACCACCACGTGGATGCCGTATCCCAGCCCCCGGGCCGCGATGTCCGTGACGACCTGCTCCAGGGCCTCGTACTCGCCCCGGAAGGCACCCCAGCCGTCGATGACCAGGAAGACGTCGCCCCAGGCCTCGCCGGGCAGCTCGCCCGCCGCGCGCCGGCGCCGGTACGTGCCGATCGAGTCGATGCCGTTCGCGCGGAAGAACTCCTCGCGCCGGCGCAGTACGCCGACCACCTCCGCGACCGTACGCCGCACCCGCTCCGGGTCCAGCCGGGACGCGATCCCGCCCACGTGCGGCAGCTCGGCGAGCGAGGACAGGCCCCCGCCGCCGAAGTCCAGCCCGTAGAACTGCACCTCGCGCGGGGTGTGCGTCAGGGCGAACGAGGAGATCAGCGTCCTCATCAGCGTCGACTTGCCCGACTGCGGGCCGCCGACCACCATCATGTGGCCCGCCGCACCCGAGAAGTCCCGGTACAGCACCTCGCGCCGCTGCTCGAACGGCTTGTCGATGAGCCCGAGCGGAACGACCAGCCCGCCCGGCCGCGTGTACCCCTCCGCGTGCAGCCCGCGCTCCGCCGAGGGCGCCAGCGCCGGCAGCAGCTGGTCCAGCGGCGGAGCCTGGTCGAGCGGCGGCAGCCACACCTGGTGCGCCGGCACCCCCTGACCCTCCAGCCGTCCCACGATCACGTCCAGCACCGTGTCCGCCAGGGCGTCGTCCCCCTGCCCGGCCCGCGCGTCCTGCTCCGCCCGCGCCGTCAGGTACGCCGGGTCCGGAGCCGCGTACACCACCGGTACCGGCGCCGCCGTGAACAGCACCGGCCGCCGCTCCACCGGGAACAGCCCGACCGACAGGTCCGGCCCGCCCGAGCGGTAGGTCCCCGAGACGTACGCCGCCTTGAACCGCGTCATCTCGTCCGTACCGAACTTCAGGTAGCCCGAACCCGGCACCGACGGCAGGTGGTAGGCGTCCGGCACGCCGATCGCGGTCCGCGACTCCGCCGCCGAGAACGTCCGCAGACCGATCCGGTACGACAGGTACGTGTCCAGCCCGCGCAGCTTGCCCTCCTCCAGCCGCTGCGAGGCGAGCAGCAGGTGCACGCCCAGCGACCGGCCGATGCGGCCGATCTGGATGAACATGTCGATGAAGTCCGGCTTCGCGGTCAGCAGTTCGGAGAACTCGTCGATGACCAGCACCAGCGAGGCCAGCGGCTCCAGCGGGGCGCCGGCCGCCCGGGCCTTCTCGTAGTCGTGGATGTTCGCGTAGTTGCCCGCCGAACGCAGCAGCTCCTGCCGGCGCTGCAGCTCGCCGCGGATGGAGTCGCCCATGCGGTCCACGAGCGTGAGGTCGTCCGCCAGGTTGGTGATGACCGCCGCCACGTGCGGCATCTGCCCCATCCCGGTGAAGGTCGCACCGCCCTTGAAGTCGGCCAGTACGAAGTTCAGCGTCTCCGAGGTGTGCGTGACCGCCAGCCCCAGCACCAGCGTGCGCAGCAGCTCCGACTTGCCCGAACCGGTCGCGCCCACGCACAGCCCGTGCGGGCCCATGCCCTCCTGCGCGGCCTCCTTCAGGTCCAGCATCACCGGGGAGCCGTCCTCGCCGACACCGATCGGCACGCGCAGCCGCTCACCGGCCGAGCGCGGCCGCCAGGTCCGGGCCACGTCCACGGCGGCGGCGTCACCCAGGTTCAGCAGGTCGGTGAAGTCCAGATTGGCCAGCAGCGGCTCGTCGTCGTCTCCGCCCCCGGTCCGCAGCGGCGCCAGCTGCCGGGCCAGCGCCTCCGCCGCCGGCAGCGACAAGGTGTCCGGCACGCCCTCGTAGGCGACGCCCGCACCCGACTCCAGCCGCAGCCGGCCCGGCCGCACCACGACCGACAGCCCACCGCGCGCCTCGTCCAGCTCGCCCGCCACCACCTCGACGACGGTGACACCCTGCAGCCCCTCGGGGGCCGCGAACACCGAGTCCGGCGGTACCAGCCCGCCGCGGGAACCCGAGTCCAGTACGAGGACCACGTGCGGCTGGTCCAGCACCGGGGACCCCTCCCGGCTGAACCGGGGCCGCCCCTCCAGCCGGGAACCGAGCAGCCCCTCCAGCTCACCGAGGTCGTCGCCGAACAGCCGCTTCGTGCCGGCCCCGTCGATCTGACCCGGTACCTGGGTGTGCGGCAGCCACTTCACCCAGTCCCACTCCGCCACCGCGCCCGGCGCGGCCACCACGGCCACCATCAGGTCCTCGGGGGAGTGCAGCGTCGTCAGCTGCGCCACCAGGGCCCGCGCCGTCCCGCGCGCCGACTCCGGCTCCCCGGACACCGTCACGTGGTAGAACGCCCGCAACGACACCGCCACCGGCAGCCCGTCCAGCGTGGAGTGCACCTTCAGGAACCGCTGCATGGCACCCGCCGTGAGCGGCTCCAGCTCGTCCACCGGCGCCGTGTCCGGCGCCACCAGCGCCGTCGCCAGCCGCTGCGCGCCCAGCCCCAGCCGGGCCTGCCCGAAGTCCGCGTCGCCGACCCGGCGCTCCCACAGCCGAGAACCCTCGGCCACCACCGACCACAACTGCTCCGGAGCCGGGTGCAGGTACAGCTGCGCGTCCCGCTGGGCCCGCGCGGTCCTGCGTACCTGACGACGGGTCTGCGCCAGGTACTTGAGGTAGTCCCGGCGCGTATCGCCCATTTGCCCTTGCGTACCGCGCCGGTGGCGCACCAGCTGGGCGACGAGCATGCCCACCGTCGACACCATCATCAGCACGCCCATGATGCGCATGAACGGCGCGGCGCCCGGCATGAAGAAGAAGACGGCCGACGAGCCCATCCCGAGCATCGGGAGGAGCTGCATCAGCACGCCCTCCTGCTGGCCCCGCGGAAGCTCCGGCGGAGCCTCCAGCCTCAGTTCGTCCGAAGGCACTTCGGGCGGCAGCGACCGGGGCGGACGTTTGACGACGATCTGGCTCACCGGAGCATCAATCCCTCGAAAACAGACGGGACGTCGCAACGGGCGCCCTCAAGTCCCGGGCGCGAAGGGGGTCTCCTCCGCAGACAGGTGATCCTACTTGCCGACAGTCACCCGCACTCCCGGTAGGGTGGCGCGCGCGGCATGCGCATCCGCGAATCGACCGCGCACCGGCCGGCCGGACCACGCGGCCGCCGGGCCGCGACGCACCGCGGAGCGCACCAACGCACGCCCGAAGCACGCCCGAACACGCACGCACACACCAACCGGGGGACACCAGGTGAACACCGCCGAGGCGACCGGCTTCCGCAGGGTCACCGTCGTGGCTCCCGACAGCCGCATAGACGTCGCCCTCCCCGAGGACATCGCCGTCGCCGACATCTACCCCGAACTGCTGCGCCTCACCGGCCAGACCCAGCCCGTCGGCGCACCCACCGGCTTCCACCTGGTCCTGCGCTCCGGCACCGTCCTCGACGGAGCCCGCACCCTCGCGGCCCAGCAGGTGCTCGACGGCGAGGTGCTGAGCCTGCGCCCCTTCGCCGAGTCGCTGCCGCCCGCCGTCTTCGACGACGTCTCCGACGCCGTCGCCTCCGCCGTGGTGCGCGACCGCCACCGCTGGACCGACGACATGCTGCGCGGCGCGGGCCTGACCGGGGCGGCCGTCCTCTTCGTCCTCCTCGGCTTCGTCCTCTGGTACGCCGACCCCGTCCTGCACGACATGCACGGCCTGCCCGGCATCGTCGCCGGCTCCGTCGGCGTGCTCCTCACCGCCGCCGCCGGCGTCCGCGCCCGGGTCTACCGCGACCGCGGCTCCGCCGTCGCCCTCGGCCTCGCCGCCGTACCGCACCTGCTGCTCGCCGGCGTCGGCATCGTCGCCCCCGCCGCGGGCCACGGACCGGGCCGGCTCCAGTTCCTCCTCGGCTGCGTCTGCGCGCTCGTCGCCTCCGTCGCCCTCGTCGCCCTCACCCCGGACGGCGACGCCCCCTTCGTCGCGGCCACCTTCCTCGCCGCGACCGGGACGCTGGCCACGTTCACCGCCATCTCCGCCGACGCCGGCGCGACCTCCGCCGCGGCCGTCTGCGCCCCGGCCGCCATCGGCCTCGTCGCCTTCCTCCCCGGATTCTCCGCCCGCTTCGCCCGGCTCCCCATCGGCTACGCAGCGCCGCAGAGTGCCGTGGCCGAGTACGAGACCCCGGACCGTTACGAGACCGAGCCGTACGGTGAGCGCCCCGCCGACCAGCACGACTCCGGGGCCCCGCTCGACGCCGAGGCCATCGCCGCCCAGGCCCGCCGCGGCCACGAGATGCTCCTGGGCCTCGTGGGCGGCTGCGCCGCGGTCGCCGTCGGCTCCGCCGCCGTCCTCGGCTTCTCCGACAACACCTGGGCCCGGCTCCTCGCCCTGGCCACCGGGCTCGCCATGCTGCTGCGCGCCCGGCTCTTCCGCTACACCTCCCAGGTCGCCTGCACCCTGGTCGCCGGCTTCGCCGCCCTCGGTCTGCTGGTCCTCGGCCTCGCCATGCACCCGCCGGCCGCCCTGCTCCGCGAGCTCGCGCTGTACGGGGACCACGGCGGCCTCGAGCTCCGTACGCTCTGGCTCTCCGCCGCCGTGGCCGCCGGCGCGGCCCTCCTCGCCGGAATTGCGCTGGTCATTCCCCGCAAGGGTCTGTCACCCTTCTGGGGGCGCCTGCTCGACCTCACCGAGGCCGCGGTGCTGCTCAGCCTGGTCCCGCTGACCCTGGCCGTGCTCGACGTCTACGCCCGGGCCCGCGCTCTCACCAGCTGAGACGGGGCGCAGCGGCAGCCTGGTACGCTGTGTGACGGCCGTTTGTGTACGCGCTCCCGGAGTCCTCTGGGGGCTGCGCTCAGCGGAGCCCGCCTCCCGAGTTACGGAAGATCCCCAGAGAATTCGACCTGGGGCACTCGGTGGCAACGAAGACCTATTACGAGGAGTACGCGTGCCGCTCGACGCCGCAGTCAAGAAGCAGCTCATCGCAGAGTTTGGTGCCAAGGAGGGCGACACCGGTTCCCCTGAGGTCCAGGTCGCGATGCTGTCCCGCCGCATCTCGGACCTGACCGAGCACCTGAAGGCCCACAAGCACGACCACCACTCCCGTCGTGGTCTGCTGATCCTGGTCGGCCAGCGCCGCCGCCTTCTGCAGTACCTGGCCAAGAAGGACATCCAGCGCTTCCGTACGCTGGTCGAGCGCCTCGGCATCCGCCGCGGTGCGGCCGGCGCCAAGTAAAGACGCTGTGAAGGGAGCGGTTCCCACATTGAGGGGGCCGCTCCCTTTGCTGTACGTGCGCGACGTACCGCACGCTTTGTAGTCTGGAAAGCGTGCACGGACAACGCGCGCACAACTGAAGAGGAGGAGCGCCCTCCCTACGCCGCCGGTCCTCGGTAGTGGCATCCGGAAAGCCCGCACGGGGCTTCGCCCGGCTGCTTCGATCGAAGACCGGCCCGCACGCCAGGAGCGCTTCTCCGCAACCGTCCACCACCACACGGGTGGCGGACGGAGACGACGAAAATGGAGAAAACGCTAGTGGAGAACGAGACCCACTACGCCGAGGCCGTCATTGACAACGGTTCCTTCGGCACCCGCACCATCCGCTTCGAGACGGGCCGTCTGGCCCGCCAGGCCGCCGGCTCCGCCGTTGCCTACCTGGACGACGACACGATGGTGCTTTCCGCCACCACCGCGTCGAAGAAGCCCAAGGACCAGCTCGACTTCTTCCCCCTGACGGTCGACGTCGAGGAGCGGCAGTACGCGGCCGGCAAGATCCCCGGCTCCTTCTTCCGCCGTGAGGGCCGCCCCTCCGAGGACGCGATCCTCACCTGTCGCCTGATCGACCGCCCGCTGCGCCCGTCCTTCAAGAAGGGCCTGCGCAACGAGATCCAGGTCGTCGCGACGATCATGGCGCTCAACCCCGACCACCTGTACGACGTCGTGGCGATCAACGCCGCCTCCGCGTCCACCCAGCTGGCCGGTCTGCCCTTCTCCGGCCCGATCGGCGGCGTCCGCGTCGCGCTGATCCGCGGCCAGTGGGTCGCCTTCCCGACGCACACCGAGCTCGAGGACGCCGTCTTCGACATGGTCGTCGCGGGCCGCGTGCTCGAGGACGGCGACGTCGCGATCATGATGGTCGAGGCCGAGGCCACCGAGAAGACCATCGCCCTGGTCAAGGGCGGCGCCGAGGCGCCGACCGAGGAGGTCGTGGCCGCCGGTCTCGACGCCTCGAAGCCCTTCATCAAGGTTCTCTGCAAGGCTCAGGCCGACCTGGCCGCCAAGGCCGCGAAGCCCGAGGGCGAGTTCCCGGTCTTCCTGGACTACCAGGACGACGTGTACGAGGCCCTCGCGGCCGCCGTCAAGGGCGACCTCTCCCAGGCGCTGACCATCGCGGGCAAGCAGGACCGCGAGGCCGAGCTGGACCGCGTCAAGGAGATCGCCGCCGAGAAGCTCCTCCCGGCCTTCGAAGGCCGCGAGAAGGAGATCTCCGCCGCGTACCGCAGCCTGACCAAGGCCCTGGTCCGCGAGCGCGTCATCAAGGACAAGGTCCGCATCGACGGCCGCGGGATCACGGACATCCGTACCCTCGCCGCCGAGGTCGAGGCCATCCCGCGCGTGCACGGCTCGGCGCTGTTCGAGCGTGGCGAGACCCAGATCCTGGGCGTCACCACCCTCAACATGCTCCGCATGGAGCAGCAGCTGGACACCCTCTCCCCGGTGACCCGCAAGCGCTACATGCACAACTACAACTTCCCGCCGTACTCGGTCGGCGAGACCGGCCGCGTCGGTTCGCCGAAGCGCCGCGAGATCGGCCACGGCGCGCTCGCCGAGCGCGCGATCGTGCCGGTCCTCCCGACGCGCGAGGAGTTCCCCTACGCGATCCGCCAGGTGTCCGAGGCTCTCGGCTCCAACGGCTCGACGTCCATGGGCTCGGTCTGCGCCTCCACCATGTCGCTGCTGAACGCCGGTGTGCCCCTCAAGGCCCCCGTCGCCGGTATCGCCATGGGCCTGATCTCGCAGGAGATCGACGGCAAGACCCACTACGTCGCCCTCACCGACATCCTCGGTGCGGAGGACGCCTTCGGCGACATGGACTTCAAGGTCGCTGGCACCAAGGAGTTCGTCACCGCGCTCCAGCTGGACACCAAGCTCGACGGCATCCCGGCCTCGGTTCTGGCCGCCGCCCTCAAGCAGGCCCGCGACGCCCGCCTCCACATCCTCGACGTGATGATGGAAGCGATCGACACGCCGGATGCCATGTCCCCGTTCGCCCCCCGGATCATCACCGTCAAGATCCCGGTGGACAAGATCGGTGAGGTCATCGGCCCCAAGGGCAAGATGATCAACCAGATCCAGGAGGACACCGGCGCCGAGATCACGATCGAGGACGACGGCACCATCTACATCGGTGCCTCCGACGGCCCGGCCGCCGAGGCCGCCCGTGCCACGATCAACCAGATCGCCAACCCGACCATGCCGGAGGTCGGCGAGCGTTACCTGGGTACGGTCGTCAAGACCACCACCTTCGGTGCCTTCGTCTCCCTCATGCCCGGCAAGGACGGCCTGCTGCACATCTCGCAGATCCGCAAGCTCGCCGGTGGCAAGCGCGTGGAGAACGTCGAGGACGTGCTCGCGGTCGGCACCAAGGTCCAGGTCGAGATCGCGGAGATCGACTCCCGCGGCAAGCTCTCCCTGGTCCCCGTGATCGACGGCGAGGCCGCCGGCGACGACGCTGACAAGGACGACTCCGACAAGTGATGTCGCGTAGTTCCCGTGTGACGGCCCGCCCCTCTTCGGAGGGGCGGGCCGTCGCCCGTACCCAAACACTGCTCAAGGGCGCCAACGGCATCGGCACCGTCCGGCGCACGGTCCTCCCCGGCGGACTGCGCGTCGTCACCGAGACCCTGCCGTCCGTCCGCTCCGCCACCTTCGGGATCTGGGCCAATGTCGGCTCCCGGGACGAGACGCCCTCGCTGAACGGCGCAACGCACTACCTGGAGCACCTCCTCTTCAAGGGCACCGAGAAGCGCAGCGCCCTGGACATCTCCTCCGCGATCGACGCGGTCGGCGGCGAGATGAACGCCTTCACGGCGAAGGAGTACACCTGCTACTACGCACGGGTACTCGACACCGACCTGCCGCTGGCCATCGACGTCGTGTGCGACATGCTCACCGGCTCGCTGATCCTCGAATCCGATGTCGACGCCGAGCGCGGCGTCATCCTCGAAGAGATCGCGATGACCGAGGACGACCCGGGCGACATGGTCCACGACCTGTTCGCCCAGACCATGTACGGGGACACCCCGCTCGGGCGCCCCGTCCTCGGCACGGTCGACACGATCAACGCGCTGACCGCCGACCGGATCCGCCGCTTCTACAAGAAGCACTACGACCCCACCCACCTGGTCGTGGCCGCCGCGGGCAACGTCGACCACAACAAGGTCGTACGCCAGGTCCGCGCGGCCTTCGAGAAGGCCGGCGCCCTGACCCGCACCGACGCCGAACCGGTGGGTCCGCGCTCCGGCACCAAGCGGATCCGCACCGCCGGCCGCGTCGAGCTGGTCGGCCGCAAGACCGAGCAGGCCCACGTGGTCCTCGGCATGCCGGCCCTGGCCCGCACCGACGAGCGCCGCTGGGCACTGGGCGTACTGAACACCGCGCTCGGCGGCGGCATGTCCTCCCGCCTCTTCCAGGAGGTCCGGGAGAAGCGCGGTCTCGCCTACAGCGTGTACTCGTACACCTCGGGCTTCGCCGACACCGGCCTCTTCGGGGTCTACGCGGGCTGCCGCCCCAACCAGGTCCACGACGTACTGCGGATCTGCCGGGACGAGCTGGACAAGGTCGCCGCCGACGGGCTCACCGACGAGGAGATCCGGCGGGCCGTCGGCCAGCTGTCCGGCTCCACCGTCCTCGGCCTGGAGGACACCGGCGCGATCATGAACCGCATCGGCAAGAGCGAGCTGTGCTGGGGCGACCAGATGTCGGTCGACGACATGCTGGCCCGCATCGCGGCCGTCACCTCCGACGAGGTGCGCTCGGTCGCGCACGACATCCTGGCCCAGCGGCCCTCGCTCGCGGTGATCGGCCCGCTGAAGGAGAAGCAGGCGGCCCGTCTCGACGAGGCCGTCGCCTAGGGGAGCCCCTCCCGCAAGCGCGTCACCCGGGCCCGGGGACAGGGCCCGGGTCCGTACCCACGCAGTCCGCACGCATTCGAGGCTGCACGCACCTGAAGGATGTGACATGAGCAAGCTGCGCGTGGCAGTTCTCGGCGCCCAGGGCCGCATCGGCTCCGAGGCCGTCAAGGCCGTCGAGGCCGCAGGGGACATGGAGCTGGTGGCCGCCCTGGGACGCGGCGACAAGCTGGAGACGCTGGCCGACGCCGGCGCCCAGGTCGCGGTCGAGCTGACCACCCCCGCCTCGGTGATGGAGAACCTGGAGTTCCTCATCCACCACGGCATTCACGCAGTGGTCGGCACCACCGGCTGGAACGAGGACCGCCTCGCCCAGCTGAACACCTGGCTCGCGGGCTCCCCGCGGACCGGTGTGCTCATCGCGCCGAACTTCTCCATCGGCGCCGTCCTCACCATGAAGTTCGCCGCCCAGGCCGCCCGCTACTTCGAGTCCGTCGAGGTCGTCGAACTGCACCACCCGAACAAGGTCGACGCCCCCTCCGGCACGGCGACCCGTACGGCGCAGCTCATCGCGGCCGCCCGCGCCGAGGCAGGCCTCGGCGCGCAGCCCGACGCCACCGCCACCGCGCTCGACGGCGCGCGCGGCGCGGACGTGGACGGCGTACCGGTGCACGCGATCCGCCTGCGCGGCCTGCTGGCCCACCAGGAGGTGCTCCTCGGCGGTGAGGGCGAAACCCTGACCATCCGTCACGACTCCCTGCACCACAGCAGCTTCATGCCGGGCATCCTGCTCGGCGCGCGCCGCGTGACGCAGACCCCGGGCCTCACCTTCGGCCTGGAAAACTTCCTCGAACTCGGCTGACGAGCAGGCGACCACACCATGCGCGCGAAGATCATCTACTTCATCACGGCCGCCGTCCTGGTCGTGTACTTCGTCCTGGTCGGCAGCCGGGGCCTGATGCTGATCCGGCACGGGACCTGGCTCACGGTCACCTTCGGCGTGGCGGTGCTGATCCTGCCCGTCATCGGCGTGTGGTTCCTCTGGAAGAACACGCAGTTCGTCACCAGGGCGAACCAGCTCGCGACCGAGCTGGAGGCCGAGGGTGGACTGCCCGTGGACGAGCTGGAGCGGGACAAGTACGGCCGGATCCTGCGGGATTCCGCCGACGAGGTCTTCGCGCGCCGCAAGGCCGAGACCGAGGACGCGCCGGGGGACTGGCGCAGCTGGTTCCGCCTCGCCGTCGCGTACCACGACGCCCGCGACACCCCGCGGGCACGCAAGGCCATGCAGAGGGCGATCTCCCTGCACGACGGACTGCGCACATGAGTCCGCCCGTACAGGCCTGAGTCCTGTACGGGCTTCCCGTGCGTCCGACGCCGCCTCGGACGGGCGACGTCGGACGGGCGACCTCAGGCGGACACGGCCCGGTACTCGTCGGCCCAGGCCTCGACCGAGTCGGCGGCCCGGTCGAAGGCCTCGGTGCGCGACAGGAAATCGGCGCTGTGGTCGGTCAGCAGGACCGGCAGCGCCGCGCCGCCGCGCCCGGCCACGGTCAGGGCCTGGCCCTGGACGGTCCTCGGCAGTCCGAGCCAGCGCACGGGCTGCTGCACCGTACGGACCTCACCGACCTGGCTCCACGGGATCGAGCGGGTCGTGAAGAACCCGACCCTGCGCAGCCCCCTGGGGCTCACCCAGACGCCCGTGCGCAGCATCCGCAGGGCGGAGCCGACCACGGCGAGCGAGGCGAGCAGCCCCCCCAGGGCGCCGGTCCAGGTGCCGGCGGCCACGATGATCACCGTGGCGAACAGCATGAACGCGCCGAGCAGGAGCAGCAGCGCGGAGATGACGATCCGCCAGGGCCCCGGACGGTAGGGGCGCCGCCAGCGGTCGGGGTCTTCGTAGGGGAGGGTCTCCCCGTTGTCGTGCGCGTCGAATGCGCCGTCGGCCGTCAGGAAGGGCAGGGGCACGGCAGGACCTCACTCACATGCACGTTCGGTTGGGCTGTGCCCGTGAGGCTACCGCCCCTCGGACGCCTCCGACTGCTGTGACTTCGCCGGTGCGTGACTCGGCTGCAGTGCGGGGATGCCGAAGAGCAGTGACCCGACGAGTCCCGCCACCACGGTCAGTCCGACCAGACTACGGGCGGCGATCTGGGTCTTGCTCAGACTCTCGCGCGGCGGCGGAGTGACGTTGCTGCGGAATCGGTCGGCCTCGGCGACGAAGGCGAACGGGACGGGTTCGCGCCGGCGGAACATGGGAACGACTCTCCTCACGGTCGGTAATTGGGCGGGCGTTCTCCTATGTAGGACGCACGGAAGTACCGATCGGTGCCGGATTTCGGGACATTAACCAAATTTTATGGCACCGCGTCAGATCAACCGGGTCCGCCGCGGAACACGGCGGACCGCCACCGCGGAGACCGCGCGGACCCCATCCGGACCCGTCCGGCCGCTCGCGCGGGTGGCACTCCGGCCCCGCCGCCCCCGTTGCCCCGCAAGGCGCCACCCATCCGTTCCGTACGGATGTACGGGTCAAGTCCGAAGTGTCCGTATTGCCACGTTTCGTAAAGTTCATCTAGGCTGATCAAACGGACCCGGCACTGCTTGAACCCCCGAGCAGGCAGTGCCGGGCTCCAACACCGTCATCACGTCCCCCGAGGGGACACCGCGAGCATGGCAGCGAGTAGCGTGTTACCCATGGCTCCGATCTCGACTCCGCAGACCCCCTTCGGGCGGGTCCTCACCGCCATGATCACGCCGTTTACGGCGGATGGCGCACTTGACCTCGACGGCGCGCAGCGGCTCGCCGTCCACCTGGTGGACGCAGGCAACGACGGCCTGATCGTCAACGGCACCACCGGTGAGTCGCCGACCACCACTGACGCGGAGAAAAACGACCTCGTACGAGCCGTACTCGAAGCAGTCGGAGACCGGGCCCACGTGGTCGCAGGCATCGGCACCAATGACACCCGCCACACCCTGGAGCTCGCCCGCCAGGCCGAGCGCACCGGCGCCCACGGCCTGCTCGCGGTCACCCCGTACTACAGCAAGCCGCCGCAGGAGGGCCTCTTCCGGCACTTCACGGCGATCGCCGACGCCACCGGCCTCCCGGTCATGCTCTACGACATCCCCGGCCGTAGTGGTGTCCCGATCAACACCGAAACACTCGTCCGGCTGGCCGAGCATCCCCGTATCGTTGCCAACAAGGACGCGAAGGGTGACCTCGGCCGCGCCAGCTGGGCCATCGCTCAGAGCGGCCTGGCGTGGTACTCCGGTGACGACATGCTGAACCTGCCGCTCCTGTCGGTCGGCGCGGTCGGCTTCGTCTCCGTGGTCGGCCATGTGGTCAGCCCCGAGCTCCGCGAGATGCTCGAGGCCCACCTGGGCGGCGACGTCCAGAAGGCCACCGAGATCCACCAGAAGCTGCTCCCCGTTTTCACCGGCATGTTCCGCACCCAGGGTGTGATCACCACCAAGGGCGCACTGAACCTGCAGGGACTGCCCGCGGGGCCGCTCCGGCTCCCGCTGGTCGAGCTGACCGCCGAAGAGACGGCACAGCTCAAGATCGATCTTGCCGCCGGCGGGGTACAGCTCTGACACCAGACTTCACAACTGAACAAGCGGAACCACAACAAGCCAACAGCAAGTGCACGAATGACATGCGCGCCACGTGCCCAGACCGGGACGTGGCCGCGCGTGGTGAAGGAGAACCTTTTGAGCCATCCGCATCCTGAACTCGGTCCGCCGCCGAAGCTCCCCAAGGGCGGCCTTCGGGTCACCCCCCTGGGCGGGCTCGGTGAGATCGGCCGCAACATGACCGTCTTCGAGTTCGACGGTCGCCTGCTCATCGTCGACTGCGGTGTCCTCTTCCCCGAAGAGGAGCAGCCCGGCATCGACCTGATCCTGCCGGACTTCTCGTCCATCCGGGACCGCCTCGACGACATCGAGGGCATCGTCCTCACGCACGGCCACGAAGACCACATCGGCGCCGTCCCGTACCTCCTCCGGGAGAAGCCGGACATCCCGCTGATCGGCTCCAAGCTGACGCTGGCCCTCATCGAGGCGAAGCTCCAGGAGCACCGCATCCGCCCCTACACCCTCGAGGTGAAGGAAGGCGAGCGCGAGAACCTCGGCCCCTTCGACTGCGAGTTCATCGCCGTCAACCACTCCATCCCGGACGCCCTGGCCGTGGCCATCCGCACCGGCGCCGGCATGGTCGTGGCCACCGGTGACTTCAAGATGGACCAGCTGCCGCTGGACGGCCGCCTCACCGACCTGCACGCCTTCGCGCGCCTGAGCGAAGAGGGCATCGACCTTCTCCTCTCGGACTCGACGAACGCCGAGGTCCCGGGCTTCGTCCCGCCCGAGCGCGAGATCTCGGGCGTCCTGCGCACGGTTTTCGCCAACGCCAACAACCGGATCATCGTGGCCAGCTTCGCCAGCCACGTGCACCGCATCCAGCAGATCCTCGACGCCGCCCACGAGTACGGCCGCAGGGTCGCCTTCGTCGGCCGCTCGATGGTCCGCAACATGGGCATCGCGCGCGACCTGGGCTACCTGAAGGTTCCGGCCGGTCTGGTCGTGGACGTCAAGACCCTCGACGATCTGCCGGCCCACGAGGTCGTCCTGGTCTGCACGGGTTCGCAGGGCGAGCCGATGGCGGCCCTGTCCCGCATGGCGAACCGCGACCACCAGATCCGGATCGTCCCCGGCGACACGGTCATCCTGGCGTCGTCCCTCATCCCGGGCAACGAGAACGCGGTCTACCGCGTGATCAACGGCCTGACCCGATGGGGCGCCAACGTCGTCCACAAGGGCAACGCCAAGGTGCACGTCTCCGGCCACGCCTCCGCCGGCGAGCTGCTGTACTTCTACAACATCTGCAAGCCGCGGAACCTGATGCCGGTCCACGGCGAATGGCGCCACCTGCGCGCCAACGCCGAGCTCGGCGCCCTGACGGGTGTACCGAAGGACCGCATCGTCATCGCCGAGGACGGCGTGGTCGTCGACCTCATCGACGGCAAGGCCCGCATCTCCGGCAAGGTCCAGGCCGGCTACGTGTACGTGGACGGCCTCTCGGTCGGCGACGTCACCGAAGCCCACCTCAAGGACCGCAAGATCCTCGGTGACGAGGGCATCATCTCGGTCTACGTCGTGGTGGACAGCACCACCGGCAAGGTCGTCAGCGGCCCGAACATCCAGGCCCGAGGCTCCGGCATCGAGGACTCGGCCTTCAACGCCGTCCTGCCGAAGATCGAGGAAGCCATCGCCCGCGCCGCGGCCGACGGCGTCGCCGAGCCGCACCAGATCCAGCAGCTCATCCGCCGCACGATGGGCAAGTGGGTGTCGGACGGCTACCGCCGCCGCCCGATGATCCTCCCGGTCGTCGTCGAGGTCTGACCCTCGCCGTAGCGACCGGACCGGAGCGGGGCAACCGGATTTGCATCCGGGGGCCCCGCTCCAGTACGTTTACGTCTCCACCTCGCACGGCACCTGGGCACACACGTGTGCCCGGACAGAACCGATGCGAGCGGGTGGGATTCCAGACCAGGGAAACCTGATAAAGTCTGGCTCGCCCGAAAGGGAATGGCTTTCCAATGGCCGTCCAATTCAAATCCAAGCCGGAAACGGCAAGGAAGCGATCTGGTAGAGTTGGAATCGCTGGAAAGGGAAACGCGAAAGCGGATGACCTGAAAGGTGGAAAACAAGCGGGACTGACTCTGATAGAGTCGGAAACGCAAGAACGAAAGAAGCGCCCGGAGGAAAGCCCGAGAGGGTGAGTACAAAGGAAGTGTCCGTTCCTTGAGAACTCAACAGCGTGCCAAAAATCAACGCCAAAAGTTGATACCCCGTCCATTTCGGTGGATGAGGTTCCTTTGAAAAAGACCTGTAGGGTCACGGCTTCGGCTGTGATGCTTGCAGGCAATTACACAGCGAGGATGCAGTGGACGGTCGGTCTTATTCCGACATGACTGTCCCGCTCTAAGTGCGTGTGCACCCGATTACGGGTAAACATTCATGGAGAGTTTGATCCTGGCTCAGGACGAACGCTGGCGGCGTGCTTAACACATGCAAGTCGAACGATGAAGCCCTTCGGGGTGGATTAGTGGCGAACGGGTGAGTAACACGTGGGCAATCTGCCCTTCACTCTGGGACAAGCCCTGGAAACGGGGTCTAATACCGGATAACACTCCTGCCTGCATGGGCGGGGGTTAAAAGCTCCGGCGGTGAAGGATGAGCCCGCGGCCTATCAGCTTGTTGGTGGGGTAATGGCCCACCAAGGCGACGACGGGTAGCCGGCCTGAGAGGGCGACCGGCCACACTGGGACTGAGACACGGCCCAGACTCCTACGGGAGGCAGCAGTGGGGAATATTGCACAATGGGCGAAAGCCTGATGCAGCGACGCCGCGTGAGGGATGACGGCCTTCGGGTTGTAAACCTCTTTCAGCAGGGAAGAAGCGAAAGTGACGGTACCTGCAGAAGAAGCGCCGGCTAACTACGTGCCAGCAGCCGCGGTAATACGTAGGGCGCAAGCGTTGTCCGGAATTATTGGGCGTAAAGAGCTCGTAGGCGGCTTGTCACGTCGGATGTGAAAGCCCGAGGCTTAACCTCGGGTCTGCATTCGATACGGGCTAGCTAGAGTGTGGTAGGGGAGATCGGAATTCCTGGTGTAGCGGTGAAATGCGCAGATATCAGGAGGAACACCGGTGGCGAAGGCGGATCTCTGGGCCATTACTGACGCTGAGGAGCGAAAGCGTGGGGAGCGAACAGGATTAGATACCCTGGTAGTCCACGCCGTAAACGTTGGGAACTAGGTGTTGGCGACATTCCACGTCGTCGGTGCCGCAGCTAACGCATTAAGTTCCCCGCCTGGGGAGTACGGCCGCAAGGCTAAAACTCAAAGGAATTGACGGGGGCCCGCACAAGCAGCGGAGCATGTGGCTTAATTCGACGCAACGCGAAGAACCTTACCAAGGCTTGACATATACCGGAAAGCATTAGAGATAGTGCCCCCCTTGTGGTCGGTATACAGGTGGTGCATGGCTGTCGTCAGCTCGTGTCGTGAGATGTTGGGTTAAGTCCCGCAACGAGCGCAACCCTTGTCCTGTGTTGCCAGCATGCCCTTCGGGGTGATGGGGACTCACAGGAGACCGCCGGGGTCAACTCGGAGGAAGGTGGGGACGACGTCAAGTCATCATGCCCCTTATGTCTTGGGCTGCACACGTGCTACAATGGCCGGTACAATGAGCTGCGATACCGTGAGGTGGAGCGAATCTCAAAAAGCCGGTCTCAGTTCGGATTGGGGTCTGCAACTCGACCCCATGAAGTCGGAGTTGCTAGTAATCGCAGATCAGCATTGCTGCGGTGAATACGTTCCCGGGCCTTGTACACACCGCCCGTCACGTCACGAAAGTCGGTAACACCCGAAGCCGGTGGCCCAACCCGTAAGGGAGGGAGCTGTCGAAGGTGGGACTGGCGATTGGGACGAAGTCGTAACAAGGTAGCCGTACCGGAAGGTGCGGCTGGATCACCTCCTTTCTAAGGAGCACAGTACCGATTGCAGACAAATGTTCTGCACGGTCAGCTCATGGGTGGAACGTTGATTAGTTGGCACGGTTTCCAAAACATCCTGTAAGTACTGCTTCGGCGTGGAAAACAGTGATAGTGGCGGGGATCGTGCTTGGCACGTTGTTGGGTATCTGAGGGTACGGCCGAAAGGCTGTCCTTCTGCGATGCCGGCCCCAGTGAACTCACCTGCTTGTCGGGTGGGGTGATGGGTGGCTGGTCGTTGCTTGAGAACTACACAGTGGACGCGAGCATCTGTAGGCCAAGTTTTTAAGGGCGCACGGTGGATGCCTTGGCACCAGGAACCGATGAAGGACGTGAGAGGCCGCGATAGGCCCCGGGGAGCTGCCAACTGAGCTTTGATCCGGGGGTGTCCGAATGGGGAAACCCGGCAGTCGTCATGGGCTGTCACCCACTGCTGAACACATAGGCAGTGTGGAGGGAACGCGGGGAAGTGAAACATCTCAGTACCCGCAGGAAGAGAAAACAACCGTGATTCCGGGAGTAGTGGCGAGCGAAACCGGATGAGGCCAAACCGTATGCGTGTGATACCCGGCAGGGGTTGCGCATGCGGGGTTGTGGGAATTCTTTTGATCGGTCTGCCGGCCGGTCGGCGAGTCAGAAACCGTTGATGTAGTCGAAGGACATGCGAAAGGTCCGGCGTAGAGGGTAAGACCCCCGTAGACGAAACATCAGCGGCTTGCTTAAGAATCTCCCAAGTAGCACGGGGCCCGAGAAATCCCGTGTGAATCTGGCGGGACCACCCGCTAAGCCTAAATATTCCCTGGTGACCGATAGCGGATAGTACCGTGAGGGAATGGTGAAAAGTACCGCGGGAGCGGAGTGAAATAGTACCTGAAACCGTGTGCCTACAAGCCGTGGGAGCGTCGCCGTTATTCTTCGGAATAACGGTCGTGACTGCGTGCCTTTTGAAGAATGAGCCTGCGAGTTAGCGGTGTGTAGCGAGGTTAACCCGTGTGGGGAAGCCGTAGCGAAAGCGAGTCCGAATAGGGCGATTGAGTTGCACGCTCTAGACCCGAAGCGGAGTGATCTAGCCATGGGCAGGTTGAAGCGGAGGTAAGACTTCGTGGAGGACCGAACCCACCAGGGTTGAAAACCTGGGGGATGACCTGTGGTTAGGGGTGAAAGGCCAATCAAACTCCGTGATAGCTGGTTCTCCCCGAAATGCATTTAGGTGCAGCGTCACGTGTTTCTTGCCGGAGGTAGAGCACTGGATAGGCGATGGGCCCTACCGGGTTACTGACCTTAGCCAAACTCCGAATGCCGGTAAGTGAGAGCGTGGCAGTGAGACTGTGGGGGATAAGCTCCATGGTCGAGAGGGAAACAGCCCAGAGCATCGACTAAGGCCCCTAAGCGTACGCTAAGTGGGAAAGGATGTGGAGTCGCAGAGACAACCAGGAGGTTGGCTTAGAAGCAGCCACCCTTGAAAGAGTGCGTAATAGCTCACTGGTCAAGTGATTCCGCGCCGACAATGTAGCGGGGCTCAAGCGTACCGCCGAAGTCGTGTCATTGCAGCTATAGGGCCAACGCCCGCTGTGATGGGTAGGGGAGCGTCGTGTGCCGGGTGAAGCAGCAGCGGAAGCTAGTTGTGGACGGTTCACGAGTGAGAATGCAGGCATGAGTAGCGATACACACGTGAGAAACGTGTGCGCCGATTGACTAAGGGTTCCTGGGTCAAGCTGATCTGCCCAGGGTAAGTCGGGACCTAAGGCGAGGCCGACAGGCGTAGTCGATGGACAACCGGTTGATATTCCGGTACCCGCTTTGAAACGCCCAATATCGAATCAGGCGATGCTAAGCCCGTGAAGCCGTTCCGGACCCTTCGGGGAAAGGAAAGTGGTGGAGCCGGCGGACCAGACTTGTAGTAGGTAAGCGATGGGGTGACGCAGGAAGGTAGTCCAGCCCGGGCGGTGGTAGTCCCGGGGTAAGGGTGTAGGCCGAGGGGTAGGCAAATCCGTCCCTCATATAAGGCTGAGACCTGATGCCGAGCCGATTGTGGTGAAGTGGATGATCCTATGCTGTCGAGAAAAGCCTCTAGCGAGTTTCATGGCGGCCCGTACCCTAAACCGACTCAGGTGGTCAGGTAGAGAATACCGAGGCGTTCGGGTGAACTATGGTTAAGGAACTCGGCAAAATGCCCCCGTAACTTCGGGAGAAGGGGGGCCATCACTGGTGATCGGATTTACTCCGTGAGCTGGGGGTGGCCGCAGAGACCAGCGAGAAGCGACTGTTTACTAAAAACACAGGTCCGTGCGAAGCCGTAAGGCGATGTATACGGACTGACGCCTGCCCGGTGCTGGAACGTTAAGGGGACCGGTTAGTCACATTTCGGTGTGGCGAAGCTGAGAACTTAAGCGCCAGTAAACGGCGGTGGTAACTATAACCATCCTAAGGTAGCGAAATTCCTTGTCGGGTAAGTTCCGACCTGCACGAATGGCGTAACGACTTCTCGACTGTCTCAACCATAGGCCCGGTGAAATTGCACTACGAGTAAAGATGCTCGTTTCGCGCAGCAGGACGGAAAGACCCCGGGACCTTTACTATAGTTTGATATTGGTGTTCGGTTCGGCTTGTGTAGGATAGGTGGGAGACTTTGAAGCCCCAACGCCAGTTGGGGTGGAGTCGTCGTTGAAATACCACTCTGGTCGTGCTGGATGTCTAACCTCGGTCCGTGATCCGGATCAGGGACAGTGTCTGATGGGTAGTTTAACTGGGGCGGTTGCCTCCCAAAAAGTAACGGAGGCGCCCAAAGGTTCCCTCAGCCTGGTTGGCAATCAGGTGTTGAGTGTAAGTGCACAAGGGAGCTTGACTGTGAGACCGACGGGTCGAGCAGGGACGAAAGTCGGGACTAGTGATCCGGCGGTGGCTTGTGGAAGCGCCGTCGCTCAACGGATAAAAGGTACCCCGGGGATAACAGGCTGATCTTCCCCAAGAGTCCATATCGACGGGATGGTTTGGCACCTCGATGTCGGCTCGTCGCATCCTGGGGCTGGAGTCGGTCCCAAGGGTTGGGCTGTTCGCCCATTAAAGCGGTACGCGAGCTGGGTTTAGAACGTCGTGAGACAGTTCGGTCCCTATCCGCTGTGCGCGTAGGAATATTGAGAAGGGCTGTCCCTAGTACGAGAGGACCGGGACGGACGAACCTCTGGTGTGCCAGTTGTCCTGCCAAGGGCATGGCTGGTTGGCTACGTTCGGGAGGGATAACCGCTGAAAGCATCTAAGCGGGAAGCCTGCTTCAAGATGAGTATTCCCACCTCCTTGAGAGGGTAAGGCTCCCAGTAGACGACTGGGTTGATAGGCCAGATGTGGAAGCCCGGTAACGGGTGAAGCTGACTGGTACTAATAGGCCGAGGGCTTGTCCTCAGTTGCTCGCGTCCACTGTGTTAGTTCTGAAGTAACGAACTGTGTCATATCCGGTTGGTTAACTTCATAGTGTTTCGGTGGTCATAGCGTTAGGGAAACGCCCGGTTTACATTCCGAACCCGGAAGCTAAGCCTTTCAGCGCCGATGGTACTGCAGGGGGGACCCTGTGGGAGAGTAGGACACCGCCGAACAACCCGCCCTTTTAGCTCAGTCGGTAGAGCGTCTCCATGGTAAGGAGAAGGTCAACGGTTCGATTCCGTTAAAGGGCTCCAAAACGAGAAGGCCCCCGCCATTGGCGGGGGCCTTTTTGCGTTTCCGTGAGTATTCATCGGGTCGATGACGTGAACCGGAGATTGGGCGGCTGTACGTTCATGACGTGCTGGGGATCGAGCTGACGCGTCGGGACGATGTCTGAGGGACGGTGCAGGAGGGCCTTCGCCTTGTGGCGAGGGTCCTTTTCCGTGTGGAGGGGTTCCTGGGCTCCTCGTCAAGCCCCGAATCTTCGGGCCGTGACCAGGGGCCGGGTTCGGGGCGCAATGGAATCAGTCAGGAGTTCCAAGCCCCTCGATCCACGGGAGGAACGCTCATGAGCACCGAACGGATCCGACACCTCGCCCGCACACCCAGGACGGCCCTGGTCGCCGACGGCGCCTCCCCGTCCCCGTCTCCGTCGTCCCCGTCCGGCACCGGCCACGATGTGGTCGTCGCGACGGGCAGTACGCCCTGGAACCCTGAAATGGCAGCCCCGTCGTTCATGATCCTGGTGGCGCGGCCCCGGCGGTGAGCGCGGGGCACGGTGGCGTGTTCAGTCGCCGTGGCGCTGTTCCGGGATGCGGAAGGCGAGGATGGCCATGTCGTCCGAGGCCGGTTCGGCCGCGAAGCGTTCCACCGCGCGCAGCACGCGGGAGGCGACGGCGCCGGCGGTGAGGCCCGTACAGGTGGTGAGGACCTCGGCTAGGCCGTCATCACCCAGCATGCGGGTGCCCTCGCGGCGTTCGGTGATGCCGTCCGTGACGCAGAGCAGGACGTCGCCCGGGTCCAGGGTGAGGGTCTGCTCGTACAGTTCCAGGTCGTCGAGTACGCCCAGGAGCGGCTGCGGGTCCGCTGCGGGGACGACCTCGCCGTTCGGGCGCAGGCGCAGGGGGAGCGGGTGGCCGGCGCAGACGACCTTCATGTGGGCGCCGCCGTCGGGCTGGGGGTGCAGCTCGCCGTAGAGGAGCGTGAGGAAGCGGCTGCGGTCGCCCTCGTCGAGGATCGCCGCGTTGAGGCGTTCCAGTACGGCCGGGCCGCCGAGGCCCTCGCGGGCCAGCAGGCGCAGGGCGTGCCGGGCCAGGCCGGTGACGGCGGCCGCCTCCGGGCCCGTACCGCAGACGTCGCCGATGGCGAACCCGTAGACGCCGGGACGGATGGGGAAGACGTCGTAGAAGTCGCCGCCCACCTCGTTGCCCTCGCCGGCGGCGCGGTAGATGACCTCCACCTCGATGCCGGGGATGGCGGGGGAGCCGGGCGGCAGCAGGCTGCGCTGGAGGGAGCGGCTGATGGCGGTGCGCTCGGAGTACAGGCGGGCGTTGTCCAGGGCCAGGGCGGCGCGCCGGGACAGGTCCTCGGCGAGTTCGAGGATCTCCTGCCGGAAGTGCTCCTCGGAGGGTTTGCCGAGGGTCAGCATGCCGATGACGCGGTTGCGGGCGAGGAGCGGGAGGACCACCGTCTCGCCGCCGACCGCGAGGGTCGTCGCGGGCCAGGGCCGGGCGCCGGCCTCGCGGACCGGCTCGGGCGGACTGACCTGGGCGAGCAGGGCCTTGAGGCCGTCGATGCGTTCCTCGTCCTCGTGCAGGACGTAGGAGAGGAACGGGTCGGAGGCCTGGTCGGCGATGGTGTAGACGGCGCACCAGGTGGCGAGGGTGGGGACGGTCATCTGGGCCATGAGGGCCAGGGTCTGGTCCCGGTCGAGGGTGCCGGCGAGCAGGTCGGAGGCCTCGACGAGGAAGGAGAGGGAGCCGCGGCGCAGCCGTTCCAGCTCGCCGAGGCGGGCGGATTCGACGGCGAGGGCGATGCGGTCGGCGGCGAACTGCAGGCGCAGGGCGTCGTCGTTGGAGTAGCGGCCGGGGACCTCGGCGGCGACGCCGAGCGAGCCGGTGAGGCGTCCCTCGACCTTGAGGGGGACCGTGATGGCGGAGCGCATGCCGGTGGACTCCAGGAGCGGTACGGCTCCGGGGACGACGACGAGGTCCTCGTGGACGGCGGGCATGCGGGCGCTGCCGTAGCGGTTGGTGCCGGCTTCGACGGGGACGCGGGCGAAGCGCTGGCGGGTGGAGGGCAGGCCGGTGGTGGCGCGGACCTCCAGCTCGGTCTCGTCGTCGGTGGCGAGGAGGAGGAAGGCGGAGTCCGCGTCGAGGAGGTCGCGGGCGCGTTCCACGGTGCGCTGGAGGAGGCCGTCGAGGTCGTCGGGGGCGGGGGAGCCGATGAAGATCTCGAAGGGGTCCACCGGGCGGGATTCGGTGAGGTGGCCGCCGTCCACGGGGACGCGTACGGGGCTCTGGAGCAGGGCGCGCTCGTCGTCGTGGACGAGCAGGCAGACGATCGAGGGCTCGCCGTGGGCATCGCGGACCCGCAGGTGGGAGGCGTAGACGGGGATGACGCGGCCGTCGGCGCCGCGGATGCCGTAGCTGCCCTCCCAGCGGGACAGGCGCAGGGCCTCGGCGATGCCGGTGCCGGTGCCGGGGGTCTGCGGCCAGGCGGCGAGCTCGGCCAGCGGGCGGCCGACGGCCTTCTCGGCGGGGTGGCCGAAGACGATCTCGGCGTCCTCGTTCCAGGCGGCGACGGTGCCGGTGGCGTCGACCTGCAGGACGGCGACGCGGACCCGGCTGTCGGCGAGGGGGAGCAGCTGGTCGGGGACCACGGGGCCTGCGGAGCGGGTACCGACCGGCCGGTCCGGCATGTCGAGCCGGAACCACACGTGTTTGTTGGTGGAGGTGTACTCGACGCCCCAGCGGGTGGCGAGGGCGGCGCAGAGCATGAGTCCGCGGCCGCTCTCGCGGTCGGGGTCGGCGTACGGGCGCTCGCCGGGGTGCTGGAGGGGGAGCTCGCGCTCCGGGTAGCGGTCGGCGACCTCGACCCGTACGCCGTCCTCGGTGCGCAGGCACAGGACTTCGGCGCGGGTGCCGGCATGGACCACGGCGTTGGTGACGAGTTCGCTGGTGAGGACCACCGCGTCGTCGATGATGTCCGCGAAGCCCCAGCCCTGGAGGGTGTCGCGGACGAATGCGCGGGCAGCGGCGACCGAGCGCCCTTGGGGATCGAACGTGGCAGCCGCCCGTGCCGTGATCACAAGTCTCCTTCGACGCGGTGGACAACGGATGCCAGGTTACTTACCTTCGCGCTCGCCATGGTGCCGTCGTCTGGGAATCCACCCGCAGGGTGCGGCCGGTGTGCGATGGTGCCGGAGTGTTATGGCCGGGTTGGGCCGGGGTGAAACACTGGGCAGGCTTGGAGTCGGGTAGATGAACAAGATGCCCGGTGGAACAGCGGTCGACCCTTTCGGGAGGGACACGGTGGAGTCTGGCGCGGCGGTGCGGCGTACGGGAACGCGCCCGAAGGGAGGACGCTCCCGGCGGGGCGGTACGACGGAAGTCGATGCCGCGGCCCTGAACAGGCTGCTCACGGCCCTGGTGTCGATGCGGGACGGGAACTTCCGCAAGCGGCTGACGGTGTCCGGCGAGGGCGTGATGGCGGAGATCGCCGCCGTCTACAACGAGGTCGCCGACCGCAATCTCCATCTGACCGGGGAGCTGTCCCGGGTGCGGCGGATGGTGGGCCGCGAGGGCAAGCTCAGCGAACGGCTGGAAACGGGTGCCTGCGAGGGTTCCTGGGCGGCCGCGATCGATGCCTCGAACCAGCTGGTGGACGATCTGGCCCGGCCGGTGTCCGAGGTGGGCCGGGTGCTGTCGGCGGTGGCCGAGGGTGATCTCGACCAGCGCATGGACCTGCGGACCCAGGCGGCGGAGGGGGCCGGCCATCCCCTGCGCGGTGAGTTCCTGAAGGTCGGGCGGACGGTCAACAACCTGGTCGACCAGCTCTCCGCGTTCACCGACGAGGTGACGCGGGTGGCGCTGGAGGTCGGTACCGAGGGCAAGCTCGGTGGCCAGGCGCAGGTGCGCGGAATGTCCGGGTCCTGGAAGGATCTGACCGACTCCGTCAACACGATGGCGTACCGGCTCACCGCCCAGGTGCGTGACATTGCTCTCGTGACGACGGCGGTGGCCAAGGGCGATCTGTCGCGCAAGGTCACGGTGCACGTGGCCGGCGAGATGCTGCAGCTGAAGAACACCGTGAACACGATGGTGGACCAGCTGTCCTCGTTCTCCTCCGAGGTGACCCGGGTGGCCCGCGAGGTGGGTACGGAGGGTGAGCTCGGCGGTCAGGCGAAGGTGCCCGGGGTCGCGGGCGTGTGGAAGGACCTGACCGACTCCGTCAACACGATGGCGGGCAACCTGACCGCCCAGGTGCGGGGGATCGCCCAGGTGACGACGGCCGTGGCCAACGGTGACCTGTCGCAGAAGGTCCGGGTCAGCGCGCGCGGCGAGGTCGCGCAACTGGCCGAAACGATCAACCAGATGACCGAGACGCTGCGGACGTTCGCGGACGAGGTCACGCGTGTGGCGAGCGAGGTCGGGGCGAAGGGCCTGCTCGGCGGTCAGGCGCAGGTGCCGGGCGCGGCCGGGACGTGGAAGGACCTCACCGACTCGGTGAACACGGTCTTCCGCAACCTCACCACGCAGGTGCGGGACATCGCGCAGGTGACGACGGCGGTGGCCAACGGCGACCTGTCGCAGAAGGTCACCGTGAACGTGGCCGGCGAGATGCTGGAGCTGAAGAACACCGTCAACACGATGGTGGACCAGCTCCAGTCCTTCGGTGCAGAAGTGACGCGGGTGGCCCGCGAGGTCGGCGTCGAGGGTGAGCTGGGCGGTCAGGCGCAGGTGCCGGGCGCGGCCGGGACGTGGAAGGACCTCACCGACTCGGTGAACACCGCCTTCCGCAACCTCACGGGACAGGTCCGCAACATCGCCCAGGTGACGACGGCGGTGGCCAACGGCGACCTGTCGCAGAAGGTCACGGTCGACGTCTCCGGCGAGATGCTGCAGCTGAAGAACACCGTGAACACGATGGTGGACCAGCTGTCCTCCTTCGCCGACCAGGTCACGCGGATGGCCCGGGACGTGGGCACCGAGGGCCGGCTCGGCGGCCAGGCCCGGGTCGAGGGGGTGTCCGGCACGTGGAAGGAGCTCACCGACTCCGTCAACTTCATGGCCGGCAACCTGACCTCCCAGGTGCGCCAGATCGCCCAGGTGACCACGGCGGTGGCCCGCGGTGACCTCTCCCAGAAGATCGACGTGGACGCGCGCGGCGAGATCCTGGAGCTGAAGAACACCATCAACACCATGGTCGACCAGCTCTCCGCCTTCGCCGAGCAGGTCACCCGGGTGGCCCGCGACGTGGGCACCGAGGGCCGGCTCGGCGGTCAGGCGCAGGTGCCCGGTGTGGCCGGCGTGTGGCGGGACCTGACGGACTCGGTGAACGGCATGGCCGGGAACCTGACCTCGCAGGTGCGCAACATCGCGCAGGTGGCCACCGCCGTGGCACGCGGTGATCTGTCGCAGAAGATCGAGGTGGACGCCCGGGGCGAGATCCTGGAGCTGAAGAACACCCTCAACACGATGGTGGACCAGCTCTCGAACTTCGCCGAGCAGGTGACGCGGGTGGCCCGTGAGGTGGGCACCGAGGGCATCCTGGGCGGCCAGGCGGAGGTGAAGGGTGTCTCCGGCACCTGGAAGGACCTCACCCAGTCCGTCAACTTCATGGCGAACAACCTGACCTCGCAGGTGCGCAACATCGCCGAGGTGACCACGGCGGTCGCCATGGGTGACCTCTCCAAGAAGATCACGGTCGATGCGAAGGGCGAGATCCTCGAACTGGTCACCACCGTGAACACGATGGTGGACCAGCTGTCCTCGTTCGCCGAGCAGGTGACGCGGGTGGCCCGTGAGGTGGGCACCGAGGGCATCCTCGGCGGCCAGGCCCGGGTGCGCGGGGTGACCGGCATCTGGAAGGACCTCAGCGACAACGTCAACACCATGGCCGGCAATCTGACGGCCCAGGTGCGCGGGATCGCGCAGGTCTCGACGGCGGTGGCCAACGGCGACCTGACCAAGACGGTCACGGTCGAGGCGCGCGGCGAGGTCGCGCAGCTCGCCGACACCGTCAACACGATGGTCAAGACCCTGTCGTCCTTCGCCGACGAGGTCACGCGCGTGGCCCGCGAGGTGGGTACGGAGGGCCGGCTGGGCGGTCAGGCGCACGTGCCGGGGGTGTCCGGGACGTGGAAGGACCTCACCGACTCGGTGAACTTCATGGCGTCCAACCTCACCGGCCAGGTGCGGCAGATCGCCATGGTCACGACCGCCATCGCCAAGGGCGACATGACCAAGAAGATCGACATCGACGCCCGCGGCGAGATCCTCGAGCTCAAGACCACGATCAACACGATGGTCGACCAGCTGTCCTCGTTCGCCGACCAGGTGACCCGGGTGGCCCGCGAGGTGGGTACGGAGGGCATCCTCGGCGGCCAGGCCCGGGTCCGGGACGTCGACGGCACCTGGCGGGACCTGACCGAGTCCGTGAACGAGATGGCCGGCAACCTCACCCGGCAGGTGCGCGCGATCGCGGCGGTGGCCACCGCGGTGACCCGCGGCGACCTCAACCTCAAGATCGACGTGGACGCGGCGGGCGAGATCCAGGTCCTCCAGGACAACATCAACACGATGATCGCCAACCTGCGCGACACCACCCTGGCCAACAAGGAGCAGGACTGGCTCAAGGGCAACCTCGCCCGCATCTCCGCCCTGATGCAGGGCCGCCGGGAGCTGGACGACGTGGCCTCGCTGATCATGAGCGAGCTGACTCCGGTGGTCTCGGCGCAGCACGGCGCGTTCTTCCTGGCGCTGCCGGCCGGCGGACCCACCGAGATCGGGACGGAGGGGGGCGCGGACGGTCCGTACGAGCTGCGGATGCGCGGGAGTTACGCGTACGCGGGCGGCCAGATGCCCATCTCCTTCCGGCCGGGGGAGGGGCTGATCGGGACGGTCGCCGAAGAGAAGCGCATGATCCTGATCGAGAACACCCCGCCCGGCTACCTGAAGATCTCCTCGGGGCTCGGCGAGGCGCCGCCGGCGCATGTGATCGTGCTGCCGGTGCTCTTCGAGGGGACGGTGCTCGGTGTCATCGAGCTGGCCTCCTTCCAGCCGTTCACGCAGATCCAGAAGGACTTCCTCAGCCAGATCGCCGAGATGATCGGCACGAGCGTCAACACCATCTCCGTCAACTCCAAGACGGAGATGCTGCTCAAGCAGTCGCAGGAGATGACCGAGCAACTGCGCGAGCGCTCCGACGAGCTGGAGAATCGGCAGAAGGCCCTCCAGGCGGCCAACGCCGAGCTGGAGGAGAAGGCCGAGCTGCTGGCCCAGCAGAACCGGGACATCGAGGTGAAGAACACCGAGATCGAGGAGGCCCGCCAGGTCCTGGAGGAGCGCGCCGAGCAGCTCGCGGTCTCGATGCGCTACAAGTCGGAGTTCCTGGCGAACATGTCGCACGAGCTGCGGACCCCGCTCAACTCGCTGCTGATCCTGGCCAAGCTGCTCGCCGACAACGCGGACGGGAACCTGTCGCCCAAGCAGGTGGAGTTCGCCGAGACCATCCACGGGGCCGGCTCCGACCTGCTCCAGCTGATCAACGACATCCTCGACCTGTCGAAGGTCGAGGCCGGGAAGATGGACGTCTCCCCGACCCGGATCGCGCTGGTCCAGCTCGTCGACTACGTGGAGGCCACTTTCCGTCCGCTGACGGCGGAGAAGGGGCTCGACTTCTCGGTGCGGGTCTCCCCGGAGCTCCCGGCGACCCTGCACACCGACGAGCAGCGGCTGCTGCAGGTGCTGCGCAACCTGCTGTCGAACGCGGTGAAGTTCACCGACACCGGGGCGGTGGAGCTGGTGATCCGGCCCGCCGGGGCCGACGTGCCGATCGCGATCCGCGAGCAGCTGCTGGAGGCCGGTTCGCTGCGCGAGGCGGACGCCGATCTGATCGCCTTCTCGGTGACCGACACCGGGATCGGGATCGCCGCGAGCAAGATGCTGGTGATCTTCGAGGCCTTCAAGCAGGCCGACGGGACCACCAGCCGCAAGTACGGCGGTACCGGCCTCGGGCTCTCCATCAGCCGCGAGATCGCCCGGCTGTTGGGCGGGGAGATCCACGCGGCGAGCGAGCCCGGCCGAGGGTCGACCTTCACGCTGTACCTGCCGCTGCACCCGAGCGAGCTGCCCCCGCAGGGGTACGCGCCGCCGACGCCCGGGGGTGCGCGGGCGGAGCTGTACCGCCGCCCGGCGGCCGAGGAGGCGCGGCCCGCGCTGCCGGCGGCGCCGGCCCAGCAGGGCCCCGTAGGGCCCGCGCAGCCGATGGCCCTGCCGCGCGCCGGGGAACCGGCCGGGCAGGGGTCGTCGGCGCTGTTCCGGCGGCGCCGCAAGGCGATGAGCGAGCCGGCGTTGCGGGCGGAGGTGCCGGGGCAGGGCGACGTGGAGCCCTGGGCCGTCGACGAGCCGCTGCCGGTGGTGCCGCGCTCGTACGACTTCCACGGGGAGCGGGTGCTGATCGTGGACGACGATGTGCGCAACGTCTTCGCGCTGACGAGCGTGCTGGAACAGCACGGGCTGGCGGTGCTGTACGCGGAGAACGGCCGGGAGGGCATCGAGGTGCTGGAGCAGCACGACGACGTGGCGCTCGTGCTGATGGACATCATGATGCCGGAGATGGACGGGTACGCGACGACCTCGGCGATCCGGCGGATGCCGCAGTTCGAGGGGCTGCCGATCATCGCGCTGACGGCGAAGGCGATGAAGGGGGACCGGGAGAAGGCGATCGAGTCCGGAGCCTCGGACTATGTGACCAAGCCGGTCGAGCCCGACTACCTACTGTCGGTCATGGAAGGGCATATGCGGGGCAAGTGAGACGTGGACGGGCGGGCGGGGAGGGACTCGCGAGGGAACCTTCTGCGCTCCCGCCACGTTTCCGATCCGTGCACAGTGACATCTTGGTGACAGGGTGTGGCGATCTCGGGACTGGGGCTACGATGACCGGCACAAGGACGGACGGCGCAAGGATGCCGTCCTCTGGGGCGGGGCCCGGCGCACAGGCCGGTGCCAGGAGCCGGGGAGGCCCCATGCCGGGGCGAGGAGGACAGGGCATGGTGCAGAAGGCCAAGATCCTCCTGGTCGATGACCGGCCGGAGAATCTGCTGGCGCTGGAGGCCATTCTCTCCGCGCTCGATCAGACACTGGTCCGGGCGTCGTCGGGGGAGGAAGCGCTCAAGGCGCTGCTGACGGACGATTTCGCGGTCATCCTGCTGGATGTGCAGATGCCGGGCATGGACGGATTCGAGACGGCCGCGCACATCAAGCGGCGGGAGCGGACCCGGGACATCCCGATCATCTTCCTCACGGCGATCAACCACGGTCCGCACCACACCTTCCGCGGGTACGCGGCGGGCGCGGTGGACTACATCTCCAAGCCCTTCGACCCGTGGGTGCTGCGGGCCAAGGTCTCGGTGTTCGTGGAGCTGTACACGAAGAACTGCCAACTGCGTGAGCAGGCGGCGCTGCTGAGGCTCCAGCTGGAGGGCGGCAGCACCAACGGCGCGGTGGACGGGTCCAAGGAGACGGCCGGCCTGCTGGCCGAGCTCTCCGCGCGGCTCGCCGCCGTGGAGGAGCAGGCGGAGGCGCTCACCAAGCAGCTCGGCGAGGAAGCGGCCGATCCCTCGGTGGTGGCCACCGCGGCCCATCTGGAGCGCAAGCTCACCGGTCTGCGGCGGGCGCTCGACGCGCTGGAGCCGGGGACCGGCGGCGGGGCTCCCGTGCTGCCCGCGCAGGGCTGAGGGGCGTGGGGCTCGTAGCTCCGGGGCTGGTCCCCGCAGGGCAGGGAGCCCGCCATTGAGGCCGCTTGGCGGTCCGTCAGGTCTGGCGGAGAGTCAAGACGGGCCACGGGCACGGGGCGTCACCCGTGCGCGGACGGCGGCGACACGAACGGGTGAAGGGGTGGGCACGCGTGTCCACCGGGGCGCGCACCGGTAACCTCTGGGCCATGGCCTCAAGTACGTCCGGTAAGGGTTCCCAGAGCACTGCGGGCACCGCGAAGGGCCGCACCGGCCGTACGACGGCGCCGGCGAAGAAGGCTGCCCCCGCGCGCAAGCCGCCCGCCAGGAAGACGGCCGCCACCAGGCGCGCCCCGGTCAAGAAGGTCGCGCCCAAGCCCGCGCCGTCCCCCACCGGGGGCGTGCTGCGGCTGGTGCGCGCCCTCTGGCTCGGCATCGCGCACGCGGTCGGAGCGGTCTTCCGCGGCATCGGGCAGGGCGCGAGGAACCTCGACCCGGCCCACCGCAAGGACGGCCTCGCCCTGCTGCTGCTCGCGCTCGCGCTGATCGTGGCCGCCGGGACCTGGTCGAACCTGAGCGGACCCGTTGGGGATCTGGTGACCATGCTGGTCACCGGCGCCTTCGGGCGGCTCGATCTGCTCGTGCCGGTCCTGCTCGGCGTCATGGCGGTACGTTTCATCCGTCATCCCGAGCAGGCCGACGCCAACGGCCGCATCGGCATCGGGCTCTCCGCGCTCGTCATCGGAGTCCTGGGGCTCGTGCACATCGCCTGCGGAGCTCCCGGGCGGGACGAGGGCACCACCGCCATGCAGAACGCGGGCGGGCTGATCGGCTGGGGCGCCTCGAAGCCGCTGATCTTCACAATGGGCGCGCCGCTGGCCGTGCCGATGCTGGTGCTGCTCACCGTCTTCGGGCTGCTGGTGGTCACCGCCACCCCCGTCAACGCGATCCCGCAGCGGCTGCGGAGCGCGGGGATCCGGCTGGGCGTGATCGCGCCGAACGAGTACGACCAGGGGTACGGGGAGACCGGGGGAGCGGCCGCCGACGGGCAGGACCGCCAGGACCGGCAGGACCGGCACGACGCCGCGCAGTGGCGGGCACACTCCGGTGGCGCGGGTACGGGTGATCCGGCGGAGGCCGCCGAGGAGGAGGCGCTCGCCCGGCGGCGCCCCCGGCGGGCCACCGGCCGGCCGGCCATGGACCGGCAGATGGACGCCGTCGACGTGGCGGCCGCGGCGGCCGCCGCGCTGGACGGGGTGGTGTACGGCGGAATGCCGCCCTCCCCGCTGGTCGCGGACCTCACGCACGGCATCTCGGTGGAGCGCGAGGGCGCGGAGATCACCGCTCCGGTACCGGCCGCCCGCGAGGAGGACCCGCCCGCGTCCGCGCCCGCTGCCGACGCGTCCGCGGCCACGTCCGCGCCGCACGACACCACCGCGGCGGCCTCCGGGACGCTGTCCGTCCCTGACCTGACCAAGGCCCCGCCTCAGACCCAGGCCCTGCCGCCCCGCGCCGAGCAGCTCCAGCTGCGCGGCGACATCACGTACTCCCTGCCCTCCCTGGACCTGCTGGAGAAGGGCGGGCCCGGGAAGACCCGGAGCGCCGCGAACGACGCGGTCGTGGCCTCGCTGACGAACGTCTTCATGGAGTTCAAGGTCGATGCGAAGGTCACCGGTTTCACCCGGGGCCCGACGGTGACCCGCTACGAGGTGGAGCTGGGACCGGCCGTGAAGGTCGAGCGGATCACGGCGCTGGCGAAGAACATCGCCTACGCGGTGGCCTCGCCGGACGTGCGCATCATCAGCCCGATCCCGGGCAAGTCGGCGGTCGGCATCGAGATCCCGAACACCGACCGCGAGATGGTCAACCTGGGGGACGTGCTCAGGCTGGCCGACGCGGCCGAGGACGACCACCCGATGCTGGTGGCGCTCGGCAAGGACGTCGAGGGCGGCTACGTCATGGCCAACCTGGCGAAGATGCCGCACGTGCTGGTCGCCGGCGCCACCGGCTCCGGCAAGTCCTCCTGCATCAACTGCCTGATCACCTCGGTGATGGTGCGGGCAACCCCGGAGGACGTCCGGATGGTGCTGGTGGACCCCAAGCGGGTGGAGCTGACGGCGTACGAGGGCATTCCGCACCTGATCACGCCGATCATCACCAACCCGAAGCGGGCCGCCGAGGCGCTCCAGTGGGTCGTGCGCGAGATGGACCTGCGCTACGACGACCTGGCGGCCTTCGGGTACCGGCACATCGACGACTTCAACAAGGCGATCCGCGACGGCAAGATCAAACTGCCGCCGGGCAGCGAGCGGGAGCTCAGCCCGTACCCGTACCTCCTGGTGATCGTCGACGAGCTCGCCGACCTGATGATGGTGGCCCCGCGCGACGTGGAGGACTCGATCGTCCGGATCACCCAGCTGGCGCGTGCGGCCGGCATCCACCTGGTGCTCGCCACGCAGCGGCCCTCCGTGGACGTGGTGACCGGTCTGATCAAGGCGAACGTGCCCTCGCGGCTCGCCTTCGCCACTTCCTCCCTCGCCGACAGTCGGGTCATCCTCGACCAGCCGGGCGCGGAGAAGCTGATCGGCAAGGGCGACGGGCTGTTCCTTCCGATGGGGGCGAACAAGCCGGTCCGGCTGCAGGGCGCCTTCGTCACCGAGGACGAGATCGCCGGGATCGTGCAGCACTGCAAGGACCAGATGGCGCCCGTCTTCCGCAACGACGTCACGGTCGGGCAGAAGCAGAAGAAGGAGATCGACGAGGAGATCGGCGACGACCTGGACCTGCTGTGCCAGGCGGCGGAGCTGGTCGTCTCCACGCAGTTCGGGTCCACGTCGATGCTCCAGCGCAAGCTGCGGGTGGGGTTCGCTAAGGCCGGGCGGCTGATGGACCTGATGGAGTCGCGGGGGATCGTCGGGCCGAGCGAGGGGTCGAAGGCGCGCGACGTACTGCTGAAGTCCGACGAGCTGGACGGAGTGCTCGCGGTGATCCGTGGGGAGACTTCGGAGTAGCCCGTACCGGGGCAGCCCGCACCGGCGCGGCCGCAAAGGATCGGGGCACAACCGTTTCCCCCGGGCGTGCGTCCAGTTGAGGGAGATGGTGGTGCGTTCCCGGCCGCCGGACCGGACGGGAGCCTCCTGGCCATTCGTATGGCGTAGGGAGGCCCCCCTCCGGTTGCTCCACCCTTTCGTCACCCCCCTAGACTGGACATCCAGCAGGTGGCTACACGCTCGAAAGGCGCCCTCGTGTCCATCGGCAACTCCAACTCCCCCGAAGAAGAGCGGCCTTCGACCGACGACCGGTCCGAGGACCGCATCGTCGAACGTTCCGTCGAAGAGCCGTCGATCGGGACGGCCCTCAAGAAGGCCCGGATCGCCGCCGGGCTGACCGTCGACGAGGTCAGTTCCACCACCCGCGTGCGCATTCCGATCGTGCACGCGATCGAATCCGATGATTTCTCGCGCTGCGGCGGCGATGTCTACGCCCGTGGCCACATCCGTACGCTCGCCCGCGCCGTGCGGATCGATCCGGCACCCCTGATCGACAGCTACGACGCGGCCCACGGCGGCCGGCCGGCACCCACCCCCGCCGCGCCGATGTTCGAAGCCGAGCGCATCCGCCCCGAACGGCAGCGGCCCAACTGGACCGCCGCCATGGTCGCCGCCATCGTCGCCGTGATCGGCTTCGTGGGCTTCACGGCCTTCGGCGGCGGCGACGAGAAGGCGAAGCGGCCGGTGGCGGAAGGCACCACCGTGCCCAAGCCCGCACCCACACCGAACGCCGTCAAGCCTTCCGTCCAGGCGCCGCCGGCCCCGAAGGCTCCCAAGCCGGACCCCTCGGACAGCGCCATCGCCGCCGCGCCCAAGGACCTCGTCACGGTCGTCCTGACGGCCAACGACGGCGAGAGCTGGATCTCGGCCAAGGACCACAGTGGCCGGCTCCTCTTCGACGGCACCCTCACGCAGGGTCAGTCGAAGACGTTCACGGACAAGGAGTCCATCGACCTGGTGCTCGGCGATGCCGGGGTCGTGAAGCTCTTCGTGAACGGCAAGGAGATCAAGGACGAATTCCAGCCCGGACAGGTGGAACGTCTCACATACACCAAGGACGACCCGCGCCAGGGACAGGCCCAGGCGGGCTGAGCGGCCGCGGATCAACGGCTGACCAGCAAGGAATAAAACGTTCCGGATCCCCGGGGTGCCGCGCCGCACTCCGGGGATCTTGCCGTACCGGGACGGGCGGCGGGGGCCGGTGCCGGGACGAAGTAGTCTTGAGCCCATGCCCGAACGCCGTACCGTCGCCCTTGTCACTCTTGGCTGCGCCCGTAACGAGGTGGACTCGGAGGAGCTCGCAGGCCGCTTGGCGGCGGATGGCTGGGAGCTCGTCGAGGACGCCGCCGACGCGGACGTAGCCGTCGTCAACACCTGCGGCTTCGTCGAAGCCGCCAAGAAGGACTCCGTAGACGCCCTGCTCGAAGCCAACGATCTCAAGGATCACGGCAGGACGCAGGCCGTCGTGGCCGTCGGCTGCATGGCCGAGCGCTACGGCAAGGAGCTCGCCGAGGCGCTCCCCGAAGCGGACGGTGTACTCGGCTTCGACGACTACGCCGACATCTCGGACCGCCTCCAGACCATCCTCAACGGCGGCATCCACGCCTCCCACACCCCGCGTGACCGGCGCAAGCTGCTGCCGATCAGCCCGGCGGCGCGCCAGGACACCGCTGTGGCCCTGCCGGGCCACGCCCAGGAGCCCGAGGCCGCCCCCGCGGACCTGCCGGAGGGCCTCGCGCCCGCCTCCGGGCCGCGCGCGCCGCTGCGCCGCCGCCTGGACAAGAGCCCCGTCGCCTCCGTGAAGCTGGCCTCCGGCTGCGACCGGCGCTGCTCCTTCTGCGCCATCCCGTCCTTCCGCGGCTCCTTCATCTCCCGCCGCCCCAGCGACGTACTGGGCGAGACGCGCTGGCTCGCGGAGCAGGGCGTCAAGGAGATCATGCTGGTCTCCGAGAACAACACCTCGTACGGCAAGGACCTGGGCGACATCCGCCTGCTGGAGACCCTGCTGCCCGAGCTGGCCGAGGTGGACGGCATCGAGCGCGTCCGCGTCAGCTACCTCCAGCCCGCCGAGATGCGGCCCGGCCTGATCGACGTACTGACCTCGACCCCCAAGGTCGTCCCGTACTTCGACCTTTCCTTCCAGCACTCGGCCCCCGACGTGCTGCGCGCCATGCGCCGCTTCGGGGACACCGACCGGTTCCTGGAGCTGCTGGACACCATCCGGTCCAAGGCGCCCACGGCCGGCGTCCGGTCCAACTTCATCGTCGGCTTCCCCGGCGAGAAGGAGTCGGACTTCGCCGAGCTGGAGCGTTTCCTCACCCACGCGCGGCTCGACGCCATCGGCGTCTTCGGCTACTCCGACGAGGACGGCACCGAGGCCGTCACGTACGACAACAAGCTCGACGCCGACACGATCTCCGAGCGCCTCGCCCACATGCAGCGCCTCGCCGAGGAGCTCACCTCGCAGCGCGCGGAGGAGCGGATCGGAGAGACGCTGGAGGTACTCGTCGAGACGGTCGTCCCGATCGACGAGGCCGAGGACGGCGAGGGTGCCTACGGGCGCGCGGCCCACCAGGCCCCCGAGACCGACGGCCAGGTCGTCTTCACGGACGGCGCGGGGCTCGTCCCCGGGCGTATCGTCACGGCGAAGGTGGTCGGCACCCTCGGTGTGGACCTGGTTGCGGAGCCCCTGGGCGTGGATCTTGAGGAGGCGGCCGGATGACCGGAGCCCCGGCATCTGCGGCGGGCGGGACCGGCCGCCGGCCCGTGCCCGGCGCGAAGCTGGGCGCCGCGGCGGTCAATCAGGCCAGCCTGTGGAACATCGCCAACATCCTGACGATGATCCGGCTGGTCCTGGTGCCGGGATTCGTCATGCTGCTGCTCGCCGACGGGGGATACGACCCCGTCTGGCGGGCGCTGGCGTGGGCGGCGTTCGCCGTCGCCATGATCACCGACATCTTCGACGGGCATCTGGCCCGGACGTACAACCTGGTCACGGACTTCGGGAAGATCGCCGACCCCATCGCCGACAAGGCGATCATGGGGTCGGCATTGGTGTGTCTGTCGTGGCTCGGTGACCTTCCCTGGTGGGTGACCGGGGTGATCCTCGGCCGGGAACTCGGGATCACGCTCCTGCGTTTCTGGGTCATCAGGTACGGCGTGATCCCCGCGAGCCGGGGCGGCAAGCTGAAGACCCTGGCCCAGGGCACGGCGGTGGGCATGTACGTGCTCGCGCTGACCGGGCCGCTGGCGACGCTGCGGTTCTGGGTGATGGCGGTCGCCGTCGTCCTGACCGTGGTCACCGGCCTGGACTACATCCGGCAGGCAGTCGTGCTCCGGCGCAAGGGACTGGCCGCGGAGCGTGCCGCGCGGTGAACCTCGCGGGGGACGGCGTGCGGCAGGGCATGCGGGACGGCGTGGCACGTGGCGCGGTAACGCAAGAGGCGGGTGATTCTTCGGTGACGGGTGGTGCGGTGCGGAAGGCCGGAGATGCTGCCGGGGACACCGGGACGGTTGCGGCAGATGTGCTGCGCCTGCTCGCGGAGAGTAACGGTACGGTCGCTGTGGCGGAGTCGCTGACCGGCGGCATGGTGGCGGCCGAGCTCACGGCGGTTCCCGGTGCCTCCCGGTCCTTCCGGGGCTCGGTCACGGCGTACGCGACCGAGCTGAAGCACCAGGTGCTCGGGGTGGACGCCGAGCTGCTGGCGGCCGAGGGTGCGGTGAACGCGCAGGTCGCGGAGGAGATGGCGGCCGGAGTGCGGCGCGTACTCGGCTCCTCCTGGGGCATCGCGACCACCGGCGTGGCCGGTCCGCAGGCCCAGGACGGGCAGCCGGTGGGCACCGTTTTCGTCGCCGTGGCGGGCCCCGGCGGCAGGAAAACGGCCCAGCTGAGGTTGAACGGCTCCCGTGCGGAAATTCGTAGGGAGAGTGCACGGACAGTGCTCGAACTGCTCGCGAGCGAACTCCGCGAGAATCTGCGGGGGCAGGATACGGAACAGGACGGGGGGATTTGATGTTTGCAGCCCTGAGTGAACACGACATCGCTCCCCGCACGGCCGCCGCGCGAGGCGGTACGGTGGGGCGTGAAGGTTACGGCTACACGGTCAGAGGAGGGAGCCACCGATGATTCTGCTCCGTCGCCTGCTGGGTGACGTGCTGCGTCGGCAGCGCCAGCGCCAGGGCCGTACTCTGCGCGAAGTCTCCTCGTCCGCCCGGGTTTCGCTCGGCTATCTCTCCGAGGTGGAGCGGGGGCAGAAGGAGGCATCTTCCGAGCTGCTCTCCGCGATCTGCGACGCGCTTGACGTACGGATGTCAGAGCTGATGCGTGAGGTCAGCGACGAGCTCTCGCTCGCCGAGCTGGCACAGTCGGCCGCGGCAAGCGAACCGGTGTCCGCACCGGTCCGCCCGATGCTCAATTCGGTATCCGTGACCTCGGTCACGGGTGGCCCGGAGCGGGTGACCATCAAGGCGCCCGTGGAAGCGGTGAATGTCGTAGCCGCTTGAAGGATTCGTCAGCGCGTGTGACTGCGCGCTGAGCGTATGAGTGTGGCCGGGAGCCCCGGCCGGTGCCTCAGGCACCGGCCGGGGCTCCCGGCCGTTCTGGGTGCGGGGGCGGAGGGGGTGCGGGAAGATGGGGCCCGTCCGGGTCTCCGGCCCCTGGAGGTGGCCGTGCGGCGGTTGCTGCGCATACCTGTGGGCCTGGCCCTGGCCCTGACTGTGTCGGCGGGCTTGCTGTGGTGGTGGGCCGTGCTGCGGCTGGTCCTGACGCCGGCCGAGGCCGGGCCGGTGGAGGGTGCGGTCGCCGTCGGGGGCTGGGGGCTGGGCCTCCTGCCGGTGCACTGTGTGCCGGGGCCCTCGGGTGGCCGTCGTTGGACGGGCGCACGCGGGGGCGGTGGGCGTGGTGGGGATCCGGGTGGGGGACGGGCCGGTGATGAGCCGGCTGCCTGGGAGTCGGTGGCCGGGGAGCCGCTGGGCGGTGAGTCCGCGGCCTCGGAGTCCGCGACCGGGGAGTCCGCGACCGGGGGAGCGGCTACCAGGGCATCGAGACTCCACCGTTCGGGCGAAGGATCTGGCCCGTCATGAAGGACGAGGCGTCCGAGGCGAGGTAGAGCACGGCCTGGGCTATGTCCTCGGGCTCGCCAACACGGCCCAGCGGGGACATCCGCGTCATCATCGCCTCGGTCTGCTGCTGGACCTCGGGGCTGTGGCGGCCGGTCATCGGGGTGCGGATCCAGCCGGGCGCGACGGCGTTGACGCGGATGCCGTGCGGGCCGGCCTCGGTGGCGAGGGTCTTGGTCAGCTGGACGACGGCGGCCTTGGCGGCGCTGTAGCAGAGCAGGCCCGGCTGGGCGGCGTCCACGGCGCCGGAGGCCATCGTGATGATCGAGCCGGGGCGGCCGGCCGCGATCATGGCGCGGGCCGACTCCTGGCAGGTGCGCAGGACGCCCTTGAAGTTGATGTCCAGGACCCGGTCGAGGTCCTCGTCGGAGGTCTCCAGGACGCTGCTGCTGTGCATGATCCCGGCGATCGCGGCGGTGATGTCGAGCGGGCCGGCCTGGGCGACCGCCGCCCTGAGCGCGGCCCGGTCGGTCACGTCGAGGGGGTGGACGGTGGCCCGGCCGCCGGCCTTGGTGACCAGTTCGGCGGTCTCCTGGAGGCCCTGCTCGTCGCGGTCCGCGCAGTGCACGGCCGCTCCTGCCTCGGCGAGGAGTACGGCGGTGGCGCGGCCTATGCCGCTGGCGGCCCCGGTGATCAGGGCGGTGCGGCCGGTGAGGTCGTACGCGGTGGGTGTAGGCATGCGGGGACGGTACGACCGTATCTGACGGAGCGTCAACTACAGTGCCGGGCCGGATTGGCAACGGGGGCACCAGTAGGTGGGGCGGCCGGCCTGGGCGGCCTCGCGGACCGGGGTGCCGCAGCGCAGGCAGGGGCGGTGGGCGCGGCCGTAGACGAACAGCTCCTGACCGGGGCGGTGGCTGCCGGTGGTGTTGCGGTGGCGGGCCTTGTTCGCGTCAAGGAGCCGGTGCGCGGCGGCGGTGATACGGGGGAGGGTGGCCGGCGGGATGTCTCCGACGGGGGTCCAGGGGGTGAGCGCGGCGAGGAAGCAGAGCTCGGACTTGTAGATGTTGCCGATGCCGGCCAGGTTGCGCTGGTCGAGGAGGGCCTCGCCGAGGGGACGCCCGGGGGCGGCGAGGAGGTTCGCGGCGGCGGTGGCCGCGTTCCAGTCGGGGCCGAGGAGATCGGGGCCCAGGTGGCCGACGGCGCGGTGTTCGTCGGCGGTGCGGAGCAGTTCGACGACGGGGAGGCGGTAGCCGACGGCGGTGTCGTCGGCGGTGGCGAGGATGACGCGGATCTCGTGGGCGGGGCCGGCGGGGCCGGCGGGGCGGGTGGGGTGTGGGGGGTGTGGGGTGGTGGCCGTGCCGGCAGCCGCGGTTGCGGTTGCGGTGGGGAAGACGCGCCAGGTGCCGTCCATGCGGAGGTGGGTGTGCAGGGTGAGGGGGGTCGCGGCCTCGCGGGTCTGTGCGTCGGGGGCCGAGGCCGGGCCCAGGCGGATGAGGAGGTGCTTGCCGCGGGGGACGACCCCGAGGGTGGTGCGGCCGGTGAGATCGGCGGTGGCGAAGCGCGGGACGCGCAGGTCCGACCGGGTGAGCACCTTGCCCGCGAGGGCCTCGCGGAGCCGGGCCGCGGTGCGGTAGACGCTGTCGCCTTCGGGCATGGCCCCATTGTCCCGCGCGGGCGGCGGGCGGCGGGCGCAGTGGCCCGTGCGGGTTGCGGGGGTGGGCCGGGTCCGCGTGGGGGGTTGCGGGGGCGGGGCCGGGTCCGGGTGCGGGGCCGAGGGGGGTTCCCGGGTCTCCGTGTGGGGCTGCGGGGGCGGGATCCTGGGTCCCCAATTGGGGCGGCCGGGTTGTGCACGGGTTACCCCGTCGCTGCGCGGGGCCGCGCCCTGCCCCGCCCTTCCTCCGTTTTCCGGGGAACGGAGGCGGCTGTGAGCTGGTCCCGGGGTGCGGTGTCGGACGGCGTCCTGGGTTGGCACGGCGTTCGGGTTCGTTCGGTGTGTGGCGCGGCGCTGGGGAGTCGTGCGTGGGCTCGGCTGGGGGATTCCGGAGGGGGGCTTGGGCCTGTCGTCAGACTCCCGTCTGCCGCGCGGCGACTGGCACGCACGCTCGCCGCACCGGGCGAAAGCCCGAGTACGTCCAGTACGCGGGCTGCCGCCCGGCACGCCGGGAGCACGCACCAGCCGCCGCGCGGCCGCCCTTCGGGCGCCGACGGGAGTTCGACGACCGGCCCTAGCGCAGGCGGAGGCCCCGGGGGGTGGCGTGGAAGCCCGCCGATTCGATGGGTGGGGCATAGGGGGACGTGAGGGACGGGGTGGCGTTGACGCGTTCCACCGTGAGGGCGGGGAGGGTGCCTGTGCGGGAGGCGGCCGTCAGGGCGGACAGTGCGGCCGTCAGGCGGGGGTCGTCCGGATCGGGCCAGGCGAGGAGGGTCTTGCCGCCGCGCTCCAGGTAGAGGGTGAGCTCGCCGTCGACCAGGACCACCAGGGAGCCCGCCTTGCGACCCGGCTTGTGGGTGGCACCGGCCGGTGGCTCCGGCCAGGGCAGGGCCGCGCCGTACGCGTTGGCCGGGTCGGCGGCGGCCAGGACCGTCGCGGCCAGTGGGGGCGGGGTCCGCTCGGCGGCGCGGAGCCGGTCCACCGCGCCGTCCATGGCGAACTGGGCCGCGCCCAGGCCTTCGACCACGTACCCCCTGCGGGCCTGGCCGCTGTCCTCGAAGGCCGACAGCACGCGGTAAACCGCGCTGAAGCCGCCCTCCACCCCCTCGGCCGCCACCGCACCCCGGGTCACCACGCCGTGGCGGTCCAGCAGGGTACGGGCCAGGGCGTGCGCGCGGTGGGTGGGGTCGGGGGCGTGGGCCGGGAGCAGGGACCAGCGGCCCGACACGGTGGGCGGGCCCGTCCGGGAGGCGGGGGTGGTGAGCGTGCCGTAGCGGCCGCGCGGGATCGTACGGCGGGCGCGGTGGGCGGTGGCCCCCGCCGTGCGGCCCGAGCCGAGGAGGTTGCGCAGCGGGGACAGGGTGTCGTTCGTCAGGCGGCCCGACCAGGCCAGGTCCCAGAGCGCGGAGGCGAGGTCGAGGTCCGAGGCTTCGGGGTGCCGGGCCCGCACCGCCTCCGTCAGCTGGCGGAAGAACAGGCCGTAGCCGCCCGAGAGGGTGTCCAGGAGTGCCTGGTGGAGCGGGGTGGCCTCCAGGGGGTGCGGCGGGGGGAGGAGGAGCGGCGCCGCCTCCGCGAGGTAGAGGGAGATCCAGCCGTCCTTGCCCGGCAGGGCGCCCGCGCCGGCCCAGAGCACCTCGCCCGTGGTGGTGAGCTCGTCCAGGAGCGCGGGGGAGTAGTCCGCCACGCGGGACGGGAGGATCAGGCGTTCCAGCGCGGAGGCCGGGACCGCCGCGCCCTGGAGCTGCTCGATCGCACGGGCCAGGCCGTCGATGCCGCGCAGGGCCCCGCCCAGGTGCTGCCACTGGGGGAGGAAGGTGGCGAGGGAGGCAGGCGGGACCGGTTCCAGCTCCTGGCGCAGCGCGGCCAGCGAACGGCGCCGCAGCCGCCGCAGCACCGTGGCGTCGCACCACTCCTGGCCGATGCCCGCCGGGTGGAACTCGCCCTGGACCACCCGCCCGGCCGCCGCGAGCCGGTGCAGCGCGCCGTCCGTCACGGCCGGGCCCAGACCGAAGCGGGTGGCGGCGGTGACCGTGGTGAAGGGGCCGTGGGTGCGGGCGTACCGGGCCAGGAGGTCGCCCAGCGGGTCCTTCACCGGCTCGGTGAACGCCTCCGGGACGCCCACCGGGAGCGCGGTGCCCAGCGCGTCGCGCAGCCGGCCCGCGTCCTCGATCGCCGCCCAGTGCTCCTCGCCGCCGATCCGGACCCGGATCGCCCGGCGGGCCGACGCCAGGGACTGCGCCCACGCCGGGTCCGCGCCGCGCGCGGTCAGTTCCGCGGGGGTGAGCGGGCCCAGCAGGCGCAACAGGTCGGCCACGGACTCGGCGTCCTTGGCCCGCCGGTCCTCCGTCAGCCACTGGAGCTCCCGCTCCAGCTCCGCCAGTACTTCCGCGTCGAGCAGTTCGCGGAGCTCCGCCTGGCCCAGCAGCTCGGCCAGCAGCCGGGAGTCCAGCGAGAGCGCGGCGGCCCGGCGCTCGGCCAGGGGCGAGTCGCCTTCGTAGAGGAACTGAGCGACGTACCCGAAGAGCAGGGAGCGGGCGAAGGGGGAGGGTTCGACGGTGGTGACCTCGACGAGGCGGACCCGGCGGGCCTCGATGTCGCCCATCAGCTCGGTCAGGCCCGGCACGTCGAAGACGTCCTGCAGGCATTCGCGTACGGCTTCCAGCACGATCGGGAACGAGCCGAACTCCGAGGCCACCTGGAGCAGCTGCGAGGCGCGCTGGCGCTGCTGCCACAAGGGGGTGCGCTTGCCCGGGTTGCGGCGCGGCAGCAGCAGGGCGCGCGCCGCGCACTCGCGGAAGCGGGAGGCGAACAGCGCGGAGCCGCCCACCTGGTCGGTGACGATCTGCTGGATGTCCCCGTGGTCGAAGGCCACGTCCGCCGCGCCCAGCGGGGGCTTGTCGTCGTCGAACTCGAAGGACCGGTCGGACCGGTCCCGGGCCGGATCGTGGTCCAGCAGGTCCAGGTCCATGCTGAGCAGGTCCGCGTCCGGCAGGCGGAGCACGATGCCGTCGTCGGCGTGCATCACCTGCGCGTCCATCCCGTACCGCTCGGAGAGGCGGGCGCCGAGCGCCAGCGCCCAGGGGGCGTGCACCTGGGCGCCGAAGGGGGAGTGGACGACGACCCGCCAGTCCCCGAGCTCGTCGCGGAACCGCTCGACGACGATGGTCCGGTCGTCCGGTACGTGGCCGCAGGCCTCGCGCTGTTCGGCGAGGTACGCGAGGACGTTCTCGGCGGCCCAGGCGTCCAGGCCGGCCGCCAGCAGCCGCAGCCGGGCGTCCTCGGCCGTGAGACCGCCTAGCTCGCGAAGGAACGCGCCGACCGCGCGGCCCAGTTCGAGCGGGCGGCCCAGCTGGTCGCCCTTCCAGAACGGGAGGCGGCCCGGGACACCGGGGGCCGGGGTGACCAGGACGCGGTCGCGGGTGATGTCCACGATCCGCCAGGAGGTGGTGCCGAGGGTGAACACGTCGCCCACGCGGGACTCGTAGACCATCTCCTCGTCGAGCTCCCCGACCCGGCCGCCGCCCTTCTTCGGGTCGGAGCCCGCGAGGAAGACGCCGAAGAGCCCGCGGTCGGGGATGGTGCCGCCGGAGGTGACCGCGAGGCGCTGGGCCCCCGGGCGGCCGGTGATCGTCCCGGCGACCCGGTCCCATACGACCCGGGGCCTGAGCTCGGCGAAGGCGTCCGAGGGATAGCGGCCGGCCAGCATGTCCAGCACCGCCGTGAACGCCGAGTCCGGCAGTGCCGCGAAGGGCGCCGCACGCCGCACCAGGGCGAGCAGGTCGTCCAGCTGCCAGGTGTCCATCGCGGTCATCGCGACGAGCTGCTGGGCGAGGACGTCCAGCGGATTGGAGGGGATCCGCAGGGACTCGATCGAGCCCGTGCGCATCCGCTCGGTGACCACGGCGGCCTGGACGAGGTCGCCCCGGTACTTGGGGAAGACGACTCCGGTGGAGACCGCACCCACCTGGTGCCCGGCCCGGCCGACCCGCTGCAGTCCGGAGGCCACCGAGGGCGGGGACTCCACCTGGACGACGAGGTCCACCGCGCCCATGTCGATGCCGAGTTCCAGACTGGAGGTGGCGACCACGGCGGGCAGCCGGCCCGCCTTCAGGTCCTCCTCCACCAGCGCCCGCTGCTCCTTGGAGACCGAACCGTGGTGGGCGCGGGCCAGCAGCGGCGGCGCGCCCAGGGCGGCGCCCGACTGGGCCATGATCTCGGCCGGGGGCGAACCCTCGGGCAGCGGACCGCCCGTGGCGCGCTCGTACGCGATCTCGTTGAGCCGGTTGCACAGGCGCTCGGCGAGCCGGCGGGAGTTGGCGAACACGATGGTGGAGCGGTGGGCCTGGACCAGATCGGCGATCCGCTCCTCCACGTGCGGCCAGATCGACGGTTTGTCGCCGCCCTCCTTGCCCTCGGTGGCCGGCGAGCCGCCCAACTCGCCCATGTCCTCGACCGGGACGACCACCGACAGGTCGAACTCCTTGGTCGAGGGCGGCTGGACGATCTCCACCTTGCCGCGCGGCGCGAGGTACCGGGCGACCTCGTCCACCGGCCGGACCGTCGCGGACAGCCCGATCCGGCGGGCCGGGCGCGGCAGCAGCTCGTCCAGCCGCTCCAGGGACAGGGCCAGATGGGCGCCGCGCTTGGTCCCGGCGACCGCGTGCACCTCGTCCAGGATCACCGTCTCGATCCCGGCCAGGGCGTCACGGGCGGCCGAGGTCAGCATCAGGAACAGCGACTCGGGCGTGGTGATCAGGATGTCCGGCGGTCTCGTGACCAGTGCCCGCCGCTCGGCGGGCGGGGTGTCGCCGGAGCGGATCCCGACCCGGATCTCCGGCTCGGGCAGGCCCAGGCGCACCGACTCCTGCCGGATGCCGGTCAGCGGGCTGCGCAGATTGCGCTCCACGTCCACGGCGAGGGCCTTCAGAGGAGACACGTACAGCACCCGGCAGCGCTTCTTCGGCTCCGCCGGGGGCGGGGTGGACGCGAGCTGGTCGAGGGCGGCGAGGAAGGCGGCGAGGGTCTTGCCGGAGCCGGTGGGGGCCACCACCAGCACGTCCGAGCCCGCGCCGATGGCCCGCCACGCGCCCTCCTGCGCGGCGGTGGGCGAGACGAAGGCCCCCGTGAACCAGGAGCGGGTCGCGGGGGAGAAGGAGTCGAGCGCGGTACCGGACATGCCCCCATCGTGCACCCGCCCACTGACAACCGGCCGGACCTGCGAGGACGCCCCGGCAGGCCGGGGCGCAGAATGGGGGGATGGGGACGGGGACCGGAGCGGACGAGGGCCGACGGGAGTGGGCACGGCACTGGCAGTACGCGGAACTGCCCGGGCTGGACCTGCTGCGCGCCCACTACGTACGCCACACCTTCCCGCGCCACGCCCACGACGGGTACGTCATCGCGGCCGTCACCGGCGGCATCGAGGAGATCGGCCTGCCGGGCGACACCATCCGCGCCGGACCCGGCAGCGTGGTCCTGATCAACCCCGAGGTACCGCACACCGCCCGCGCCGGGGTCCCCGAGGGCTGGGCCTACGCCACCCTCTACCCCTCCCGGGCGCTGATCACCGAGGTCGCCGCCGAGATCGGCGCCCCGCGCGGGACCCCCGGCTTCACCGCCGACATGGTCACCGACCCGCAGGCCTCGCGGGTGATCACCGAGGTCCACCGGGCCGCCGAGGCCGGCAACGCGCTGGCCGCCGACACGCTGCTGCGCGGTGTGGTGGCCCGGATGCTGACCCGGCACGCCGGGCCGCTGCCCGCCCGTACGGTACGTCGCGCGGGCGCCGCCGACGCCGAGCGGGCCCGGGCCGTACTGGAGGAGCGGATGGGTGAGCCGCCGTCGCTGGAGCAGCTCGCGGCGGAGCTGGGGACCAGCCCGTTCGCCCTGCTGCGGGCCTTCCGGGACCGGTACGGCATGCCCCCGCACACCTGGCTGACCGACGCCCGGGTCCGGCGGGCGCGCCGGCTCCTCGACGCGGGGACGGCGCCGGCGGAGGCGGCCGTCACCGTCGGCTTCACCGACCAGCCGCACCTGAACCGGCACTTCACCCGCATCGTGGGGGTCCCGCCGGGTGCTTACCGGCGGGGGCGGGCGGCCGGTTAGTCTCCCGGTCATGGACCGGTTGCCGCGGGCCAGGGTGTGGGGCGCGTACGTGGCGCCGTTGCGCGGGCGGCTGCCCGAGTGGCCGCCGCCGGGCGCGGTGGTGGAGCGGAAGGTGTACGGGGCCGACCCGCCGGGCCTGGCCGAGGAGCTGGAGACGGCCGGGTTCACCGCGGACGCGGAGCGGTCGCTGCTGGTGGCGGAGTTCGCGCCGATGGCCCCGGTGCGGGCCGGCCGGGTGCGGTCGGTCCTGCTGGACGCGCGGGTGCGCGAGCTGGCCGACGCGAGCGGTCCGCACGCGCGGCCACCGGCCGAGGTGGAGGCCGACGGCTGGGCCGCGTACGGCAGCGGTGGCCGGGGGAGCGCGGTGCCGCTGCTGGACGGCGGCAGCCCGACCGCCGCCGGGTGGGCCGGACGCTTCGCGGACTCGGACTTCGTGGTCATCGGCGGGCTGACCGGGCCGCACGCCGAACTGGCGGCCGCCTTCGCCCCGCTGGCGGAGAAGGCCTACCCCCACGGGAACGCGGCGTCCTACTGCGTCGCCGAGGCCGGGGGAGAGCTGCGCACCGCACTGTCGGAGGCGGGGTTCGTGGAGATCACGGAACCCGCCCCGTCGGCCACCTGGTCCCTCGAAGCCCTGGGCGCAGAGGGGGAGGAGGAGGTCGACGCCCTCGAGGCGTATGGGGCGGGCCGCTGCTCGCCGCCGTCGGGGCGGAGCTCACCGGGCTGCTCGGTGAGCCGCTGCGGCGCCGGGACCCGGACGACGGGCCTTAGGCGGCCAGCGCCGCGCGGGTCTCCTCGATCAGGGTGCGGGCCTCGGAGACCGTGGCCGTCAGGGACTGCGCCGTCGTGCCCTGTGCGCCCAGCAGGGTCCGTACGCGCTCGCCGAGACCCGCCGGAGCGGACGGCAGTAGCTCGGCGGCGGCCAGGGCGCCCTTCTCGTTCAGGCACCAGCGCCGGTCCGCCGCGTAGAGGGACTGGACGAGGACGCCGAAGGCCCGGGACAGGCACAGCGAGACGTACAGGCCGTCGCCGCGGGCCGCCCCCTTCGCGGCGCCCGCGACGAGGAACTCCGCCTCCCAGGCCGCCGCGACCAGGGCGTCCCGCAGCGGTTCCGGGTAGACCGAGACCGAGGCGCGCAGGGCGGCCAGTTCCCCCGCCGGGTCGGCCAGGACCTGGCCGAGCGCCACCTCGCCCGGGTAGCAGGGGGACCAGAAGCCGAGCGGGTGCCCCGGCTGCACGCCGACCTCGTAGCGGCCCTCGAGGCAGTCCTCCCAGACCCGCTCGACCCGGTCCAGGTCCCGCAGGATCCAGTCCACCGCCACACCGCCCACGCGCAGCCACGCCCCGCCGTTGACCCAGGGCCCCCAGCCGCCCGGCCCGGCGACCTCCACGTCCGGTCCGGCCAGCGCGCCCAGAGCGGCGAGGTCGATGGAGCCGCGGTAGTAGACGCCGAGGTCCCAGTCCGATTCCGGCCGGTGCTCGCCGCGTGCCCGGCTGCCGCCGAGCATCACTCCGCTCACGCCCGGCACCCCGGCCAGCCGGTCCGCCATCTCCTTGATCACTTCATGCATGGTGCAAGAACGTACAAGACCTGGATGCCGGGTTCTCCGTAATTTCAGGGCGTGGGAGAACATCAGATGGCCATACGAGAAGAACCCGACCGGCAGGTCCCGGACGGGGCCGGGTCCGCGGCAGTGACCGGGTCCGCGGCGGCGACCGGGGCCGGGGTCGTGGACAAGCCGCGCGCCGCCGTCGTCCGCGACGCCCTCGGCGTCGGAGTGGCGGTCGGACTGTCCGGCTTCGCCTTCGGGGTGACGGCCGCCGGATCCGGGGTCAGCACCCTCCAGGCCTGCGTGCTCAGCCTGCTGGTCTTCACCGGCGCCTCGCAGTTCGCGCTGGTCGGAGCACTGGCCGCCGGCGGGAACCCCTTCACGGCCGCCGCCGGGGCCTTCTTCCTCGGCACCCGCAACGCCTTCTACGGGCTGCGGCTGTCCCAACTGCTCGCGCTGCCCAAGGGAGTTCGGCCCCTCGCCGCGCACTGGGTGATCGACGAGACCACTGCCGTGGCCCTCGCCCAGCCCGACCGGAAGTCGGCGCGCCTCGGCTTCACCGTGACCGGGCTGACCCTCTACGTCCTGTGGAACGTCACCACCCTGCTGGGCGCGCTCGGCGCCGAAGCCATCGGGGACACCAGGGCGTGGGGGCTGGACGCCGCCGGGCCCGCCGTCTTCCTCGCGCTGCTCGCCCCGATGCTCAGGACCGGCACCGAGCGGGCCGTCGCCGCCCTCGCCCTCGTCCTGGGACTGGGCCTGCTGCCCGTGCTCCCCGCCGGGGTACCCGTGCTGATCGCGGCGCTGGCCGCGCCGATCGTGCTGTGGATGAAGGGACGCCGCTCGTGAACGTCTGGATCGCCATCGGACTCACCGTCGTCGGCTGCTACGCCGTCAAGCTCGCCGGACTGCTCGTCCCCGCCGGAGTCCTGGAGCGGCCGGCGGTGCGCAAGCTCTCCGCCCTGCTGCCGGTCGCGCTGCTCGCCGCGCTCACCGCGCAGCAGACCTTCGCCACCGGCCACGAGCTCGTGCTCGACGCCCGCGCCGCCGGACTGGTGGCCGCCGGGATCGCCCTGCTGCTGCGGGCGCCGTTCCTGGTCGTGGTCGCGGCGGCCGTCCTGGTCACCGCGGGGCTGCGGGCCCTGGGAGGCTAGCTCCGCCCGAGAGGCCGCCGTAGGCGCGCAGCGTCAGCAGGGCCTCCAGCGTGGCGATCGGGCGCCGCTCCAGCGAGCTGCCCGGCGCCCACCCCGCCCGGTGCACCGGCCAGCCGCCGTCCGGCTGCTGCAGACCGGCCAGGAAGTGCAGGGAGCGGCGCAGCTCCGCGTCCGTGAACCAGCCGCGGGCCAGGGACTGCGGGCGGCGGGCGAAGTCGTACGGGTACAGGTGCTCGCCCGGGGCGTAGCCGGGCACCTGCGGGTACGGGTCCGGCCGCGCGGGGTCCAGTACGACCAGCTGTTGCTCGCGGACCAGCCGCCCCAGCCGGTCGGCGGCCGCCGAGGCCCGGGCCCGGTCGGGGACCCCGTCCAGGAAGGCCACCGCGCTCTGGACCTCGTACGGGTGCGGGTGGCGCAGGTTCTCCACCCGGTCCCAGCAGAAGTCCGTAGCCCGGAACAGCCACGCGTGCCAGAACCGGTTGCGGTGCAGGATCCCGACGACCGGGCCGGTGGTCAGCAGCTCGCCCGGCGGGTGGTCGTGCAGCGGGAGATGGGGGGCGGCCGGGTAGCCGCCGTGGGCCGGCCCCGTCACCGGCGCGGTCAGCGGGAGCGCCCCGTCCGGGGTGGAGACCCGGGTCAGGTGGCCGCAGAGCCGCTCGATGCGCTGTCCGGCGCAGCGGCCCAGGCCGTCCAGGACGCGCAGGGCGTGGGCGGTGTGCAGCGGGTGGCTCAGCGGGCCGCGCAGATCGGGGTCGAGGGCGTGGCCGTAGCCGCCGTCACCGCCGAGGTAGGCGCCGAGGGCGGCGTCCACCGCGTCGGCGTCACCGCCGAGGAAATGGAACGCGAACCGCCGCTGCTCCAGCACCCGGGCCGTGAGCCAGATGAACTGCTCGGCGCGGGCCAGCGCGCTCGCCGTCGTCGGCGCCGCCGGGGCGCACGCTTCGTCTCCAGCCATGCGAGAAACGTAGGGGTCCGCGGTACGGCGAGGGGGCCGGAACGGGGCCGGTGCACTCTCCGGAGCGGGATACTGAGGTCATGCGGTTGACGATTTTCTGGGAGCGGATGGCCGAGCACTTCGGTGCGGGCTACGCGGACTCCTTCGCGCGGGACCACGTCATGAGGGAGCTCGGGGGGCGTACGGTCCACGAGGCGCTGGACGCGGGCTGGGAGGCCAAGGACGTGTGGCGTGCGGTGTGTTCGGCGATGGACGTGCCGGCCTCGCTGCGCTAGGGCCTGTCGTCGTGCGGCAGACGGGAGTTTGACGACAGGCCCTGGGCCGGACCGGCGGGTCGCCGGGCGGGGCCCGGGAGACGACTTCGCGGTACGCGGCGCCGGTGGGACAGACTGGGCGGCGTGGCAGCCAGCGATGAGACGACCGACCAGCCCGCAGACCCCCGGGGCGCGCCGCCGCCCGGCCCGGCGGCCCCGCAGGGCTCCCCGGCGGCGGGCCCCGTAGCGGGAGACCCAGGGGCCCCGGCCCCCGCGTCGGGCCGCCCCTCGACACCTGACCCCGCCGGTGAACCGGCGCCGGTGGACGCGCGGATGCCGCGCTGGCTGCCGCGCGCCGTGGTCCTCGTACTGGCCCTCGTCGCCTGCTTCCAGCTCGGCAGCTGGGCCTTCCACCAGCTGATCGGGCTGCTCGTCAACATCCTGATCGCGTTCTTCCTCGCGCTCGCGATCGAACCGGCCGTGGCCAGGATGGCGGCCCGCGGCATGCGCCGCGGGCTCGCCGCCTTCCTGGTGTTCCTCGGGGTGTTCGTCGCGGCGGCCGGATTCGTCGCCCTGCTCGGGTCGATCCTGGCCGCGCAGATCGTCGACCTGGTGGAAGGGTTCCCCGGCTATCTCGACTCGTTGATCGGCTCGATCAACGACACCTTCCACACGGACCTGTCCCGGCTGGACATCCAGGACAGCCTGCTGCACTCGGACTGGCTCCAGAAGTACGTGCAGAACAGCGCGAGCGGTGTGCTCGACGTGTCCGGCGCGGTGCTCGGCGGACTCTTCAAGCTGCTGACGATCGGCCTGTTCTCCTTCTACTTCGCCGCCGACGGCCCGCGGCTGCGCCGCGCGCTGTGCTCCGTACTGCCGCCCGCGAAGCAGGCGGAGGTGCTGCGCGCGTGGGAGATCGCGGTCACCAAGACGGGCGGCTACCTCTACTCGCGCGGGCTGATGGCGCTGGTCTCCGGGGTCGCGCACTACATCTGTTTCGTACTGCTCGACGTGCCGTACGCGCCCGCGCTCGCGGTGTGGGTGGGGCTGGTGTCGCAGTTCATCCCCACCATCGGCACCTACCTGGCGGGCGCGCTGCCGATGCTGATCGCCTTCACGGTCAACCCCTGGTACGCGCTGTACGTCCTCGGATTCGTGGTGGTGTACCAGCAGTTCGAGAACTACGTGCTCCAGCCGAAGCTGACCGCGAAGACGGTGGACATCCACCCGGCGGTGGCCTTCGGATCGGTCATCGCGGGCACCGCCCTGCTGGGCGCGGTCGGGGCGCTCATCGCGATCCCGGCCGTGGCCACGATGCAGGCCTTCCTCGGTGCGTACGTGAAGCGGTACGCGCTGACCGACGACGCGGACGTCTCTACTTCGCGTTCCCGTCCGAGGAGGCGAGTACGGCTGCCAGGGCGTCGCTGACCCAGTTCTCGACCGCGTCCTTGTCCACGCCGAGGCCGCTGAGCGGACCCGTTCCGTTCTCCAGCTCCAGGAGTGCGAGCAGGACGTGCTCGGTGCCCACGTAGCTGTGGCCGAGGCGCAGGGCCTCGCGGAAGGTGAGCTCCAGGGCCTTCTTCGCCGAGGCGTCGAAGGGGATCAGGGCGGGGAGGTCCTCCGCGGCCGGGGGCAGGCCCGCGGCCGCGGCCGCGTGTACGTCGTCGGCCGCGATGCCCTGTGCGGCGATGGCACGGGCCGCGAGGCCGTCGGGCTCGGCCAGCAGCCCGAGGACGAGGTGCTCGGTGCGGATCTCGGTGTTGCCGGCGGCACGGGCCTCGTTCTGCGCGGTCACGACCACGTTGCGGGCACGCGGGGTGAAGCGGCCGAAGCCCTGGCTGGGATCGAGTCCCGGCTCACCCTCCTTGTCGGCCTTGGGAACGAAACGCTTCTGCGCGGCCTGGCGGGTGACGCCCATGCTGCGGCCGATGTCGGTCCAGGAGGCGCCGGAGCGGCGGGCCTGGTCGACGAAGTGGCCGATGAGGTGGTCGGCGACGTCCCCGAGCGCCTCGGCGGCGACCACGGCGTCGCTGAGCTGCTCCAGGGTGTCGGTGTGGACCTTCTTGATGGCCTCGATGAGGTCGTCGAGGCGTACCGGATTGGTCATGCGAACGGGTTCGACCGAAGGGTTCGTCATGGGTGCAACCCTAGGTTGACAGTCGAGTGGGTGTCAACCCTGGGTTGTCAGTCGGAAGGTGCTCCGTGGCGGATCAGCCGAGGCGGGTGAGCAGGATGCGGCCCCCCTCGTGCACCCCGCCGTCGATGGCGACGACCCGGCCACCGGCGTACCGCAGTGCTTCCCGGACGTCCCCCGGGGCCACGCCGAAGTGCTTCGTGAGCGTGCTGTGCCCGTGCACCAGGACATCACCGCCGAGCGTCCCCAGTACGGTCGACACGGGATCACCGGCGTGCGCGGCCTCGGCGTCGCGGAACGCCCCCCGGGAGCTCATCCGCCGGGAGAACTCGAGCCACGCGGCGGGATCCGGGGAGCTCAGCGCGGTGGCGACGGCGGTGTTGACCTCCGCGACCGTCGATCCGAACTCCAGGTACCGGGCGGTGTCGGAGTGGACGAGGAGGTGGCCGTCCACGAGCGCCGCCGCGGGCAGGCCGAGGATCCAGTCGATGTGCTCCGGGGCGAGGCGGCGCAGGTCCTCCTCGCAGCCGCCGAAGCGGGCCCAGCCGCCCCGGAACCCCTCGGGCTCGTCCCATCCCGCGACGGGTGCGCTGCCGAAACGGTGGGCGGCGAGCAGCTGCACCTCGTGGTTGCCCAGCAGCGCCTCCACGCGGCCGCCGGCGGCCGCGGCCTCGTCCGCCAGTCTCCGGACGTCCTCGATGACGCCGATGCCGTCCGGACCCCGGTCGACGTAGTCGCCGAGCAGCCACAGCCGCGCGTCACCCCCGGACCACCGTCCCGTGCGGTCGACGAGTCCCGCGTCGCGGAGCGCCTCCTGGAACTCGGACCGGTGCCCGTGGACATCCGCGGCTGCGTACAGGGGGGTATTCGACGTCACCATGGGGCGGACGCTACCAGCGGCCCACCCCGGGCCCGCGGGTGTTTCCCGGCCGTCGCGGTGTCCGCACCGGCCGGCCCGCGGCCCTGGTGCCGCGGGTCCGGCGTGGTGCGCTTGACACGGAAATCGAACACGCATTCTTATTGGTTATCCACAGTCGAACCGGACGCGGGGCCGCGTTGTCAGTGGCAGGCGTTAGCGTCAATGGCGTGAAGCGATCGACTCAAGCAAATCGGGTGGAACCCATGGCAGGCAACGACCGCGAGAAGGCTCTCGACGCCGCGCTCGCACAGATTGAACGGCAGTTCGGCAAGGGTGCCGTGATGCGGCTCGGCGACAAGCCGAACGACCCCATCGAGGTCATCCCCACCGGATCGACCGCACTGGACATCGCGCTCGGCGTCGGCGGTCTGCCGCGCGGCCGTGTGATCGAGGTGTACGGACCGGAGTCCTCCGGTAAGACGACCCTGACCCTCCACGCCGTGGCCAACGCGCAGAAGGCCGGCGGCACCGTGGCCTTCGTGGACGCCGAGCACGCGCTCGACCCCGAGTACGCCAAGGCCCTCGGCGTCGACACCGACAACCTCATCCTGTCCCAGCCGGACACCGGCGAGCAGGCGCTGGAGATCGTGGACATGCTGGTCCGCTCCGGTGCGCTCGACCTGATCGTCATCGACTCCGTCGCGGCTCTCGTGCCGCGGGCCGAGATCGAGGGCGAGATGGGCGACTCGCACGTGGGTCTCCAGGCCCGTCTGATGAGCCAGGCCCTCCGGAAGATCACCGGTGCGCTCAGCCAGTCCAAGACCACCGCGATCTTCATCAACCAGCTCCGCGAGAAGATCGGCGTGATGTTCGGCTCGCCGGAGACCACCACCGGTGGTCGCGCGCTGAAGTTCTACGCCTCCGTGCGCCTCGACATCCGGCGCATCGAGACCCTCAAGGACGGCACGGACGCGGTCGGCAACCGCACCCGCGTCAAGGTCGTCAAGAACAAGGTCGCGCCGCCCTTCAAGCAGGCCGAGTTCGACATCCTCTACGGCCACGGCATCAGCCGCGAGGGCGGCCTGATCGACATGGGCGTGGAGCACGGCTTCGTCCGCAAGGCCGGCGCCTGGTACACGTACGAGGGCGACCAGCTCGGCCAGGGCAAGGAGAACGCGCGGAAGTTCCTCTGCGACAACCCCGCCCTCTCCGACGAGATCGAGCGGAAGATCAAGGAGAAGCTGGGCGTCGGTGTCCGCAAGGACGCCGCTGCCACCGCCACCGCCACCGCCACGGCCGAGGCCGGCGCGGACGCGTCCACCGAGACCGCGGCCGTGCCCGCTCCCGCGTCGAAGGCGAAGACCGCGGCCAAGGCCGCCGTCGCCAAGAGCTGACCCGTGTGGGAGCAGGAAAGGGGCGGCGGCGGAGACGGCCGGGAGGGCCGGCGCGCGGGCAGTCGTGAGGGCCGCCGCCCATTCGGTCGTGAAGGCAGTCGTGGAGGCGGCCGGGCAGGCAGTCGTGAAGGCGGCCCGGAAGGTCGCCTCGCGGAAGGCCGGGGCGCCGAGGGCAGGGAAAGCCGTCAGGAGCTGCCGCCCCAGAGTCCCGAGGAGCAGGCGCGGGCGATCTGTCTGCGTCTGCTCACCGGGATGCCGCGCACCCGGCGGCAGCTCGCGGACGCCCTGGCCAAACGGGACATCCCCGAGGAGGTGTCGGAGCAGGTCCTCTCCCGGTTCGAGGAGGTGGGCCTGATCGACGACGCCGCGTTCGCCGGGGCCTGGGTCGAGTCCCGCCACCGCGGCCGGGGCCTGGCCCGCCGGGCGCTCGCGCAGGAACTCCGTACCAAGGGGGTGGACCCCACCCTCGTACAGGAGGCCCTGGAACAGCTGGACTCCGACCAGGAGGAGGAGACCGCCCGGGAGCTCGTGGAGCGCAAGCTCCGCGCGACCCGGGGCCTGGAGCGGGACAAGCGGATCCGGCGGCTCGCCGGAATGCTCGCCCGCAAGGGATACCCGGAGGGCATGGCCCTGCGGGTGGTCCGCCGCGCGCTGGAGGCGGAGGGCGAGGACGCCGACGACCTGGGGTACCCCGGGGGCTGACCCCGCTCACCGGCCCGGACCGGCGGGCGGGGGTGGGGCCAACCCCCGTCCCGGGAGGCCGGAGCGCCCCAATGTGACGCGGTGTCCCCGGCGGCAGAGTTGCCCGCATGATGCTGCGCTACGCACTCCAGACCGTCAGGGACCGCAAAGCCGGTTTCCTCGGTGCCTTCGTCGCCCTGCTGTGCGCGGCGGCCCTCGTGACCGCCTGCGGAACCCTCCTGGAGACGGGACTGCGCGGAAAGATCGCCACCGAGCGCTACGCGGGCACGCCGGTGCTCGTCTCCGCCGACCAGAACGTCCATGAGACGACGGTCAAGGTGAAGAAGGGCGACACCCCGAAGGTCAGGACGAAGCACAAGGCCAAGCCCGTGGCGGAACGGGCCTGGCTGCCGGCCGCCACGGCGGACACCGTCCGCGCGGTGCCCGGAGTGGAGCGGGCCGTACCCGAGGTCACGTTCCGCGCGCTGGCACTCACCAGGGGCACCGACGGCGCGAAGCCCTCGTACGGGCACGCCTGGAGCTCCGCCGCGCTCACCCCCTTCACGCTCACCGAAGGCCGCGCCCCCCGGAGCACTGGCGAGGTCGTGGTCGACAGTGAACTCGCGGCCCGCGCGGCCCTGAAGCCCGGCTCGGAACTCGCCGTGCAGTCCACCGGCGAGCCCGGGACCTACACCGTCAGCGGGATCGCGGCCACGGCCGGCCGGAGCCTCGGGCACCAGACCACCCTGTTCTTCAGCGACACCGAGGCGCAGCGGCTCGCCGCCCGCGACGGCCGGGTCAGCGCCATCGGGGTCCTGCCCGGGGCGGGAGTGGACCCCGGCGAGCTCGCCGGGCGGATCCGCCAGGCACTCCAGGGCACCACCGCGCAGGTCGCCACCGGCGACGCGCGGGGCCCCGTCGAGTTCCTCGACGCGGCCGGCGCCCGGATCAAGCTGGTGTCCATGGGCGGCGCGATGGGCGGCACCTCCCTCCTCGTGGCGATCCTCGTGGTCGTCGGTACCTTCGCCCTCTCGGTCCAGCAGCGGCCACCGCGAGCTCGCCCTGCTCCGCGCCATCGCGGCCACCCCCCGGCAGCTGCGCCGCATGATCGGCCGGGAGGCGATGCTCGTGGGCCTGGCCGCCGGAGTCGCCGGAGCCCTCGCCGGGCTGCCGCTCGCCGCCTGGCTGCACGGGCGGTTCGTCGACGCCGGGGTCGTCCCCGTCACCCTGGAGCGCACCGCCGGGATCTTCCCGATGGCCGCCGCCGTCGGTGCGAGCCTGCTCGGAGCCTGGGCCGCGGCCCGGATCACCGCACGGCGCGTGGCCCGCGTCCGCCCGGCCGAAGCCCTCTCCGAGGCCGCCGTCGAGCGGAGCCGGCCCGCGTGGGGCCGGCTCGCCACCGGGGTGCTGCTGCTGGCCGCCGGCGTGGTCCTGGTCGCCGTACTGAGCACGCTGCGCACCGAGCCGGCCTCGACGCCGGTCACCTTCCTCGCCGTCGTGGTGCTCGCCGGAGCCGTCTCGCTGCTGGGCCCGCTGATCGTCAGGGGTGCGACCGCGCTGCTCGCCGGGCCGCTGCGGCTGGCCGGCCCGGGCGGCCGGCTGGCCACCGCGAACCTGCGCGGCAACGCCACCCGGATGGCCTCCGCCGTCACCCCGCTCACCCTGCTGATCGGGATGGCCTGCACGGTGCTCTTCATCACCCCGACGCTCGGCGACGCCGCCCGGACGCAGGCCCGCGAGGGAGTGCGGGCCGAGTGGGTGCTCCAGGGGCAGGGGCCCGGCGTCTCCGGCGCCGCCGCCGAGCGGATCCGCAGGACGCCCGGGGTCGTCGCGGCCACCGAGATCGTGCACACGTCGGTCCGGGTCGGGCTGACGAAGTACGCGGCACAGGGAGTGACCCCGGCCGGGCTGGACCGGACCTGGGACCCGGGAGTGACGGGCGGGAGCCTGGCGGGGTTCGGGGCGGGGGACGTGGCGGTGAGCGAACTGGCCGCGGACCAGCTGGGCCTGAAGCCGGGGAGCCCGCTGACACTGACTCTGGGGGACGGGACACCGGTCACGCTGACCGTGTCCGCGGTGTACGCGCGGGGGCTGGGCTTCGGGGACGTGACGCTGCCGCACGCCCTGGTGGCCGCGCACGTCGACGATCCGCTCGCCTCGCGCGTGCTGGTGGCGGGACCGGCGGTGCGGGAGGCGCTGGCCTCGGCCGTACGGGAGTACCCGGGTGTGTCGGTGCTGTCGGTGTCCGAGGCGGAGCGGCGGAGTGCGGACGGGGGCCCGGCCGGGTCCGGTTCCGGGATCAACCTGCTGGCGATGGGGCTGGTCCTGGCCTTCACCGGGATCGCGGTGGCCAACACGCTGGCGATGTCCACGGGGGAGCGGCTGCGGGAGTTCGCGATGCTGAGGCTCGCGGGTGCGACGCGCAGGCAGGTGCGGGGGATGCTGCGGGTGGAGGCGCTGGCCGTGCTCCTGATGGGGGCGGTGCTGGGGTCGGGGATCGCGCTGACGGTACTCACCGCCTTCAGCGTGGGCATGACGGGGGCGGCCGCGCCGGTGGTGCTCCCGCTGGTGTACGGGGTCGTCGTCGCGGGGGCCGGGCTGCTGGCGCTGTGCGCGACCGGCCTCGCGGGCCGGGCCGCGCTCCGGCCACGCCCCGTAGACCTGGCAACCGCGAAGGCCTAGCCCCGACTGGCGGGGCTGGAAAATCCAGCCCCGCCGGCGTTTGAGGAGCGGGCCCCGCGTCGGGACGGCAGAGTGGCACCCGTCAGGTCACCGCCGGACGGAGTCGGGCGCAGCGGCGCGAAGCCCGGGAGGCCCGCCAGGGCGAGTGGCGCGTGAAGGAGGGGCGTGGCCCGCCAGGGCCGAGTGGCGCGAGCAGGGCGTCAAGAAGGAGTGGGCGGAGCTACGGGGAGGCCCGCCGATCTCCAGGCCTGGAAGCCGCCCGTGAGGTCCGTGGCCCCCGGGAGGCCCAGCCCGTGGAGGGAGGCCGCCGCGAGCGTGGAGGCGTAGCCCTCGTTGCAGACGACGATGACGCGGATGCCGTGGTCCGTGGCCTCCGGGAGGCGGTGGGAGCCTTCCGGGTCGAGGCGCCACTCCAGCTCGTTGCGCTCGACCACCAGCGCGCCGGGGATCAGGCCGTCCCGCTCGCGCAGGGCCTGGTACCTGATGTCGACCAGGAGGGCCCCGGCCAGGAACTCCTCGTGCGCCCGGGCCGCGTCCACGCGGGTGTACGTGGTCCGCAGCCGGTCGATCAGCGCGTCGATGCCGCTCACTGCCAGTCCGCCGGGCGCTCGACCTGCTCCAGCGTGAGCACCGGGCCGGTGCGGCTGTAGCGGCGGATCAGGGGCAGCGGCGGGTAGTACGCGTGGACGGAGATCGCGTGCTCGGTCCCGGACTCGTTCAGTACCTCGTGCACGTGGTGCTCGCCGAAGGCCCGCCCGGCGCCCGCCGCCAGGCCGCGGGTGCGGTCAACGTCGGGTGCCAGGGAGAGGGACTGCCAGCCCTCGGACGGGAGGCGGACGGTCAGGGAGTTCTCCGTGAGGCGGCCGCGCGCGGTGGTGAAGGCACCCCACGACTCGGCGTGGTCGTGCCAGCCCGTGCCGGTGCCGGGGGGCCAGCCGATCAGCCAGGCCTCGCTGCCGCCCGGGCCGTCCAGCCGGATCCACGTCCGGCCCTCGGGGTCGAGGGGCAGGGAGGCGATCAGCTCGGGGTCGGAGGCGACGCGCAGGGTGAAGGCAAGGAGATCCGCCGCCGAAACGGCGGCGGCGGGCGCCGGCACGGAGGCCGGTGCGGGGGCGTGCGTGGTGGCAGGCATGGAGGAAGACCGTCCTGGGGGTTCGCGAGAGTGCGCGGCACACTTCGGGCGCGCGGAGGAAGGCGAATCAGCAGGAAGGGCGACATACGCAGCCCGCGTAGCGGAGCAGGTCCATATGGACCCTCCGCCACAGGCGTACGTCGTTGCCGGTCATGTTCGCGAGTGAAGCACGACTCGGCCGGAGGGTCAATCGATCAACGGTGCGATGGCGGGAGTGGTGCGGGGAGTGGAGGAAGGGGCGGGCGCGGGCGCGCCGTGGCGGACCGCGTCCGCGGCCTCGTAGAGCTCCGCCGGGCGGACCCCGTCGAACGTGGCCGCCAGATGCCCGTCCGGTCGTACGAGGAGCACGGTGTGCGCGGCCGCCCCCGGGTACCCGTCGGCCACGAGCAGTTCCGCCCGGACCGGGAGCGCGGCGACCGCCGCCGCGAGGCGGGGCATCAGGCCGGCGCCCACCCAGTGGCGCCGGTCCCAGACCCCGGTGCCGGGCGCGACGAGGACGACCAGCAGCCGGCCCCGGCCCAGCTGGTCGCGCAGCGGCACCGTGGAGCCGTCGGGCGCCGTCACCGGGATGTTCTCGACGGACCCGCCCGGCTCGGTGGCGGTCGGGACCTCGCGGACGGCCACGGGCGGGGCGTACACCGGCTCCGCGCCCAGCGGTCCGCGCCCCAAGTGGCCGTCGGTGAGGAGCGATTCGGCGGAACGCGAGGCTCCGGGCAGATAGGTGCGGATCCCGTTCCCGGCGCGCACCACGGCCATCGCCTGGTCGGCGGCGCGCAGCCGGGAGGCCACGGCCCGGCGGCGCTCGCTCTCGTAGCTGTCGAGGAGTTCCTCGGAAGCCCCCTGGTGCCAGGCGAGCGAGAGCTTCCAGGCGAGGTTCTCGGCATCCCGGAGCCCCTCCTCGACGCCCTGGGTGCCGAGCGCGCCGAGCAGGTGCGCCGCGTCCCCGGCGAGGAAGCAGCGGCCGTCGCGCCAGCGCCGGGCGAGCCGGTGGTGCAGGGTGTGGACCCCGGTGTCGAGGAGTTCGTACGGGGGAGTGGTGCCCCCGCACCACAGCGCGAGGGTGTCGCGGATGAGGGTCACCAGCGCGTCGGGGGTCACGAGGTCCCCGCGTGCCGGGAGCAGCCAGTCCAGCCGGTACACCCCGTCGGCCAGTGGCCGGGCGGTCACTTCGTCGGGCGGGCTGCGGTGCAGCAACGCCTCGCCCGGCCAGGGAAGTTCGGTACGCAGCGCGGCGACGGCGTGCCGCTCCACGGCGGTGCGGCCGGGGAAGCGGATGCCGAGCAGCTTGCGCACGGTGGAGCGGGCCCCGTCGCAGCCGACCAGGTGGCTCCCGCGCCACCAGGTGGTCTCGGCGCCCCGAGTGTGGGCGGTGACCCCGGCGCCGTCCTGCTCCAGGGCGTCGATCCGGCTCTCGGTGACCAGCTGGACCAGGGGGTGTGCGGTGGCGGCGTCGCGCAGCCCGCGGGTGAGGGCGTGCTGCGGCAGGTGGATCGGGGCCGGCCCGTCCTCGAAGGTGATCCGCTGGGAGTCGCGGCCGCGCCGCATGGTGCGCCAGGCGGTGAAGTAGGCGCCCTCGTCGCGCAGGGTCGTACAGCCCAGCCGGTGCACCATGGCGGCGGTGTCGGCGTGCAGGGCGACGGTGCGGGCGGGGCGGGGCTCCTCCTTGCCGGATCCTTCGTCGAGCACGACGCAGGGCACGCCCTGGCCGGCCAGGGCGAGGGCCAGGGACAGCCCGACGGGCCCCGCGCCGACGACGATCACCGGGTCCATGATGTGGCTCCCGGTGTCCGGTATGTGATCACAGAACGTATGCAACTCACTGGAGGTGCCTGCGTCAAGTGACGCCGGCCGGGACAATGCCGAGTGGTGCGACGGATGAGATCCGTCGCACCACACGTGTCCCGCCAGTGTACTGACCGGCTGTCAGGCCGGACGCCGGATACCGGTCCGCCGCTCGGTCAGGCAGTTGTTCGACGAGCCGTCAGTCGCCGTCGACGCTCTCGCCCACGTCGAACTGGGACACCGGGACCATCGCGCCGGTGGACCGCTTCGACTTCCGCAGGCGGCCCTCCATCCAGGAGGCGAACGTGGTGAGGCCGAAGTTCACCACAACGTACAGCGCCGCGATGATCACGAGGGTCGGGATGGTGTTGCTGTAGTTCGCCGCGATCGGCCGGTTCATCGACAAAAGCTCGGCCAGGCCCAGCAGCGCGCCGCCGATCGCGGTGTCCTTGAGGATCACCACGAGCTGGCTGACCAGGGCCGGCAGCATCGCGGTGACCGCCTGCGGGAGCAGGACGTGCGTCATGACCTGGCCCTTGCGCATGCCGATCGCCTTCGCGGCGTCGGTCTGGCCCCTCGGGAGCGATTGCACGCCGGCCCGGACGATCTCGGCGATGACCGCGGAGTTGTACAGGGCCAGGCCGGTGATCACCGCGTACAGCGGCCGTACTTCGGAGCTCACGGAGGTGTACTGCACGAAGAAGGCGGAGCCGAAGAGCATCAGCATCAGCACCGGTACGGCCCGGAAGAACTCGACCCAGGTGCCCACGGCGCTGCGTACCCACGCGTGGTCGGAGAGCCGGCCGATGCCGAGCAGGGCGCCCAGGGGCAGAGCGATCACCATGGCGATGGCTCCGGCCCGCAGGGTTTCGCCGAGGCCGGGGAGCAGGAACGTGGTCCAGAGCTGGCTGTCGGTGAAGAAGGGGGACCACTTGTCGGCTTCGAGCTGGTTCTTCTCCGCCAGTGCGGACAGCACCCACCACACGACGGCCGCGGCCACGACGAGGAAGATCCCGCTGTAGATCCAGTTGCGCGCCTTGGCCTTGGGGCCCGGGGCGTCGTACAGCACGGAGGTCATCGCTTCACCGCCACTCGCTTGGCAACCCAGCCGAGCAGCAGGCCGGTGGGCAGGGTCAGAAGGACGAAGCCGAGGGCGAAGATCCCGAAGACGGCGAAGAGCGCCTGCGGTTCGTTCTCGACCATCTCCTTCATCAGCAGGGAGGCCTCGGCCACGCCGATGGCAGCCGCCACCGTGGTGTTCTTGGTCAGCGCGATCAGTACGTTGGCCAGCGGGGCGACGACCGCCCGGAAGGCCTGGGGGAGCACGATCAGGGTCAGCGTCTGCACGAAGCTCAGGCCCAGCGCGCGGGAGGCCTCGGCCTGGCCGACGGGGACCGTGTTGATGCCCGAGCGCAGCGCCTCGCAGACGAAGGTACCGGTGTAGGCGGTGAATCCGAGGACCGCGAGCCGGAAGCCGATGTCCTTGAAGGTGTCGCCGCCGAGCGTGATGCCGAGGGTCTGGTTCAGGCCCAGCGAGCAGCCGATGATCAGCACGGTCAGCGGGATGTTGCGGACCACGTTGATGTACGCGGCGGCGAAGCCCCGCATCAGCGGGACCGGGCTGACCCGCATCCCGGCCAGTACGGTGCCCCAGATCAGGGACCCGACGGCCGAGTAGAGGGTGAGCTGAACCGTCACCCAGAAGGCTCCGAGCAGGTCGTACTGCCCCGAATCAAGAAAATCGAACACGATGGCCTGCGCTCTCCCCAGGATGGCCAGGTTGGCCGGTGGGGCACGGCGCCGCCCGCGGCAGGCGGGCGGCGTCGCACCTCCCCGATGAATCAGTCCTCACCGATGGATCGGCCGGCGGACCGGCCGCCGGGTCAGCTGCCTTCGGTGACCGCGGGCGCCGGCTCGTTCTTGTAGCCGGACGGGCCGAAGTTCTTCTTGATGGCCTCTTCCCAGGCGCCGTCCGCTTCCATCTTCTTGATGGCGGCGTTGACCTTGGTCTGAAGGTCCTTGTCGCCCTTCTTCAGGCCGATGCCGTAGTTCTCGTTGCTCAGGCTCAGCCCGACCAGCTTGAACTTGCCCTTGTTCTTGTCCTGCGAGGCGTAACCGGCCAGGATCGAGTTGTCCGTGGTCAGCGCGTCGACGGCCTTGTTCTCCAGACCGGTCAGGCAGTCGGAGTAGCCCGGGTACTGCTGCAGGTCGGCCTCGGGGGCCAGCTTGGTCTTGACGTTCTGCGCCGAGGTGGAGCCGGTGACGGAGCAGAGCTTCTTCTTGTTGAGGTCCTCGGCCTTGGTGATCGAGGTGTCGTTGGCGCGGACCAGCAGGTCCTGGTGCGCGAGGAAGTACGGGCCGGCGAAGTCGACCTTCTCCTTGCGCTTGTCGTTGATCGAGTAGCTCGCGACGACCAGCTTCACGTCGCCGTTGGCGATGAGGTTCTCGCGCTCGGCGCTGACGGCCTGCTTGAACTCGATCTGGTCCGGCGTGTAGCCGAGCTCCTTGGCCACGTAGGTCGCCACGTCCACGTCGAAGCCCGTGAACTTGCCGTCGGGGGTCTTCAGGCCCACACCCGGCTGGTCGAACTTGATGCCGATGACGATCTTGTCCTTCTTGGCCCCGGCGCTCGCGCCACCGTCACTGGCGGCCTTGTCGCTGCTGCCGCCACAGGCGGTCGCGGTCAGGGCGAGAGCTACGGCGACAGCGGCGGCCGCGCCGACCTTGGAGAGCTTCATGGTGGACTTCCCTCGGAGTGAGACGTGAGACAGAAGTGAAGTGAGACGTGCTGGACGACGATCCGTCACCGGATCACTACCAGACGCGAAATCAGTGGTGCAGGATCTTCGACAGGAAGTCTCTTGCACGGTCGCTCCGCGGGTTGCTGAAGAACTGCTCGGGCGTCGCCTCTTCGACGATCTTCCCATCGGCCATGAAGACGACCCGGTTGGCGGCGGAGCGGGCGAATCCCATCTCGTGCGTGACGACCACCATGGTCATCCCCTCCCGGGCGAGCTGCTGCATGACCTCCAGCACCTCGTTGATCATCTCTGGGTCGAGGGCCGAGGTCGGCTCGTCGAACAGCATCACCTTCGGGTCCATCGCCAGCGCGCGGGCGATCGCCACGCGCTGCTGCTGACCACCCGAGAGCTGCGCCGGGTACTTGTCGGCCTGCGAGCCGACGCCCACCCGGTCGAGCAGGGACTGTGCCTTCTCCCGCGCGTCCGCCTGGTTCACCTTGCGGACCTTGAGCTGGCCCAGCATCACGTTCTGCAGCACCGTCTTGTGCGCGAAGAGGTTGAACGACTGGAAGACCATGCCCACGTCGGCGCGCAGCCGGGCCAGTTCGCGTCCCTCGGAGGGGAGTTGCTTCCCGTCGACCGTGATGGTGCCCGAATCGATCGTCTCCAGGCGGTTGATGGTCCTGCACAATGTGGACTTGCCCGACCCCGAAGGGCCGATCACCACGACGACCTCACCGCGGGCGATGCTCAGATCGATGTCCTGAAGCACGTGCAGCGCGCCGAAATGCTTGTTGACGTCGCTCAGCACGACCAGGTCGTCCGCGGGAGCGGCCGCGTCCCGCGCGTCCTTGGTCACTGATACTCCGCTCATCGGCTTCTAGCTCCGTCCTCCTCGGTTGGGAGGACAGTAGTGACGTGGCGCGCACAGCGTCAGCACATCTGAGGGAGAATTGAGCATAACGATCCGGCCTCGCACCGATACGCTCCGTACGCACGGGCACACGCCACCGGCCGTGGCCGTACCGGGTGCGTAACGGAAGCCGCGTCCGACCGGAACCACCTTGACGTGGGAGTCCGCATCGGCGTGGATGCTTGGTGGCCGCCATTGGTGGCCACAGGACGAACGAAGCACGAGGAAGAAGTGGACAGGGGGACGACATGAGACTGCTGCTCGTCGAGGACGACGACCACGTCGCCGCCGCCCTGTCCGCGATCCTGGCCCGGCACGGCTTCCAGGTGACCCATGCCCGCAGCGGTGAGGAGGCCCTGCAGGCCCTGCTGCCGGCTGCCGCCCCGCCCTACGGGGTGATCCTGCTCGACCTCGGCCTGCCCGACCAGGACGGGTACGAGGTGTGCGGCAAGATCCGCAAGCGCACCGGCACGCCCGTCATCATGGTCACCGCACGGGCCGACGTGCGCTCCCGCATCCACGGCCTCAACATGGGCGCCGACGACTACGTCACCAAGCCCTACGACACCGGTGAGCTCCTCGCCCGCATCCACGCGGTGGCCCGGCGTACCGGGGTCGCCGAGGAGAGCGGTGCCGGTGGCGCGCCGGGTGCGCCCGGGGTCGTCAGCCTCGGAGCCGTCGGCATCGAGCTGTCCACCCGCCGGGTCAGCGTGGACGGGGCCGACGTGGCGCTCACCCGCAAGGAGTTCGACCTGCTGGCCCTGCTCGCGCAGCGCCCCGGCGTCGTCTTCCGCCGCGAGCAGATCATCAGCGAGGTCTGGCGCACCAGCTGGGAGGGGACGGGCCGGACCCTCGAGGTGCACGTGGCCTCGCTGCGCTCCAAGCTGCGGATGCCCGCCCTCATCGAGACCGTCCGCGGCGTGGGGTACCGGCTCGTCGTACCGCCCGCCTCGGCCCCGCCAGCCGCCTCCGCCCCGCCCGCCGCACCCGCCCCGCCCGCCCTCTAGCGGGGGACCCGTCGTGCGCGCCCGTCTGCTCCCCCTGCTCGTCGTCCTGATGGCGGGCGTCCTGCTCGCCCTCGGCTTCCCGCTCGCGGTGTCCCTGGCCGCCGGGCAGCAGCAGCGGGTGGTCGTCGACCGGATCGACGACAGCGCCCGCTTCGCCGCGCTGGCCCAGTTCGTCATCGACGCCGAGGGCTCCAAGGCCAGCGGCGCCGACGAGCGCCGCGAGACCCTGCGGCAGGAACTCAACCGCTACCAGGAGCTGTACGGCATCCGCGTCGGCATCTTCTTCCGCGACGACAACGCCCTGGTCCGCTCCCCCGGCTGGTGGGAGCTGCCGCAGTCGGAGCAGGGGCGCCGGGCCTTCGAGGACGCACTCGCCGGACGGCGCAGCCACGACCCCGGCCAGGTGTGGCCCTGGCAGCCGGGCGGCAGGCTCCTCGTCATCTCCCCGGTCGTCCTCGACGGGGACGTGGTCGCCGTCGTCGCCACCGACTCACCCACCGATCAGATGCGCGGCCGGATCCTGCGGGGCTGGCTGCTCATCGTCGCCGGGCTCGGCGCCGCCATGCTCGTCGCCTTCGGCGCCGCACTGCGGCTGACCAGTTGGGTGCTCAAGCCGGTGCGGACCCTGGACGTCGCCGCCCACGGCATCGCCACCGGGCGGATGAACTCCCGCGTCGCGGCGGCCGGCGGCCCGCCGGAACTCAGACGCCTGGCCCGCTCGTTCAACGAGATGGCGGACAACGTCGAAGACGTACTGGAGCAGCAGCGGGCGTTCGTCGCGGACGCCTCCCACCAGCTGCGCAACCCGCTCGCCGCGCTGCTCCTGCGGATCGAGCTGCTCGCCCTCGAACTCCCCGAGGGCAACGAGGAGATCGCCTCCGTCCGGACCGAGGGCAAGCGGCTGACCCAGGTCCTGGACGACCTGCTGGACCTGGCGCTGGCCGAGCACGCCACCGCCGAGATCGGGGTCGTGGACATCGCCGGGCTGGCCGCCGAGCGGGTCACCGCCTGGCGCCCGTTCGCCGAGGAGAAGGGCGTACGGCTCACCAGTACGGGGCGCAGCGCCGCCACCGGCTGGGCCGATCCGATCGCCCTGTCCAGCGCGCTCGACGCCGTCATCGACAACGCCCTCAAGTTCACCCCGCAGGGAGAGGCGGTCGAGGTGACCCTCTCCGTGGACGGCGACCTGGTGCGGGTCGTGGTCGCCGACCGGGGACCGGGCCTCACCGGGGAGGAACTGCTCCGTGTCGGCGACCGGTTCTGGCGCAGCGGACTCCACCAGAACATCAAGGGCTCCGGGCTCGGCCTGTCCATCGCCCGCACCCTGCTCGCCGCGGGCGGCGGGTCGCTCTCCTACGCGCCGAACCCGCCGCACGGGCTGCGGGTGACGGTGGCGGTCCCGCGCTCCGACCCGGACGCCGGGCCCGAGTGAACCGCGGGGCCGCCCCCGCGGGCGGGCCGGTACTCAGGTCCACTTGAGACGGGTGCGCGCCGGGGCGGAGACGGCGTACAGCTCGTCCACGGTCCGGATCTCGAAGACGGCGGCCCGCTCCCGGCCGGCCCGGCGGACGGCCGGGAGGTAGAGGGCGGTGCCGCAGGTGCCGCCCAGGAAGCGGCGGGTGCCGTCCGGGAGGACGCGCGACACCTCGTAGTGGCGCACCGGCCCGGCTGCCCGCCGCCAGGACAGCCGCAGGGCCGCACTGCCGGAGTGCTGGGCCGAGGCGGACACGGCCGGGGCACCCGGAGTACCCGGGCGGGGCCGCGCGGCGGCGTCGCGTACCGTCAGCGCGCCGAGGCGCCAGCGCACCGGCTCCTTCCCGCGTCGGGTGATCCGTACGGCCAGGGCGTGGGCGGTACCGCCCGCCAGCTCCGACAGCCGGACCCGGGTCGTGTGCCAGCCCGGCCCGGAGCCGGGGCTCTCCGCGTCCAGCCAGGTGTACGGGACCTCCTGCCCGGGACCGGACGGCTCGCGCGTGGCCACGCCGAGCTCGACCGCCACTGGACCCGACTCGGTGGCGTGGACCAGCTCGACGACGCTGGAGCGGGTCAGCGGCAGCCGGGTGGAGTGCAGTCCCACGGCGGCCGGGGCGGTCAGCCCGCCGGTGACGAGGAGGCTGGAGCCCCCGCGCCAGGCCCTGGCGAAGTCGAGGGTGACCTCGGGGCGGGTCCCGGCGGTGTCCACGGCCCAGCGGCGGCCCGGGAGCCGGTCCTGAAGGCCGAGGTGGTTCCAGCCCGAGTCGGAGACGGCCTCGCCGTCCTCGTACCAGCGCTCGCCGTGCCCGGTGTTGAAGGAGCAGCCGAAGGGCAGCGTGCTCACGGTGGACCGGTCCGCGACCACCGTGGCGGGCGCCCGCCAGGCGGTTTCGGGGGCGGGACGGGAGGGGTCCAGGGACTCGCCCGTCCAGAACCGGTCGTCGGCGCGGTGGAAGGCGCCCGGGGAACGGTCGGTGAGGTGGCCCAGGGTCCACTCGGGCCGGTAGAAGCCGTAGGACACGACGTGGTCCCGGTCGCGCGGGACGATCGCGTCCCAGTCCACGGCCGCGTCCCACCCCTTGGACTCAGTGTCCACGGCCGCCCACAGTTCGTGGCGGCTGCGGCCCAGCCGGTCGGCGAGCGCGCCGGAGGCGGCCAGTTTCGCCCGGGTCCAGCGGAAGTCCACGAGCACGGTGTCCGCGACCTTGCCCCGGCGGTCCTCGAAGAACTCCTGGTTGAGCTCGTTCAGCGCACCCTGCCAGCCGACCCCGCCGGTGGAGTTCATCGCGTCGTACCAGGTGATGCGCAGGCCGTACGGTTCGCCCGCGGCGCGCAGGGCGCGCAGGAACCGCTGGGTCCGGGCGGCGAGTGCGCTGTCCCCGCCGCCGGTCTCGGCGTTGACGAACCAGCCGTCGAACCCGTACGCGCGCGCCACCTCGACCAGCCTGTCGGCGACCGGGAAGTGGCCGAGGGAGTCCCGCTGGACCAGGTCGCGGGTCCACTGGAGGTCGCCGCCGTAGGGGACGGGGGGCAGGAACACGTTGCCCAGCACCCGCACGCCGTTTCGGTGCGCGGCGTCGGTGACGGGCGCGTTCGGGGCGAGCACGATGCCCTCGCCGGCGGAGCCGCCCCAGAAGACGAGCTCGTCGATGTACGCCCAGTGGGTGAGGGCGTAGTAGTCGGCGGTCGGGGAACCCTGGGCCGGATTCGCGGACGTGCTCCCGAAGGAGACGAGTGAGGAGATACGGGCCTGGCCGGTCCGGGCCGTGGCGTTCGGCGGCACCGGGGTGAAGCGGGGCGCCAGCGGCACGGTGGCGGCGTTGAACGCGAGATCGGGGTCGGATTCCGGGCTCCACCGCATGAGGGAGCGCCAGGTGATCCCGGGCTCGGGGGTTCCCCCGGGGAGCGAGTCGGGGAACCAGTAGGAGGCGTACGGGGCCAGGTCGGCCATGGCGGCGGGAGCGGCAGGTGCGGACTGAGGTGAGACGGGGGCCGCCTGGGGCGCGGCCGGGGCCGCCGCCGCCCGGGCGGACGTCCCGCAGCACAAGGTGGCGGCCCCGGCCCCGGCGAGGAGGACCCCGCGCCGGGTCGGGCGCGGGGACGGGAGCTGGGCCGTGCGGGGGTCGACGCCGTTGTCGGTCTCGGACATCAGGGATCTCCTCCGTGGCGGCCTGGGCCGACCGGTAGGGGGCCCGGGTGGTCCCGGCGGGCCCAGGGGTGGTCTCAGGGCCGGGGCCCAGGGGTGGTCTCAGGGCGGTTTCAGGGCGGGTTCAGGGATGGGCCGGACGGTTTCGGACGGCCTCGGTGGGGACGTCGGTCACGTGCAGTACCTCGGTGATGCCGCGGGCCGCCAGGTGCTTCGCGTCCCCGGCGAGCTCGGCCAGGACCACGGCGGGCCGGACCCCCTGGGCGGTGAGCGCCGCCCAGGCCTCGAAGAACGCTCCGCCGGGCGCGCACACGGAGCGGCGCGGGGCCGCCTCGGCGCCGCCCACGTCCACGGTGAGCGCCGTGGAGCGCACCGCCGGCCGGTGCTCACGGCCCCGCCACTCCTCGGCGATCCCGGCGATCACCGCTCCGGCGGGCTTGGTCCGGCGGTCGTTGGTGAGCAGCCCGAGCCCGTACTCCAGCTCCGGGAAGTCCGCGAGCTCTCGCGACACGTCGTGCGAGCACCACCAGGTCACCCCCCACACGTCGGCGCAGTCCAGGGCGTTCGCCACGGTCGCCCGGGTGAAGGAGGCCGCGTGCTCGGCGGGGACCAGCGGCGCGGGCGCGCCCACCTCCTGGAGCCAGACCGGCCGGTGCGGATCGTGGGCCCAGGCCTTGGAGAGCTCGATCAGGTACGCGGCGTGGTGCTCGGTGGCCGTCCCGGTCCGGCCGTGCCGCTGCGCGGTGCCGTTGAACACCCAGGAGTGCACCGCCGTGGCGCCGCCCAGGCGCGCCGCCTGGGCCACGGTGAAGGGGTGCCCGTCCTGGTACCAGGCGGCGTCGTACTCGGCGTGCAGGTGCAGGCGGCCGGGCGCGCCCTCCTCGCAGGCGGCGAGCATCCGCTCCAGCCACCGCCCGGCCTGCGCGCGGGTGATCCGGTCGGGGGAGGGGTGCGGGTCGTCGGAGAACTGGTTGATCTCGTTGCCGACCGTCATGCCGAGGAAGTTCGGCCGGTCCGCGAGGGCGGCGGCCAGCGTCCGCAAGTACTCCTCCTGTCCGGCGACGACCTGCGGATCGCTGAAGATGTTGCGCCGGTGCCAGGTCCCGGTCCACGCGGGCAGGAAGTCGAAGCTGGACAAGTGCCCCTGGAGTCCGTCGACGTTGACGTCGAGCCCGCGTTCGGCGGCCGCGTCGGCGAGCGCGACGAGCTGCTCCACGGCGCGCGGCCGGATCAGCGTTCGGTTCGGCTGGAACACCGGCCACAGGGGGAAGACCCGTACGTGGTCCAGGCCGAGGCCCGCGACGGAGTCGAGGTCGGCCCTGACCTCGTCGAGGTCGAAGTCGAGCCAGTGGTGGAACCAGCCGCGCGTCGGCGTGTAGTTGGCGCCGAAGCGCAGGGTGCGGGCGGGCCCGTGGGCGGGCGTGGAGGCGGGCCGGTGGGCGGGTCCGGAGGCGGGCGTGGAGGCGGCGGTGCCGTCGTGCATGAAAGGTCCTGGAGTTCAGGGGGAATTCGCCGGATGCCCATAACCTGCCGCGTGTGCGGGGGATAAGTCAACAGGGTCAACAGGTCCCTGAACTCCGAACCTCCCGCCCTGGCAGGATGAAAGTCCTGACCTCGCGAGGGCGTGCTACTTATGCGCTTCAGTCCAGTTGACAGACGGCTTCAGGCCGTTTGAAGCTGGGCACGCTAATGCGGTTTAGTTTTTGCCGGACCGTGTCGTCACGCAAGGATGTGTGCGGAAATGGACAGCGGAATTGTGGTCACGGCGGCCGCCACCCCGGCCCTCTTCGGCGGCGCGCCCGAAACCCCCTCGCAGGTCGTCAGGGTGAGCATCCGCAGAACGCGCCCGGCCGGCCCGCTGCACGTCGCCGTGCACGGCGGGGGAATCACCACTCCCCACCCCCGCGTCGTGCGCGCCGACACCGCCGAGGCCTTCGAGGACACCGCCGCCGCCCAGGGCGTCGAATCCACCGTCGAGGTCTCCGTCCGCCCCCCGGGCGCCGCCCCCGGGACCGTCCTGCCGGCCACCGTCCGCGTCACCACTCCCGACGGGCGGCCGCTCGCCGAACTGCCCTTCGGCCTCGTCGTCGCCGAGCCCGGCTGGACCGTCCGGCTGGTGCCGCACTTCCACTACGACCCCATGTGGTGGAACACCCAGGCCGCCTACACCGCCCTCTGGGACGCCCCCCAGCGACCCGGCGAACCCGCGCGCGGCTGGGAGTACACCGGTGTCCCCGCCTTCACCCTGATCCCGCTCCACCTCCAGCAGGCGCGCGAGGACCCGGCGTACCGCTTCGTCCTCTCCGAGGTCGACTACCTCAAGCCCTACTGGGACACCCACCCCGGCGAGCGCGCCGAGCTGCGCGCGCTGATCGCCGAAGGCCGCCTGGAGATCGTCGGCGGCACCTACAACGAGCCCTCCACCAACCTCACCTCCGCCGAGACCACCATCCGCAGCGCCGTCCACGGCCTCGCCCTGCACCGCGGCACCCTCGGCGCCGACCCGCGCACCGCCTGGCAGCTCGACGTCTTCGGCCACGACCCGTCGTTCCCCGCGCTGATGGCCGGCGTCGGCCTCGACTCCGCCGTCCTGGCCCGCGGACCCCACCACCAGTGGGGTCCGATGACGGACACCTGGGGCGGCGAACCGCGCCCGCCCGCGGCCATGCAACTGCCCGCCGAGTACGAGTGGATCGCGCCCGGCGACAGCGGTGGGCAGGGCCTGCTCCTGCACTACCTGCCCGCGCACTACTCCGCCGGCTGGTCCTCCGACCGGGCCCCGGACGCCGAGGCCGCCGCCGAGCAGCTGCTCGCCCTGTACGAGCTGCTGCGCACCGCCGCCGCGACGAAGAACGTCCTGATTCCGATGGGCACCGACTTCTCCTGGCCGCACCGCTGGGGCCTGGACGTGCAGCACGCCTGGAACCGCCGCTACTGCTGGCCCCGGATGGAACACACCGGCCCGCGCGCCCACTTCGACGCCGTGCGCGCCGAGTTCGCGGCGCGCGGCGAGCGGCCGCTGCCGGTCACCCGGGAGATGGGGCCGGTCTACACGGGCAAGGACGTCACCTACAGCGACGTGAAGCAGGCCCACCGGGCCGCCGAGAACCTCCTCGAGCAGGCCGAGACCTTCGCCGCCCTCGCCTGCGCCGAGGGCCTGGCCGACTATCCGGCCCGGACCCTGTCCAGGGCCTGGCGCCACCTGCTGCACGCCGCCCACCACGACGCCGTCACCGGGACCTTCTCCGACCAGGTCTACCTCGACCTGCTCCCCACCTGGCGCGAGGCCCACGACCTGGCCGCGGGCGTACGGGCGGGGGCGCTGCGCGCGCTGACCGACGGGGCCGACACCCGCGGCCCCGGACCGCTGGCCGTCACCGTGCACAACCCGGTGTCCTGGACCCGCACCGACGTGGTCCGCACGAGCGTCGACCTCGCGGTCCTGGGACTGGACGACGGCCACGCCGACCGGATCACCGTCCTCGACGGCTCCGGCCCCGGCGCTCCCGTCCACCTGGAGGCGGTCCGCGACGGCACCGCCGAGCTGGCCTTCCTCGCCGGGGACGTCCCCTCGCTCGGCCACCGCACCTGGTGGCTCGCCGCATCCGAACTCCCGCTCTCCGGCGGCTGGGAGCCCGCGCCGGGCCACACGATCCAGAACGCCTTCCTGCACGCCGAGGCCGACCCCGCGCGCGGCGGCGGCCTCGCCCGGCTGCTGGACCGGCGCACCGGGCAGGAGATCCTCACCCCCGGCGAGGTGGACGAGCTGGTGGTGCAGGAGGAGTACGCGGAGCACCCGTACTTCGGGGAGGGCCCCTGGCACCTGCTGCCCAAGGGGCCGGGCACCGGCTCGGGTTCCGCGCCCGCGGACTCCTGCCACGTGGAACGCGGGCCGCTGGGCTCCCGCATCGTGGCCACCGGGCGGACCGGGCCCGTCCGCTGGACCCGGACCACCACCCTGTGGGACGGCCTGGACCGGGTGGAACTCACCACGACCGTGCACGGGTTCGACGGCTCCGACCAGCTGCTGCGGCTGCGGATCCCGGCCGACGTGCCCGGCGCGCTGCCCGTCGCCGAGACCGCCGCGGCCGCCGTGGGGCGCGGGTTCGCCTTCCCCGAGGCGGATGCCGAGGCCGACCGCACGCGGGCCCCGTGGACCCTGGACAGCCCCTGCCTGAACTGGTTCGCACTGTCGGCGCCGATGACCGGGCCGGGCGGGCGGGCGCTGGGCGCGGCGGAGATCGTCCTCCCGGACTCGGGGCTGCGTGACCGGTCGGGGGCCGAAGGCCTGCGGGAGCTGGTCACCGCGCTCGCCCGGTACGGAGTCACCGCGACCCCGACCCGCCCGGGCGGGCCGCGCTGGGGGGACCTGGCGGTGGACAGCAGCCTGCCCGACTTCCGCATCGCGCTCGGGGGCCCCGGGGAGAACTCCTTCACGGCGGCGCTGCTGGAGTCGACCGGGGCCGCCCACGAGGAGGCCCTACGAGAGCACGCGCGGGTCTGGGCAGCGGCCCGCGCGGGGCTCCGCCCGCTCTGGACCCCGGGCTGCGACCTGACCGGGATCCGGGACCTGCCGGTCCTGGTCCTCACCGGGCCCCCGGCAGAACTGGCCCGGGCCGTCGCCGCGTCGGGCCGGATCGACGCCCCCGCTCCGGCGACCGGAGCGGGCGCGCACGAGGAGGCGTACCCGCACGATGAGGCGTACGCGGACCGCACGGTCGGGATCCTGGTGCGCGGCACGCCCAGCTTCGCCGTGGACACCGCCGGGCGGCTGCACAGCACCCTGATGCGCTCCTGCACCGGCCGCCCGAGCGGCGAGTGGATGGACCCTCCGCGCCGCACCGCGCCCGACGGCAGTTCCTTCCAGCTCCAGCACTGGACCCACGTCTTCGAGCACGCGCTGGTCGCCGGCTCCGGCGACTGGCGGGCGGTGGACCTGGCCCGGCGGGGACGGGAGTTCAACAAGCCGATGACCGCCGTCACGGCCGCCCCCGGGGAGGGACCCCGGCCGCCCGCACGCTCGCTGCTCGGGGTGGAGCCGGCCGACCGGGTGCTGATCGAGACGGTCAAACGGGCCGAGGGCGCCGGTGACCGGAGCGACCTCGCCGTCCGGCTGCGCGAGACGCACGGCCGCCCGGCGTCGACCGGGACGCTGTGGCCGACGGATCCGGCAGCCGAGGCCGATCTCCTGGACCGCCCGACCGGCTTCTTCGACGGCGAGGTCCGGGGCGCCGCGACGACCACGCTGCTGCTCCTCACGGAGTCGGGCATGCCGCTGCGCGAGGACGAAGGGGAGGCGCACGGGCCCGTGTTCAGCCGGTACTGGCTGCACAACACGGGGACGGCCCCGCTCGGCGACGCCCCCTACACGGTGACGTGCGACGGGATCCCCTCCGCGGCCACGGTCACCCTCGCGGCCCACGGGGCGGCCGACGGCGGCCCCGTCACGCTGGAGGTCCGGGCACCGGAGGGCTGGCGGACCTCCTGGACCCGCCGGCGGCCCGAACTCCCGGCGGGCGGGCACGTCTCGCTCCCGCTGGTGGTGGAGCCCGCCGCCGGCGCGGAACCCGGCGAACACCTGGTCCGGGTCCTCGCCACCACCCCGGCGGGAGCCTTCGAGGACGTACTGACCGTCACGGTCCCCGGTCCGGGCGGTGCCACCGCGGCCCCGGCCGGACTGTGGGTGGAGGCACCGGAGCGCGCAGTGACGGTCGCCCCCGGTGCGCGGGCCCTCGTACGGGCCCGCATCGGCTCCACCGGCATCCGGACCGCGCTGACGGGGCAGGCGTACGCCGTCTCCCCGTACGGCACCTGGGGGATGACGGCCCCCGCCGTACTGCCGCTCGAGGTGCCGGCGGACGGCGAGGCGCAGGCCCTCTTCGAGGTGCGGCCGCCGCTCGACGCGGTCCCCGGGGAGTACTGGGTCGTGATCAAGGCGGTCTGCCAGGGCAGGATCGCGTACGGTCCGGCCATTGCCGTCCACGTCAGCGAGGGATGAGACAGGCCATGGCCCGCCGACCCACCATCAAGGACATCGCCCGTCAGGCCGGGGTGTCCGAGAGCGCGGTCTCCTTCGCGCTCAACAACCGGCCGGGGGTCTCCCAGGACACCCGTGCCCGCATCAGGCAGGTCGCCGAAGAGCTCGGCTGGCAGGCCAACAGCGCCGCCCGCGCACTCTCCGGCGAACAGTCCGGCGCCGTCGGACTGGTGCTCGCCCGGCCCGCGCACACCCTCGGAGTCGAGTCCTTCTTCCTCCAGCTGGTCTCCGGCATCCAGGAGGTCCTGGCCGCCGGGCGGATCGCCCTGCTCTTCCAGGTGGTCGAGGACATCGACGCCGAATGCGCCGTGTACCGCAGGTGGTGGGCCGAGCGGCGCGTGGACGGGGTCGTCGTCGTGGACCCGAGGACCGACGACCCGCGTCCGGCCCTCCTCGCACAGCTGGCCCTGCCCGCCGTCATGGTGGGGGAGCCGGGTCCGCCGGGGGAGCCCGGTCCGGTCGGGGACACCGGCCCGGTCGGGGACACCGGCCCGGAGGGAGCGGGGGGCCCGCACCCCGGGCTGTCCGCCGTCCGGGCGGACGACGCGGGGGCCATGGCGCAGGTGCTCGGCCACCTCCACCAGCTCGGCCACCGCCGGATCGCGCACGTCGCCGGACTGCCCGGTCTCGCCCACACCGAGCGCCGGATCCGCTCGCTGCGCGCCGAGGCGGAGCGGCTCGGGATCGGTCCAGGGCAGGTGCGCTCGGTCACCACCGACTACTCCGACGCCGAGGGCGCGGAGGCCACCCGGCGGCTCCTCGCCGAGGACCGGCCGCCGACCGCGATCGTCTACGACAACGACGTGATGGCCGTGGCCGGCGTCGCCGTCGCCTCGGAGCTGGGCATCCCGGTGCCGGGCCGGCTCTCCGTGGTGGCCTGGGACGATTCCGCGCTCTGCCGGGTCACCCATCCACGGCTCACGGCCCTGGTGCGCGACACCGCGGGCTTCGGCCGGCTCGCCGCCGGGGAACTCCTCGCCGTCCTCGGGGGAAGTCCGCCGAGGTCCCGCGAGAGCGAGCGGCCCAGGCTGGAGCCCCGCGAGAGTACGGCCCCGCCGCCGGCCGCATACTGAAACCGACCCCTCCCTGGAGAGCCACCGTGACCACCCCCACTCCCACCTCCGCGTTCCCCGCCCCTCGCACCGGCGTGCCGGGCGATCCCGGCCCGACGGTCGCGATCGACATCGGCGGTACGAAGGTCGCCGGCGCGCTGGTGGACCCGGACGGCACGATGACGGCCACCACCCGCCGGCCGACCCCGCGCGGCGGGGACGCGGACACGGTCTTCGCCGCCGTCGCGGAGGTCGTCGCGGAGCTCGCGAAGTCCCCGCTCTGGTCCTCGGCGGTCCGCTGCGGCATCGGCAGCGCGGGCCCGGTGGACACCGCGCGCGGCACGGTCAGCCCGGTCAACATCGGCGCCTGGCGGGGCTTCCCCGTGCAGGCCAGGGTGGAGGCGGAGCTCGCGGAGCACGGGGCGCGCATCCCGACGGTGCTGGCCGGTGACGGGGTGGCGATGACCGCCGCCGAGCACTGGCTGGGCGCGGCCCGGGGCCACGCCAACGCGCTCTGCATGGTGGTCTCCACCGGCGTCGGCGGCGGACTCGTCCTGAACAACCAGCTGCACCCCGGTCCCACCGGGAACGCGGGCCACATCGGCCACATCAGTGTCGCCTTCGACGGGGAGCCGTGTGTGTGCGGCGGCATCGGCTGCGTGGAGTCCATCGCCTCCGGCACCGCGATTGCCCGCTGGGCCCTGGCCCAGGGCTGGGTACCGGCCGGTGACCCCACCGCGGCCGGAGTGGCCACCGCCGCTGCCGCGGGCGACCCCGTCGCCGTGGCCGCCTTCGACCGCGCGGGCCGGGCGCTGGCCGCCGCCATCGCGGCCACCGCGACCCTGGTCGAGACCGACATCGCCGTCATCGGAGGCGGCGTGGCCGCCTCCGGGGAGACCCTCTTCGGGCCGGTCCGGACGCACCTGGCCTCGTACGCGACCCTGTCGTTCGTCAAGGAGCTCCAGGTCGTCCCGGCGACGCTGGGCACGCACGCGGGGCTGATCGGCGCGGCCGCCGCGGCGACGATGCTGCTGCGGCCCTGATTCGCGCGCGGTCCGCGAGCCCTCCGGGGCCACGGCCGCACGGCCACCACCACGGCCGCACGGCCACGGCCGGGGCTACGGCTTCACGGAGCGGTAGTACCGGGCCGCGCCGGTGTGCAGCTCCAGCGGATCCGTGTAGATCGCGGTCCGCAGGTCCACCAGCTGCGCCGCGTGCACCTGGCGCCCGATCTCGTCCCGGCTGCCGATCACGGTGCGGGTGAACTGCTCCGTCAGCTCGGCTCCCGTGTCCTCCCGGGTCACCAGCAGGTTCGGCACCGCCACCGTGGCCACCGACGAGGTGTTCCGGGCCCGCGCGTAGGCGTCCTGGGGCATCACCGCGGCCCGGTAGTAGCGCGCGGGGCTGCCACTGGCCTGGAGGTCCTCCAGCAGGTCGCCGAGCTGCACGAGCCGGATCTCGAACCGCTCCGAGAGCTCGCGCACGGCGCTGGTCGGCAGTCCGCCCGACCAGAAGAACGCGTCGATCCGGCCGGCCTCCAGCTCCGCCGGCATGGTGTCGATGCCGATGGAGAACGGGGTGATGTCGCGGACCGGGTCCAGGCCCGCGGCCGTGAGCATCCGCTCCGAGATCAGCCGCACCCCCGAGCCGTTCTGGCCGACGGCGACCCGCTTGCCGCGCAGGTCCCGCGCCGACTGGACCGGAGATCCGGCGGGCACCACCAGCTGCACGTAGTCGTCGTAGAGGCGGGCACAGCCGCGCAGCCGCTCGGCTCCCGGCTTCCCGTCGAAGCGGTACTTGGCCACCGCGTCGGCCGTGGCCACCGTGAAGTCGGCCTCCCCGTCGGCCACCCGCTGCAGGTTCTGCTGCGACCCCTCGCTGGGCTTCAGCCGGACGCGCACCCCGGGGATGTCCTTGGCGAGCGCCTGCTCCAGCAGCTGGCCGTAGCGGTGGTAGACCCCGGTCTGGACCCCCGTGCTGAAGGTGAGCTCACCCGTGAGCTCCGGCCGGCCGAAGGGCCGTAGCCACCAGAGGAGGGCGCAGAGCACGGCCAGCACGGCCACCAGGGCCCGCAGGGCACGGCGCCTGCTGATCCGGGGCGGTACGAGAGGCATGGCCGCGATCCTGCCACCGACCCGCCCTCCTGTCACGGTCCGTCCCCGCGCCCCGCCTCGCCCCACCGCCCCGGTGACCCCGGGGCCGCCCCGGCCCGGGCCGCCCGGACGGCCCCGTACCCTTGCTGGGTGAGCACTGAGGGCGAGGCGACTGTTGTGAAAACGTACGAGGTCCGGACGTACGGCTGTCAGATGAACGTGCACGACTCCGAGCGGCTGTCCGGCCTGCTGGAGGACGCCGGGTACGTCCGCGCCCCCGAGGGCTCCGACGGCGACGCCGACGTCGTCGTGTTCAACACCTGCGCCGTCCGTGAGAACGCCGACAACAAGCTCTACGGCAACCTCGGCCGCCTCGCCCCGATGAAGACCAAGCGCCCCGGCATGCAGATCGCCGTCGGCGGCTGCCTCGCGCAGAAGGACCGCGACACGATCGTGGACCGCGCCCCCTGGGTCGACGTGGTCTTCGGCACGCACAACATCGGCAAACTGCCCGTCCTGCTGGAGCGCGCGCGCATCCAGGAAGAGGCGCAGATCGAGATCGCGGAGTCGCTGGAGGCCTTCCCCTCCACGCTGCCGACCCGGCGCGAGTCCGCGTACGCCGCCTGGGTCTCGATCTCCGTCGGCTGCAACAACACCTGCACCTTCTGCATCGTCCCGGCGCTGCGCGGCAAGGAGGAGGACCGCCGTCCCGGCGACATCCTCGCCGAGGTCGAGGCGCTCGTCGCCGAGGGCGTCTCCGAGATCACCCTGCTCGGCCAGAACGTCAACGCCTACGGCTCCGACCTGGGCGACCGCGAGGCCTTCTCCAAGCTGCTGCGCGCCTGCGGTGCCATCGAGGGCCTGGAGCGGGTCCGCTTCACCTCCCCGCACCCGCGCGACTTCACGGACGACGTGATCGCGGCGATGGCCGAGACCCCCAACGTCATGCCGCAGCTCCACATGCCGATGCAGTCGGGCTCGGACACGATCCTCAAGGCGATGCGCCGCTCCTACCGTCAGGAGCGCTTCCTCGGCACCATCGAGAAGGTCCGCGCCGCCATCCCGCACGCGGCGATCTCCACCGACATCATCGTGGGCTTCCCCGGCGAGACGGAGGAGGACTTCCAGCAGACGATGCACGCGGTGCGCGAGGCACGCTTCGCGAACGCCTTCACCTTCCAGTACTCCAAGCGCCCAGGGACCCCGGCCGCCGACATGGAGGGGCAGATCCCCAAGGAGGTCGTCCAGGAGCGGTACATGCGTCTGGTCGCCCTCCAGGAGGAGATCTCCTGGGACGAGAACAAGAAGCAGGTCGGCCGCACGCTCGAAGTCATGGTCGCCGAGGGCGAGGGCCGCAAGGACGGGGCCACGCACCGCCTGTCCGGGCGCGCCCCCGACAACCGCCTGGTGCACTTCACCAAGCCGTCCGACGAGGTCCGTCCGGGTGACGTGGTGACCGTGGAGATCACTTACGCGGCCCCGCACCACCTCCTGGCCGAGGGCCCGACCCGGGCGGTACGCCGCACCCGTGCGGGCGACGCGTGGGAGAAGCGCAACGCGGCCCCGCCGCAGCCGAAGGGCGTCCTCCTCGGAATCCCGACCCTGGGCGTCCCGGCCCCGCTCCCGGTGACTACGTCGGGCTGCGCGCTGCCGTCCTGACGGGCCCGTAGCGGGGTCCGGCGCCGTCGCCGGGGGCCGGCCCGCGGGTCCGGGGGCTCCCGCCCGGAACGGGTCCGGGCGGAGCCGGGACGCCCCCGGCCGGCTCCGGCTACGCTGCGGATCATGCTCGTAGCCGCCGCTGTCTGCCCCACCCCGCCGATGCTCCTGCCGGAGCTCGCCACGGGCGCCGCCGCCGAACTCGCCGACGCCCGGACCGCGTGCTCCGACGCGCTGTCCGTGCTCACCGCCTCCCGGCCCGATCTGCTCGTCGTGGTCGGCGCCGCCGACCCGGACCACCTGGGGGCCTACCCCCAGGGCTCCCGCGGCACCTTCCGCGGGTTCGGGGCCGGGGCCGACGTACGGCTGGGCGAGGGCGAGGAGGGCCCGCGCCTGCTGCCCACCTCCCTCTCCGTCGGCGCCTGGCTGCTCGGCCGCGCCGGCTGGGGCGCCGCGCCCCTGGAGGGGTTCGGGGTCGCCGGGCCGCTGGACACCGGGCGGTGCCTGGAGACCGGCCGGGAGCTCGCCGCCCGCGACGCCCGGGTCGCGATGCTCGTCATGGGTGACGGCAGCGCCTGCCGCTCCCTCAAGGCCCCCGGCTACCTCGACGAACGCGCCGCCGCCTTCGACGCCGAGGCCGCCCGTGCGCTCGGCGCCGCCGACCTGCCCGCGCTCGCCGCCCTGGACGCCGGACTCGCCGCCGAGCTCCAGGCCGCCGGGCGGGCCCCCTGGCAGGTGCTCGCCGGCGCCGCCGAGGGCGCCGGGCTCGAAGGACGGCTGCTGTACGAGGACGCCCCGTACGGGGTCGGGTACTTCGTGGCCGCCTGGTCGTAGGCAGGGCCGGCCGGCCACCGCCGCAGGCCCCCGCGCCCTGCCGCCGCGCCGGCCCCCGTACCCCGTGCACGACAGAGGGGCGCGGCACCACACTCGGTGGTGCCGCGCCCCTCCGTCGTACTACGGGACCGCGTCAGGAGGCCACCGGCGGTGTCGGCCCGCCGGGAGTGTCCTTGTGCGCGATCTTGCCCAGGGCGTCCTTCGCCTTGTCCGCGCCGCTAGAGATCTGGCCGCTGTACTTGCCCTTGGTCTTGGAGTCGACGGCCTTGGCCACCTTCTCCAGATTCTGGCTGATCTTGCCCTCGTGCTGTGCAGCGAGGTCGCCGACCTTGTCCTTGGCGGGCGCGAGCTTGGCCTTCAAACTGTCCAGCAGGCCCATGGGTCACCTTTCAATGGCGGTAGCTATTTACGGGCACCCTCGGCGGCCTCGATGTCCGCGCCCACCTCCGCCGACTGCTGCTTCGGGATCTCCACGGCTTCCACCGCGCTCTCCTCCGCCACAGTCGCCTCGGTCCCGGCCTCGTCGGCCGTCGCGGACTCCACCGTCAGGTCCTCGGCGACGGCCGCTTCGGTCGTCGCCTGGCTCTTGCGGCCGAGAAGCCGGTCCAAAATGCCCATGTCTGCTCCTATAACGTTACTCGTGTGAGTGAAGTTCCGCTCTGGACGGACCGGCACGCGCCGGTCAGCGGGCCGGGCGTACGACAGGCGCGCACCAGGCCGGAACCCCGCCAAGGCAACGACCCCGCTCCGGTCACGTCACGTAGCTCGATCGGGTACATGCCAGTGCCTTGACGGGGGGCTGCGAGACTGGTGCGGTGAAGAAAGCAGCCCCCGCCCCGCGGGTCATCGCCGTCGTCGGGCCCACCGCGGCCGGAAAGTCGGATCTCGGTGTGGCCCTGGCCCGTCATTTCGACGGCGAAGTCGTCAACGCCGACTCGATGCAGCTGTACCGGGGGATGGACATCGGTACCGCCAAACTGACGGTCGAGGAGCGCGGAGGGGTCCCGCACCACCTCCTCGACATCTGGGACGTCACCGAGACGGCCAGCGTCGCGGAGTACCAGCGCCTCGCCCGCGCCGCGATCGACAAGCTCCTCGCCGAGGGCCGTACGCCGGTCCTCGTCGGCGGTTCCGGCCTTTACGTGCGCGGCGCGCTCGACGCCATGGACTTCCCCGGCACCGACCCCGAGGTCCGGGCCCGCCTGGAGGCCGAGGCCACCCTGCGCGGCCCCGGCGCCCTGCACGCCCGCCTCGCCGCCGCCGACCCGGCCGCCGCCCAGGCCATCCTGCCCAGCAACGGCCGCCGCATCGTGCGCGCCCTGGAGGTCATCGAGATCACCGGACGGCCGTACACCGCGAACCTGCCCGGCCACGAGTCCGTCTACGACACGGTCCAGATCGGCGTGGACGTGGCCCGGCCCGAGCTCGACGAGCGGATCGCGCTGCGCGTGGACCGGATGTGGGAGGCCGGGCTGGTGGACGAGGTCCGCGCGCTGGAAGCCGTGGGGCTGCGCGACGGAATCACCGCCTCCAGGGCGCTCGGCTATCAGCAGGTGCTGGACGTGCTCGCCGGGAAGGGCACGGAGGAGGACGCGCGCGCCGAGACGGTCCGCGCCACCAAGCGTTTCGCCCGGCGGCAGGACTCGTGGTTCCGCCGCGACCCGAGGGTTCACTGGCTCAGCGGGGCCGTCGCGGACCGGGGGGAACTCACCGGACTCGCGCAGTCGTTGGTCGAACGAGCGGTCACAGCCTGATCACGTGATGGCATCGGGACGCCCCGGGCGCCCGTCCGGGGGTCTCTGGCGTGCCATCATCAAACTTCCGCCGGTGCCGTCACCGGCGGTGAACGGCGGCGTACGAAGTCCGAGTGGGGAGGGCGCGTGGCGATGGAGGCCGGCCCTCGTGACACCGGTCGGGACGACACCCGGCCGCAAGTGGACCCGATGCTTCACGGCGCCCTCGCGGACGCCGGCGGACTCGGACTGCCCGCGGAACCCGCGCGGCTGACCCCCGACGGCCCGGACGCGCCGGACCCCACCGAGGTGGAGGCGGCCGCCGCGCCCGAGTTCGAGGTCGAGCTGCGCCCGCAGCGACGGCTGCGGCTGTGGCAGATCGCCCCCATCGTCGTGCTGGCCGCGGCCGGATCCCTGATGTTCGCCTTCCCGCTCGCCTTCGAGTTCGGCGACGGCGGAGCGGTCGTCGCCATGCTCGGCTTCCTCCTCATGAGCTGCGCGGGCGGCTGGGGCATGATGGCCGCGCGCCGCGTGGGCTACGCCCTGCCGGGGCTCCCGGCCCGCGGTTCGGGCTTGCGCCCCGACTGGCGCCTCGCCCTGCTGTACGCGCTGGTCGCGCTGGGCGTCGTAGCCCTCGCGGTGTACCGGGTGGCCCGGCTCCGGTAGCCGCGGGCTCGGTACCATGTGCGGGTGACGCAGACCAGCCTCTCCTTCCTCAAGGGCCACGGCACCGAGAACGACTTCGTGATCGTCCCGGACCCGGACAACGCCATCGAGCTGCCGGCCTCCGCCGTCGCGCGGCTCTGCGACCGGCGCGCCGGGATCGGCGCGGACGGCGTGCTGCACGTCGTGCGCTCCGCCGCACACCCCGAGGCCGCGCACATGGCCGACCAGGCCCAGTGGTTCATGGACTACCGCAACAGCGACGGCTCCATCGCCGAGATGTGCGGCAACGGCGTCCGCGTCTTCGCCCGCTACCTCCAGCACGCGGGGCACGCCAAGCCCGGCGACCTGGCCGTTGCCACCCGCGGCGGAGTCAAGCGGGTACACCTCGACAAGACCGGTGACGTGACCGTGTCCATGGGCCGCGCCGAACTCCCCGAGGGCGAGGTCACGGTCTCCGTCGGCGCCCGCTCCTGGCCCGCACGCAACGTCAACATGGGGAACCCGCACGCGGTGGCGTTCGTCGACAGCCTGGACGATGCCGGGGAGCTGCTGGACCCGCCCCCGTACAGCCCGGCGTCCGCCTACCCGACCGGTGTCAACGTCGAGTTCGTCGTCGACCGCGGCCCCCGGCACGTCGCCATGCGCGTCCACGAGCGCGGCTCCGGCGAGACCCGCTCCTGCGGTACCGGCGCCTGCGCGGTCGCCGTGGCCGCCATCCGCCGGGACGGCGTGGACCCGGCCGTCACCGGCGAGTCCGTCACGTACACCGTCGATCTGCCCGGTGGCACGCTGGTCATCACCGAGCACCCCGACGGTCGGATCGAGATGACCGGACCCGCCGTGATCGTGGCCGAGGGTGAGTTCGATCCCGCCTGGCTCACCCAAACGGCTTTCGCCTAAAGCTTCCCTCTAATGGGTGATCCGTTTCACGCTGTGCGAGAGGTGGACTGCGCCACGTGGTGGGGTCGGTAGCATCAGGCACCGGCCCTGCGGGCTCACCCCATGCCCACCACCGCCGGTCGAAGCCGTCGGAGGTGCCCATGAGTGCAGAGGCCACGAACCCCGAAGCACGTCCCGAAGCGCTCCCTGAACTTCGCAGACGCGGCCGGACCAGGCTTGACCTGCGACGACTTGGGCGCGCCGCCCTGCTCGGGCCGACGCCCCGGGACCGGTTGCCCGACGCCATCGGCCATGTCGCCGAGGCGCACCGCGCCCATCACCCCGACGCGGACCTGTCCGTCCTGCGCCGCGCGTACCTGCTCGCCGAGACCTCGCACCGCGGTCAGATGCGCAAGAGCGGTGAGCCGTACATCACACACCCACTCGCCGTCACCCTCATCCTGGCCGAACTCGGCGCCGAGACCACCACCTTGACGGCCTCTCTCCTCCACGACACGGTCGAGGACACGGAGGTGACCCTCGATCAGGTCCGCGAGGAGTTCGGCGAAGAGGTCTGCTTCATCGTCGACGGCGTCACCAAGGTCGAGAAGATCGACTACGGCGCCGCCGCCGAGCCCGAGACCTTCCGCAAGATGCTCGTCGCCACCGGCAATGACGTCCGCGTGATGTCCATCAAACTCGCCGACCGGCTGCACAACATGCGCACCCTCGGCGTGATGCGGCCCGAGAAACAGGCCCGCATCGCCAAAGTCACCCGGGACGTGCTGATCCCGCTCGCCGAACGGCTCGGCGTGCAGGCCCTGAAGACCGAGCTGGAGGACCTCGTCTTCGCGATCCTGCACCCCGAGGAGTACGAGCACACCCGCGCCCTCATCGCGGCCCACGCGGGGGAACGCGACCCGCTGCCCGCCATCGCCGGCTCCGTACGGAGCGTCCTGCGCGACGCGGGCATCACCGCCGAGGTGCTGGTGCGGCCCCGGCACTTCGTCTCCGTGCACCGCGTCTCCCTCAAGCGCGGGGAGCTGCGCGGCTCCGACTTCGGCCGCCTGCTGGTGCTCGTGGGCGAGAACGCGGACTGCTACGCCGTGCTGGGGGAGCTGCACACCTGCTTCACCCCGGTCATCTCGGAGTTCAAGGACTTCATCGCCTCCCCGAAGTTCAACCTCTACCAGTCCCTGCACACCGCCTTCGCCACGCCCGAGGGGTACGTCGCCGAGGTGATCGTGCGGACCCGGCAGATGCACCGGGTAGCGGAGGCGGGGGTCGTGGCGCTCGGCAATCCGTACACGGCGCCGCCGGCCGCGGACCAGCTCGCCGCGACCGACTGCGACGACGAGCGGGTGGACCCGACCCGGCCCGGCTGGCTGTCGCGGCTGCTCGACTGGCAGCAGTCGGCGCCCGACCCCGACACCTTCTGGGACGTCCTGCGCTCGGAACTGGCACAGGACCGGGAGATCACCGTGTTCCGGGCCGACGGGGGGACGCTGGGCCTGCCGGCCGGTGCCAGCTGTATCGACGCCGCCTACGCGCAGTACGGCGAGGCGGCCCACGGCTGTATCGGCGCCCGGGTCAACGGGCGCCTGACCTCCCTGTCCTCCCGGCTCTCGGACGGGGACACCGTCCAGCTGCTGCTGGCGCACGACGCCTCCTCGGGGCCCGCCGCCGACTGGCTGGACCACGCCAGGACCCCGGCCGCCCGGATCGCCGTCAGCAGTTGGCTGGAGTCCCATCCCGACGGCGCCGGGCCCGCCGCGGCCGCGCCCAGGGCGCCGCTGTCGGTGATCGGGGCCCGCGGCGGCGGGGGCAACGCCGTCGCCGACCTGCCGGACGCCACCGTGCGGCTCGCCGGGTGCTGTACGCCGGTGCCGCCGGACGCCGTCGAGGGGTTCGTCGTACGCGGCGGGGCCGTCACCGTCCACCGCGTCCACTGCGCGACGGTGACCCAGATGCGGGCGGTGGGCCGGACCCCCGTCGCCGTGCACTGGCGGGCGACCGCGGACTGCCGGGTCACCCTGCTCGCCGAATCGTTCGGCCGCCCGCACCTGCTGGCCGATCTGACCGAGGCCATCGCCCGCGAAGGGGTCGAAGTGGTCTCCGCGACCGTGGAACCGCCGGTCGAACAGCGGGTCCGGCACAGCTACACCCTCCAGCTCCCCGACGCGGCGGGACTCCCGGCGCTCATGAGGGCCATGCGGGACGTGCCCGGCGTCTACGACGTCAGCCGGGCGTAAGCGTCCGGAAGCAGGCCCGACTCCTTTCGGGTGGATCCGTCGCGCGCCGTTCGCGGGCGTCCGGCGGGCGCTGGTAGGGGGTGGGGGATGCAGCTCACCTCCCCGCGCCTGCGCGCCGCCCTGCTGGCCGCGGCCTCCCTCACCCTCGTCGCCGCCGTGGTGCCGCCGCCCGCGGCACTCGGCATCGGCGACCCGCTCTTCCCGGAGCTCGGGAACCCCGGCTACGACGTTCTCTCGTACGACCTGTCCTTCGCGTACAAGGACAACAGCAGCCCGCTCGACGCGGTCACCGTCATCGACGCGCGCACCCTCACCCGCCTCGAAACCGTCAACCTGGACTTCACCCACGGGAAAGTGGCCTCCGCCGAGGTCAACGGGGAGCCGGCACGGTTCACGAGCGTGGGGGAGGACCTCGTACTGACCCCCGCCCGGCCGCTGGAACAGGGCGCGCCCCTGCACATCACCGTCCGGCACACGAGCGATCCGCGCGGCCGCGGCGACGGCGGCTGGGTGGTCACCGAGGACGGGCTGGCCATGGCGAACCAGGCCGACGCCGCCCACCGGGTCTTCCCCTGCAACGACCACCCCGCCGACAAGGCGTACTTCACCTTCCGCGTCACCGCGCCGGCCGGGCTGAAGGCCGTGGCCAACGGCGTGCCGGGCGCGCTGCCGGCCCCCCGGGCGGGCGCCGCGACCACGTGGACGTACCGGACCCTGCACCCGATGGCCACCGAGCTCGCCCAGGTCTCGATCGGGGACTCGGCCGTCGTCCACGGCACCGGACCGCACGGGCTGCCGCTGCGCGACGTGGTCCCGGCGGCCGACCGGGAGAAGCTGGAGCCGTGGCTGAAGAAGACCGCCGGGCACATCGAGTGGATGGAGGCGCGGGTCGGCCGCTACCCCTTCGAGAACTACGGGGTGCTGATCGCGAAGGCCAGGACCGGCTTCGAGCTGGAGACGCAGACGCTCTCACTGTTCGAGAGCGGGCTCTTCTCGGGCAGCGAGGGATACCCCGATTGGTACGTGGAGTCCGTGATGGTCCACGAGCTGGCCCACCAGTGGTTCGGCGACAGCGTGACCCCGCGCATGTGGTCCGACCTGTGGCTCAACGAGGGCCACGCCACCTGGTACGAGGCCCTGTACGCGGACGGCCTCGGCAAGTACTCCCTGGAGCGGCGCATGCGCGAGGCGTACCAGCGCTCCGACCAGTGGCGGGCGGCCGGCGGGCCTCCGGCCGCACCGAAGCCGGCGGCCCCGGGCGAGAAGATCGGGCTGTTCCGGCCGGCGGTCTACGACGGGGCCGCGCTGATCCTCTACGCGCTGCGGCAGGAGATCGGGGAGGCGGCGTTCGACCGGGTGGAGCGGCGCTGGGTCGGCGAGAACCGGGACGCGGTCGCGGGTACGGAGGACTTCGTACGGCTGGCCTCGCAGGAGGCCGGACGGGACCTCGGGGCCTTCCTGGAGCCGTGGCTGTACGGGAAGAAGACCCCGGCGATGCCCGGACACCCGGAGTGGGGCACGCCGAAAAGCGTGTGACGCGTGCGGAACGGGCATGCCACCATCGACGGGGCCGCCCGCCGCTCACCACGGAGGGCTCACCACGAAGGGCTCACCAACGAGGCTCACCACTGGGCACACCCCTGAGGGGAATCTCAGGGGAGTGTCACACGTTGGACATGACGGTGTTGTGTCACGCGCGGGAGTAGCTTTGGCCTTGGCTCCGCTTCGCCTGACGCGGACGCATTCGAAAACGACGTAAGGATCCAATGACCTCCTCTTCTTCCCCTTCCCAGGACGCGCGGGACGACGCACAGAGTGCGGCGGACCCGCAGAGCTTCACCGAGAGCCTTCGGGCCGACGCCCTGATGGAAGAGGACGTCGCCTGGAGCCACGAGGTCGACGGAGACAGGGACGGCGAGCAGTTCGAGCGCTCCGAGCGCGCGGCCCTGCGCCGCGTGGTCGGCCTCTCCACCGAGCTCGAGGACGTCACCGAGGTCGAGTACCGACAGCTCCGCCTGGAGCGGGTCGTACTCGTGGGCGTGTGGACCTCCGGCACGGCGCAGGACGCGGACAACTCCCTCGCGGAGCTCGCCGCCCTCGCCGAGACGGCGGGCGCGCTCGTCCTCGACGGCGTCATCCAGCGCCGTGACAAGCCCGACCCGGCCACCTTCATCGGTTCCGGCAAGGCGCGCGAGCTGCGCGACATCGTGATGGAGAGCGGCGCCGACACCGTCGTCTGCGACGGCGAGCTCAGCCCCGGCCAGCTCATCGCCCTCGAGGACGTCGTCAAGGTGAAGGTGGTCGACCGGACCGCGCTCATCCTCGACATCTTCGCCCAGCACGCCAAGTCCCGGGAGGGCAAGGCACAGGTCGCGCTCGCGCAGATGCAGTACATGCTGCCGCGACTGCGCGGCTGGGGCGCCTCGCTGTCCCGGCAGATGGGCGGCGGCGGCGGTGGCGGCATGGCCACCCGTGGCCCCGGTGAGACCAAGATCGAGACGGACCGGCGCCGGATCCGCGAGAAGATGGCGAAGATGCGCCGGGAGATCGCGGAGATGAAGACCGGCCGTGACATCAAGCGGCAGGAACGGCGACGCAACAAGGTGCCCTCGGTCGCCATCGCCGGATACACCAACGCCGGCAAGTCCTCGCTGCTCAACCGCCTCACGGGCGCGGGCGTCCTGGTGGAGAACGCGCTGTTCGCCACCCTCGACCCGACCGTGCGCCGGGCCGAGACGCCGTCCGGCCGGGTCTACACCCTGGCCGACACGGTCGGCTTCGTCCGGCACCTGCCCCACCACCTCGTCGAGGCGTTCCGCTCCACGATGGAGGAGGTCGGCGACTCCGACCTCATCCTGCACATCGTGGACGGCTCGCACCCGGCGCCGGAGGAGCAGCTGGCGGCGGTCCGCGAGGTCATCCGCGAGGTCGGCGCCGTCAAGGTGCCCGAGATCGTGGTGATCAACAAGGCGGACGCGGCCGACCCGCTGGTGCTCCAGCGCCTGCTGCGGATCGAGAAGCGCTCCATCGCCGTCTCGGCGCGCACCGGCCAGGGCATCGAGCAGCTCCTCGCACTCATCGACGCCGAGCTGCCGCGGCCCGCGATCGCGGTCGAGGCCGTGGTGCCGTACACGCGCGGCTCGCTGGTCGCCCGGGCACACGCCGAGGGCGAGGTGATCTCCGAGGAGCACACGGCGGAGGGCACCCTGCTCAAGGCCCGTGTGCACGCGGAACTGGCGGCGGAGTTCGCTCCGTACGTGCTCGCGAAGCACTGAGGCCGTGGCCCGCGGGCCACGGCGTGCACGACCGAGGGCCCCCGCTGGTGCGGGGGCCCTCGGTCGTGCGGTACGCGGTCGGTACCGCGGCCGGTGCCGGCCGGTCAAGCGGACCCGGTGCGGACCGACCCGTCCGGCTACTTGAACTTGGCGCTCACGGCGTCGAAGACGCCCTTCGCCTCCGGCCCCAGCCGGGGCCCGGCCAGCCAGCCCGCCTTGGCGGGGCCGATGGAGGTGTTGGACACCAGCGCGGGCTTGCCGTCGGCTCCCGCCGCGACCCAGCCACCGCCCGAGGAACCGCCGGTCATCGTGCAGCCGATGCGGTACATCACCGGATCGGTCGTGGTCAGCGACAGCCGGCCCGGCTTGTCGGTGCACTGGAAGGCCTTCTGGCCGTCGAACGGAGCCGCCGCCGGATAGCCGGTCGCCGTCATGTTCGCGATCTTGGGCGCGGCCGGCGCGTTGAACTCCACCGGGAGCGCCGTACCGACCGTCTCCTCCAGCGACTTGCCGCCACCCTTCTCCGGGGTCACGTGCAGTACCGCGAAGTCGTAGGGTGCGCCCGCGCCGCCGGTCGGACCGCCGGTCGCGATCCACTGGTCGGAGGTCTGCGCCCAGTCGCTCCACCACACGCCGTACGGCGCCACCTGGTCGCGCGGCGCGCCCTTGAGCGCGGCCGCCGCCTTGCCCGTGTTGTTGTACGACGGGACGAAGGCTATGTTGCGGTACCAGCCGCCGGACTTGCCCGCGTGCACGCAGTGGCCGGCCGTCCAGACCATGTTGGACTTGCCGGGGTGCGCCGGGTCCTTGACCACGGTCGCCGAGCAGACCATCGAGCCCTCGGGGCCGTCGAAGAAGACCTTGCCGGAGGCGGGAACGCTCTGGTGGTACTGCGGCTTCGCGGCCTTCGCCGCCACTGGGGCCGGGGTCGGGTCGGTGACGCCCTGGTCCTTGCCCGCGTCGGGGTCGACGGCCGGCGGCTGCGGGGTCTTGTCGGCGTCACGCATCCGGTCCGGGTCCCAGAGGTCCTCGATGATCGGGTTGATGTAGTCGCCCGCCTCGCGGAGCCAGTCCTCCTTCTTCCAGTTCTTCCACGCGCCTCCCTTCCACTTCTCCAGGTCGATGCCGTGCTCCTTGAGCTTGTCCTTCAGCCCGTCCGGGATCTTGACCCCGTCCAGGCTGGTGGGAAGGCTCGCCGCGACGGTCGGCTTGGCGTCGGCTTCACCGTCGCCGGGTCCGCAGGCCGCGGCGGTCAGCGCGAGCGCGGCCGAGCACAGGATCGCGGTGACCGGTCGGATCGGTCGCATGTCGTGAATCCCCCTGGTGTTTCGGGATGGTGCCTGGGTTGCAGCCCCCCACTATGCCGCTGCCGTGGGGGACGGCACAGCCCGGGGCGCCGGTTCCCGGGAGCGGGGCCCAACTCCTCTACGGTCTCCGGGTCCGGCCCTTGTCCGCCCCTTGTCCGCCTCCTCGTCCGTCTCGTCACGGGGCAAGGATCTTGGGCCCACCCGTGATCCGCCGCCGGCACCGTCGTTGGTACGTACGGGGGATGGGGGAGCAGCGTTGGTGTTCGAAGCGCACTCCGGAAGAGCAACCGTGCGGGAGGAGCGACACTCGTGGCTTTGACGGGCGAGCAGGCTACGGCCGCGGCACGCGTCCCGCCGCAGAGCAACCGGGCACCGGAGTCCGGGACTTTCGAGGACCCGTTTCCCGGACGTGGCGCGGGTCCGGGGCTGGATTCGGGTACGGCGTCCATGGGTACGGGCACGGCGTCCATGGGTACGGGCACGGGTCCGGCGGAGGGCATCCTGCGGCGGCAGGCGCAACGGGAGTCCGCCGCCCGGACGTACGCGCGCTCCCTGCCCATCGTCCCGGTGCGGGCACGGGGGTTGACCATCGAGGGCGCGGACGGACGCCGCTACCTCGACTGCCTCTCCGGCGCCGGCACCCTCGCCCTCGGCCACAACCACCCGGTGGTACTCGAAGCCATCCGCGGAGTCCTCGACTCCGGGGCCCCGCTCCACGTTCTCGACCTCGCGACGCCGGTCAAGGATGCGTTCACCACCGAGCTGTTCGCCAATCTGCCGGCGGGGCTGGCGGCGGACGCCCGCATCCAGTTCTGCGGGCCGGCCGGGACCGACGCCGTGGAGGCCGCGCTCACGCTCGTCCGCACCGCGACCGGCCGGCCGGGACTCCTCGCGTTCACCGGCGCGTACCACGGCATGACGGCGGGTGCGTTGGCCGCCTCGGGCGGGGCACCGGACGTACGGGTGACCCGGCTGCCGTATCCGCAGGACTACCGCTGCCCGTTCGGAGTCGGAGGGGCCGAGGGCGCGGAACTCTCGGCCCGTTGGACACGGAACCTGCTCGACGATCCCAAGAGCGGGGTCGCCGCGCCCGCCGGGATGATCGTCGAACCGGTCCAGGGCGAGGGCGGCGTACACCCCGCCCCGGACGCCTGGCTGCGCACAGTGCGGGAGATCACGGCGGAGCGGGGGATCCCGCTGATCGCCGACGAGGTCCAGACGGGGGTCGGGCGGACCGGGGCCTTCTGGGGCGTCGACCACGCGGGGGTCGTACCCGACGTGATGGTGCTGTCCAAGGCCATCGGGGGCAGCCTGCCGCTCGCGGTGATCGTGTACCGGGCGGAGCTGGACCAGTGGGCCCCAGGGGCCCACGCGGGTACCTTCCGCGGCAATCAGCTGGCCATGGCGGCGGGCACGGCGACGCTGGCCTATGTCCGGGAGAACGGCCTCGCGGAGCGTGCGCGGACCCTGGGCGAGCGGATGCTCACCGCGCTGCGCGGGCTGGTGCCCGCCCACGCGTGCGTCGGGGACGTACGGGGCCGCGGCCTGATGATCGGCGTCGAACTGATCGACCCCGACACCGGGGCGGCCGCGCCCGAACTCGCGGTGGCCGTCCGCGAGGCGTGTCTGGACCGCGGCCTGATCGTCGAACTCGGCGGCCGCCACTCCAGCGTCGTGCGTCTCCTCCCTCCGCTGACCCTGACCGACGAACAGGCCGCGGCCGTCCTCGACCGCCTCGCCGACGCCATCCCCGCCGCCGCCACCCGCCGCTAAGGACCCCGATGCCCAACTCCATCCCCGGCCCGCTGCCCACGCCGCCGTTCACCCTGACACCCCCGTCCGCCACACCCTCGCTCCCGCAGGCAGGGTCTCCACCGCCGCCCCCGCCGGGGAGCCTCGTGCCGCCGGTGCCGGTGCCGGTGCCGGTGCCGGTGCCGGTGCCGGTGCCGGTGCCGGTGTCTGTGGGTGGTGCCGCGCCGCCGATGCCTGCGGGTGGCGCCGTGCTTTCGACGGGTTCCTCGGGTGGCGCCGTGCCTGCTGTGCCTCCCGTGTCTCTCGCACCGTCGACGGTCTCCCCGGCGGGTCCCGTCTCTCCCGTACCGATGACGGTCTCTGAAAGGGGTCCGGTGCCCCCCGAGCCGCCGACGGCCTCTGACCGTGGGCCGGGGTCGCCCCTGCCGGTGGCCGGCGGCTCCCCGTCGACGTCACCGGGCCCGAGCCTCGGCCTCCCACCCACCGTGGCGCCCGAGCATGCCCGGTCCGCAGTCACGCCGACACCGACCACCGGCGCCTCCCCGGTGCCGTCGGCTTCCGGTCCGGCCGCGGAGCCCGCCGCGACGGCCGCCCCCGCCTCAGCCACCCCGCCATGGCCATCGGCCGCCGCTGCTCCTCTCCCCACGGTGTCCTCGTCGGCTCACCGCTCGGAATCAGCGCCGGGAGTGGTAGCCGGTTCTACTGCCCCGGCTCTTGGCCCCGGTCCTGCTCCTGGTCCCCGTCCTTGGCCCGCTCCGGGTCCCGGGCCCAAGGCCTGGCCCGCACCGGGCACTGGGCCCGGACCCTGGCCCGCACCTGGGCTCGGTCCCTGGCCCGGGCCTGGTCCCGCTCCCGGTCCCCGGTCCGATCCGGACCCTGCTCCCGGTGCCGAGCCTGCTTCTCGGCCCGAGGCTGCCTCTGGCCCCGAGGCCGCTCCCTGCCCCGGGCCTACTCCCCGGCCCGAAGCCGCCGCTGGTCTCGAGGCTGTTCCGAGGTCCGGGCCTGTTCCGCGGCCCGAGGCTGCCTCTGGCCCCGAGGCCGCTGCCTGCCCCGGGCCTACTCCCCGGCCCGAAGGCGCCCCCGCCCCCCAGGCGGCTCCAGCGTCAGGGCCTGTTCTCTACTCCGGGTTCGCTCCCCGGTCCGGTCCCGGGACTGGTTCCGGTGCCGGGCTCCGTCCGGGGGTCTCCGCGGGCTCCTTGCTGCCGTCAGGTCCCGGTGAGGCAGCTCTCCCCACCGCACCCTCCGCCGGGCCGCTCCCGATGCAGCCCTTCTCCTCCGGTGCGTCTGAGCCGCTCGCGTCGGCTCACACGGGAGGGACGCCGACGCCGGCAGCGGGCGGGGCGGGAGCCGAGCCGGTGCCAGTACGGGGCTTCGCGTCCGCCACTGGGGCCGGGGGTTCCTGGCCCCCTCTGTCCGCGTCCCACAGGGGCGAGCCCTCCTCGGCGTCCGCGTCCGGGCTTCAAGCGGTGCCACCGGCCTCCGCCCCCGGCGGGCCGAACTCCGTCCGGGCTGCGGCCGCGCCGGGCTCCTCGCCCGACGCCACAGGGACGCCGCCGAGGACACCCGGCTTCGAGGCATGGCCCGTTGCCGGAGACGCGCCCGCGGCACCGCACGCTGCCCCGGCCCCGGCCCCGGCCCCCACGCCCCCCGCCGTGCCGGTGCCGGCTTCGGACGGCCGGCCCGTGCAGTCCGCGCACCCTCTGGCGGCCCCGACCGGGTTCTTGCAGGTGTGGCCCTGGGAGCCGTCCGGCACCGGGGCTGCGGGCTTCCGCCCACGCCCGGATCCCTCCACCCCGGCCGCCGCCCCCAGCGCCGCGTCCGGAGCTCCCCGGTCCACCGTCCCCACCCATGCCGACGGCAGGCCCGTACCCATGGCCGCCGCATGGCCGGCGGTGCCCGGCGACCCGGCTCAACCTCCGTCGCCCACCCCCTCCGCGCCCGCGGACGGCCGGTCCTCGCCTGCGGGGCACGTCTCGTACGCGGCCGGTGGATCTCCAGCTGGTGGCGTCGCGTGGCCACCGCTGGCAGGTGCCGACGCCCGGGCACCCCTTCCCTCCACCCCCTCGGGCGGCGGGCCCTCGCCGTCCGTCGCCGCGTCGCAGTCGGGTCCCCGGGCGGGGGATCCGCCTCTGAGGCCCGCCCCGCCGGCGGGTGCGGGTGCGGACCAACGGTCCCTGGGGACCGGGGCCGCCGGTCCGGTCCCCGCGGCAGGCTCTGGTGCGGGGGCGGACGCCCGCTCCGTTGAGGCGGTGCGGTCCGAGGGGTCCGCGGTGGCGGGCGGGGTGACTCCGTCCGGCTCCCGCGCGTCCGGCCCCGGCCCTGCCGCCCCGATGGCGCCCCGCACGGAGGGTTCGGGCGCGGGGGTTCCGGACGGGCCGGCCTCGGCAGGCCGGGTCGGGACAGCCCCGGCGCAGGCCGTGCCCGGTGGTTTGCCCGCACCTCTCCCCACGGTTTCCGGTACCGCCGGAGTGTCCATGGCCGCCGAGGACGCCACGGCACCGCGAAGCCGTGCCTCCGAACCTCCGGAGCCCGGCGACTCCCCACCCTCGGAGCGGGCCGCCGCGTCCGCGTCACCGCCCGGGGACCAGTCCGGGACGGGGACGAGCGGCTTCGCCGGTCCCGCCGGCACCCTGCCCGGCACGCCGGGCGCGGGCATGCCCTGGGCCGCGGCCGAGCCGCAGCTCGCCGCCGAGGCCGCTGCAACCGTGCCACGGCAGAAGGACGGCACCAGGCCCCGGGCGGGTGCGGCCGACCCGCTGGACCACCCCGACCCGCACGTCGCCGCCGAGGCCGCCTCGGTGGAGAACCTGCTGCGGTGCTGGGTCCGCGAGACCGGACTCGGGCAGCCCGCCGGGACCGTGCTCCGCGTCCCCCTCCCGGGATCCGGCGCAGCCCTGCTCGTCGCCGTCCGGTACTGGTCCGCCACCGGCTGGCACCGCTTCGGCCCGGCCCGGATCGAAGGCATCCCCGCCGACGCCCCCGCCGTGGACGCCGTCACGCTGGCCGCGCTGATCTCCCGCGAAGGCGATGCCGCCCGTGGCAGCGCCGACCTCGTCGGCCGGGTCGCCGACTCGGTGCACCGGACCGCGGAGTTCATCACCGACCGCCGCCAACGCCCTTCCGCACCCGCCCCCGTCGCCGAGGACCGGTTCCTCACCGCCGAACAGTCCCTCCTCCTCGGTCACCCGCTGCACCCGACCCCGAAGAGCCGCGAAGGACTCTCCGAAGCCGAAGTGCGCCGCTACTCACCCGAACTCCACGGCTCCTTCCCCCTGCACTGGGTGGCGGTCGCACCCGACGCACTCGCCTCCGACTCCGCCTGGACCGAACGCGGCCGCCCGGTCTCCGCCGCCCGGCTCCTGGCCCGGCTCGCCCCCGGCCTCCCGGTGCCCGACGGCGCCACCCTCCTTCCCCTTCACCCCTGGCAGGCCCGCGACCTGCTCCAGCGCCCCGCGGTCACCGCCCTCCGCGACGCGGGACTCCTGCACGACCTGGGCCCGTACGGCGAGCCCTGGTACCCGACCTCCTCCATCCGTACCGTCCACCAGCCCGGCGCCCCCGCGATGCTCAAGCTGTCGCTGGGCCTGCGCATCACCAACTCCCGCCGCGAGAACCTCCGCAAGGAACTCCACCGCGGCACCGAGGTGCACCGGCTGCTCCGCACCGGCCTCGCCGAGCAGTGGCAGGCCGCCCACCCCGGCTTCGACATCGTCCGCGACCCCGCCTGGGTCGCCGTGGACGCCCAGGACGGCACCCCCGTCCCCGGACTCGACGTCCTGCTCCGGCACAACCCCTTCCGTCCGGGCGACGACGCCCTGTGCATCGCCGCACTCACCGCACCCCGCCCGTGGCCCGGACGTACCGGCATGAGCTCCCGGCTCGCCGAGACCGTCTCAGGGCTCGCCGCCACCACCGGGCGGACGACCTCCGCCGTCGCCGCCGAGTGGTTCCTGCGCTACCTCGAACACGTCGTCCTGCCGGTCCTCGCCTTCGACGCGCTCGCCGGCATCGCCCTCGAAGCGCACCAGCAGAACACCCTGGTACTCCTCGACCCGGCCGGCTGGCCGGTCGGCGGCCGCTACCGCGACAACCAGGGCTACTACTTCCGCGCCTCCCGCCGCGCGGAACTGGAACGCCGGCTCCCCGGTATCGGCGCCACCAGCGACACCTTCGTCCCCGACGCCGTCACCGACGAACGCTTCGCCTACTACCTCGGCATCAACAACGTGCTCGGTCTCGTCGGAGCCTTCGGATCCCAGGGCCTCGCCGACGAGCGCGTCCTGCTCGCCGCCTTCCGCCGCTTCCTCGGCAAGGCCACGGGCCTCGGCCCGCTCCCCGAGCTGCTGCTCGACTCGCCCACCCTGCGCTGCAAGGCGAATCTGCTCACCCGCCTGGGCGGCCTCGACGAGCTCGTCGGCCCCGTCGACACGCAGTCCGTCTACGTCACCATCACCAACCCCCTCCACGACTGACGCGTCAGCACCGATACGGAGAAAAGCCCCGATGCCCTCCACCGACTTCCACACCGAGGCAGCCCGCACCGTCGCGCCGCGTCTCAGTGTCGAGCTGCTGCCCCTGCTGGCCGAAGCGGACCTCCTCGACTCCCCGGCAGGCTGGGGCGGCATCACCACACGGGCCGGAGTCCTGCGCCTCGAACCCGTACGGCTCGAACGCGACCTGGAGCTGCTCACCGGCTGGATGAACGACCCCGACGTGGAGGCCTATTGGGAACTCGCCGGCCCTGCCGCCGTCACCGCCGCCCACGTTCGGGCACAGCTGGACGGGGACAGCCGCAGCATCCCGTGTCTCGGCCTCCTCGACGGCACACCGATGAGCTATTGGGAGATCTACCGGGCCGACCTCGACCCGCTCTCCGCGTACTACCCGGCGCGCCCCCACGACACGGGTATCCACCTGCTCATCGGAGACGGCACGAACCGCGGCCGGGGTCTGGGCACCGCGCTCCTGCGCGCCGTCGCCGACCTGGTGCTCGACAACCGCCCCCGCTGCATGCGCGTCGTCGCCGAACCGGACATCCGCAACACCCCCTCCGTATCAGCCTTCCTGAACTCCGGCTTCCGCTGTTCCACCGAGATCGACCTGCCCGGCAAGCGCGCTGCCCTGATGATCCGCGAGCGGGCGCTGCGCAATCTCCTCTGAGCACCAACCTCGACCTGGACCTCGACCTCGACCTTCCGCTCTGTCTCCCCCTGTACCCGCACTTCCACCCCCGCCTCCACTCCCACCTCCGCACCTCTCACTTCGAAAACTCTGCGTCACGCAGCAAAGTTCCCGATCTTCGAGGAGTCCCGTGCAGATGTTCTCCGCAGCCCCCGACTCCCCAGGCCCGCATGACTCGGACACCGTGCCGCCGTCCCCCCAGCACCCGTGCACCCCGCCCGAACTGAACGCCCCGACCTGGGAATTCGCCGCCCGGCGCCTGCTCGCCAAGATGCTCGGAGAGTTCGCGTACGAGGAGATCATCAGCCCGGTCCCCGCCCCGGCCGCCTCCGGCGACGCCTGGACGCTGACCCTCGACGACGGGAGCAGCCTCGGCTTCCGGGCCCGCCGCCGCGCGTACGGCAGCTGGCACGTCACACCCGACACCATGACGCTCACCCCGCCGCCCAGCTCGACCGAGCCGCCGACCGCGTTCGGGGACCCGTACGCCTTCCTCATCCGCACCCGCACCCTCCTCGGCCTCGACGGCGCCACCCTCGGCCACCTGATCCGCGAGCTCAGCGCCACCCTGGCCGCCGACGCGCGCATCGACCACACCGCGCTCACCGCCGACGTCCTGGCCGACCTCGACTACGCCGCCCTCGAAGGCCACCAGACCGGCCACCCTTGGCTCGTCCTCAACAAGGGCCGGATCGGACTCTCCGCCTCCGACACCGCCGCCTGGGCACCCGAGGCCCGGACCGGCCAGCGCCTGCCCTGGCTCGCCGCCCACACCTCACTCGCGCACTACCGGGGCACCGCTGGCCTGGAAGACCCGGCCCGCCTGTACTCCGCCGAACTCGACCCCACCACCCGCGCCGTCTTCGACCGGACCCTGCGCGACCGGGGCCTCGATCCGCTCGGCTACCTCTACCTCCCCGTCCACCCCTGGCAGTGGGACGAGGTCCTGCTGCCCCTCTTCGCCCCGGCCCTCGCCGCCGGCACCCTCGTCCCGCTCCCCGCCGACCCCGACCTCCGCCTTCCCCAGCAGTCGGTCCGCACGTTCCTCAACCTCACCCGCCCCGACCGGCACAGCGTCAAACTGCCGCTCTCCGTCCTCAACACCATGGTCTGGCGCGGGCTGCCCTCGGATCTGGCCCTCGCGGCGCCCGCCGTGACCGCCTGGATCCACTCCCTCCGCGACGGTGACCCCTTCCTCCGCGAGGAATGCGGAGTGATCCTGCTGGGCGAGGTCGCCTCCGTCACGGTCCGCCACCCCGTCTACGACGCGCTCCCCGAAGTCCCGTACCAGTACAAGGAGCTCCTGGGTGCGATCTGGCGCGAGCCGCTCAGCGCCCAGCTTGCTCCCGGCGAGCGCGCCCGCACCCTCGCCTCGCTCCTGCACACCGATCCCCGCGGGCGCTCCTTCACCGCCGAGCTCGTCGCCCGCTCGGGCCTGGCCCCCACCGTCTGGCTCCAGCATCTGTTCGCGGCCCTGCTGCCGCCGCTGCTCCACTTCCTCTACCGCTACGGCACCGTCTTCTCCCCGCACGGGGAGAACGCCGTCGTGATCTTCGATGAGCACGACGTCCCGGTCCGGCTCGCGGTCAAGGACTTCGTGGACGACGTCAACATCAGCGCCGAGCCGTTGCCCGAGCTGGCCGCCATGCCCGACGAGGTCCGCGCCGTGCTGCTGACCGAGCCCGCCGGCTTCCTGCCGCAGTTCATCCACTCCGGGCTCTTCGTGGGGGTCTTCCGCTACCTCTCCGCGATCTGCGAGGACCGGCTCGGGGTTCCGGAGGAGGCGTTCTGGTCCCTGGTACGGGAGGAGATCCTGCACCACCAGGCCCGATTCCCGGAGCTCAAGGAGCGCTACGAGCTCTTCGACCTCCTCGGTGAACGCATCGGCAGACTCTGTCTCAACAGGAACCGTCTCTACGAGGACGGCTACCGCGACCGGCCCGACCGCCCGCACGCCGTGGTGCACGGCACCGTGCCCAACCCCCTCCACCGCCCATGAGCGCTCGCCGGTGCGGTCACTGTCGGTGGCGCCCCGTAGGGTTGGCACTGCTATGACGAAGCCCTCCCTCCCCGACCTGCTGCACGCCGCCGTCTCCGCCGTCGGCGGCACGGAGCGTCCCGGCCAGGTGGCCATGGCCGAAGCCGTCGCCGAAGCGATCGACGACAATTCACACCGCCTGATCCAGGCGGGCACCGGCACCGGTAAGTCCCTGGGCTACCTGGTGCCGGCGCTCGCGCACGGCGAGCGCGTGGTCGTGGCCACGGCGACGCTGGCCCTCCAGCGCCAGCTCGTCGAGCGCGACCTGCCCCGGACGGTGGAAGCCCTGCATCCGCAGCTCCGCCGCCGCCCGCAGTTCGCCATGCTCAAGGGCCGCTCCAACTACCTGTGCCTGCACCGACTGCACGAGGGTGCCCCGCAGGACGAGGAGGAGGGTCTCTTCGACCAGTTCGAGGCGGCGGCGCCCACCAGCAAGCTGGGGCAGGACCTGCTGCGGCTGCGCGACTGGGCGGACGAGACCGAGACCGGTGACCGCGACGACCTGACCCCGGGCGTCTCCGACAAGGCCTGGTCGCAGATCTCCGTCTCCTCCCGCGAATGCCTGGGCGCGACGAAGTGCGCGTACGGCGCGGAGTGCTTCGCGGAGGCCGCCCGCGAGCGTGCCAAGCTCGCTGACGTGGTCGTCACCAACCACGCGCTCCTCGCCATCGACGCCATCGAGGGCGCCCCGGTGCTCCCGCAGCACGAGGTGCTGATCGTCGACGAGGCCCACGAGCTGGTCTCCCGGGTGACCGGGGTCGCCACCGGCGAGCTCACCCCCGGCCAGGTCAACCGTGCCGTGAAGCGGGCGGCCAAGCTGGTCGACGAGAAGACCGCGGACTCCCTGCAGACGGCGTCCGAGAGCTTCGAGCGCGTCATGGAGCTGGCCCTCCCCGGCCGGCTGGAGGAGATCCCCGAGGATCTCGGCTACGCGCTGATGGCCCTGCGGGACGCCTCGCGCAACGTGATCTCGGCGATCGGCAGCACCCGCGACAAGTCCGTCCACGACGAGGACGCCGTACGCAAGCAGGCGCTCGCTGCGGTGGAGAGCGTGCACGGGGTGGCGGAGCGGATCATGATCGGATCCGAGTACGACGTCGTCTGGTACGAACGCCACGACCGCTTCGGCGCCACACTCCGGGTGGCACCGCTGTCGGTGTCCGGCCTGCTGCGCGAGAAGCTCTTCGAAGACCGCTCGGTGGTCCTGACCTCCGCGACCCTCAAGCTCGGCGGCGATTTCAACGGCGTCGCCGCGTCGATGGGACTGTCCCCCGAGGGCGTCGAAGGGGACGACGTACCGCAGTGGAAGGGCCTGGACGTCGGATCGCCGTTCGACTACCCCCGGCAGGGCATCCTCTATGTCGCCAAGCACCTGGCCACCCCGGGCCGGGAGGGCACCCGCGGCGACATGATGGACGAGCTCGCCGAGCTGATCGAAGCGGCCGGCGGCCGCACCCTCGGACTGTTCTCCTCCATGCGCGGGGCGAAGGCGGCCGCCGAGGAGCTGCGCGGCCGGCTCGACAACCCGATCCTGCTCCAGGGCGAGGAGACGCTGGGTGAGCTGATCAAGAACTTCGCGGCCGATCCGAAGACCTGCCTGTTCGGCACCCTGTCGCTGTGGCAGGGCGTGGACGTGCCCGGGCCCAGCTGCCAGCTCGTGGTCATGGACCGCATCCCGTTCCCGCGCCCCGACGACCCGCTGATGAGCGCCCGGCAGAAGTCGGTCGAGGAGCGCGGCGGCAACGGCTTCATGTCCGTCGCGGCGACCCACGCGGCGCTGCTGATGGCCCAGGGCGCGGGCCGGCTCGTACGGGCCACCGGTGACAAGGGTGTGGTCGCGGTACTGGACCCCCGGCTGGCCACGGCCCGGTACGGGAGCTTCCTGCGGGCCACGCTGCCGGACTTCTGGTACACCACGGACCGCGACCAGGCCCGCCGCTCGCTCGCCGCGATCGACGCCGCCGCCCAGGCCGAGGGCAAGTAGGCACAAAGCAGCTCCGGGACCGGCGCAGTAGGTCCCGGAGCTGGATGGGGGCGCGGGGTAGTCAGACCCGGCGCAGTACCGCGACGACCTTGCCGAGGATGGTGGCCTCGTCGCCGGGGATCGGCTGGTAGGCGGCGTTGTGCGGGAGCAGCCAGACGTGGCCGTCCTCGCGCTTGAACCGCTTGACCGTGGCCTCGCCGTCGAGCATGGCGGCGACGATGTCGCCGTTCTCCGCGACGGGCTGGCGGCGGACAGTGACCCAGTCGCCGTCACAGATGGCGGCCTCGATCATCGAGTCGCCGACGACCTTGAGGCAGAACAGCTCTCCGTCGCCGACCAGCTGGCGGGGGAGCGGGAACACGTCCTCCACCGACTCCTCGGCGAGGATCGGGCCACCGGCCGCGATCCGGCCGACGAGCGGCACGTACGAGGCCGCGGGCTTGCCCGTGGTGTCCGTGGGCTGCGAGCTGGGCTGGTCGGAGCCGCGCACCTCGTACGCCCGGGGGCGGTGGGGGTCGCGGCGCAGGAAGCCCTTGCGCTCCAGGGCCATCAGCTGGTGCGCGACCGACGACGTGCTCGACAGGCCGACCGCCTGGCCGATCTCCCGCATCGACGGCGGGTAGCCGCGCCGCTGCACCGAGTCACGGATGACTTCGATGACCCTCCGCTGGCGGTCCGTGAGCCCGGAGCTGTCGGCGCGGATGCCTGGAGGCCGCCCTGGCAGCGAGCGTGCGGGGCGTGCGGGCTCCGCTTCCGGGTTCAGGCTTGCGTCATTCATGGCATGCACCGGCTCGAGTCGGCTCTGGGAGCGGTTCTGGGCAGTGATGGTGGCACTGTCTGCGGTGGTGGTCACGTCGGCCCCTCTCGAAATGTTCTCCCTAGCTGGACAACGGTAGTTGCTTTCGAAAGGTTGCGCCAAACGCACGTTCGAGTGAAAAATCGGAGATCACCCATCGTGGTCACATCGCGAGGTGTATGGATGATCGATGGGCCATCCGGTCCGAACGCGGGTTCGGCTTCGGGGCCGCTGCTTACGGTACCCTTTTGGGTCGGATGGCTGCCGTCCGGGGCCTGCCCAGTGTGGCACCGCGAGACCCCGTTCCGGGGCGTCGGGCGCTACGACACGCGGAGCACCGTAAATCCACCACAACCCAAGATCTAGTGGTTGGATGAGCGCTGCCGCCCAGAAGTTGTGGTCCCCGGTCTGCTGAGGTCCGAGACATCGCATATGCTGGTGGCTGCTTCACGAGCCCCCCGGAAGAGCTTCGCCTCTGCCGTTCAGGGGTCTTGTGCGGCGTTTCAGTCGTGCCAAGAGGAGGGTGAGGGAACCATGCACTGCCCCTTCTGCAGGCACCCCGACAGCCGTGTCGTCGACAGTCGGACCACCGACGACGGCACGTCGATCCGCCGGCGCCGCCAGTGCCCCGACTGCTCCCGTCGCTTCACGACGGTGGAGACGGCCTCGCTGATGGTGATCAAGCGCAGCGGGGTGACCGAACCCTTCAGTCGCACCAAGGTCATCTCTGGCGTGCGCAAGGCGTGTCAGGGGCGGCCGGTCACCGAGGACGCCCTCGCCAAACTCGGCCAGCGGGTCGAGGAGGCGTTGCGCGCCACCGGGAGTGCCGAGCTGACCACCCACGACGTGGGTCTGGCCATACTCGGTCCGCTGCAGGACCTCGACCTGGTCGCGTACCTCCGGTTCGCGTCCGTTTACAAGGCGTTCGACACACTCGAAGACTTCGAGACCGCCATCGCGGAACTCCGCGTGCCGCGGTCTCACCCCCAAGAGTGCGAGCCCGGTGGGACCGCTCCGGTCCCCGTGCCCGCCTCCGCCGCCGACTGACCGGACGACCCGTTGCCGCGCTGCCACCCGCATCGCGGAACGGCCGGTGAGTCAGGCGAAGAGACGTAGATACACGACACAGCACCGTGCCGCGGAATAGCGCTGGCACTTTCGGGCGTTTTGCCCGTATTGGGAGGAACGGCATGACAGAGACGGCGAGCAGCTCGGCACGAGGTTCCCGCGCCAAGGGGACCAAGACTGCCAAGAGCGGCCTGCGTATCGAGCGCATCCACACCACCCCGGGCGTGCACCCGTACGACGAGGTGACCTGGGCGCGCCGTGACGTCGTCATGACCAACTGGCGCGACGGCTCGGTCAACTTCGAGCAGTACGGCGTCGAGTTCCCCGACTTCTGGTCGGTGAACGCGGTCAACATCGTCACCAGCAAGTACTTCCGCGGCGCTGTCGGCAGCCCGCAGCGCGAGACCGGTCTAAAGCAGCTCATCGACCGGATCGTGAAGACGTACACGAAGGCCGGCGAGGACTTCGACTACTTCACGTCCCCCGCCGACGCGGAGATCTTCGAGCACGAGCTGACGTACGCCCTCCTGCACCAGATCTTCAGCTTCAACTCGCCGGTGTGGTTCAACGTCGGCACGCCGCAGCCGCAGCAGGTCTCCGCCTGCTTCATCCTGGCCGTCGACGACTCCATGGAGTCGATCCTCGACTGGTACAAGGAAGAGGGCATGATCTTCAAGGGCGGCTCCGGCGCCGGCCTGAACCTCTCCCGCATCCGCTCCTCCAAGGAGCTCCTCTCCTCCGGCGGCAACGCCTCCGGCCCGGTCTCCTTCATGCGCGGCGCCGACGCGTCCGCCGGAACGATCAAGTCGGGCGGCGCCACCCGCCGGGCGGCCAAGATGGTCGTCCTGGACGTGGACCACCCGGACGTCGAGGACTTCATCGCCACCAAGGTGAAGGAAGAGGAGAAGATCCGCGCGCTGCGTGACGCGGGCTTCGACATGGACCTGGGCGGGGACGACATCACGTCGGTCCAGTACCAGAACGCCAACAACTCCGTCCGTGTGAACGACGAGTTCATGACGGCCGTCGAGAACGGCACCGAGTTCGGCCTGCGTGCCCGCATGACCGGCGAGGTCATCGAGACCGTCGACGCCAAGGCGCTCTTCCGCAAGCTCGCCGAGGCCGCGTGGGCGTGTGCCGACCCGGGCATCCAGTACGACGGTGTCATCAACAACTGGCACACCTGCCCCGAGTCCGGCCGCATCACCGCGTCCAACCCGTGCAGCGAGTACATGCACTTGGACAACACGTCCTGCAACCTCGCCTCGCTGAACCTGATGAAGTTCCTCGACGACGACGGCAAGGGCAACCAGTCCTTCGACGCCGAGCGCTTCGCCAAGGTCGTCGAGCTGGTCATCACCGCGATGGACATCTCCATCTGCTTCGCGGACTTCCCGACGCAGAAGATCGGCGAGAACACCCGCGCCTTCCGCCAGCTGGGCATCGGCTACGCCAACCTCGGCGCCCTGCTGATGGCCACCGGCCACGCGTACGACTCCGACGGCGGCCGCACCCTCGCCGCCTCGATCACCTCGCTGATGACCGGTACCGCGTACAAGCGCTCCGCCGAGCTGGCCGCGATCGTCGGCCCGTACGACGGCTACGCCCGCAACGCCGAGTCGCACAAGCGCGTCATGAAGCAGCACGCCGACGCCAACGCCGTCGCGCCGCGCACCGAGGACCTGGACAACGTCATCTGGGCCGCGGCCACCGAGGCCTGGCAGGACGTGATCCGCCTCGGCGAGAAGAACGGCTTCCGCAACTCGCAGGCCTCCGTCCTCGCGCCGACCGGCACCATCGGTCTCGCGATGTCCTGCGACACCACCGGTGTCGAGCCGGACCTGGCCCTGGTCAAGTTCAAGAAGCTCGTCGGCGGCGGCTCGATGCAGATCGTCAACGGCACCGTTCCGCAGGCCCTGCGCCGCATGGGCTACCAGGAAGAGCAGATCGAGGCGATCGTCGCCCACATCGCCGAGAACGGCGTGGTCGTCGATGCCCCCGGCCTGAAGCCGGAGCACTACTCGGTCTTCGACTGCGCGATGGGTGAGCGTTCCATCTCCGCGATGGGCCACGTCCGCATGATGGCCGCGATCCAGCCCTGGATCTCCGGCGCGATCTCCAAGACGGTCAACATGCCGGAGACGGCCACGGTCGAGGAGATCGAGGAGATCTACTTCGAGGCGTGGAAGCTGGGCGTCAAGGCGCTCGCGATCTACCGCGACAACTGCAAGGTCGGCCAGCCCCTCTCCGCGAAGAAGAAGGAAGAGGAGAAGGAGGAGGTCACCGCCAAGGCGGAGGACACCATCCGGACGGCCGTCGAGAAGGTCATCGAGTACCGTCCGGTCCGCAAGCGCCTCCCGAAGGGCCGCCCGGGGATCACCACCTCCTTCACGGTCGGTGGCGCCGAGGGCTACATGACCGCGAACTCCTACCCGGACGACGGTCTCGGCGAGGTCTTCCTGAAGATGTCCAAGCAGGGTTCGACCCTCGCGGGCATGATGGACGCCTTCTCGATCGCCGTCTCGGTCGGTCTGCAGTACGGCGTCCCGCTGGAGACGTACGTCTCGAAGTTCACGAACATGCGCTTCGAGCCGGCCGGCATGACCGACGACCCGGACGTGCGGATGGCGCAGTCGATCGTCGACTACATCTTCCGTCGCGTGGCGCTCGACTTCCTGCCCTTCGAGACCCGCTCGGCCCTCGGCATCCACTCGGCCGAGGAGCGTCAGCGTCACCTGGACACCGGTTCCTACGAGCCCCTCGACGAGGAGCTCGACACGGAGTCCCTGACCCAGTCGGCCCCGCCGGTCGCGGCCCCGGTCGCCCCGGCCCCGAAGCCGGTCGCGCTCGCCCCGGTCCCGGCCCCCAAGACGGCGCACTCCAACGCCGAACTGGTCGAGATGCAGCTCGGCGTCTCCGCCGACGCCCCGCTCTGCTTCTCCTGCGGTACGAAGATGCAGCGTGCCGGTTCCTGCTACATCTGCGAGGGCTGCGGCTCCACCAGCGGCTGCAGCTGATACCGGGCGGAACAGCGTCGGACGCAACGCCCGACGTAGCCCGCGCACGTAGCTGACCAGCAGCTCACGAAGGGGACCGACCTATGGTCGGTCCCCTTCGGCGTGCCCGGAGCCCTGCGCGCGCCCGTACGGGAGGCCGGGGCGAGGTCCGGATCTTTGTGTGTTCTGCCAGTACGGGCGGCTGTCGCGATCGGGCAAGACTGCCAACAGGGGCCGACGCGCACCTCGGTGACGGGGGCTCAGGCCGAGGCATGTCACATCACATGGGGGAGAGAACTGTGGGCACGCAGCAGCAGTACGACGAGATCGGTGAGGCGTTCGAGGGCTTCAAGGGCCTGCCGATAGTGAAGTACGGGGAGGTGCCCAGCTTCCTCGCCATGGTCGGGGACGTGCGTGGCAAGTCGGTCCTCGACCTGGCGTCCGGCACCGGCTTCTACAGCAGGGAGTTCAAGCGGCGCGGCGCCGCGGACGTGCTCGGAGTCGAGATCTCCGGTGAGATGGTCAACGTGGCACGGGCGCTGGAGGAGCGCGATCCGCTGGGTGTGCGCTACGAGGTGGGCGATGTGGCCGGACTGCGACCTATCGGGCAGCGCTTCGACGTCGCGGTGGCAGTGCAGCTGCTCAACTACGCGGAGGACATCACCACCATCGAGCGGATGTGCGCCAATGTGCACCGGAACCTGGCGCCCGGCGCCGAGTTCTTCCTGTTCAACCAGTCGCCCGACTACGACTTCGACGGGCCTTCCCTGGCCAAGTACGGCTTCGTCACCGAGCTGACCGGGGAAGAGGTCGAGGCCGGACTGCGGGTCCGGACCACGGCGCTGCTCGACCCGCCGGTCACGATCTTCGGCATCTTCCCGCGCCGCGAGGTCTATGAGAAGTGTCTGCTTGCGGCCGGCTTCAGCGACCTGACCTGGGTGCCGCTGGAGGTGTCCGAGGCCGGTGTGAAGGAATTCGGCGAGGCCTTCTGGGCGGATGCCCTCGGCAACCCGCCGCTGACGATGCTGCGCTGCCGCGCCTGAGGGACGGCCTGAGGGACGGCCTTGCGTGTTCTCGATCCGGTCCAGGTGCAGGCAGTGGGCGGTCAGTCCGGTCAGCTCGAAGGCGAAGCACAGCGACATCAGCGGGTTCACGAAGAGCTCGCTGTTCCGCGTGCGCGTCGTGAACCGGACGTCCCCGAAGGAGCCGCGCACGGCCGCCGCGATCGAGCCGTTCACGATGCTCGGACGGTCCGGGGGGCGGTCCTGGGCGTGGGCCACGGCATCGAGGTCCAGGGCGCCCTCACGGGTGGATCGGGGCACGGAGAACGCTCCGAGTTGGGCCCCGTCGCGCCCCAGCGCCGCGATGTTCTCCAGCACCAGCGTGTGGCTCACCCCGTGGGGGGCGTCCACGCCGAAGCCGACCGAGACGACGAGGCGCTCGGGTACGTCGTCCAGCGCGGCCAGTGCCGCCACGCCGGTCAGGTCCTCCTCGGGCGGCCGAGTCCGGGGTGACGGCGGCGAGGTCCGGGGCCACCCGGTCGTCCGTCGGGAGGCCCGAGTAGATGTCGAGGCCGCCTCCGGCTCCGGCGACGAGGATCCGCTCGGCCGAAGGCAGGCGGGTGAAAAGCGGGCTGGTGTGCAGGGCGGCCATGATGGCCATGGTGCGGGGCGCCACGACAGGGCGCCCCGGAAATATCGCGGTGCGTCGAGCGGGGAGCCATGGGAGTCGTGGAAGCCATGTGGAGCGGTGACGAGCTGGACCTGGATGCCTATCTCGCGAGGATCGGCTGGGAGGGCGGGGAACTCCGTGCGGACCTCTCGACGTTGAAGTCGGTGCACCGGGCCCACACCGGTGCGATCACCTTCGAGAGTCTGGACGTGCTGTTCGGTCGCCCCGTCGGGCTGGACGTCAAGACGCTCGAGGACAAGCTCGTGCACGACCGCCGCGGCGGCTACTGCTACGAGCAGAACACCCTGCTGGCCGCCGCCCTGGAGCGGATCGGGTTCGAGGTCTCCGGACGCGGCGCCCGCAACCGCAGCCGGGGCGACTCCCTCACCGCGGTGACGCATGCCGTCCTCGTCGTCACCGTGGACGGGCAACCGTGGCTCTGCGACGCCGGGTTCGGCTGGCAGGGGCCGCGCGAGCCCGTGCCGTTGGCGCGCCCGGGAACAGAGGTCCGGCAGGGCGAATGGCTGTTCCGCGTCCGGGAGGAGGCGGACGGGATCCTGGTGCTGCGCACCCTGCGCGAGGGCGCCTGGCGGGACCTGTACGCCTTCTCCCCGCAGCCCTACTACCCCGTCGACTACGTGGTGCTGAACCACTACAGCTCCTCGCACCCCCGCTCCGCCTTCGTCGGCCGGGTCATCGTCCAGCACCCGGGCGGCTCCGACCGGCTGGCCCTCGTGGGGCGGGAGCTCTCGCGGCTGAGTCCCGACGGTCCGGTCGAGCGGCGGGAGATCGCGGAGGAGGAGCTGCTCGCCCTGCTCGACCGGGAGTTCGGGCTTCGGCTGTCCGGGCGGGACGCGGCCGAACTCCTTCGGATGTACCGCGCCGAGGACTGACCCGGGCCCCGCCGGGACCGTACGATGGCGCAGTGCTGGTCAAGTGGATTCGCTGCACGGTGACGGACCGACGCGGGTTCGAGCGCGGGCAGCGCAAATGGGCGGGGCTGCCCGGCGAACCGGGCTTCCGGGGGCAGGGCGGCGGCTGGAGCCGAGGCCGGCAGGGGGTGGCGCATGTCTTCGCGTTCTGGGAGAGCCGTTCCTTCTACGACTCCTTCATGGCCAGATCGCACGACAGGCTGGCCGCCTCCCAGAACGGCACCTTCACCGATGCGCGGGTCACGCTCTTCGACCACCGCTTCGACGTGAAGACCGGCTTCGAACCCCGGTTCACCGACGCCGACGTCGTCCGGGTCGCCCACACCCGGGTGCGGGAGGGCCGCCTGGACCATTTCGCGCTCATGCAGGAAAAGGTGTGGAACCCGGCCATGGCGGGCTCGCCCGGCATGGTCCGCGGCCTGTTCGGCGAGGCGCCCGGCCGGGAGTTCCTGGTGCTGTCGATGTGGCACGCGGCCGCCGAGCACGGCAAGTACCGCCAGGAGCGGGTCGAGCGGCTGTCGCTGCGCGCCCAGATCCAGGCCGACGTGGAGGCCCTCACCGGGGACGTCGTCGACCTCGAACCCTCCTGGACGGTATGACCGTAGGACCACCCGGGTGAAGAGCTGACGGTACGGCTGCCGCCGGGACGACCGGCGCGCCCGGTCGATGTGCCCGGCAGCGGCCGAATAGGGTCGTGGGATGGTACGACCACGGCGCATCGTCCTTGTCCGGCACGGGGAATCGGAGGGCAATGCCGACGACACTGTGTACGAGCGGGAGCCCGACCACGCCCTGCGGCTGACCCGAAACGGCCGCGAGCAGGCCGCGGACGCCGGCGTCCGGCTGCGCGAGCTGTTCGGGGACGAACACATCAGCGCGTACGTGTCCCCGTACCGCCGGACCCTGCAGACCTTCCGTGAGCTGGACCTGGACCCGGAGCGTGTGCGGATGCGCGAAGAGCCGAGGCTGCGCGAGCAGGACTGGGGGAACTGGCAGGACCGGGACGACGTAAGGCTGCAGAAGGCCTACCGGGACGCGTACGGGCACTTCTTCTACCGCTTCGCGCAAGGGGAGTCGGGCGCCGACGTGTACGACCGGGTCGGTGCCTTCCTGGAGAGCCTCTACCGCAGCTTCGAGGCCCCGGACCATCCGGAGAACGTGCTGCTGGTGACCCACGGGCTGACGATGAGACTGTTCTGCATGCGGTGGTTCCACTGGTCCGTGGCCGAGTTCGAGGCGCTCTCCAACCCCGGGAACGGCGAGTACCGGGTCCTGCTGCTGGGACCGGACGGCCGGTACCGGATGGACCGCCCGTTTGAGCGGTGGACCACACCCGAGCCTTACGACCTCGACGGCTAGAGTGACGCGGGATGACCTCTGACTCCTCTCCCGAAAGGCGCTACGCACGCGCCATGGCCAGCCTCCGAGGGCTGGCCCTGGGCGACGCACTGGGTTCCCAGTACTTCGTCCCCGTGAACTACCCGCTGCTCAAGCGGCGCGAGCTGCCCGCCGGCAGCGATCCGTGGCAGTGGACCGACGACACGGAGATGGCCTGCTCGGTGGTGGCCGTCCTCGCCGCGCACGAACGGGTGGACCAGGACGCGCTGGCCGACTCCTTCGCCCGCCACCACGACTTCGACCGCGGCTACGGGCCCGCCGTGAACCGGATGCTGCGCCTGATCCGCGAGGGCGCGGACTGGCGCACGCTCGCCGCCGAACTGTTCAACGGCCAGGGCTCCTGGGGCAACGGCGCGGCCATGCGGGTCGCCCCGCTGGGCGCCTGGTACGCCGACGACCCGGAGCAGGCCACCCACCAGGCGGAGATCTCCGCCTACACCACCCACCAGCACCGCGAGGCGGTGTGCGGGGCGATGGCCGTGGCCGCCGCGGCGGCGCTGGCCGCCGATCCGGCCGGACCGCCGAGCGCCGCCGACCTGCTGGACGGCGTGATCGCGCTGGTACCGCGCAGCGCGGTGGGCGCCGGGGTACGGCGTGCGCGCGACATGCTCGACTACGGGGACGCGACCACCGTCGCGGCCGTACTGGGCTGCGGGCGGCGCACCAGCGCCCATGACACGGTGCCGTTCGCCCTGTGGTCGGCGGCGCGGGGCCTGGGCGACTACGAACGGGCCTTCTGGACCACCGCGCAGGTGGGCGGGGACGTGGACACGACCTGCGCGATCGTCGGCGGAGTGCTGGGCGCGCGCGGGGACGAAGTGCTGCCGCAGGCCTGGCTGGCCCGGACCGAGGCGCTGCCGGCCTGGCTGCCGGAGGCGCCGGAGTAGCGGTTGGTCCGCACCGGCCCGGGCCGGTCCATGCCCCTCCGTTTGTCACGGTCCTGCCACAGGGTTCTTTTGATCCTGTTCAAAACGGCCTGACACCGGCCTACTCTGGCCGCTCGCCGCCCCCAACGATCGACGGGGGGCGGCCGGTAGGGGAGGGGAACCCGATGTCGGAGAACACCGAGGGAACGAACGAAGCGGCCGCGCAGGCCGAGGGGGTCGCGGAGCCCGCGAAGGCTGTGGAGCCTGCGAAGGCTGCGGAGCCCGCGAAGCCGGCAGCCGGGCCGGCGCCGACCGCGCCGCCGGGCTGGGATCCCAAGGCCTGGCAGACACACCAGCTGCGCAAGCAGCGCACCGCCTCCGGTGCCTGGTCGCTGGCGCCGCTCGCCTGGGCCGAGGCCGCCCGGCCCGCCGCCGTGGCGCCGGTGCCGGCCGCGGTGCTGGGCGCCGTCCTCGCCTCCGGCATCGCCGTGTCCCTGCTGCTCGGCGACGGGCTGGGTCCCGGCCTGCTCCTCGCGGTGCTGCCGGCCCTCGTCGCCGGTTACGTGGCCGCACGCCGGGCCGGCCGCGGCCTGCGCCCGTGGACCGCGCTCTGGGCGATCGGCTGCCTCGCACTGCTCGCCGTACCCGCCCTGCGCGACTCAGGCTGGCCTTCCACGCTCGCCCTGATCGCTGCCGTCCTGACGGGCGCGCTGGCCCTGCACGGCAGCCGCAGCTGGCCCGGGATCCTGCTCGGCCCCGTCGGCTTCGTCGACTCCGCCGTCCTCGGGGTCCGCTGGGTCTGGAGCGGCCTGCGCTCGCGCGGCCAGGGGAGCCGGCAGCGCTGGCTGCCGTTGGTGAAGGCCGCCCTGGTGGCGGTGGTCCTGCTGGTGCTGTTCGGCACGCTGTTCGCCTCCGCCGACGCCGCCTTCGCGGACGTGCTCAGCGGGCTGACCCCCGACTTCAGCGGAGTGGGCGGGCCGGTGCGCCTGCTGCTCTTCCCGCTGGGTCTCCTCGTCGCGATCACGGTCGCCCGCACGGCCGCCGCGCCCTCCCGCTGGGACCGCATCCAGGTGCGTCCGGGGAAGGCACGCTCCCGGGTGGAGTGGGCCCTTCCGCTCGTCGTGCTGAACCTGCTCTTCGCCGGATTCAACGCCGTCCAGCTCACGGTCCTCCTCGGCGGCTACCGCAAGGTCCTGCAGGCCACCGGCCTCACCTACGCCGAGTACGCGCGCCAGGGCTTCTGGCAGCTGCTCTGGGCCACCCTGCTCACCCTCGCTGTCATCGCGCTCGCCCTGCGCTGGGCCCCGCGCGACGGTGCAGGCGACCGGCGGCTCGTGCGCGTCGTGCTCGGCACACTGTGCGCGCTGACCCTCGTCGTGGTCGCCTCCGCGCTCCACCGCATGGACCTGTACGTGGACGCGTACGGGCTGACCAGGCTGCGCGTATCGGTCGCGGGCATGGAGCTCTGGCTCGGGCTGGTCATCGTACTGATCATGGCCGGCGGGCTGTTCGGGGCGCGCTGGCTGCCGCGTGCGGTCGCCGGGAGCGCGATGGCCGCCGTCCTGGCCTTCGGGCTGATGTCCCCGGACGGGATGGTCGCGCAGGGCAACGTCACCCGGTACGAAAAGGACGGCAAGATCGACCTGGCCTACTTCCAGTCCCTGTCGGCGGACGCGGTGCCGGGCCTGGACCGGCTGCCCGAGCCCCAGCGTTCCTGCGCCCTGCGCGGGATCGACGGCGAGCTGGCGAAGGCGGGCAGGACGCCCTGGTACGCCATGAGCCTGGGGGAGCGCCGGGCCCGGGAGATCCTGCGCGAGCGCCCGGTGAAGGCCTCGTACGAGGAATGCAAGCGCCTCGGAACCTTCGGGGCCCGGACCGAGTACTAGGTCCCGGGCGCCCGGGTGCGGGAGCCGCTCCCCGGAACGAGGGCCCGGCCCCACGGGCGAGGGCCCCGGCGCGGTCGGCCTCCCGCGCTGGGGCCTTCGCACGGGACCGCCCGCTCAGGCGGCCGGACCGGCCTCGGCGGCGACTCCGTTCAGGGCCTCCAGGTCGCTCCTGCGCACCCGGATCACCAGCAGCGCGGTGACGAGCGCTGCGCCCGACATGGCCACCGCGGCGATGAACGCGGTGGAGATGCCCTGGGTGAGGACGAAGTCCCCCCAGGGATCGGGCAGCCGGCCGGTCTGCTGGAAGGCGGCCAGCTGGTCCTGGTCGGCGTGCGCCAGGAAGTCCGGCACCTGCGTGTGGGCCTCGTTCCGGCTGGCCGTACCGAAGACGGTGACCAGGATGGACAGCCCGAGCGAGCCGCCTACCTGCTGGCTGGCGTTGAGCAGCCCGGAGGCCGCGCCCGCCTCCTGCGGGGCCACTCCGGAGACGGCGGTGAGCGTGAGGGTGACGAAGTTCAGGCCCATGCCGAAGCCGAACAGCACCATCGGGCCCAGCACCCCGGAGACGTACGAGCTGTCGGACTCGATGAAGGTCAGCCAGGTCAGTCCGACGCCGGTGAGCCCGGAGCCGATGACCATGAAGGGCTTGGGGCCGAAGCGCGGCAGCAGGCGCTGCGAGAGTCCGGCGGCGGTGACGATCGCGGCCGTGATGGGCAGGAAGCCGATGCCCGACTGGATCGGGGAGAAGCCCAGCACGTTCTGCACGAACTGGACGATGAAGAAGAACATGCCGAACATCGCGGCGGCCAGACTGAGCATGATCACGTAGGTGCCGGTGCGGTTGCGTTCGGCGAACATGCGCAGCGGGATGATCGGATCGGCCGCCCGGGACTCGACGAGCACGAAGGCGGCGAGCAGGACGACGGCCAGGGCGAATGCCCCGATGGTCACGCCGTCGCGCCAGCCGTCCTGGGAAGCGCGGATGAATCCGTAGACGAGCGCGGTCATTCCGACGGTGGAGGTGAGCGCTCCGGCGATGTCGAAGCGGCCCGGGTGGCGTTCGGACTCGCTGATGTAGAGCGGCGCCAGGAACGCGATCAGCAGCCCGATCGGCACGTTGACGAAGAACACCCAGCGCCAGTCGAGCCATTCGGTGAGCATGCCGCCGGCCAGCAGGCCGATGGCGCCACCGCCGGCGGAGACGGCGGCGAACACGCCGAAGGCGCGGTTGCGTGCGGGTCCTTCGGCGAAGGTCGTGGTGATCAGTGCGAGGGAGGTCGGCGAGGCGATGGCGCCGCCGACGCCCTGGAGCGCCCGCGCGGCGAGCAACTGCCAGGGCTCCTCGGCGAAACCGCCGAGCAGGGAGGCCAGGGTGAAGAGGAGGATGCCGGTCATGAAGACGCGGCGCCGGCCGAGGATGTCGCCGGCGCGCCCGCCGAGGAGCAGCAGACCGCCGAAGGCGAGCGTGTAGGCGCTGATCACCCAGGACAGGTCGGTCGTCGAGATGGCCAGGTCGGTCTGGATATGCGGGAGCGCGATGTTCACGATCGTCGCGTCGAGTACGACCATGAGCTGGCAGGCGGCGATGACGGTGAGCGCCACTCCCGGGCGCCCCTCCCGGCGGGCCGCGCCCGGTATCCGGAGTTTGGAGAGCTGAGGAGTTGTCACTGTGGATCCCCCCAAGTGAAATAGTGAACGTGCGCGTTCACGGCGATTCCACGGTAGGGAGTCAGCCTTAGTGAACGCAAGCGTTCACTAAGGCTGAAAATACGTGCGAGGGGCGCGCGGGAAGGTCGGAGGTGCGGGAGTGGTGGGTGCACGCTGGGCGGCGGCGTCCCCGGGGCGCAGGCGTGGACCCGAACTCGAACGGGCGATTCTCGACGCCGCGTTGGAGCAGCTGAGCACCGTTGGCTGGAACTCCCTCACCATGGAGGGCGTGGCCGCCGGTGCGCACACCGGCAAGGCGGCGCTGTACCGGCGCTGGCCCTCGAAGGCCGACCTGGTGGCCGACGCGCTGCGCACGGCGCTGCCGCCCCTCGGCCGGATTCCGGACCTCGGATCGGTGCGCGAGGACCTGTACGCGCTGTGCGTGCGGATGCGGGAGGTCATGCGGTCGCGGGCCGGGCAGGCCCTGCGGGCGGTTCTTCACGAGTGCGATCACAGCCATGCGGACCGGTTTCGCGGCCTGATCCGGTCAGGGCTGCATGAACCGGCGCACAAGCTGATCCAAGAGCTGGTACGACGCGGAATCGACCGGGGAGACGTCCGGTCGGACGCGACCGACGCGCTCCTCGCCGATGTCATCCCGGCGCTGATGATGTACCGCGCGAAGGTGTGCGGGAGTGAATGGGGCGACGCGGAAATCGCCGAGATGATCGACGGGGTGATGGTGCCGCTGCTCAGGGTGTGAGACGGGGAGGGGCGGAGCGGGGGCGGGAGCGGGGTCGGGGCGGAGCCGGAGGAGCGTCCGGGGCGGAGCGGGAGGCGCGGCCGGGCGGGGGTCGGGGTGTGCAGGCGGCGCGAGGCGGCGTAACCTTGCTGGCGCCATGCCGTACGAAGCACCCACTCACACCGTCGAACGCTCCCTCCGAGCGACCACCGGCGCCAAGGTCATCGCCGGGGTCGACGAAGTCGGGCGAGGGGCCTGGGCCGGTCCCGTCACCGTATGCGCGGCGATCACCGGTCTGCGCCGGCCGCCCGCGGGACTCACCGACTCCAAACTGCTCACCCCCAAGCGACGCGACGCGCTCGTCGGCGTCCTGGAGGACTGGGTCACCGCCTACGCCCTGGGTCACTCCTCCCCGCAGGAGATCGACCAGCTCGGGATGACCGCCGCCCTGCGCCTCGCCGCGGTGCGCGCCCTGGAGGCGCTGCCCGTGCGGCCCGACGCGGTGATACTCGACGGCAAGCACGACTACCTCGGTGCGCCCTGGCAGGTCCGGACGGTGATCAAGGGTGACCAGTCCTGCGTCGCCGTCGCCGCCGCCTCGGTGATCGCCAAGGTCCGGCGCGACCGGATGATGGCCGAAATCGGTGAACAGGGCGGCGGAATCGAGGACTTCGCTTTCGCCGCCAACGCCGGATACCCCTCGCCCGTGCACCGGGCGGCGCTGGAAGAGCTGGGGCCGACCGCCCATCACCGGCTCTCGTGGTCCTACCTCGACGCGCTGCCCCGCTGGAGCCACCTCAAGAAGGTGCGCCGTAGCGAGGAATCGATGGACCTGGAAAACGGAGGCCAACTCGGCTTCGATTTCTGATCGCACACACGTACCACCAACCGGTACGTTTCGTACCGGTGTTTGATAGATCTCCACTCATGCCTCTCACCCCCGCCCCCGAGGAGCCTCAGATTCACGAGAGTGCCCAGGGTCCCCGCGTCACGCCGGCCGCGAGCCGCACCGCGCAGACCCCCCGCCCCGTACCTGGTCCGCGTCCCGTACCCGCGCCCCGGCCCGGACGCCCCGGCCCCTCCCCCGCGGCGGCAGGCCGCGCGGGAGTCGCCCCCAGCCCCGCACCGCCCGCGCAGCGGGTGCCGCAGGCCGCGCCCGGGCCCGTTCCCACCACCACGACCACCACCGCCGCACCCTCGGTCTCGGCTGCGGTACCGCAGATCCAGCTGATCCCGGCGTCCGCCGAGGGTGCGCTGGACGCGGCCGAAGAGGCCGTGGACCTGCTGCTCGACACCGGGCGCGCGCCCGGCGACATCCTGGTGCTCACCACCGGCGACCCGCACCCCTGGGCCGCGCACGAGCTGTCCTTCGGCGAGGCCGCGTACTGGGCCCTGCACGACGCCCGGGACGACGTCTTCTACGCGGACGCGGCGCAGGTGCAGCGCGCCGCCGGCCGGCCCGTCGTGGTCTTCGCGGTCAACGGCGGACCGGTCGACGTGGCTGCCGGAACCCTGCCGGTCGCGCTCGCGCGGGCCGGTGCGCTACTGATCGTGTGCGGCGAACCGCAGCAGATCAACTCCGTGCTGGGGGCGGGCGTCTGACGCCCCGTCCTCCCGCACGGTCGAGGGGCGGGGCGGGCGAACAGCCGGCCCTGCCGAAGTCCGAGGCCTGACCAGCCGTACGCCCGTTTCCGGGTGTACGGCCGTTGGTCGTGCCCGCGCGTCCTCCATGGGCGCCGGGGGGTACGGGTCCGCGCGTCGTGGTGGGCGCCGGGGGTTCGGGTCGGCGGGATTGCAGGTCCGTGCGGTGCGGGTACGCGGGTTCCTCAGGGTCTACGGGCCCAGCGGGGGTTGCGCGCTCAGCGTGCGGCCGTGCGGCGCAGGGCTTCTGCCGCGCCGCCCCCGGTGCGCAGGGCGACCGGAGCGAACTCGGAGGCCGTCTCGCCGAGGCGCTCGGGCCGGGAGTCCGAGCTGGGGCGGCGGCCGCCGCGGCCCTCGCCCAGTACCTGCCAGCCGCCCCGGGTCAGCGTGATGTACGCGCCGCACCGCAGCCCGTGCAGGGTGCAGGCGTCCCGCAGCCCCCACATCCAGGCCCCGTCCTCCTCGGTCCACCGCTCGTCGCCGTCGCGGCAGTAGAGCAGCACCGCCGTCCGCACCGGGGTCCGCCGCCGCAGGTCGTGCGGAATGACCCGGCGCAGCCGGGAGAGCAGGGCGTTGCGGTACTCCCAACCGTCGGCCGAGACGGAGCGCTGCACGAAGGAGGCGCTCGCGACGAGCCTCTCCTCGGGCCCGAGGACGGCGATCACGGCGGTGGACGGTACGGGGCTGTGCCGCGAGTGCAGTCCGCTGACGACCTCGCGCGGATTGCGCAGCAGGGGGACACCCGACGCCGTCCACTCGGACGGTTCGAGCAGTCTGCCGTGCCGACTGACGCCGCCGGTGGCCGTTGTCAGGGACGTGGTCGAGGGCGGGGCGAATCCGAAGGTCACGGTCCTCCCTTCGGGTACACGCCCGCGAACGGGCACAGCATGGAGTGCGGGCGCGCCGCGGCGTGGCCCAGGGGAGCGCCGTCGAGCCGAGCGGGAGCAACGCAATTCTCGCGTGGCCCGTGAGCATGCGGCAACGAGCAATTGGAGACGCCGACCGGAATTCGCCGGTATGCCGTTCATATCCTTGCCCCGCCACGCCGAAGATGACGCATCCGGCTACGGCTGGAGCGCCAGCACCAGCGGAAACACCTCCTTGGCACCTGCCCGCCGCAGCAGCCGCGCGGCGACCGCGAGCGTCCAGCCGGTCTCGGCGCGGTCGTCGACGAGGAGGACCGGTCCCGCGGCTTCCCGAAGCGTCGCGGCGAGCTCAGGCGGAACGGTCAGTGCCTGGTGCAGGCCGCGCACCCGCTGGGCGCTGTTCGAGGAGGGCAGGCCGAACTCGGGTGCCTGGTCCGTGTACGCCACCGTCCCGAGCAGGGGCATCCGTCCGACCTCCGCGATCCGCGCGGCCAGCGATCCGACCAGCTGCGGGCGCCCGCGCGAGGGCAGCGCGACCACGCCCACCGGTCGGGCCGGCGCGTCGGGGGCGCCGGAGGCCCAGCCGCCCGGGCCGCGGGCCCAGTCGGCCAGAACCGCCACCACGGCCTGCGCCACATCGTCCGGAATCGGCTGGTCGGGGGCCTGCGCCGCGAGCATCGGCCGCAGCCGGTTGCCCCAGCCGATGTCGGAGAGGCGGCCCAGCGCCCGGCCCGTCGACGCCTGCTCGCCGACGGGGATCCGGCCCTTGAGGTCCACGCCGACCGCCGCGAGACCCGTGGGCCACATCTTGCGGGGCTCGAGCTCCACGCCGGGCCGGCCGAGCTCCCCGCGGGCGGTGTCCAGCGCGGTCGAGGAGACCTCCGCGGTGAACCGGGCCCCGGCGCAGTTGTCGCAGCGCCCGCAGGGCACGGCCTCCTCGTCGTCGAGCTGGCGGCGCAGGAACTCCATGCGGCAGCCGGTGCCGGCCGCGTAGTCCCGCATGGCCTGCTGTTCCGCGGCCCGCTGCCGGGCCACCCACGCATAGCGCTCGGCGTCGTACACCCACGGCTCGCCGGTGGAGGTCCAACCGCCCTTGACCCGGTGCACGGCGCCGTCCACGTCGAGGACCTTGAGCATGGTCTCCAGCCGGGTGCGACGCAGATCGACCAGTGGTTCCAGAGCGGGCAGGGACAGCGGCCGGCCGGCGTCGGCCAGCACTTCCAGGGTGCGGCGCACCTGCTGCTCCGGCGGGAAGGCGACGGAGGCGAAGTACTGCCAGATCGCCTCGTCCTCGCGGCCCGGCAGCAGCAGCACCTCGGCGTGCTCCACACCGCGGCCGGCGCGGCCGACCTGCTGGTAGTAGGCGATGGGGGAGGAGGGCGAGCCGAGGTGCACGACGAAACCGAGGTCGGGCTTGTCGAAGCCCATGCCGAGGGCCGAGGTGGCCACCAGGGCCTTCACGCGGTTGGCCTGAAGATCGTTCTCGGCCTGTTCGCGGTCGGCGTTCTCCGTCTTGCCGGTGTACGAGGAAACGGTGTGTCCGCGGTGGCGCAGGTACGCGGTGACCTCCTCGGCGGCCGCCACGGTGAGCGTGTAGATGATCCCGGAGCCGGGGAGCTCGCCGAGGTGGTCGGCGAGCCAGGCCAGCCGGTGGGCGGCGTCGGGGAGCGTCAGCACGGCCAGACTCAGGCTCTCCCGGTCCAGGGGCCCGCGCAGGACGAGGGCGTCCGTACCGGCACCGGTGCCCAGCTGCTCGGCCACGTCGGCGGTCACCCGGGCGTTGGCGGTCGCGGTCGTGGCCAGGACGGGGACGCCGGGCGGGAGATCGGCCAGCATGGTGCGCAGACGGCGGTAGTCGGGGCGGAAATCGTGCCCCCAGTCCGAGATGCAGTGGGCCTCGTCCACGACGAGCAGACCGGTCGCGGCGGAGAGCTTGGGAAGCACCTGGTCACGGAAATCGGGATTGTTGAGCCGCTCCGGGCTCACCAGCAGCACGTCGATCTCGCCCGCCGCGATCTCGGCCTGGATCGACTCCCATTCCTCGGGGTTGGCCGAATTGATGGTGCGGGCATGGATCCCGGCGCGGGCGGCGGCCTCGACCTGGTTGCGCATGAGCGCGAGCAGCGGCGACACGATCACGGTGGGACCCGCGCCGCTCGCGCGCAGCAGGGAGGTCGCGACGAAGTACACCGCGGACTTGCCCCAGCCCGTGCGCTGCACGACCAGTGCCCGTCGCTTGTCCGCGACCAGCGCCTCGATCGCCCGCCACTGGTCCTCGCGCAGCCGTGCGGTGCCCGTGGGATCGCCCACGAGACGGGCTAGTACGGAGTCGGCCGAGGACCTCAGGTCTGGGTTCATGCCCCCATGCAACCCGATGGCTCGGACATCGGGCGAATGCCGCTCGGGACCTGTGGATGGCGAAGGGGGCATTTGTTCGACATCCGGTCCGGGGTGCCGGGGCGGGTCCGGGAGTTATCCACAGGGGTTTCGGGATCCGGTCGCGCACGGGACCTTCGGGGCATGACGAACAACCACGAAGCACGCACCCCGTCCGGCCAGCCGTCCACCGGCCCGTCCGGAGTCACCGACCCTTCCCGCATCACTCTGCGCGGCCCGGCCGAACTGGCCGACGCGCTGCCCTACATGCTCGGGTTCCACCCGACCGACTCCCTCGTCATGGTCGCCGTCCACGGGGAGGGCGGCCGCTTCGGCGGCCGCCTCAGGGTCGGCATCCCACCCAACCCCGAGGAGTGGGAGGACACCGCCCGGCAGGCCGCCGACTGCCTGATCCTCGGCAGCGAGCGGCGCGGCACCAAGCCCGACGGCGTCATCGCCTTCCTCTGCCAGGACCCGGGCCGGGGCGAGAGCGCGCAACGGGTGATGACGGGGCTGCGCCCGCTCGCCCAGCGGATCCGGCTGGCCTGCGGGGCCCTGGACGTCCCCGTGCTGGAGGCCCTGTGCCTCTCCGCCGGCCGGTACTGGTCCTACTGCTGCCCGGACCGGCGCTGCTGCCCGCCGGAGGGCAGCGCCCTGACCGTGCCGGGCACCTCGGTGATGGCAGCCGCGGCCACCTTCGCCGGACTCCAGGTACGGGGCTCCCTCCGGGACATCGAGCGCAGGCTGGCTCCGCTGCGCGGACCGGAGGCCGGGGAGATGGAGCGGGCCCTGGACGGGGCGGCCGCCGCGCTGGTGCCGAAGATCCTCGACGGGGCCACCCGGGAGGAGGTCGGCGCGGAGACCGTCCTGCTCGCACGCGCCCTGATGCAGCGCATGGCCCTGGGCTCGCCGGCCGAAGGCGGACCGGACGCCGACGACCGGGACGACGCGCTGCTCGGCCACGACGAGGCCGCCTCGCTGATCCTCGGGCTCCAGGACCGCGAGATCCGCGACATCGCCGCCGAGTGGATGGAGGGCGAGGAAGCGGCCCCCGCCCTGCGGCTGTGGCGGGCCCTGGCCCGCCGCTGCGTCGGGGCCTACGGGGAGCACGCGGCGGCCCCGCTCACCCTGGCGGGCTGGGTCTCCTGGTCGACGGGTGACGAGCCGACCGCGCGCATCGCCCTGGGGCTGGCGCTACGGGCCGACGAGGGGTACCGCTTCGCCCAGCTGCTCCACCACGCCTGCAACGAGGGGATCGACCCGGAAGGGCTGCGGGAGTGCTTGCGGATGGAGCGGCGGCGCCGGGAACCGCGCCGTGGACGCCCGTCGGCCGGACCGCGCCGTGGCACCACCGGGCCACCCGGCCGCCGGATCCGCGCCAACCGCGGGCAGTCCGGCAGCACCACGGGGAGCGAGCAGTGAGCCGGGGGCGGGGCCTGGCCGAGGACCGGGGCCGGGTCCGGCCGTGGTTGCGGGGCGCGGTGTGTGCCGTGCTGGGCCGGCGGAGGCCGCCACGGCAGCCGGTGCCCCGGCCGGCCCAGTCCCCACCGGGGCCCGTGACCCGGGCGGGGGTGGGGGCGTTGCCCTGGGGGGTGGTGGGGGCCCGGCCGCGCCGCCGCCCAGCCGATCCGCCCGGAGCGCAGACAAGGCGACCGATGTCCCACCCCGTACCCCCCGCCCGCGTAGCCCCCTCCCGCAGGCCCGACCTGCCACCCGTGCACGGCGCGGTCATCTGCCTCGCGGCACCGTGCATGGTCATCTCGCCCGAGCACGGCCAGCTCACCGGACGGGGGATCGACGGGATCTACCGTTCCGGGCGCAGGCTGCTGTCCCGCTGCGTACTGCGCGTCGGCGGCCGGGACCCCGTCGCGGTCCAGGGGCGTGGCCTCGGCGCGGACCGGGCCTCCTTCACCGCGACCGTGCGGACCGGAGCCGAGGCCGGCCCCGACCCCGACGTCGGAGTCGAGCGGATCCGGCACGCCGACGGCACCGAGCGGATCACCCTGCGCAGCTTCACCACCCGTCCGCTGCGGATCCCCGTGGAGGTCTCGCTCGGCACCGATCTGGCGGAGCTGGCCGACGTGGCCGCCGGCCGGGCCGGTCCGGAACTGCCCGCGGGGGTGCACGCCGCCGGACTGCGCTGGACCAGCGGAGAGGAGCAGGCCGTCACCGCGGTCGAACCGCCTCCCGACGACGCGCTGGCCTCGGCGGGACTGCTGCGCTGGCAGCTCGTGCTGCGCCCCGGCGAGTCCCGCACCATCGAGCTGCGGACCACCCGGGACCGCGGGGCGCGGGCCCCCGCAGGGCAGGTGGCGAATCCGCTGTCCGAGGAGGCCCGCGCCGAGGGCGACGACCCGAGGGCCGAGGCGTGGTTCCGCACCAGCGTCCAGGACCTGGGCGCGCTCCTGCTCAGGGACCCGAAGGACCCGGCCGACAGCTATGCGGCGGCCGGAGTCCCCTGGCGGCTGGGACTGGCTCCGGCGGAATCCCTGTGGGCCGCCCGCATGGCGCTCCCGCTCGGCACCGGACTGGCCGGCGCCACCCTGCGCATCTTGGCCCGGTCCCAGACCGGCGGCCGGGGCGGCGACGCGGGGAAGATCCCGGGACCGTTGCGCGGGGCGGGGCCGCAGTTGCCGCCGGGCTGCACCGGGACCGAGGCGACGCTCGCCTTCCCCGTGGTGCTCGCCGAAGCCCGGCGCTGGGGGCTGCCCGAGGAGGAGGTGGCCCGGCTGCTCCCCGCCGCCGAGCGGTGCCTGGAGTGGATGCGGGGCGCCTTCGGGGAGGACGGCTTCCTGGCCGATCCCGACCCGGGGCCGCGGCGCTGTGAAACCCAGGCCCATGCCCATCGGGCCGCGCTGCTCGGGGCCGACCTGCTCGACGGGTGCGGGCGGCCCGGAGCCGCGGAGTGGCGGGAGCGGGCGGCCGTCCTGCGGGAGCGGTTCGCAGCCCGGTTCTGGGTCGACGGCCCGGACGGCGGCCGCCCCGCGGCGGCCCTGCATCCCGACGGGCGGCCGCTGCCCCGGCTGACCGGGGCCGCCGCCCACCTGCTTGACACCGGGCTGCTCGGAGGCGGCCGGCTCGCGCGGGGGCTGCTTGACGAGGTCCGTGCCGAACAGCTGGCACGGCTGCTCGGAGCCCCCGCCATGGACTCCGGGTGGGGGCTGCGGAGCATGGCGGTGCGAGAGCCGGGGCACAACCCGTTCGGCTACCGCTCGGGCGCGGTGCGGCCCTACGAGAGCGCGGTCGCGGTGGCCGGTCTGGCCCAGGCGGGCTTCGAGAAGGAGGCCACCGGACTGCTCCGGGGCCTGCTGGACGCGGCGGAGGGCTTCGGGTACCGGCTGCCGGAGATGTATGCCGCCGAGCAGCGCACCGCGGGCAGCGCTCCGCTTCCGCATCCGGCGGCCTGCCGTCCGGCGGCGGTCGCGGCGGCCGCGGGGATCCACGTACTGACCGCCCTGGCCGGGATCCGGCCGGACGCCCCCGCCGGCACCGTCTCCCTCGTCCCGCTCCCCGGCGCCCCGCTCGGCGGGCTCCGCCTCTCGGGGCTGCGGGTCTCGGGGGAGCCCTTCGCCGTCCGGATCAGCAGGCTCGGCCTGGGCATGGTGGAGGAGGCCGCCGATGCGCTGCAACTGGGTGGGTAGTGCTGTGGCCGGGAAGGGTTGCCGGGGCGCGCTGTCCGGTGCGCTGCGGTGCATCGCAAGGCGGAGGCCGCGGCTCGTACGGAACGTGCTTGCGTGGTCCGGCAACGCGGTGAGGTGCGGTGCCGGGCTCCGTGACCGGGTGAACCTTTCCGGTCGCGGTACTGGCACCGGCCAGGGAGGTGACCGGCACCGTGGCCCGGGACTCGGGGCCCGGCCCGGGGCAGGAGGCCCCGGCTTCCGGTTCCGTGGTCCGGGGATCTCCAAAGCTCTGTTTATCGTCAGGCAGACGACTATGATCGCGGCATGTCGCCCTACGACCCGTCGGCCTTCCCGCCCTTCGCCGTCACCGTCGACCTGGTCGTGCTCACCGTGCGCCGCCACGCGCTCTGCGCGCTGGTCATCCGACGGGGTGAGCAGCCGTTCCAGGGACGCTGGGCCTTGCCCGGCGGATTCGTGCGCGGAGACGAGGACCTGTCGGCGGCCGCGGCCCGTGAGCTGTCCGAGGAGACCGGCCTCAGCGCCCACGACCCGGCCGCTCCGGACGTGGGCAACGGGGCGCATCTCGAACAGCTGGCGACCTACGGCGATCCGAAGCGGGATCCGCGTATGCGCGTGGTCAGCGTGGCGCATCTGGTGCTGGCTCCGGATCTCCCCGCTCCCCGGGCCGGCGGCGACGCCAACAGCGCGCGCTGGGCCCCCGTCGACGAGCTCCTGTCCATGGACGGCCAGACCGGCTCCGGTCTCGCCTTCGACCACGAGCGGATCCTTGCCGACGGGGTCGAGCGGGCCCGATCGAAGATCGAGTACTCCTCCCTGGCCACCGCCTTCTGCCCGCCCGAGTTCACCGTCGGCGAGCTGCGCCGGGTCTACGAGGCGGTCTGGGGCGTCGCCCTCGATCCGCGCAACTTCCACCGCAAGGTCACCGGTACCCCCGGGTTCCTGGTGCCGTCCGGGGGAACGACGACCCGTCAGGGCGGTCGTCCCGCCCAGCTGTTCCGGGCGGGCGGGGCCACCCTGCTCAATCCGCCGATGCTGCGCCCGGAAGTCTGACCCACCTGCGCCCCGGCCGCCGCGGTGGTCGCCGCACCGGTGGTCGCCCAGCATGGCGCCGACACGGTCGCGACTCGGCACGAGATGCGCCGAAAATCGGACATATCGCGTTATCTTGTTAGCGGTATTCACACTGCCGCAGAGCGGTTTCACCCCCCTCGAGAGAAGCGATGCTCCAGGCCATCGGACTCACCAGCACCCCCCGTCGAGAACTTCCGCCCCTTGTGGACGACCTCACCTTCGAGGCCCGCCCCGGGAGCGTGACCGCCCTGCTCGGCGCGCCCGGATCGGGCAAGACCACCGCGCTGCGCCTCATGCTCGAACTCGAACCCGGCCGCGGGGTCACCTACTTCCGCGGGCGCCCCCTGCACCGGATCCCGCATCCGGGCCGCGAGGTCGGCGTGCTCCTCGGGGACCTTCCCGGGAACCCGTCGCGCACGGTGCGGAGCCAGCTGCGGATGCTCTGCGCCGCCGCCGGCGTGCCGGCCTCCCGGGCCGACACCATGCTGGAGGTCGTCGGCGTCGCCGGGCTGCGTGACCAGCGGCTCGGGTCGCTCTCGCTCGGCATGGAGCGCAGGGTCGCGCTGGCCGCCGCGCTGCTCTCCGACCCCTGCACCCTGCTCCTCGACGAGCCCGGCTCCGGACTCTCGCCCCGCGAACGGAGCTGGCTGCACGGCCTGCTGCGCGGCCACGCATCCCTCGGCGGTGCGGTGCTCTTCACCACCGACGACGCGAAGGAGGCCGCCCGCAGCGCGGACCGGGTCGTCAGCATCGAGGCCGGCCGGCTCGTCGCCGACCAGGATGCCGCCGAGTTCGCCCGGACCCGGCTGCGACCGCGGGTGGCCGTGCGCACCCCGCACGCCGCCCGGCTGGCCGACGTACTGGGCCGCGAGGCCCGGGCGGCCCAGCGGCCGGTGGAGATCGTCGAGGAGAGCGGCAGCCGCCTGTCCGTCTACGGCAGCAACTGTGCCGAGGTCGGCGAAGCGGCCTTCCGGCACGGCGTGCTCGTCCACCAGCTCGCGGACGAGACCGGGGACGCGGGAGCGCCGCCTTCCCTGCCGCGCGCACGCGCGGAATCCGGGCCCGGGAGCGCCGGTGCCGAGGGGGCGTCAGCCGCACCCGGAGAGGGCGGTGAAGGCCGTCCCCGGCACGCCGGTTCGGGGCGGCCCGCCTCCGTCGCGCGCCGGCTCGGCGGCCCGCTGCGGCCCCTGCGCTACGAGCTGCGGCGGGTCTTCGGCACCTCCACCCCCGTCCTCACCGCCGTCTTCGTGGTCGCCGTCTCCGTCGTCACGGCGCTGGTGCTCGCCCGGGCCGGCCACACTGCGCAGAACCGTTTGCTCGCGGCCTGGCCGGAGCTGCTCCCGCTGCCGCCCGCGGCTCTCGGCGCCGGACTGCTCGGCGCCCTGGCCTTCGGCGAGGAGTACCGCTACCCGGCGCTCGCCGCCGACCGGGGCACCGTCCCGCGCCGGCTCGGTCTGCTCGCCGCGAAGCTCGGTGTCAGCGCCGCCCTCGCGCTCCTGTTCGGTGCCCTCGCCGTGACGGCCGACGCGACCGCCCTGACGCTGGTCTTCGGCAGCGGCCCGCTCCGTACGCCCGCGGAATGGATCTCCCCGGCGGCGAGTTGGGCGGGGCTGCTGATCGGCTGCGCCTGGTCCGGGGTCCTGGCCTCCGGGGTCTTCCGGTCCGCCGCCGCCGGCCTGGCCGCGGTGCTCGCCGTACCGGTGATGGTCGTACCGCTGGTGCGCAAGGCGCTGGACGGTCCGTCCGCGTACCCCGTGACCGGCCTCGCGGAACGGCTGCGCGGTCTGGCCTGGGCGCAGTGGCCGCCGGAGGCCGACCGGCTGGTCCTCGGCGCGCTGCGGGTGATGGCCCAACCGGTCGGCACCGCGTTGGTGTTGTCGCTGATGGTCCTGTTGTGCGCCTATGGGTTCACAGGACTGCGCGGCAGGGTCCGTTTGTGAGGGATCGTTGGTGATCGTTCCGATGCAGGACGGAACCCCAACGAGACCGTTGCCGTCCACATCGGACCCGGCGGATCGCAACTCCCCACAAAAGGCCCCGTTCTTTACGATAAGTCGTCAATTGCGTAGGTAGCACCGATCACCCTTTCGTGTGCTTTTCACCAAAGACCTCAAGGGACATGGAGGCACGGCCGACAAAGGATTCGTGAGTACCCTTGCGCACACCATGATGACCGCCGCCCGCCATGCCGACTCCGGCCTCGCCGGCTCGGGCGAACTCGACCGCTACCCCTACCCCGAGGCCCCCGGGACCGAGCGGGTGGGAGTACCCCACTGGGACGGATCCGATGTCGAGTTGAGCCGCGTCGGCCGCCGGGCCGCGGGCAGCCGCGGCCGCGGGCTGCACGGCCAACTCGTCCAGCAGCTCGGCCAGATGATCGTCTCCGGCGACCTCGGCGCGGACCGCCCGCTGGTCCCCGAGGAGATCGGCCAGCGTTTCGAGGTCTCCCGCACGGTCGTCCGCGAATCGCTGCGGGTCCTGGAGGCCAAGGGCCTCGTCAGCGCCCGCCCGAACGTCGGCACCCGGGTCCGCCCGGTCGCCGACTGGAACCTGCTCGACCCCGACATCATCGAGTGGCGCGCCTTCGGCCCGCAGCGCGACGACCAGCGCCGCGAGCTGGGTGAGCTCCGCTGGACCATCGAACCGCTCGCCGCCCGCCTCGCCGCCGGTCACGGCCGGCCCGAGATCCAGCAGCGTCTCGCCGACATGGTCGAGATCATGGGACACGCACTCGGACAGGGTGATGCGATCACCTTCGCGCGCGCGGACAACGAGTTCCACGCGCTGCTCATCCAGGTGGCGGCCAACCGCATGCTGGAGCACCTCTCCGGCATCGTCTCCGCCGCCCTGCAGGTGTCCGGCAGCCCCGTCACTTCCTGCGACCGCCCCAGCGAGACCTGCGTCGCGCACCACGCGCGCATGGTCGAGGCTCTCGCCGCCGGCGACGCGATCGGCGCGGAGAACGCCATGCGCCAGCTTCTGACGGTGCATCCGGAAGTCGAGCGCGTGGTCCCCGCCCCGCGCGAGCACTGACGGGTCCTCCCGCCGGTGTGTGGGGGTGCGCCGACCAGCTGCCGGGTCCCGAACGGCGTCCGGACGGAGTGCGGAGTGCGGAGTCCGGAGGAGGGGCCCGGCGGCATCGGAGCCAGGCCCCTCCTCCGGTCCCGCGTCCGGGCACCGAGCCCTCGTCCGGGCCCCGAGTGCCTCGGCCCGGCCCCGTCCGGCCCAGTTCCGGCCCAGGATCCGGCCTCGGCACCGGCTCCCGGCCTCCGGGGCACCGGCTCAGGGCCTCCGTCCCGTCCGCGAAACGGGGCGTGTTCGGACACACCGGACGCACGCAAATGACGGTATGACCGGCATGGCACCAAACGGGGTGTGACTCGGGCCACGAAGATTGGGCGTAACGCTCCGCGAGGTCACGCGATGACCTAAGAGGTGATGGCCGACGGAGGGAAGACAGCAGCCCTTGGGATGCTGTACAGCTCCCCGGCCCCTGCCCGCGCCGCCGGCCCATCCCCAGTCGGTGGTCGTCGGCTCCGGTCCAGCACCACCAGGCCCGGGGTCGGAAGCCGTTTCCATCGTTCCGAGAGGTTGTTCGTGTCGGCCAGCACATCCCGTACGCTCCCGCCGGAGATCGCCGATTCCGAGTCTGTGATGGCGCTCATCGAGCGGGGCAAGGCCGAGGGGCAGATCGCCGGCGATGACGTGCGTCGGGCCTTCGAGGCTGACCAGATTCCTGCGACCCAGTGGAAGAATGTTCTGCGCAGCCTCAACCAGATCCTCGAGGAAGAGGGTGTGACGCTGATGGTCAGTGCCGCGGAGTCGCCCAAGCGCACCACCCGCAAGAGCGTCGCAGCGAAGAGCCCCGTCAAGCGGACTGCCACCGAACCCGTCGCCAAGAAGGCAGTGGCGAAGCCGGTGGCCGTGCCCGCGGCGCCGGTCCCGGAGGCCGAGGCGGCCGACCCGGAGACCGTGGGGGCCCTCGCGGAGGGGACCGCGACCGAACCCGCGGCCAAGAAGACGGCTGCGAAGAAGACGGCTGCGAAGAAGGCGGCGCCCGCCAAGAAGACCGCGGCGAAGAAGACGGCGGCGAAGAAGACATCCGCCAAGAAGGACGCCGACGACGCCGGCGACGAGGAAACCGCGGAAGACGGTCCCGGCGCGGCCAAGGCCGAGTCCGAGGACGAGGAGGAAGGCGCCGAGAGCAAGGGCTTCGTCATCTCGGACGACGAGGATGACGCCCCGGCCCAGCAGGTCGCCGTGGCCGGCGCCACCGCCGACCCCGTCAAGGACTACCTCAAGCAGATCGGCAAGGTCCCCCTCCTCAACGCCGAGCAGGAGGTCGAGCTCGCCAAGCGCATCGAGGCCGGACTCTTCGGCGAGGACAAGCTCGCCAACTCCGACAAGCTGGCACCCAAGCTCAAGCGCGAGCTGGAGATCATCGCCGAGGACGGCCGACGGGCGAAGAACCACCTGCTGGAGGCCAACCTCCGCCTCGTGGTCTCCCTCGCCAAGCGCTACACCGGCCGCGGCATGCTCTTCCTGGACCTGATCCAGGAGGGCAACCTGGGCCTGATCCGCGCCGTGGAGAAGTTCGACTACACCAAGGGCTACAAGTTCTCCACGTACGCCACCTGGTGGATCCGGCAGGCGATCACGCGCGCCATGGCCGACCAGGCCCGCACCATCCGCATCCCGGTGCACATGGTCGAGGTCATCAACAAGCTGGCCCGCGTCCAGCGCCAGATGCTCCAGGACCTGGGCCGCGAGCCCACCCCGGAGGAGCTGGCCAAGGAACTCGACATGACCCCCGAGAAGGTCATCGAGGTCCAGAAGTACGGCCGCGAGCCGATCTCCCTGCACACCCCGCTGGGCGAGGACGGAGACAGCGAGTTCGGCGACCTCATCGAGGACTCCGAAGCCGTGGTCCCGGCCGACGCCGTGAGCTTCACGCTCCTGCAGGAGCAGCTGCACTCGGTACTCGACACCCTCAGCGAGCGCGAGGCCGGCGTGGTCTCGATGCGCTTCGGCCTCACGGACGGCCAGCCCAAGACGCTCGACGAGATCGGCAAGGTCTACGGGGTCACCCGTGAGCGCATCCGCCAGATCGAGTCGAAGACCATGTCGAAGCTCCGTCACCCCTCCAGGTCCCAGGTCCTGCGCGACTACCTGGACTGATCCGGACCGGGCTGGACCGACCGGCGGGGCGTTCGCCGCAGGTCGCCGACGGTGGCCGCGCGGGTGCGCACGGCCACCGGGCGTCCCACTCTGGGTGGAGTCATGCACACTCGGAGTCAGGAGGCCTCATGCGTCGTCCCTTTGCCCGTGTTCTGGCGGGCGCGCTGACCCTGGTGGCGGGAGCGGCGGCGGCGCCGCTGAGCCAGGCGCCGCGAGCAGCCGCGGACAGCGTGGTGATCGGCGGCAAGCCGGTGAAGGTGGCAGATGCCCCCTGGGTGGTGGCGCTCGCGAGCCGTGACCGGTTCGGGGGTACGCGCGGCGGTCAGTTCTGCGGGGGCGTCCTGGTCTCCCCGACCAAGGTGGTGACCGCGGCCCACTGCCTGGGTCGCGCGGTCCTGGGAGGCCCGGTCGACGCGGTCCGCGACTTCCGGGTGATCACCGGGCGTACGGAGCTGCGCGCGAGCGAGGGCCGGGAGATCGCGGTGCGTTCCGCCCGGGTCAACCCGGGCTACGACCCGATCAGCAATGCCGGTGACCTGGCCGTGCTGGAGCTGGACGAAGCCGTCGCCGCGCAGAACGTGCTGCCGATGGCCGACCTCGGGCATCCGGCGTACGCGGCGGGGACCGAGGCCGCCGTGTACGGCTGGGGGGACACGAGCGGCTTCGGGGACTACGCCTACGCGCTGCGGGCGGCCAGGGTGACGGTGCTGGCGGACGAGGTGTGCGGCCGGGCGTACCCGGGGGACGCCGACGGCCAGTACCGGGCCGACTCCATGGTGTGCGCGGGGGACCGCGAGGGCGGCAAGGACGCCTGCCAGGGCGACAGCGGGGGCCCACTGGTGGCCCAGGGCCGGCTCATCGGGCTGGTGTCCTGGGGGCGTGGCTGCGGGCGCGCCGACAGCCCGGGGGTCTACACCCGGATCGCACCGCTGATCGACTTCGTCGCGGGCCTCACCGGCGGCCCACAGGCGGCCCGGGGCAAGCAGGCCCGCCCTGATGTCCGCGGAGTGCTGGGGGCGGGCGTACGGCCCGCTCAGGGGCCCGCACGGGGGCATCTGGCGGCGGACCGGCCCGCACCGCGGCGCTGACGGCCCGCGCGGCGCTGACGGCCCGCGCGGCGCTGACGGCCCGCGCGGACCGGACGGACGCGCCGGACGGCCGCGCCCCGGCGGACCTCGACGCACGGGGCCCGGAGCCGCAGGGCCCCGGGCCCCGTGGACGGGCGGCTCCGGACATGAGGACGGGCGGTACCTCTGGGTCGCAGAGGTACCGCCCGTCGACCGGCCTGGCCGGTCCTGGCTCGTCGGATGCGAGGTGCAGGCCTTGTGTCAGCGGTCCTCGGGTTCGGCGGCACTCGCCGCCGGAGCGGACGTGAGCCGCTCGGTCTCATCCTGTATTTCCGCGGCGATCTTCTTGAGTTCCGGCTCGAACTTGCGTCCGTGGTGGGCGCAGAAGAGCAGTTCACCGCCGCTCAGCAGGACGACGCGCAGATATGCCTGGGCGCCGCAACGGTCGCATCGGTCAGCGGCCGTCAGCGGGGTCGCGGGTGTCAGAACAGTAGTCACGTCGCCTCTTCTCTAGCTCGACGAGCTGTCGTACCAGGGTCAACATCCAACCAGGCCGAAAACGTTCCCGCTCTCGGCTTTTCCTCGAAACTTCCTTCCGAAGCTGGCCGGCTGTTGCCGGTTGGCGGCGAAGGAGCCGTATTGCGTCGCTTTACGGTTTCGCGTTGTCAGGTCGTTCGCTTGTCGCAGTTCTGCCCTCTCCGGCTGGGTGCCGGTTGTTCATGAGGACGTGCCCGAACACTAAATGGTTCATGCGTGGAAGGGAACGTGATGTTTGCTTCACTCCCACGGGGGATCGAACGCGCGTACGGATCTGCACTAGGCTGGTGGAGGGCGTGGGGTGGCGTTACATCGGCTCTACCAGGCCTCGGTACCCTTCCAGCGGCAGCCGAGCCACCACTGCGCCCGACCGGGCCAGAAAAGAAATTCAGCGAGGAGCGAACTGCGTGACCGCCGACACGTCCGTGCCTTCCAGCGCACTGCTGCCCGGAGCAGACCGGGACGGTTCCAACTACACCGCGCGGCACCTGCTCGTCCTCGAAGGCCTCGAGGCCGTCCGCAAGCGCCCCGGCATGTATATCGGGTCCACCGACAGCCGGGGCCTCATGCACTGCCTCTGGGAGATCATCGACAATTCCGTCGACGAGGCCCTGGGCGGGTACTGCGACCACATCGAGGTGATCCTCCATGAGGACTCCTCCGTCGAGGTCCGGGACAACGGCCGCGGCATCCCCGTGGACGTCGAGCCCAAGACCGGCCTCTCCGGGGTCGAGGTCGTCATGACCAAGCTGCACGCCGGCGGCAAGTTCGGCGGCGGGTCGTACGCGGCCTCCGGCGGCCTGCACGGCGTCGGTGCCTCCGTGGTCAACGCCCTCTCCGCCCGCCTCGACGTCGAGGTCGACCGGAACGGCGCCACGCACGCCATCAGCTTCCGCCGGGGCGTCCCCGGGATGTTCACCGAGCAGGGTCCGGACAGCCCCTTCGACCCCGCCAACGGCCTGCGCAAGGGCAAGCGGGTCACCAAGGGCAGGACCGGCACCCGCGTCCGGTACTGGGCCGACCGGCAGATCTTCCTCAAGGACGCCAAGCTCACCCTGGACACGCTCTACCAGCGCGCCCGCCAGACCGCCTTCCTCGTCCCCGGCCTGACCATCGTCGTCCGCGACGAGCGCGCCCTGGAAGGGGCCGGCAAGAGCGAGGAGACCTTCCGCTTCGACGGGGGCATCAGCGAGTTCTGCGAGTACCTCGCGCAGGACAAGGCCGCCTGCGACGTCCTGCGCCTGACCGGCACCGGCACCTTCAAGGAGACCGTCCCGGTCCTCGACGACCGCGGCCACATGACCCCCACCGAGGTCACCCGCGAGCTCGGCGTGGACATCGCCCTGCGCTGGGGCACGGGCTACGAGACGAACGTGAAGTCGTTCGTGAACATCATCGCCACCCCCAAGGGCGGCACCCACATCTCCGGCTTCGAGCGCTCGGTCACCAAGACCGTGAACGAGGTGCTGCGCTCCGCGAAGCTGCTGCGCGTGGCCGAGGACGACGTGGTCAAGGACGACGCGATGGAGGGCATGACGGCGGTCGTCACCGTCCGTCTCGCCGAGCCGCAGTTCGAGGGCCAGACCAAGGAGGTGCTCGGCACCTCGGCCGCCACCCGGATCGTCTCGGCGGTCGTCGCCAAGGAGCTCAAGGCCTTCCTGACCTCCACCAAGCGGGACGACAAGCAGCAGGCACGCTCCGTGATGGAGAAGATCGTCGCGGCTGCCCGGACCCGGATCGCGGCCCGCCAGCACAAGGAGGCGCAGCGCCGCAAGACCGCGCTGGAGTCCTCCTCGCTCCCCGCGAAGCTGGCCGACTGCCGCAGCGACGACGTGGAGCGCAGCGAGCTCTTCATCGTCGAGGGCGACTCGGCGCTCGGTACGGCAAAGCTCGCGCGGAACTCCGAGTTCCAGGCGCTGCTGCCCATCCGCGGCAAGATCCTCAACGTCCAGAAGTCCTCGGTCTCGGACATGCTCAAGAACGCCGAGTGCGGGGCGATCATCCAGGTCATAGGAGCCGGGTCGGGCCGGACCTTCGACATCGACGCCGCCCGCTACGGCAAGATCGTCCTGCTCGTCGACGCCGACGTGGACGGCGCGCACATCCGCTGCCTGCTGCTGACGCTCTTCCAGCGCTACATGCGCCCGATGGTCGAGGCCGGCCGGGTCTTCGCCGCCGTGCCGCCGCTGCACCGGATCGAGCTCGTCCAGCCGAAGAAGGGCCAGGACAAGTACGTCTACACGTATTCGGACAGCGAGCTGCGCCAGACCCTGCTCGAGTACCAGCGCAAGAACATCCGCTACAAGGATTCGATCCAGCGCTACAAGGGTCTCGGCGAGATGGACGCTGACCAGTTGGCGGAGACCACCATGGATCCCCGGTTCCGCACCCTGCGCCGGATCAACATCGGCGACCTGGACTCGGCCGAGTCGGTCTTCGACCTGCTCATGGGCAACGAGGTGGCCCCGCGCAAGGAGTTCATCACCAGCTCCGCCGCCACCCTCGACCGCTCGCGGATCGACGCCTGACCAGAACGGGGGCCACGGGTACTTCTCCCGAGGCACTTCCGGCGCACTGGCACACCGGTGCTCTTCACTCCATCACCTGATGGAGTGAAGAGCACCGGGACACCAGTCCGGAAAGCGCCCCTCCCGCACATCCTTGTGGGCACGCGGCCACTGCGGCGGCGGACAAGGAGAGTTCGGTGGACAAGCACGAAGGTCGTGATGCCGGAACGATCCGGCTGGACGACCCCTGGTACGACGCGCTGGCCGTCGGCTGGGGGGAGGGCGCGGGTGCAGGCGTGGGTGAAGGCCCGGTCGGGCCGGCCGGCGAGGGTGCCGAAACGTCACCGCCGAGCTCCGCCTCCAGTGGCCCGAACGCGCACGCCGCGTCCGACATCTACCTCGAAGTGCAGCGCAGCGCCGCCTTCCAGGAGGTGCGCAGCCGCTACCGAAGGTTCGTCGTCCCCGCGACCGCCGGCTTCTTCCTCTGGTACGTCGCCTACGTGATCGCGGCCACCGCGGCGCCCGGCATGATGGCCCGTCCGGTGGTCGGGTCCGTCAACGTGGCCCTGCTGGCAGGCCTCGGCCAGTTCCTCAGTACCTTCCTGCTCACCTGGGCCTACGCCCGGCACGCGCGGCTGCGGCGCGACCGCGCGGCCCTGGACCTGCGCTGGACGGTCTTCGAACAGGAACAGGTCCGCCGGTCGGACGCCGGGGAGCGCAACCGCGCGCGGGGGGCGGGCCGGTGACGACCGAGCACCAGACCCTGGCGCTGCTCCTGTTCAGCGTCTTCATCGCGGTCACCCTGGGCATCACGACGTGGGTGAGCCGCAACCGGCACGGTTCCGCCGAGGAGTTCTACGCGGGCGGGCGGCTCTTCTCCCCCCTGGAGAACGGATTCGCCATCGCCGGCGACTACATGTCCGCCGCTTCCTTCCTCGGCATCTCCGGTCTGATCGCCCTCTTCGGCTACGACGGCCTGCTGTACTCGGTGGGCTTCCTCGTCGCCTGGCTGGTCGTGCTGTTCCTCGTCGCCGAACTCGTCCGCAACTGCGGCCGGTTCACGCTCGCCGACGTGGTCGTCGCGCGGATGAGCGAGCGGCCGGTGCGGATCGCCGCCGGGACCTCCTCGGTGGTCGTCTCCGTGCTGTACCTCGTCGCGCAGATGGTCGGAGCGGGCAGCCTGGTGGGCCTGCTGCTCGCCGATTCGGGCCGGACCGCCCGGACGCTGACCGTGATCGGGGTCGGCGCGCTCATGGTGGTCTACGTGTCCTTCGGCGGCATGCGCGCCACCACCTGGATCCAGATCGTCAAGGCCGTACTGCTGATGGGCGGGGCGATCACCCTGACGGTGCTGGTCCTGCTGCGCTTCCACGGCGACTTCGACCAGCTCCTCAGCAGCGCCGCGGAGCGCAGCGGGCACGGGGACCGGTTCCTGGGCCCCGGGCTCAAGTACGGCGGGGACTGGACGGCGCGCTTCGACTTCATGAGCCTCGGGCTCGCGCTGGTTCTCGGGACGGCCGGGCTCCCGCACATCCTGTCGCGCTTCTACACGGTGCCGACGGCGCGGGCGGCACGCCGGTCGGTGGTCTGGGCGATCGGGCTGATCGGCGGCTTCTACCTGATGACCATCGTGCTGGGCTTCGGCGCGGCGGCGCTGCTCGGGCCGGAGCAGGTCAGGGCCTCCAACGCCTCGGGGAACACGGCGGTTCCGCTCCTGGCGGCCTTCCTGGGCGGCGGCGCCGAATCGACCGGTGGGGCGGTGCTGTTCGCCTTCGTGGCGGCCATCGCCTTCGCGACCATCCTCGCGGTGGTCGCGGGGATCACCCTCGCCTCGTCGGCCTCCGTCGCGCACGATCTGTACGCCTCGCTCAAGCGCCGCCACGCCCGGCAGCGCAGTGAGGTGGCTGTGGCCAGGACGGCGGCGGTCGGGATCGGAGCGGTGGCGATCGCGCTGGGGCTGCTCGCGCAGGACCTGAACGTTGCCTTCCTGGTGGGGCTGGCCTTCGCGGTGGCGGCTTCGGCGAATCTGCCGGTGCTCCTGTACTCGCTGTTCTGGCGCGGGTTCACCACGCGGGGCGCCGTCTGGTCGGTGTACGGGGGGCTGGTTCCGGCGGTACTGCTGGTGGCGCTGTCCCCGGTGGTCTCCGGCAGTCCTGAATCCCTGTTCCCGGGTGTGGACTTCCAGTACTTCCCGCTCCAGAACCCCGGCATCGTGTCGATCCCGCTGGGCTTCCTGGCGGGCTGGCTGGGCACCGTGACCTCGGCGGAGGAGCCGGACGAGCGCCGGCACGCCGAGACGGAGGTCCGCTCCCTGACGGGGGCCGGGGCGGTGTAGGCCCCCACGGCGGACGTCCGGGCCGGTCAGGCAGGGGGCGTACCGGGAGCGCCGTGGCGGAGGCCGTCGATGACCCTCGTGCATGTACACGGCCACGATCAGGTCTTCGCGGGTGGGGAAGCGGGTGGCGAGGAGTGTGAGTTGGCTGCGGCGGTGCTGGTGGCCCGGGGTACGGGGTACGTCGCCGGATGGTGCGTCACCCGGCTGCTGGAGCAGGGCTACGACGTACGGATCACGGTGCGCGCACCGGCCCGGGACGGCGCCCTGCGCGTGCTGCGGGCCGCCGGGGAGCGGCTGACCACGGTGCTGCCCGGCGCCGTGTTCGGACCGCTGCTGCACCACTCCCACCGCGGCTCGGCGCAGATCGTCGAGAGCCTCCTCGGGGCATGCCCGGAACGGCCCGGATCGGGTTCGAGGTCGTCGACGTCCGTGACCTCGCCGACCTGCACATCCGGGCCATGACCGCCCCCGGGGCGGCCGGAGAGCGGTTCATCGCGGCCGGTGAGTTCCTGTGGATGTAGGAGCTGGCCGCCGTCCTGCGCGACCGGCTCGGCGACGCCGCCGCCAAGGTGCCCACCCGGAACCTCCCCGACACGGCCGTACGCATCCTCGCCCGGGTCACCCCGGGCCTGCGCGCCCTGCCCCCCACCTGGGACGCAAGCACCTGCACGCCGCGGACAAGGCCGAACGGGTGCCGGGCTGGCGGACCCGGCCCGCCGCCGATACCAATCGCCGACTGCGCCCGCAGCCTCGTACAGCACCCCGTGCCCCGGGTGTGACGGCGGGCGTCGCGGCCGGTCAGCCCGCCGGGGGCTCCGCGGTCCGTCCGGTGGCGGTCGGGCGCCAGCGGTAGCGGTGTTCCGGGCGGCCCGTCTCCCCGTAGCGCAGGGCGAGGGTGACGCGGCCGGTGCGGTCGAGGAGCTTGAGGTAGCGCTGGGCGGTCTGCCGGCTGATGCCCGCGCGGTCGGCGAGCTGCTGGGTGGAGAGCGGGCCCCCGGCGTCCAGCAGAATGCGCCGGACCAGGTCCGCGGTGGCGGCGGAGTGACCCTTGGGGAGGTGGTTCGGGGCGTCGGCGCCGACCGCGGCGAGGGTGCCGAAGATCCGATCCACCTCCGCCTGTTCGGCCTCGCCGCCCGTGTCCAGGGTGCGGCGCAGGGCTGCGTAGGCCTCCAGGCGGGTGCGCAGGCCCGCGAAGGTGAAGGGTTTGACCAGGTACTGGAGGGCGCCGAGTCGCATCGCGTCCTGGACGGTGGCCAGGTCGCGGGCGGCCGTCACCATGATCACGTCGGTGCGGTGGCCGCGTTCGCGCAGGCGCCGGACCAGGTCGAGGCCGTTCTCGTCGGGCAGGTACTGGTCCAGCAGGATCAGGTCCACGGGGTGGGTCTCGAGGACCGACAGCGCCTCGGCCGCCGAATGGGCCTGGGCCGACACCCGGAAGCCGGGAACCTTCGCCACGTACGCCGCGTTGATCCGGGCAACACGCATGTCGTCGTCGACGACCAATACGTCAAACACCTTCGCGTCGAACGTGTTCATCGCAGGGCCTCCGGGAGTACGACGGAGAATTCCGCCCCTCCGTCCGCTGCCCCGCCGGCCCGGGCCGTGCCGCCCTGCCGCTCCGCCAGGCGCCGCACCAGTGCGAGACCGAGGCCGCGCCCGCGGTGGGTGTGGGCCTGGGGCTGCTTGGTCGACCAGCCCTCGGTGAAGATCTCCTCGCGGCGGGCCACGGGGACGCCGGGGCCGCTGTCGCGGACCAGCAGGACCGCCGTGCGGCCTTCCGCCCGGAGGTCGACCTCCACCAGGGGCCCCGGTGAGCCCGCCGCCGCGTCCAGCGCGTTGTCGATCAGGTTGCCGAGGATGGTGACCAGCCCTCCCGGGTCGACGAGGCGGTCGGGCAGCAGGGCGGATTCGGCCAGCCGCAGGGGGACGCCGCGCTCCGCCGCGACCGTGGCCTTGCCCACCAGCAGGGCGGCGACCAGCGGGTCGTGGACCTTCTCGGTGACCTGCTCGGCGGTGCTGCGGTGCACGCCGACGACCTCCGTCACGAACTCCACCGCTTCCTCGTGCAGGCCCAGTTCCAGCAGGCCGAGGAGGGTGTGGAGCCGGTTGGCGTGCTCGTGGTCCTGGGCGCGCAGGGCGTCGATCAGGCCCTTGGTGGAGTCGAGCTCGCGGCCCAGGTGTTCCAGCTCGGTGCGGTCGCGCAGGGTGGCCACTGCTCCGCCGTCCTCGGTGGGCATCCGGTTGGCGACCAGCACCCTGGGGCCCTGGACCGTGAGCAGGTCGCTTCCCTCCACGCGGCCGGTCAGGATGTCGGTGGTGCGTCCGGCGCCGAGTACGTCGTCCAGCGCGCGTCCCGCGACGGCGCCGGCGGCGTCGGGTGCGAGGCCGAGCAGCCGGGCCGCCTCGTCGTTGACCAGCCGGACCCGCCCGGCTCGGTCGAGGGCGATCACGCCTTCGCGGATGGAGTGCAGCATGGCCTCGCGTTCGGAGAGCAGGCCCGCGATATCGGAGAAGGCCAGGTCGCGGGTCTGCCGCTGGATCCTGCGCGAGAGCAGGTAGGCGGCGAGCGCGCCCGCCGCGAGCGCGCCGCCCGCGTAGGCGAGCAGGCCCGGGATGGCGCCGAGCAGCCGGTCCTGGACGCTGCCGTAGGCGATGCCGACCGAGACGGCCCCGACGATCTCGCCGTCGGAGGCGAGCAGTGGCACCTTTCCCCGCGCGGACCGGCCCAGGGTGCCCTCGTCGATCTCCATGACCTCGCGGCCCGCCAGGGCGTCGCCGGGGTCGGTGGAGACCGGCTCACCGATGCGGTCGGGGTTGGGGTGGGAGCGGCGGATGCCGTCCAGGTCCACGACGACCACGTACTCGGCGCCCGTGGCCGAACGGATCCGCTCCGCCGCGCCCTGGACCGGGCTGTCCGGTGACGGGCCCGAATCGAGGAGGTCGGCGGCCATCGAGGGGTCGGCGGCGGCGCTCTGGGCGATGGCCAGTGCGCGCCGCATGGCCTGGTCGTCGAGCTGCGCTCCCAGCGGGGCCAGGAAGAGACCTGTGGCCAGGGTGAGGACCCCGGCGGCGATGGCCAGCTGGGTGAGCAGGATCTGGGAGACGGCCCGCCTGGGCAGCCCGAGGCGCCGAGTGCTCAGCCGGGCGTCGATGTGGAGGAACCGCATGCGGAGAAACGTAGGCCGTCCCGGGCGTAAGTGGAATTTCCACCATGCACGCAAATGACTTGCGTGATTTGCGCCCAGCTTGCGCAAGAGATGACGGCATAAAAGTGCGGTCAGAGATGTAGACGACTCGGCAAGGCTCTGCAACTCTCGCACCGCACGATGCAAATTCCTATCTCCCATGGTTCAGAAAGTTCATGTCGAGGGGCGAGGACATATGAGAAGGTACAACTGGAGATGGCGGACACTTGCCGCCTCGATCAGCACAGCCCTGCTGATGGTGGGCTGGCCCGCTCTGACCGCCGTGGCCGCCGGCGGACCGAGCGTCTCGGCGGGCCGGCCCGCCGCGGCGAGCAGCACCAACGGCGGCTACACCGCCGCCAACGTCACCGACGGCAACCAGTCCTCGTACTGGGAGAGCGCCGGCAGCACCTTCCCGCAATGGGTGCAGACCGACCTCGGAGCCACCACCCGCGTCGACCAGGTGGTGCTAAAGCTCCCCGCCTCCTGGGAGAGCCGCAACCAGACCCTGTCCGTCCAGGGCAGCGCCGACGGCACCAGCTTCAGCACCCTGGTGAGCTCGGCGACGTACACCTTCGGCCAGGGCAGCGGGAACGCGGTCACCATCGGCTTCCCCGCCAACCAGGCCCGGTACGTGCGGATCGACATCACCGCCAACACCGGCTGGCAGGCCGCCCAGCTCTCCGAGCTGGAGGTGCACGCCCCCGGTGAGTCCGGCAGCAACCTGGCCCTGGGCAAGACGCTCACCGCGAGCAGCAACACCCAGGTCTACGTGCCGGGCAACGCCAACGACGGCAACACGGCGAGCTACTGGGAGAGCGTCAACAACGCCATGCCCCAGTGGCTCCAGGCCGACCTCGGCTCCTCCGTCCGCGTGGACCGCGTGGTCCTCAAGCTCCCCGAGAACTGGGGCGCACGCACCCAGACCCTCAAGATCCAGGGCAGCGCCAACGGCACGGACTTCACCGACCTGACCGCGTCCAAGGCGTACGACTTCAACGCCGCCGGCGCCAACGCGGTGACCATCACCTTCGACGCCACCACCACCCGCTACGTGCGCGTCCTGATATCGCTCAACTCCGTACAGCCCGGCGGTCAGCTCTCCGAGCTGGAGATCTACGGTCCGACCACAGGCGACACCCAGGCGCCGACCGCCCCGACCGCGCTCGCCTACAGCGAGCCCGCCACCGGCCAGATCAAGCTCACCTGGAACGCCTCCACCGACAACACCGGGGTCACGGGCTACGACGTCTACGCCAACAACCAGCTGCGCACCAGCGTCGCGGGCAACGTCACCACCTGGACCGACACCCAGCCTGCCGCCGCGAGCGTGACGTACTACGTCCGCGCCAAGGACGCGGCCGGCAACCAGTCGGCGAACAGCAACACCGTCACCCGCGCCGGCGACACCGGTGACACCCAGGCCCCGACCGCTCCGGGCACGCTGGCCTACACCGAGCCGGCCTCCGGTCAGATCAAGCTCACCTGGAACGCCTCCACCGACAACGTCGGCGTCACCGGCTACGAGGTCTTCGCCAACAACGTGCCGGTCACCACGGTCGCCGGCAACGTCACCACCTGGACCGACAACCAGCCGGCCACCGCCACGGTGAGCTACTTCGTCCGGGCCAAGGACGCGGCGGGCAACCGCTCCGGCGACAGCAACTCCGTGACCCGCAACGGCAGTGGGGGCGGCGGCGGCTCCAACCTGGCCGTCGGCAAGCCCATCGAGGGCTCCTCCGTGATCCACACCTTCGTCGCGGAGAACGCCAACGACAACAGCACCTCCACCTACTGGGAGGGCGCCGGCGGCGCCTACCCGAGCACCCTGACCGTCAGGCTCGGGTCCAACGCAGACGTCGACCGCCTGGTCCTCAAGCTGAATCCGGACAGCAGCTGGGGCACCCGCACCCAGAACATCCAGGTCCTCGGCCGCGAGCAGAGCGCCTCGGGCGTCACCAGCCTGGTCGGCGCCAAGGACTACGTGTTCAACCCGGCCTCCGGATCCAACACGGTCACCATCCCGGTCGGTGCCCGCGTCGCGGACGTGCAACTGCGCTTCACCTCCAACACCGGCTCCTCCAACGGTCAGATCGCCGAGTTCCAGGTCATCGGCGTCCCGGCACCCAACCCGGACCTCCAGGTCACCGCGGTGAGCTCCAGCCCGGCGGCCCCCGTCGAATCGGACTCCGTCACCTTGTCCGCCACCGTCAGGAACAGCGGCCCGGCGCCGGCGCCGGCGACCGCCGTCACCTTCCAGCTCGGCGGCTCCAAGGTCGCCACCGCCAACGTCCCGGCCCTGGCCGCGGGCGCCACGGCCACCGTCACGGCCGGCATCGGCCCGCGCGACGCGGGCACCTACCCGCTGAGCGCGATCGTCGACGAGGCGAACACGGTCATCGAGCAGAACGACACCAACAACAGCCTCACCGGCTCGCCGCTGGTGGTCCGGCCGGTCGACAGCTCGGACCTGGTGGCATCATCCGTCGACTGGTCGCCGAGCGCCCCGTCCGCCGGTCAGGGCGTGAACTTCTCCGTCACGGTCCGGAACCAGGGCACCGTGGCCGCCGCCACGGGCACGCACAACGTCACCCTCACCCTGCAGGACGCGGCCGGCGCCACCGTCCGTACCCTGGCGGGCTCCTTCAGCGGCGCGCTCGCGGCCGGTGCCTCCACGACCCCGATCCCGCTCGGCGGCTGGACCGCGGCCAACGGCAAGTACACCGTCAAGGTGGTCCTCGCCGACGACGCCAACGAACTGCCGGTCAAGCGCGGCAACAACACCTCCACCAAGCCCTTCTTCGTCGGCCGCGGGGCGAACATGCCCTTCGACACGTACGAGGCCGAGGACGGCGTGGTCGGCGGCGGAGCCAGCGTCGTGGGCCCCAACCGCACCATCGGCGACATCGCCGGCGAGGCCTCGGGCCGCAAGGCGGTGAACCTCGACGCGACGGGCGAGTACGTCGAGTTCACCACCCGCGCCGCCACCAACACCCTGGTCACCCGCTTCTCCATCCCGGACGCCCCGGGCGGCGGCGGCATCGACTCCACCATCAACGTCTACGTCAACGGAGTCCTGAAGAAGGCCCTGCCGCTGACCTCGAAGTACTCCTGGCTCTACGGTGCCGAGGCCGGCCCCGGCAACTCGCCGAGCGCGGGCGCGCCGCGGCACATCTACGACGAGGCCAACATCCTCCTCGGCGAGACCGTCCCGCAGGGCAGCAGGATCCGCCTCCAGAAGGACGCGGCCAACACGTCCACCTACGCGATCGACTTCGTGGGCCTGGAACAGGCCACGGTGATCGGCAACCCCGACCCGGCGACCTACACCGTGCCGGCCGGCTTCACCCACCAGGACGTGCAGAACGCCCTGGACAAGGTCCGCATGGACACCACGGGCAGGCTCGTGGGCGTCTACCTGCCGCCGGGCGAGTACGAGACGGCGAGCAAGTTCCAGGTGTACGGAAAGGCCGTGCAGGTCGTCGGCGCCGGACCGTGGTTCACCCGCTTCCACGCCCCGGCCTCGCAGGACAACACCGACATCGGCTGGCGCGCGGAGGGCACGGCGAAGGGCTCGTCCTTCTCGGGCTTCGCCTACTTCGGCAACTACACCTCCCGCATAGACGGTCCGGGCAAGGTCTTCGACTTCTCGAACGTCACCGACATGACGATCGACAACATCTGGGACGAGCACACGGTGTGCCTCTACTGGGGCGCCAACACCGACCGGATCACGATCAAGAACTCGCGGATCCGCGACACCTTCGCCGACGGCATCAACATGACCAACGGCAGCACGGACAACCTCGTGGCCAACAACGAGGCGCGCTCCACGGGTGACGACAGTTTCGCGCTGTTCTCCGCGATCGACGCGGGCGGCGCGGACATGAAGAACAACGTCTACGAGAACCTGACCACGATCCTGACCTGGCGCGCGGCCGGTGTCGCCGTCTACGGCGGCTTCAACAACACCTTCCGCAACGTCTACATCGCCGACACCCTGGTCTACTCGGGCATCACCATCAGCTCGCTGGACTTCGGTTATCCGATGAACGGATTCGGGACCGACCCGACGACCTTCGAGAACATCTCGATCGTCCGGTCCGGAGGCCACTTCTGGGGGGCGCAGACCTTCCCCGGAATCTGGATCTTCTCGGCGTCCAAGGTGTTCCAGGGAATCCGGATCAACAACGTCGACATCATCGACCCGACGTACAGCGGAATCATGTTCCAGACGCAGTACGTCGGCGGCCAGCCGGTCAACCCCATCAAGGACACCGTCCTGAAGGACATCACCATCACCGGGGCGAAGAAGAGCGGCGACGCCTACGACGCCAAGTCCGGGTTCGGTCTCTGGGCGAACGAGATGCCCGAGGCGGGACAGGGGCCCGCGGTCGGTGAGGTCACCATCCAGAACCTGAGGATGAGCGACAACGCCGTGGACGTGCGCAACACGACCTCGACGTTCAAGATCAACCAACTGCCGTAGCGAGGAGCGGACGGCGGACCACGGCACGACAGGGCGGCGGGGCATCCCTTCGGGGTGCCCCGCCGCTCCGCTCGTCCACCGCTCACCCGCGGGCCCCGCGCCACCGCTCGCTGCTGGTGAAGTAGGTGTCGTAGAGCTCCTGCACGTCCAGCAGGGACTCGGGCGGCACCTTCCCGTAGGCGATCCGCTCCAGGTGGCGGAAGTACTCGAACCGCTCGACGCCCGGGGTGATGACGATGAGGATCTCGGCGTTCTCGCCGGGCACGGCGGCGAACGCGTGGTCCAGGCCGGGCGGGACGACGACGAGGTCACCGCGGCCGGCGGTCACGACCTGGTCGCCGGAGAGCAGCTGGGCGGCCCCGTCCAGGACGTAGAACAGCTCGGCCGACCGCGCGTGGTGGTGGGGCGCGGCCCCGTCCGCGCCGTTCAGCAGGCTCACGTGCTGGGTGGAGAGCGCGCCGCCGGTGGAGCTGCTGTCGGCGAGGAGGCGCAGGGTGGTCGGGCCGCCACCGATGGTCTCGGCATCGGCGGAGCGGACGATCACGGAGTCGTCGAAGGCGGGGACTACGAGGGACATCGGGTTCTCTCCTGGTGTGTGCGTGTGCGTGTGCGTGTGCGTGTGCGTGTGCGTGTGCGTGTGGCGGTGGCGGGAGGGTGTTCAGACCGCGGCGGGTTCGGGGCTGTTCGTGGAGCCGGAGCCGGAGTCGGCACCCCGGCCGAGTCCGGCGGCAGTGCGGCGCTCGCGCAGCAGCAGGGCGGCGGTCACGAGGACCGCCGCGGCCGTCGAGCCGTGCACTCCGAGGGCGGTGGCGGCGGTCCCGCCGCCGTTCAGGACGATCACCGCGTCGCCGAGCGGTACGAAGGCGATCGCCGCCATGGCCCAGCCCAGCGCCCGCCGGTGCCCGGTCAGCAGGAGCGCCAGGATGACCAGGCCGGTCGCGATGTCCCGTACGCCCTTGACGGCCAGGAACGCGGTGCCTTCGTGCTGCGGCCAGGTCGGCACTCCGAAGTCGGCGGCGGTGGCCTGCGGGGCGAGCACGTAGCTGAGGCCGACGTAGACGATGAACGCGCCTCCGACGGCGGCCAGGGCGGTGGTGAGGTGCCTGAGCTTCATGACGGGTCTCCTGGTGGGGTGTGTGGTGAGTGGTGCGTGCTGTGTGGTGCGCCGTTCAGGGGGCCGGGCTGGGATCGCGCCGGACGGCGCGGACCCGGAGGGCGTACCGGAGCCGGCCGACGGCGTACCAGTGCAGCCGGGCAGGCAGCGACAGGCGGCCCAGCAGTGCCCGGCGCTCGGACGGGAGGGCGTCCTCCAGCGCCATGCCGAGATCCACCGCCAGCCGCGCGCCCAGGCCCTCCCACTCGTACGGGTCCAGGTGCCGGGCGGCGAGCGGGAACAACAGCCCGGCCTCCTCGGCCAGATGCCAGGCCAGGACCGCACGGTGCTCGGCCAGCAGGGCGGCGAGCGCGTCCCGGTCGGCCTCGCCCGCCCCGGACTCCCAGGTGGGCAGGGCCGCCGCGGCCGCGACGAGGGTCGCCGCGATGCGTTCGTGCTGTTCGGCGCTCCGCAGGACGAGGTCGGCGTCGAGGTCGAGTCGGGCCAGCAGCGGCGGCCACAGGCAGCTCTCCTCCGTGTCGTGGCAGCGGCGCAGGGCGAGCCGGTACGAGCGGAAGTGGCCGGCCAGTACCCGCGCCCGGGCGGTGTCCCCTGGGGTCGCGGCGGCCACCAGCATGACCAGCAGCCGTGCTTCGCGCCGCAGGCCCCGGTGGACGGCCGCCAGCTCGGGTGCGCCGGGCGGTGCGTGTCCCGTCCGGGTCCTCCCCGGCTTCGTGTTCCCCGTCTCCGTGTTCATGGGTACAGACTCACCGCGGGTTCATGGAGGCCTCTTGGAAGGGGCTTGGAACCCCCAGGAGGGGGGAGTGGCCCGATTCTGCGTACCAAGTGGCTTGTTCTGTAGGGATGTTGACCTTTCCGGTCTACGCTGGGCGCCACATGGTCCACATACGCGTACTCGGGTCCCTGACCGCCGAGCGCGACGGCGAGCCCGTCCCCCTCGGCGGCCACCGGCAGCGCTCGGTCCTCGCCCTGCTGGTGGCGGCACGTGGCCGGGTGGTCCCGGTCGACCGGATGATCGAGGACCTCTGGCAGGGGGCGGCCCCCGCCCGCGCGGTGGCCTCGCTCCAGGCGTACGTGTCCAACCTGCGCCGGCTCCTCGAACCTGGCCGGGCTCCGCGCACCGCGGCCACCCTGCTGGTGAGCACGCCGCCGGGGTACGCGCTGCGGCTGCCCGGGGACGCTGTGGACGCCTGGCGCTTCGAACGGTTGCTCGGGGTAGCCCGCGAACTGCTGTCGGCCGCCCCGTCGGAAGGCGCACCGGCAGCCGCCAGAAACCTGCTCCGGGAGGCGCTGGAGCTCTGGCTGGGTCCGGCGTACGCCGAGAGCGCCGACGAGCCGTGGAGCCATGCCGAGATCCTGCGACTGGACGAACTGCGGCTGGCAGCCCGCGAACTGGACATCGTCGCTGGGCTGCGCGGCTCCGAACCCGGGCGGGTGGTGGCCGACGCGGCCCTGCTCAGCCGCGACGAGCCGTTGCGGGAGGAGGCCTGGCGGCTGCACGCGCTGGCGCTGTGGGCCGCCGGACGGCAGGCGGACGCGCTGTCCACCCTGCGCAGGGCCCGGGCCGTGCTGGCCGAGGAGGTGGGGCTCGACCCCGGCGCCGCACTGGTGGAACTGGAGAAGGCCGTCCTGGGCCAGGACGGCCGGCTGCTGCGGGAGGCCACGGCCGGCCCCTCCGCGGTGCCCGGGGCGTCCCGGCCCGGGCCCGCGTCGGGGCCCGCCTCGGGGTCCGCGTCGGGGTCCGCGTCCGGGCTCGCGCTCGGGCCCGCGCTCCTGTCCCGGCCGGGCCCGGTGGCGGAGTCCGGGTGGGGCGAGGGGGCGGGGCCCGGCGCCGGCGATGTGCCGTTCGTGGGGCGGGCGGAGGAATCGGCGCTGCTGGACGGAGCCGCCGGCCGGGCGCTGGAGGGGGGTCCCGCCGTGGCGCTGGTCACCGGCGAAGCCGGCCTCGGCAAGTCCGAGCTGCTCCACCGGCTCGGCGACCGGCTGCGCCGGGACGGCTGGCTCGTCGCGTTCGGCCGGACCAGCGATGCCGAGGGCGCCCCGCCCGCCTGGGCCTGGGTCGAGGCGCTGCGCACCGTGGCGGCCGCCGTCCCGCCCGGGCCCGCCGCGGCCGCCGCTCTGGCGCCCCTGCTGGGCGACGGTCCGACGCGGGGCGGCGTACGCCTGCCGGGGGAGGATTCGGCGGCCGGGCGGTTCCGGCTGCACCAAGCGGTGTGGGCGTGGCTCGGGGAGGCGGCCCGGGAGCGGCCCCTCGCGGTGGTGCTGGACGACCTGCACTGGGCGGACGCCGAGACGCTGGCCCTGCTGGCCGGAGCCGGGGACCTGCCCTCCGGGACGCGGATGCTGCTCGTCGGGGCCCACCGGCCCGACGAGGTGGGGGACCGGCTCGCCGACGCACTCGCGGCACTGGCCCGCCGGTCGCCGGCCCGGATCGCCCTGGGCGGCCTCGGTGAAGCGGCGGTGGGCGAGGTGGTCCGGGCGGTGGCCGGGCCGGACGTGACCCCCGGGACGGTGGCCGCGCTCGCCGAACGTACCGGCGGCAACCCGTTCTACGTCCGCGAGAGCGCCCGGCTGCTGGCCGGCGAGGGCGAGCTCGTCGCCCTGTCCGAGGTGCCCGAAGGGGTCCGCGACGTGCTGCGCCGCCGGCTCGTCCGGCTCCCGGACCCGGTGGTCGCCGTACTGCGGCTGGCGGCCGTCGCGGGGCGGGAGGCGGAGGTGGAGGTTCTGCTCGGGGCCGCCGACACCGATGAGGACGGGGTACTGGGGGCACTGGAGGCCGGGCTGCTCTCCGGGCTGTTGACCGAACCGGGGCCGGGCCGGATCCGCTTCGCGCACGCGCTCGTGCGCGACACCCTGCTCGCCGACCTCAGCAGGCTGCGGGCCACCCGGATGCACGGCCGGATCGGAGCCGTGCTGGAGCGGCTCGGCAGGGACGACGTGTCCGCGCTGGCCCACCACTTCGTACGCGCCGCCTCCTCGGCCACGGCGGCGCGGGCCGTGGCGTACTGCCTGAAGGCGGCCGACCTCGCCGAGGGCCGCTACGCCCACGACGTGGCCGCCGGGCTGCTGGCCGAGGCGGTGGAGAGCTTCGAGCGGATCCCGGCCGGGCCCGGCGCCGACCGGTCCACCGGCGACCGGGAAGCCGAACGGGCCGATCTGCTGGGACGGCTGGTACGGGCCCAGGTGCGCGCCGGGGCGGTCATGGCGGCGCGCACAGTGCGGCACACGGCCGTCGACCACGCGGTCGGCGCGGGCCGCGACGACCTGCTGATCCGGGCCTTCACGGCCTGGACCGAGCCGACGCCCTGGCAGACCCGGCCCTACGGCACGGTCGACCGGCCGGTCGTGGCGCTCCTCGAGCGTCTGCTGCAGCGGCCCGGCCTCGGGGCCGAGGTGCGGTGCCGGCTGCTCTGCGGCTACACGGCCGAACTCTCCGACAGTCGGATCCCGGCCGTACGCACGGCGGCCCGGGAGGCCGTGGCGCTGGCCGGGGAGGCCGGCGGTCCGGCGCTGCGGGCGGCGGCGCTCGCGGCGCTGGTGCGCGAGCTCGATGCCGATCTGGAGGGGCCGGAACGGGACCGGCTGGGGCGTGAACTGGAGGACCTGGGCGCTACGCACGACCTGCCGGTCCACCACTGGTACGGGCTTTTCATCCGCTCCTCGGCCGCGGCGGCCGAAGGGGACGTGGCCGCGGTGCACCGGCTGGTGGCGCGGTACACGGATTTCGCGCGGGCCTACCGGATGCCCGGGCCCGCCATGGTAGGAGAGGGCGTACTGGCCACTCTCGCGCACATCGAGGGCCGTACGCAGGACGCCGAACGCGGGTACGCGGCGGCGGCGGGGGCGATGGTCCGCCAGGGGTCGCCGCACGCCGCCGGGCACCTGGCGATCGCCACGGCGACGCTGCGGGCGAGCCAGGGACGGCTGGGGGAGTCCGTGGACTGGGCCCGCCGGGTGTACGAGGGCTTCGGGGCCGCCGCCGCCGACCTGCTGGCGGTCGCGCTGGCCGAGGCGGGGGAGGCCGCACAGGCCCGGAAGGTGCTGGCGCAGGCCGGACCGCTGCCCGAGAACTACCTGTTCAAGGTGTTCGGGACCTTCCGCGCGATGACGCTGGTGGCGCTGGGCGAGCCGCGGGGCGCGGAGGAGCTCTACGAGGCGCTGCTGCCGTACGCGGACGCCCCGCCGCCCTCGTCCGGGTTCACCGTGGCGGTGCGTCCGGTGGCGTACACCCTCGGTGAACTTTCCGTCCTGCTGGGCCGGGAGGATGCGGCCGCCGGCCATTTCGCGCGGGCGGACGCGATCGCGGAGCGCTGGCACAGCCCCTGGGGCCGCCGGGAGTGAGGTGGCCGAAACCAGCCTGCCGGGAGCCGCTGGAGCACCGTGTGTCGGATACCGCCCGGCCGGCCGGGGTCCTTTTCGTCCAGTGGTGCTCAGGGGCTTCCGTGCCGGATTTCGATGGGCCAAACTGACCGTAATCGAACTGCAAGGAACTTGCATTATTTGCGCTACTCTTGCGCTCATGACGCGACGACTTGCTCAAGTGGCGAAGAAGGTGGGGGTCAGCGAGGCAACGGTCAGCCGGGTGCTCAACGGCAAGCCGGGCGTCTCGGAGACAACCCGCCAGTCCGTACTGACCGCCCTCGACGTTCTCGGCTACGAGCGCCCCACCCAGCTGCGCGGCGAGCGCGCCCGGCTGGTCGGCCTGGTCCTGCCGGAACTGCAGAACCCGATCTTCCCGGCCTTCGCCGAGGTCATCGGTGGCGCGCTGGCCCAGCAGGGGCTGACCCCGGTGCTCTGCACGCAGACCACCGGCGGGGTCTCCGAGGCCGACTACGTCGAGCTCCTGCTCCAGCAGCAGGTGTCCGGCGTCGTCTTCGCCGGCGGGCTCTTCGCGCAGGCCGACGCCCCGCACGAGCACTACCGGCTGCTGCACGACCGCAAGGTCCCGGTGGTGCTGATCAACGCCTCGATAGAGGACCTCGGCTTCCCGTGCGTGTCCTGCGACGACGCCGTGGCGGTGGAGCAGGCCTGGCGCCACTTGGCCTCCCTCGGTCACGAGCGCATCGGCCTGGTGCTGGGCCCGCCCGACCACATCCCCTCCCTGCGCAAGCTGGTGGCCGCCCAGGCGGTCGCCGCGGCGGCCGGCACCGTGCTGCCCGCCGAGCACGTGGAGCGGGCGCTGTTCTCCCTGGAGGGGGGCCACGCGGCCACCTCCAGGCTGCTGGACCGCGGGGTCACCGGCATCATCTGCGCGAGCGACCCACTGGCCCTGGGGGCCATCAGGGCGGCCCGGCGCCGGGGGTTGGACGTACCCGGGGAGGTATCCGTCGTCGGGTACGACGACTCGGCCTTCATGAACTGCACGGAACCCCCGCTGACCACCGTCCGGCAGCCCATCGAGGCCATGGGCCGGGCCGCCGTGGAACTGCTCACCGCGCAGATCCAAGGGGCCGCCGTACAGCCCGGTGAGCTGCTCTTCGAGCCCGAGCTCGTGGTGCGGGGCTCCACGGCGCAGGCTCCCCGCCCCCGCTCCGCGTAACGCTCCCCTCCGCTTCACCCCTTGAACACAGGGCTTCGAAACGTCCCGCTGACGTTTCGAAGCCCTGTTTTGCGTTCTCTGCCCGACCTGTCCGGCGCCCTCCTGCCAATGTCTTGCGAAATCTGCGCGAGATATTGCGTTCATCTGTCGGTGGTGGTTGAGTGTGCCGCGCTCGCCCCCACACACGCCCCACGCCTCCTGCTCGAAGCTCGAAGGGGACCACAGATGAGAACCAACATCCGCCGCACCACCGCGGCCGCCCTCGTCTCGGCGCTCGCCGTCACCGCCTTGGCGGCCTGCGGTACGAGCAGCAGTGGAGACGGCGAAAAGAACCAGCCGTCCGGCGGTTCCACGGACGCCTCCGCGCCGCTCGACCCGAAGACCAAGGTCACCATCTCCATGGACTGCATGCCGCCGGCGGCGAAGGCGGCCGAGCTCAAGCAGTGGAAGGAGGACGTGGCGGAGTTCAACAAGACCTACCCGAACGTCACGATCGAGGGCCGCTCCACCCCCGGCCAGTGCCTGGAGCCCCCGCGCTTCACGGCGATGCTCAAGGCCAAGTCGCAGCCCGACGTGTTCTACGCCTACTTCACCGACCTCCAGCAGGTGCTGGACAACGACGGCGCCGAGGACATCTCCGCGTACGTCACCACCAAGTCGGTGCCGGGGCTCGACGACTTCGACAAGAACGTCGTCAACATCCTCAAGAAGGACGGCAAGCTCTACGGCCTGCCCACCAGCAACTACACGATGGGCCTGCTGATCAACCGCAAGCTCTTCCAGCAGGCGGGCCTCAACCCCGACCAGCCCCCGCGCACCTGGGACGAGGTCCGCGCGGCCGGCAAGAAGATCGCGGCGCTCGGCAACGGCACCGCCGGTTACGGCGACTACAGCGTCGAGAACACCGGCGGCTGGCACTTCACCGCCGCGATGTACGGCCTGGGCGGCGACGTCGTCGGCGCGGACGGCAAGGCGGCCTTCAACAACCCGACCGGCAAGCAGATCGCCGACAACCTCAAGGCCATGCGCTGGGAGGACGAGAGCATGGGCAAGACCCAGCTGCTCAAGTGGGGTGACCTGCAGAAGCAGATGGCCTCGGACAAGCTCGGCATGTTCCTCGCCGCACCCGACGACATCACCTACATGGTCCAGCAGCTCGGGGCCAAGTACGAGAACTTCGGCATGGGCCCCATCCCCGGCGGCGCCGCCACGCTGGCCGGTGGCAACGGCTACCTGATCAAGAAGGGCAGCTCGCCCGACAAGGTCAAGGCCGCCATCGCCTGGCTGAACTTCAAGACCCTCTCGGTCGGCAAGGGGCAGTTCAAGTACGACCGTTCCAAGACCGACGGCCTGCCGGTCGGCCTTCCGCAGCCCGCCTTCTTCACCGGCGCCAGCAAGGCCAAGGACGACGAGCTGAAGGCCGCCAGCGCGACCATGCCGGTCGTCAACTTCAAGCCCTTCCTGGACAACCCGGTGCCCGGCAAGGCGGAGCCGACGAAGGCCCAGGAGGTCTACAAGGTCCTCGACAAGGTGATGTCGGGTGTCCTGACCAACAAGGACGCCGACACGGCGCAGCTCCTCGCGGAGGCCGAGAAGGCCGTCAACCAGGTGCTGGCCAACCAGTAGCGGTCCCGGCCGGGGGAGGTCCGGGCGGCCTCCCCGGCCCGGACCCGCCCGTCGGCCCCGCACCCCGCAAATCGATGGCGACGACCCACCAAGGAGCGAGCGGCGATGTCGGCTCCCACCCTGCCCGGTACCTCACGCGAGGAATTCGTCCGGGCGTTCAAGCGGAACCTCTCGGCCCACGGTTTTCTGATCGGCGCCGTCCTCTGCTTCTCCTTCTTCTCCTGGTACCCGATGGTCCGGGAGTTCCTGCTGGCCTTCCAGAAGACCGAGGGTGGAGCCGTCCACTGGGTCGGCTGGGACAACTTCCGCTACGTCTTCAACGACCCGACCTTCTGGCAGGCCTGGCGCAACACCCTGCTGTTCACCGGGCTCGCGCTGATCCTCGGCTTCGCCGTCCCGTTCGTGGTCTCGATCGTGCTCAACGAGTTCCGGCACGCGCAGGGGTACCTGCGTCTGCTGGTCTACCTGCCGGTGATGATGCCGCCGGTGGCCTCGATCCTGCTCTTCAAGTACTTCTACGATCCCGGATACGGCGTTTTCAATAGAATCCTGGAATTTCTGCACCTACCGGCGCAAGACTGGCTGCAGTCCACCGATACCGCGATGCTCTCTGTTGTCATCGCTTCCACGTGGATGAACATGGGCGGCGCGACCCTGATCTACCTGGCGGCCCTCCAGGGCATCCCCGGGGAACTCTACGAGGCGGCCGAGCTCGACGGGGCCGGGGTGCTGCGCAAGATCTGGCACGTCACGATCCCGCAGACCAAGCTGATCCTCTCGCTGATGCTGCTCATGCAGGTCATCGCGACGATGCAGGTGTTCGTCGAGCCGTTCATGCTGACGGGCGGCGCCGGCCCCGAAGGCTCCACCACCACGGTCGTCGTCCTCATCTACCAGTACGCCTTCAGCTTCAACAAGTACGGCGGCGCCGCGGCCCTGGGCCTGTGCCTGCTCGTCCTGCTCGCCGGATTCTCCGCCGTGTACGTCCGGCTGAGCCGCGACAACGAGAACTGACGGGAGCACCCACATGTCGGACCGCACGCTGATATCGCCGGCCCAACTGGGCCGCACCCGGGGCAAGGTGGTCTACTGGACCGTCCTGGCCGTGGTGGTCATCGGCTTCACGATCGTCTTCCTCGGGCCCCTCTACTGGATGGTCGCCAACGGCCTCAAGAGCACCGCGGAGTTCACCCAGGTCCCGCCGACCCTGGTGCCGGACTCCCTGCACCCGGACAACTACTCGGCCGCCTGGAAGGTCATGGACCTCGCCAAGCTGCTGTTCAACACCCTCTACTACGCGTTCGGCGCCCTGGCCTTCCAGCTCGTCCTCGACGTCGCCGCGGCCTACTCGCTGTCCAAGCTGCGCCCCGTCTTCGGCAAGGCCGTCCTCGGCATGATGCTGGCGACCTTGATGATCCCGGCCACCGTCCTGGTCGTACCGCAGTACCTCACGGTCCTGGACATGCCGGTCATCCAGCGGAACCTGCTCAACACGCCCTGGGTGATCTGGCTGCCCTCGGTCACGAACGCCTTCAACATCTTCCTACTGAAACGATTCTTCGACTCCATCCCCGGCGAGATCCTCGACGCCGCCGCCATCGACGGAGCGTCCTCCCTGCGCACCCTGCGCTCCGTGGTGCTGCCGATGTCCCGGCCCGTCCTCGGCGTGGTGTCGATCTTCGCCATCGTCGGAGTCTGGAAAGACTTCCTCTGGCCCATGCTCACCCTCCCCGACCCGGCCCTGCAGACGCTCAACGTCGGCATCTACTCGCTCGCCAGGGGAGTGCCCGAGAACCATCTCGTCGCCGCGCTCGCGATGGCCTCCGCGCCCACGCTCATCATCTTCCTGATCTTCCAGCGCAACATCATGAGCGGCCTGACGGCAGGCTCCCTCAAGGGGTGAGCACCACCCCGCACCGCCGCCGTGCCCGGTCGCCCCCTGTGAAAAGAACGCCGTGAAAGGACCCCTCCGTGGCTGACTTTCCCCTGCCCGAAAACGCCGCCGACTGGTGGCGCTCGGCCGCCATCTACCAGGTGTACGTACGGAGCTTCGCCGACGGCGACGGGGACGGCACCGGTGACCTCGTGGGCGTCCGGGCCCGCCTCCCCTACCTTGCCGAGCTGGGCGTCGACGCCCTCTGGTTCACCCCCTGGTACCTCTCCCCGCTCGCCGACGGCGGCTACGACGTCGCCGACTACCGCAGCATCGACCCCGCCTTCGGCACCCTCGCCGAAGCCGAGAAGCTCATCGCGGAGGCCCGCGAGCTGGGTATCCGCACCATCGTCGACATCGTCCCGAACCACGTGTCCGACCAGCACGCCTGGTTCAGGGCCGCCCTCGCCGCCGGCCCCGGCAGCCCCGAGCGGGAGCTCTTCCACTTCCGGCCCGGCCGCGGCGAGCACGGCGAACTGCCGCCCGGGGACTGGCCGTCGCAGTTCAACGGCGCCGCCACCTGGACGCGGGTACCGGACGGGGAGTGGTACCTGCACCTCTTCACCCCGCAACAGCCCGACCTCAACTGGGACCACCCGGCCGTCCGCCGGGAACACGAGGATGTCCTGCGGTTCTGGTTCGAGCGCGGAGTGTCCGGCGTACGGATCGACTCCGCGGCCCTGCTCGCCAAGGACCCGGCCCTGCCCGATCTGGCCGGCCGCTCGCCCGAGCCCTGGCCCGGCGAGGTCCACCCCTACATCGACCGCGACGACCTGCACGGCATCTACCGCTCGTGGCGGGCCATCGCCGACGAGTACGACGCCATCTTCGTCGGCGAGGTCTGGCTGCCGGACTCCGAGCGGTTCGCCCGCTACCTGCGCCCCGACGAGCTGCACACCGCCTTCAACTTCTCCTTCCTCAGCTGCCCCTGGGACGCCGGCCGGCTGCGCACCTCCATCGAGGAGACCCTCGCCGAGCACGCCCCCGTCGGCGCCCCGGCCACCTGGGTGCTGTGCAACCACGACGTGACCCGTACCGTCACCCGCTACGGCCGCGCCGACACCGGCTTCGACTTCGCCACCAAAGCCTTCGGAACCCCTGCCGACCTGGCCCTCGGCACCCGCCGGGCGCGCGCCGCCGCGCTGCTGACCCTCGCCCTGCCCGGCGCCGTCTACGTCTACCAGGGCGAGGAACTGGGGCTTCCGGAGGCCGACGTCCCGCTCGGCCGCATCCAGGACCCCATGCACTTCCGCTCCGGCGGCACCGACCCGGGACGGGACGGGTGCAGGGTCCCGCTGCCGTGGACCGCCGAGCCCTGGAACGATCCCTGGCTGCCCCAGCCCGCGGACTGGCCGACGTACGCCGCGGACCGGCAGGCCGGCGATCCGGACTCGATGCTCACCCTCTACCGGACGGCCCTCGGACTGCGCCGCGCCGCCGGCGGCTTCGGCGGCGGATCGCTGGAGTGGTTGGACGCGCCGCCCGGGGTGCTGGCCTTCGCCCGCCCCGACGGGCTGGTCTGCGTGATCAACCTGTCGCCGGAGCCGGCCCCGCTGCCGGCCCGCACGAGCCTCCTGCTGAGCAGCTCCGCCCTGGACGGGGACGGGCTGCTTCCGCAGGACACGGCGGTCTGGCTGCGGACCTGACGCCGCAGCCGGACCGCCGGAACCACGCCTTCCGTACAGCCCGCCTTCCCCGCCACGGCCCCTTCCTCGCGCCACACCTCGTAGAGCCGCCCGTGCACCCCCCCCCGCACCGCATGGAGAGGTCCCACCGTCATGAGCGCAGCAGCACGTATCGCAGCACGCGGGAGGCCGGCGAACGCGCTGGCCGCCGTACTGGCCGCCACCGCCGTCCTCGGGGCGGCAGCCGTCCTGCCCCTGGCGGCGGCCCCCGCCAGGGCCGCCGCGCCGGCCGCCCTGTCGCCCCTGGACGTCCAGGGGCGCGGGGCCACCGTGCCCTTCACGGAGCAGGAGGCGGAGCGGGCGGCCACCAATGGTTCGGTCGTCGGGCCCGACCGGACCTACACCAGCCTGCCCGCCGAGGCCTCCGGGCGCAGCGCGGTACGGCTGGACGCGGCGGGGGAGTACGTCGAGTTCACGCTGGCCAAACCCGCGAACGCGATGAGTGTGCGCTACTCCGTACCGGACAACGCGGCCGGTACGGGCATCAGCGCGCCCGTGGAGCTGAAGCTGGACGGGACCAGGCTGAAGGACCTGGACTTCACCTCCAAGTACAGCTGGTTCTACGGCAGCTACCCCTTCACCAACCAACCCAACGGCGACAAGCCGCACCACTTCTACGAGGAGACCCGCACGCTCTTCGGGAGGACCCTCCCGGCGGGCTCGAAGGTCCGCCTCACGCTCGCATCGCTCGCGGCGACCCCGTGGGCGATCGTGGACCTGGCCGACTTCGAGGAGGTCGCGCCGCCCGTGACCCGGCCGTCCGGTTCCCTGTCGGTGACCGACTTCGGAGCGGACCCGAACGGTTCCGCCGACTCCACGGCGGCCTTCCAGCAGGCCGTGGACGCGGGCGCGGCGCAGGCGAGGGAGGTGTGGATCCCGCAGGGCACCTTCAAGCTGACCGATCACGTGGTGGTCGACAAGGTGACGCTGCGCGGTGCCGGACCCTGGTACTCCGTCCTCACCGGGCGCCATCCCACCGACCGCAACCGCGCGGCCGGGATCTACGGGAAGTACGTACAGGGCGGCGGGTACGGCGGCCAGATACGCCCGTACGAGAGCGGCGGTCCGAGCCGCAACGTCACGCTGAAGGACTTCGCGATCATCGGTGAGATCGCCGACCGGATCGACGACGACCAGGTCAACGCCATCGGCGGCGCGATGAGCGACTCCGTCGTGGACAACGTGTGGATGCAGCGGACCAAGGTCGGGGCCTGGATGGACGGCCCGATGGACAACTTCCACATCAGGAACAGTCGGATCCTCGACCAGACGGCGGACGGGGTGAACTTCCACTGGGGCGTCACCAACTCCTCCGTCGAGAACACCTTCCTGCGCAACCTCGGTGACGACGGCCTCGCCATGTGGGCGGACACGAAGAACAACGTCGCCAACTCCTTCAGCCACAACACCGTCGTGCTGCCGATCCTCGCCAACAACATCGCGATCTACGGCGGCAAGGACATCAGCGTCACCGACAACGTGGCCGCGGAGACCCTGTCCAACGGCGGCGGCCTGCACGTCGGCAACCGGTACCCCGGGGTCACGCCGGGGCAGGGGACCGACGTCTCGGGCACCTTCACGCTGGCGCGCAACACCCTGATCCGGACCGGGAACACCGACTACGGGTGGAACTTCCCCATCGGCGCGGTGTGGTTCGACAGCCGGTCGAGCTCCATCGACAAGGCCACGATCAACGTGACCGACAGCGCCATCCTGGACAGCTCGTACGCGGCCATCCACTTCGTGTCCGGCAGCACCAAGGGCGTCCACTTCGACAACATCGACATCGACGGGACGGGGACGTTCGCGCTGCAGTTCAACGACCCGGCCGAGCTGTCGATGAGCAACGTCAGGGCCACCCGCATCGGATTCGCCGAGCCGGTCTACAGCTGCCTGGGCGCACAGCTGAAGCTGACGCAGGGCAGCGGGAACTCGGGCTGGAACACCAAGCTCCCGAACACCTACTGCGGACCGTTCCCGCCGGCCGTCGACCAGCCGGGACCGGACCCCACGCCCAGCCCCACCCCTACGCCGACTCCTACCCCTACGCCGACTCCCACTCCGACGCCGACCCCGACTCCCACTCCGACTCCCGACCCCACCCGGAACCTCGCTCAGGGCAGGCCCGTCTCCGAGTCCTCGCACACCCAGGGGTACGACGCGGCGAAGGCCGTCGACGGCGACCCGAACAGCTACTGGGAGAGCGTCAACAACGCCTTCCCGCAGTCGGTGACGGTCGACCTCGGAGCCACCGCCGCCGTCAGGCGCCTGGTCCTGAAGCTGCCGCCGCCGTCCGCCTGGGGGGCCAGGACCCAGACCCTGTCCGTCCTCGGCAGCACCGACGGCTCGGCCTTCACCACCGTCGCCGCCTCCCAGGGCTACTCCTTCGACCCGGCGAGCGGGAACAAGGTCACCATCACCCTCCCGGCCGGTACGAACCTGCGCCACCTGCGGCTGGCCTTCACCGGTAACACCGGCTGGCCGGCCGGGCAGCTCAGCGAGCTGGAGGCGTACGCCGGCTGACTCGGGGCGCCCCTCCGGGGGCGACCCCCTGGAACACCCCGCCCGTCACGGCATCGGCTGTGGCGGGCGGGGTCCGTGGTACTGCCCGCTCGGCCGCATCCGCAGCGGGCGTTCCTGGTACTCCTCCAGAGCGTGCGCGATCCAGCCGGCCGTGCGGGCCACGGCGAAGACGGTCTCCCCGGCCTCCGCGGCCATCGCGCACGAGACCGTCAGCACCGCCAGCGCCAGGTCCACATTGGGGTACAGCCCGCCGCCGTGCCGGGCCATCACCCCGGCCACCTCGCGCGCAGCGCCCAGCGCCGGACCGGCCTGCGCCAGCCCCTCCAGCCGCGCGAACAGTGCGGTGGCCCGGGGGTCCTGGCCCTCGTACAGCCGGTGCCCGAGTCCGGGCACCCGGCGCCCGGCCCGCAGGTACTCGGCCACCACCGGCGCCGCGCCGCCCCGCTCCAGCACCTCCACCAGCATCCGGTGCGCGAGGCGCCCGGCCGCGCCGTGCAGCGGGCCCTCGAGTGCGCCGAGCCCGGCCGAAACCGCGGCGTAGGGGTGCGCGCGCGCCGACGCGGCCACCCGTACGGCCAGGGTCGAGGCGGCCAGATCGTGGTCGGTGAGCAGCGCCAGGGCCAAGTCCAGGACGGCCAGCGCGTCCGGATCGGGGTCGAGGGCGCAGAGCCGGGGCCACAGCTGTCGGGCGAGCCGGCCGTCCCCGCCCCACTGCGTCGGGCCGACCTCGGGCAGGGCGCCGACCATGGTGGGGATCAGGGCGCGTGCGGAGCCCAGTACGGACGCCTCGGACAGGTCGAAGCGCAGCGGGTCCGCGACCGCCGCGGCGGCGACGGCCACCCGCAGCCGGTCGAGCGGGCCGCTGTGCTCGGGCAGTGCCGCCACGGCCCGCCGGGCGGCGGCGAGGGCCTGCGGGGGAGCGGTGAACCGGGCCCCGCGCACCAGGGTCCCCGTCCAGAGCCACTCGGCGACCTCCTCGTACCGGTACCGCGAGGCCAGCTCCACGGCGTCCACGCCCCGGAACCAGTACCTGCCGTGCTCGATGAGGGTCAGTGCGGTGCGTACGGAGAGCTCCCCGGCGGAACCGGCGGCGCCGGAGGGCCCCGCCGCCTCGCGCCGGCTGCGCAGGGCCAGGGCCTCGACCTCGCGGGCGTCGAAGCTGCTGGAGCGTCCGACGGGGTCGCGGCGGCTCGTGAGCTGGCCGCGGCTGACGTACGCGTACACGGTCGCGGGCTTCACCCCCAGCAGACGGGCCGCTTCCTGGGTGCTGAGCCTGCGCTCACCGGACTCCTCGTTCATGACGCACACCCTATATATGTTGACTCAATCAATATTGACAGTGATTGAGTCCATCATGGATGGTCGATCCATGAACACCACCGTCACACCTGCCGAAATCCCCCGCGGACTCGCGGGAGTCGTGGTCACCGACACCCGTCTCGGTGACGTCCGAGGCCAGGAGGGCTTCTACCACTACCGCCAGTACTCGGCCGTCGAGCTCGCCGGGAGCCGCACCTTCGAGGACGTGTGGCACTTGATGTTCCGCGGCGAGCTGCCCGCCGACGCCGCCGGACGCGCCGCCTTCGCCGCCGAGATCGCACCGCTGCGCCGGCTCCCCGACGAAGTACGGGACGCCCTGCCCGCACTGGCCCGCGCCACCGCCCTGTCGGGCCCGCTCGCGGGGCTGCGCACGGCGCTCTCACTGCTGGGGGCCTCCGCCGGCTTCCGCCCGGTCTACGATCTCGACCCCGAGCGCCGGGCCGCCGACGCCATGGCCGCCTGCGCCGCCGTACCGACACTGCTCACCGCCCTGCACCGGCTCGGGCAGGGGCTGGAGCCGGTGGAGCCGCGCGAGGACCTCCCCTACGCCGCCAACTACCTCTGGATGCTGACGGGACAGGAGCCCGATCCGGTCAGGGCCCGCGCCGTCGAGCAGTACCTGATCTCCACCGTCGACCACGGTTTCAACGCCTCCACCTTCACCGCCCGCGTGATCGCCTCCACCGGCGCCGACGTCGCGGCCTGCCTCACCGGGGCGATCGGCGCGCTCTCCGGCCCGCTGCACGGCGGCGCCCCCAGCCGGGCCCTGGACACGCTCGACGCCATCGGCACGTCGGACCGGATCGACCCGTGGATCCGCGAGCGGGTCCTCGCCGGCGACCGGATCATGGGCTTCGGGCACCCCGTGTACCGCACCGAGGACCCGCGCTCACGGATGCTGCGCGGGATCGCCCGGCAGTTCGGCGGCCCGCTCGTGGACTTCGCCGTGGAGGTCGAGCGGCACGTCGAAGAGATCCTCGCCGAGCTCAAGCCGGGCCGCGAACTGCACACCAACGTGGAGTTCTACGCGGGCGTGGTCATGGAGCTGTGCGGACTGCCCCGCGAGATGTTCACGCCGACCTTCTGCGCGGCCCGCGTGGTCGGCTGGAGCGCGAACGTCCTCGAACAGGCCGCCGATTCGAAGATCATCCGTCCTGCCGCCCGCTACGTCGGCCCCACCCCGCCCCAGCCAGTCCCCGCCCTCGGCTGAGGCTGGCTACGATCGACCGGGTGAACAGCATCCCCGTCGTCGTCCTCGCCGGATTCCTCGGATCGGGCAAGACGACCGTCCTCAACCACCTCCTCGGCAACCGCGGGGGCACCCGGATCGGGGTCGTCGTCAACGACTTCGGCTCCATCGAGGTGGACGCGATGTCGGTGGCCGGTCAGGTCGGCGACTCGATGGTCTCCCTCGGCGGCGGGTGCCTGTGCTGCGCGGTGGACGGCAGCGAACTGGACGCCTACCTGGAGAAGCTCGCCGACCCCGTCCACCGCATCGACGTGATCGTCATCGAGGCGAGCGGGCTGGCGGAGCCGCAGGAACTGGTCCGGATGCTCGTCGCCAGCGAGAACCCGGCCGTCCGCTACGGCGGAATGGTGCAGATCGTCGACGCGGCGGAGTTCGACGCGACGCGGGCCCGGCACCCGGAAACCGACCGCCACCTGGCCGTCGCCGACCTGGTGGTGCTCAACAAGACCGACCGTGTCGACGCCGCCGAGCGGGCCCGCATCGAGGGCGCGCTCGGCAGGCTCTGCGCACCGGGCATCCCGGTCGTCGGCGCTGACCACGGCCGGATCGACCCGGAGCTGCTCTTCGACCGCCGCCCGTGGACCGAGACCCGCGGGCAACTGTCCTTCGAGGACCTGCTGGCCCAGGCGCACGACCACGACGGCGACCACGCGGGACACGCGCACACGGCCTACGAGAGCACCGAGTTCGTGTCCGAACAGGCACTCAGCCCACGCCGGTTCATCGACTTCCTCGACCGCCGTCCGGCCGGGCTCTACCGGATCAAGGGCTACGCGTACTTCGGCGTCCCCGGCCACGATGAGCGCTACGAGGTCCAGGCGGTCGGCCGCTTCCTGGGCTTCGCCCCGCAGCCCTGGGGGCGGGGCGAGCCGCGCCTGACGCAGCTCGTCCTGATCGGCTCGGGCACCGACGGCCCGGCCCTGCTCCGCGAGCTGGAGGGCTGCCGCGAAGCCGAGCCGTGGCGGGCCGGCCCGGAGAGTATGTGGGGGGTACTGCGCTACGTACACCGCCCGGCGGCGCCGGAGCGGGAACGGGGTTCCGGCGACCCGGACATCGATCCCGCTCCCGGGGCCGACTTCGAAGCCGACCTCGATCCCGACTTCGATCCGGATCCCGACGCCGGGGCCGACCCCGGGGCCGAGGCAGAGTCCGACCCCGGTTTCGGGTACTGAGGGACCCGAGGGGTTCCGGGTACTGAAGGACCCGAGGCCGGCTCAGGCGACCTCGACGCCGAAGTCGCCGAGCAGGGGTTCCAGCCCGCCCGGGTACCCCTTTCCGCCGACGACGAAGTCCCAGTCGCCGCCCGCGCGGCGCCGGAAGGAGCCCAGGACCAGGGCCGTCTCGCCGGCGCGGCCGTCGGAGACCATGAGCCGGCCCAGCTCCTCGCCGCCCGGACCCAGCAGCCGGATCCGGGCGTCGGTGAAGCCCGCCAGGTCGGCGCGCGGATCGACTTCCGGATCGATCGCGGCGACCAGGACCAGCCGGTCGGCGCGCTGCGGCAGGGCGTCGAAGAAGACCGCGAGCGCCGCCTTGTCGGGCGCCGAGTGTGTGTGGGCCCGTACCGAACCGTCCGGGGTGCTGGGGTTGTTGAAGAACACGAAGTGGTCCTCGCTCAGCACCCGGCCGCCCTCGCAGACCAGCGCGCACACGTCCAGCGCCACCGGTCCCGCCCAGGACATGCCGAGCACGTTCCGCTCCGCGGCCGACTCCGACTCCGACTCCGGCTCCGTCGTCCGCCGGGCCGCCGTGCCGCCGCCGAGGCGCCCGCGCAGTCCGTGCTGGTGCAGCAGGTCCACGAGCGCGGCCCCGGGAACCAACTCCAGCGGCTTGCCGTTGGCAAAGGTGTACGACCCGGGTCCGAAGGTCGCGGTGGTGACCAGCACCCCCTTGTTCGCCCCCCGGTCCTGAACCGTGCCGTACAGGTCCCGCACGGCCGTTGGCGGGACCGTGTTCCGGTAGCGCTTGACCTGCACCACGATCCGCCCGCCCCGGATCGGAGCCGGGTCCAGCGCCTCGACGTCCACGCCGCCGTCGCCCGACCGCTGCGTGGTCACCGCCTCCATGCCCATCGCCCGGAACAGCTCCGCGACCAGGTTCTCGAAGGCGATCGGGTCCATCGCGAAGAGGTCCGGCTCCTCGTCGTCACCGTCCGCGTGCCCGCCGTGGCTGACGACACCGCCCATGTCCCCGGGCCTGCGGTCCGGGCGGACCGCCGCGAGCTGGTCCGGCCGCGGCGACAACTGTCCGCGCAACCCCTCCACCAGGCAGTCCACTGCGCTGACCTGCTCGAGTCGCAGCCCGGTGAAGGCGGACCGTGCTGCCGACACCGTGGCGAGAACGAGCTGCGCCTCCAGCCCCGTCACCGGATCGTGGGCGTCCACGAAGCCGTTGACCACCACCGAGTCCAGCATGCCGAACTCGTCCGCCGCGTACAGCTCGTGCACCACCAGCAGCAGGCCCCGGTAGAGTGCCCGCCGCTGCGCGGCCGGGCGGGCCGTCTCCTTGTCCTGGTCCGTACTGGGCAGATACCGCACCGACTTGGCTTCCGGTACCACCTCGTAGCGAGGCAGCTCCCAGTCGAGCACCAGCTGGCGCACCGTCCGGTCGTACGCTGCCGACACCTGCCTCGGCAGTTCCTCCGACCAGGCCGTGGAGGCGTACAGGGCGGCCGAGAAGTACTCCACCGCGGCTTCGGCCTCGCCCGCGCGCAGCCTCCCGGCCAGCTCGCTCAGCCCGGCGTTGTGCGCGCGAATGCCCGCGAGCCGCTCGGCCGCCCACCGGTCGTACTGCTCCCGCTGCTCGAACAGCCGCTCCTGGCGCCGGGTCTCAGCCGCACGTGCCTTCTGCGAGGCACGCGTGTACTGGGCGTGCGCCTCGTGCTCCGCCTGGGCCCGCCGGTAGGAACCGAGTGCCATGCCGCTGCTCTGCTGCTGGAACTGTTCGATCCGGGGTATCGCCACGGGGTGTGCCAGGGGCCCCGGATCGAATGGGTCGAGCCGCTCGCTGCGGACCAGCGAGGCCATTCGGAACGCCGGCGCCCGGCAGCCTGCCGCCAACAGGTTCCGCAGTGCGGAGACTTCAGCCTCGATGCTCTCCGTACGCCGTCGTGCCTCGACCTCACGGTGCTGCCGGTAGGCGGCCTGCTGCTCGCGTTCGCCCCGGGCGACGTCCCGGTCCCATGCCCGGCGGCGGCGCTCGGCCTCTCGCTGCTGGATCACCTGCGTCCGCTGCTGCCTGCGCTGGTCCTCGGCCCAGTCCCCGATCATTCCGCTCGACCGACGGCTCATCAGCTTTCCCCCGCCCCCACCGCAAGCACCAACGGGAAAACACTAGTCGCCATTCGGGTGGTACGTCCCCCGGACGTACCACCCGAATGGCCTCCTACCTCCTACAGCGCGGCCCCCGCCAGCGCCGTGACCACGGCCGGCAGCGCCGTGCCCGAGCCGTCCCGGCGCGGGTCGGCCGCAGGCAGCGCGGCCGGGGTGCCGTTCGCCGCGGCCGCGCGGACCGGGGAACCGCCCGCCCAGGCCAGGAGCAGTACGTCCTCGCCCTTCAGGAAGCGCTGGCAGCGCACGCCGCCGGTGGCCCGGCCCTTGCGCGGGTACTGGTCGAACGGGGTCAGCTTCCCGGACTGCATCGAGTCGTCGAGCGTCCCGTGCGAGCCCGCCACCGTGAAGACCACGGCGTCGCGCGCCGGGTCCACGGCGGAGAAGTGGATCACCTTGGCGCCGTCCGCGAGCTTGATGCCGGCCATACCGCCCGCCGGCCGGCCCTGCGGGCGCACCTGGGCCGCCGGGTAGCGCAGCAGCTGGGCGTCGTCGGTGATGAAGACCAGGTCCTCCTCGCCCGTGCGCAGCTCGACCGCGCCGACGATCCGGTCGCCGTCCTTGAGGGTGATGACTTCGAGCTCGTCCTTGTTGGCCGGGTAGTCCGGCACGACCCGCTTGACCACGCCCTGCTCGGTGCCGAGCGCCAGGCCCTGCCCGGCCTCGTCCAGCGAGGTCAGGCAGACGACCTTCTCGTCCCCCTCCAGCCCGGAGAGGAACTCCGAGACCGGGGCCCCGCCCGCGAGGTTCGGCGCGGCGTGGGTGTCGGGCAGCTGCGGCAGGTCGATCACGGACAGCCGCAGGAGCCGGCCGTACGAGGTGACCGCGCCGATGTCCGCCCGCGCGGTCGCCGCGACCTGCGACACGATCAGGTCGTGCTTGGCGCGGGCGCCGCCCTCCTCCTCGGGAAGCGGCTCGGCGTTCGCCGTGCGGGCCAGCAGCCCGGTGGAGGACAGCAGCACCCGGCACGGGGTGTCCTCGACCTCCAGCGGGACCGCCGCGACCGGCGTCCCCGCCGACTCCAGCAGCACCGTACGGCGCTCGGTGCCGAACTTCTTGGAGACCGCGGCCAGTTCCGCCGAGACCAGCTTGCGCAGTTCGCTGTCGGAGTCCAGGATCCCGGTCAGCTCGTCGATCTCGCCGGCCAGCCGGTCGCGCTCGGACTCCAGCTCGATCCGGTCGAAGCGGGTGAGGCGGCGCAGCGGGGTGTCCAGGATGTACTGGGTCTGGATCTCGCTCAGCGAGAAGCGCTCCATCAGGCGCTCCTTGGCCTGCGCGGAGTTGTCGCTGTCCCGGATGATCCGGATGACCTCGTCGATGTCGAGCAGCGCCACGAGCAGGCCCTCGACCAGGTGCAGCCGGTCGCGCCGCTTGCCCCGGCGGAACTCGCTGCGCCGGCGCACGACCTCGAAGCGGTGGTCGAGGTAGACCTCGAGCAGCTCCTTGAGGCCCAGCGTCAGCGGCTGCCCGTCGACCAGCGCGACGTTGTTGATGCCGAAGGTCTCCTCCATCGGCGTCAGCTTGTACAGCTGCTCCAGCACGGCCTCGGGGTGGAAGCCGTTCTTGATCTCGATGACCAGACGCAGGCCGTGCGAGCGGTCGGTGAGGTCCTTGACGTCCGCGATGCCCTGGAGCTTCTTCGAACCGACCAGGTCCTTGATCTTCGCGATGACCTTCTCGGGGCCGACCGTGAAGGGCAGTTCGGTGACGACCAGGCCCTTGCGCCGCGGGGTCACGTCCTCCAGCGCCACCGTGGCACGGATCCGGAAGGTGCCGCGGCCGTTCTCGTAGGCGTCCTTGATGCCGGCGAGGCCCACGATCCGGCCACCGGTGGGCAGATCGGGACCCGGTACGAAGCGCATCAGCGCCTCCAGGTCCGCCTCCGGGTAGCGGATCAGGTGGCGGGCGGCCGCGACGACCTCGCCGAGGTTGTGCGGGGCCATGTTGGTGGCCATGCCCACCGCGATCCCGGACGCGCCGTTGACCAGCAGGTTCGGGTACGCGGCCGGCAGTACGACCGGCTCCCGCTCCTGGCCGTCGTAGTTCGCGGCGAAGTCGACGGTGTTCTCGTCGATCCCGTCCGTCATCAGTGACGCGGCGTCGGCCATCTTCGACTCGGTGTAACGCATGGCGGCCGGCGGGTCGTCGTTGCCGAGCGAGCCGAAGTTGCCGTGGCCGTCGACCAGCGGGAGCCGCATGGAGAAGGGCTGCGCCATGCGCACGAGGGCGTCGTAGATCGACGCGTCGCCGTGCGGGTGCAGCTTGCCCATGACCTCGCCGACGACGCGGGCGCACTTCACGTAGCCACGGTCGGGGCGCAGGCCCATCTCGTTCATCTGGTAGACGATGCGCCGGTGCACCGGCTTCATGCCGTCGCGGGCGTCGGGCAGGGCACGGGAGTAGATCACCGAGTACGCGTACTCGAGGAAGGAGCCCTGCATTTCGTCGACGACGTCGATGTCGAGGATCTTCTCCTCGAAATCCTCCGGCGGCGGGGTCTTCGTGCTGCGGCGGGCCATCGCTGCGCGGCTCCTTAACCAAGAATCGGGATGAGCTCAGCCCTCACGGGGTGGGGGCCGGTTCTTCGTACACGGGCGGTGCTGGGGGTGGTGGCGCGGGTGGTGCTTCGGGTGGGACCGGGTTTCGGACAGAGGGGTGACGCGGACCATTGTGGCCCGAGGCACCGACAACGCCGACTCCGACCCAGGACTGGGCCGGGAACTTCTCCGGTCGCCGACACGCTTGCATACAGTGGCAGGTCTGACAGGAATCTCTGCATCGCGATCGAAGGGACCAACCACATGCCCATGGGTCACACGGCCACAGCTCAGGCCGGCTCCGGCGGCCTCACAGCGACCGAGCACCGGCTGGCCAACGGCCTGCGCGTGGTGCTGTCCGAGGACCACCTGACCCCGGTCGCCGCGGTCTGCCTCTGGTACGACGTCGGCTCGCGTCACGAAGTCAAGGGACGTACCGGCCTGGCTCACCTCTTCGAGCACCTGATGTTCCAGGGCTCGCAGAACGTGTCCGGCAACGGGCACTTCGAGCTGGTCCAGGGAGCCGGAGGCTCCCTCAACGGCACCACCAGCTTCGAGCGGACCAACTACTTCGAGACGATGCCGACCCACCAGCTGGAGCTCGCGCTGTGGCTGGAGGCGGACCGGATGGGCTCGCTGCTGGCCGCCCTGGACGACGAGTCCATGGAGAACCAGCGCGACGTCGTCAAGAACGAGCGCCGCCAGCGGTACGACAACGTCCCGTACGGCACGGCTTTCGAGAAGCTGACCGCCCTCGCCTACCCCGAGGGTCACCCGTACCACCACACACCGATCGGCTCCATGGCCGACCTGGACGCCGCGTCCCTGGAGGACGCGCGCGCGTTCTTCCGTACGTACTACGCGCCCAACAACGCGGTGCTCTCGGTCGTCGGCGACATCGACACCGAGAAGACCCTCGCCTGGGTCGAGAAGTACTTCGGCACCATCCCCGGCCACGACGGCAAGCAGCCGCCGCGCGACGGCTCGCTGCCCGAGAACATGGGCGGGCAGCTGCGCGAGGAGGTCGTCGAGGAGGTTCCGGCCCGCGCGCTGATGGCCGCCTACCGGCTCCCGCACGACGGCACCCGCGAGTGCGACGCCGCCGACGTGGCGCTGACCGTCCTGGGCAGTGGCGAGTCCTCCCGGCTGCACAACCGCCTGGTGCGCCGCGACCAGAGCGCCGTCGCGGCCGGGTTCGGCATGCTGCGCCTCGCCGGCGCGCCCTCGCTGGGCTGGCTGGACGTCAAGACCTCCAGCGGGGTCGAGGTGCCCGACATCGAGGCGGCCGTCGACGAGGAGCTTGCGCGGTTCGCCGCCGAGGGCCCAACGGCCGAGGAGATGGAGCGAGCCCAGGCCCAGCTGGAGCGCGAGTGGCTGGACCGGCTGAGCACGGTCGCCGGCCGCGCGGACGAACTGTGCCGCTTCGCGGTGCTGTTCGGTGACCCGCAGCTGGCGCTGACCGCCGTCCAGCGCGTCCTCGACATCACCGCCGAGGAGGTGCAGGCCGTGGCCGCGGCCCGACTGCGCCCGGACAACCGCGCGGTGCTCGTGTACGAGCCGATCGCGGCCGATGCCGACGATGCCGACGACGCCGGTGCCGGCGACGAGAACAGCGACGAGAACGAGGGGGCGGAGCAGTGAGCGACACCGCAGCCGTCACGATGACCTTCCACCCGCGCCCGCAGGCCGGCGAGCCGCAGCCGTGGGCCTTCCCGGCCCCCGAGCGCGCGGTCCTGGCCAACGGCCTCACCCTGCTGCGCTGCCACCGCCCGGGCCAGCAGGTGGTCGCCGTCGAGATCAACCTCGCCGCCCCGCTGGACGCGGAGCCCGCCGGCCTCGACGGCGTGGCCACGATCATGGTCCGCGCGCTGTCCGAGGGAACCGACAAGCACTCCGCGGAGGAGTTCGCCGCCGAGCTGGAGCGCTGCGGCGCCACCCTCGACGCGCACGCCGACCACCCCGGCCTGCGCGTCTCCCTGGAGGTCCCGGCCTCCCGGTTGCACAAGGCGCTGGGCCTGATCGCCGAGGCCCTGCGCGCGCCGGCCTTCGCCGACGCCGAGGTCGACCGCCTGGTGCGCAACCGGCTCGACGAGATCCCGCACGAGAGCGCCAACCCGCAGCGCCGTGCCGCCAAGCAGCTCTCGAAGGAGCTCTTCCCGGCCTCCCTGCGGATGTCCCGCCCGCGTCAGGGCACCGAGGAGACGGTCGCCCGCATCGACTCCGCGGCCGTACGCGCCTTCTACGAGGCCCACGTGCGCCCCGCGACCGCCACCGCGGTGGTCGTCGGCGACCTGACCGGCATCGACCTGGACGCCGTCCTGGCCGACACCCTCGGCGCGTGGACCGGCGACACCACCGAGCCGCGCCAGGCCCCGCCGATCAGCGCCGACGACACGGGCCGCGTGGTCATCGTGGACCGGCCCGGCGCGGTCCAGACACAGCTGCTGATCGGCCGCATCGGGCCGGACCGGCACGACCGGGTCTGGGCGCCGCAGGTGCTCGGCACGTACTGCCTGGGCGGCACCCTGACCTCCCGCCTGGACAAGGTGCTGCGCGAGGAGAAGGGGTACACGTACGGCGTGCGCGCGTTCGCCCAGGTGCTGCGCTCCACCGCGGACGGCAAGGGCGCCTCGATGCTCGCCATCAGCGGCTCGGTGGACACCCCGAACACCGGCCCGGCGCTGGACGACCTCTGGACGGTGCTGCGCACCCTCGCGCAGGGCGGCCTGACCGACGCCGAACGTGATGTGGCGGTGCAGAACCTGGTGGGCGTGGCCCCACTGAAGTTCGAGACGGCCGCCTCCGTCGCGGGCACCCTCGCCGACCAGGTCGAGCAGGAGCTTCCGGACGACTACCAGGCGCAGTTGTACGCGCGGCTGGCCGAAACCGGGACGGTGGAGGCCACTTCGGCGGTCGTCAGCGCATTCCCGGTGGACCGGCTGGTCACGGTCCTGGTGGGCGACGCCTCGCAGATCGAGGAGCCGGTGCGGGCCCTCGGCATCGGCGAAGTGACCGTGGTGACCAACTGATCGCCGGCCGGTCCTCCAACTGACCGGCCGCACAAGGGGACTCCGGCGGCTTGTCTGCCGGAGTCCCTTTTGTGTTGCTTGCGTAGTTGGTGTGATCACTGCCGGTATGGGGTGTGGCGTACGCAACAAAAGGCCGTGTCTGTTTGGTGATTGTCCGAAGATCCGCCTAGCGTCGGCCGTGCTGTCCGTCAGTTGTAACCGCCGCGTCCGCGGCACCGGGCAGCGATCGCCGAGTCCCCGTCAGGCGCGAGCCTGGGGAGCCGGGGACCCACTTGTGTCCCTGGGGTGAATCGGACCGCCTCGCAAGAGGGGGCCCGTAGGAGACCTTCCTGCTCCGAACCCGTCAGCTAACCCGGTAGGCGAGAGGGAAGGAAAGGATCAGCCCCTTCATGGCGTTTGGCAGTCGTCCCGCCGGCTCCGGCAAGCACCGCGGTTCCAGCCGTCTGAGCCGCAAGACCGCCGGCTACGCCGGTATCGCCGCCCTCGCCACCACTGGCGTCGTCGGCTCCCTGGCAGGTCCCGCGTTCGCCGCGGACCACGCCCCTTCCGTCGAGGACACCGGCCTCAACACCATCGTCGTGGCCGACGGGCTGGCGGACGAGATCGAGGCCCAGGCCCAGTCCCAGCAGCGCTCCGCCGAGGCCGCCGCCGCCAAGGCGCAGGCCGAGACCGACGCCAGGCAGCGGGCCGCCGAGGCCAAGGCGAAGGCCGAAGCGCGGGCCAAGGCCGAGCGTGAGGCCGCCGAGCGCGCCGCCCGCGAGGAGGAGCGCAAGCGCCTCAACACCTTCGTCGCCCCGGTCGACGGCTCCTACGTCAGCACCCAGTGGCACGCGGGCGGCGGCATGTGGTCCTCCGGCAGCCACACCGGCATCGACTTCCACGCCAGCTCGGGCACCCCCGTCCACGCCGTCGGCCTGGGCACCGTCGTCGAGGCGGGCTGGGGCGGCGCGTACGGCAACAACGTCGTCATCAAGCACGCCGACGGCACCTACACCCAGTACGGCCACATGTCGAAGCTCGGCGTCTCCGTGGGCCAGCAGGTCACCCCGGGCCAGCAGATCGGCCTCTCGGGCAGCACCGGCAACTCCAGCGGCCCGCACCTGCACTTCGAGGCCCGTACCGGCGCCGACTACGGCTCGGACATCGACCCGGTCGCGTACCTGCGCACGCACGGCGTCAACGTCTGACGGACGCACCGCACCACGCACGTCTTCCGCGAAGGCCCCGGCTCTCTTCGAGCCGGGGCCTTCGCGTTGTGTGAATGTTTCGTATTTCCGGCCGTCCTCGGAAATTATCGTGTGTTGCAATAGAGTCGCAACGCGCACAGCCATACGAAAAAAGGCGGAGGTCCCGGTCTTGCGTATTCCCGCGCACACGGTATGCACAGCAATCCGCGACGACATCGTCTCCGGGGTGTTCGGACCCGGCGGCCGGCTGACCGAGGAGGTCCTGGCCCGCCGGTACGGAGTCTCGCGCGTTCCGGTGCGCGAGGCGCTGCGCACGCTGGAGTCCGAGGGGTTCGTGACCACCCGCCGGCACGCGGGCGCCTGCGTGGCCGAGCCGACCGAGCAGGAGGCCGCCGACCTCCTCGAGCTGCGGATGCTGCTGGAGCCCCTCGCCGCGGCCCGGGCGGCCCGGCGGCGCTCCGAGGCCCACCTCAGGGTGCTGCGCGGCCTGGTCAGGCTGGGCCAGGAACGCGCCAGGAGGGGGCAGGGGGAGGATCTGCGCTCCCTGGGCGGCTGGTTCCACGAGACGCTCGCGCAGGCCTCGGGCAGCCCAGGACTGATCGCGCTGCTGACCCAGATGCGCCACAAGGTGGCCTGGATGTACGTGGTGGAGGCGCCGGTGCGGCCCGTGGAGTCCTGGGCGGAGCACGGCGCGATCGTGGACGCGGTGGCCCGGGGCGACGCCGAGCGGGCCCGGGTCCTGACCGCGGCGCACGTGGACCGGGCGGCGGGGGCGCACCGACTGCGGGTGAGGACTTTGCAACCTGCCGTAAACACGGCAAGCGCTCCGCATTAACAAACGCCGTATACAAAGGTGGGATATCCGGGGCCCGAGGTGATTCGGCCATGCTTTTCGGCCGTGCCTCCCGGTCCGGATTTTTCGACCGGGATTTCGGTCGGCCCGTCCGGGGTCGGGGGGAATTCCTGCCCGCGCGCCGCTCCGGCTGAATTTGATCCACCGGAATTCGATGCGCGCATTTCCGGCCGGGGTGCGCGGTTGCGGCCGGGGTGCCCGTTCCGGCCAGCCCGTTCGGTACCAACCCGACCGTCCGGTACCAGCCCGACCGTACGGTTGCGGCGTCCCGCTCCCGTACGGCCCCGGGCTCCCGTGCCGCCCCTTCCCGGGCCCGGACGCGACGAAGCCCGTCGCCTCCGGCCGTGGTCGGGGGCGACGGGCTCCGCCGTGCAAGTCCTGCGAGTGTCCCGCGGGTCGAACCCGAAGGGTCAGACGGTCTCGGGGAGTTCCTCGAGGCCCTCGGCGACCAGCTTCGCGAGGCGGTCCAGCGCGGCCTCGGCCTCGGAACCCTCGGCGTCGGACGTGAGGACGATCTCCTCGCCGCCCTGGGCGCCAAGGCCCAGAACCGCCAGCATGGAGGCGGCGTTGACGGGGTCGCCGCCAGCCTTCGCGATGGTCACCGGGACGCCGGAAGCGGTCGTCGCGCGGACGAAGATCGAGGCGGGACGAGCGTGCAGGCCCTCGGCCCAGCCGACGTTGACGCGGCGCTCTGCCATGGTGATGCCCTTCAGGTTCTTACGATTGTCTAGACCAGTCTCTCACGGCGTCCGGAATGGTCGGACCGACCTTCGGCCCGAGAAACCCCGCCGTTCGACCTGTCTCAGCTTGCACTGATTCGGGTCAGCTTGCCTGATGCGCCGCGCCCAGGCCACTCGAACCGATCGAGCCTTAGGGTGGCCCCATGACCACCGAGCCGGACCCCTCGTACCCGGACCACTGGGAAGCGGACGTCGTCCTGCGCGACGGCGGAACCGCCCGGATCCGCCCCATCACCACCGACGACGCGGGCCGGCTGGTCAGCTTCTACGAGCAGGTCTCGGACGAGTCCAAGTACTACCGTTTCTTCGCTCCCTACCCCCGGCTCTCCGACCGCGACGTGCACCGCTTCACGCACCACGACTACGTGGACCGGGTCGGGCTCGCCGCGACGATCGGCGGCGAGTTCATCGCCACCGTCCGCTTCGACCGGATCGGCGCCGACGGGCGCTCCGCCACCGGCCCCTCCGACGAGGCCGAGGTCGCCTTCCTGGTCCAGGACGCCCACCAGGGACGGGGGGTCGCCTCCGCCCTGCTCGAACACATCGGCGCGGTGGCCCGCGAGCGCGGCATCCGCCGCTTCGCCGCCGAGGTGCTGCCCGCCAACGGCAAGATGATCAAGGTGTTCACGGACGCCGGCTACCAGCAGAAGCGCAGCTTCGAGGACGGCTCCGTCCACCTCACCCTCGACCTCGAACCCACCGCCGAGTCCCTCGCCGTCCAGCGCGCCCGCGAACAGCGCGCCGAGGCCCGTTCCGTGCAGCGGCTGCTGGCCCCGGGATCGGTGGCGGTGATCGGAGTCAGCCGCTCCGGCGGGGGAGTGGGCGCGGCGGCGCTGCGCAACCTGCGGGACAGCGGCTTCCACGGCCACCTCTACGCCGTCAACGAGGCGACCGCGGCCGACCTGCTGGACGGCGTACGGGCCTACCGCGCGGTCGGCGACATCGGCGCCCCGGTCGACCTCGCGGTGGTCGCGGTCCCGGCGGACCGGGTCCCGGAGGCGGTGGCGGCCTGCGGGGAGCACGGGGTGCAGGGGCTGGTGGTGCTCTCCGCCGGGTACGGGGAGAGCGGCGCCGAGGGTCTGGCCCGCCAGCGCGAGCTGGTGCGGCAAGTGCGCTCGTACGGGATGCGGCTGATCGGGCCGAACGCCTTCGGGGTGATCAACACGGCGCCCGAGGTCGAGCTGAACGCCTCCCTCGCTCCCGCTCCGGCCCCCGCGCGGGGACGGGTCGGCCTGTTCACCCAGTCCGGGGCGATCGGCATCGCGCTGCTCTCGGGGCTGCTGCGGCGCGGGGAGGGGCTGTCCTCCTTCGTCTCCGCCGGGAACCGGGCGGACGTCTCCGGCAACGACATCCTCCAGTACTGGTACGACGACGAGGCGACCGACGTCGCGCTCATGTACCTGGAGACCCTGGGCAACCCGAGGAAGTTCACCCGCCTCGCCCGGCGCACCGCGGCCGTCAAACCGGTGGTCGTCGCCAAGGGCGGCCGCCACACCCCGGCGGGGCACGTGGTCACCGGTACCCGGCTGTCCGAGGCGACGGTGTCGGAGCTGCTGGGGCAGGCGGGCGTGATCCGGGTCGACACGGTGACCGAGCTGGTGGACGTCGGCCTGCTGCTGGCGTCGCAGCCCGTACCCGCGGGTCCGCGGGTCGCGATCCTCGGCAACTCGGAGTCACTCGGAGTGCTCACCTACGACGCCTGCCTGACGGAAGGGCTCCGGCCGCTGCCGCCGCTGGACCTGACGACAGCCGCCTCGCCCGAGGACTTCCGCGCGGCCGTCGCGACGGCGCTGGCCTCGCCGGACAACGACGCCGTCGTCGTCACCGCGATCCCGTGGGTGAGCGAGGAGGCCCTGGCGGACGAACTCGCGGAGGCCCTGCGGACGGCGGCCGCCGCACACCCCGGCAAGCCCGTGGCGGTCGTGCACGTGGAGCTGGGCGCGCTGGCCGAAGCCCTCTCAGCCGCGACCGGCCCGGTGCTCGGCGCCTCCCGCCCGGCCGCTCCCCGGCCCGCTCCGGAGCCGGCTCCGCAGTCCGCGCCCGCGCCCGATCCCGGCCCCGTGTCCGGTGCCGCCGCAGGCCCCGGGCGGATCCCCAGCTACCCCGCCGCCGAGCGGGCCGTCAAGGCCGTCGCCGAGGCCGTGCGGTACGGCCAGTGGCGCCGGGGCAACTCCGAGGCCGGGCAGGTCCCCGAGTACGAGGACATCGACGAGAGCGGGGCCGCCGGGCAGCTCTCCCGCCTGCTGGCCGGCGTAGGGGAGCACGAGGCGGCGACCCTGGCCGCCGCCGACGCCCGAGAACTGCTCGCCCGTTACGGGATCCGGGTGCTCCCCACCCTCCCCGCCCCCAGCGCGGAGGCCGCGGCCCGGGCCGCCCAGGTCCTCGGCTACCCCGTCGCGCTGAAGACCACCGCCCCGCACCTGCGCCACCGCGCCGACCTCGGCGGCGTCCGCCTCGACCTCACCACCGAGGTCGAGCTGCGCCGCTCCTACGAGGAGCTGACCCAGGCGCTGGGCAAACCGCAGGAGCTGCTTCCCGTGGTCCAGGCGATGGTCCCCCGCGGCGTAGACACTGTCATCCGCTCCGTCATCGACCCCGCCGCCGGCGCCGTCCTCTCCTTCGGACTCTCCGGAGTCGCCTCCGAACTGCTCGGCGACACCGCGCACCGGCTCGTCCCGGCCACCGACAAGGACGCGGCCGGTCTGATCCGCTCCATCCGCACCGCCCCGCTGCTCTTCGGCTGGCGCGGCAGCGACCCCGTCGACACCCCCGCGCTGGAGGAGCTGCTGCTGCGCCTGTCCCGGCTGGTCGACGACCACCCCGAGGTGGTCGGGGTCGCCCTGGAGCCCGTCGTCGTCGCCACCGAGGGGCTGTCCGTGCTCAGCGCGAGCGTCCGCGTCGCGCATCCGCCCGCCCGCGGTGACCTCGGCCCGCGGACCCTGCCCAGCTACTGAGCTCCGGGAGCGCCGGGGTACCCCGTACGGGCCTTAGGATGGACCACATGGCGAAATCCGGTACGACGACCCAGGGGCTGCGCACGGCGATCGAGCGCAGCGGCTACTACCCGGCCCTCGTGGCCGAGGCCGTGGAGGCCGCGGTGGGCGGCGAGCCGATCTCGTCGTACCTGGTCCACCAGGAGACGACCTTCGACGCCAACGAGGTGCGCCGGCACGTCACCGTGCTGGTCCTGACCGGCAACCGCTTCATCGTCAGCCACACAGACGAGCAGGCCGCCGACGCCGGCTCCCCGTCGCCGTACGCGACGACCTCCACCGAGTCGGTCAAGCTGGCCGGCATCTCCTCCGTGGTGCTCAGCCGCGTCGTCGCCAACCCGGAGTCCTACACCCCCGGCACCCTGCCCCGCGAGGTCGTCCTGACCATCGGCTGGGGCGCGGTCTCGCGCATCGACCTGGAGCCCGCCGCCTGCGGCGACCAGAACTGCGACGCCGACCACGGCTACACCGGCAACTCCACCGCCGACGACCTCAGCCTGCGCGTCAGCGAGGCCGGTGACGGCCCGGAGGCGGTCCGCCAGACCCTGCTCTTCGCCCAGGCACTCTCCGAAGCCACCGCGGCCACGTCCGCCACCCCCGCCCGCTGATGGCGCACTCGGCCGTGCAGGGCTGGCATGACGAGCCGGAACTGCTGGACCTCGCCGGGGCCCCCGTCCCCGAGTACGGCACCGGCTCCCTCGCGGACCTGCTGCCCACCCTCGTGGCCGGCCAGGGCGTCCCCGGCTTCGAGGCCTCGATCGCCGAGCTGACCCCGGCCGACCGGAACTGCGTGTTCCTGGTCGACGGCATGGGCTGGGAGCAGATCAAGGCCCACCCGGACGAGGCCCCGTACCTCACCTCGCTCCTCGCCACCTCGCGCGGCGGCACCGGCCGCCCGGTCACCGCGGGCTTCCCGGCGACCACGGCCACCTCGCTGGCCTCCATCGGCACCGGCCTGCCGCCCGCGCGGCACGGCCTGCCCGGCTACACCGTGCGCAATCCGGCCACCGGCGAACTGATGAACCAGCTCCGCTGGCACCCGTGGACCCCGCCCAAGCCCTGGCAGCCGTACCCGACCGTATTCCAGCAGGCGGACGCGGCGGGAGTGGCCACCGCACAGGTGTCCTCGCCGGCCTTCCAGACCACCCCGCTCACCAAGGTCGCGCTGAGCGGCGGGACCTTCCTCGGCCGGATGACCGGCGAGGAGCGCATGGACCTCGCGGCCGAGCGCCTCGGGGCCGGCGACCGCTCGCTCGTGTACACGTACTACAGCGAGCTCGACGGGGCCGGCCACCGGCACGGCGTCGACTCCGACGCCTGGCGCGGCCAGCTGATGTACGTCGACAGGCTGGTCCAGCGGCTCGCCGAGCAGCTGCCGCCGCGCACCGCGCTGTACGTGACCGCCGACCACGGCATGGTGGACATCCCCTTCGACGAGGACTCCCGGATCGACTACGACGACGACTGGGAACTCGGCGCGGGCGTGGCCCTGCTGGGTGGTGAGGGCCGGGCCCGGCACGTGTACGCCGTACCGGGGGCCGAGGCCGACGTCCTGACCGTCTGGCGCGAGGTGCTGGGCGACCGGTTCTGGATCGCGAGCCGCGAGGAGGCCCTGGAACTGGGCTGGTTCGGGGCGCCGGGCGCATGCGACGAGCGGGTCCTGGGCCGCATCGGCGACGTCATCGCGGCCGCCCAGGCGGACGTCGCGATCACCGCCTCGCGGGCCGAGCCCAACGAGTCGGCGCTCGCCGGAATGCACGGCTCCATGACCCCGGCCGAGCAGCTCGTCCCGCTGCTCGAAATCCGCTCCTGACACTCCGCCGCTGCCGCCCCCGGCTCGCACCCACTGAAAGGCCCTCTTCCCCATGCCCGAGCTGGTGTTCTTCTCCGGAACGATGGACTGCGGAAAGAGCACGCTGGCGCTCCAGATCGCCCACAACCGTGACGCGCGGGGCCTGCAGGGCGTGATCTTCACCCGCGACGACCGCGCGGGGGAGGGCAAGCTGTCCTCCCGCCTGGGCCTGGTGACGGAGGCGGTGGAGGCGCCGGAGGGCATGGACCTGTACGCGTACGTGGTCGCCCAGCTCTCCAAGGGCGGCAAGGCGGACTACGTGATCGTGGACGAGGCGCAGTTCCTGGCTCCGGCCCAGATCGATCAGCTGGCCCGCATCGTGGACGACCTGGGCCTGGACGTCTTCGCGTTCGGCATCACGACGGACTTCCGCACGAAGCTGTTCCCCGGCTCGCAGCGCCTGATCGAGCTGGCGGACCGCCTGGAGCAGCTCCAGGTGGAGGCCCTGTGCTGGTGCGGCGCCCGCGCCACGCACAACGCCCGTACGGTGGGCGGCGAGATGGTCGTCGAGGGTGCCCAGGTCGTGGTCGGCGACGTGAACCGTCCGGCGGAGGAGATCGGTTACGAGGTCCTCTGCCGCCGCCACCACCGCAAGCAGATGACGAGCGCCTCGGCCCACGCGGGCGCCCTCTCCCCGGACGTCCTCCCAGTCAACCACGCCTGACGGGGTCCTTGGCGGGGGGCCCGGGGGAACCGGCGGGGTCCCCGATAGCGTGTTCCTCCAGGACGCTGACGGGCGCTGGGGGGATGCAGCCCATGGAACTGACCGCAGAGATCGCCGCGACACGGGACGGATCGGGTGATCCGGCACGCCTGTTGGGAGAGTTCCGGCGTGCAGTCCTGCTGGTTCCGCTGGCCGACGGCCCCGACGGCGGCCTGATGTCGGCGGCGTCGGGCGGAATCCGGTGGATCTACGCGTTCACGGACGAGGAGGCGCTGGCCCGGTTCGCAGGGGCGCGTGGGGAGTTCGCCCGGGAGTGGTAGTTCCTCTCGGTGCTGGGCGCGCGGCTGGTCGATGCGGTGATTCCGGCGGCGGACGGTCCGGCGGGCGTGGTGGTGAACGTGGCGGACGAGGACGGGTCGATGTTCTTCCCGCCGGTCGCGGGGATCGTGCCTGACGGCAGTGCCGTGGACCTGGCTCCCGGGGCGGTGGCCTGATGGCCGGGGACGGAGACCTCGAAGTCTCCCCGGCGGCGGTCAAGAACATCCAGGACGGGTTGCGGGCGGCGATCGGGGAGCTGCGCGAGTCGGGGGACGCGGCCGGCGCCTCGATGGGGGCGGGCTTCGAGAACCTGGCGATGACGGGGATGGAGACCGGGCACCCGGGTCTGGCCGCCGACTTCGAGGATTTCTGTGAGCGCTGGGAATGGGGCGTACGGAGCCTGGTCCAGGACGCGAGCACGCTGGCCCGGTCGTTGGGGATCGCGGCGGGGACGGTGTGGGAGGAGGAGCAGTACCTCCACGGCACGTTCCGGGTGGTCGCGAACGCCGCGTACGGCAATCCGCACGCGTCGGAGGACGAGATCGAGAAGAAGCCGTGGGGAGAGATCTTCTCTGCGGACGTCTACAAGCCCGATTTCAGTGCGGAGTCCTTCGAGAAGAGCAGGAAGGACATGGGCCAGACCTGGTCGGACACGGGGGAGGAGTTGAAGTCCAACGGGAGGATCGGTTCGATCAACGACCTGTTGGAGCAGGCGAAGCGTGACAGGGGCGGTCGCTGATGGGATGGCGGGATTTCGTTCCGGACGTCATCGAGGACGGCGTCGAGAAGGGTGCGGAGAAGGTCGGTGACGCGGTCGAGTGGGCCGGCGACAAGACGGCCGATCTGGCGGAGGAGGTCGGCCTGGATGACGCCGGGGACTGGATCCGTGACAAGAGCCGCTCCGCCGCCAACCGGCTCGGCTCGGATGTCGCGGAGCTGGAGCTGGGCCAGACCGAGGACCCTAACAGGCTGGTCTACGGCAGTGTGTCGAAGATACGCGCGCAGGTTTCCCATCTGAATGACTTCAAGGCGTCCTTCGACAAGGTCGGCAACGGGCTGAAGGGCAAGACGGCGGATTCCTTCAGGGAGTCGGTGGCGAGGGAGCCGCCGCGCTGGTTCAAGGCGGCCGAGGCCTTCGGGAAGGCTGCCGACGCGATGGGCCGGTTCGCGGAGACGGTGGAGTGGGCGCAGGGGCAGGCCAAGGAGGCGCTGGAGGAGTACAACCGGGCGAAGAAGGTCTCCACCGAGGCCCGCACCGCGCACAACAAGCTGGTCGACACCTACAACAACGCGCTGAAGGCGAAGCAGGATCCACTGCCGCCGCGCCCCTCGGAGAACTTCACCGATCCGGGGACCGCGATCGCGACGGCCGCGCAGGACAAGCTGGATACGGCCCGCAAGCAGCGCAACGACGTGGCGGAGACGGTCCGTACGGCGGTGCGGGCGGCGCGGGACGCGGCTCCGCCGAAGCCTTCGTACGCGAAGCAGCTCGGCGACGGCATGGACTACATGGACCTCGCCAAGACGCATCTGGCGGGTGGTGTCATCAAGGGCACGGCGGGGATCGTGAACTTCGCGCGTGCGCTGAACCCGATGGACCCGTACAACCTGACGCACCCGGCCGAGTACGTGACGAATCTGAACTCGACGGCGGCTGGTCTGGTCACGATGGCCAACGATCCGCTGGGCGCGGGCAAGCAGATGCTCGACGAGTTCATGAAGGACCCCTCCGAGGGCATCGGCAAGATGATCCCGGAGCTGATCGGCTCCAAGGGGCTGGGGTCTCTCAAGAAGATCGGCTCCACGGCCAAGCACCTCGACGACCTCAAAGGGCCCGGCCGGCGAGGCCTCGACAAGGACGGACCGGACCAGCACAAGACCCCGGACGGCGAGAAGGAGTGCGAAGGGACCGACCCGGTCGACCTGGCTACGGGCCGGATGTTCCTGCCCCAGACCGATATCGAGCTGCCCGGCATCCTGCCACTGGTCTTCACCCGCCGCACCGAGTCCGGCAGCGCGGTCGGCCGTTTCCTGGGGCCCGCCTGGACGTCCACCGTGGACGAGCGGCTGGAGATCGATGCGGCCGGCATCATTCACGTCACCGCCGAAGGTCTTCTGATCCCGTACCCTCACCCGGCCCCCGGTGTGCCCACACAACCGGAAGAGGGCGGGGCCCGCACCCTGCTGGCCCGCGACGTGGACGGCGACTACGCGGTCACCGACCCCGACAGCGGCCTGACCTTCCACTTCACCGCCCCGCCCGGGGTCGAACCGGGAGGCGACGGCGAAGCCTGGCTGTCGGGCATCACCGAACGCAACGGCCACTCCATCACCGTCGACCGGGACGAGGAGGGCCGCCCGCTGGCCCTGGTCCACTCGGCGGGCCACCAGGTGGAACTCTCCGTCACCGACGGCCTGGTCACCTCTCTGTCCCTGGCCGGCCCGAGCGGCACGAATCTGCCCCTGATGAGCTACGGCTATGAGGACGGCAACCTGACCTCGGTCACCAAGCCCTCGGGTGCCACTGCCACCTTCGTGTACGACGACCGCCGCCGCGTCATCGCCTGGATCGATTCCAACGGAAGCCGGTACGACTACGTCTACGACGAGCGCGACCGCGTCGTGGCGGAGGGCGGCGAGGCCGGCCACGTCGAGATCACCCTGTCGTACACCGATCCGGATCCGGACACGGGTCACCACACCACCACGCTCACGACCGCCGAAGGGCAGGTTACCCGCCACCTGTTCGGCCCCGGCGGTCGGGTCCTGGCCACGACCGACCCACTCGGCCACACCACCCGCTTCACCTACGATCCGCGCGGCAACCTTCTGACCCGCACCGACCCGTTGGGCCTCACTACCGCCTTCTCCTACGACGAAGACGATCGACCCGTTTCCGCCACCCGCCCTGACGGAAGCGAACTGCGCACCATACGCGGGAGATTCGGCCTCCCCGTGGAAGTCGCCGGCCCGGACGGCTCCCGCATGGTCCATCAGTACGACGAGCGCGGCAACCGCACGACGGTCACTGACCCGGCCGGCGCCACCACCCGCTACACCTACGACCACGGGGGCCGGCTCACCTCGCTCACCGATGCCGAGGGCGCCACGACCCGCGTGGTGTGTGATGCGGCGGGGCTGCCCGTGGAGGTGGTCGACCCGGCCGGCGCGGTCACCCGCACCCAGCGGGACGCCCTCGGCAGGCCGGTCCGCATCACCGATCCGGTGGGCGGCGTCACCCGCCTGGAATGGCACGCCGACGGACAGCTAGCCCGGCGCACCGGCCCCGACGGGGCCACGGAGTCGTGGACCTACGACGGCGAGGGCAACCTCCTCACCCGCACCGACGCGTCGGGTGGAGTCACTCGCTTCGAGTACACCCACTTTGACCTGCCGGTCGCCCGCACCGGACCCGATGGCGCACGCTACGAGTTCGAGCACGACGCGGGGCTACGCCTCACCCGTGTCACGAACCCGCAAGGACTGACCTGGGATTACGCCTACGACGCCGTCGGCAACATCGTCTCCGAGAGCGACTTCGACGGACGCGCTCTGGCCTATCGCGTCGACGCCGCGGGCCGGCTGTCCGCTCGCACCGACGCGCTCGGCGGGACCGTATCCTTCGAGCGCGACCAGCTCGGACAGGTGACGAGCAAGGACGTCGACGGACGGGTGGTGACGACCTACACCTACGATCCGGCGGGGCGCCTGCTGGAGGCGGCCGGACCGGACGGGGACCTGCGGTACCAGTACGACCGTCGCGGACTCACCAAGACCGAACTGGTCGACGGCCGCCCCATCAGCTACGCGTACGACGCCCTGGGCCGCCGCACGCGCCGCACCACGCCCACCGGGCACGTCACCTCCTACGCCTACGGCGCCGCCGGACAGGCCCAGCGCCTCACCACCGGCGGCCACCGAGTCGAGTTCACCCATGACGCGGCCGGACGCGAGCTGGCCCGTGTCTTCGGCGACGCGATCACCATGACCTCAGCCTGGGACGAGGCCGGACGGCTCTCCGAGCAACACATCACCGCCGCAGGGCGCACCGTCAACAGCCGCGCTTACGCCTACCGCGCCGACGGTCACCTGACCTCCGTCGCGGACCGGCTGTCAGGAACCCGCACCTTCGATCTCGACCGTATCGGCCGGGTCACCGCTGTCCGTGCCCAGGGCTGGACGGAGCGGTACGCCTATGACGCCTCGGGCAACCAGACCTCGGCATCCTGGCCGTCCCGCCACCCCGGCAGCGAAGCCACCGGACCGCGCACCTACACCGGCACCAGTCTCACCCGCGCCGGAGACGTCCGCTTCGAGTACGACGCCCTCGGCCGGGTCACCCTGCGACAGAAGACCCGGCTCTCCCGCAAGCCGGACACGTGGCGCTACACGTGGGACACGGAGAACCGCCTGACCTCGGTGACCACCCCTGACGGGACCCGCTGGAGGTACCGCTACGACCCGCTCGGCCGCCGCACCGCGAAGCAGCGCCTGGCGGCCGACGGCGGGAGCGTGGTCGAGGAGGTCCTGTTCACCTGGGACGGTCTGACGCTGTGTGAGCAGAGCAGCCACCAGCAGGACCAGTCGAACGCGGTCACCCTCACCTGGGACCACCGCGGCGACGTCCCGCTGGCCCAGACCGAGCGCATCCTCACGGCGGACGACCGCCAGGAGGAGATCGACCGCCGCTTCTTCGCCATCGCCACCGACCTCATCGGCACCCCCACCGAACTGATCGACCAGTCCGGCGACATCGCGTGGCGCTCCCGGGCCACCCTGTGGGGCACCACGGCCTGGGCCCGCGACAGCAGCACCTACACCCCGCTCCGCTTCCCCGGCCAGTACTACGACCCCGAGACCGGCTTCCACTACAACTACTTCCGGCACTACGACCCGGAGAGTGGCCGCTACACCTCCCCGGACCCCCTGGGCCTGGCCCCCGCACCGAACCCCGTCGCCTACGTGGACAACCCGCACAGCGGGTGTGACCCCCTGGGCCTCGCGCCCAAGTGCACGAAGGAGGAGAAGGCCAGGAAGCGGATCGACAAGATCGTGGACGGCGTCATCGAGAGGGCGCAGGACGGCGGGTTCAAGAAGCACGGTGATTACCACGGGGACACGAGGCACGCCTTCAGCGACGAACGGGTCATGGAGATCCTGAAGCACCCGGACGCGGTGTACCACTCGACCGGCACTGCCGGAAGGCTCACCTTCCGGCAGGGTGAGGACATCGTCGTGATCGATGGGCCGGGCAACACCCAAGGCCAGGCGATCACGGCGTACGGACCGTCGGGCATCAAGGGTGAATCAGGAGCGGAGGCGCTCGGCGGCAAGCCCACGGACCCCGGTAGGCCGATTACCCACGAGGACATCGTGGAAGGCAGGATTCCTGCCAAGGGCGGATACATGGCCCCTGCAGTGCAGATCAGATGAGGCAGGAATGACCATGAAGCTGACGTTCGATGGCGACTGGCGTGCGACGGTGACGGACGATCCGCTGCACATCACCCCCCGCTTCGGCACCTCCGTGCACGTCGCACGGTACGCAGACGTGAAGGAACGCGAGCGGTGGCTCCTGGACACCTTCGGGAGCCAGGACTGGCTCTGGGACGCGCCTGACGTCTTCCGGTTCGACCCGGTCGGCCGGCAGCTGGTCGGGGCCGAGTTTCAGCTGCCGGGAGAGTCTGCCTCTGCCGAGGACTCCGCCCGGCTTCCCCTCATTCCAGCGGTACGCTCGGGCGGGCTCCGCGCAGACGAGTTCCGGGACTTCCGGCATGAGACGTGTTCCGTGCTGTGCCGCGCTCCCAAGGATGCCGTGGTGACCGGCCTGCGCGACCTCGACGTCCTCGACGAGCCGCTGGATGCCCGTATCGGCATCGCCCCGGACGTGGCGCTCCTCGTCCAGCGCGGCGCCGTCGTCGGCTGGAGCCTGACCGACCCTGCCCGGTACTTGACCTCCGGGTTCGCTGCCCCCGACCCCAACCCGCCCTGTCCCGCCACCCGTCGCCTGCTCACCGAATGCCTGGACCTGACCACCACGCCGGTGGTGGACGACCTGGTGGACGAGGAGCCCGCCGCACTGGCCCGGCTGCGAGCCGTCGACGAGGCCCTGCGCAACCAGCACGAGGACCGGCAACGGGCCGACGCCTTGACGGCACTGATCGCCACCATGGTGGAGGACTACGGGAACTGGTGACGGTCGGCCGGGGACGTCGGTGACGTCGGCCGCAGCCGTGATGATCTTGAGTTGGGCCCCGCTTCGTCAGAGATCAGGTGGTGTTTATCGCGGGTCGACCGGCGACGGACCGGTGGCGGCGCCCCTGCAAGTTGGCGGATGCACGAGCAAAAGGACGCTGGCGCTCCAGATCGCCCACAACCGCGATGCGCGCGGCCTGCAGGGTGTGATCTTCACGCGTGACGACCGTGCGGGCGAGGGCAAGCTGTCGTCGCGGCTCGGGCTGGTGACGGAGGCGGCGGAGGAGCAGGAGGGGATGGCCTGTACGCGTACCTCGTCGCACAGCTCTCGGCGGGCGGCAAGGCGGACTACGTGATCGTGGACGAGGGCCAGTTCCTGGCCCCGGTCCAGATCGACCAGTTGGCCCGCATAGTGGACGACCTGGGCTTGGACGTGTTCGCGTTCGGCATCACGACGGACTTCCGCACGAAGCTGTTCCCCGGCTCGCAGCGCTTGGTCGAGCTGGCGGACCGCCTGGAGCAGCTCCAGGTGGAGGCCCTGTGCTGGTGCGGTGCCCGCGCCACGCACAACGCCCGTACGGTGGGCGGGGAGACGGTGGTCGAGGGCGCGCAGGTGGTGGTCGGTGACGTGAGCCGTCCGGCGGGGGAGATCGGCTACGAGGTCCTCTGCCGCCGCCACCACCGCAAGCGCATGACCTCCGCCGCGGTCCACGCCGGCGCCCTCTCCCCGGACGTCCTCCCGGTCAACCACGGCTGACGGCCCCAAGGCCGCTCGTACGAAACCCAGTTCGTCAGCGCGAGGCGGAGCGCTTCGCACGTCCGGGTGGTCCTTGCCCGCGCGGGCGTATTCCGGCCTTTGCGGGCCGCGCGGGCGGCAAGAGTTGGGTCATGATCATGGATCCCGATGCCAACTCCGAAACCCCTGAAGCTTCCGGAGCCTCCAGCGAGCCCGCGCCGGCGCCCTCCCGCCGGCCCTCCCGCCGTACCGTCATCGCCGGCGCGGCCGCCGTCGCGGCGGCCGGCGGGCTGACGGTGGCCGTCACCTCCGCCGAGACCTCGCAGGCCGTCCCCGGCGCTGCGGTGGCCGACTGGGGCACCTGCCTGACGATCGCCCGGGCCATCCTCGTACGGGACGACCAGGACCAGCCGCTCGTACCGCGCTACGCCGACATCCTGCTGAAGAACGGCCTGCCCCGCTCGCGCCGCCCCGGCAAGAAGGTGCTGGTCGTCGGCGCCGGGCCGGCCGGCCTCACCGCCGCGCACCTCCTGCGCGAGGCCGGCCACCAGGTCACCGTCGTCGAGGCCAACGCCAACCGGGTGGGCGGCCGGATCAAGACCTTCCGCACCGGCGGCCACGAGAGCGCCGCCCAGCCCTTCGCCGACCCCAAGCAGTACGCCGAGGCCGGCGCGATGCGCATCCCCGACAGCCACCCGCTGGTCACCGGACTGATGGACGGTCTCGGCCTCAAGCGCAGGCGCTTCCACCTGGTCGACGTCGACGCGGCCGGCCGTCCCGCCTACCGGACGTGGATCCACGTCAACGGCATCCGTGTCCGCCGCGCCGACTACGCGCGCGCCCCGCAGGCGCTCAATCGTTCCTTCGGAGTGCCGCAGGCGTACGAGTCCGTGCCCGCCTCGCAGATCGTCCGCGAGGCCTTCGCCCCCGTACGCAAGGAGATCGAGGGCAAGAAGGACAAGGAACTCGTCGAGGGCTGGGCACGCGTCATCCAGCGCTACGGCCACATGTCGATGTACCGCTTCCTGACCGAGGAGGCCAAGCTCGACGAGCGGACCATCGATCTGATCGGCACCGTCGAGAACCTCACCTCCCGCCTGCACCTCGCCTTCGTGCACAGCTTCATCGGCGCGTCCCTGATCAGCCCCGACACCGCCTTCTACGAACTGCCCGACGGCACCGCCACCCTGGCCGACGCGATGTACGCGCGCGTCAAGGACCTCGTACGCCTCGACCGCCGGGCGACCCGCATCATCCACGGCGACGGCAAGGTCACGGTCGAGACCGTCTCCGAGGGCCGCGCCGGCAGCCCCGTGCGGCGCGAGACCTTCACCGCCGACACCGCCATCATCACCGTCCCCTTCTCGGGGCTGCGTCACATCCCCGTCACCCCGGCGCTCTCGTACGGCAAGCGGCGCGCGATCACCGAGCTGCACTACGACGCCGCCACCAAGGTCCTGCTCGAGTTCAGCCGGCGCTGGTGGGAGTTCGACGAGGCCGACTGGAAGCGCGAGCTCGAGGCCGTACAGCCCGGCTTGTACCGCAAGTACCAGACCGGGCAGAGCCCGGCGAACGGAACCCTGCTGGGCGCCCACTCCTCCGTACCCGAGGGCCACATCTCCGCGGGCCAGCGCGCCCACTACGCGGCCAGCCGTGTGGTCACCCGGGATCAGCCCGAGGCCGCCCGCGTCATCGGCGGCGGCTCGGTGACCGACAACCCCAACCGCTTCATGTTCCAACCTTCCTACCCCGTCGAAGGCAGCCCCGGCGGCGTCATCCTCGCCTCCTACAGCTGGTCGGACGACGCCCTGAAATGGGACTCCCTGGACGACGAGGAGCGCTACCCGCGCGCCCTGGCCGGAGTCCAGGAGGTGTTCGGGCAGCGCGTCGAGGTGTTCTACACCGGCGTCGGCCGCACCCAGTCCTGGATGCGCGACCCGTACGCGTACGGTGAGGCGTCCGTACTGCTGCCCGGCCAGCACACCGAGCTCTTCCCCCATGTCCGCAAGGCCGAGGGCAACCTGCACTTCGCCGGATGCCACACCTCCATCAAGCCCGCCTGGATCGAGGGAGCCCTGGAATCCGCGGTGCGGACCGCCCTGGAAGTGCACACGGCGTAGCGGCGGCCCCGGCGGCGGCTCAGCTGTCAGCTCTCCGCGAGCACGATCAGCCAGTCCTCCTCGCGGAAGCGGACACGCCGGCGCTTGTCGGGGTTGATCCGCACTCCGTAGCCGGGACCCGTGGCGCTTTCTGCCCGCAGCCGGTAGCCCACCGCGCACTCCCCGCGCCGCCGTGCCGCCTCGACGGCGGTGGCGAACGAGACCTCATGACCGGCCCGTACGTAGTCCGTGGCCGGCTTGAGGTGGAACTCGTGGCCCTCCGCGTCGAACAGCTCCTCGAAGACCGCGGCGAGGTAGGGGCTTTCGGAGATCTGGGTCATCAGCAGGCTGATCAGCCTGCCGCTGACGATGAAGTCGGCGCCGTCCTGCGCCGGTGCGAGGAGTCGGTTGCCGTCGTCGGACATCTCCGTGGTGAGCGCGATGTCCCGCCGCGCGGTGTCCCCGATGGCCCGCAGGTGCAGCAGGGTGACCAGCGTCCTGTCGTCCGCCCGCGCCTGCGGATCCGTCACCGGAGCGAGGGAGGCCATGGGCGCGTCCAAGGCCTCGGGCTCCGTCTCACCGATCACGATCACGCCGTCGTACGAGGGCACGTCCAGCTTGGCCAGGGTGAGCGGGTCGGTGATGTCACCGTCGTGGAAGGAGACTTCGAGGCGGGACCGCGAGGTCGTGACCCCTTGGGCGCCGCCCGTGGCCGCGTGGACGCCGAGCGCCACGACGTCCAGGGTGGTTCCCGGGCCCACGTACTGGTCGAGCTGCTCGATGACGAGCGGGGCGCGGCGGTTCCAGCCGAGCAGGAGGAGCCGTTCGGCCCCGGCGGTCGAGGGTGCGGCCGTCACGATCGCGTCGTGCTCGACATGGGCGGCCACGTCCGCCCGCACGGCCGTGTCGTCGTCCCGGGAGATGACGATGATCCGGTCGGCCGGGCCGATCGTCGCCTCCGGGTCCGGATTGAGGGTGACGCTCCCGCCGCCGTGCAGCAGGCCGACCGCCGAGGACGTGTCGAACGACAGCAGCGCCTCGCCGAACGTACGCCCCACGAGGTCCCCGGGGGCCACCGGGTAGAACTCGTCGCCGTCGAAGTCCAGCAACTCCGAATAGACCAGCGAGAGACCGGGCTGTCGGGCCGTCGAAACGAGGAGTCGGGCGACGATGTCGTCCACGCACAGGACGTGCCCCGTGGGTCCGGCGGCCAGCCTGGCGGTCAGGTGGTTGCGGGAGTCACGGACGGCGGCGACCACCACCGCCTCTCCGTCCGTCCTCCCCTCCGCCTCCCCGGAGCCGTGGACGGCGGCGTCGAGGGCGAGCAGTGTCTTCACCACGTGGGCGTCACCTGTGTCCCCGGTGGGAGGCAGCACCAGGACCGCCCTCGCCGTGCGCGGACTCACCCGGCGCAGCTCGGACGGGTCGGTGGTGCTTCCGTTGCGGCAGATGATCCGCGTCCTGCCTCTTTCGCCGATGCGGGCGGAGATCTCCTCCTCCATCCACACCTTGTCCTGCGGGGCGAGCACGGCGATGGCGGAGCGGCGCTGGTTCGCGTTGGCGGCCACCAGTTCCCCGATCACGGGGAACACTTGGTCCGACCACCCCAGTACGACGGTGTGCCGGGTCTCCAACACGGTGGAGTGACCGCGGCGCAGCGACATGATGCGCCGGTTGATGCCCGTGGTGATCAGACTGACCAGGGTCGACACGAAGAGCAGCGCCACGAGCGCGAGCGATACGGAGGCCAGCACGTACAGCGGGGAACCGACCGCACCCCCGATCTTCAGGGTCTGGCCGACGCTGACCCACACGGCGGTGAGCCGGCCGGAGAGCGTGGCCGGGGCGGCCCGGTCGGACCAGACGAGGACCGCACTGGCCGGAACGACGACGGCGAGGCAGGCCAGGGCGAGCCAGCCGATGAGCGCGGTCGTACCGCCGGAGAGCAGATGGTCGAAGCGATACCGGAGCCGGAGCCGGAGTGACGTCGTGTGCTGCTGCGCCACACAAGCTCCTGTCCATGAGCCGACGCGCCGGTCGGAGCGGCTGCATACCGCCAGGAGTCACCCTAAGCAGAAGTTCGCTCCCGCCCCCGTGAACCCCACCGACCTCACTCAGAGGTATGAACGCACCGTGCACACCGGCAGCAGCCGCGCGGCCTCGGCGCGAGTGGTGGATGGCCGAGCGAAAGGACGCCGGCGCCCCGGATCGCAGCGCCTGCCCGCGGAGGACGTCCTCCCGGTCGACCACGCCTGACGGACCTGCCCCCGGGGTCGAGACCGGGGGCAGCCTCGCGCGTGGACCGCCGGGCGGTCAGCTCCGCTGGAAGAACTCCACCTCCGCCAGGGCGACATGGCGGTCCGGGGTCGACCCGGCGGGTGCGGCGAGGGTCAGACGGATCGTCGTGGCGTCGCTGATGCCGGTGGGGAACGCCTGTGGACCGGGCTTGTCGCTCAAGGTGAGCTTCCTGCGGACCTTCTGGCCGTCCCGTGCCGTCACTTCCATGTCGATCTGGAGTGCCCGCCCCTGCTTCGCGTACTCCTCCGGTGATGACGAGGCGCCATTGGTGATGATCACGTCGACCAGACGGAACGGCTCGGCGAAGGTGTACGTCACGGAGGCACCGGGGCCGGGCGCGCCCCAGTAGCGGTTGCTGAGCCCGTCCGTGGCATGGGTCACCGGGTGCCCGGGCAGCTCGGCGCTCGCCTCCACGCCGGTCGGGGTCACCGCTTTGGCCTTGCCGAGCTTGTCCCGGGTGTCCTCGAGCAGGTGGCGTCCGGCCGGCAGCATCAGGAAGCCGGCCGCGCACAGGGCCAGCACCACGGTCAGGGTCACCAGGAAGCGCACCATCCGGCCCGAGCCCGCCCGTGTGCGGCGGCGGAACGGCCAGATCGTTCGCCACCACGGCAGGGGAGCCGGTGCGGTGGTGGGCGTCAGCGGCGCCGCGCAGCGGCGACAGAATCGGCGGTCCGGCGGGTTGGGCGTGCCGCAGGCGGGGCACGGCACCCCGGCCACGTCGTCGTTCCTCGCAGCGGGGCGTACGGCCGGGCGCGGCGCGACAGCCTTCGCGGGGCGGACGGGCTGCGGCGAGGGGATCGGCGAAGCCGCTGCCTGCGGGGCGGCTGCCTGCGGGGCGGCTGCCTGCGGGGAGGCAGGCGGTGCGGCGGCGGGCGGTGCCTGCGGGGTGCTCCGCGCATCGCGCGTCCCGCCGGCGGTCAGGTCCTCCCCACCGGCCGGACGGGTCTCCGGCGGCGGTGTCCGCGTCGCAGCGGGCTCCGGCGGGGAAGGGTCCGCTCCGGCGGGCCCCGGCGGGTCGGACTCCGCGTCGGCGGGCGGCCGGGACCCCATCGGCTCCGGGGCTGAGGCGGGGGCGGTGCGTTCCGACCAGCCCAGATACGCACCGCAGTTGCCGCAGAAGTCGTCCGTCACACCGTTGGACGCCCCACACACGGGACACGCACGCAACGCCGTCACCTCCCTTCACCTGCGGGCGGCCCGGACAGGACCTCCACCCGACAGACCGTGTGGACAGGGCACAGGGTGCGGACGAGCGAGTGGACCCGGTCCGCGTCCACCGCGTAGGCCTCTCCCTCGCGGTGTGGCCACACCCGTACCAGGACTTCGCCGGCCGGTGGAGGGGGCAGCTCGGCACCGGCCGTACGGGACCAGGTGGCCCCGCCGTCCCCGCTGACCTCGGCGGACACGTCCAGCACCAGGCGCAGGGCTTCTACCAGGCCGCGCCGCGTGCCGCGCCACCGGTGCAGTTCCACCGCGCGTGCGACCGCCTCGCGCCGCAGCTCGAGCGGCCACCGCGGGTCGTCGACGGCGCCGACCCAGGAGGCCAACCAGGACAGGAAGTCGGCTGGGGCCAGCCGAGGGTCGAGGTAGGAGGTCAGGTTGTCGAGGGTCGTGAACACCGGGGCCAGGACCGTGTCCAGCCCCGCCGTGAACCGCTGGGCGAAGTCGTCGTCGGCGTACAGTGCGGGCAGTTGCTCACCGATCGGGTGGCGGCTGGGCAGGCCGGGGACGGCGGCCCGGCTCATCCGCGCACCTCGTTCTCCGGCGACGTCACGACCACCTGGTGCTGGTAGGAGAAGATCAGCGTGCCCGCACCGATGTCGATCCGGTCGACCGGGGCACCGCGACGACCCGTGATCGGGTCGGCGGCGAACATCCGGATCTCCTCCACCAGCACGTCCCCGATGGCGCGTTGCAGTACTCCGAACACCTCGCCGTACTGCACGGGCCGCCCGAACGGCCAGCCGGTGCCGTCGGGTCCGCCGTGCAACGGGTTGAGGTGCCGGAACAGCGCGGCGAGCGCGGCCTCGCGCACCCGGTCGGCGTCGCCGACAGGCGCCGACAGCCGGGCGACCACGGTGACGCCCTGGTAGGCGGGCGGCTCCACGACGAGGCGCGTGCCGATCAGGCGCCGTTCGTCGAGGGACTTGGTGATCGTGGTGAGCACCTGGTCGGAAGGGATCAACTGCTCGAAGCGGAGCCGGTCGCCCTCGTCGGCCACCGCGTCCGGCACCACCAGGACCCGTACCGCGCCCGCGCCACCCCCGCCGTCCGCGGCGGGCAGGCAGCGGACCCGGCGCACCGAGGGCGCCGCCTGGCGGGCGATGATCTCGTAGTCCTGGGCGGTCACCGCACGCTCCTGCATGCGCAGCGTCTCCGGCGCCCGCAGCTTGGCGTTGCCGATCGTCTCCCCGGCGACACCGCCGCGCGCCGCCTCGCGGTTGGTGACGCGGGCGACGTACGGGACGGAGCTGCGCAGTTCGGAGATCGCGCCGCGGGAGACGTTGCCCGCCGGGCCGCCCCCGGTGCGGTAGCGGGCCACGCGGACCTGGGAGCCCTTGGGCGGTACGGCCCCGCAGGGGCGCAGGGTGCCGTCGGCCTCGCGCAGCACCGGCGGGAACGTGAACTCGCCGGTGCTCGCGTCCACGCGCACGTGCCGGTCTTCGGGCCCCGAGCGGCCGAAGTGCTCCACCACGTCCCAACGCTGCCACCCCTCGGGGGAGGACACCTCCACCACCGGGGGCTCCCCGTCGAGCAGCACGGGCGGGCGGCCGAGGCGGAAGGTCTGCCCCGCCACCCCCTCCGACGCGCCGAGCGGTACGTCGGTCACCCGCTCGGCGTGCTCCACGGTCATCGTCCCGCCGACGGTGAAGACGGCGGCCTCGCGCACGGTCGGGGACTCGGAGTAGAACGGCTGGCCGGGCTCCGGCTCGGTGACCCGGCAGCGCAGCCAACCCGCGCGGGTCCCGCTGATCAGCGACGCGGCGTGTCCGGCCGGTACGTACACGATGACCTCACCGGGCCGGTTCAGACCGCCGGTGCTGTCGGAGTCGGTCTCGCAGGGCTGCCACCGGCCGCCGTCCCACGCCTCCCACACCAGCGGGGGCTGGCGCGGGTCGACACCGACGCCTTCGACGCGGCTGTCCAAGCGGACCGCGACCATGCAGCGCGGCGCCGCGGCCGGCAGGCCGAACAGCAGCGCGTCGCCGGGCTCGGGCGTCGCCTGGAAGCACGGTATGTCGCGGCCCTCGGCGAGCGCACCGGTCCGGTCGGTCAGCTCACCGGTGCGGTGTGCGGTGACCAGCCGCGTCAACTCGCTCGGCACGATGCGTAGATCGTCTGCGGTGGCGAAGACCACGGCCTCCTCGGTCTCGCCGGCCGCGGTCGTCACCTCGGTGCCCGCGGGCAGCGTCACCGTGTCGGGCTGCGGAGCCGACAGCCAGAAGTCGACGTCGGCGACGGCGGCCGAGGGCGGGTACAGCTGGATGCCCAACAGGTCGAGGAACGCCAGGTAGTTCTTGTCCGGGACCCGGTTCAGCCGGTACAGCAGCTGGTCCACGAGGTAGGCGAACGTCTCGATCAGGGTGACGCCCGGGTCGGACACGTTGTGGTCGGTCCACTCCGGGGCGCGCTGCTGCACGTACCGCTTCGCCTCGTCGACGAGCTGCTGGAACCGTCGGTCGTCCAGGTTGGGGGAGGGCAGGGCCATCAGTCCGCGACCATTTCCTCGGCCCCCTCCTCGGAGGGGATCGTGTAGAAGGGGAAGACCAGGTTGCGCCGGTCGTTGGTGGTGCGCACCGTGTAGTGCACATCGATGTAGAGGGTGCCCGCCTCCACGGAGTCGAAGGCCACGACGACCTCGTCCACCGTGATCCGCGGCTCCCACCGCTCCAGTGCCTCGCGCACCTGCTGGGCGACCCGGCCGGCGGTGTCGCCGTCGCCGGGGGCGAAGACGTACTCGTGGATGCCGCAGCCGAACTCGGGCCGCATCGGCCGTTCGCCGGGCGCGGTGCCCAGCACCAGCCGGATGGCCTCCTCCAGCTCCTGCTCGCGCTCGACCAGGGCGATCCTGCCGGTCGGCCCGACCCGCAGGGGGAACGCCCAGCCGCGCCCGATGAACCGCTCGCTCATCACACACCCCCGATCAGGACGTTCGGGGCGCCGGTCAGGACCATCGCGCCGCACGTGGTCTGGTCGCGCGCCCGCGCGGCGGGGAGCCCGCCGATGAGTACCGCGCCCGCGGCGAGCCCGGCCGGGTTGGGCACGATCACGTTGGCCGGTCCCAGCGCCGCGTGCGGTGGGACCGGGCAGACGTGCAGGCTGCCCACGACAGCGGCGGGCAGGCCGCCGATCAGCACCGTCGCCACCCCCGCTGCGGCGCCGGGCGGCGGCGTGGCGAGCCGGCCACCGTGGACGGTGGGGTCGCCGGTACGGGCTGCGGCTGGCATCGGGTACTCCTCGGGGAAGGCGGTCGTGGTGCATGGGGCATGTGCCATGGCGGGGCTCTTAGTTGATCCTGATGAGTCGGGCCTTGAGGACGGCGAGCAGGCCGCCGTTGACGGTGACGTCGGAGGTTCCGGACACCCGCACCGACCGGCCGCCGATGCTGACCCCGGCGGTGGCGTCGATGTCCACCTGGCGGCCGGACACCTTCACGGTGCCCTTCCCGGCGTCCAGCGTGATGCCGCTCTTGTCCAGGAGGACGGAGGTCAGCGGACGGTTGCGCCCCGCGTACACGGTGAGCTCGATCCGGTCCCGGCGGTCGTCCATCCGTACTTCCAGCCGCTCGTCGCCGGTCACCAGCCGCAGCCCGGAGGGGCCCGGCGCCGCCGCGTCCAGCAGCTCCACGCGGTGGCCCGAACGCGACACCACCGAGCGGCGGTTGACCTTGCCGCTCGTCTTGTCGATCAGCGGTACGTCGTGTGGTGAGGGCTCGTCCACGCCGTTGTAGAGCCCGCCGATGACGTACGGACTGTCGAGCAGTCCCTGCTCGAACCCGACCAGCACCTCGTCGTTGACCTCGGGGCTCACCACGCCGCCGCCCCCCTTGCCGCCCCACTGGACGGTGCGCACCCAGTCGGTGACGTAGGTGTCGTCGAGCCAGGGGAACTTCAGGCGTACCGCGCCGCGTTGGGAGCCGTTCGGCTCGCGTACGTCCGTCACCACGCCGATCGCCAGACCGGGGATGCGCGGGCCGCGTCCCGGCGCGTTGGCGCCGGTCACCAGGCCGGTCAGGGAGCGGTCCGGGCTGGCGCTGACCCACACGGTGGTGCGGTACCCACCGTGCGGCTCCAGGACGTGCTGCACGGCCGTCGCCGTGTACCGGCCCGAGAACGCTTGCCCCACGTTGCCGAGCGCCACCGGCTTGCCCGCCCGCAGCAGCGGGTTCCCCTCGGCCACCGCCTCCAGCTCGCCGAAACCGGCGCTGGTCTGGGCCGCCGCCGCTTTCGCGACCGCCGTCGTCTCGGCCTGCGTACGGTACGGGGTGTCGGTGACGGCCACCGCGGACTTCCCGAACCGTGCGGCGAACTGGGGGCTGAGGCCCGGCACCACCGTGTCGCTGACCACGGACGGCTGTTCGGCGACCAGCGGCCGCTTGGTGGCCACGTCCCAGCCGCGCACCTGCACCTTCGAGGCGCCGTCGGCGGCCGACAGCGAGGCCCGCAGCGCCAGCAGGTTTCGCCCGTACTCCAGGACCATCGGGTTGCGGGTGGCCGACGTGGACGGGGCGGGCGCCCCTGAGGCCTTCACGGGCTTGGTGAACTGGAGCAGCCCCTTGTCGTCGACGCGCACCTGCGCGCCGCTCTCGCCCGCGAGGAACTGCAGGAAGTCCCAGTCGGAGACGTTCGCCTGGGACAGCTGCTTGTAGGTCACCGGCGCGGCCTCCACCTTCCCGACAGGCAGCCCGGCGCCGGCGGCCACCTTGCGGACGATGGCGGCGGCCGTCATGTTCCGGTACGCCACGACCTTGCGGCCGCGCTGGAGGCGGTGTGCCTTGGAGTAGGCGCGTACGACGGTGAACGAGCCGGTGCGGTCCCGGTCGATCTCCAGGGCTGTGACCTCGCCGTTGAACAGCCGCTCCCGCGCCTGCCCCTTCACGGTCATCACCGACACCCGCAGCGGGCTCCCGATGGTGACACCGGTGGCGCGCAGGAACTCGTGGTCGGGGTCGCGGTAGGTGAGTACCGCGGTGTCCGGCAGGCCCACGTTCTCGTCCACCACACAGCTCACCAGTTGCGCCGCCCAGATCTGCGGCAGTTCGCCGGGCGCCTCCACGATCGGGTCGGCCGCGAACGACCGGCCCCCGGATTCGGACGGGCTCATCGCTGTTCCTCCTCGCCGACTTCGTACGGGTGTTCCTGCATGCCCGGCACCACGAGCTCGGTGCCGGGGGCGAGCGCCATGGGGTCGTCGATGCCGTTGGCCTCCGCGATGGCCCGCCAGGCCGTCGCGTCGCCGTACTCGCGCCAGGCCAGCATCGCCAGACTGTCGCCCGCCACCACGATGTGCGTGCTGCGGGCGGCGCGTGCGCCGGAGGTCGGGTTCTGCCCGGCCGGGTCGACGCTCGCCTCCTCGATGGACAGCGAGCAGCTGGCCCGCAACGGCTTGCCGTCCACGTCGAAGAGCGTGTACGACACCGACAGGTTCGACAGGACCCCGTCGAACGACGTCGTCCGCGCACTGCCCCACTCGAAGCGCACCCAGGGGCTCGCAGGCTTCTTGCGGCCGAGGCTGGCCGGGGTCGGCACGCATGCCTTCATCAGCTTCTCCACCGCCTGCTCCACCGAGTTGTCGTGGGTGGCGGTGGCGTCCAGGAACACGTCCAGGCTCAGGGTGCGCGGACCGCTGCCCACGAACTCGGGCAGCGCAGACTGCCCCGCCATCCGGGACGGGGACCGCCGCCACTCGGTGGTCTTGCCCAGCTGCAGGGTCGACGGGTTGAACTGGAGATCGAGCTTCGCGATCGTCCCGCCGGGCTTGGCCCCGACCGAGGCGGGGGGCTCCTTGAGGGTGAGCTGGGCCCTGGCGCGGCTGGCGCGCGCAGATGAGGCCATGCCGTGGACTCCCTTCCGGGGCGGGACGACGAAGAGGACGAACGGGGGGATGTCGGGCGGTCAGGAGGGCAGCAGCCCCGCGTGGGCGATCTCCAAGGTCTCCACCGCCGCCGCGGAATTGGCGGGGTCGAAGGACGGCCCCTGCCATCGCACCGGGACGATCCCGAACACCTGCCAGCTGATGATCCGGCTCAGGTCGGGCCGCAGGGCCACGATCTCGCCGTCCTTGGGTTCGACCCGCCGCAGCGTCTCGTCCAGCCAACGGCCGATCTTCGCGGTGTCGGCGGTGACGGGCCGGGAGAGGGTGATGTTCGACCAGGTCACGCGGCCCGGCAGCTGCCAGGTGAAGCCGTTGTTGCCGCCCTCGGCGTAGCTCTCCATCTCGACCTCGGCGCCCATGCCGGAGCAGGTGTGGAAGGCGCCCAGGTCGTTGCCCCCGATCGCCAGCCGGAAGAACACGCTGGTCGCGAAGATGTTGTCGGTCATCGGTCCGTCGTCCGTTTCTCGTTCGTCCGTGCTTCAAGCGTGCTCAGCGGCGCCCGTCGAAGGGCCTGCCCGCGCGTTCCCGGCCGCGCCGCAACTCGGTGCGCAGCAGGCGGGCAACCGGATCGAGCAGACGGCGTGCCAGATCGTCCAGGTCGAGGTCGCCGCCCTGCTGCTGCGGCACCGCATCGCGCGGACGCTCGTGCCGGCCGGCCGCCGTGGTGCCCGTGCCCGTACCCGTGCCCGTACCCGTGGCCGTGGCCGGGCGTCCGCCGCGTGTCGGGGGCGCCGCGGTCCGGACACTGACCGGACCGGGGGTGCCCCGGCCGCCACCGGTGTCGCGCTGCACCGGTGGCGTGCTCGCCGGTGGCGTGGTGCCCGTCGCTGCCGGGGAGACGGCGGGGGCCGAGGTTCTGGGCCGCACCACGGGAACGGGCTGCGCCGACGACGCGGCCACCACGGACGGCTGGACCACCAGCGGCGGCGCGTGCACTCCGGTCACGGGCAAGGGCGCGGCCGCGACCGGTGAGGGCGCCGGGCGCACGATGTGCGCAGGACGTGGGGAGTGTCCCGGGGGGACCGAGCCAGAGGTACGCGCCGGTGTCGGCGGGGTCGTTCCTCGTGGCCCGTCGGTGGCTCGCTGGACCTGCCGCGGTGCGGTGGACGAGGCGGGCCAGCGTGCCGCGACCACGGGACGGCTCGCCGGGCGGGGAGCGGGGGCGGCCGCGCTCCCCATGTCACGGGTGCCGAGGGACAGGGGGCGTGCCGCCAGGAGCTGAAGGGTGCGGGGCGCGAAGGGCGCCGCCGGGGTGGCGCGCTCGTGGTGCGGGGTTCCGCTCCGGTCGCTGACGGGGCCGGCGACGACGAGCGGGAGCGGGCCGGTGCCGCGGGCCGGCGACGGCCTGTCGGTGCGACGGGACCGGGCCGGTGTGCCGGGGCCGGCCGGGGCCGGAGCGGTGCTCCGCGGGGTCGGGAGGTCCGGCGAGGTGGCGGTGGTCCGCTGGACGAGCGGGGGAGCACCGGCCGGGCCGCCGGGACCGGATGACGCGGATCGTTCGGCGGTCGCGGAGGGTTCGGTGGACTCGGTGGTACGGCGCTGCGCGTCGGGCGCGCCCAGCAGAGGCGCGTGGACGGACGGCGCCGGGGGCCGGGCGGGGTCCGTGGGCGCGAGGGCGCGATGGACGCCGGCGGGGGAGGCGGGCCGGGCCGCTCGGGACCGGGACGTGGGGGACGCGGAGGACGTGGGCACGGTGGCGCTCGGCGGCAGTGCGGCCAGGGGCGCCCCCAGGCCGGAGCGGATCCGTGGCGTGGGGTGTCCCGAGGCGGGACGGTCGGCCGTGGGTTCTGCCTGGCGCTGGACCGTGGGCATCGCGGGGACGGGAGCGGAGTCGGGCGCCGTCGATGCGGGGCGGCTCGGCTGCGTTGCCGTGGGCGGCAGTTCGGTGAGGGGGACGCCGAGCGGTGCGCGGGTTCGCGCACGCCGCGCGGGCGTCTCCGGGGCCGGGGCCTGGCCCGGACGGTCGGCCGCGGTTTCCGCCTGGCGCTGGACCATGGGCAGCACAGGAGCGGGTGCGGAGTCGGGGGCCGCTGCGGGGCCGCCCGACTGCGGGGCCGTGGACGGCAGTTCGACGAGCGGTGCGCCGAGCGGTGCGCGGCTTCCCGCACGCTGTACAGCGTCGGGGCCCGGAGCGTCGGGGGACGGGCCGCCGTCGTGCGCCGGGGGGACGGTCGTACGTGCAGCGGTACGTACGACGGACACGCGGCGCTGGGGCGTGATGGGGACCCGGGCGACGGTCAGCGCGCGGCCGACGGCGCGCGGCCGCACTACCGTGTGCGCTGCCTCGGCGCGGGGTGTGGGTGTGGGGGCGCCGGGGGCCTCCAGGACGGAGCTGGATCCCGTGGAACCGGCGGTGCTGGTGGATCCTGAGGTGCGCGCCGCGGCCCGCTGGGCGGCGGGCGGGGTGGACGCGGCAGAGGGACCGGACGGGGACGTGGTGGCACGCCCGGCGGACGCCCGGGCCGCCGGGGCGCCTTCGGCAGATGCCCCGGGGACCACCGCGATACGGCGGATCAGGGGGAACCGCGCAGGCGCCGGCGCGGGACCGGGCGCGGCCGGGGACAGGGCGGTACCGCCGCCGGTCGCCCGGGCCCGCTGCACCGCGGGAGCGGGAGCGGGTGCGCCGAGCACGGCCGCGGAGTGCGTGGGCGTGAGGCCACGGGTACCGGAGCTCTCCTTGCCCGACGGGACCTCCCTCGCGTCGCCGCGGGCGGTGGCACGGGCGACGACCGGGCCCGGTGCAGCGCCGCCGGTGGCCGGCCGCGAGCTGCGGCCGCTGCGGGGCGGTGATGCGAGGTTCGGTGCGGACGGGCCCGTGTCCGCCCGCGGCGATGCGAGGTTCGGTACGGAGGCGCTCGTGCCCGCCGCGGACGCGGGCGCGGACAGGGGCGCGCCCGGCCCGGAGGCCTCCGGACCCGCAGCCGGCCCGCGGGTTCCCGAGGTACTCGGACGGGAGGACGTAGCACTGGGCGAGGGGGAACCGGGCGAGGGGGAATCAGCCGCGCGGGAACCGGACGCGCGGGAACCGGACGCCGGGGCGTCGGACCGCACCCGGCGCGAGATCTGCGGGGCGTCGCGCTTCGGCGGGTTGTCGCGCTTCCGCGGTGCACCCGGTCCACCCGGTCCGCCCGGTGCCGAGGTCCGTACCTGCTCGGACGGCTCCCCCGTCCCGGGCGCGGCGTCCGCTCCGTACGGGCGCAGCGCGCGCAGGAGCAGGGGGCCGCCGCCGCTGTGGGTGGGGCGGGCGGTGGCGGGGCGGACGACACCGCGTACGCGACCGGCCGGGGCGGACGGCAGCAGGGCGTGGGCGAGCCCGGTGTCGAACGACGGATCGCGCCACGCGGCCAGGCCGGACCGGAAGGCCAGCCCGTCGCTGACGCCCATCGGTGCGCGTGACACGGTCAGTTGGGGCGGCGTCGTCATGCGCCAGCCACCGTCCCAGTCACCGGGTACGCCGACCTCCCGCGCGGCAGCCGCGGGCGCCGAGCCGCCTGAGGGCGCCGTCGCCCGCCGGTCGGTCGCCGCGTCCGGCACGACGGCGCGCCGACGCAGCCTGTCCCGCCATGCCATTTACTCAACCGCCTTCATTCACACGAGTGTTGATACGAGCAATCTCGGTGACCCACTCCTGGCGCTCGCCGTGCGGCAGGTCGAGAATCTCGTCGCGTTGCCAGTGGAAGTGGTAGGCGATGTACGCGATCTCCTCCCTGAGCCGGGGGAGGGCGTACGTCACGATTCCCCCAGGCGCCCACCGGAGAGGTCGATCTCGAAGCCGCCTTCGCAATGCGGGCAGGTGACCGCCGCGCGAGTATGTCCCTCGCTGTTGACGCGCCGGTAGAAGTCCTGCAAGAACGCGACGTCGGTCGCGTACATCCGCTCCACGATGCCGGCGTGCACGTCGGTGATCGCGCCGAGTCGGGTGATCACCTGGCTGAGCAGCACCACGCTCAGGTACGCCGGGTTCTCTTTGACCCGCAGATCGATCTGGGGGCGCAGCTCGTCCCGGGCGGTGGCCAGGCGCATCGCGCCGTGCCGGTGCACGGTGCCCGCCTCGTCCAGGTAGCCACGCGGCAGCTCGAACTCGAACTCGGTTCGCAGCCCGTGCTCCTCGCGCGGCGCCGGCGCGGCCGGGGTTGGTGCCGCCTGGTCCGGGGCCGGGGCGGGCGCCGTGACCTGGAGGAGCTCCTCCAGGTTGCCCGCCGTTACCGTACGGCGCCTCATTCGACGATGATCTCCTCGAACACGATGGTCACGGACTCGGTGGCCGCGGCGGACTCGCCGGCCTTCAGGGAGGGGCCTTCCCACTTGGAGGCCCAGCCCTGCATGAGCTGGATGCGGCGGACGGTCGCGCCCGTGGAGTCCTTGATCTCGATGGTGAGGTTCTGCCGAGCGGTGTCGACGGCCCCGTTGTTCAGGGTCTCCTTGATCCACTTGGTGAATTCGCTGCTCTTGTCGAGGCCCCGGGTGATCGTGACCTCGCCCGCCTGGCGGGCGCCGGGCTGCTTGCGGATGATCTGCTTGCCCTCGGCGCTGACCTGGCGGACCTCGACGACCTCTTCCTCGACGGTCAGGCCGCTGATCTCCTGGATCGATTCGACCAGGTAGCCGCCGAGCTGCACGCCGAAGATATGGGTGGAAAGAGCATCGCCCTCTGCCATGACTGTCCTTCACCTTTCCTAGCTGTTCGTGCTGTTCGTTCTGTTCCGACTGTTCAGGCCGCTACGGCCGGGGGCCGGCTGTCACTCGTCGACGAGGCTGGTGCTGTCGGAGAACTGGGCCAGCCGGAACACCACGAACTCGGCGGGCTTGACGGGCGACACGCCGATCTCGCAGACCACGCGGCCCTGGTCGATCGACTCCTGCGGGTTGTTGTCCCGGTCGCACTTGACGTAGAACGCCTCCGCGGCCGTGCGGCCGAACAGCGCGCCACGACGCCATTCCTCGGTGAGGAACGCGGTGACGTTGCGCCGGATGCTCGACCAGAGCCGGTCGTCGTTCGGCTCGAAGACCACCCACTGGGTGCCCAGGAGGATGGACTCCTCCAGGTAGTTGAAGAGGCGGCGCACGTTCAGGTAGCGCCAGGACGGATCGGAGGAGAGGGTGCGAGCGCCCCAGATCCGGATGCCCCGGCCGGGGAAGGCGCGTACGCAGTTCACACCGATCGGGTTGAGCAGGTCCTGCTCGCCCTTGCTCAGGCGCAGTTCCAGGTCCACCGCGCCACGGATCACCTCGTTGGCGGGGGCCTTGTGCACACCGCGCTCGGCGTCGCTGCGCGCCCACACGCCGGCGATGTGGCCGCTCGGCGGGACGGCCGTGTTGCGCCCGGAGGCCGGGTCGAAGACCCGAACCCACGGGTAGTAGAGGGTGGCGTAGCGGGAGTCGTAGCCCGCCTCGTCGTTGCGCCAGGTGCGCACCTGCTGCGCGGAGAGCCCGGGCGGGGTGTCCAGGACGGCCACCCGGTCGCCCATCTGCTCGCAGTGCGAGATCACCGCGAGCTGCACGGTGCGTACGCCTTCGGCGTCGATCTCGCCGCGCTGGTAGGCGCTCATCAGGTCCGGCACCGCGACCATGGTGATCTCGTCGATGGTCTCCAGGCCGGCGAACCCGGTACGTGCGCTCGCGTCGCCGACGTACTCGGCCGGGTCGAGCCGGGACACCTCGCCGTGGCCGGCCGGAGCGGGCGCGGCCGGGGCGTCGGGCAGGGCCACGATCTGGGCGGTGGGCCGGGTCTGGCTCGCATTGCGCTGCTCGGTGACCTCGATCAGCTTCGAGGCGCGGGTCTGGGTGACGAGGTAGCCCTTGACGTTCTTGCGGGCGGACACCTCGTAGGTCTCGGCCACCTGTTCGCCCTGGCGGACCAGGACCTTGAAGCGGTCCTCGGGCGGGTTCTCGCCGTCCACGTCGGCGATCTCCACGGACACGCCGGTGACGCCCGGCCGGGCCGTCACCAGGAAGCCGCCGAGCTCGGCCGGCTGCGCCGCGCGGGCCTGGGGGCTTCCGCCGACGGCGGCCGGGGCGGAGGCGTCCTGGCCGGACCCGCCGATGCGGACGACGTACGCGGCGCCGCCGCCGTTGGCGAAGTACCCGTAGACCGCGTGGGGCAGATAGGTGCCCTCGGTGAAGCCGCCGAAGTGCTGGCTGTACTGGTCCCAGTTGGTGACCAGGGTGGGCTCGTGGAACGGGCCGCTCCGGGCGAACCCGACGAACGCGGCGACAGCGGTGCCGACCCCTTCGATCGGGCGAGCACCGGACTGCACCTCCTCCACGTACACGCCCGGGGTGAGGTACGTCGGCATGCTCGCTCCTTGCTCTTGCTGTTCTGTATTTCAGGTCTGCCCACAGCCTTTCCGGCGGCGGTCACCGGCGGCAGAGGCGTTCGGACCAGGCCGGGGGCAAGTGCGCTGCCCTCCTGGTCGCTCCCGCCGGACCTCCCGGACAGCACGCCCGGCCCATCCGCCGCCGCCGGTTCACACGCGCGTGACCTGGTCCACGTACGGCCCGAACTCGCCCTCCAGGAGCAGGCGGCCGAGCTTGCGGTACTCCTGGGCGACCGCCGTCACCACCTGGGGCATGGTCACCGGCTCACCCGATGCGGCCGCGGAGTAGGCGGCGGTCACTGCGCAGGACCGGATCGAGCCTCCGGCCAGTTCGAACCGGTCGGCACAGAAGCCGAGATCGAGGTCGCCGGCGCGGGGCAGCCGGTCGCCCAGGCATCGCTCCCACAGGGCCAGGCGCTGGGTGGCGTCGGGCACCGGGAAGTCCGCGACCACGTCGAGGCGGCGGGTGAACGCCTCGTCGAGGTTGGCCCGCAGGTTGGTGGTCAGGATGGCGATGCCGTCGAACGACTCCATCCGCTGGAGCAGATAGGCCGACTCCATGTTGGCGTGCTTGTCGTGGGCGTCCTTGACCTCCGAGCGCTTGCCGAAGATCGCGTCGGCCTCGTCGAACAGCAGCACCGCGTTGACGGCCGACGCCTCGGTGAAGATCCGCTCCAGGTTCTTCTCGGTCTCGCCGACGTACTTGTCGACGACCGTGGACAGGTCGACCACGTACAAGTCCATGCCCAGGTCGGCGGCCACGACCTCGGCGGACATGGTCTTGCCGGTGCCGGAGGAACCCGCGAACAGCGCGATCACCCCGCGCCCGCGCCCGCCGCCGGGCCGCATGCCCCACTGTCCGAGCACCTGGTCGCGGTGGCGGGCGCGCACCGCGAGTTCACGCAGGCGGCGGTGGGTGGGGGCGGGCAGCACCAGGTCGTCCCAGCCCACCGCGGGCTCCACCCGGCGGGCGAGGCGGGCGAGGCCCGCGCCGTTCTGGGCCCGTACGGCGCTGCGCAGGTCGTCGGGGGAGACCGGGCGGCCGTCGAGCGCGGCCGTGCGCACCGCGGTGTCGGCGGCGCGCCGCAGCTGCCCGGCGTCGAGGCGGTGCGCGGACACGGACCGGGCGAGGGCGTCGGCTTCACCGGCCTCACCCACCTCACCCAACTCACCCGCCTCACCACGCTTTCCGGCGGCCAGCTCCAGGGCGTGCCGCCAGCGCACGACGTGCCGGTCGGGGGAGGGGGCCGCCACCGTCAGGGTGACGGGGGTGTCGGCCGTCCAGGCGGGTTCCCAGCCGCCCGCTCCGTACGTGAACAGGGGGATGCCGCGCAGCACCGTGCACAGGGTGCGCAGTACGCGGGCCCGCTCGTCGGGTTTGTCGGGCAGTTCCTCCACCGGCCCGAGCAGTACACCGGCGCCCGTCAGGCGGGCCTCGCGGGCGACGGCGCCGGCGAGTTCGGGCACGGTTCGGGCGTGGTGGGCCAGTGCCGCCGCGTCCAGGGCCAGGGGGCTCAGCCCGCGAGCGCGCAGCGCGGCGGCGGCCAAGCCGACGGGATCGCCGCCGCCCCGCAGGTGGACATGGCCGGTGCCGCTGCCGGCCGCGGCGACGGCCCGGTGCAGCTCGGCCGGGTCGACGGCCGGATCGTCGGCGGCCTCGCCGAGCACGTCGGCCAGCCGCGGGTCGGGCGAGGCGTCGCCCAGCAGGTGGGCGGTGACCCGGTCGGGGACGGCCAGCACCCGGGACAGGGGCGGCCGTTCGGGCTCGGTGACCTCCAGCAGACCGCCTGCGACGAGCGGCGCTGCGGGGGAGAGCCGCAACCGCGCGGCCGCCACCCCGGTGCGGCCGCACAGTTCGAGGGCGAGTGCGACGGTGGGCCGACGGCGGGTCAGGTCGTCGTTGAGGTAGCCGTAGAGCTGTTCGAAGCGGATGTCCAGGTCCGGCGCCAGGGCGACCAGGAGAAGGTCCAGGTCGAGGGGCGCCAGCGCGAAGCGCGTGGCGAGGAGGTCGAGCGGCGAGCCGGGCGGGGGGCCGGCCGGTGCGAGCGCGGGCAGGCCGGGGTCGTACCGTGCGTCCAGGATACGGGCGACGGCCTCGGGCGTCAGGTACTGGCCCCGGTAGGGATCGTCCGGGTCGGGATCGACGGCGCGCCGGAGCGCCACGGCCTGGCGCACCCGCTCCTCGACGGTGCGGAGCCGTGCCCACAGGTACGGGGTCGTGTCGGCCGGCGCCGGCGCCGGCGCCGGGGGCGCGGGTTCGAGGACGTGCGTCACGGCTGCCGTTCCCCTCGTCGGCGGCGCGCGGGAACCTGCGGCCGCTCCCGGGAGCCGCCGAAGCCCTCCGGTCCCGGTTCGCTCGGCTCGAGGTAGCGCAACCGGCGCGCGCCCTCGGCCCCGTCCGGCTCGGCCTGCGGCACGGAGCGTACGACGAGCCCATCGGTGACCGGCGGGGCCGTGGCCCTGCTGATGCCCGCCAGCGGTGCCTTCACGCGGAGCCCCAGGGATGGCTTCAGCTCGCCGCCCAGCGCCGACCACACGTCGGAGGCGGCCGGTGCGTCCATCCCGGTGCCTCCCGCGTCCACGTCCACGAGCAGGCCGAGTTCGGCGAGCGTGCCACCGAGCAGGCGCGGGGGCAGCGTGTCGGTCGACACGAGGCAGGCCAGCACCTGGGAGAGCAGTCGGTGCTCGTCCTGTGGCCTGCTCGCCCATGCGGAGACCAGGTAGGTCAGCTCGAACCAGCGGGTCGGGGTGCGGCGTGCGACGACGAAGCCGTCCGCGTCGTACACCTCGCCTGCGCCGCTGCCGCGCCGGGTGTGGTCCTCGCGGATGTCGTACAGGAACACGCAGACCGTGGGCGCGCTGCGGCGCGCCGCCCAGTCACGCGTCGGCGCGTCGAACACCACCTCGACGCCCGACGCCTCCAGGCCGGACTCCTCCAGCAGCCGGCGCAGCCCCTCGTCGACCTCGTGGATCACCGGCGGGTCACCTCGTCGGGCGGCTGCACCGTGCCGTTGACCACGAGGAAGTCGGTCTGCACCGGGGAGAAGCCGGGGCCGCTCGCGGTGATGACACGGGGGCCGGTCTGGTCCTTGGCGAGGATCAGCAGCTGGCCGGTGAACGTGCCGTCGCGGCGGGGGACGGTCGGTGCCGCCGCTGCCGTGATGCCCGGCTTCCACGTGAACCGCACCGGCACGCCGGGCGGGAAGTCCTCGCCGCGCACCGAGGTGACGAAGCCGGGCCTGCCGATCGGCGGGACGGCGACGATGCGCGGCTGGAGGATGCGCAGAGGCTGCTCGGCGGTGTTGTCGCCGAGGTCGGCGTCGGTGCCGGTCGTGGTGAGGTTGCCGGTCACCCGGCCGGTGAGCGCCTTGTCGGGGTTGAGGACGACCTGGAGGACGGTCCGGGCGCCCGGTGCCAGGTCCGGCAGCGCGCACACCCAGGTCTCGTCGCAGCCTGGCGGTGGCCCGTTGCGGGGGACGCCTTCGGGAAGGCCGATACGCAGCCGCAGGCCGGTGGCCAGGGCGTTGCGGCCGTTGCGGACGGTGTAGGTGACCACGACACGGCCGCCCACGTAGCCGGGGGCGGGCTGCGCCGTCACGCGCACCCCGGGGCCGGCCGGGGGTGCGGGCGGCTCCGGCTGCGGCGTCGGGGTGGGAGTCGGCGTGGGAGTCGGTGTCGGCGTGGGAGTGGGCGTGGGTGTCGGGGTGGGTGTCGGGGTGGGCGTCCGGGTGGGGCCAGGCGTCGGGGGTACGGGTGCCTCCCGCACTGGCACCACGGTCTGGTCGGCGTTGTCGCTGGGGCGCGGGTCGAGCACGGTGCCGGTGACCGTCCAGTCCACCGGCTGGTCGCCGGGGGTGACGCCGGTGAGGGTGACGGTCACCGGGACGGTGGTGCCCGGTGGCACCACGCCCAGGGCGCAGGTCAGCGCCTGCGCGTCACAGGTGGCGCCGGGTGCGGTGAGCGCGGTGACGCTCACGCCGGTCGGCGGCGCGACGGTCAGCCGGGTACCGGGTGAGGCCGCCGGGCCGTGGTTGACGACGTCCACCCGGACACTGGCGGAGCCGCCGACGGTGAGCGGCGCCGCCTTGTCCGGTGCCTGGACCGCAAGGTCCACGGACTGCTGCACGCTGGGTTCCTTCTGGCGGCCCGGCAGGCCGGTGACGAGCAGGTTGTGAGCACCGGAGGCCACGTCCACCAGCTTCAGCTTCTCCGGGCTGTTGGGGGCGCGGGAGCCGCGGGCGCTGAGCACCAGGCTCTTGCCGTCGGCGGTCCAGGCGGCGTCGCGGGGCTGGAACGGTCCCTTGGCCGTGGGTTCGGGCAGTTCCCGGCCGCAGGCCCCCGGCCTGTCGCGGGCGGCGTCGGGCAGCAGGACCCGGCAGGCGCCGCCCGCCGCGGCGGCGAGAAGGATGCCGCTGCGCTCGTCGACGCGGCCGCCGCCGTTCTTGCGGTTGAAGGCGAGGGTGGCGCCGTCAGGTGAGAAGGCCGGGCTGTCGTCGATGACTTCGCAGGCACCGGGACAGACCGTGGCACTCAGGTCGCGCTGCTGGTCCAGGCGGTTCACGGGCACGGTCCAGATGTGCTTGTTGCCGCCACCGCCGTTGATCACGAGGTTGCGGGTGAAGGCCAGCGTCGTGCCGTCGGAGGACCACGTGGGCTGGGCGTCGCCGCCCCGGGGCTGGCCGGCGGGCGGGACGACCTCGCCCTGGATCGCGCCGGTGGAGGCGTCCGCGATCAGGATGCGCGCGGGGCGGGCGGCGCCACCGGCCCCGCCGGGCGAAGTCCGGGTGAAGGCCAGGAACCTGCCGTCGGGGGAGAACGTCGGGTCGGTGTCCCAGTCCTTGGAGCCGCGGCCCGCGAGCGGCAGGGGCGCCGCGCGGGATCCGTCGGCGTCCGCGATCCAGATCCGTTCGATCCGGCCGTCGGGCGTGTCCTCGAAGCGGGTCACCACGATCCTGCGCCCGTCGGGCGTGTAGTTCTGCCGCTCGGTCCACGGGTCGTACCCGGGGGCGGGCTGGAACAGCGGGTCCTTGGCCGGGTCGGTGTTGGTGTCGGCCGCCGGGTCCTCCTTGAGGATGGTCAGGCCGAGGTCACGGGGGTCGGAGCCGTCCATCCGGGCGTCCTGCAGGGTCACCACGTGCGGCCCGGCGGCCGAGGTCCGCTCGACCACGGCGCCGCCGCCGTTCAGCGGGCCGAGCCACGTGGCCGGCCCGACCTCGCGGTCCTCGCTGAGCACCACCTGAGGGGTGTCCGTCGAGTGTGCGGGCACCCGGAAGACGTGGTCCCAGTCGCCCTCGCAGTCACAGGTGCGGTCCGGGCTGAGGAAGAGGACCCCGTTCCCGTCGGGCAGCCAGGCTGCCCCCTGGGTACGCCAGCCCGCCTGGGCGCCCGCCAGGAGCGGGCCGTCGCCGCGCCCGTCGGTCCACCGCAGGCGGGGTCCGTCGGGTCCGGTGGCGGTGTAGGCGATGACATCGCGGTTCGTCGCGTCGTTCACCGGGTTCCACACCGGCTCGGTGGCCTTGCCGTTGGCGGGGGTGGTGACGCGGGTGGCGGCGCCGCCCCGCAGGGGACGTACGTAGACCTGCCGTCCGGCGGCCCGGTCCTCGTCGCTGGAGTACGCCAGACGTCCGCCCTCAGGCGAGACCGTGGGGTGCTCCTCGTTCGCGGGAGTGTCGGTCAGCCGGGTGAGGCGGGTGCCGTCGGTGCGCACCAGCCACAGGTCGCGCTGGGTGGCACCGGACGCGCCGGGCGGGGTCGAGTCGAAGACGACCGCCCGGCCGTCCGGCGTCAGCCGGGGGTGCGCCACGTCCAGGCCGCTGGTCAGGCGGCGCACCGAGCCCTCCGCGGACCGCAGGTAGACCTGCGGGTTCCGCTCGTCGCGGCGGCTGGCGAAGACCAACTGGTCGCCCTGTGCGGCGGGCTGGAGGTCCTGGTGCGCCGGCCCCTCGCCGAACAGAGGGGCGCTGGACTTGCCGGTCACCACCCGGCCGAGGCTGCGGTGGCGGGTGCCGGCGTACGCGACCCGGCTGTTCCCGGCGTCGGCCGCGAGAGTTCGTGCCTCGGCGTCGCCGGGGCCGGTGGCCGCCGTCACCGCGAACAAGGGGATCAGCAGCAGCAACGACGCGCCGACTCTCCCCCAATGGGGTTGCCGACTGCCGGATCCACCCGTGCCCATCAGGGTCCACCTCGCCGTCCGGTGCAGCATCTACGTATGACTCCGCCACCCTGCGGCCCCGACACGCGGACCGGCACGGCCGCGGGGCCGGACCCGGGGGAAGAACCCGGTGCGCTTTCGGGCAGTGGTGGGGGGCGGACGGACCGCACGGCCGGCCGCCGGGCCTCGCCGTACGGTCAGATCAGCCCCTGGCGCAGGGCGTAGCCGACCGCATGCGTGCGGTTGCGCAGTTGCAGCCGCGTGATGACCTCGTGCAGCACGTTCTTGACGGTCCGTTCGGAGTACGAGGTCTTGGCCGCGATCTCAGCGGTGTCCAGTCCCTCCGACACCAGGCGCAGCATGTCCGCCTCGCGCGGGGTCAGGGTGGACAGGGACACGGCGCGCGGGTCGAGCGCCGAACGCTGCAGGCTGCCGACGTGGTCGAGGAGCTTCGCGAGCAGGTCGCCGGGCAGCACGCCCTCGCCGTTCGCTATCGACAGAACCAGCCGCAGGAGCCGGTCCTGGTCCGCCTCCGCGCGCCGCAGGACAGCCGTGACCCCGCATTCGATGGCGCGCTGCAGGGCGTCCCCGGATTCGAAGGTGCCGACCACGAGGCCGGTGCGCGTGGCGGAGTTGTGCCGCAGTCGGTACAGCAGGGCGGCCGTCTCGTCGTCCACGCTGTCCACGGTCACGAGCGACACCTGCGCGGTGTCGGCGTCGGCGTCGGCGACGAGCTCGACCTCCCTTCGCTGGCGCAGCTGGTGGACGACTCCGACGCGCAGGATCGGATCCGATGCGTACACGGCCACGGTGACCCGTTGGTCGCCGCCGAATGAGGAGAAGGGCCCGTTGTTGCCAGGCTGGGGCATGTGTCGTACCTGTTCCGTGATGGGTATGTGGGGATACGGGCGGTCAGGGATGATCAACAGAGGTTTCAGAGAGTGGAGTTGAGGGAAGCCTGTGGGGGCATCGGGGTTGCCCGGAGCGTTGCCCTCGCGCCCTTGGAAGTGGCCGGGGCGTCGCCATAGCGTCGGGGCGTGATATCCCCAGCAGCCTCTTCCAGCCCTGGCGCGCCCGGCCTCGACATCCCGCGGGTGTCGGTGACGCCGGGCGGTACCGCATCCACCAGCCTGACCGTCCGCAACGACAGCGACATCGTCGAGGCGTACCGCCTGGAGGTCGTCGGCGACTGCGCTGCGTGGACCGTGGTGGAACCCGAGCGCATCTCCCTCTACCCCGGCACCTCGGAAACGGTGACGATCCGCCTGGCCCCGCCGCGTTCGCCGCAGGTGCGGGCGGGCGATGTACCGCTCGCCGTGCGCGTGCTGCCCACCGAGCACCCCGAGTCCGTGCGGGTGCCCGAAACCACCGTGCACATCGAGGAGTTCCGGGAGCTGCGCGCAGAGAGCGCTCCCAAACGCCGCCGCGGCTGGCTGCGCGGGCGCTATCGACTCGCCGTGCGCAACGAGGGCAACTCCCCCGTACGGCTTGCTTTCACGCCCGGGCAGCCGGGTGAGGAGCTGAAGTTCGACTTCCGCCCCGCGGCACTGAAGCTGGAGCCCGGTGAGTCCGCCGAGGTCGTGCTGCGGGTCCGTACCGGCAAGCCGGTGTGGTTCGGGTCCCCGGTGACCTGGCCGTTCACTGTTGAGGTGGCCGAAGCCGGCGACGGTGACGGTGAGGACGGCAAGGAGCGGCCGGAGCCGGACGCCGTCCGGGCGCCGCTGGAGGTGGAGTTCGTACAGATCCCGATCTTCCCGACGTGGCTGCTCGCGGTACTGGCGGCGCTGCTCGCGCTGCTGCTCGCCTGGTTCATGCTGGTGCGCCCGGCCGTGCGCAGCACGGCCAAGGAAGCCGCCGACCAGGTGGTCCAGAAGCGGCCGACGCCCAGTGCGGACGTGAACGGGCAGGTCCCGGGCGCCGGCGACGCCAAGCAGCCGGGCGCCGGGGGCAAGAGCCCCCAGCCCGGGACGGGCGCAGGCGGTACGGGAGCCGCCGGACCCGGAGCCGGATCCGGCGGGGGCGCGGGAGGACAGCAGGGCTCGGCCACCATCGACCTGCAGACCGACGGCGGGCAGACCAAGACCGGTGCCTACACGGTGCCCGCCGGCAAGACGTTCGGGATCACGGACATCGTCGTCGCCAACTTTCAGGGCGACGAAGGGGTGGTGACCATCAGCTTCGGCGACCGCAAGATCACGACGATCGCGCTGGAAACGTTCCGTAACCAGGACTATCACTGGGTCACCCCCATCAGCATCACCGAGAGCCAGACTGTGACCGTCCAGGTGACCTGTGCGAAGCCCGGCACCCCTGCCACCGGTCGTCAGGCGCAGGAATGCCACGAGGTGCTCAACGTGAGCGGTGTGCTGAGCGACCTCAGGTGACCCGTGCGGAACAGACATCGTCGGTCAGGTCGTCCGTCAGGGCAAAGAGGGCTTTTGTCGCATCGTCTGGAAATCGTTACTTTCAGCGATCGATCGGACGTCCCCTTGTCGATCGTCTGTTCTCATCTCGTCGGTCCCATATCGGCGAACTCTGGGTAACCGGCATGATTGACGAAGCGACAAAGATGGCCTGATCTCAACTCCCTCCTGAGCTCCGGTCAGTGCGTGGGGACCCCCACCCGCTGGCCGGAGGCCAGGACCGCCGTGGCGGCACTGAGGTCGACCGTGTTCGGCAGCATCGCCTGCGGCCGCAGCAGTTCCTTGAGCAGGAACCGCATCAGCTCGTCTCCGGACATCGCCTTGAGCCTGTCCGCGAGCTGCGGGTTCACCTCTCCGAGGCGTTGGATCTCCACGACGGCCCGCTCCACCAGACCCGGCACGATGTCCCGCCCGATCAGGGTGTTGGACCGCAGCCGCTCCGAATGGACCTGCTCCTGCGCACCGGATCCGTAGGTCATGGTGCTGTGAGGGTCCGACAGCGCCTGGGTCATGGAGAAGAGGATCTGCCCCCTGCGGTCCTCGTTGCGCTCGTTGCCCATCGCGTCCATGACCTTCTCCATGTCCAGCGCGTCGGCTCCCGCCCCCGCACCGACGTCGAACTTCCGCACCGGCAGGGAGAACCCGTCCGAGAAGGTGTCCTCGCGCGTGCCCAGCCTGCTCTGCGTCTGCGCCGGATCCTCGGGCTTCGCGCGCACGGTGGGGTACTCGCGCTGCGCGAAGTCGCTGAGCATCAGCCAGCCCTGACTCATCAGGGGGGACGCGGTCAGGGGGATCTCGATCCGGGCCGGCTCCTCGCCGCCGAACCGCGTTTCGCGGAACGGGCTGCCCGGTACCTCCAGGAAGAAGAAGACGAAGCCCTCGTTGGCAAGGACGTGCTTGTCGTACGCCTCCGAGTTGTTCGGCGCGTCGGGGTTCGCCCTGAGCAGCTCGGTCTTGGACTTCATCTCCCCCTGGCCGAGCATCTGCTCGGCGCGCGACTTGGCCGTGTAGTGGCACAGCACGCTCTGCTGGAGCGCGGTCGACAGCTTGGTCCTGACGTCGGCGACCCAGTTCCGGTCACCCCGGCCCCCGGCGATCTCCTTGGCCATCCCGGCCCGGTTGAGCTCCGACAGTTCGCGGAAGTAGCTCGCCCCGTGCATCTGGAACGCGGCCGCGCTGTCGGCCCACTGCTCCTCCTGCCACAGCATGCCGTTGTCGGTCATCGCGCTGAACGGCTCCCGCGCCGCGTCGGGGAACTCGTTGTCCCGTACGAGCTGGTCGTTCACCAGTACCAGTTCGTCCTTGATGACCTTGAGCGCCGCGGACAGCCAGGGCTTGACGGCCGCGGTCGCCTCGTCCTCGGCCGGGGCGATCTGGAGCGTGAGGTCCGTCAGGGCCATCATGCAGTGCATGGGGTCACGGTTGGCATCGCTGTCGTATGCGGCGATGTCCGTCCGTACCCGCGCCACCACCGGGTCCGGCGGCTCCTGGGTCCGCGCCCTGAGCCGGCCCAGCAGCCCTCCAGCACGCGGGGGGTCGGCCGGCAGCGAAGGACCGAGCTCTTCGGGCCCCTTGCGCTGGACGACGGCCCCCTCACCGGAAACCGGCGCGTGTGGCCCGTGCTCCTCGCAGGCGGCGCGCTGGACGGGTGCGGGAGCGGCCATGACCCGACTCGCGTTGGCCTCGGCCTCCCGCTCGAAGCGGTCGCCGGGGTCGCTGACCCGCAGCCCGTGGCCCGTGTCCGTGCCCGCGACCGGCCCCTGCCGCTGTTGGATGACATGGGTGAGCTCGTGGGCGAGGGTGTGCTTGTCCTTCCCGCCGTCCGTGACGACCACGTGGCTGCCCGAGGTGTACGCCCGGGCCCCGATCTCGGCTGCGGAGCGCTGCGCGAGGGGATCGGAGTGGACCCGTACGTCGGAGAAGTCCGCGCCGAGCCGGGTCTCCATCTCCTCGCGCAGGGGTCCTTCGAGCGGCCTGCCGGGCGACCGGAGCACGTCATGCGCGGTCGCCCGCTGGACGGGTGCGTCCTGGCGCCCGGGGCTGTGGCCCGCCGCGAGCATGCGCGTCACCGCCGCGTTGCCGACGGACCGCTGGAGCGCCGGCAGCGTAGCCGCCGCGGGAGCGGCGGGGGCTCGTTCCTCACCCCGACGCGCCTGCCGGGACGGGCCGGAGCTGTCCTTGGATACATCGGCTTCTGCCTTGTCGCGGGCAGGAATACGCATGGTGCATGCCTCTCGGGGATACGGCGGGACGTACCCTTAGTTACCCGCGAAAGCCGCCTGGGGGCATGCCCCTTCGGGCAGACCTGGGGGAACACCCGGCTGCTCCCGACGCGCGCGAGCCCCCGCCGCGTAGGCACGAAGGCCGAACGGCGTTGTATCCGGCGTTCCGCGTTTGCGCAGGTGGAAACGACGTACCTAGGGCCAGTCGTCGTGCGGCAGACGGGAGTTCGACGACAGGCCCCAGTGCGGCAACGGGGCCACGTCGCCGAACAAGCAGCCGGGTGGCGAGCACTACCGACTTCGGCCGAGCGGTGTGAACGTGAACGACTCCGGGAGGAGATCGCCGCCGACCCGGGCGGCGAGCACGGCCGGCTGCGAGAGCCCGGAGTCGTAGTCGTTCCAGAGGTGCAGGACGAGCAGGGGGTCCCCCGGTGTCGCGGTGGCATAGGCGAGTGCCTTGCTGACCCGGGGGTTCGGGCCGCCGGTGACGACGGACGGCTCGCCGAACTCGGCGGTGACGTCCGGCCAGTCCCGGTCCACGGCGCACCAGCCGGGCAGCGCGTCGCGCATCGCCTCGTACTCGGAGTGCGACAAGAGGCGGTCTGCCGTGAGCCAGCCCCGGCGGTGGGCGAACTCGGCGTAGACGCAAGCGGTGTGAGTGTCCAGGGCCGCATCCCGGGGCAGCAGCTTCCGGAAGGCGCCCTGGACTCCGTCCGCGTACCACGCGCCGGCTTCGGTGAGGCGTGACTGTTCCTCCTGCCAGGCTCCGGCATTCCGTTCGGCCACGAGCAGGTGGTCCATCAGGAACCAGACGGCGGTGTTGAGGTCGCCGTAGGCCGCCGGGCGGCGCAGGACGCTGTTGAGCTGGTCGACGAGGTGGGCGCGTATGTCGACGGAGGAGGCAAGGCGCGGGGTACTCGGCATGTCGACGAGTGTGCACGGCCGTCCGGTTCGGTGCGGTGCGCCATGGGCTCGTGCCCAAGGAGGGGCGTGGCGTCGGCCCAGGTCGGAGTGAACACCGAGCCGCTCGCGCGGCGTGGCGGAGCGCCCGAGGGGCGACGTCACCGTGCGGCGCGGGCAACACTCGAGCGGACGCGTCCTCCCCGTCGACCACGGCTGATGGGGAGGACGCCGCGGGGCCGCTCGCGTCAGCCGGTGTGGGAGCGGCTGCTCTCCGTGCACAGGGCCCAGATGATGAAGATGCCGAGGGCGATCGAGATGAGGCCCCAGAGCGGCGTGTAGGGCAGCCACAGGAAGTTGAGGATGATGTCCAGCGCGACGATCACCACGCCCGTGACCCGGGCCCAGGGTGCGCCCTTGAGGATGCCCGCGCCGACGACCGCGAGCACGATGCCCAGGACCAGGTGGATCCAGCCCCACGCCGTGACGTCGAACTTGAAGGTGTACTCGCCCAGGCGCGCGTAGACGTCGTCGTTCGCGATGCCGACGATTCCCTTCAGGATGCCGAGGACGCCTTCCACGAGCATCAGGACTCCGGCGAACACGGCGCCGCTGGCCGCCCACGGGTTCTGGCCGTCGTCGGCGTACCGGTTGTTGGGGGCCCTGCTGGGGGGCGTTGTCTGTGCCACGAGAGACTCCTTCGTCGGGCGGGACGCCGATCGTCCGGTGTCCCGCCCAGGGTCCGCGGCGGGGGAGCGCGGGGACATTCGAGCGCCGCCATTCGGGTGAATCCGTACGGCTGCCCGGTACGGCGGAAGGCCGGCAGGGCGGGATGCCCTGCCGGCCTTCCGTGGGGGTCGCGGGGTCAGGGGGTCGTCTTGCCGACCTCCAGGTCGGCCGTCGGGTCCTTGACCGTGCCGCCGGGCGGGCCGGCGGCCGCGCTCGTGTTGTTCGCGGGCTTGGGATCGCTGGTCAGGGAGTCGACGGTGGCGGTGTTGCGGATGTCGGAGCCGTTGCCGGTGTACTCCGGGTCCAGCTTCACCTTGATCACCCAGGTCATCGAGGCCCCGGGCGCCAACTGCGGCAGCGGGCCGCAGGTGACGGTCCGTCCCGAGGTGCAGGTGGCGTCGCCGGACACGAAGCTCAGGGCGGTGGGCAGCGTGTCGGAGACCGTGATCTGCTCGGCCTGGGAGGGGCCGTTGTTGGTGACGGTCAGGGCGTAGTCGAAGGTCTCGCCCGGGGCCACGGGGGTGGTCTGGACGGGCTTCTTGGTGATGGCGAGGTCCGCGGCGGGGTCCGTGACGTGCCCGCCGGGTACGGTCGCGGTGCTCTTGTCGTTCTCGCTCGCCGGGTCGATGTTGTCGGCCGTCACCTGGGCGGTGTTCCGCAGGTCGCTGCCGTCCCCGCCGTAGGCGGGATCCACCTTGACGGTGAGCAGGTACTCGACCGTTTCGCCGACCTTGAGCGGGCTGGTGCGCTTGCACGTCACCAGGTGTCCGGCGACGGTGCAACCGGCGGGGGAGGACGCCACGTACGAGAGGCCCTCGGGGAGCGCGTCGCTGAGCTTGACGTTGAAGGCGTCGGCCGACGGGCCGTTGTTCCTGACCCGGATCCGGTAGTCGAAGCTCTCACCCGGCACCGGCGGCTTGGTCCCGACGGCCTCCTTGGTCACGGCCAGGTCCGCGGTCGGCTTGTTGACGGTGCTGCCGGGCAGGCCCGCCGGGCTGCTCGTGTTGTTCCCCGGTTTGGGGTCCGCGGTCCGCGAGACGGCGGTCGCCGTGTTGCGGATGTCGGATCCGTTGCCGGTGTACCCGCTGTCGAGGCGGACGGTGAACCGCCAGGTCCGGGATGCCGAGGGCTCCAGTACGGCCACCGGGCCGCAGCTGACCGTACCGGCGGTCACCGAGCAGCCGTCGGGGGAGGAGACGAAGGCGAGCTGCGAGGGCAGCCTGTCGGTGATCGCGGTGTTCACGGCGCGGGACGGGCCGTCGTTGGTCGCGGTGACCACGTACTCGAAGGTCTGCCCGGGGGCGATCGGGGTGTCGTTGGCCGGCCGCTTGGTCGTCCACACGTCGGCCTGCGGGGCGGTGACCCCGCCCGGTGGCAGCACGGCGTGCGAGGTGTTGTCGGCGGGCTCCGGGTCCTTGGACGCGGAGGAGGAGGTCGCGGTGTTGCGCAGGTCGCTGCCGTCACCGGCGTAGGCGGCGTCCAGCTTCACCTTGAACGTCCACACCACCTCGGCGCCGGGGACGAGTCGGGCCAGCGGACCGCAGGTGACGGTCCGTCCGGAAGCGGTGCACGGGTCGGCGGAGGACACGAAGGTCAGCCCGTCGGGCAGGGCGTCGGCCACCACGACGTTGCGCGCGTCGGAGGGGCCCTTGTTGGTCGTACGGACCTCGTACTCGTACTCCTGGCCCGGGACGGTCGGCCCCGCGCCCAGCGGGGTCTTGACGGTGGCCAGGTCAGAGACGGGACCGAACGGTCCCGGCGGCAGCACCGGATCCGGCTTGTTGTTGGCGGGGTCGGGATCCGTGGCCTCGGAGCTGCCCGTGGCGCTGTTGCCGAGGTCGGAACCGTCCCCCTGGTACGAGGGGCTCAGCCGGGCCTGGAAGCTCCAGCTCCTGGTCTCCCCGGCGTTCAGCTGGGGTTCGGGTCCGCAGGTGACGGTCTGGCCCGTCGCGGTGCAGCCGTCGGAGGAGCCCACGAAGGAGATCCCGGTGGGGAGCTTGTCCGTGGCGGTGACCTTCCGGGCCACCGACGGGCCCTTGTTCCGTGCGGTCAGGGTGTAGGTGATCAGGTCACCGGGGGCCTTGGCATGCTGTGCCGTCACCTCGACCGTATGCCCTCCGGCGGGCAGGGCGGCGGCCCCGGGGGCCGGTCCGGCCCACAGGGCCGCGGCGCAGAGCAGCGGAGCCAGGGCCCGCACCGCCGGCCGCCGGCCTGGTGTCGTCGTCATGGCGCATCGTTTCCGTTTCGTGCGGGAGAGGACCGTACAGAGAGCTGCTGTACGGGAGTTGGGGGGAATGTCAGGGAAAGGAGACGGGGTGCGGGACCGGCCTGTCAGCCCGCGGTCGCGTCCTTGGCGAGCTCGATGTCGGCGCTGGGCGGGCGGACGCGTCCGCCGGGCACCCCGGCGGAGCCGCTGTTGTCGAGCGGGTTCGGATCGGCCGTGTCCGCGCGGGCGGTCGCGGTGTTCCGTAGGCCCGTCCCGTCTCCGGTGTACGCCGGGTCGACGCGCACGGTGAAGGTCCACGACCGGACTCCACCCGGGTCGAGGGTGGCCACCGTGCCGCAGGTGACGTCCCGGCCGACGGCCGTGCAGCCCGCGGCCGGGGCGACGAAGGCGAGCCCCGCGGGCAGCGGGTCGACGACCGAGACCTTCCGGGCCACGGACGGGCCGCTGTTGCGTACGGTCACCGTGTACGTGAAGGTCTCCCCGGGGGCCACGGGGGAGCGGGCCTCCACGGCCTTCGCCAGTGAGAGGTCGGCCCGGGCGGGCGCCACCCCGCCGGGCGGAGCGGCGGCCGCGCTGGTGTTGTTCGCGGGCTGCGGATCGGCGACGGCGTGCCGGAGCGTCGCGACGTTCCCGAGGTCCGAGCCGTCACCCTGATAGGCCGGGTCCAGCCGTACGCGTACGGTCCACGAGGTGCTCGTGCCGGCGTTCAGCTGATCGCGGACCGGGCAGGACAGCTGCTGGCCCGAGGCCGTGCACCCGTCGGCGGAGGAGACGAACCGCAGCGGCCCGGGAAGGGTGTCGGAGAGCTGGACGGCGGTCGTGTGGGAGGGCCCGAGGTTGCGTGCGGTGATCCGGTACTCGAACTCCTGGCCCGGGGCCACCGGTCCGGACCCGAGCCCCTCCTTCTCCGCGGCCACATCGGCGCGCGCGGTCACCACCGTGGCGGCGGCGGTGGAGCTGTTGTCCGCCGGATTGGTGTCCGTACGGTCCGCCGGGGCGGTCACGGTGGCCGTGTTGGTCAGGGTGACGGGCTGCGCCGGGGCCGTACCGGTGACCGTGTAGGTGACCGAGCCGCCGCGCTGGAAGTCGGCCGTCGTGTCCAGGACGTTCCCGCTGCCGGAGGCCCGTCCGCAGGTCCCGCCGGTGCCGGCGCGACAGATCCAGGTCACGTTGGTCAGGCCGGGCACGGTGTCGCGCACGGTTGCGCCGGTGACCTCGTTGGCCTGGCTGTTGGAGACGGTCAGCGTGTAGGTCACCGGTCCGCCGCCGGCGGGCACGGTCGCGGGGGAGCCCGCCTTCGCGATGGTCAGGTCGGCCGGCACGTTGATCTGCAGGTCGTCGATCTCGTGCACGTTCGTCGCGCCACCGGTGCTCCCGGAGAACGCCACCTTGAGGGTGGCCGGGAGCTTCGGCTGGCCGGTGATGCCCGTGACGTCGAAGTCGGTGATCAGCTGGGTCATGGCCGTGCCGGGGCCGCTGTCGGACCACACCGACAGCAGCATCTTCGTACCGCTGGGCAGGAGGGACACGCGCACCGTGCGCTCCTTGGCGCGGCTGCCGGTCTCCACGGTCTTGCCGGGACCGTCGACGGCCGTGGCGTAGCGGTACCCCGTCCTGCCGTTGCCTCCGCCGCGCACCACGATCTTGTTGGACTGGGCGCCCGGGCCGCCGTTGCCGACCACGCTGGAGGAGAAGTTGCCGAACTCGTCCAGCCCGATGCCGAAGTACGCACCCGGTACGCCCGAGACGGCGCAGAGGTCCGCCACGCCCGTGCAGGCGTAGCCGAGGGCTCCGCCGGAAGGGCCGGTCCCGTCGGCCGCCGCGCCGTCGACCAGGTAGAAGGAGAGCCCGTCACCCCGCTTGCCCTCGAAGGGCGTTCCCCCGTAGGTGGCGTAGCTGAATTCGGCGATGAAGCCGAGGCTGGAGGGGAAGGAGTCCTTCAGTTTCCAGGTGCCGGCCTGGTTGGCGCTCGCGGACGTCAGTCGCAGCCAGCCGCCGCCCTCCGGATAGCTCGCGTTGCCGCTGGTGCCGCCCAGGTTGGTGGAACTGTCGAACGCCTCGTCGACGGGGAAGGCCAGTGCGCGGGGCCGGGGGCCGCCGGCCGGGCCGACTGGGGCGGCCGGGCCGACTGGGGCGGCCGGGTCGGCCCCGGCGGTCGGGGCCGCCGTCGCGGGAACGGAGAGGACCGCCGGCAGGACCAGCGCGGTCGTGCACAGGAAGGAGGCGGCGGCCCTGCGCCACCAGGCACTCCGGGGCATCGTCATACCGGAACGTTCCTCGACTTCCCGCTCGGTGGTTGCGCCTGGGCAGGCCGTCCGCCGCGGATGTCGCGGCGAACCGCCGTCACGGGCGGCGCGCCCGGAACGCCGTCCGCAGTGCCGCTCCACCGGTCACCAGCGCGGCCGAGGTCCACAGCAGCCAGGCCGGGACCGTGGCGCCGGAGTCGGCCAGGTCGCCGCGGCCGCCGTGCTGCTCCCGGCCGTCATGCTGCTCCCGACCGTCGTCGCGGCCGTCCTGCTGGTCGTCGCGGCCGTGGTGGCCGTGGTGACCGTCCTCCCGGCCGTCCTCCCGGTGGTCCTCCCGGCCTTCGTGCCCGCCGTGCTGGTCCCCGTCCCCTTCGGACACCAGGCACAGGCGGCCGCCCTTCGGCCCCGTCGTCCCGGGCTCGTTGGCGTTGTCCGAGAGGTCGGGGTCGAAGCTCACCGAGGTGACGCGGGCGATGTTCTCGATGGGCGTGCACCTGCTGGCCGGCGGCTGGGCCGACCGCTCCCCGGTCACGGCACGCACCGTGATCCGGAACTCCGCCTTCTCGCCGGCCGCCAGGCGCTCCAGCGGCGGACACACCACCAGCCGGTCCCCGCCCTTGGCGACCGCGCAGTCATCGGGTGAGGAGAGCAGGACCAGCGAGGACGGCAGCCGGTCGGTGACCTGGAGCTGCCGCGCCGTCGCGGGGCCCGCGTTGCGCACCGTGATCAGGTAGGTGAACTTCTCTCCCGGCCTGACGTGCTCCCGCCCCTTCGCGAGCACTGCCGTCTTGCGGATCGACAGGTCCGCCGTCCGCGCGCTGGGCGGAATCTTCAGGCCGGTCAGGGAGGAGGTGTTGTTCCGGGAGTCCGGGTCCGCGGTCGCCGCGTCGACGACCGCTTCGTTGACGATGTCCGTACCGTCCCCGAGGTAGCCGGGCGCGAGCCGTACGGTGAGCACCCAGGCGTGCGACGCGCCCACCGCCAGCGTGGCCAGCGGCCCGCACACCACCGTCCGGCTGTTCGCGGTGCAGCCGTCTCGGGACGAGACGAACTCCAGGGAGAGCGGCAGCCGGTCGGTGACGCGCACCTGCCGGGCGGCGGACGGTCCGTGGTTGGTCACCGTCACGACGTAGTCGAACGTCTCCCGTGCCGCCGCGTCCGGGCTCTCCCGGCTGTCCCGGGCGCCGGTCGCCGCCGGCCGCAGCGCGACGCCCGACACCGCCAGGTCCGCTCTCTCCGGCACCTGTGGGGTCGGGCCGGCTCCGACGTCCACCGGCCCCGTTCCCGGGGAAGGCCGCCGCCCCGTACCGGCGGCAGGCGCGGCCGGTACGGCGGACGCGGAGGCTGCCGGGGGCTCGTGGGCGTCGGCAGCCTCGGGGGCCTCGGACGCGGTGGTACCCAGGTCCGCCGGGGCCGACGCCGCGACAGGTGCCGCGGAGAGGAAGCAGCATGCCGCCACCGCGCAGAAGGCGGTCGCCGTGCGCCGGCGCCGGTGCGGGCCACCGGTGCGGCTTCTCAAGACACGTCGCATCGGGTGCCCTTCGGGGAAGACGACTCGCCCAAGGAGGACCAGTGCGGTGATCTATTCACACAAATAGGCAGGAATGGTGCGGTCGCTCTGATCATTTATGACTAATGGGTGATCGAATTCAGCCCGTCGGCCGTACGGCGGTGAGGTCGGGTCGGTCCGCCCGGACCGAACGCCCGCCGTCCGGGCCGTCGAGGTTCGGGAGCGATGTTCCCGCGCCTGGGAACGCTGTAGCCACGGCATACGATGTGCCCTCGGATTGATCAGTGGACTGATCAGAGGAGTGTCGCGATGTCCGAGGAACCAACCCCCGCACTGGTCTGGGCCCGGGAGCCGCGCACTGCGCGCCGGCAGAGCCTGAGCATCGGGCGGATCGTGGCGGTGGCCGTCGCCATCGCCGACGCGGAGGGCCTGGAGGCCCTGTCCATGCGCCGGCTGGCCACGGACCTGAGTTCCGGGACGACCTCGCTCTACCGCCATGTCGCCGGCCGGGACGAACTGCTGGACCTGATGGTCGACGCGGTGCGCGGCGAGCACCCGGCGCAGCCGCCGTCCGGCGACTGGCGCGCCGACCTGGGTGGCGTCGCCCGCCGGCTGCGCGCCGACCTGCTGCGGCACCCGTGGCTCGGCAGCGAGCTGATGTCCCGCCCGGCGCTCGGGCCGAACTCCGTGCGCCGGCTGGACTTCGCGCTGGCCGCCGCGGCGTCGCTGACCCCTGACGCGACCCTGGCCGTCACGCTCATCCGCCCGCTGCACCACTACGTACTCGGCGCGGTGTCGGACCAGCTCGCCGAACAGGACGCGCAGCGCCGCAGCGGCCTGAACCAGGAGCAGTGGCGGGCGAGCGTCGGTCCGTACATGCGGGACATCGTCGACAGCGGCGTGTACCCGCACTTCGCCCGCTCGGTGATCGAGGCGCAGGACCTCGCCGCCGACGAGCAGTTCGAGTTCGGGCTCGACTGCCTGCTCGCCGGGATCGCCGTACTCGGAACGGATCGATGAGCGGGCCCCCGAGACGGGCGCCCTGGAGGCGCGGCTGTCGCCCGCGGTGGTGGCGCCGGTGAGGCCGCCGCCCTCCTGCCCCGGGCGCGGTGGCCTTGGTGAGATTCGGCCGATGAGCCCCTTCCCGTTGGATAGTTGGACTATCTTGCTGTCGTGGACCAGCTGATCGTCGAAGACCCGACCCGTATCGGCCCGTACCGTCTGATCGCCCGGCTGGGCGCGGGGGGCATGGGTCTGGTCTATCTCGGCCGCTCCGAGGGCGGGCGCACCGTGGCCGTGAAGGTCGTGCAGGCCGAATACGCGGGGAACCCCGAGTTCCGCAGACGGTTCGCCCGGGAGGTGGCCGCCGCGCGGCGGGTGGGCGGGAGTTGGACGGCCGCCGTCCTCGATGCCGACCCCGATGCCGCCGTGCCCTGGGTGGCGACCCAGTACATCCCGGGACCCGATCTGCACTCCGTGGTCGCCAAGGACTTCGGGCCGCTGCCCGAGCACTCGGTCCACACCCTCGCCAACCGTCTCGCGCTCGCCCTGCGGGCCGTGCACGGGGCGGGCCTGATCCACCGTGACCTCAAACCGTCCAACGTCCTCGTCACCGTCGACGGCCCCCGCGTCATCGACTTCGGCATCGCCCGCGCGATGGACAGCCTCGCCGGGGACAGCCTGCTCACCAGTACCGGGATGCTGATCGGTTCCCCGGGCTTCATGTCGCCGGAGCAGGTCCGCGGTCTCGAACTCACCCCGGCCAGCGACGTCTTCTGCCTCGGAGCCGTCCTCGTCTACGCGTCCACCGGGCGTCTCCTCTTCGGCGCGACGGACACGGGCCTCAACGCCCACCTCTTCCGCATCGCCGAGGAGGAGGCGGACCTGACCGGCGTACCGGAGACGCTCGTCGGTCTCGTGAGCGAATGCCTGCACAAGGACCCCGCCCGGCGGCCCACCCCCGAGCAGGTGGCCGCCCGCACGGCGGTGGACCACGCGGGGGAGTGGCTGCCGGGCGCAGTGCTGGCCCAACTTGGCCGACACGCAGCCCAGTTGCTGGACTACGCCCCCGCGCCCGCCGCCGAGGCCCCCGCCGGGCGGCCGGACCCCCGGGTCCCCTCCCCGCGTCCCCAGCTCCCCCCGCCGCCCGCGTACGCCCCCACGACCCCCGCGCACCCCGGTCCCGCGCAGGGCTTCGGACCGCCCCCGGGCTCACCCGCCGACGCCTGGCCCGCGGCGGCGTCCGCGGCGTCGTCCACGACCCCCCAGGAAGCCTCCCCGCGGGGCGGGCGCCGGGGCCTGGTGGTGGCCGGCCTCGTGCAGCTGATGGTGGTGCTCAGTGCGGCGGTCTTCAGCATGGCGGTGCCGTCCGTCCAGGCGGACCTCGACCTCGACTCCGACGGCCTGAGTCTGATGTTCACCGCCTATGTGGTCTCCTTCAGTGCGCTGCTGCTCCCCGGCGGGCACCTGGCGGACCTCGTGGGCCGCAGGCGGACCCTGGTCATCGGCCTGGCCGGATTCGCGGCGGCCTGCGCCCTCGGCGGCTCGGCCGGCGATTCCGTGACGCTGATCCTGGCCCGGGTCCTGCAGGGTGCCTGTGCCGCGCTGCTGACACCGGCCGCGCTCGCCCTGGTCACCGCCGGCTCCACCGACCCCAGGGAGCGGGGCCGGGCCCTGGGGGTCTACGTGGCGTTCACCGGCGGCGGTTCGGCGCTCGGGCTGCTCGCGGGCGGATCGCTCCTCGACAGCCTGACCTGGCGCTGGTGCCTGTACGCCCCCCTCGCCATGGCCGCGATCGCCCTGATCGGCGTACTCACGCTGCCGCAGGACCGCCCCGGCACCTCCGGCTCACGCCTCGACGTGCCGGGAGCACTGCTCGGTTCGGGCGGGCTGGCCGCCCTGACCTACGGACTCGGCGAGGTGGAGTCCGGCGGCACGCTCAACGTCCTGGCGCTGCTCCTGGTCTGCGTCGGCGTCGCCCTGCTCGCGGCCTTCCTGTGGTGGCAGACCAGGACCTCCAGCCCGCTGCTGACCCCGTACGCCTTCATGGGCCGCAACCGGGCCGGCTCGCTCCTCGCCCTGGTCCTGGCGGGCACCGGTGTCCTCGCCCTGTTCGCTTCCATCACCTTCTACCTGCAGCGGTTCCACGGCTACCTGTCGCCCGCGACCTGGACGCTCCTCCTGGTCCTGACCGCCGCCATCGTGATCGGCTCCACCCAGGTGTCCGCCCGGCTGCTGCACCGCGCCCCGCCCCAGGTCCTGATCGCCGCGGGGCTGGTGCTCACCGCGGCCGGGCTGCTGCTCCTGGCCGGGGTGGACGAGAGCCTCTCGCCGGGCCGGTCGCTGCCCAGCATGGTCCTCACCGGCCTCGGCCTCGGCATGGCCTGGGTCCCGCTCTTCGCCACCGTGACCGCCGGCGTCGCACCCCGGCAGGCCGGCGGGGCCTCGGCCGCCATCGCCACGGCCCAGCAGCTGGGCGAAGCGATCGGCGGCATGCTGCTCGGCCTGGTCATCGCCGGCCTCGGCCGCCCCGAGTCCACGCAGGGCGTGACCCGGTGGCTGATGGGCGGCTACTCCGCCTTCCTCTGGTGGGGGTTCGGCGCCCTGCTGCTCGCGGCCCTCACCGGCGGCCTGATGGTCACCACCAGGGAACCCCGGCGCCCCGGAGGCCAGCCCGCCGGGACGCCCTAGGCCAGGGCCCCGAGGGTCAGTTCCTGGGGCGGACGAGCGTGAAGACGGCGCCCTCCGGGTCCGCGACCGTAGCCAGCCGACCGCTGAGGCCCTCGCGCGGTGGCTGGACGATCCGGCCGCCGAGCCGCAGCACGTGGGCGGCGGCCGCGTCGGTGTCCTCCACCTCGAAGTACGTCATCCAGTGCGGCCCCCTGTCGTGGGGCAGGGACCGGCCGACCCCGTGCACGGCGGCCACCGGCCGGCCCTCCAGCAGCAGCGTGAGGTAGTCGAAGTCGTCGCGGGCCTCGGCGTGTGCCCGCGCCTCGTGGCCGAAGACGTGCTCGTAGAACTTCCCGACCGTGGAGGTGTCCTGAGTGACCAGCTCGTGCCAGACCGGGGTGCCCGGCCCCCCGGCCAGCCCGGTCCCGAGGTGGGACGCGGCCTGCCAGAGCCCGAAGATCGCGCCGAGCGGGTCCGAGCAGATCGCCACCCGCCCCGCGACGCCCGCGTCCAGCGGGCCCACCGCGACCGTGCCGCCGCAGGAGCGGATGGACTCGGCCGTCGCGTCGGCGTCGTCGGTGGCGAGGTACGTCGTCCAGGCCACCGGGAGTTGGCGGTCCGGCGGCATCTCGCCGATGCCCGCGACCTCCCGCCCGTCGAGCACGGCCCGTACGTACGGGCCGAGCTGCTCCGGGCCGGGCTCGTACTCCCAGCCGAACAGGTCCGCGTAGAACTCCTCGGTGGTCCCGAGGCCGTGCACCATCAGGCTCGCCCAGCACGGCGTGCCGGGCGTGCGCCGCGTTGCTTCCGATGCCTCGGTCATGTCAGCCGTCTCCTCCGTCGTCACGCTCGTGACGTTTCCCGGAGCTGATGCTTCCACTCCGGCGGGCTCGGCGCGCCCCGACCGGCCGGGCTTCGCACGAGCCTGGAGAGATGACCGGATCCGTACGGCCCGTCGATGTCCCGCTTGTTACACGGGGTGCGTGCCGGGGAGCAAAATGGCCCGCATGACTGCCAACCCGCCCCCCTCTCCGCTCCTCTCCGCCGCCGATCTGAAGGAGGAGCTGGCCGGCCCGCGGCCGCCGGTGCTCCTGGACGTCCGCTGGCAGCTCGGCGGCCCGAACCTGCGGGCCGAGTACGGGTCCGCGCACCTGCCGGACGCCGTCTACGTCGACCTCGACGCGGAACTGGCTGGCCCGGCGGGCTCGGGCGGACGCCATCCGCTGCCGGATCCCGAGGAGTTCGGGGCGGTGATGCGGCGGGCCGGGGTCTCGGCGGACGCGCCGGTGGTCGTGTACGACGGAGGACAGGGCTGGGCGGCGGCCCGCGCCTGGTGGCTGTTGCGCTGGACGGGTCACGCACGGGTCCGGGTGCTGGACGGGGGACTGGCCGCGTGGACGGCCGCCGGCGGTGCGCTGTCGGCCGAGGTCACTCCCGTGAGCGAGGGTGATTTCAAGCCAAATCCGGGTGGTATCGGACTGCTGGACGCGGACGCGGCGGCGGTGCTGGCCCGGACGGGTGTCCTGCTGGACGCCCGGGCGGGGGAGCGGTACCGCGGAGAGGTGGAGCCGATCGACCCGGTCGGCGGCCACATCCCGGGGGCGGTGTCGGCGCCTACCACGGAGAACGTGGGTCCCGGAGGCCTGCTCCTGGACGGTGCCGCGCTGCGGGCGCGCTTCGAGGGCCTGGGCGTTCCCGTGGACGGGACCGCCCAGGTCGGCGTGTACTGCGGCTCGGGCGTCTCGGGGGCCCACGAGGTACTCGCGCTCGCGGCGGCGGGCATCCCGGCGGCGCTGTACGCGGGCAGCTGGTCGCAATGGTCCGCGGACGGTTCACGGCCGGTGGCCGTCGGCGAACTGCCCGGCTAGACCGGCGGGGGGACGCGGCCCGGAGGCGAAGGCCCGCGGCCCGAGGCCCGCGGCCCGAGGTCCGCGACCCGGCCCGGGCGCCCCGGCGGCGGTGTGCTCCGCCGCCGGGATCCGGGCCTTACTCCTGCTTCTTGCGGCGGGTGCCGAAGACGATCTCGTCCCAGCTCGGGACCGCCGCCCGGCGGCCGGGGCGGACGCCGTCGGCCTCCGCCTGCCGGTCCGTCGTGCCCGTCAGCCGGTCCCGGTGGCCCGCGACGGTGCGCGGCATCAGGACGTCCGCGTACGCGGATCCCGCACCCGTCGACGCCGAGGCCGCGGGCGGCTCCTCCGCCTCCGGCTCCGGCACGGGTTCCGGGACCACCAGGTCGCCGCGGAAGCTCGGGACCGCCTCCAGCAGTGCCGTCAGGGTGTCCCGCTCCTCCTCGGCCTCCGGCTCCGGCGGGGGAGCGGGCGCCACAGGGCGTTCCATCTGCCGGTCGAGGGCCCGGTCCAGCGGCCGGTCGCGCGGCAGCCGCGCGATCCTCGGTACGAACGGGAAGCTCGGCTCGGGGGTCGCCGGCAGGTCGTCCGACTCACCGATCAGCGAGCGGGCCTCGTCGTCCACGGCCACGACCAGCCGGCGCGGCGGGTCGTAGGTCCAGCTCGCCGAGTGCGGTTCGCCCGCCACCCGGTAGACCAGCAGGACCTCCCAGGTGCCGTCGTCGCGGCGCCAGGAGTCCCACTGGACGGACTCCTTCTCCGCCCCGCGCAGCGTGAGCCGTTCCTGCACGGCCTCGCCGAGCTGGGGCCCGGTGTTCTCGCCGGGGCGGCGCACGGGCGTCTTGCGGGCCCGCTCCGCCATGAACGCGCGCTCGGCGAGCACGGGGCCCTCGAAGCGGCGTACGCGGTCGACGGGGATGCCGGCGAGCTGCGCGACCTCCTCAGCGGAGGCGCCGGCCCGTATGCGGGCCTGGATGTCGCGCGGGCGGAGGTGGCTCTCCACCTCGATCTCGATCTGATTCAGGCGCGCACGGTCGTTGCGCACGGCAGCCCGGAGACGCTCGTCGATCGGAAGCGTGTACTCCGTGCTGTCCGCAGCCTTGAGCACCAGTCGTGTGCCGTCATTTGAGACGGCCACGACACGCAGTTCGGGCATGGGGACCTCCCGGGTGGTGCCTGCCGACGTCACGTGCGTCGCTGCTTCCGCTAGTCGAGTGTGGCCTGCCCGGGTGCAGCCTGCCACTACCTTGCCGAGTTAAACCGGCGTGTCGGGCATGCGCCCTTGATCGCTGTTATGGCACGGTTACCTGTTGGGCACGCACAGTGACCGAATGATTACTGTGCGCAGCAGGATCCCGGGCAATATCGCGGCATCGCCGGTCTCGAGTGCCGTTTCTCCATCAGCCGGCCCCCTCTCCCGGGTCCGGACATCCGTAAGGAAGGACGGCCCCAGGGCTCGCCACAGTACTCCATTCGGGCCACCTGGGTGGACCGCCGCGCCGCCGAACTTGTCTCGGACGGCGGGAGTTGTGCTGCCCCGAATCGGGTCCCCATCCGGCCGGACCTGGGCGTGCGTCCGATTTCAGGTGTCTTGCTTCACAGAATCTCCGGAAATGGAACTATCCGCTTCGCTCATGTGTCAGTAACTGAAGGAAGCGGAGAAGCGCGAGAGGCGGGACACGCAGGGGATGGCGATGGGTCAGAAGACCGGGCTGGACAGCGAGCTGGGGCCGGAGAAGGAGAAGAAGAAGCTCGACCTGAGCGGGACTCAGGTAGCCGCTTCCTCCCTCGCCACCGTCGCGGCCGCCCTGCTCGCCTCGCAGATGGGGGTCTACGGGACCATCCTCGGCGCGGGTGTGGTGAGCGTGGTCGCCACCGCCGGCGGGCCCGTCATCCAGCACTTCTTCCGGCGCACCGGCGACCAGCTGCGCGAGAGCGCCCGCCCGAGGAGCCGTCAGGTGCCGGTGGAGGGAGCCCGCGAGGAGCGGGCGCCCGACGGCACGATGATGCCGCGCGCCGTACCCGCCGGGGCGGGGCCCGACGAGGAGTTCGGCGCGGCCACCGTCCACGGCACCCGCGTACGGGGCCGGAAGCGCACGGCGATCGCCTCCGGCCTGGCGTTCGCCATCGCGCTCGGCGGCATCGGGACGTACGAGGCGGTCGCCGGCACCTCCGTGAGCAAGGGGGGCGGGACCGTCTTCTCCGGCGGCACCCGGAAGGCGGGCGACGACAAACCCGCCGCGCCCGGGCACGAGCCCGACGGCAAGGGCGGGAGGACCCCGGGGACCGGGAACTCCCCGAGCCCCTCGCCCTCGACCGGCCGGCGCAGCCCCGCTCCGGACCCGGACACCTCGCCGTCCCCGGGCCCGACGTCCAGCCCGACCCCGCCGGAGCCCGACCCGACGCCGACCCCCACGCCCCCGCCCTCCCCGGCGCCGGACACCGGCGGGGCGACGCCGGGCGGTACCGGTGCGCCCACCGGCACGGGCACGGGCACCGGAACCGGCACCGGCACCGGCGGGCGGTCGCCCGCTCCCTGAGGCGGCCCCGGCCCCGGCCTCAGTCCCCCAGCACGCGCCGCAGGTAGTCGTTGCCGAAGGTCCGGTCCGGGTCCAGCCGGTCCCGGAGCGCGGTGAACTCGCCGAAGCGCGGGTACACCTGGGCGAAGTACTCCGCGTCCCGCGTGTGCACCTTGCCCCAGTGGGGCCGCCCGCCGTGCGCGGTGAAGATCCGCTCGGCGGCCGTGAAGTAGGCCTGGTACGGAGTGCCCTTGTACATGTGCACCGCGATGTAGGCGCTCTCCCGGCCCGAGGCCGTGGACAGGGTGATGTCGTCCGCCGGGGCCGTCCGCACCTCCACCGGGAAGCTGATCCGCATGCCGGAGCGGTCGACCATGGCCTTCAACTCCCGCAGCGCCCCGACGACCTGCTCGCGCGGAAGGGCGTACTCCATCTCCACGAACCGCACCCGGCGCGGACTGGTGAACACCTTGTAGGGGATGTCCGTGTAGGTCCGCGCCGACAGGGCGCGGCTCGCGACCCGGGCGATGGCGGGGATGGCCGCCGGGACCGCGAGGCCGAAGGAGTTGACGGCCTGGAAGACGCCGTTGGAGAGCAACTCGTCCTCGACCCAGGCGGAGAGGGCTCCGGGCGGGGCGGCCGGGCCCTGGCTGCGGTTGTTGCGCTTGGTGTTGCAGTTGCCGGTGTGCGGGAACCAGTAGAACTCGAAGTGCTCGTTCTCCGCATGGTGCTGGTCGAACTCGGCGGTCACCCGGTCGAAGGCCATCGGCTCCTCGCGGGCGGTCAGGAAGAAGAGCGGCTCCACGGCGAAGGTGATCGAGGTGACGACGCCGAGCGCCCCGATGCCGAGCCGGGCCGCGGCGAAGACCTCGGGATTCTCCTTCTCCGAGCACGTCAGCAGCCGGCCGTCGGCGGTGACCAGCTCCAGGCCGCGGATCTGGGCGGCGATGGAGGCGGAGTCGCGGCCGGTGCCGTGGGTCCCGGTGCTGGTGGCGCCGGAGACCGTCTGCTCCATGATGTCGCCCATGTTGGTGAGCGACAGGCCTTCCCCGGCGAGGGCCAGGTTGAGGTCCTTGAGGACCGTGCCCGCCGCCACCGTGACGGTGCCGGCCTCGCGGTCGATCGCCTGGATCCCGGCCAGCGCCTGAGGGCGGATCAGTACGCCGTCGGTCGCGGCGGCCGCGGTGAAGGAGTGGCCGGTGCCGACCGCCTTCACCTTCAGCCCGTCCCCGGCGGCCCGGCGGACCGCCTCCTGGAGCTCCCCGACCGATGTCGGGGTGACCACGCGCACGGGCGTGGCGCTGACGTTGCCCGCCCAGTTATGCCACGCGGCGGTCCGTGTCCCGCTGTTCCCTGCTGTCCCCGTCGTCGCCATCGTTGGAGGGCTCCTCCCCTTGCGCCGACCTCGTCAGTCGGCGGTAACCCGCGAACGCAACCGCCGCCGCGGCGGCCCCCGCCGAGATGGAGACGACGTACCCGGTCCTCGCCCCGGCGGCGTCGATGACCCAGCCGGCCGCGGAGGAGCCGAGCGCGACCCCGACCGCGAGGCCGGTGCTGATCCAGGTCATGCCCTCGGTCAGCTTCGCGCGTGGTACGTGCGCCTCGATCAGGGCCATCGTGGTGATCATCGTGGGAGCGATGGCGAGGCCCGAGACGAAGAGCGCCACGGCCAGAAACGGAAGGTTCCCGGCCAGTAGGAGGGGGATCATACTCACGGCCATCGCACAAATGCCCAGCACCCACCTGCGTTCGGCCTTGCTCTTGAGGTGGAGCAGGCCGAAGACGATGCCGGCGAGACAGGATCCGCCCGCCCAGATGGCGAGGACGAAGCTGGCGGCGGCCTTGTGCCCCTGCTCCTCGGCGAAGCCCAGGGTGACCACGTCGATGGAGCCGAAAATCGCCCCGGTGGCCACGAAGGTGGCCACCAGTACCTGGAGTCCGGGGGAACGCAGCGCGGAGGTCCTCCCGGTGTCCTCGCCGCGCGGGTGCGGGGCCGGCTCGGTGGAGCGCTGCGCGGTCAGCCACCACACGCCCACCAGCAGGCAGACCCCGGCGACCAGGGGGCCGGCCTCGGGGAACCAGGTGGTGGAGAGCCCGATGGCGATGATCGGGCCGAAGATGAAGCAGACCTCGTCGAGGACGGACTCCAGGGAGTACGCCGTGTGCAGTTCGCGCGGGGAGTCCCGGTAAATGGCCGTCCACCGGGCGCGGATCATCGAACCCACGCTCGGCACGCAGCCGGCGAGGGCGGAGAAGACGAACAGGGTCCAGTCGGGCGCGTTGTTGGCCGCGCAGAGCAGCAGGCCGGCGACGGCGACGACGGCCAGCAGGGCCGCGGGGCGCAGGACGCGCCGCTGGCCGTACTGGTCGACCAGGCGGGAGACCTGGGGGCCGACGACGGCGGCGGAGAGCGCGAGGGTGGCGGTGAGCGCGCCGGCCAGCGAGTAGCGGCCGGTGAGCTCGGAGATCATCGTGAGGATGCCGACGCCGACCATGGAGATCGGCAGGCGCCCTATGAGGCCGGCCGCGCTGAACCCGCGACTCCCGGGGGCCGCGAAGATCGCGCGGTAGGGACTGGGCAAGGTGCCCTCCGTAAGGGACGTCATTGGCCCATACAGGTTACGGCCGCGCACTGGGCGCCCGCACGGGAAGGAAAAGGGCAAGAGGAAATAAGGGTGACCATACTGCGAGCGGACGGGTCCGGACGCCCGGGCCCGTTTCCCGGCCGGCCGCGCCGGGTGGCAGGATTCGAAGCATGTCTGACCAGCTCCGCGCCTCCGCCGCCGGCTCGGCCGAAGGCCCCGCCGCCCCCTACGACGCCCTCCTGCTGCTGTCCTTCGGCGGCCCCGAGGGACCCGACGACGTCGTGCCGTTCCTGGAGAACGTCACGCGCGGGCGCGGCATCCCGCGCGAGCGCCTCAAGGAGGTCGGGCAGCACTACTTCGGCTTCGGCGGGGTCAGCCCGATCAACGGGCAGAACCGCGAGCTGCTGGACGCGCTGCGCAAAGACTTCGCGGAGCACGGGCTGGACCTGCCGGTCTACTGGGGCAACCGCAACTGGGCCCCGTACCTGGACGACGTGATGCGCGAGATGGCCGCCGACGGGCGCCGGCGCATCGCGGTCCTCGCGACCAGCGCGTACGCCTCGTACTCGGGCTGCCGGCAGTACCGCGAGAACCTCGCCGACGCGCTCGACCTGCTCGTGGCGCAGGGCACGGCCGCGCCGGACCTGCCGAAGGTCGACAAGCTGCGGCACTACTTCAACCACCCCGGCTTCGTGCAGCCCATGATCGACGGGGTGCTGGCCGCGCTGGAGTCGCTGCCCGGGGAGGTCCGCGCCGGGGCGCACCTGGCCTTCACCACGCACTCCATCCCGAACGCGGCCGCGGACACCTCCGGCCCGGCCGCGGACCACACCGCGGACGGCGCGGGCGGGGCCTACGTCAAGCAGCACCTGGACGTCGCGAAGGTGATCGCCGACGCGGTCCGCGCCGAGACCGGCACCGAACTGCCCTGGGAGCTCGTCTACCAGTCGCGCAGCGGAGCCCCGCACGTCCCGTGGCTGGAGCCGGACATCTGCGACCACCTGGAGGCCCTGCACGGGGCGGGCGCCCCGGCGGTGGTCATGGTGCCGATCGGCTTCGTCTCGGACCACATGGAGGTGCTGTACGACCTCGACACGGAGGCGACGGCGAAGGCCGCCGAGCTCGGCCTCCCGGTCGCCCGCTCCGCGACGGTCGGCGCCGACCCGCGGTTCGCGGCGGCGGTACGGGACCTCGTGCTGGAGCGGGCCGCGGCGGAACGCGGGGAGGCCGTGGAGCGTTGCGCGCTCGGCCTGCTCGGAGCTAGTCATGATCTGTGTGCCGTGGGCTGCTGCCCGGCACGGGGCCCCCGGCCGGCGGCCGCGGGCATGGACAGTCCGTACGCGTAGGGAGTGGAACCGGGCGTGATTTCCGAAGAGCTGAAGACCGAACTGCTGGACGTGGCCCTGGAGGCGGCCGGCCGGGCGGGCGCGCTGCTGAGGGACGGACGGCCGGCCGATCTGGCGGTCGCCTCGACCAAGACCAGCCCCATCGACGTGGTGACCGAGATGGACATCGCGGCCGAGAAGCTGATCACGGAGATCCTCGCGGAGCGGCGGCCCGGGGACGGACTGCTGGGCGAGGAGGGCTCCGACACCTCCGGGACCAGTGGCGTGCGCTGGGTCGTCGACCCGCTGGACGGCACCGTGAACTACCTCTACGGGCTACCGACCTGGGGCGTGTCCATCGCGGCCGAGTACCTGGGCGAGACGGTGGCCGGGGTCGTGGCGGCGCCGATGCGCGGGGAGACGTACTCCGCGGTGCTCGGGCGCGGGGCGTGGCTGGACGGGGTCCGCCTCGCCTGCCGGCCGGCAGCCCCGCTGGACCAGGCGCTGATCGGCACCGGGTTCGCGTACGTCCAGACCCGGCGGGCCCACCAGGCAGACGTGGTGCAGCGGATCATCCCGCTGGTCCGGGACATCCGGCGCGGCGGCTCGGCGGCGATCGACCTGTGCGACGTGGCCGCCGGGCGGCTGGACGGGTACTGGGAGCGGGGGCTGAACCCCTGGGACCTGGCGGCGGGCGAACTGATCGCGCGGGAGGCCGGCGCGCTGACCGGGGGCCGGTCCGGTGAGCGGGCTTCGGGCGGGCTCGCGCTGGCGGCGACCCCCGCGGTGTTCGCCTCGCTCCAGCCGCTGCTGGAGGAGGCCGGGGCCTGGCACGACTGAGCGGCCGGACAGAAGGGAACCCCGGCGGCCGGGTGGCTGCCGGGGTTCGGACGGTCCGGGGTGTGCCGGCCGGCCGCCGAGCGGCGGGCCGGGCGGGCGGTCAGCAGACGGAGACGGTGACCGGAACGCCGTGATCGGCGGCGATGCGCTGGAGGTCTTCCAGCTCCGCCTGTTCCACTTCCACGAGGAAGTCGTCGCCCGTCTCGCGGGCCTGCCTGAGGTCCGACTGCGTGTTCCTGATGCGCTGCAGGAGACCCGCGGTGAATGCGTCCATGATGGGTGCGCCCCCTCTTCGTGGGTCGGCGGCGGCACGTGGCGGCCCGCCGTCAGGGAGTGTTCGGGGTGTGAGATCGTCCTCCCCGCCGCCCTGGTCCCAGAAACCTCGTGAGGCGAGGGAATCCTCACGTCCGTCCCCGCGCACGTCCCCGCGGAGGGTCCCGCGCGGCGTCTTACAGCCGGTTTACCGCCGAAAGGGGCAGGATGGACGACGCATCACACGCCTGCCCTGACGGGCTCTGAGGAAGGAAACGACGTGCGCGTACTCGTCGTCGAGGACGAGCAGCTGCTCGCCGATGCGGTGGCCACCGGACTGCGCCGGGAGGCCATGGCCGTGGACGTCGTGTACGACGGCGCCGCGGCCCTCGAACGCGTCGGAGTGAACGACTACGACGTGGTCGTGCTCGACCGGGACCTCCCGCTCGTGCACGGTGACGACGTCTGCCGGAAGATCGTCGAGCTCGGCATGCCCACCCGCGTGCTCATGCTCACGGCGTCCGGCGACGTGAGCGACCGGGTCGAAGGCCTGGAGCTCGGGGCGGACGACTATCTGCCCAAGCCCTTCGCGTTCACCGAGCTGACCGCCCGGGTACGGGCCCTCGGGCGCCGCACCACGGTGGCGCTGCCCCCGGTGCTGGAGCGCGCGGGGATCAAGCTGGACCCGAACCGGCGCGAGGTGTTCCGCGAGGGCAAGGAGGTGCAGCTGGCGCCGAAGGAGTTCGCGGTGCTGGAGGTCCTCATGCGCAGCGAGGGCACCGTCGTGTCCGCCGAGCAGCTCCTGGAGAAGGCGTGGGACGAGAACACCGACCCCTTCACCAATGTGGTGCGCGTGACGGTGATGACCCTGCGGCGCAAGCTCGGGGAGCCGCCGGTCATCGTGACCGTCCCCGGTTCCGGCTACCGGATCTGACGCGGGTGGCAGCGACCCCGGCGCCACCACCGGCGCCACCGAAACCGACCTGGGACCCCGGCCAGCCCGAGGGTCCTTTCCCTTGGCTGCGGCCGACCATCCGCATACGCCTCACGCTGCTGTACGGCGGGATGTTCCTGATCGCCGGCATCCTGCTGCTGTCGATCATCTACCTGCTGGCGGCCCAGGCGCTGCGGCAGGGCAACGCGCTGCCGTTCACCATCGTGGGCGGCGGCCCGATCCAGGTCACCAGCAGCTGTCCCGGCGTGAGCGGTACCGGGCAGATGCCCGACCAGTTCAACGCGGCGATCAACACGTGCATCCTCGAACAGCGCCGGCACGCGCTGGACGACCTGCTCAGCCGGTCGCTGATGGCGCTGATGGGGCTGAGCATCATCGCCTTCGCCTTCGGGTACGCGATGGCCGGCCGGGTGCTCTCGCCGCTCGGCAAGATCACCCGGACCGCCCGCCGGGTGGTCGGCTCCGACCTGACCCGGCGGATCGAGCTGGACGGGCCGGACGACGAGCTCAAGGAGCTCGCCGACACCTTCGACGAGATGCTCGACCGGCTGGAGCGGGCCTTCTCGGCCCAGCAGCGGTTCGTGGCCAACGCCTCGCACGAGCTGAGGACCCCGCTGGCCATCAACCGGACGCTGCTGGAGGTGCACCTCTCCGACCCCGGTGCGCCGGTGGAGCTGCAGCAGCTCGGCAAGACCCTGCTCGCCACCAACGAACGCAGCGAGCAGCTGGTCGAGGGCCTGCTGCTGCTGGCCCGCAGCGACAACCAGATCATCGAGCGCAAGCCCGTGGACCTGGCTGAGGTGGCGTCGCGCGCCCTCGACCAGGCGCGTGCGGAGGCCCAGGCCAAGGGCGTCGAGATCCGCGGCGAGCGTGCGCTGGCCGTCGTACAGGGCAATGGCGTACTGCTGGAGCGGATCGCGCTCAACCTGGTGCAGAACGCCGTCCGGTACAACGTGCCGGAGGGCGGCTGGGTGGAGGTCACCACCGAGGCCGTGCACGGCCAGGCGGTCCTGCTGGTATCGAACACGGGTCCCGTGGTTCCCGCGTACGAGGTGGACAACCTCTTCGAGCCCTTCAGACGGCTGCGTACGGAGCGCACGGGCAGTGACAAGGGTGTCGGGCTGGGCCTCTCGATCGCGCGCTCCGTGGCGCGCGCGCACGGCGGGAGGATCCAGGCGGTACCGCGCGAGGGCGGTGGCCTCGTGATGCGTGTCACTCTACCCTTGTGATTCCGCCCACCCCGTGTTCGCTGTTGGCTGAATACTTGCCCCGTGAAGGCAGTGACTTCTGTGTGATCGATCACAGTGTCGAGTGTCCGGCCATATGCGTTCAGTGACCTCGGGTGAGCCGGAAAGCCCGGGAAGTCCGGGTTTCCGGCCCACCTGGCGGCGGAAAATACATGGGGTGGCGTTTGTGCAAGACGGCCCCCGGACCGTGTACGGTCCCGGTCGTCATCCCAGCCAATCGCTCCTTCTGATGTGCGGCTGGGTGTCGATTGAGTAACAGACCTTGATGTGAGGCAAAATCTCCGCCTCAGGTCGGGCACAAGTCCGGCCTCTCGCGCGTTACGTGCGCTGAGACACCCGCTAAATCCCAGAGGGGGAGAGCGAACTATGGCAACGGACTACGACACCCCGCGCAAGACCGACGACGACGTAGACAACGACAGCATCGAAGAGCTGAAGGCCCGGCGCAACGAGAAGTCGTCCTCGAACGTCGACCTGGACGAGATCGACAATGCGGAAGGCCTCGACCTGCCCGGCGCGGACCTCTCCAACGAGGAACTCGCCGTTCGGGTCCTGCCCAAGCAGGCCGACGAGTTCACCTGCACGAGCTGCTTCCTGGTGCACCACCGCAGCCAGCTGGCACGCGAGAAGAACGGTCAGCCGATCTGCCGCGAATGCGACTGAGAGGCGTCGGCCGTGACTGGCTCGACACCATTTCGGAAGCTGCGCTTCCGGAAACCTGGTGATCCGGCGGAGACGCGCGAGGGAACCGAGGGCCTGACAACGGGTCCTGGAGCCCCCGGCGTACCCGCCGTGCTCCCCGACACCGCCGAGGCGGTGCCGTCGGCCTCCGAGGCCGGCGAGGGGTCCCGGAACCGCTCCGGGGTCCGTCGGCTGCAAGCCGTCAAGAACGGTGTGCGCAAGGGCGGCGAAAGTGCCAGGGCCGCCGCCCTTTACCTCACCGACCGAGTCATCGAGAACGCCCCGCGCGTTCCGGTTCGGGACCTCGCGACCCTGCGCGCGCAGTTCCCGGGCCTCGGGCCCGATCAGCTCGCGGACAAGCTGATCTCCGGCGCCGCGAACGCCACCTCCACCGTCGGTGCGGGGATCGGTGCCGCGGCCATGCTGCCGGTGCCGCCCGCCATGCCGGCCGAGCTGGCCGCCGAGATCACCGGGGTCGCCGCGATCGAGCTGAAGCTCATCGCCGAACTCCACGAGGTCTACGGCCTGCGGCCGCCCGGCAGCCTCAAGGAACGCAGCCTCGCCTACCTCATGTCGTGGACGGAGGAGCGCGGGGTCGACCTGACCAAGCCGACGACGCTGAACGCGGCGCTGGGCGGTCAGATGAAGCGCGAACTGCGCCAGCAGATCATGAAGCGGATGTTCCGCAACCTGCCCAACCTGATGCCGTTCATGGTCGGCGCCGCCGTAGGGGCGGTCATGAACCGCCGCGACACCCGCAAACTCGCCGAGAAGGTACGTGCGGACCTGCGGGCCCGTGCCGTGCCCTGGAACGCGCTGCCGCAGCTCCCGCCTCTTGAGCGGCCCACCGAGCCCCTTCCCGGGGCCGCCAGGGCAGCCATCGAGGGCCGGCCGTTCGACCCCCGCGACTGAGCCGGGCCGCCGGGCCCGCCGCCCGCACCGGGTGCGGGGTCAGGCCACGCCCTGCGCCGCGCGGATGGCCGCCGCCAGCGCCTCGGGCTCGCGGGTGGAGACGTAGACGTACGGGGTCGGGTCCGCCGGGTCGGTGACCTCGACACGGACCGCCGTCGGCACGTAGCTGCGCATCAGCATGAAGGCGCGCATGTCGGCCTTGTACGTACGCCAGGCGCGGGCCTCCTCCGGGTCCAGCACCTCCGGCTCGCCCAGGGCCGAGACCGGGATCCGCGCGTCACCTGCGGCCAGCGCGCCGCCCACCACGCGCACGCGCTGGGAACCGTACGAACTCACCAGCAGCCCCGTCAGCGCGGTGCCCCCGACGAGCCCGGCCAACAGCGGCAGCGTCCCGAGCGGCAGCAGCATCAGCGCGCACGCGATGCCGGTGAGCACGGCGATGCCCCACCAGGAGCGGGGGGCGGTCAGACGTTCGTCGTGGTGCGCGGGGGAGAGCTGCATGCGGCCAAGCCTGCCACGAGGCGACCGGCGGGTAGCCGCGCGGGTAAGGTCTGCGGCTGTGAGTGGACGAAACACAGCGTTGACGCCCCCCGCCGATGCCGCGGCGCCGGTGCGGCACCCCGATGCCCCGGCGCCCGGCGAGCTCCTCGGCGCGCACTACGAGCACTGTTTCGGCTGTGGCGACGGCCAGCCGCACGGGCTCCACCTGGCGGCCCGCGCGGGCGAGGGCGTGCGCGTCAGTGCCGAGTTCACCGTCAAGCCCGCCCACCAGGGCGCACCCGGCCTCGCCCACGGCGGGGTCCTGGCCACCGCGCTCGACGAGACCCTGGGCTCCCTGAACTGGCTGCTGCGCGTCATAGCGGTCACCGGCCGGCTGGAGACGGACTTCGTCCGCCCCGTGCCCGTGGGCACCGTCCTGTACCTGGAGGCAGAGGTCACCGCCGTCGCCGGCCGGAAGATCTACTCCAGCGCGGTCGGTCGAATAGGCGGCCCCCGGGGCCCCGTCGCACTGCGCGCGGACGCCCTCTTCATCGAGGTGAAGGTCGACCACTTCATCGACAACGGACGGCCCGAGGAGATCCGGGCGGCGATGGCCGACCCGGACCAGGTCAGGCGCTCACGCGCCTTCGAGGTGAACCCCTGATGTCTGAGAACAACACCGGCGTGGACGTGGCGATCAGGCGCGTCGACCCGGAGGTACCGATTCCGGCCTACGGTCACCCCGGTGACGCCGGCTGCGACCTGGTCACCACCGTGGCCGCCGAACTGGAGCCGGGTGAGCGGGCGGTACTGCCCACCGGGGTCTCCATCGCGCTGCCCGACGGGTACGCGGCGTTCGTTCACCCGCGCTCCGGCCTGGCCGCCCGCTGCGGGCTCGCGCTCGTGAATGCCCCGGGGACGGTGGATGCCGGGTACCGTGGGGAGATCAAGGTGATCGTGGTCAATCTCGACCCGCGCGAGAGCGTCAGGTTCGAGCGTTTCGACCGCATTGCCCAGCTGGTTGTCCAGCGGGTCGAGAGGGTGCGCTTCCACGAGGTGGCGGAACTTCCCGACTCGGCGCGGGCCGAGGGGGGTTTCGGCTCCACCGGTGGTCATGCGGCCGTGGCCGGATCCGGCGCTGGTCAGCAGGGTGGGAATGGCTACGCTTCGGTCGTATCCGACCGGGAAGGACAGTGACGTGTTCGGACGTCGCAAGAAGAACGACTCCGTCAAGGACGGCGGCGCGGCCGAGCAGGTCGTCGACGGCGTCGGTGCCGATGAGCAGGACGGCACGGAGGAGACCGACGGGGCTCAGCCGCGCAGGGTGAACCTGCCGCCGGCCCCGCGGCCCGACGGCCCGTGGGACATCGCCGAGGTGCCCGGCAACCCCGAGGAGGGCCGGGTCGACCTCGGCGGCATCCTCGTGCCCGGGGTCGAGGGCATGGAGCTGCGCGTCGAGGTCGCCGGTGACGCGATCGTCGCCGCGACCGTGGTGCTCGGCGACAGTGCCGTACAGCTGCAGGCCTTCGCCGCGCCGCGCAGGGAGGGCATCTGGGGCGAGGTCCGCGAGGAGATCGCCGAGGGCATCACCAAGCAGGGCGGCATCATCGACGAGGTCGAGGGTCCGCTGGGCTGGGAGCTGCGCGCGCAGGTGCCCGTACCGCTGCCGGACGGGCAGACCGGCGCCCAGCTGGTCCGCTTCGTCGGTGTGGACGGCCCGCGCTGGTTCCTGCGCGGTGTCATCTCCGGCCAGGGCGCGGTGCGTCCCGAGTCGGCCGGGGTGCTGGAGCGGATCTTCCTGGACTCCGTCGTGGTCCGCGGCGAGGGTCCGATGGCCCCCCGCGACCCGATCGTCCTGAAGCTGCCGAACGACGCGCAGATGGTGCCGGACGGCGTGCAGACCGAGGAGCAGGAAGGCTCCCGCTTCGGCGGGGGCATGGGCCAGCTGGAGCGCGGCCCGGAGATCACCGAGGTCCGCTGACCCCGGTGTGTACCCGTACGGCCCGTGGGCCGCACCCTTCCGGGGGTGCGGCCCACGGCCGCGTTCCGGGGCCCCGCCCGGTCCCGGCGTGACCGGGGTCACCCGGGGTGTCAGGGATCCGTCAGAGATCGGCGCGTACGCCCTCATCGGCGCGTGAACAGGCCGGACGTCCCGGAGAATGAGCGCATGGGACGCGGCAAGCTAAGGATCTATCTCGGCTCGGCACCCGGAGTGGGCAAGACGTACGCCATGCTCTCGGAGGGCCACCGTCGGGTGGAGCGCGGCTCCGACTGCGTCGTGGGCTTCGTCGAGCACCACAACCGTCCGCGCACCGAGGTCATGCTGCACGGCCTGGAACAGGTGGAGCGCCGGGAGCTCTCCTACCGGGGGGCCGCCTTCACCGAGATGGACGTGGACGCGCTCCTCGCGCGCAAGCCGTCCATCGCTCTGGTCGACGAGCTCGCCCACACCAACGTCCCGGGCTCGCGCAACCCCAAGCGCTGGCAGGACGTGGAGGAGCTGCTGCGGGCCGGCATCGACGTGATCTCCACCGTCAACATCCAGCACCTGGAGTCGCTCGGCGACGTGGTGGAGTCGATCACCGGGGTGCGGCAGCGCGAGACCGTCCCGGACGAGGTGGTGCGCCGCGCGGACCAGATCGAGCTGGTCGACATGTCCCCGCAGGCCCTGCGCCGCCGGATGGCCCACGGCAACATCTACAAGTCGGACAAGGTCGACGCGGCCCTCTCCAACTACTTCCGCCCCGGCAACCTCACCGCCCTGCGCGAGCTCGCGCTGCTCTGGGTCGCCGACCGGGCCGACGAGTACCTCCAGCAGTACCGCGGCGAGCACAACATCCGCTCCACCTGGCAGGCCCGGGAGCGGATCGTGGTGGGCCTGACCGGCGGTCCGGAGGGGCGCACCCTGATCCGGCGCGCCTCCCGGGTGGCGGCGAAGGGCTCCGGGAGCGAGATCCTGGCCGTCTACATCGCCCGCAGCGACGGGCTGACCGCCGCCTCGCCGAAGGAGCTCGCGGTCCAGCGGACCCTGGTCGAAGACCTGGGGGGAACGTTTCACCATGTGATCGGCGACAACGTTCCCGAGGCGCTGCTCGAATTCGCCCGCGGGGTCAACGCCACCCAGATCGTGCTCGGCTCCAGCCGCCACCGCTCCTGGCGCTACGTCTTCGGCCCCGGCGTCGGCGCGACCGTCGCCCGCGACTCCGGACCCGACCTCGACGTCCACATCGTCACGCACGAGGAGGCCAACAAGGGACGCGGCCTGCCCGTGGTCCGCTCGGCGGCCCGGCTCGGCCGGCCCCGGATCGTGGCCGGCTGGGTGGCCGGGGTGATCCTGCCGCTGCTGCTCGCGCTGCTGCTCACGCACGTCGACAGCGACCCCGGTCTCGCGAACGAGATGCTCCTCTTCCTGGCCCTGACCGTGGCCGCCGCACTGCTCGGCGGGCTCTACCCGGCGCTGGCCTCGGCCGCCGTCGGCTCCCTGCTGCTGAACTACTACTTCGCCCCGCCCATCCACCGCTTCACCATCTCCGACCCGAAGAACATCGTCGCCATCGCGGTCTTCTTCGGCGTCGCCGGCTCCGTGGCCTCCGTGGTGGACGCGGCCGCCCGCCGCACCCACCAGGCCGCCAGGCTGCGTGCCGAGTCCGAGATCCTCTCCTTCCTCGCCGGCAGCGTGCTGCGCGGGGAGACCACCCTGGACGCGCTGCTGGAGCGGGTGCGCGAGACCTTCGCCATGGAGTCGGTGGCGCTGCTGGAGCGCGAGAGCGACGTGGAACCCTGGCAGCCGGCCGGCAGCGTCGGCCCGAACCCGGTCTCCCGCCCCGAGGACGCCGATGTGGACATGCCGATCGGCGACCACATGGCGCTGGCCCTGTCCGGGCGGGTGCTGCCCGCCGAGGACCGCCGGGTGCTCGGCGCCTTCGCCGCCCAGGCGGCCGTCGTACTCGACCGGCAGCGACTGGTCGGGGAGGCGGAGGAGGCCCGACGGCTGGCGGAGGGCAACCGGATCCGGACCGCGCTGCTGGCCGCCGTCAGCCATGACCTCCGTACGCCGCTGGCCTCCATCAAGGCCTCCGTCAGCTCCCTGCGCTCCGACGACGTGGAATGGTCCGAGGAGGACCGCGCGGAGCTCCTGGCGGGCATCGAGGAGGGCGCCGACCGGCTCGACCACCTCGTGGGCAACCTGCTGGACATGTCGAGGCTCCAGACCGGCACCGTCACCCCGCTGATCCGCGAGATCGACCTCGACGAGGTGGTCCCGATGGCACTGGGCGGCGTACCCGAGGGCAGCGTCCTGCTGGACATCCCGGAGACCCTGCCCATGGTGGCGGTGGACCCCGGGCTGCTGGAGCGGACCGTGGCCAACGTGGTGGAGAACGCGGTCAAGTACAGCCCGGTGGGGGAACGGGTGCTGGTGGCGGCCAGTTTCCTCGGCGACCGGGTCGAGGTACGTGTGGTGGACCGCGGGCCGGGCGTGCCCGAGGAGGCCAGGGACCGGATCTTCGCCCCCTTCCAGCGGTACGGGGACGCGCCGCGCGGAGCGGGAGTGGGGCTCGGGCTGGCGGTCGCGCGCGGCTTCGCCGAGGCCATGGACGGCACACTGACGGCTGAGGACACCCCGGGGGGCGGGCTCACCATGGTGCTCACGCTGCGGGCCGTGACGAACGGGCGGCCGACGGCCCACGTGAGCGTGGACGGCGAGGGCCGCAGCGCGCCGGGTGCGGCCGGGGCGCGGCCCGTGGATTCTGATGTTGATTCGATACGACAGAAGGCAGGACCCCAATGACCCGGGTGCTCGTGGTGGACGACGAACCCCAGATCGTCCGAGCCCTCGTGATCAATCTGAAGGCACGCAAGTACGAGGTCGACGCGGCCGCCGACGGGGCGAGCGCCCTGGAAATGGCGGCCGCCCGCCACCCCGACGTCGTCGTCCTGGACCTGGGCCTGCCCGATATGGACGGCGTCGAGGTGATCAAGGGGCTGCGCGGCTGGACCCGCGTCCCGATCCTGGTCCTCTCCGCCCGGCACAGCTCCGACGAGAAGGTCGAAGCCCTGGACGCGGGCGCCGACGACTACGTCACCAAGCCCTTCGGCATGGACGAGCTGCTCGCCCGGCTGCGCGCCGCCGTCCGGCGGGCGGAACCGGGCGCCGGGGCCGGCGAGGACGAGGTGACCGTCGAGACCGAGACCTTCACGGTGGACCTCGCGGCCAAGAAGGCGGTGCGCGCGGGCCGGGACGTACGCCTCACGCCGACCGAATGGCACCTGCTGGAGGTACTGGTCCGCAACGGCGGGAAACTGGTCAGCCAGAAGCAGTTGCTCCAGGAGGTCTGGGGCCCCTCGTACGGGACCGAGAGCAACTACCTGCGGGTCTACATGGCGCAGCTGCGGCGCAAACTGGAGACCGACCCCTCGCACCCGAGGCACTTCATCACCGAACCGGGCATGGGATACCGCTTCGAGAGGTGAGCGTGAGATACCGCTACGAGAGGTGAGCGTGGCGCCGGTACGCTTCCTGTATGAGTGCTGAACCGCGTCCCGAGAACCCCGCGAAGCCGGCGAAGCCCGCCAGGCCGGCGGGCCGGTTCCGCCGGATGATAGAGCGGCTGTCCACCTCGCAGGAGGAGCTGCATTCGGCGGAGCTGCAGGAGGACACAGAAGCCGCGGGGTGCACGCGCATCTGCGACTGCCACGACCGCCAGATAGTCAAGGTGACCGGGACCCTGCGTACGGTCACCCTGCGCCCGCGCGCGGGCGTGCCCGCGCTGGAGGCCGAGCTGTTCGACGGCTCGGCCGCGCTGGACGTCGTATGGCTCGGACGTCGCTCGATCGTGGGAATCGAACCCGGCCGTCGCATGATTGCCTCAGGGCGGATCTCGATGAGCCACGGCCGTCGGGTGCTCTTCAACCCGAAGTACGAACTCCGACCGCTCGGACAGGAGCACTGACGGTGACGTCACTCGACAAACCGACGACCCCGACCTCGGCCACGGCCCCGGACGCGGAACCGTCCGAGGACCAGAAGGCCGTGACCCAGGCGGCCCTCTTCGATGCCTTCGGGGGCATCCGGGGCACCGTGGAGACGATGCTCCCCGGGCTGCTCTTCGTCATGATCTACACGATCAACAAGGACGTGAAGCTGTCCGCCATCGCGGCGGGCGCCGTCGCGGTGCTGCTGGTGATCGTGCGGCTGCTGCGCAAGGACACGGTGAAGCACGCCTTCAGCGGCGTCTTCGGCGTGGGCGTCGGCGTGGCCTTCGCCCTGTTCACGGGCAGCGCGAAGGGCTTCTACCTGCCCGGCATGATCTACGGCGCCGGCCTGGGCGTGGCCTTCACGCTCTCGGCGCTGGTGGGCTTCCCGCTGCTGGGGGTGATCCTGGGCCCGGTGTTCAAGGAGAACCTGTCCTGGCGCACGCGCAACCCCGGGCGCAAGAAGGCGTACACCAAGGCCAGTCTGGCCTGGGGCCTGATCTTCCTCGCGAAGTACGCGATCCTCTTCCCGCTGTACTGGTGGGGCGACGCGACGCAGCTGGGCTGGGTGCTGATCGCGCTGAAGCTGCCGCCGATGGTGCTGGCGGTGTACTTCACGTGGGTCTTCCTGGCGAAGGCGCCGCCGCCGATCAACGTGATCGCCGAATGGGAGGCCGAGGAGGCGGCGGAGAAGGCCGCCAAGGCCGCCAAGGCGGCGGAGCGGGGCCGGTAGCCCCACGCCGTCCGCGGCGGGACGCCGACGCCCGAGGGGCGCCGACCGGATTGGTCGGCGCCCCTCGGGCGTTCAGCGGGCCGCGGGCTAGTCCGCGGCCTGGAGGAGGTCCTCCAGCTGCTCCTCGCGGGCCTGGGCGGCCACGAAGAGGAGCTCGTCGCCCGGCTCCAGGGTCTCCTCGCCGTGCGGGGTGAGCACCCGGTTGCCCCGGATGATCGTGACCAGCGAGGTGTCCTCGGGCCAGGTGATCTCGCTGATCTGCTTGCCCGCGACCTGGGAGTCGGCGGGCAGGGTCAGCTCGACCAGGTTGGCGTCGCCGTGGCTGAAGCGCAGCAGACGGACCAGGTCGCCGACGCTGACGGCCTCCTCGACCAGTGCCGACATCAGACGGGGCGTGGAGACGGCCACGTCGACGCCCCAGGACTCGTTGAAGAGCCACTCGTTCTTCGGGTTGTTCACGCGGGCGACGACCCGCGGGACCCCGTACTCGGTCTTCGCGAGGAGGGAGACGACCAGGTTGACCTTGTCGTCGCCCGTCGCCGCGATGACCACGTTGCACCGCTGCAGCGCCGCCTCGTCGAGCGAGGTGATCTCGCAGGCGTCGGCCAGCAGCCACTCGGCCTGCGGAACCCGCTCCACCGAGATGGCGGTCGGGGCCTTGTCCACGAGGAGCACCTCGTGGCCGTTCTCCAGCAGCTCGCCCGCGATGGAACGGCCCACCGCGCCGGCTCCGGCGATCGCGACCCTCATGCGTGTGCCTCCTCAGGCCCCTCGGCGAAGGACGCCTCCACCTTGTCGATCTCGTCCGTGCGCATCATCACGTGGACGAGGTCGCCCTCCTGCAGGACGGTCGCCGATGTCGGCAGCATGGCCTCGCCCAGCCGGGTGAGGAAGGCGACGCGGACGCCGGTCTCCTCCTGCAGCTGGCTGACCTTGTGGCCGATCCAGGCGGTGGAGGTGTGCACCTCGGCGAGCTGGACACCGCCGCTCGGGTCGCGCCACAGCGGCTCGGCGCCCGACGGCAGCAGCCGGCGGAGCATCTGGTCGGCGGTCCACCGTACGGTCGCGACGGTGGGGATGCCCAGGCGCTGGTAGACCTCGGCGCGCTTGGGGTCGTAGATCCGGGCGGCGACGTTCTCGACACCGAACATCTCGCGGGCCACGCGGGCCGCGATGATGTTGGAATTGTCACCGCTGCTGACCGCCGCGAAGGCCCCCGCGTCCTCGATGCCGGCCTCGCGAAGGGTGTCCTGGTCGAAGCCGACCCCGGTGACACGGCGGCCGCCGAAGGACGCCCCCAGCCGACGGAATGCGGTGGGGTCCTGGTCGATGACCGCGACCGTGTGCCCCTGCTGTTCCAGGGTCTGCGCGAGAGCGGAGCCCACTCTTCCGCAGCCCATAATGACGATGTGCACGGCCGTCCTTCCGGCTGTCAGCGGCTCGCTGGTTTCCAGCCTCATTGCTGCTCTGGCTTAACAGGGTCTCAGACCATGGCCCAAGCTACACACGGGCGGTCACCAGTGTGCCCTCTTCAGAGGCAGTCGGCGGGCCGTAGCGCGGCGTATACGCAGCGTTCGGATGGCATATAGGGGCCGTATTGCCGTGTAGAGGGGTGCGGGTTCGTCAGCCTGATATCGAACGCTTACGATCCTCTGCGTGTCCAAACTGACCGACGTGCCCAAACGGATCCTGATCGGCCGGGCGCTCCGCAGCGACCGCCTCGGGGAAACGCTCCTTCCCAAGCGGATCGCCCTTCCTGTCTTCGCGTCCGACCCGCTCTCCTCGGTGGCATATGCCCCTGGCGAGGTCCTGCTGGTCCTGTCGATCGCGGGTGTGTCGGCGTACCACTTCAGCCCATGGATCGCGGTCGCGGTCGTGGTGCTGATGTTCACCGTGGTCGCCTCCTACCGGCAGAACGTCCACGCCTACCCCAGCGGCGGCGGTGACTACGAGGTCGCCAACACCAACCTCGGGCCCAAGGCCGGTCTCACCGTCGCGAGCGCCCTGCTCGTCGACTACGTCCTCACGGTCGCGGTGTCCATCGCCTCGGGCGTGGAGAACCTCGGCTCGGCCATCCCCTTCGTCGTCGAGCACAAGGTGCTCTGCGCGGTCGGGATGATCTTGATTCTCACTCTGCTGAATCTGCGCGGCATGAAGGAATCCGGAAAACTCTTCGCGATTCCCACCTACATCTTCGTCGCGGGCGTATTCATCATGATCGCGTGGGGAGCCTGGAGAGGGCTGGTCCTCGACGACTCCATGAAGGCCCCGACGGCCGATTTCGAGATCAAGCCCGAGCACCAGGGCCTGGCCGGCTTCGCGCTGGTCTTCCTGCTGCTGCGCGCCTTCTCCTCCGGCTGCGCCGCCCTGACCGGCGTCGAGGCCATCAGCAACGGCGTGCCGGCCTTCCGCAAGCCCAAGAGCAAGAACGCCGCGACCACCCTGGCCCTCATGGGCGGGCTGGCCGTGACCATGTTCTGCGGCATCATCGGCCTGGCCATGGCCACCGACGTCAAGATGGCCGAGAAGCCCGCGCTCGACCTGCTCGACAACGGCGTGGCCGTCGGCGCCGGGTACGTCCAGAACCCGGTGATCTCCCAGGTGGCCGAGGCGGTCTTCGGCAAGGGATCCTTCCTCTTCATCCTGCTGGCCGCCGCCACCGCGCTCGTCCTGTTCCTCGCCGCGAACACCGCGTACAACGGCTTCCCGCTGCTCGGCTCGATCCTCGCCCAGGACCGCTACCTGCCGCGCCAGCTGCACACCCGCGGCGACCGGCTCGCCTTCTCCAACGGCATCGTGCTCCTCGCCGGCGCCGCCGCGCTGCTCACCTGGATCTACGGGGCCGACTCGACCAAACTGATCCAGCTCTACATCGTCGGCGTCTTCGTCTCCTTCACGCTCAGCCAGACCGGCATGGTCCGGCACTGGAACCGTCACCTGAAGTCCGAGACGGACCCCGCCAAGCGCCGCCACATGATCCGCTCCCGCGCGATCAACACCTTCGGCGCCTTCTTCACGGGTCTGGTCCTGGTCGTCGTACTCGCCACCAAGTTCACCCACGGGGCCTGGGTCGCCCTGCTCGGCATGGTGATCTTCTACGGCACGATGACCGCGATCCGTAAGCACTACGACCGGGTCGCCACCGAGATCGCCGCCGCCGAGGAGCGCCCCGACGAGTACGTGCGGCCCTCGCGGGTGCACTCCGTCGTCCTGGTCTCCAAGCTGCACAAGCCCACCCTGCGGGCCCTCGCCTACGCCAAGCTGCTGCACTCCAACCGGCTGGAGGCGCTCAGCGTCAACGTCGACGAGGTGGAGACCAAGGCGCTCAAGGCGGAGTGGGAGCGGCGCGGGATCAACGTCCCGCTGAAGATCCTCGACTCGCCGTACCGGGAGATCACCCGCCCGGTGGTCGAGTACGTGAAGGGCCTGCGCAGCGAGAACCCGCGCGACGCGGTCAGCGTGTACATCCCCGAGTACGTCGTCGGGCGCTGGTACGAGCACCTGCTCCACAACCAGAGCGCGCTGCGGCTCAAGGGCCGGCTCCTCTTCACCCCCGGTGTCATGGTCACCTCGGTGCCCTACCAGCTGCAGTCCTCGGAGCTCGCCAAGAAGCGGGCCAAGAAGCGGGCCGAATGGAACGCGCCGGGTGCGGTGCGCCGCGGACCGGTGGACGCCCCGCGGCCGAAGGACCCGGCGGCCAAGGGCTGACGGCTCAGGGCTGCTGGCTCAGGGCTGATGGCGAACGGCCGGACGAGATCCACGTAAACTGGTGGGTCGGTCGTCCGGCCGTTCCTTTTTGATCACTTCCTTGGAGTCTCCCCACCATGACGACCGAGCAGAACGAGAAGCAGTCACTGGTCGGGGAGGAGTACGAGGTCGAGGTCGGTCCCGTCGCACACGGCGGGCACTGCATCGCCCGGACCGCCGAGGGCCGGGTCCTGTTCGTCCGGCACACCCTGCCCGGCGAGAAGGTCATCGCCCGCGTCACGGAGGGCGACGCCGACTCCCGCTTCCTGCGCGCCGACGCCGTCACCGTCCTGGACCCCTCCAAGGACCGCGCCCCCGCGCCGTGCCCGTACGCCGGCCCCGGCAAGTGCGGCGGCTGCGACTGGCAGCACGCCAAGCCCGGCGCCCAGCGCCGGCTCAAGGGCGAGGTCATCGCCGAGCAGCTGCTGCGGCTCGCCGGACTCACCCCGGAGCAGGCCGGCTGGGACGGTACGGTCATGCCGGCCGAGGGCGACAAGGTGCCCGCCGGACAGGTCCCGCAGTGGCGCACCCGCGTGCAGTTCGCGATCGACGAGGACGGCCGCGCCGGCCTGCGCAAGCACCGCTCGCACGAGATCGAACCGGTCGACCACTGCATGATCGCCGCGCCGGGCGTCAGCGAGCTCGGCATCGAGCAGCAGGACTGGCCCCAGATGGCCACCGTCGAGGCCATCGCCGCCACCGGCTCCGGCGACCGCCAGGTCGTCCTGACGCCCCGCCCCGGCGGCCGTCTCCCGCTCGTCGAGCTCGACAAGCCGGTCTCCGTCCTGCGCGTGGAGGAGAAGGACGGCGGGGTCCACCGCGTCCACGGCCGCCCCTTCGTGCGCGAGCGCGCGGACGGCCGCACGTACCGCGTCGGCATGGGCGGCTTCTGGCAGGTCCACCCCCAGGCCGCGGACACCCTGATCAAGGCCGTCATGCAGGGCCTGATGCCGCGCAAGGGCGAAATGGCCCTCGACCTCTACTGCGGCGTCGGCATCTTCGCGGGCGCCCTCGCGGAACGCCTCGGCGAGACCGGCGCGGTGCTGGGCATCGAGTCCACGAAGCGCGCGGTGGAGGACGCCCGCCACAACCTCACGGACTTCCCCCGCGTCCGCATCGAGCAGGGCAAGGTCGAGCAGATCCTCCCGAAGACCGGCATCACCGAGTGCGACCTGGTCGTCCTGGACCCGCCCCGCGCGGGCGCGGGCAAGCAGACGGTCCGCCAGGTGGCCGGCCTCACCCCCCGCCGCATCGCCTACGTGGCCTGCGACCCGGCGGCCCTCGCACGCGACCTGGGCTACTTCAAGGAGGCGGGCTACAAGGTCCGCACCCTGCGCGCCTTCGACCTCTTCCCGATGACGCACCACGTGGAGTGCGTGGCGATCCTGGAGCCGGTCGCCAAGGGCGCCTGACCTGAGGTTTCTCGGTACTCGTCAGCCGTTTGACCTGTTTCCGCGCACGCAGCGCGCGAAGGCCTGTTGGAGCTGGTGACGGCTATCTGACCTGCGGTTTCAGTACGGAGAACCGAGGCCGTCAGTAGCGGTGGCCGGATACTCCTCCAGCTACTGACGCTCACATGACGCACGTTCTGAAGCCCCTTCACATCGGCCCGGCCACGTCCAAGGACGTGGCCGGGCCGATGTGAAGGGGGTGGGGATTCGTAGGTGGGTAGCTCTTTGCTCCTCCGGACGCCTAAGTAGCGGTCCCCGTAGTGGTAGCTCTGAGTCGCCGCCCGGCATGGTGGGCCAGGGTGACTGCCACTCCGAAGCGAGGCACCGCACGCTAAATGGGTAGGTGGCGTTAGCTACCAGCTGTGGATCTTGCGCCCGTACTCCGTGTCCGGGTGGAGCAGGGCATCTGCGACCCGCCCGCCGGAATCCTTCGCGCCGCCACCGAAGTTGAGGACGCCGGACGCTTTGGCGCTGGCGGTCCCGTCCCAGTCCGGTGGGCTAGCTGGGTGCCGAGGTCACGCTGGCCCATGGGCATGGCCAGGAAATAGCGATGCCACGCCTCGACGTTGCGATCTGCCGCACGGCTTCGGCGATGAGTCCGAAGTACAGCTCGTAGGGCGACGGTACGGTGCTGGGCCTCTCGTGCGTGATGCCGTATTGCTCCGGGTTGTAGTAGAGCTGGTGCCAGGCATTGACCTGGGTTTCACCGTTGGTCAAGGAGGCGTATACGCGCTCCAACGCCTCACCGGGGAGGAGCGGTTCACGCAGGCCACCGAGGTATCGAGCCGGCCGCTCGCCCGCTGGGCCCGGAGAGCCGACAGGTGCTGGAGCCACGCACCCAGTGGGCGGCCATCCGCCTGCTCGGCGGCGCCTACCGGGCCGCGCTGCCCGAGTCCGACGGTTCGCCGACGTGTACGCCCGGTTCAACGCCCAGACCAGCGCACCGGCCCACGCCTGCCGCTACCAGGCCGTATGCTGTCGTGCCGTGCTCGGGCAGGCCACCGAGGCACTCGCTGCGCTTAAGGGCATTTCGGCGTTGTACGGTCCGTCTGCGGCGATGTCAGCGAGGAGGCCGTCAAACTACGCCGGGATATCGGGATGCTGTTCGCGCAGGGGTGGGTGGCAGAGGCCCGCCAGATCCTCGCACTCCTCCACGAGGATCTGTGCGTGGTCTACAGGCCGGACGACGAGATGACCGCCGAGATTGCCGAGGCGCTGGCGTCGATTCGCCTCGACTCTGACGATGAGGCTTCATCAAACGCACGGCATGGTGTACCCCACCCGTGAGACGATCTTGTCCATGGGTCGGTCGTGAGCAACACCGCCGGGTCTTCAGGAAGGCGCGAACGATGACGAACAAGCAGGCCGCAGCTGGCGACAAAGTGACCTTGCAGACCCGGCAGGTCAAGCAAGCCCTGAAGACCGTTTACCTGGATTCCGGCCTTGTTGACGGCAGCGATCTTGCAGGCAAAACGGGTGAGGATCTCGAGAAGCGCATGCTCTCGCGAGCGCTCACCGCCCAAGCTGTACGGATAGTCACTGGATTCAGCCCGCAGGAGGCTGCGCTCACTGTGATTGATGGCATCGCCGACAAGGGCATCGACGCCATCGCCGTGGTGGACGGCCCAGATCCACACGTCTATCTGGTCCAGGCGAAGTGGAGCAAAGACGGTAAAGCCAAGGGTGAGCGGGACACCGTCTGGGAGCTCCTCGCGGGACTGCGGCTCATCGATGACGAAGACTTCGCGGCGTTCAATCCGCGTGGTCGGCAGCTGGCGGAGTACGCCAAAGCTGCTATGTCAAAGGGCCCGACCCCGGTTACCCAGGTCGTCGTCCTCATGCGGACGGACGAGGTGAGCGAAGGGTTCAGCCATGCGCTGGTCGATGGCGAGAAGGAGTTCAATCGGCATGGGGACGTCCTTGACCACCGGATAATTCTGGCACCAGAGGTATGGGCATCCGTGCGGGAGGACATGGCACCCGAACCGGTCCAGTTGACGGCCGATCTGTTTCCGTGGTTCGCCGTCAGCGTCCCGTACGAGTCGTACCAAGGTGTAGTTGGGGCCGACCAGGTGTCTCAATGGCTGCAACACGGCGCCAACCTGTTCAATCTGAATATCCGAAATCCGCTGGGTAGGACGCCGATCAACAACGAACTGATCGCCACCCTCACCGAGGAGCCGGATAACTTCTGGTACTTCAATAACGGAGTCACGGTGCTCTGCGAGGCGGTCGAGCGCACACATCAGGCCATTCGCAACCCACAGGCACGACCAATCACCTTGACTTTGCACAACGCCAGCGTCGTCAACGGAGCGCAGACCGTCCGGTCCGTGGCCGAGGCCGTTGCCGCAGATGATTCGGCCGCGGATGCACAGGTGGGCGTCCGAATCATCGTGACGGGTAAGGCGGCAGACTTCGCCAAACGGACCACCCAGGCAACCAACCGGCAGAACCGTGTGGAAGCACGGGACTTCATCGCCCTTGACCCTGTGCAGGCGGCCATCATAGAAGAGATGCGTGCGGAACTCGGTTTGGAGTACAGCGTCCGGCGAAGCGAGCTGGATCCCACCGAGGACACCGGCTGTTCTGTGGTCGAGGCCGCGTGCGCGCTGGCGTGTGCTCACCCCGACAGTCAGTATGCGGTCAGGATGGCGACCACCCTCGACGTTCTGTGGGAGCGGGGCCCGCAGGGCATCTACGACGTCTTGTTCCGGCCTCAGCCTACGGCCTACTTGCTGTGGAATACGGTACGGGTTCTGCGAGAAGTCCGCCGCACTCTGCACGCGTTGCGTCCTGGCTACGAAAGTCGAGGCGCCGCACTCACCGAGCATGGCCTGTACCTGTTGACCCATCTCGTCTTTCGTCGCTTGGACACCGAATCCATCGATGAGCCGGATCCGACCCTGGATTGGGCAACCGCGGCTGAGGCCCAGGTACGAGGCCTGGTGACCGAGCTGCTTCCTTTGGTTGCGGGGGCCATCGACAGGCTCTATGGCGAACGCTCGCAGATCCGGGCCGTATGCGCCGACGTCGCCCGTAGCCGTGAGGTCGTCCTACGTGTGCTGCGCGCTGCTTCCGGGCCCGAGGCCTCGTCGGAGGCTGACAAGTACCGTCGGGTTCCGGCACAGCGGAAGCCGCGCCGTCCCAACGCGGTTCATGTCCTCATCGACCAGGGTGCCCTGGAAGAGGGGGCGCCGCTCACGCTCACCACGGCCTATCCGATGGAGGCCGAGGCTCTCAAGGACTGGCTGGCCGAGGATGATAAGCGGGGCCGGGCAACGTGGATCACCCACCGGACGAAGCCGGTCCTCTGGGCGGCTGACGGCCAGCAATACTCGCCATCTGGACTGATCACCCGAATGTGGGAGCTTGCCGAATGGGACCAGAGGCCTGTGGCCAACCAGGGCACCGCTCGATGGGTGACAGCCACCGGTGAGACCCTCGCCGACTTGGCCTGGCGTGTTCTCGGACAGCTTGAGGAGCCGGATGAAGACGCGGGTCTGGCAGCGGCTGCAAGCGACTGACGAAGTCAGGCGGGGCGCGAACGCGGTTCCCCCCCCTCGAAATCTGGTGGAGGAGAATCACGGCCATGCCCCGCCCCGCCTTCGATATCGTCTTCTGCGCCCAGATCGATAAGCTCCAGGGCTTGATGAAACAAGACGTGTGACCTGGCGGTTGAGGGTCTCACGGCTGTCGGCATGCGGGCCTCCCGCCTTCGCGGAGACACGCCGACGGACCCGGACGCCGTCAGGGGCATGACGCACTCTTTTCAAGGGCCTTGAATGCCGGTGCGTCGCGGTGATCGGGGTACATGACTGAGCCGTACCTGACGCCGGAGGTAGACCGCCTCCAGCATGAAGCCGATCTCCTGGCCGAACGCTTCCCGCTGTACATGGCCTGTACCCGCGCCAGGGACGGGCTCTACGTATCGTGGGTGGGGAGGCTGAATCCGTTCCTGGTGGAGGCGGCCGTATAGGTGTGCGGCGAGGCGTGAAGTCCATCGAGCCGGCCTGCGATGCAGGTTTACTGCCCGCGCTCCTGCTGGTGATTCCTTCCTGGATGGAGGAAGCCGGAGGCAGGCGTTGGAGGCTGAGACATGGTGTCGGACTGTCCGGCTCAGGAGGGGGCATTGAGGCACGACCACCGGAACGTGAGTATCCGCAGCAATGTCAGAGCGGTCTACCACCCTGCCGTCCGTGACGCTGACAGAATTCGTGAACCTCTCGTTCTTCTGGGGCTGGTGGACATTCTTCGAGGCTGTCTGGATCGCCCTGCTGTGGTGGGACCGCAGCCGAATGCTGGCCACGGTGGTGTCCCGGATGTCCGGCACGGGGTGCATTCGGTGAAGCGGCTGCGAAGCACGCGTCGACGCGCTGCTCGTGCAGTTGGAATGTAAGGACGTACCAGCGGAGGCTTGGCCGGACAGTAAGGAGCTCGTTGACCGGTGGCACCGTATCGTCGCCGGTCGCTGCGTCTCCGTACTTCTCCAGGCGGTGCCCATGCTCGTTGTGGTGCTGGCCTTGTGGTGGAGGACATCACCATTTTGGCGAGACCACAGTCACGCCTTTCAGGATGTTCGCCGCGATCGCCGCCATCGCCGGCTTTGGTGCTGTCTCCATCACGCTCATGGCGGGTGACGACCGTGCTGCCGCAGTTCCGACGCGGCCGGGGTTGTCACGGTGGCGTCGGTTCGCTTCTTGGAGATGCTGCTCGTTCCGGACGGCCGAAGGACACATGACTCGGCGCTTGAGGTGCACGGCAAGAATTTCGGGCGGCTTTGCAACTCACTGCGCGCCCAGGCGTGGCACACATCCCGCACGATGCCCCTCGCCGCGCATTTGCAGGTGCGCGCGACCACGGAACGTCTGATCTCTGCGCTCGCCGAACGCAACGAGCGCTACCTCTTCTGAGAGGGATCCGACCGTGACATCGCCGTCCGTGGTTTGTCCTGGCTCGTCGTCGACGCACTACGCCACAGCTGCAGGCCGCGTGAGCAGCGCGACAGCCTGGTGATCTTTGATGACGCACTCCTGGCGGACGTGCCAGAACCTGACGCCGTAGGCGTGGCGGCCGAGCCGCTCAGGAGCCGCCTACTTGCGGGGGCGGGGAAGGTCGCTGTGGCTGTGGGTCTCCTCACCGGGACGGTCCTTTTCCCCGGCGGCGGAGCCGTCCCGGATCTACTGGCGCCCGCGGGCCTGGCAAGCGTACCCATGGTCTGTCCCTCGCTGCGAGAGGAGTTGCACCGAACCAGGGAACTTCTCATCGGCGGCCGTCTGCCGGCAACGGGGCGCCGGAGATGGGGACGAAGCGCCAAGCCAGGCATCCTCCCCGCACCCTGCCCGACCGCAGGGTGTTGGCCGGTCAGCCGCAGCCGCTGGACCAAGGCCGGTCGCGTAGAGATGCCAGGGCCGATGGTGACGCTCGTTGGACGCGCGGCCGCACCGTCGAAGTCGCTATGCTGCCTCTGACCTGCAGGTTTATCGGCACTCAGGCCTGTGGGTTCCTTCCCCATGACCCACCACGTGGAGTGCGTCGCCATCTTGGAGCCGGTGCGGGAAGGCGCCTGACCTGCGGTTTCGGTTTTGGTAGGCAACTCCACCTGTCTTCGGACTGACAAGCAGGTGGAGGCTGATGTTCACAGCTACGGCCCCCTGACCCGCGGTCTTTGGTAGCCAGGAAGGGGGCGCGGCCGTAGCCCCGCTGGATCGCTGAGCCGGAGGGCCGTTCACCTCGCTCCGCGTGAGGTCGTGCACATGCCCGGATCTCGTCCCGTTGCGCTGGGCGGGGTGTCGGAGTTCCTGGCATGTGATACCCAGTGAACAAGTCAGTTAGCGCCGTCAACTGAATGTAACTTGGCGTTCAGGATGATCGCGGTGTACGGTCGCGCCATGACCGGAGGAAACGAGGCGCTCGATGCCACGGCGACCGCTGCGGAGATCGCACGGTTGGCGGGCGTGACGCGCGCTGCGGTGTCCAACTGGCGCAGGCGCCGCTCGGACTTTCCCGCGCCCGTCGGTGGCACCTCGGCGAGTCCCCTGTTCCCGCTCGCCGAGGTGCGGCAATGGCTGGAAGGGCAGCGTGAAGGGCGAGAGGTCAGTAGGGAGGTCCGACTCTGGCAGGCGCTGCGTGGCACCTATGGCGAGGAAATGGTCAGGGCACTGGCTGCTGTCGGGGAACATCTTCGGGGTGATGCGGCAGAGCTGACCGACCGGACAGCCCGCGAGGCGGTGGCCGGGCTGGCCGCCGACCGGTTGCCCACCGAGGTGATGGACGGTCTGGTCGCCCGGTTGCTGGAGTCCACCGCGCGCGCCGCGTTGGACGGCGCCTCGACATTGCGGCTGGCTCGCGCTGTCCGAGAGTTCGCCGGTGAGACCTCTGGCACCGTCTTCGACCCGGCGTGTGGTATCGGCTCGCTTCTCGTTGCGGTGGGCGGTGGTGCGGTCGGGACCAGGCTGGGTCAGGACAGGCAGGCAGTCGCGACGCGCGTGGCCAGGGTACGCGCGGCCTTGGCGGCCAACGGGGCGGCGGCGTTGGTTCGGGTTGTGGCGGGCGACTCGTTGCGGGCTGACGCGTTCCCCGATCTCTGCGCCGACCTGGTCGTGTGCGAGCCGCCGACAGCCGTGGCCGACTGGGGCCGTGAGCAACTGCTCATCGATCCGCGCTGGGAGGCGGGTGTGCCCTCACGAGGGGAGAGTGAACTCGCCTGGCTTCAGCATTGCTACCACCACACGGCACCCGGCGGGCGAGCCGTGGTGGTCCTGCCGGCGTCGGTCGCCCATCGCCGCTCCGGTCGCAGAATCCGGGCGGAGTTGGTGCGTCGCGGCTGCGTCGCCGCGGTAGTAGCCCTGCCGCCGGGCCTCGCTGCCAGCCACGCGCTTCCGCTACACCTGTGGCTGCTGAACCGTCCCTCCGGCCCCGGGCAGGCGACAGGGACCGTGCGCATGGTGGATCTCAGCGCCAACAGCCCGGACGGCCCCTGGGAGCCGCAGGCGCACCAGGAGACGGAGGTGCCGCTGATCGATCTGCTGGACAACGAGGTGGACCTCACGCCCAGCCGCTACGTACGCGAGCCGGAACCTGACTATGCGGTGGAGTACGCCACGCTGCGCGAGGATCTCGACATGCGCCTGAGCCGTCTGCGGGCGCTGCTTCCCGAGCTGCCATCGCGAGGCGGGGCCGACGGCCTAGACGATGGCGTCCCAGTGGCGGTAAGCGACCTGCTGGCAGCCGGTCTGCTCCGCCTCGATGGCGAAAAGCTCACCTCCGTCAGCGACCAGTTGGACCCCGACTATGTGCGCGGATTCGCCGGTAGCGCGGCGAATGCCCGGCGCAGCACGTCCTCCTCGGGTACGTTCCGAGCGGACCTGCAGGCAGCGCGTCTGCCCCGCATGGATGTCGAGCGACAGCGCCGCTACGGGGACGCTTTTCGCTCGTTGGGTGCGTTCGAGCACGAACTTGCCGAACTCGCCAGGATGGGCGACCGGGCTGCGCGGCTTGCCCGCGACGGTCTCACCGGGGGCGCCCTCGATCCGCCGCCTGCCTGCGACGGCGGCAACGCTGAACACCAAAGCATGACGAACGACGGAGACGCCGCAGTGGGGCGAGAGGATAGGACGCTTTGAGCAAGAACCAGGAACTGGCCGACTTCATCTGGTCGGTGGCCGATCTGCTACGTGGTGACTATAAGCGCTCGGAGTACGGAAAGGTCATCCTGCCGCTGACGGTGCTGCGCAGGCTGGACTGCGTCATGTCCCCGACCCGCCAGGCGGTGTGGGACCGGGCGGCCTCCTACGCTGGGGAGAACAAGGACGGGCTGCTGCTGGCAGCCTCCAAGCTCAAGTTCTACAACCTTTCCGAGCAGAACTTCGACACGATCAGCAGCGACGCGGCCAACGTGGCGAAGAACCTCAAGGACTACATCCGGGGATTCTCCTCGGAGGCCACTGAGATCATCAACCGCTACGAGTTCCACCTCCAGATCGACCGCCTGGACAACTCCGACCTGCTGTACCAGGTGGTGCGGAAGTTCGCCGGCCTGGATCTGAGCTTCAAAGCCGTGGACAACCACGACATGGGCTACGTCTTCGAGGAGCTGATCCGCAAGTTCGCCGATGCCTCCAACGAGACGGCGGGTGAGCACTTCACCCCGCGCGAGGTCATCGAGCTGATGGTCGAGCTGCTGCTCGCCCCGGACGACGACCGGCTCAACGGAGAAGGACAAGTCGTCAAGATCCTCGACCCGGCCTGCGGCACTGGCGGCATGCTCTCGGCAGCCGAAGAACACATCCGCAAGCTGAACCCGCGCGTTCGCGTCAACCTATTCGGCCAGGAGTTGAACGCCGAGTCGTACGCGATCTGCCGCTCCGACATGCTTCTGAAGGGCCACACGGCCAAGAACATCCGCTTCGGCAACTCCTTCAGCCAAGACGGCCACGACGGCGAGACCTTTAACTACATGCTCGCCAACCCACCCTTTGGTGTGGAGTGGAAGAAGGTCGAGAAGGCCGTACGCCAGGAGCACGAGGACCGCGGACTCGACGGCCGCTTCGGAGCCGGCCTGCCTCGGATCAACGACGGCTCGTTGCTGTTCCTGCAGCACATGATGAACAAGATGCAGCCGCTCAAGAAGGACGCGGCGGGCGACGAGGCCGGCGGCACCCGCCTGGCCATCGTCTTCAACGGCTCCCCGCTCTTCACCGGTGGGGCAGGGTCGGGCGAGTCTGAGATCCGCCGGTGGATCATCGAGCACGACTACCTGGAGGCGATCGTCGCCCTCCCGGACCAGCTCTTCTACAACACGGGCATCTCCACGTACTTCTGGATCGTCACCAACCGCAAGCCCGCCGATCGCAAGGGCCGTGTGATCCTCCTTGACGCCCGCGACCAGTGGACCAAGATGCGCAAGTCCCTCGGTGAGAAGCGCAAGGAGATCACGCGGGCGCAGATTGGAAATATCTGCGCGATCTATCGCGATGCGCTGAGCATCGCAAGCGGCGAAACCCATCCGGATCACGGGCGGGTGAAGGTCTTCGCCAACCGGGACTTCGGCTATCAGCGCATCACCGTGGACCGGCCGCTCAAGCTCCGCTTCGAGCTGACCGAGGAGAGCCTTGCTCAGCTCGGTGCGTCGGCGGCCGCGAAGAAGGCAGTCGGGGGCGAGGCGGCAGTCGAGCTGTTGCTGACCGCGCTCAAGCCGCTGCTCGGGTCGCAGTGGTCGACCAAGGCTGAGGCATGGGACGCCATGCGGACAGCGATGGTGGCTGGCGGCGTACTGTGGCCCTCTGCCGCGCCCTTCCAAAGGGCCCTGCGTGATGCCGTGGGAGTGACCGACCCGGAGGGTGAGGTCCAGCTCGTCAAGGGCAAGCCTGAGCCTGACTCCGACCTGCGCGACAACGAGAACGTCCCGCTGGGCGAAGACATCGACGAGTACTTCGCTCGCGAGGTGCTTCCCCACGTTCCGGACGCCTGGATCGCGGAGATCCGGAATCCGAAGACGAGGCAGCTGGAGCGGTTCAAGACGGGGTATGAGATTCCGCTCACGCGACACTTCCATACGTACACGCCAGCGAGGCCACTGTCGGAGATTGATGCGGAGTTGAAGTCGCTGGAGGCTGAGATTCAGCTGCTGTTGGGGGAGGTGGCGGGATGACTCTTTATCGCGTCAAGAATATTGCCCGAATCAACGCACAAACCCTTCCTGAAGGAACTCAAGCGGATTTTTCCTTTCGTTACATTGATATCGGTGCAGTCGACGGACTGGGGAATATTAGCATCCCGACAGAAGGAATCACATTCGAGAAATCCCCTTCGCGGGCTCGACGCCTCGCGCCAGCCGGCTCGGTCATCGTCTCGACTGTGCGCACCTACTTGAAGGCCATTGCTCCAGTCCCCAAAAGCGACGACCCATTGGTATTTTCCACTGGCTTCGCAGTTCTGGAGGCGACGGACCAAGTTGACCAGCGATACTTGGCTTACCATTGCCAGTCGCAGCCATTCATTGAAGCAATCGTCGCCCGTTCCGTCGGAGTCAGTTATCCGGCCATCAACGCAAGTGAAATCGGCAACCTTCCCATCGAGCTTCCGTCCCTCGACGAGCAGCGCCGCATTGGCGACTTCCTCGACGGCGAGATCTCCCGCATCGACACGCTTGTGGCTCTCCGTGCTCGCCAGCGGGATGTCGTACAGACCCGCAAACGTGCACACATTGAGAAGCTCCTCAAGGAGTGTCGTTCAGGGGAGTGGACTCGGGTGAAGTACCTGCTTCGAGCGCGACCGCGCTACGGAGTGCTTGTTCCTGCCTTCGTTGATGATGGCGTGCCCTTTGTTCGAGTCAATGACCTGCTTGATCTTCCAGGCAAGGTAAGCGGGTTGGCGAGAATTCCGAAGGCTCTCTCAGATCAGTACGCGAGGACAGTTGTTAGGCCGCGGGACGTGCTGCTCAGCGTAGTCGGAACATTGGGTAGGGCAGCCGTGGCTACGGACGACCTTGTCGGCGTCAATATTGCCCGAGCTGTTTGTTCGATTCGATTGCGACCGGATGTGAGCCCGAGTCTTTTCGTCGCTTGGGCTGGCACTAGCGAATTCGAGCATCAGGCTCTCCTTGCCACCGGCTCAGACTCTGCCCAGCCGACACTGGGGATGGAAGACCTATCGAATTTCACCGTCAGGTGGCCTGCAGACCTCAGGGATCAGGAGAGTCTTGTCGACCAGGCTGAAGAGAGTCAGCGGACGCATGGAGAGCTGATCCGACGCACCGAGAATCAGCTCGCTCTCCTAGCCGAACGCCGGCAGGCACTCATCACTGCTGCCGTCACCGGCCAGCTTGATGTCACTACCGCCCGTCCCGCGCACGACCGCGACCTCTGAGGGGGATTCAGATGAACGATGCCCGCGTGTACACCGAGAAGGCATTCGAGAACGCCGTGGAAGCGGCTCTGCTGCGCAGCGGCTGGCAGCGCGGGATGTCGAGCACCTACAACCACACGCTCGGCATCGACACCTCCGAGCTGGCCGCGTTCCTAGGTGCGTCGCAGAATGACGCTTGGCTGGCGCTCCAGGCCGCCTACGGCGAGGATGAAGAGCAGGCCATCGGCCGGTTCGCCAAGCGGGTGGCGCGGGAGATCGACTCGCGTGGCCTGCTGGACGTGCTGCGTAGGGGCGTGAATGACCGCAACGTCAAGATCCAGCTTGCGTACTTCCGTCCCGCGCACACCCTAGCCGCCGACGCCTTGGTCGAGTACGACGCCAACCGGCTCACCTTCGTGCGCCAGTTCCACTACTCCGAAGCGCGCCCGGCCGACAGCCTCGACATGGCGTTCTTCCTCAACGGACTCCCTGTCGCCTCGGTGGAGTTGAAGAACGGACTGACCGGCCAGACCGTCGAGGACGCCAAGCGTCAGTACCGCCGCGACCGCGACCCTAAGGAGCTGTTCTTCGCCAAGCGCAGCCTGGTCCACTTCGCGGTCGATCCGACACTGGCCTTCCTGACGACCCGCCTGGCCGGAGACGCCACCCGCTTCCTCCCCTTCAACACCGGCTCCGGCGGGCCCGGCCAGATCGGCGGCGCGGGCAATGTCCCGGCCGCGACCGATGGGAAGTACCCCATCTCCTATCTCTTCGACGAGGTGTGGGGCCGAGGTAACTGGCTGGAGCTGTTGCAGCGGTTCCTGCACGTCGAGGACGCCGCCGCGAAGGCCGGCCGGGCACCGTCACACAAGCCGGGGAGCGCGCACACGCAGCCGTTGATTTTCCCGCGGTTCCACCAGTGGGACGCGGTGCGCAAGCTCATCGCCCACGCGGCCCGCCACGGAGCGGGCGAGAACTACCTGATCCAGCACTCCGCCGGTTCGGGCAAATCCAACACCATCGGCTGGCTCGCGCACCACCTGTCCAGCCTGCACACCTCGCACGACCCTGGGCAGATCGCACCCGCCGCCCTCGCCACCGGTCTGGGGGTGAACAAGCTGGTCTTCGACAAGGTCATTGTCATCACCGACCGGCGAGTATTGGACAAGCAGCTCCAGGACACCGTCCATCAGTTCGACCACAAGTCCGGCGTGGTCGTGCGGATTGACGAGAACTCCCAGCAGCTCGCGGACGCGCTGACCGGGCCGACTGCCCGGATCGTAATCACCACGGTGCAGAAGTTCCCCTTCGTCCTGGACAAGGTCGCGGGGCTGGGAAGTCAGCGTTACGCGGTGATCATCGACGAGGCGCACTCCTCGCAGGGTGGGGAAAGCGCGGCGGCCTTGAAGAAGGCGCTGGGACGTCTCGGCTCGGACGCGGTGGACGAGGACGGTGACCCGCTGACGGCCGCGGCCTTGGCGCGCGGCAAGCAGCCGAACCTGTCTTTCTTCGCGTTCACGGCCACGCCCAAGGCGAAGACGATCGACCTCTTCGGCAACCCTTACGCCGATCCCGGCCCGGGGGAGCAGGAGAAGGGGCCGTTCCACGTCTACTCGATGCGGCAGGCCATCGAGGAGGGCTTTATCCTCGACGTGCTCGGCAACTACATCACCTACGCCACGTACTTCAAGCTCCAGGAGGCCGCTGCAGAAGAGGCGGAGCAGCAGGTGGACCCGCGTAAGGCCCGCTCGCGGCTGGTGCGGGCCGCGCTGATGTCGGAGGCGTCGATGGCCTCCCGGGCGAAGATCATCGTCGACCACTTCCGCTCGCACTCCAGCCCGCGCCTCGGCGGCAGGGCCAAGGCGATGGTGGTCACCTCCGGCCGTGACCACGCCGTACGGCTGTACCAGGCCATGCGGGCCTACATCGACCAGCGGGGCTTCACCGACTGCGGCACCCTGGTCGCGTTCTCCGGAGCGCTGACCCTCGACGGGATCGAGTACACCGAGCCTAAGCTCAACGGCTTCCCCGAACGCGAACTGCCGACACGCTTCGGCTACACCCGCGCGGACGACCCGAACCCGCCTTCCGTCCCCAAGCCCGAGTATCGCATCCTCGTCGTCGCCGAGAAGTACCAGACCGGCTTCGACCAGCCGCTGCTGACCACCATGTACGTGGACAAGATCCTTGCGAACCTGGCCGCGGTGCAGACCCTTTCCCGACTCAACCGCACCCACCGACTCAAGACTACCGAGGACCTGTTCATCCTCGACTTCGCCAACCGGCCCGAGGACATCGAGCAGGCTTTCCAGCAGTACTACGAGGCGTCGGTCAGCGAGCCCACAGACCCCAACCTGCTGTTCGACCGCGAACGCGAGGTGATGGCCTACCAGCTCCTGGTGGAAGCCGAGATGGACGCCTTCGTCACCGCGTACTTCGCAGCCTTCCAGGGCGGCTCGGCCACCGACACCGCCATCATGAAGGCCCACGCCCGCCTCTACGGCTACCTGCAGCCCGCCTTGGACCGCTTCAACGCCCTCAACGCCACCGAACCGGACACCGCCGCCGAATTCCGCCGCGCCCTGGACTCCTACACCAAGGCGTACGGCTGGCTCTCCCACGTCATCGGATTCGAGAACCTCGAACTGGAACGGCTCTACCAGTACGGACGCTTCCTGCTGCGCCGCCTGCCCGCGCCCGCCCGCAGCGCCGGCGCCGACATAGGGACGGCCACCCCGAGTCACATGCGCATCGCTCAGACAGGCACCCCGGAGCTGCGCCTGGAGGCGGCGGGCGCGCAGGTATTGCCTGGCCTGGTGCCCGAGGCGGCCGGAGCGGTGGCCGAGGCGGAGGAGATGTCGCTGGCCGAGGTGATCCAGTCCGTCAACGAGGAGTACGGGACCGGGCTGTCCACCACCGACCAGATCCTGCTCGGCCAGCTCGTTGTAGCCGTCAGTGAGGACCCCGAACTCCGGGCCATCGCCATGCACCAGGACCAGGACGTTTTCGGCGGGGAACTGGAGAAGGACCTCGACCGGATCGTCATCGACCAGGCGGCGTCCAACGACGCCCTGATGGTCCGCTACTTTGACGATGCCGACGTCAATCGCCTGTTCAAGCAGGTCGCGACCCAGCAGGCGTACCAGCTGATCCGACGCCCGGTCCGACGTGAGGCCGAGCGCCGGGCCACCGAGCAGCGGGCCACCGAGCTCAAGTCGTCCGGAAGCCGTCGGGCGGAACCGCCAACCACATAGCTTGTGCTCAGCAGAACGTTAGGCAAGGGGCCGGGTGGAGCGGTCATGCTCCACCCATGCAGAAGGGGACCTCGCATGGTGCAGGGTGGCACGCCGAGCTTCGACGCCGGCGTACCGGCCCGCGTGATCGCGGGCCGGTACCGGCTGCACACGCCGATCGGCGCGGGCGGCATGGGCGAGGTTTGGCAGGCGTACGACGAGCGACTGGACCGCCGGGTCGCGGTCAAGATGATGTTGGCCGAGAGCCCGGTCCCGCCTGGGTTCCAGGGCGCGGCCTTCGAGGAGACCCTGCAGACCCGCCGTGCCCGGTTCCTGCGCGAGGTCCAGATCACCGCTGGCATCGAACAGCTGGGTGTGCCGGCCGTCTACGACACCGGCACCGACGAGGCCAGCGGACGGCTGTTTGTCGTCATGCAGCTCCTGCAGGGACGCGAACTGCAGACGTTCATCGACGAGACCGACTACGAAAGCGAGACGGTCCCCGTCTCCTGGGCTGCGGCCGTCGGCGCCCAGATCGCCTCCGTTCTTGACACCGTCCACCGTCACGACGTCGTTCACCGCGACATCAAGCCGTCCAACCTGATGCTCACCCCCGGAGGCATCGTCAAGGTCCTCGACTTCGGCGTCGCCGCCCTGCGCGGAGTCGGTACCCTGCCCCGCCTCACCCAGGTCGGCATGACCGTAGGTACCCCGCCCTACATGTCTCCCGAACAGAGTCTGGCTAACGCCGTCGGCCCCGCCGCTGACGTATACGCCCTCGCCTGCGTGCTCCATGAAATGCTCACCGGCAAGCCGCCGTTCACCCCTGACGACAGCCGCTCCCACATGTGGCACCACGTCCACACCTCGCCCCCGCCCATCCGCACTCTGCGCCCGGACGTGCCGGCCGACATCGAGAAGCTCCTACTGGCGATGCTCACCAAGGAAGCCGAGCAGCGTATGGACGCGATGGCTGTCTACGACGCTCTCCTGCCCTTCGTCCACGCCTCCACAGGTGTCCCGACCGCGGCCGACGAGGGCACCCTCGACCCCCGTCTGCCGTTCCTGCGACCTTTCGGCAGCCGGGCACCCAGCCCCAGCGGTGCCGCCTCGTACACCCCAACCCTCGTGATTCCCTCGCCGCTCGCGCCCTCGCCGGTCGTCGAACTGCCCGGGCTGGAGATAAACCCCGCTGCATTGACCGACCACGAGGCGGGCGCGGTGTCCGACCGGGCAGCGCGGCTCGTTCAGGATGGCCAGTTCACCCAGGCCGCCGACGCACTCGCGGAGGCCATCGCGAGAGCCGCTGACCCGGAGCTCAAAGAAGGCATGCAGTTCAACCTTGCCCAGGTGAAGTTTCTGGCGGGAGGCCACCGCGAGGCTCTCTCGCTCTTTGAGCCGCTCGCCCACCACTACGCCGACCGTTACGGCGACCATGACGAGCAAGTCCAGCTGTGCTGGTACTACGCTGCGCAGTGCCGGATGGAACTCGGCGAAGCGACCGCCGCCATCCAGGCTTTCGATCGAATCAGCGAAATCACGCCCGACGAGGGCGACGAGGACGCAGTCAACCGTCACCTCGATGCTCTCGCACGGCTGATGAGCCTGTACGCCGCGACGGAAAGCCTGCACCAGGCACTGGATATCGGAGAACGGCTCAGGTCGGAAACCTCTCGTGTACGGGGAAGTGACTGGCCTGGACTTGTACAGATCGACACCTATCTCCGCCGCCTTCGCCAGGACCTGGGCTGAGGCCGACTCTGCGGGTGTGAGCTGCATGAGTAGCCGCCGCGCTGTCGCGGAGCAAGCTGGCGGAGTGCTGCTGTGTTCTGCAACGTTCGCCGGTGCTTGCCGTACAGCCTCGTGCCGTGATCACCGCGCGCCATTCCGTTCTCCGTTGTGACGCTGGTTTGACGCACGGGCCCCCGTGGCTGGAGTGGTGTGGCCCTCTGACCTGCTGTTTTGTGCTCCAGGTAGGTGACTACTTCTTCCCGATGACGCACCACGTGGAGTGCGTGGCGATCCTGGAGCCGGTGGCGAAGGGCGCCTGACCGGCGGGCCACCCGGTGCCGGCCCGCCGGGGGGCCACCCGGCGGGCCGGCACCACGTGGCGGCAGTGGTCGGGTCCGGCGTCAGGGGCGGTTCGTCAGGTAGCCGCCCATGGTCGTGAAGTACTCGGACGCGGCCAGCTCCCGGCCGTCCTCGGTCCGTACCCGGGTGATGGCCAGGCCGTGGTTGCGGCCCGTGCGCGCGTCGGCCCCGGCGACGATCACCACGCCGTCGCCCTCCCGGTAGAAGACGCGTCCGGGGGTGCCGCCGTACAGGCCCTCGGAGACGACGGCGGCGAGCACCTCCAGGCGCTTGCCCTTGTGGAAGGTGAAGGCGGCCGGGTAGGGGGCGCACTGGGCGCGGACCAGGCGCTCCAGGACCTCGGCGGGCCAGGCCCAGTCGATCCGGATGTCCTCCTCGGCCCTCTTGTGGAAGAAGGTGGCCTGGGAGCGGTCCTGCTTCGTGAACTCGGTCTGTCCGGAGGCGATCAGGTCGAGGGCGCCGATGGTGACCGGGGCGATCAGGTCGACCGTCTTGTGGAACAGGTCCGTGGTCGTGTCCGTCGGGCCGACGGCGACCGCGTGCTGCAGGACGATGTCGCCGGCGTCGAGCACCTCGTCCATCATGTGCGCGGTGACGCCCACTTCGGACTCACCGTTGATGAGGGCCCAGATCAGCGGGGAGAATCCGGCGTACTTGGGCAGCAGCGAGTCGTGCACGTTGAGGGTTCCGTGACGCGGCAGCGTGTAGATGCGCGGGGGGATCCAGGTGCGCCAGTTGTTGGCGACGAGGATGTCCGGGTCGGCTTCCTTGAGCAGCTGGAACAGCTCCTCGTCGTCAGGGCGGTTGCGTATGACGACCGGAACGCCGTGCTCCTCGGCCAGCTCCGCGACCGAGTCGCTCCAGATCTTCTCGTAGGCGTGGTCGCTCTTGGGGTGCGTCACGACCATGACGACGTCGTGCTCGGAGTCCAGGAGCGCCTTCAGGGTGCGATGGCCCCAGGTCTGATAACCGAACATGACGACCCGCATCGGGGTTCCTCCTCAGAAGCGCACAATGTCTAGAGGCAAGTAAAGCAAGGCTTACCTAACGACGCAACAACCCCGATTCTGGGCTTAATTGACCCGAGTCTGAGCCTTCTGTCCGTTTTGTTCGGTCGACAGTCCGGCTGGATCAGGTTAGCTTTACCTAAGTTCCACTCGGCTGCCGGTCACCGGTGCGCCTGGACTCCCCCTTTCCCCACACCTGACACGACGCCTGGCAGGCGGCTGTCCCGCACCAATGGGAGTGACATGTCACAGGCTGTTCCTGGCGACGCACCACTGATCCACGATCTGATCGGTATCGGCTTCGGGCCGTCGAACGTCGCCATGGCGATCGCGCTCAGCGAGCACAACGCGCGCGTCGGGAGGCAGGAGGCGGTCACCGCCCACTTCTTCGAGCAGCAGCCCCGTTTCGGGTGGCACCGCGGCATGCTCATCGACGACGCGACGATGCAAGTGTCCTTCATGAAGGACCTGGTGACGCTCCGGAACCCGACCAGCGAGTACAGCTTCCTCTGCTACCTGCAGAGCAAGGGCCGCCTGATCGACTTCGTCAACCACAAGAACCTGTTCCCGCTCCGGGTGGAGTTCCACGACTACCTCGAGTGGGCCGCGGCCAAGGTCGACGACATGGTCTCGTACGGCCACCAGGTCGTCTCCGTCGAGCCCGTGACGCGTGACGGCGTGATCGAGTACCTCGACGTGACCGCGCGGTCCGGCGACGAGGTCGTCGTCCACCGGGCCCGCAACCTCATCGTCGGAACCGGACTGCGCCCGGTCATGCCGGAGGGCGTCGAGCGGACCGACCACGTCTGGCACAACACCGACCTGCTGACGAAGGTGGACGGCCTGGAAGACGGCGAGCCCACCCGCTTCATCGTGGTCGGCGCCGGCCAGAGCGCCGCCGAGAACGTCGCCTACCTGCACCGACGCTTCCCGCAGGCCGAGGTCTGCGCGGTCTTCTCCCGCTACGGCTACAGCCCGGCGGACGACAGCAGCTTCGCCAACCGGATCTTCGACCCCCAGGCGGTGGACGAGTACTACTCGGCGCCGGAGGACATCAAGCGCCGGCTGATGGACTACCACGGCAACACCAACTACTCCGTGGTGGACATCGACCTCATCGACGACCTGTACCGGCAGTCGTACCAGGAGAAGGTGCTCGGCACCGAGCGCCTCCGCTTCCTGAACGTCTCGCGCCTGACGGGCGTGGAGGAGACGGCCGACGGGGTCCGCGCCACCGTCAAGTCCCTCGTCACCGGCGAGGAGAGCGTGCTCGACGCCGACGTCGTGGTGTGCGCCACCGGGTACCAGCAGGCGGACGGCTTGGGCCTGCTCGGCGAGGTCGCCGACCGGTGCCACCGCGACGACCAGGGCCGGGTCCGGGTCGAACGCGACTACCGCGTGACGACCGACCTCGAACTGCGCTGCGGCATCTACCTCCAGGGCGGTACCGAGCACACCCACGGCATCACCTCCTCCCTGCTGTCCAACACCGCGGTGCGGGTCGGCGAGATACTCGACTCGATCCTGGACCGGAACCTCAAGACCGTGCCCGACCAGGCCCGGCCGGTCGCGGGGGGAGCCGGGAGCGGCGCCCGCCAGGCGGCCGTCTAGCAGGTCGGTCCCGGCCCGCTGCCGTGCTTCCGGTGTGTTCGCACCGCGGGCACGGCAGTAGTGTTTGCAAGCCGCAGATCCACGAAGAAGGAATGCCCGTGCCCCCTGGTACCCGTCGCCGCGCCGGCGGCCCGCCCGTCCGATGACCTACGTAGACATGGGCACGAGCACAGTGGAACGCCCGGCGGTGTCCCGGGTCGCGGCGGCCCGGCGGCGTCGGGTCGTGGGTCTGGGAGCCCTCCTCGCGGTGCTCGTGGTCGCGGCCGTGGTGTCCCTCGCCGTCGGCGCGCGCGCGTTGAGTCCCGCCGAGGTGTGGCACGGGCTGTTCGCCGCGCCGGACCCCGGCCAGAAGGTCTCGGACACCAGACTCATCATGCAGACCGTGCGGGTGCCCCGGACGGTGCTCGCGATCGTGGCGGGCATCGCGCTGGGCGTCGGCGGTGCGCTGATCCAGGGGTATACGCGCAACCCCATCGCTGACACCGGCCTGCTGGGCGTGAACACCGGAGCCTCGTTCGCCGTGGTATCGGCGATCGCCCTGTTCGGGCTCACCGATCCGTTCCAGTACGTCTGGTTCGCCTTCGTGGGGGCCGGGCTCGCCGGTGTGGTCGTGTTCGGGCTGTCGAGCATCGGCCGGGGCGCCGGCAATCCGCTGACGCTCGCTCTGGCCGGGCAAGGGGTCACGGTGTTCCTCATGGCGATGACGACGGCGGTCGCGCTGTCGGACAAGGCGGCCCTGAACGCCCTGCGGTTCTGGAACGCCGGTTCGGTGGCCGGCGTCGGGTTCGACGTCATCTGGCCGGTGACCGCCTTCATCGCGGTCGGGCTGGTGCTGGCGCTGTCCACCCTGCCCTCCGTCAACCTGCTCAACCTCGGTGACGACGTGGCGCGCGGACTGGGCGTGAACATCACGCTGATCCGGACCGTCGGGATCGTCGCCATCACCCTGCTGGCGGGCGCGGCCACGGCGGCGTGCGGTCCCATCGCGTTCCTCGGACTCATGGTGGCGCACGTGGCCCGGTACATGGCCGGGCCCGATTACCGTTGGCTGGTGCCGTACGCGGGTCTGCTCGGCGCGGTCGTCCTTCTGGTCTGCGACATCGTGGGGCGCGTCGTGGTGCGGCCGGGTGAGCTGGACGCGGGCGTCCTCGTCGCTCTCCTCGGCGCCCCGTTCTTCGCGGTCCTGGTGTGGCGGGGAAAGTTCAAGAGCGCATGAACGTGACAGTGGTGAAGCGGCCGGTGGCGCCGGGTGTGAGGTTCGGCCGCGTGTCGTTCGTATGGCGGCCCAGGATCGTCCTGGTCACGCTGCTGCTGATGGCGGCGACCTTCTTGCTGTTCTGCCTGTCCATCGCGGTGGGGGACTTCCCCATAGGCCTGCCGCAGGTGGTCGCCACGCTCTTCGGCGCGGGTGAGCGGGTCGACGAGTTCGTGATCATGGACCTGCGCATGCCACGGGCCCTGGCCGGTCTCGTCGTGGGCGTCGCGCTGGGGGTGTCCGGGGCGATCACCCAGTCCATCGCACGCAATCCGTTGGCCAGCCCGGACATCTTGGGGATCACGGGAGGCGCCAGCGCGGTCGCGGTGTGCCTGGTGACGGTCTCGGGCGGGGCCGCCGCCGCGGTCGTCAGCACCGTGGGCCTGTCCGGGGCGGCGCTCGCCGGCGGTCTGGGCACGGGGCTGCTGGTGTACTTCATGGCGTGGCGGCGCGGGGTCGACGGTTTCCGGCTCATCCTCATCGGCCTCTCCGTGAGCGCCGTGATGGAGGCGATCACGACCTGGCTGCTGGTCACCGCCGACATCAGGGACGTGGCGCGGGCCCAGGCGTGGCTGGTCGGCTCATTGGACAACCGGTCGTGGGGCGAGGTGTGGGTGGCGCTCTGGGGCACGCTCGCCCTCCTGGTCGTCGTGGCGTGCGTCGCCTTCCAGTTCAAGCCGCTGCACTTCGGTGACGACGTGGCCGCGGGCCTCGGCGTCCGGTACTCGTTGGTGCGGGCCGTCCTCCTGCTGTGCGCGGTGCTCCTGGCCGGCTTCGCGGTGAGCGCGGCGGGACCGGTCCCGTTCGTGGCGATGGTGGCGCCGCAGGTGGCCATCCGTCTGACGAAGTGCCCGACACCGCCGTTGGTGGCGTCCGGCACGGTGGGTGCGCTGCTGCTGATCGGCGCGGACCTGGTCGCCCGGACGGCACTGCCGATCTCGCTTCCGGTCGGTGTGGTCACCGCCGCGATCGGCGGCCCCTTCCTCATTTACCTCCTGGTGCGGGCGAACCGCCGCTAGGTGATAGAAAGGTTAGGCAAGCCTAAATAAGGGGGAGTCATGGCCGCTCAGTACATCACCGGGTCCGGGTCCGGGATCGACGGCGTCCCGCGGTTGGCGGCCAAGGGTGTCACGGTGGGGTACGGGGACCGGACCGTCATCGACGCACTGGACGTGACGATCCCGGTGGGCGTGGTGACCACGATCATCGGCCCCAACGGCTGCGGCAAGTCGACCCTGTTGCGGACCCTGTCGCGGCTGCTCAAGCCGACCAGCGGATCCGTCGTCCTGGACGGCGAGGACATCGCCCGGCTGCGGACCAGGGACGTGGCCAAGAAGCTCGGCCTGCTGCCGCAGGCGCCGGTCGCGCCGGAGGGCCTGACCGTGGCCGACCTGGTCGCCAGGGGCCGCCATCCGCACCAGAGCTGGCTGCGTCAGTGGTCCTCGGACGACGCCTCCGTCGTGGAGCGCGCGCTGGCCATGACCGGGGTGGCCGACCTGGCCGACCGTCCCGTCGACGCGCTCTCCGGGGGGCAGCGTCAACGTGTCTGGATCTCCATGACCCTTGCACAGGGAACCGATCTGCTGCTGCTCGACGAGCCCACCACCTACCTGGACCTGGCGCACGCCATCGACGTGCTGGACCTGGTCGACGACCTGCACGAATCGGGATGCACGGTGGTCATGGTGCTGCACGACCTCAACCTGGCCGCGCGGTACAGCGACAACCTGATCGTGATGAAGGCGGGTTCGGTCCTGGCGCAGGGTCACCCGCGCGACGTGCTGACGGCTGAGCTGCTGCACGAGGCATTCGGCCTGCGTGCCATGGTGATTGACGATCCGGTGGGCGACCGGCCGCTCGTCGTGCCCATCGGCCGGACCCATGTCCAGAGTCCGGTCGGCCCAAACGAGATCCTTACAACTTAGGGTAGGCTAACCTCATCGGCCCGGGGTAAGGTTTGCCTGCCCTTATGTGGGCCGCAGTGGACAGCGTAAAAGCAAGGGATCTCGGATGCTCATCGATCGAACGACACGTATGACCCCCTGGCGGCGGCTGGCGGCGACCGTGTCCGTCGCGGCCCTGGGCGTAGGCCTCCTCACGGGTTGCGGTTCCGACTCGGCGGACAAGGACAAGAAGGACGACAGCGCCAACGCCCCCGCGGCCGCCGGCGCGTTCCCGGTCACGGTTGAGCACGCATTCGGATCCACCGAGGTCAAGAAGGCCCCCAAGCGGGTCGTTTCCGTCGGTTACACCGACGACCAGAACATCCTCGCGTTCGGCATCAAGCCGGTCGGCATGGTCGACCAGTACCCGAACCCGGCGGGTCAGAGCCCCGACATCAACACCCAGTGGCCCTGGGTGAAGGACAAGTGGGGCGACGCCAAGCCCGAGGTCATCATGAACAACGGTGACACCGGCCCCAACTTCGAGAAGATCGCGGCCCTGCGGCCCGACCTGATCATCGCGGTCTACTCCGAGATCGACCAGGCCGCCTACGACAAGCTGTCGAAGATCGCCCCGACGGTCGGCCGCACGAAGACCGAGAAGGAGCCCTTCAGCGCTCCGTGGCAGGACAACGCCCTCCACATCGCCAAGGCGCTCGGCAAGGCCGACGAGGGCAAGGCGATGGTCCAGGGCATCCAGGACAAGCTCGCCGCGGTCAAGAAGGCGCACCCCGAGTTCGCCAACCAGACCGCCGTCTCGCTGTCCTGGTACAAGGACGCGGTCAATCCCTTCACCACCACCGACGTCCGCGGTCAGCTCCTGACCGGCATGGGCTTCAAGGGCCAGACCGAGATCGACAAGATCGCGGGCAGCAGCTTCTCCACCGCGCTCTCCCCGGAGCGCATGGACCTCGTCGACGTCGACCGCGTCTTCGTCATCAATGACAAGGCCGACACGGACGCCCTGAAGAAGTTCGACCTCTTCACCAACCTGAAGGTGTCCAAGGCCAACAAGGTGTCCTACCTGCTCGACAGCGAGGGCCCGGCGGCCGGCGCGGCCATGTCGCAGGCCACCCTGCCCTCCCTGCCGTTCGCGATCGACGAGCTCGTCAAGTCGGTCGGCTAGGTGTGAGCACCACGGATACGCGTGTCGCCCCGGCCACCCTGCGCACGACGACCGGACGTGAAGCAGCCCGATGGGTAGCGGCCAACTGCCGCACGATGCCCTGGCTGACGTCCGCCGCCCTGCTCAGCACGGTGGCCGGGGCGGCGCTCCAGATGCTCCCGGTGCTGCTTCTCGGCCGGGTGGTCGACGGAGTGGTCGGGGGTGAACCACCTTCGATCCTGGTGCGGATCGGGGTGTTGATGGTGGCCGCCGCGCTGCTCGGCGCGGCGGCCACCGCGGTGTCGGCCTACCTGATCGGGCGGCTCGGCGCCGACCTTCTCGCGCACCTGCGTGAAGGCGCCGTCCGCGCCGTGCTGGGCATGCCCAGTGCCCGGATCGAACAGGTGGGCCGCGGTGACGTGCTCTCCCGGGTGGGCGACGACGTCGCCGTCCTGTCCAAGGGCATCCGGTCGGCCATTCCCACGGTGTTCTCCGCCGGGGTGCTGGTGGCCATCGCCACGGTCGGCATGTTCGGGCTCGACTGGCGGCTCGGGCTGGCGGGCGCCTGCGCGTTGCCGGCCTACGCACTGGCCCTGCGCTGGTACCTCCCCCGGTCCGCCCCGCTCTACCAGAAGCGCGCGGTCGCCCAGGCGGACCGCGCGCAGGCCCTGATCAGCGGTCTGAACGGCATCGACACGGTGCGGGCGTACCGCCTCGAGGAGGACTTCCGCGAGAAGGTCGCCAGCGACTCACGGCGAGTGCGGGACCTCGGGGTCGAGGTGTTCCGCTTCTTCGGCCGGTTCGTCGGCCGCGAGAACCGTGCCGAGTTCATCGGTCTGGTCCTGATCCTCGTGGTGGGCTACGTCCTGCTGGAGACCGGTTCCGCCACCATCGGCCAGGTGTCGGCGGCCCCCCTGGTGTTCCACCGCCTGTTCACCCCGCTGGGCGCCATCATGTTCACCTTCGACGAGGCGCAGAAGTCGGGCGCGAGCCTGACCCGCCTGGTCGGCGTACTGGGGGAGTCCGCGGAGGAGCGGCTGGTCGGCGACTCGACCGTCGCGCCGGCCGACAGCGCCCCGTACTCGGTGGAGGTGGAGGGGCTGACGTTCAGCTATCCCGGTGCCGAGGGGCCGGTCCTGCGGGACGTCAGCCTGACGATTCCGGCGGGCGGCTCGCTGGCCCTGGTGGGTGCGACGGGCGCCGGCAAGTCGACCCTGGCCGCACTCATCGCCGGCATCGGGACCCCGCAGGCAGGGTCGGTGCGCGTCGGGTCGACCGATATCGCCGATCTGGACGAGGCCGGGGCGAGGGCGTTGGTGAGCATCCTGACCCAGGAGACGCACGTGTTCTCCGGTCCGCTCGCCGACGACCTGCGACTGGCGGCGCCCGCGGCGACCGATTGCGAACTGGCGGCCGCGCTGCGCACCGTGGGCGCGGACGAGTGGGTCGACGCGCTGCCCGACGGGCTGTACGCGCTCGTCGGCGAGGGCGGCGAGCGCCTGGACGTCACCAAGGTCGCCCAGATCGCCCTGGCCCGGCTGGTGTTGGGCCGGGCACCCGTGGTGGTGCTCGACGAGTCGACCGCGGAGGCCGGCAGCGAAGGGGCCGCCGAGCTCGAGCGGGCCGTCCTGGCCGCGTGCGCGGGCCGGACGACGCTGTTCGTGGCCCACCGGCTGACCCAGGCGGTGGCGGCCGACCGGATCGCCGTACTGGACGCGGGACGCGTCGTGGAGCAGGGCACGCACGGGGAGTTGGTGGCCCTGGGAGGCCGCTACGCGCGACTCTGGCGGGCCTGGCGAGACGGTAGTTAGGTAACCCTAATTTAGGTTAGGCTAGCCTTCGTACCTTGGAAGGGTGTTGAGTCTTCAATGATGGAACCGAGCGCTCGTCTCGTGCTGATCTCTCCTACGCGCCTGGCCGACGTGCGCCGGCGTACCGGCGGATACTCCGACCGGACCATCGCCGAGGCCTGCGCCATCGGACTGTCGTACTGGGCGACGGGCGAGAGCCCCGACGGTATCGACCTGACCTCCGGCACGCTGTTCGCGGACGTCCTCGGATGGGTCGACAACGGAGGCGCCGCACCGAGCGACTGGGGAGTCGGCGAGGCCGCCCCGGAAGGCATCGGCATCACCCTCCCCGGGGGAGTCCCGCAGTCCGAGGCACAGCTCGCGCTCGAGGACCTGGCGGACTTCCCGGACCGTCCCCTCGGCACCATCAGCGCGTCCGGCCTGGCGGAGCGGCTCAGGACCCTGGCCCGGTGGAACGACACCGGGGCCGAGCGGGACCGGCCGACCATCGTGGAGATGTTCCGCGAGCAGGCGCGGCTCAGGCCGGACGCGGTCGCCATCATCGACGAACGCCGATCCCTGACCTATCGCCAGGCGGCCGAGCTGTCCGCACAGTTGGCCCACCACCTGATCGGACGCGGCCTCACCGCCGAGCAGGTCGTCGGCATCTCGCTGGGCCGTTCCGCCGAGATGGTGATCGGCCTGCTCGGAGTGCTGCAGGCCGGTGGCGCGTTCGTGCCGCTCGACCCGCAGTGGCCCGCCGCGCGCCGCGCCGTCGTCATCGACGACGCGCGGGTCGTGCTGCAGCTCAACGACTCCGGCGAGCACGGCCCCGCCGAGCCGGCCGCCCTCGCCGTCGACCTCGACGACTGGCAGTACGCCGCCCATCCCGTCGAGGGCACCGGAGTCACCGCACCCGGCAACTCCCTGGCCTACGTGATCTTCACATCCGGTTCGACCGGCCGTCCCAAGGGCGCGATGATCCGTCACGAGGCGATCAGCGAGCGGCTGCTGTGGCAGGTCAACGAGATCCTGGGCTTCGGCCACGACGACGCCTCCCTGTTCAAGGCGCCGCTGTCCTTCGACATATCCATCAACGAGATCTTCCTCCCGCTGGTGTGCGGCGGCCGGCTGGTGGTCCTGCGGCCCGGCGGCGAACGCGACCCGCACCACCTGCTGAGCGTGATCGCCGAGCACCGTGTCACCTTCACCTATCTCGTCTCCTCGATGCTGGACGTCCTGCTGGAGATCGCCGGGGACTCCGACCGGCTCGACAGCATGAGGCACGTGTGGTGCGGCGGCGAGGTGCTCACCCCGGAGCTGTACGAGCGCTACCGCACCCGGCTCGACATCCCCATGTACCACGGCTACGGACCGGCCGAGACGACCATCGGCGTCTCCCACGTCATCTACCGGGGCGAGGCGGAACGCCTGTCCACCTCGATCGGCAAGGCCAATCCCAACACCCAGCTGTACGTCCTCGACGACGAGCTGCGCCCGGTCCCCGTCGGCGTCGGCGGCGAGCTCTACGTCGGCGGCTTCCTCCTCGGACGCGGATACGTGGGCGCACCCGGTCTGACCGCGTCGCGGTTCGTGGCGAACCCCTTCGCCGACGACGGCTCCCGGCTGTACCGGACCGGCGACCTCGCCCGGTTCGCCCCGGACGGGTCGCTGGACTTCCTCGGCCGGGCCGACAACCAGATCAAGATCCGCGGCATGCGGCTCGAACTCGAGGACGTCGAGGTCGGTCTCGCCGAACACCCCGGGGCGCGGCACACCTGCGTCGTCGCGAAGAAGAACAGCGCCGGCGGCACCTACCTCGTGGGGTACGTGATCCCGGCCGCCGGAGCCGAGGACCTGCGGGCGGACCAGGTCAAGGCGTGGGCCGCCGAGCACATGGTCGAGTACATGGTGCCCGCCCACATCGTCGTGATGGCCGAGTTCCCGCTCACCCCGAACGGCAAGCTCGACCGACGCGCACTGCCCGAGCCGGAGATCGTCACCGGCTCGTTCCTCCGGCCCTCCAACGACAACGAGCGCGCGGTGTGCGCGGCCGTCGCGTCGGTACTGCGGCTGGAGGAGGTCGGCGTCGACCAGGACTTCTTCCAGCTCGGCGGTGACAGCATCCTCGCGATCTCGTTGCTGAGCGCGCTGCGCGAAGCGGGTCTCTACGTCACCGCGGGACAGATCTTCGCCAACAGCGTCCTCGGCGCGCTCGCGGCGGTGGCCAGCCGCGAGGACGTGGCCCGAGTGGACCACGGCGACGTCGCGACCGGTTCCGTCACGGGATCGCCCATCGTCCAGTGGCTCGGCAGGACCACGGACGCGATCGACGGCTTCGTGCAGGCGGTCGTACTGAATTCCCCGGATGCACTCACCGCCGACGCCCTCGGCGCCGTCCTCGACTCCGTCGTGGCCCGGCACGACATGCTGCGCGCCCGCCTCGTACGCGGCGACCGCTGGAGCTTCGACATCCCGGAGGCCGGCGGGACCGCGGCCGGCTGGCAGGAGAGCGACCGGCCGCTCGACGAGTGCGTCGCCCTCGCCACCGAAGGGCTGGACCCGGACAACGGCGTGATGCTGCGGGCCGTCTGGCGCCGTGAGGAACGCCAACTGGTCGTCGTCGTCCACCACGTGGTGGTCGACGGAGTGTCCTGGAGGGTCCTGATGGAGGACCTGGCCACGGCATGGCGCCAGTGCTCCGCGGGTGAACCGATCGAACTGCCCGCGGTGGGAACGTCGTTCCGGCGCTGGACCCAGCTCCTGGGGAGCGCGGAGTTCGACGCGGACCGCGCCTACTTCGAGCGTCCGCTCCCGGGCCCCGACGCGCCGCTGGGGCGCCGGGCACCGTCCGAGGCGGACACGGTCGAGCGGGAGAGGGAGCGGACCGTCACGGTCGGCCCCGAGGTCACCGCCGCGCTGCTGGGCGAGGTCCCGGCGAAGTTCCACGCGGGCGTCAACGACGTCCTGCTGACCGCGCTCGCCGTCACCCTCGCCCGGTGGCGCCGCGGCCGCGGCCAGGACCAGACCTTCGCGCACGTCGAACTGGAGGGCCACGGACGTGAAGGGCGTCACGTGGCGGGCGCCGCCGGCATCGAGCCGGAGCTGTCGCGGACCGTCGGCTGGTTCACGACCCTGTTCCCGGTGACCGTGGACCCCGGGACGACCGGCGACTTCACCGCCCCCGAGTACCTCGCCACCGCACTCAAGGCGGTCAAGGAAGACCTCGCCCGGGTACCGAGCAACGGCGTCTCCTACGGCGCCCTGCGCTACCTGGCCGACGCCGCCTTCACGGCCCCGGCACCGCAGATCCTCTTCAACTACCTGGGCCGCTTCGACGCGGGCGCGTCCGGGGACTGGCAGCTCGCCGGAACCACCGGGCAGCTCGGCGAGAAGCGCGACCCGAGAATGCGCCTGCCGCGCGTCCTGGAGTTCAACGCGATCGCCGAACCGGACGCCACCGGCGAGTACGAGCTCGTCACCACCATCTCCTGGCCCGAGGGGATGTTCACCGACGAGGACATCGAAGCGATCGGCGGGTACTTCCAGGAGGCCCTCACCGCCCTCGCCGCGCTCGACCAGGGCGGCCACTCGCCCAGTGACTTCCCGCTGGTGCGCCTGACCCAGGCCGACGTCGACGCCCTCGACGGCCCCGCGCTGCGCGCCGTCCTGCCCCTGACCCCGCTGCAGGAAGGCCTGTACTTCCACTCGGTCTTCGACGACGACTCCGCGGGCAGCTACGTCGAACAGCAGCTCCTGACGCTGGAAGGCGAGCTCGACCCCGACCGCCTCGCGGCCGCGGCCACCCGGCTGCTCGCCCTGTACCCGAACCTGGCCGCGCGGTTCACGGCCCTCGCCGACGGCCGTGTCGTCTCCGTACTGGAAAGCGGCGTCGAGGCGCCCTTCACCGCACTGGAGCGGCCCGGCATCACCGAGGAGGAGCTGCACGAGTACGCCGAGCGCGACCGCCGCGCCGGATTCGACCTGGCCACCGGCCCGCTGATGCGGTTCACGCTGGTCCGCGACCCGGAATCCGGCCGCGACGTCCTGGTGCAGACCGTCCACCACATCATCGCCGACGGCTGGTCGGTGCCCCCGATGCTGCGCACGCTGCTCGCCGAGTACCACGCGCCCGGGAGCATGTACCAGCTGAGCGGTTTCCCCGACTACGTCGGCTGGCTCGCCGGACGCGACGCCGACGAGAGCGACCGGGTGTGGGGCGCCGAACTCGCCGAGCTGCCCGGTCCCTCGCTGGTCGCCACGGACCACACCCCGTCCGACCGGTTCGCCGACACCTCGGTGGAACCCGCGGACGACATCGACGCGGCCGCCCGGTCGGCCGGCGTGCCGCTGAGCGTGGCCGTGCACAGTGCCTGGGCGGTGACCCTGGGCGGCATCCTGCACTCCGCAGACGTGGTCTTCGGCTCCACCGTCTCCGGCCGCGACGCCGACGTGCCCGGCATCGGAGACATGGTCGGCCTGTTCATCAACACCATCCCGCTGCGCGCGCGGTGGGCCGACGCCACCACGGCGCGCGAGCTGCTCACCTCGGTGCGCGAACACCAGGGCGCGGTGCTGCCGCACCAGTACGTCTCCCTGGCACGGATCGGCCGCCAGGCCGGCGTCGGCTCCCTCTTCGACACCCTCGTCGTGTTCGACGTGGCGACCGACGTGGCCGCCCTGCGCCGGACCGGCGACACGCTGGCCGTCACCGACCTCGTCAACGAGGGGGCACCCCACTATCCGCTGACCCTGGTCGTGGAGCGGGCCCTCGACGGGCGCCCGCGCTTCAACCTGATCTACGACGGCGAACTGCTGCGCGAGAGCAGCGCCCAGGACATCCTGAGCCGGTTCACGCACACCCTCACCGGCTTGCTCACCCGGCCGGACGCCCCGGTCGGCGACCTGGTGCCGGGGGAGTACGGGAGTCCCGCACGGATCACCCCCGCCACCCTCGGCGAGCTGTTCGACGCCGCGGCGGACCGGGACCCGGCGGCGACCGCCGTCACCCAGTGCGCCCTCGACGGCACCACCCGGTCCCTGACCTACGGGGAACTCGCCGCCGCGAAGGACGAACTCGCCGCCACCCTGCGTGCGGCCGGGGTCCGGCCGGGCCGCCGCGTGGCCGTGGCCGTCCCGCGCACCATCGAGCAGGTCGTCGCCCTGGTCGCGATCGTCAGCGCGGGCGGCGCGTACGTACCGCTCGACATGGCCTACCCGGACGGCCGGCTGGAGTACGTCCTCGCGGACGCCGCACCACAGGTCGTCCTCGTGGACCCTGGCCAGCGCGAACGCTTCACGGAGCTGCTGGAGCGGGCCGGCGTCACCGCCCGCGTCCTCGTACAGGGGGACGAGCTGCCGCAGGACGCCGAGCAGGACGCCGAGCAGGACGCCGCGCGGACCGTGACCGACCGGCCCGACTGGCACGACCCGGCCTACGTGATCTACACCTCCGGCTCCACCGGCAGGCCCAAGGGCGTCGTCGTCCCGCACTCCAGCGTGGTGGCGCTGCTCGCCAACACCCGGCCCGACATGGACTTCGGCCCGGACGACGTCTGGGTGCAGTTCCACTCCTACTCCTTCGACTTCGCGGTCTGGGAGCTGTGGGGCGCCCTGGCGCACGGCGGCGAGCTGCTCGTTCCCGACTACGGGCTGACCCGTTCCCCGGTCGACTTCCACCGCCTGGTCCGTGAGCGCGGAGTGACCGTGCTGAACCAGACGCCCTCGGCCTTCTACCAGTTCGTCGAGGCCGAACGGCACGCCGGTGAGCCCCTCACCGCCCTGCGCCGGGTCATCTTCGGCGGCGAGGCACTGGATCTCGGACGGCTGCGCGGATGGGTCGAGCGGCACGGCGCCGCCTCGCCCGAGCTCGTCAACATGTACGGGATCACCGAGACCACGGTCCACGTCACCCACCGGGTGCTGACCGCCGAGGACTTCACCTTCGGCGACGACGTGAGCCCCATCGGCGGCCCCATCCCGGGTCTGACCACCTACCTGCTCGACGACCGGCTCCGGCCGGTGCGGCCGGGCGTGGTGGGCGCCATCTACGTGGCCGGCGACCAGGTTTCCCTCGGGTACCTGGGCCGGCCGGACCTCACCGCGAGCCGGTTCGTGGCGAACCCGTTCGCGAACGACGGCTCCCGCATGTACCACACGGGCGACCTCGCCGTCCGAAACCTCGACGGTGAGCTGGAGTTCACCGGCCGCGCCGACGACCAGGTACAGCTCAAGGGCTTCCGCATCGAGCTCGGCGAGGTCGAGTCCGCGCTGCGGGACCTCGACGGCGTGATCGACGTCGCCGTGACCGTGGCCGGCAGCGGCGACCACCTGGTCGCGCACGTCGTGGGCCGGGTGCCCGGAGACCTCTCCTCACTCCTCGCCGCGAAGCTGCCCGTGCACATGGTGCCGGGGCGCGTCCTGCCCGTGGACTCCCTGCCGCTGACCGTCAACGGCAAGCTGGACCGCAAGGCCCTGATCGAGCGGGCGGCGCAGGACGACACCCCGGTGGCCGCCACCGGTTCCGTGCCCGATTCCGTACTGGCCTCACTGGTGGGCATCTTCGCCGACACGCTGTCCCACCCGGCCGCCGACGCCGGCACCGACTTCTTCGGGGCGGGCGGCGACAGCATCGTCGCCATCACCGTGGTCAACCGGGCCAGGGCGCTCGGCCTGCCGATCGCACCCCGCGACGTGTTCCTGCTGAAGACACCGCGGGCACTCGCCGAGCTCCTCGCCGAGCGTGCCCCGCGGGACCGGGCATCCGCTGCGACGCCCACCCCCGCGCGCCGCGAGGACGGCCCGGTGGCGCCCACTCCGATCATCCTGCGCCAGCGGGAACTGGGCGGTTCCCTCGCCAGGTTCGCCCAGGCCAGGACGGTGGACGTGGCCGAAGGCACCGAGTTCGCCGAGATCGAGCGCGCCGCGAACGCCGTACTGGCCGCCCACCCGGCCCTGCGGATGCGACTGCACGCCGAGCACGGGGTGTGGACCCTGCGCACCGAACCCGGCCGCGTGGCCACCGTCGTCCGCGCGGACACGGCCGACGCCACGGCGGCGGCCAACGAGGCCGCCGGCCGGCTCGACCCCGGGACCGGGGACGTCACCGCGTTCACCTGGCTCGCGGCCACCGGCACCCTGGTGATCACCGTCCACCACATCGCGGTCGACTCCGTCTCCTGGCTGATCCTGCTCGACGACCTGGCCGCCGCCCTGCGCGGGGAGACCCTCGCACCGGCCACCACGTCCTACGCCGAGTACGCCGAGGCGCTGACCCTGCGGTCCGCCGCCGGCGCCGACGACCTGGGACACTGGATCACCACCCTCCAGGCGCCCCCGCTGCTGCCCGCGGTCGGCGCGCTGCGCGACACCACCGTGGTGCTCGGTCCCGACGTCAGCGACCAGGTGACGCGCACCGCCCCCGCCGCACTGGGCGTCGCGCTCACCGAGCTGCTGTGCGGCGCCCTGCGCACCGCCCTGACCAGGATCCAGCCGTCGCCCACCGATCTCGCGATCGAGCTGGAGCGGCACGGCCGGGTGGAGGTGCTGGAGCACCACGACTACACCCGTACGGTCGGCTGGTTCACCGCCATCGCGCCCGTCCGGCTCACCGCGCACACCGATCCGGTCGCGGCGGCCCGCGAGCTCGCCGAGCGGCAGCCCGACGAAGCCGGGCACATCGCCTACGGCCGGCTCCGCTACCTCAACCCGCAGACGGCCCCGCTGCTGACCGCCCGTCCGCAGGTGCTGTTCAACTACCTCGGCCGCGGCAGCGAGTCCCGGGCGCTGCACATCACCGGCGGCGACCAGGGCAGCCCGTACGCCGTCGAGGTCAACGCCTGGACCGACGCGGCCACCGGCAGCCTGCACGCGACCTTCACCCTCGCCGAGGAGGTCCCCGACGAGATCGGCGCGCACTGGCTGCACGCCCTGGAATCCCTCGCCGAGGCCTCCGCCACGGCCGAACGCACGGCGCCGGTCACCGCACTCCAGCGGGGCCTGTTCTTCCAGGCCCAGCTGGCGGGATCGGCCGGACACTACGTCGCGCAGAGCTACTTCGCCCTCGACCGGCGCCTCGACACCGACGCACTGGCCGAGGCCATGGCCTGCGTGATGGTCCGGCACCCGGTCGTCGGCGCCGGCTTCACCACCGACGACGAAGGCAACCCGGTCCAGGTCCTCAAGGCGGGCCGGCGGGTCGGCGTCCACACCGTCGAGCTGTCGAGCGACGAGGAAGTCGAAGCCCTGCGCGTCCGGGACCGCAACAACGGCTTCGACCCGGCCGAAGCGCCGCTGATCCGGCTGACCGTGATCCGGCTGCCCGACGGCCGTGACGGGCTGCTCCTCAGCTACCACTTGCTGCTGTGGGACGGCTGGTCCCGCGCCATCGTCCTGCGGGACCTGTTCGAGGCCTACCGGGCCGTGCTCGCCGGCGAGAAGCCGGACGCGACCCCGGCCGTGCCGGGCTTCGAGGACTACGCCCGGACGCTCGCCGCCAAGGACCAGGCCGTCTCCGAGCGGTTCTGGGCCGAGCACCTGGCCGGGCTCTTGGGCCCGACGCTGCTCGCGGGACCGGCGCCGTCCCTCTCGGACGACCTGCCGCCCGCGCTCCTGCACACACTCACCGCCGAACAGTCGGACCTGCTCCGGGAGACGGCCAGGGCACACGGAGTCACCCTCAACTCGGTCCTCACGGGCGCCTTCGGCCTGCTCCTCGGCACCCACACCGGCCGCAGCGACGCGGTGTTCGGCGTGACCGTCTCCGGCCGCGAGGGCGAGGGCCTGTCCGACATCGTCGGCGTGCTGCTCAACACCGTGCCCATGTGGACGCGGGCCCGGCCCGACGACACGGTCGGGGAGTACCTGTCGGCCGTACAGGCGGCCCGGGTCGACGCGATGGAGCACGAGCACCTGGGACTCGGTGAGATCCAGCGGGCCAGTGGCCACGACACCCTGTTCGACAACCTGTTCGTGCTCCAGAACTTCCTGGACATGGACGCGCTCGCCGAGATGAACGCCCGCCACGGCATCACCGAGGTGAAGTCGGACGACTCCACCCACTACCCCTACACCTGGGTCGTCACGCCGGGCGACCGGCTCACGGTCAAGCTGGAACACCGCCACGGCGACAGCGACACCGCCCGCCGCCTCCTCGACGACTACGTCCGTGTGCTCCAGGACCTGGCCCGGTCCACCGGACCGGTGGGCGCGCTGCCCGCGCTCGGGCCGGTGCCCGAGCCCGCCGTCCGCACGGACATCGGCACCGACACGGTGGTCGACCGCTTCGACCAGGCGGCGGACCGGTCGCCCGAGCGGATCGCGCTCGTGGCGAACGGCCTCAGCATGACCTTCGGTGAACTCCGGGACCGCAGCCGCCTGCTGGCGGGTGTGCTCGCCGGCCGCGGCATCGGCCCGGAGCGGACCGTGGGCCTGGCGATACCGCGTTCGCCGGACTGGATCGTGGCACTGTTCGCCGTACTGCGCACCGGAGCGGCGTACGTACCGCTGGAGCTGGACCACCCGGACGAGCGGATCGCCACGATCGTCGAGGACGCCCGTCCCGAGGTCGTCCTCACCGTCAGCGCCGTCTCGCCCAGGCTGACCGGCGACCTGATCGAACTGGACCGGCCCCTTCCCGAGGCCGAGCCGCTCGTGACGTTCGCGCCCGAGGACCCGAACCGGCTCCGGTACCCCGCGTACACGATCTACACCTCCGGCTCGACGGGGAAGCCCAAGGGCGTCGTGACCGAGTACGCCGGTCTCACCAACATGCTGATCAACCACCAGCGCCGCATCTTCGAACCGGTGCTGGCGGAGCACGGCAACCGGGTCTTCAGGATCGCGCACACCGTGTCCTTCGCCTTCGACATGTCGTGGGAGGAGCTGCTGTGGCTCGCCGACGGCCACGAGGTGCACATCTGCGACGAGGAACTGCGCCGCGACGCCCCCGCCCTGGTCGAGTACTGCCGCGAGCACGGGATCGACGTGATCAACGTGACCCCGACCTACGCGCAGCAGCTGGCGGCCGAGGGCCTGCTGGACAACCCGGACCGACGTCCCGCGCTGGTGCTGCTGGGCGGCGAGGCGGTCACCCCGACCCTGTGGCAGCGACTCGCCGAGACCGAGGGGACGGTCGGCTACAACCTGTACGGGCCGACCGAATACACCATCAACACCTTGGGCGTCGGCACCTTCGAGTGCCAGGACCCGGTGGTGGGCGTGGCGATCGACAACACCGAGGTGTTCGTGCTGGACCCGTGGCTGCGGCCGCTGCCGGACGGGGTTCCCGGTGAGCTCTACGTGTCGGGCATCGGCATCGCCCGGGGGTACCTCGGCCAGCAGGCACAGACCGCGCACCGGTTCGTTGCTTCCCCGTTCGGCGAGCCCGGCGAGCGCATGTACCGGACGGGCGACCTGGTGATCCGCCGGCCGGACGGGAACCTGATGTACCTCGGCCGCACCGACCAGCAGGTCAAGATCCGGGGCCACCGCGTCGAGTTGGGGGAGGTCGAGGCCGCGTTCGCCGCGCACCCGGCGGTACGGTTCACCGCCGCGGTCGCCCAGCCCGACCCGCAGGTGGACGGCGCCTACCGGCTGGCCGCGTACCTCGTACTGGCCGGCTCCGACCTGGCCTCGGTCGCCGCCGAGGTGGGCGCCGGACTGCCGGACTTCCTGCGCCCGACGCACTACGCTCAGGTCGACAGCATCCCGCTCACGGTGAACGGGAAGGCCGACACCAAGGCACTGCCGGAGCCCAAGCCGCTGGGAGCGCTGACCACTTCGGGTGAGCGCGGCCCGGAGACCGAGACCGAGACCACGGTCTGCGAGTTCTTCGCCGAGGCCATGGACCTGGACGACGACGAGGTGAGCGCCGTGAGCGACTTCGTGTCCCTGGGAGGACACTCCATGCTGGCCGTACGCCTGGTCGGACTCCTGCGCCGTGAATTCGGCCCCGTGCTCACCATCCGTGATCTGCTCACCCTGCGGACCCCCGAAGCGATTGCCCGGCACCTCGATGACAATTCCTGACGTCCAGGGATCCCGCAGTCCGGGATCCTCCATCCTGCGCACCGCCGTACGCCGCAACGCCGGCGCCATGGTCTGGGGCACCATCCTCATGGGCCTCTACCAGGCGGGCGAGACCGCCTTCCCGATCGCCCTCGGCCTGATCGTCGATCACACGATGCGCGGACGGAGCCCGGAGGCGCTCGCCCTCTCGATCGCCGCGCTGGCCGTGATCATCACGACCGTGTCGCTGTCGTGGCGGTTCGGGATGCGCATCCTGCAGAAGGCCAACACGACCGAGGCCCACCACTGGAGGGTCCGGGTCGCGGCCTGCGGCCTCCAGCCGGTGGCCCGGGACGTCGACCTCAAGTCCGGCGAGGTGCTCACCATCGCCACCGAGGACGCGGACCAGACCGCCGACATCGTCGAGGTCGTGCCGATGCTGATCAGCTCCTCGGTGGCGGTGCTGGTCGCGGCGGTCGCGCTGAGCGTGGCGGACCTGCGGCTCGGCCTGCTGGTGATGGTCGGAACGGTCGCCATCCTGTCGACCCTCAGCGTGATGTCGAAGCGGATCGGCAGCAGCACCAAGGAGCAGCAGGCCCGCGTGGCGCGGGCGGGTGCGAAGGTCGCCGACCTGATCACCGGCCTGCGCCCGCTGCACGGCTTCGGCGGCAACCATGCGGCGTTCCTGTCCTACCGGAAGGTCAGCACGGAGGCGAAGCAGCAGTCGATCACCGTCGCCCGGGTGAACGGTGCCTACACGGGCACCGCGCTGGCCCTGAACGCGACCCTCGCGGCCTCGGTGACCCTGACCGCCGGCTGGCTGGCCTTCAACGGGCAGATCAGCATCGGGGAGCTCGTCATGGCCGTGGGCCTGGCGCAGTTCATCATGGAACCGCTCAGGCTGTTCTCGGACATGCCGAAGTACGTGATGATGGCCCGCGCTTCGGCGGAGCGGATGGCCCTGGTGCTCTCCGCGCCGCCGGTGGCTGCCCCGGGGACGGCGAGTCCGGTCCCCGGCGGGGACCTGGAGATCGACTGCGTCCGGTACGAGTCCCTGCAGGGGCTGAAGTTCCACGTCCCGGCGGGCGAGTTCACGGCGATCGCGGTCTACCAGCCGCGGGCGGCGGCCGAGCTGGCGTCGATCCTGGCAGTGAACGTGTCGCCGGCCGCGTACGGGGGAGTGGTGCGCCTCGGCGGGCAGGACCTCGCGGACCTTTCGGTCGAGGCGGTCCGCGGGCACATGCTGGTGAACCCGTACGACGGGGAGATCTTCGCGGGAACCCTCCGTACGAACATCGACCCGTCCGGCACCAGCCGGACGGTGCCCGAGGCCGTCGAGGCGTCCATGCTGACCGACGTCGTCGCACTGCACCGCCAGGGACTCGACTACGAGGTCCGCGACCGCGGTTCGAACCTCTCCGGGGGGCAGCGCCAGCGGCTGTCGCTGGCCCGCGCTCTGGCGGCGGACTCCGATGTGCTCGTCCTGCGGGACCCGACGACGGCCGTGGACGCGGTCACCGAGCAGCTCGTCGCGCGCAACATCGCGGAACTGCGCCGGGGCCGTACCACCGTCGTCATCACCAGCAGCCCGGCCCTGCTCGACGCCGCCGACCGGGTCCTCGTGCTGGACGACGGGGTCGTCACGGCCGAAGGCACCCATCGCGAACTGCTGGCCACCGACCCGGCGTACTCCCTGGCGGTGACGCGGTGACGCGGTGACGCGGTGACACGGGGGCCCGGGTGCCCGGCGATCCGCCGGGCACCCGGGCCCCCGTGCTTGTCAGGCCAGCGCCCAGGCGACGTCCCTGAGCAGGGCCTGGCGCCAGCCGGCGCGGTCGTGTCCCGATGCCGACCTGGAGATCCGTACGGTCGCACCGGACCGTTCCGTCAGGGTCTCGACCAGCTCGCAGTGGGGGCGCATGCGCGTCTCGTGCTCTCCCAGGTCGAAGGCGACCCGCAGTCCGGCCGGGGCGGGACGCTCCCGCAGGCGGGCGGCGACGGTGCCGCCGACCGGACCGCCCAGGGGGTCCGGCAGGTCCTCGGTCCCGGGCGTCCACCAGAACGACCCCGACTGGCAGGCGACGCGGGACACCAGGTCCGGGAACTCCGTTGCCGCGTACATCGCGCTCAGTCCGCCGAGGCTCTGTCCGACGACCACCAGGCGGTCCAGGTCGGCGGGCACCCCGCAGTCCGCCACCAGCGGCAGCAGTTCGTCCCTTACCGCCTCCCACAGCTCCGGCCGGCACCCGAACTCGGCCTGCCGGTCCTTGGCCGGTACGAACACCAGGGTGACCGGGGGCATCTCGCCGGCGGCGACGGCCGCGTCGAACGCGGACATGGCCGGGTGCAGGTACAGCCAGTCGTCCCCGTCGAGCAGCAGGACCACCGGTCCGCCGCCGCCCGCCGGGTGGACCCGCACGGTGCGCCGCCCGCCGAGGCGTTCGCTGGTCCAGCGGATCCGGGTACGGGGCAGCGGCAGCACGTCGGTGGTGTCGACGGCCGGCCAGTGCGGCTGGGGGGGAGCGTCCGGGGTGGCGGCGATGGACCGGTCGCCGCCCGCCCCGACCGGGTTGAGCGGATCGGCGTACGAGGCGTCACCCGCGAGGAACCGGTAGGTCACCCGGAGCCGCGCGGGCATGCGGACTTCGGCGTACCAGCAGTCCGTGTCCTGCCAACGGGCCAGCGGCACGGGCTCCGACCAGCTCTCGAACTCGACGACCGCCGGGCAGCCGCGCCACAGGAACAGGGTGACCCAACCGCCGTCGCCGCACGGCACGGACGCCGGAGCCGCGGCCGCCCAGAACTCCTCGGTGCCCGGCGTGCCGGGCAGGTCGAACGCGACGAAGGGGCTCTCCGCGCCGTCGTCGGCCCGGACCCGTTCGAGTGCACGCATCGGTGCCTCCTTGTGAGGGGGAAGGTGAATCGTTAAGCTCTATGCTTAGGCGAGCCTAACCTAAGTGTTAGGCTCTCCTCATTCCCGATCGACCTTCCCCACGGACGGCGCTCGCTGCCGGGCTGCGCGTCGCACGCCCCGTCCGACGGCAGTTGCCGATCCCCCCGGGGCCCAGGAGGAACCCAAGCATGAGCACCAACCCGTTCGACGATGCCGACGGCCGTTTCCTGGTCCTGGTGAACGAGGAGGGGCAGCACTCCCTCTGGCCTTCCTTCGCCGATGTGCCCGGAGGATGGACGGTCGTCCTCGCGGAGTCCACCCGCGACGCGTGCCTGGCATTCATCGAGTCCAGCTGGGCCGACCTGCGCCCCCGGTCCCTCGCGGCGGCCGTCGACGCCTGACCGGAGCCGGTCACGGTCCGGCCGTCATCCGGCGTGCCACTCGAACGAACAGACGGAGAACAGAAGAACATGACCGTACGGGTCGCGGTAGCCGGTGCCAGCGGCTACGCGGGCGGGGAACTGCTCCGCCTGCTGGCTTCGCATTCCGGCGTGGAGATCGGCGCGGTGACCGCGCACACCAGCGCGGGGCGTCCACTGGGATCCGTACAGCCGCAGCTGCCGGAGCTCGCCGGCCGGATCCTCCAGGACACCTCCGCGGCTTCCCTGCGCGGCCACGACGTGGTGTTCCTCGCACTGCCCCACGGTCAGTCGGCGGCCCTGGCCGCGGAGTTGGAGCCCGGAACCCTGGTCGTGGACTGCGGCGCGGACTTCCGGCTGCGGGACGCGGCCGCCTGGGAGCGGTTCTACGGTTCCGCCCATGCCGGGACCTGGCCCTACGGCCTGCCCGAACTGCCCGGGGCCCGGGACCGGCTGAAGAGCGCCACCCGGATCGCGGTTCCCGGCTGCTACCCCACGGCGGTCACCCTGGCGCTGTTCCCCGCGTACGCGGCACGCCTGGTCGAGCCCGAGGCCGTGATCGTCGCCGCCAGCGGAACCTCCGGAGCCGGACGCTCGCTCAAGACGCACCTCCTCGGCTCCGAAGTGATGGGCTCCATGAGCCCGTACGGAGTCGGCGGCGGCCACCGGCACACCCCGGAGGTGGCCCAGAACCTGTCCCTCGTGGCGGGGGAGCACGTGACGGTCTCCTTCACCCCGACCCTGGCGCCCATGCCCCGGGGCATCCTCGCCACCTGTTCGGCCCGTCTGCGCCCGGCCGGGGCGACGTCCGTGATCCCGGCGGAGGACGAGGTGCGTGCCGTGTTCGAGGCCGCGTACGCCGACGAGCCGTTCGTACGGCTGCTGCCGCCCGGCCAGTGGCCCTCCACCGCCGCCGTCCTCGGCACGAACACCGCCCAGGTGCAGATCGCCGTGGACCCGGACGCCCGCAGGCTGATCTGCGTGAGCGCCATCGACAACCTGACGAAGGGCACCGCGGGCGGCGCGGTGCAAAGCATGAACATAGCCCTCGGCCTGCCGGAACGGCTGGGCCTGCCCATGAATGGAGTGGCTCCGTGAGTGTGACCGCCGCCCTGGGATTCCTTGCCAGCGGAGTGACCGCGGGCCTCAAGGAGTCCGGTGACCCGGACCTGGCCCTGGTGGTGAACCGGGGGCCCTCGCGGGCCACCGCCGGTGTCTTCACTTCGAACCGCGTGCAGGCCGCGCCCGTACGCTGGTCCCGCCGTGTGCTCGCGGACGGGCGGATATCCGCCGTCGTCCTCAACTCCGGCGGTGCGAACGCCTGCACGGGGCCGGGCGGCGGCGAGGACGCGCAGGTGATGGCCGAGCGCACGGCGCGGGCCGTGGACGTGGCCGCGGACGAAGTCGCGGTGTGTTCCACGGGCCTGATCGGCGTCCGACTGCCGATGGACCGGGTGACGGCCGGCATCGCCGCCGCCGCGGACCTGCTCTCGTCCGAGGGCGGCGAGGACGCGGCTGTCGCGATCAGGACGACGGACTCGGTCCACAAGACGGCGGTGGCCGCCGGCGCGGGCTGGACGGTGGGGGGGATGGCGAAGGGCGCGGGCATGCTCGCCCCGGGCCTCGCCACCATGCTGGTCGTCCTGACCACGGACGCCGACGTGAGCGCCGAAGTGCTCGACACGGCGCTGCGCGAGGCGGTGCGCACCACGTTCGACCGGGTGGACTCGGACGGCTGCATGTCCACCAACGACACCGTGCTGCTGCTCGCCTCGGGTGCCTCGGGCGTCACGCCCGGGCCTGCGGAGCTCACCGCGGCCGTCCACGCCGTGTGCCAGGACCTGGCGCTCCAGCTGGTGGCCGACGCCGAGGGCGCCTCCAAGGAGATCGAGGTGGCGGTCGTCGGCGCGGCCTCTGAGGCGGACGCCGTCGAGGTGGGCCGCTCGGTCGCCCGCAACAACCTCCTCAAGTGCGCACTGCACGGCGAGGACCCGAACTGGGGCCGGGTGCTGTCCGCGATCGGCACGACCTCGGCCGTCTTCGACGCGGACCGGCTGGACGTGGCCATCAACGGCGTCTGGGTGTGCCGGGACGGCGCCGAGGGCGAGCCCCGGGACAAGGTCGACCTGTCGGACCGCCGGATCACCATCACCGTGGACCTGCGTTCCGGCGACTCCTCCGCCGTCGTCTGGACCAACGACCTGACGGCCGCGTACGTGCACGAGAACAGCGCCTACAGCTCGTGAGCGGGGCCGGGATGACGCGGACGAAGACGACGGCCCCTGTGCAGGCTTCCCAGGACCTGCCCTGGCTGGAGGAACTCCAGGGCCGGACGGTCGTCGTCAAGTTCGGCGGCAACGCCATGGTGGACCCGTCCCTGCACCGGACGTTCGCCCAGGACGTGGTCGAGCTGTGGCACGCGGGCCTGCGCCCCGTCGTCGTGCACGGCGGCGGGCCCCAGATCAGCGCACTGCTCGAACGGCTCGGCCTGGAGGTGCGCTTCGAGGCCGGACTGCGGGTGACCACACAGGAGACGATGGACGTGGTGCGCATGGTGCTCACCGGCCAGGTCCAGCGCGAACTGGTCGGTGCCATCAACGCCCACGGGCCGTTCGCCGTCGGGCTGTCGGGCGAGGACGCCCACACGATGACCGCCGTGCGGCGGCCGGCCTGGGTGGACGGCAGGCCGGTGGACATCGGTCTGGTCGGCGACATCGTGGCCGTGGACGTCGCGACGTTGGGCGCGCTGCTGGAGCAGGGGCGCATCCCCGTGGTCTCACCCGTCGCGCGCGGCGAGGACGGTCAGGTCTACAACGTCAACGCCGACCTCGCGGCGTCGGCACTGGCCGTGGCCCTCGGGGCCGACCGGCTGGTGATGATGACCGACGTCGAGGGGCTGTACGCGGACTGGCCGCAGAGCACCGAGGTGATCGACCGCCTGACGGCCGGTGAACTCGACGCGCTGCTACCGGGGCTCGCGAGCGGAATGCTGCCCAAGATGGAGGGCTGCCTGCGCGCCGTACGGGCCGGCGTCGCCAAGGCGCAGGTCATCGACGGCCGGGTGCCGCACGCCCTGCTGCGCGGCGTCTTCGCCGAGGACGGACCCGGCACCACGGTGGTGCCGGACGACGGCGCCGGACCCGCGGGGCCCGGCGGCAAGGAGGTCGGCGCGTGACCGCCGCCAGCACGACCCCGCTCGCCGACCGCTGGCGCGCGGTGATGATGGACACCTACGGCACGCCCCCGCTGGCCCTGGTCAGGGGTGAGGGCAGCACCGTGTGGGACGAGGACGGCCGCCCGTACACGGACTTCACCGGAGGGATCGCCGTCAACGCCCTCGGGCACGCCCACCCGGCCCTGGTCTCGGCCGTCCAGGAACAGGTCGCCAGGCTCGGCCACGTGTCGAACCTGTTCGTCTCGCAGCCGCCCGTCGAGCTGGCGGAACGGCTGCTGGCCCTGCTGGGCAGGCCGGGCCGGGTGTTCTTCGCCAACTCGGGCACCGAGGCGGTCGAGGCCGCCTTCAAGATCGCCCGCCGGACCGGACGTCCGCACCTGGTCGCGACGGAGGGCGGGTTCCACGGGCGCACCATGGGGGCACTGGCCCTCACCGGCCAGCCCTCCAAACGTGAGCCCTTCCTGCCACTGGCCCCGGAGGTCACGCACGTCCCCTACGGCGATACGGCGGCGCTCCGCGCGGCCGTCACGGAGCGCACGGCGGCGGTCGTCCTCGAACCGGTGCAGGGCGAGGCCGGGGTCCTCCCGGCGCCCGGGGGTTACCTGCGGGCCGCCCGCGAGATCACCCGGGCCGCGGGCAGCCTGCTCGTCCTGGACGAGGTGCAGACCGGGATCGGCCGCACCGGACACTGGTTCGCGCACCAGGCGGAGCGGGGAGTGGAGCCGGACGTGATCACGCTGGCCAAGGGGCTGGGCGGCGGTCTGCCGATCGGTGCCACCGTCGCCTTCAGCGCCGCCGCCGACCTGCTGACCCCTGGTCAGCACGGATCCACGTTCGGCGGAAACCCGGTCGCGTGTGCGGCCGGGCTCGCCGTCCTGGAGACCATCGAGAAGGAGGGGCTGCTCGGCCATGTCACGCGGGTGGGCGAGCGGTTGAGGGCCGGCATCGGCGCCCTGGAGCACCCGTTGGTCCGAGAGGTGCGGGGCGCCGGTCTGCTCCTGGGCATCGTCCTCGCCGAGCCGGTCGCCGCGCGGGTCCAGCGGGCCGCGCAGGACGCCGGGTTCCTCGTGAACGCCGCGGGTCCGGGCGTCGTGCGGCTGGTTCCCGCCCTGACGCTGCCGCAGGAGCAGGCCGACGCCCTGCTGGCGGCGATGCCCGCGGTCCTCGACGCCTCGTACGGCGACGGCGGAGCGCCGGGCACCAGCGCCTGATGCCGGCTGTGCCACAGGGGCCGTACGAGCAGGGGCGGGCCCGTCAGGGGCCCGCCCCTCTCGCCGTCTACAGGGCGCGGGACAGAACGCGCGCGTTGCGGCCGGGGTCCAGGGACTGCGCCCAGGCGGCCGGCGCCAGGCCCGGGCAGGCCGGGACGAAGCCGTGGCGGAGAAAGAGGCGGCCGCTGCCGGTGGTGGCCGTGAACAGCGTCGCCAGCGAGCGGCTGCGCGCCCTCGCGAAGGCCGCGTGCAGCAGCCGGGCACCCATGCCCGTGCCCTGCCGATGGGCCGCGACGCAGAAGTTGTACAGCACGCCGGCGGCGGGGTGTTCACGCAGCCCGACACAGCCTTCGAGGGTTCCGTCGGGCGCCTGCGCGACGAGGAAGTCGGATGCCTGTGCGAGGTAGAGGGGGAGCGGGCGCTCACGGAGCGCCCCCGCACGGACGAACGGTCGGGAGAGGGCGGCGAGCGCGGGGCCTTCGTCCCGGAACGCGGGCCGCACCGAGAACTCGGGGCCGTCGTGCCACCGGGTGGCGGGGGCGCGGGGCGACAGCATGGCATGCGCGGCGGCAGGGGGCAGCGTGGCCGTGGTCAAGGTGTTCCTTCCTCGGTTCCGCCGTGCGCGGATGCGGGGGTCTCCCGGAAGGGGTCCAGGACGCTGGATCACTGGGAGGCCCTCGGCGGAACGGTCGAGGTAAGGGTAGCCTTACCTGACTGGTTGAGCCAAGCCGGCTCGTGCGGATGGCGCGGGCCGCCCAGGGCGTGGCCCCGGCCACGCCGGCGGCCCGGGGCGTCCGCTACCCGCAGGCCCGACCGGGGTAGGAATCGCTCTCCGGCGCCCCCGCCTCGCGCATCCGGAACAGGACCTCACCGAGGACCGCGTCGTCCACGTCGATGGGAATGTTGAACTCCCGGTCGAAGACGAAGGACTCGTCCGCGCCCGCGTGCCAGATCACCCAGCGCGGCGGGGCGGCGGGCGCCTCCCACAGGGGGGAGAACTGTTCCATGACCTGCATCTGATTGCTCACAGCTTTCCTTCGTCCGTCATTTCGTGTCCGTCTACGAATGTCGCCACGACCTCGATGCCGGCGATCCGGGAGGGGTCGACGTGTCGCGGGTCGTCTCCCAGCACGACCATGTCGGCGCGCTTTCCGGGAGCGAGGCTGCCGGCGCTGGCGTCCCACCGGCAGGCGTACGCGCCGGCGACCGTGTAGGCACGCAGTGCCTCCTCGACGGTGATCGCCTCGCCCGGCCCGATCGGCCGTCCGGAGGCGGAGGCACGCTCGACCATGAACTGGACCGCCCTCAGGGGCGCCCCGTCGGTGACGGGGCGGTCCGAGCTGCCCACGAGCGTGACTCCGTGGTCCAGGAAGCCCCGGCCCCGGTACATCCACGCCGACCGCCGCGCGCCCATCACGTCCGCGTAGTCGTCCCCGAAGGAGTGGAGGAAGGCCGGCTGGACGACCGCGCTGACACCCAGGCGCGCGAAGCGCGGGAGCTGGTCGGGGCGGATCAGCCCGGCGTGCTCGATCCGGTGCCGCGCGTCCGGCCGGGGCCTCAGCCGCTGCGCTCGTTCCAGCGCGTCGAGCGCGAGGTCGGCGGCGCGGTCGCCGATGGCGTGGACGGCGAGCTGCCAGCCGGCGAGGTGGCCGTCCACGATGAGCCGGGTGAGGCGCTCGGGGTCGTCCTGGAGCTGGCCGGTGTTGTCCGTGCCCGCGTACGGGGCGGTGAGCGCGGCGGTGCGGGCCATCATGCCGCCGTCGGTGTAGATCTTGAGCGCGCCCAGCGACAGCCAGTCGTCCCCGAACCCCGTGCGCATGCCCAGGTCCAGGGCGCGGGGGATGCCGTCCTCGGGGTGTGCGCCGAGCGGGCGCAGCGTGTCGCCGGCCGCCATGAGCTGGACCCGCAGGGGCAGTCTTCCCTGGTCCCGCAGCAGTTGGTAGGCGCCGAGTTCCACCGGGCTGTGGCCGAGCAGGCCGCCACCGATGCCGGCCTCGGCGACGGCGGTGACACCCTCGGTGAGACAGATCCGGGCCGCCCGCTCGACGGCGTCGGCGAGTTCGGCCTGCCCGTACGGCAGCCGGAGCCGGCGCGCGGCGGCCATGGCGCCCTCGGCCAGGAAGCCGTCCTGGTGCGGGACACCGGCGGGCAGGAGATCCAGGACCTCGCTGTTGACGACGCATCCGTGGCCCGAGTCGTGCATCAGGAACACCTTGCGCCCGTGGCTGACCGTGTCCAGTTCGGCGGCGGTCAGATGGCGGCCCAGGGCCCGCTGGTCGTAGCCCATCACGTCGACCCAGGAGCCGGTCGCGCCGTTGCGGGAGACCGCTCGCGCCACGACCGCCAGCACGTCCTCGACCCGCTCGCACGGGGCGACGCTCGGGGTGCTCCGCTTCAGCCCGGTCCAGGCCAGGTGGACATGGCTGTCGATGAACCCGGGCAGCACGGTGGCGCCCTGCAGGTCGATGACCTCGCGGGCCGGGAGCGAGGTCACGGCTTCGTCCAGGCCCACGATCCGGCCCCGCCAGATGCCCAGGTCACGGGCGACCGGGTGGTCCGGATCCATGGTGAGGATGTTCGCGTTGGTCAGCCTCGAACACAGCACGGGCGGTCCATCCGTTGCCGCGGAGCGTGATCACGGACCGGCGTCTTCCCGGCCGGCCCGCAGGAGGGGGCCCGCTTCCGGAGTCCGCCCGGGTCCTGTCCCACAGCGGCAACTCCCCCTGGCGGCAACCTGTGTGTGCACGAGTCGGGACGCGGGTGCATTGATCAGCCCGGTCCAACTTAGGTAAGGCTAAGCGAATATTCGCCATGCGGTCAACGTACGGGCCGTCGTCCCCGTCCTCCGCGGGGCGGGGTGCCGGGCGGGCGGTCGCCCCGCGCCGGGCCCGTCCGGGGGCGTGCCGGGTTCTCAGGGCGCGCCAAGTGCCACGGCGGTGAGGACGAGGCCGTTGGTGACGCGCCAGGTTCCCTCGAAGCCGGGAAGCCTGGTTCCGGCGACGACCGGTCCCGGGACGAGGAGGCGGGCGCCGAACGTGCCCGTGTCCGGGCGTACGGTGATCTCGCACTCCAGGAAGTCCAGGAAGGTGTGCGTCAGAGGGAACCAGGCCTTGTAGACGCTCTCCTTGGCGCTGAAGACGAGGCGGTCCCAGCAGATCTCCGGGCGGTCGACGCCCAGGCGGGCCAGCCGCTCGCGCTCGGCGGGCAGCGCCACGTAGCCCAGTACGCCTTCGCTGGGCAGCGGCTCGTTGGGTTCGGCGTCCAGTCCGATGCTCACCAGATCGGACGAGCGGGCCACCGCGGCCGCCCGGTAGCCGGTGCAGTGCGTCATCGAGCCGACGATCCCGTCCGGCCACCGCGGGGCACCGTGCGGGCCCGGCAGCAGCGGGGCGGGCGGTACGCCCAGCAGGCCGAGCGCCGCCCGGGCGCAGGCCCTGGCGGTGGCGAACTCCCGACGCCTGACGTCCACCGCGCCCGCCACGACCGCGGCCTCCTCGGGGAAGAGGGAGGAGAGCGGGGCGTCGCCGAACGTCTCCACCACCTCGGCCCGGCGGGGCAGCAGTTCCCTGATCACGCGCGCCCCGCCCCCTCGCCCCTGTCCTCGCCGCTCACCGGGGCGGGTTGTCGCTCCGGTCGCTGGTGCACGGGTGGCAGGATCTGCACGGGCCGGCCGGGCGGCGCGGCGCGCCGGCGCCACTCCCGCGGATAGCCGAGGGACACCTCCTGGTGCGGTACGCCCTCCCAGGAGAGCAGGCGCGGGATGTGGAGGTGCCCGTAGACCACGGATGCGGCCCGGAACCGGGTCGGCCAGTCCGCGGTCGCCTCCGTGCCGCACCACAGCGCGAACTCCGGATGGCGCAGGACTCGCGTGGGCTCGCGCACCAGCGGGAAGTGGTTCACGAGCACCGTCGGCAGTTCGGCGGGGACGGCGGCGAGCCTGGCCTCGGTGAAGGCCAGCCGGGCGCGGCACCAGTCGTCCCGCGTCGGATAGGGGTCCGGGTGCAGGAAGTACTCGTCCGTGCAGACCACGCCCGCCTTCTCCGCGAGCGCCAGGGCCGCTTCCTTGTCGTACGCGCCGGCGGGCCGGAACGAGTAGTCGTAGAGGACGAAGAGCGGCGCGATCACGCACGGGCCGCCCGGCCCCTCCCAGACCGGGAAGGGGTCCTCGGGCGTGAGGACGCCCAGGCCCCGGCAGATCTCCACGAGGTGCTCGTAGCGCCGTACGCCGCGCAGCTGGACCGGGTCCTCGGGCGGTGTCCACAGCTCGTGGTTGCCCGGCGCCCAGACCACCTGCGCGAAGCGTTCGCTCAGCACGCGCAGCGCCCATTCGACATCGGCCGCGAACTCCCCGATGTCACCGGCGATCAGCAGCCAGTCCGCGTCGGACCCGGGCCTGAGCCGCTCGACGATCTCCCGGTTCTCCGCGTACCTGATGTGCAGGTCGCTGATCGCCATCAGCCTGCCGCCGCCCGCCGCGCCGGAGTGCCGCACGGCCGGGGGCGGGGTGCCGCCGTCGGTCCCGTACGTCATCGGAGCGCCGCGAGCGTTCCGGAGAGGGCTTCGAGCACGGCGTCCTGCTGGGCGGCCAGGTAGAAGTGGCCCCCGGGGAACGTGTGCAGGTCGAAGCCGGCGCCGGTGTGGTCGCGCCAGGCATCCGCCTCGGCGATCGAGACCATGGGGTCCGCGTCCCCGATGAACGAGACGACCGGGCAGGACAGCGGCGGGCCCGGCTCGTACCGGTAGCTCTCGACGGCCCGGTAGTCGCCGCGTACCGCGGGGAGGATCATCCGGGTCAGCTCCTCGTTGCCCAGGAGTGCCGCGTCGGTCCCGTTGAGCTGCCTGATCGCCGCCAGGATGCCCTCGTCGTCCCGCAGGTGGACACCCTCCGTCCGCGGGATCGAGGGCGCGCGGCTGCCGGAGGCGATCAGTGCCCGCGGCGGCGTACCGGCCCGGTCGAGCCGGCGCGCGACCTCGAAGGCCACGACCGCGCCCATGCTGTGGCCGAAGAGGACGGGGGCCGGCGCGTCCTGCGTCCGCAGGACCGCGACGACGTGGTCCGCGAGTTCGCCGATGTCGGTGATCAGGGCCTCGCCGCGCCGGTCCTGCCGGCCGGGGTACTGCACGGCCAGCACGTCGGCGCCGGAGAGGCGCTGCGACAGGGGGAAGAAGAAACTGGCCGCGCCGCCGGCGTGCGGGAAGCACACCAGGCGCGTGCCCGGACGCGGGTGGAACCGGCGCAGCCAGTCACCCGCCGTCGGGGCGGGCCGGGCAGGGCGGAGGCCTGGACCTGAATTCGGTAGGGCGTTGTTCATCGGAGGTTCCCCCTGTTCATGGTGGCCGGCTCAGCCGGACACCCGTATCGGCAGCCGGCTGGGGCAGATGATCTGCATCGGGTCTTCGAACTCCACCCCGCCCGCGTAGTCCACGGTGATCTTCTCGTACCGGTCGAACAGTGCGTTGAGCGCGATCTTGACCTCGAGCCGGGCCAGCGGAGCACCGAGGCAGAAGTGGATGCCCTGGCCGAAGGCCAGGTGTCCGCCGGTGTCGCGGTGGATGTCGAAGCGGTCGGGGTCGGGGAAGCGTTGCGGGTCCCGGTTGGCCGCGCCGACCCACAGCGTCACCAGCTCGTCCTTGCCGATCCGGTGGCCGCCGATCTCGGTCTCGACGGTGGTGACGCGCGCCATCCTGGAGAACGGCGGGTACAGGCGCATCAGTTCCTCGATGGCACCGGGCAGGAGATCGCGGTCCGCCCGCACGGCGGCGAACACCTCGGGGTGCCGGTCGAAGGTGAGGATGGCGTTGCCGACCATGGCCATGGAGGCGGCGTGCCCGGCGAACATGGTGAGTCCGATCAGGCCGATCAGGTCGCCGTCGCGCAGCGGCTCGCCGTCGATGGTGGAACTGGCCAGCCCGCTGATCACGTCGTCGACCGGGTTCTCCCGGCGCATCGCCACGTGCTTGAGGATGTACGCGTTCATCTCCTGGATGGCGGGAGCGATTTCGCTCTCCATCACCTCCGGTGACGGGGTCGCCGCGTCGAGCGCGCCGAGGGCTTCGCCCCAGCTCTTGTACAGCGGCACGTCCTCGGGCGGCAGGCCGAGCATCTCGGCGATCACGATCATCGGCAGCGGGTAGGCCACCGTGCTCATCAGGTCGAAGGTGTCCGACCCGGCCACGTCGTCGAGCAGGGAGTCGGTGATGCGCGCGATCCGGTCGGCCAGACCGTTCACGGCGCGCGGGGTGAACACGCGGTTGATGACCTGGCGCAGCTTCCGGTGGTGCGGCTGGTCGCTCGTCACCAGGTTGCCCATGAGGAACAGGTCGAAATCGGGCTGCGGTTCGTTGTACAGCCGCACCGTGTCCGAGGAGAACGTCTTCGGGTCGGTGAGGACCCGCGTGATGTCGGCGTGGTCGAACAGCTGCCAGCCGTACTCGGCGTCGTGGTGGATCGGTTTCTGGTCGTGCATCTCGCGGAACCAGGTGAACACCGAATCCACCGGTTCGGTCACGGAGTTGTTCGTCACTTGCATCGCCTACCCTCTGAACGGACCATCGCTGACGTGTTGTTCACAGGCCGATCATGGAGCGGTACGTCCGGCGGTTGACCGCCGGTCCCACCAGGCCCCGGGAGTTCGGCGCCTGCGGCGAAGGTGACAGCGTCGGCGAACCGGCCACCCGCAGACCCGACTCGATGGCGCCGTCCATGTACCCGGCCCAGCCCAGGGCGAGGTCGTCGCCGCAGAACTTCACCTGGCCGAGGGGCCGGCTGATCGCACGGTGCAGCCGGGTCAGCTGGAAGGGCTGGCGGAACGCCGGGCCGCCGAGGGAGAACTCGTCGGCCTCCCAGTCCGTCACGGTGTAGCCGCGCAGGGTCGCCCCCGGCATGATCTCGCGCACCGCGGCCTGGACCCGCGCGTGGCTGGTGACGTCGAGTGCGGGATTGACGCTGAAGGCCACGACCGGGGCGTTCTCGTTCATCCGGCCCATGATGGTGATGGAGTAGCCCTCGGGCGCCTCGGCGATGAACCGGTCGCTCGGGTCGGCCAGGTCCAGCCACAGCTTCTTCTGGCGCGGTACGCCGTAACCCTGGGTCGTCGCCGTCCGGTTGGCGGCCGGCAGCGCCGGGCTGAAGGTGATGTTCTTCCATACGTTGACCGGCACGGCCATGATCACCTCGGCCGCGGTGTAGGTCACCCCCGTCCGTGTCGTCACCTTCACCCGACCGTTCACCTGAGTGACCGAGGCGACCGGCGAATTGAGCACGAGTCGCGGCTTGCCGTCGGCGAGGATCGCGTTGGCCAGCGAGGCGGTGCCGTTCCCCATCCGGTAGGTGTTGACCCCGGAGAACCCCTCGTAGTTCCAGCCCGCCAGCGCCCACCATTGCGCCAGCTGGGTCATCGCGCCCCGCTTCGTCGGCGAGCCGTAGAGCGCGGTGGTGCTGGTCATCCGGATCTCGTCCTGGGGCGCGTAGGCCAGCTGGTCGAGCCGGTCGCGCAGGCTCAGCCGGTCCAGCGGCGCGAGCAGGTCCTCGCGGGTGAAGGGCTGGTAGGGACTGGGGAAGTAGTCCCTGGAGCCGTCGAAGAAGGGCGTGAACAGCTCGCCCTGCCGGGTGTAGGCCTCGACCGGGTCGTACTGCGCGAATCCGGTCAGGGTCGGCATGAGCACGCGCTCCGGGCCCGCGTCCGCGATGATCGGCAGGGCGTAGCGCGACAGTTCGCGCCAGACGTGCGGCTGCCTCGGGTCGACCCAGGCGCCGCCACGCTCTATCTCGTACCCGTTGAACGTGTCGGTCCACGTGCGCCCGCCGATGCGGTTGCGTGCCTCGAGCACGAGCACCTGGCGGCCCTGCTTGCGCAGTTCACGGGCCGCGGTGAGGCCGGCCAGTCCGGCCCCGACGACGATCGCGTCGAAGGTGCGGACGGCGTCGGCGGGGCCTTCGGTGGCCTCGGCGACCGCGGGGAGGCCCGCGGCCAGCGCGGTGCCGGCGAGGGCCAGACCGCCCGACCTGAGCGCGGTTCGTCTCGATATCATGCGGCTTTCCGATCTTGGTCTGAAGAACAGGGCCGGAAACCCGGGTCGCGAAGCGCTGCGCCCGGACTCCCGGCCCCGCGTCTACGGCATGGGGGGAGGGGGGAGGGGATCAGGCGGAGCGCTTGCGGAACTGGTTGATCAGCGCCGCGTAGCTGTCGCCCACGTGGCCGTCGGCCACCGCGCGCTTGGCCATCTCCAGGTAGAAGTTCGGCAGCTCGGTGTTGACGCCGAGCGCCTCGCTCTCGTGGACGAGGTGCTCCATGCCGCCCACGTGGACGGCGATGGTGGCGTCGTCGGCCGGGTACTTGCCCTCGTCGATCTGCTGGGCGTACGCGGCGACGTACTCGGAGGTCACGTTGATCGCGGTGCTGGCCAGGGTCGCGAAGGTCGTGGCCTTGACGTTCGCGGTGCCCAGCAGCGCGGCACCGTGCAGGAAGCTGTTCAGGACGCCCCACATGATGCTCAGGACGGACATGTCGTACAGGGCGGACAGGCTCGGGTCCTCGTCGAGGTACACGGTTCCGGTCTCGCTGAGGACCTGGAGGGTGTCCTGGTGCGCCTCGAACGCGGCCTTCGGGCCGGAGTACAGCACCGTGGCGTCGGCCGTGCCGATGGCCGCGGGAAGGGCCAGGATCGCGCCGTCGAGGTAGGGACTGGCGAGCTTGGCGGCCCACTCGGCGGTTTCGCGCGCCTGGGCGGAGCTGGCCGTGGTCAGGTTGACCAGGGTGCGGCCCGCCAGCGAGGACCCGACCGGGTCCAGCAGCCCGTGCACGGCTTCGTAGTCGGAGACGCAGATGACGACGAGCGGACTCGCCTCCACCGCGCTCTTGACCGAGTCGGCGAGGGTGGCGCCGTTGGCGACGAGATCGTCGGCCTTGGCGGCCGAGCGGTTCCAGACGGTGGTCGGGTGACCCTTCGCCAGGAAGGCCGCGGCCAGCGCGTGGCCCATCAGCCCCAGACCGACGACGGTGACCGGTGACTGGGGGGCCGAAAGGTTGGACATGTGCGCTCCTCTGTACCTCGCGCGGCGTCCACCGCGACGAGTGTGGGTGATCGTTCCTCGGTCCGACCGAGTGGCGGCGGGACGCCCGTGCCCCGCCGCCCGTTCGAGCCTTCGGTTACGCCGGGCCCTCGTCCTCGGCGGCCCACGGGCCGCTGACCCCGAAGGGGTTGTCCACGACGTAGCGCCAGTAGCCGTCCTCGCCCCGGCGCAGTACGTCGATGGCCACGCCCTCCAGGGGCTCCGGGTTGCCGTCCTCGCCGATCGTGTCCATCTGCCACTCGACGACGAGCATGGCGGTGTCACCGACTACCAGCTGCTGGCGCACGGTCGCTTCCACCGAGGGCTTGCGATTCGCCAGGAATTCGGCCACGTAATCGCGGCGGACCTGGCCGCTGAGCGGCTTTCCCGGCTCCCAAATCCCGACCGCGTCGTCAACGTACATCGCGTTGACCGCGGCCACGTCACCGGAGTTGAAAACCTCTCCGAATGCCTCCTGGTGTTTGTTGATGTCACTCACCAAGTGCACCAAGTGCTGATCCTGAGTCACGGCTAACCGCTCCATTCGTATTCTCCTGAGAACCCGGCAAAGGTCTGTGAGAACGCTACCGACGCGGGCTCCCGGACCGGTCTCCTGCCGGTAATCGCGTGCATTCCCGCGGCGCGCCGGCTGATTACCGGGGGAAGACCGCCGTGCGGTGCGCCCGGCCGGGGGAGCCGGTCCGGTGCGGCCGTCGGCCGGGACGGGGCCGGGCGATGCCCCTGCCCGATGGGGGGACGGAGGGCCGCGGTCTCTCCCCGGTAACCGGACCGGCGCCGTGCGCACGGGCGGGCGATTACCGGTAGGAGACCGGGACGGGGAACACGCGCCGGTAGCGTACGGGCCGCCGCGTGCCGGCGATCCGATCACCCGGTCCGCTTCACCCTGTTCGCCGGCCGCTCCGCTTCCACGGCGCCGCCCGGGAATGCCTTCCCGCTTTCGGCCGCGCGTTCCGCCGGGTATTCCGGTCGCGCCGTGTCGGGCGTCGAGGAATCCATCGCGATGCCGGCGGACCCATTTCCTTCGGCCAGGGCGTCCATTCGTGCCCCGGCGCACCGCCGGCCCGGCTGCTGTCCCTATCTGAGGAGGGTCATGATTTCTTCATCGGTTCCGTCTGAGTCGGAGCGGCGGCCGTCGGCTCCATGGCGGTCGTGGCATCGGCCGCTGGTGCTGTTCTGCGTCGTGATGGTCCCGGTCGCGGCCGTGTGCGCGGTGGGGCTCGTCGTCGACGACCGTGTCCTGGGGGGTGCGCGGATCTGGTTCAAGCCGTTCAAGTTCTCGGTGTCCTTCGCGGCCTACTGCCTCTCCCTGGCCTGGATGCTGTCGCTCCTCCCGCGCGGCCGACGTGTGGGCTGGTGGGCGGGGACGGTGGTCGCGGTGGCGAGCTTCGTCGAGATCGTGATCATCGCGGGGCAGGCGATGCGCGGGAAGCGCAGCCACTTCAACTACGAAACGCCCCTCGACGAGGCGTTGTACAACGTGATGGGCGGCACGGTCATCGCCCTGTGGCTCGCCACGTTCGCCGTCGCCGTCCTCCTGCTCCGGGCCCGGATGACCGACCGCGCCTCCGCCTGGGCCGTGCGTTGCGGCGTCGTCCAGGCGCTGGTCGGGGCGGCCGTCGGGTTCCTGATGACGGAGCCCGCGCCGGGGCAGCGGATGGGCGTTTCCACGGTGGTCGGCGCGCACAGCGTGGGCGTGCCGGACGGCGGGCCCTCGATGCCGCTGACGGGCTGGTCGACGACCGGCGGCGACCTGCGGATATCGCACTTCGTCGGCATGCACGCGCTGCAGCTCCTGCCGCTGCTGGTCCTGCTGCTGGCCCTGCTCGCACCGCGCTTCGCCCGGCTCGCCGACGACCGGGTGCGGCTGCGCCTGGTCCTGCTCGCCTCGGGGGTGTACGCCGCCGTGTTCGTCCTGCTGCTCTGGCAGGCGCTGCGGGGCCAGTCGCTGATCCACCCGGACGGGGCGACGCTGGGGGCGGCCGCCCTGATCCTGGTGGCCGCCGCGCTCGGGACCTACGGGTCCCTGCGGGCGCCGGCGCCTCCTGGGGGCCCGGACGCGCACGAGGCCGAAGACCTCGACGCCTTGGAGAACCTCACGCGGTGAGCCGTGCGGTGACGACCGCGGACCGCACGAGCGCCTTCCGCTCCGCTCTTCCTCCGACCGGCCGCACCCGTCGGGTACCCGCGACTCGCGCGGGGCCCGACGGGTGCGGTCATGTGCGCGTGCGGCCTCCGCGGGGGTCAGAAGCCGTTGAAGAACCCGTACACCCGGCTGATCCGGCCGCCTTCGAGGAGGGCGACGTCGGACCCGCTCACCGCCGGCGCGCCACCCCGGGGGCCCACCTGCCACGAGAAGTGGACGGCGTCGTGGTGGGTCAGCACGTTCTCGAAGGTGAAGAGCATCCCGGTGAAGTTCTTCTGTGCGGAGGCGATGTACGTGCCGATCTCCGCCGCGCCGTGGGCGGCTACGGTCGGATCGGTGTATGTGGCCTCCGGGGTGAAGACCTCGTCGACCAAAGCCTGTCGGGCCCGACCGTCCGATTCATTCCAGATCGCGATGTACTTTCCGACCAGCTGGGTAACGGAATTCTTATCCATGGCAGAAGACTGTATCACCGGAGAGGTTGAGATCCTTGCAACTGGCCTTAATCCATCGCCAGTTGGTCGCGCGGTACATGGGTGGGCGGGTACGTCGACGAGCAGGCCGGTGGGCCGGCCTGCTCGTCGACGAGTGCGATCACGTGGTTACGAGGGCGGGAAGTACCCCGCGCGGACGAAGAAATTCACATACTTCTCGAACAGGTCCCGGTCGACCGGCGGGCATTCAATTCCGGTGTCCCGCAGCGCGAATTCGGTGTCCGATACGTCAATCGGCGGATAAGTGGCCGTTCCATGGCCGGAGTTCATTCCCTCGAACGAATCCAGCAGCGGGACGACGGCGTTCTTGCGGTCCGAGCGGACCCTGGCCGACCACGCGTTCCAGTCGAGCTCGGGCAGCTGGTACCCGAACGACCTGAGGTGACCGACGAACTCCGTGAACGTCTGGTCCTGCCGGTTGTAGAGGTGGAAGGTCCGGCTCGCGGTGTCCTGCCGCGCCGACAGGGCCACGATCGCCCCGCTGACGTAGTCCACCGGAACCATGTGGACGACACCCGCCAGGCTCTCGGGCACCGCTCCGGTCTCCAGCAGCCCCTTGAGACTCAACCAGATGAAGTCCCTGGTCTGGCAGGCGCCCGTCTCCCGGTCGCCGCACACGACGTCCACGCGGTAGACCGAGACGGGCAGCCCCCGGCTCCTGCCGAGCGCGATGGTCTGCTCGGCCACCCACTTGCTCTGCAGGTAGCCGTTGTGCAGCAGCTCCCCGGGCCCGGTCGGGTCGGTCACGGTGGCCGGGGCGGCGCCGGGGCCGGGTGCGGGGAACACGCCGGTCGTCGACACGTAGTGCACCGGCACCGTCCGGTGCGCCGCCGCGAGCCGCAGGATCTCCCGGGTACCGCCCACGTTCGCCGACGCGAGTTCGGTGTAGGGCCGCAGCCAACTGACGGTCGCGCCGGCGTGGTACACCACGTCGACGCGGCGGGCGAGGTCGTCGAACTCGGCCTCGGTCAGGCCCAGGCGCACGGCGCCCAGGTCCCCGACGACCACGGAGATCCGGGCCGGGTCGACCTCCTCCCCGACCTGGTACCACGCCAGGTTCTCCCGCAGCCGGCGCAGTGCGTCGGCCTGGTCGGCCCCCCGTACCAGGCAGTGCACCCTGGCCGTGGTCGACCGCATCAGGTCGCGCAGCAGGAACGCTCCGAGGAATCCGGTGGCGCCGGTCAGCAGGATCTCGGCGGGCTCGGCGGCGACCCGGACGACCTCACCGGTCGGGCGGATGTCCTCGTCGAGGCGGACGTCGGCGGCGAAGTCCACCCCGCCGGCCGCCGGGGCCGCACCGGCCCCGGCCGCGGGGCCCGTACCGCCCGGGGTGACCAGTACGGCGCACAGGTGCTCCACCAGACCGTCCGGCGTGGGGTGCTCGAAGACGAGCGAAGGCGGCAGCTTCAGGCCGGTGGCGTCGGCGAGCCGGTTGCGCAGCTCCACCGAGAGGAGCGAGTCGAAGCCGAGCCCGGAGAAGAGCTGCTGCCCGTCGATCGCGTCCGGCGAGGGATGGCCGAGCACCAGCGCCACCTCCCGGCGGACGAACTCCGCCACGACCTCGCGCTGCCGTGCGGCCGCCAGCCCCGCCAGCTGCTCGGACAGGAGCGGGGAATCGTCCCCGCAGGCTCCCGCGGCGCCGTCGGCGGCGGCCGGGATCAGCCGGCGCAGCAGCAACGGCGCCCGACCGGCGTGGGAGCGGAGCGCGGTCAGGTCGACCGGGGTGACCACCAGCGCGGGACCGCCGGCCCCGAGCGCGAGGTCCAGCATCTGCGGTCCGGTCTCCGCGGTGATGGGGAGCAGGCCGGAGCGGGCGATCCGCTTGAGATCGGCCCCGGTCAGGTGCCCGCTCATCCCGCCCTCGTACGCCCACAGCCCCCAGGCCAGCGAGGTCGCGGGCAGTCCGAGTCCGGCGCGGTGGCCGGCCAGTACGTCGAGGAAGGTGTTGGCCGCGGCGTAGTTGGCCTGGCCGGAGCCGCCGATGACACCCGCGATGGACGAGAACAGGACGAAGGAGTCGAGCTCGCGGCCGAGGGTGAGCTCGTGCAGGTTCCACGCGGCGTGCGCCTTGGACCGCAGGACGGCGGCCAGCCGGTCCGGGGTCAGGTCGGCGAACATGCCGTCGTCGAGCACCCCGGCGGCGTGCACGACACCGGTGAGCGGGCGGTCTGCCGGGATGGTGTCCAGCAGTGCGGAGAGCGCCTCGCGATCGGCGAGGTCACAGGCGACGACCCGCACCTCGGCGCCGAGTCCGGTGAGTTCACCGGCCAGCTCCGCCGCGCCGTCGGCCGCCGGCCCCCGCCGGCTGACGAGCAGCAGCCGGGTCACGCCGTGCGTGCGGACCAGGTGACGGGCGAACAGCCCGCCGAGCGCCCCGGTCCCGCCCGTGATCAGTACGGTGCCATCGCGGCGCCACGGAACACGGGCCGGGGGAGCGTCGTCCCCGGGCACCTCGGCCAGGCCGGGCAGGAGCACCTGGCCCGAGCGGACGGCGGCCTGCGGCTGTCCGGACCCCAGCACCGGGGACAGGGCCGCCGTCGATGCGGGCTCCCCGTCCACGTCGATCAGTACGATCCGGTCGGGCGCCTCCGACTGCGCCGAACGCAGCAGTCCCCAGAGGGGAGCGGCCACGAGGTCCGAGGCGTCCACGCCGCCGCGGCCGGTGGACACGGCCCCCCGGGTCAGCACGACCAGCGGGACATCGGCGGTCCGGTCGTCCGCCAGCCAGGACTGGACCAGTGTCAGCACCTCCTGCGCGGCTTCCTCGGCACGCCGGGGAACGTCACCGCCGGAGGAGAACAGGGCGGGGACGAGCAGGGCGCCGAAGGACGCCCCCGACCGCAGGGCGGCCAGCGCGTCCGCCACGTCGTCGAACCGGTCCCCGGCGGGGAGCTCCGGCAGGCCGGGGACGTCGCTCCCGCCCAGGCGCAGCACGGCCAGGTCCGGGGGACCGGGCCGGCCGGCCGGGTCGTACGGGGTCCAGTCGACCCGCAGCAGCGCATCCCGCGGGGTGCGTACGGCGGCCGCCGGCGGTACGGCCGGCCCCGCCGGGGACTCCAGCCAGTACCGCTCCCGCTCGAACGGGTAGCTCGGCAGTTCCACCCGCCGTGCGCCGGCTCCGGCGAAGAAGGCCGGCCAGTCCACGGGTGTCCCCGCGGTCCAGAGCCCGCCCAACGCCGCGACCACGTCGTGCGTCTCGGTCCGGCCGGTGCGCACCGCGGCCACCGGGGTGATCGGCGCGTTCTCGGCGACCAGGGCGGAGAGGACTCCGGCCGGACCCAGTTCCAGGGTGACGGTCACGTTCTGGTCGGCGAGGGTGCGGGTCGCGTCGAGGAAACGGACCGGCCGCCTCACCTGATCGGTCCAGTACTCCGGGTCGCGGAGCTGCTCCGCGGTGGCGATCCGGCCGGTGACCGTCGACACGACGGGGATGTCCGGCGCGTTCAGGGTGACCTTGCGCAGGACCCGGCCGAACTCCTCGAGCATCGGATCCATGAGGGGCGAGTGGAAGGCGTGGCTGACCGTCAGCGGCTTGGTGCGGCGCCCCCAGGACCGTACGGTCGCGGTGACCTCCTCGACGGCGTCCCGGTGTCCGGACACCACCGTGGCCAACGGACCGTTGACCGCGGCGACCGCCACGGTGCCGCCCGACCGCGCCAGCAGTGGTGCGATCTCCTCCTCCGTGGCCTGCAGGGCCGCCATCGCACCCCCCTCCGGGAGTGCCTGCATGAGCCTGCCCCGGGCGGCGACCACGGCCGCCGCGTCCGGCAGCGACAGCACTCCCGCCACGTGTGCGGCGGACAGTTCGCCGATCGAGTGACCGGCGAGAAAGTCCGGCCTGACGCCCCACGCCTCGAACAGCCGGAACAGCGCGACCTCCAGCGCGAACAGTGCGGGCTGGGCGTACCCGGTCCCGGCCAGCAGCCGTTCGTCCTCGAGCACCTCGCGCAACGGGTGGTCCAGGTACGGGTCGAGCTGGGCGCGGACCGCGTCGAACGCCTCGGCGTACACCGGGAATTCCCGGTACAGCTCCCTGCCCATGGCGGCCCGCTGGGCGCCCTGGCCGGTGAAGAGGAACCCCAGTTTGCCGGCGCCGGTGCCGGTGCCCGCGGCCTTCCCCGGCACTCCGGCGGTCGCGGTGCGGGGCCCGCCCGCGGCGAACGCGCCGAGGGACGCGAGCAACGACTCGCGGTCGGAGCCGAGTACGACGGTCCGGTGCGGCAGATCCGCACGCGTGGTCGCCAGCGAGTAGGCGATGTCCGCGGCGGACAGCCCGGGATCGGCACCGGCGAACGCCGCCAGGCCGCCGGCCTGGGCCCGCAGGGCCCGCTGGGTCCTGGCGGACAGGGTCCACGGCAGGAACGGGGGTGGTGAGGCGGGGACTTCGACCCTCGTCTCCGCGGGTGCCTGCTCCAGGATCACGTGGGCGTTGGTGCCGCTGACGCCGAACGCGGACACGGCCGCCCGGCGCGGCCGGTCCGTCCGCGGCCACGGACGCTGCTCGGTGAGCAGTTCGACCGCTCCCGCCGACCAGTCGACCAGCGGCGTCGGCTCGTCGACGTGCAGCGTCCGCGGCAGCGCCCCGTGCCGCAGCGCCTGGACCATCTTGATGACGCCGCCCACTCCCGCGGCGGCCACCGAGTGCCCGATGTTGGACTTCAACGAGCCCAGCAGCAGCGGGCGTTCCGCGGTGTGCGCGGCGCCGTACGTGGCCAGCAGCGCCTGGGCTTCGATGGGGTCTCCGAGCCGGGTGCCGGTGCCGTGCGCCTCGACGGCGTCCACGTCGGAGGCGTCCAGCCGCGCTTCGGTGAGCGCGGTCCGGATCACCCGTTCCTGGGACGGGCCGCTGGGGGCCGTGAGTCCGTTGGAGGCGCCGTCGGAGTTGACCGCCGAGGAACGCAGGACGGCCAGCACCCGGTGCCCGTTGCGTACGGCGTCGCCGAGCCGTTCGAGCAGGAGCAGCCCGACACCCTCCGACCAGCTGGTGCCGTCGGCCGAGGCCGAGAAGGACTTGCACCGGCCGTCGGGGGCCAGGCCGCGCTGCCGGGAGAAGTCGACGAACCCGCCGGGGGTTCCGCCGATCGTCACGCCGCCGGCGAGCGCGAGACTCGATTCGCCGGAGCGCAGCGACTGCGCCGCGAGGTGCATCGCCACCAGGGACGAGGAGCACGCCGTGTCCACGGTGAGGGCGGGACCCTCGAAGCCGAAGGAGTAGGAGATCCGGCCGGACGCGACGCTGCCGAGCTTGCTCGTCAGCAGGTAGCCCTCGAGCTCCTCGGGACCGGACAGCCCCAGATAGGACTGCTCCACGGCGCCGACGAAGACACCGACGGCGGTGCCCTTCAAGACGGTCGGGTCGATGCCCGCGTGCTCGAAGGTCTCCCAGGCGGTCTCCAGCAGGACCCGCTGCTGGGGGTCCATCGCGAGGGCCTCACGGGGAGATATCCCGAAGAAGGAGGCGTCGAACTCGGTCGCTCCGTCCAGGAAGCCGCCTTCCCGCGTGTAGGTCGTACCCGGTACGTCCGGGTCGGGGTCGTAGAGCGAGTCGACGTCCCAGCCGCGGTCGGCGGGGAACTCCGTGATGGCGTCGCGTCCGTCCACGACGAGCCGCCACAGGTCGTCCGCCGATCGCACGCCGCCCGGGTAGCGGCAGGCCATGCCCACGATCGCGACCGGCTCCGTTCGGCCGGACTCCAGTTCCGCGATGCGTTGCCGGGCCTTCTTCAAGTCGGCGGTAACCCATTTCAGATACTCCGCAAGCTTCTTCTCATCCGCCATGGGGATGTCTCACCTGTTCTTGACGTCGGGCGGGGATCAGTTCTGGGCGCGACCGAGCTCGTTGTCGATGAACTCGAGCAGTTCGGCGGTCGACGCCGATTCGAGGGGGTCGGCCGGGTCGGCATCGGCTCCGTCCCCCGGTGCCGCGCCGGCCTCCAGCCACCGGGACAGGAGGGTCTGCAGCCGGACGGTGACGGCGCCGCGGTCGTCGTCCCCGGTGCCGGCCCCTGCCGTGAGCACCTCCTCCAGCTCGTCCAGCGCGGCCAGGGCGGCCGATCGCGGGGGAGCCGTGGCGTCGGACGCGATCCGGCTGAGCAGGAACGCCGCCAGCTTCGACGGAGTGGGATGGTCGAACACCGCGGTGGCGGGCAGGGGGACACCGCTGACCGTGCTCAGCCTGTTGCGCATCTCCACAGCGGTGAGCGAGTCGAAACCGAGCTCCCGGAAGGGCTGTTCGGGGTCGATGGCGGCCGGATCGCTGCGGCCGAGTACCGCGGCCACCCGGCCGCGGACCAGCTCGAGGACGAACTCCGCGCGCTCGGGAGCGGCCATCTCGGACATCCGCTGCGACAACGACACCTCGGTGCCGTGCCCGGCGGGACGCGCCGCCGACGCGGGGACCAGCGCCCGCAGCAGCGGGGAGACCCGGTCGAGCGCCCGCAGCGCCTCCTGGTCGAACGCCGTGATGGTCACCGCGGGCCGGTCCACGGACGTCGCGGCGTCGAACACCGCCAGTCCTTCCTCCGCGCCGATCGGGACGAAGCCGTCCCTGGCGAACCGGGCGCGGTCCAGCTCGCCCAGTCCCGCGTTGATGCCGCCGTCGACGTCCCACAGTCCCCAGGCGAGCGAGGTCGCGGGCAGTCCGTGCGCGCGCCGCCGCTCGGCCAGCCCGTCGAGGAACGCGCTGGCGGCGGCGTAGTTCGCCTGACCGGGTCCCCCGAAGAGCCCGACGGTCGAGGAGAACAGCACGAAGGCCGACAGGTCCGCGTCGAGCGTCAGCTCGTGCAGGTGCCGGGCCGCGTCCGCCTTGGGGCGCAGTACGGATTCCAGCTGGTGCGGAGTCATCGCCGGGAGCAGTCCGTTGTCCAGTACGCCCGCCGCGTGGACGATCGCGCTCAGCGGCCGGTCGGCCGGGATCTCGCCGAGCAGCCCGGCGAGGGCCTCCCGGTCCGAGACGTCGCAGGCCGCGATGCGCACCGTCGCGCCGAGCCCGGTCAGCTCGGTCCGCAGGAGCTCGGCTCCCGCCGCCCGCGGGCCCGTGCGGCCGGCCAGCAGCAGGTGCGTGACGCCGTGCTCGGTGACCAGGTGGCGGGCGACGGCCGCGCCGAGCACCCCGGTGCCGCCGGTGATCAGGACCGTGCCTCCGGGGGTCCACACCGGGCCGTCGGGTCCCTTGCGCACCGCGGAGGAGCGGATCCGGTTCAGCCGGGGGAGCCGGAGCCGTCCCGCCCGGACGGCGGCCTGGGGTTCGTCGGCGGACAGCAGGAAGGTCAGCAGGGACGGGGGGACGAGCTCCGCGTCCGCGTCCGCGTTCCCGTCCGCGTCGGCGTCCACGTCGACGAGTACGATCCGGTCGGGTGCCTCCGACTGCGCGGACCGCACCAGCCCCCACACCGCGGCGGCTTCCGGATCGGGAGCCTCGGTGTCCGTGGTGGCGACGGCCCCCCTGGTGACGAGGACCAGGCGGAGGCCGTCGAACCGGTCGTCGGCCAGCCACTCCTGGAGCAGGCTCAGCGCACGCTGGGCCGGCCGCTCCGGGGCGCCGGCCGTCTCCAGCACGACGAGCAGGGCCTGGACCGCGAGCCCGGACTCGAGTGCTTGCCCGAAGGCCGGCAGGTCTTCGTACGACGGGAGCTCGGTCGCCGCGCCGGGGAACCGGCCGAGCCGGGCCCAGGCCGCCGTGCGGGCCGACGGCCGGACGGCCTCCGGGATCCAGCTGACCTGATGCAGTGCCCGTACCGGATCCGCCCCGTCGGGTTCCCGGTCCGGTCCGGCGATCGCGAGGGGTTCCAGCCAGAACCGTTCGCGCTGGAAGGGGTAGGTGGGCAGGTCGGCGGTGCGCGCACCGGTCCCGGCGAAGAAGGCCGGCCAGTCGACGGGCACCCCTCGGGCGTGCAGCACGCCGAGCGCGTGGACCAGGGTGCGCGGTTCCGGCTTGCGCTTGCGCATCGAGGCGATCGAGACGGCCTGTTCGGCACTGGCGGCCGCCATCGCCGAGAGGACCCCGTCGGGGCCCAGCTCCAGCAGCGTGGTCACACCTTCCGCCTCCAGGGTGCGCACCGCGTCGAGGAAGCGCACCGGATTGCGGATCTGGTCCACCCAGTAGTCGGCCGAGGCCCAGCCGTCCCCGGGCTCCACCTTTCCGGTCATCGTGGAAACGATGCCGAACTTCGGCCGGTGGAAGGTCAGTTCCTTGGCGATCGAGCGGAACTCCTCGAGCATCGGGTCCATGCGGGGGGAGTGGGACGCATGGCTGATCGGCAGCACCTTGGTGGACCGGCCCCGGGCCTTCCAGATCTCCGCGACGGCGTGGACGGGCTCCGCGTCGCCCGAGATCACCACCGCGTTGGGGCTGTTGATCGTGGCGATCACCGCCCGGTCGGTGCCGGTGAGGGTCCCGAGCACCTCCTCCTCGGTGGCCTCGACGGCGACCATGGCGCCGCCCTCCGGCAGCGCCCGCATCAGCCGGCCGCGTGCGGTGACCAGCACCGCGGCGTCGGGCAGCGAGAGCACGCCCGCGAGGTGCGCGGCGATCAGCTCGCCCGTCGAGTGGCCCACCAGGTAATCCGGGTGCACCCCCCAGGTCTCGAGGAGGCGGAACAGCGCCACCCCGACCGCGAAGAGGCCGGCGAGGGTGTAGTCGATCTGGTCCAGCTCGTCGCCCGACTCGATCACCTCGCGCAGCGGACGGGGCAGGTGCTCGTCCAGCGCGTCGCAGACCTCGTCGAACGCCGCGGCGAACGCCGGGAAGGTCGCGACCAGTTCACGGGCCATCCCGACGCGCTGCGCACCTCCACCGGTGAACATGAACGCGATCCGGCCCTCGTCCTTCGCGCCGAGGATCGCGTGGCCGCCCTCCTCCTCCGCCAGGGAGGCGAGTGCGCCGATCAGCTCTTCGCGGTCGGCCGCGACCACCACGGCGCGCTGGCGGAGTGCCGAACGGGTGGTGGCCAGCGAGTAGGCCAGGTCGAGGGGGTCGAGGCCGGGATCTCCGGCGAGGAGCGCGGCGATGCCCTCCGCCTGAACGCGCAGCGCCTGGGGGGACTTGGCCGACAGTACGTACGGCAACGCCGGCGGCGCGACGGGGGGTGCCGGAGCCGGGGCGGGCTCCGCCGGGGCCGGCTGCGGTGCCTGCTCGATGATGATGTGCGCGTTGGTCCCGCTGAACCCGAACGAGGACACTGCGGCTCGCCGCGGCCTGTCCAGTGCCGGCCAGTCCCGCCGCTCGGTGAGCAGGTTCAGTGCCCCGGTGTCCCAGTCGACGTGCGGGGTCGGCTCGTCGGCGTGCAGGGTCTGCGGCATGACGCCGTGGTGGATCGCCTGGACCATCTTGATGATGCCGCCGACCCCGGCCGCGGCCTGGGTGTGCCCGATGTTGGACTTGAGCGACCCCAGCCACAGGGGCTGGTCGGCGGCCCGTTCCCGGCCGTAGGTGGCGAGCAGGGCATTGGCCTCGATCGGGTCACCGAGGGGGGTTCCGGTGCCGTGCGCCTCGACGAGGTCCACGTCGGCCGGGGAGAGTCCCGCGCTGGCCAGTGCCTGGCGGATCACCCGTTCCTGGGCGGGGCCGTTGGGCGCGCTGAGCCCGTTGCTGGCGCCGTCCTGGTTGATCGCCGACCCGTTGACCACGGCGAGCACCTTGTGGCCGTTGCGCCGGGCGTCGGAGAGCCGCTCCACGAGCAGCAGCCCGGCTCCTTCGGCCCAGCCGGTTCCGTCGGCGGAGGAGGCGAAGGACTTGCACCGGCCGTCGGCCGACAGACCGCGCAGCCGGGAGAACTCGATGAAGGCCTGGGGCGTTGACATCACGGTGACACCACCGGCCAGGGCCAGGTCGCACTCCCCGCGGCGCAGCGCGGCGGCCGCGAGGTGTACGGCGACCAGGGAGGAGGAGCACGCCGTGTCGACGGTGACGGCGGGTCCCTCCAGGCCGAAGACGTAGGACAGCCTGCCCGAGGCGACGCTGCCCGCGCTCCCGCTGTAGAGGTAGCCCTCGAAGTCCTCCGGCGGCAACTGCGGCCGCGATCCGTAGTCGTGGTACATCGTCCCCACGAACACGCCCGTGCGGCTCCCGCGGACCGAGTCCGCCGTGATGCCGGCCCGCTCGAAGCTCTCCCACGCCGTCTCCAGCAGCAGGCGTTGCTGCGGATCGGTGGCGAGGGCCTCCCTCGGTGACATGCCGAAGAATTCCGGGTCGAACTGGTCGGCGTCGTGCAGGAAGCCGCCCTGGTCGGTGTACGACGTGCCGACGATCTCCGGGTCGGGGTGGTACAGCCGGTCCAGGGGCCAGCCGCGGTGTTCGGGGAAGGCGCTCACCGCGTCGACGCCGTCGGCCACCACCTGCCACAGCCGTTCCGGCGAGTCCACACCGCCGGGGTAACGGCACGCCATCCCGATGATCGCGATGGGCTCCCGGTCCTTCTCCTCGACCTCGCGCAGGCGTCTGCGGCTGGCCTGGGCGTCGGCGACAGCACGCTTGAGGTACTGGCGGAGTTGGTTCTCGTCACTACTCACGTGCTCTCAGCTCCCAGGGTCGTCTCGGGAGAGGCACTGGCCGGCTCCTCGCCACCGTGCACGTCAGCATTCCTTTCCCGGAAAAGTTTTTCGTTCGGCTCACGGCCCTCGGCATTGTTGCGTGAATGCCGTCCAGGTGTAGTAATCGGCCACTCATTCCTCAGGGAAAACCCTCTGGTGACCGGGGGCTTATTTGCCGATTAGCGGCCGATTACGGGCGGCCAGTATGCTTCCGAATAACGTGGACCGCCGAATGTGGGGGAACGGAAACAAAAATGAGCCAGGAAATAGCGGAACTCGAACTCGCGGAACCCTACATCGGGGGTCTGCTCGCCTCGCTCGGACTGGGCGTCCAGTACCTCCGGGCGGAGGGGAACACCCTCTTCTACCGTGACGGCGCCGGCCGTGAGGTTCCGGTGCTCGACCTGGTGGGTGGGTACGGCTCGACGGTCATCGGGCACAACAATCCTGACATCGTGTCCTACGCGAAGAGCCTGTTCGACCAGGGGACACCGATTCACGCGCAGCTCTCGGAACACCCGTGTGCCAATGAGCTGGCGCAGAAGGTCAATGCTGTCCTCCAGCGCGAGTTCGACACCTCGGACACGTACTCCGCGGTCTTCGCCAACAGTGGCGCCGAGGCGTTCGAGATCGCGATCAAGCACGCCGAATTCGACCGGCTCATGAAGGTGGCCGCGCTGGCGGAGGAAATCGACGCGAACATCGAGAACGTCCGCGCGGCCGTTTCGGACGGGGCCTCGATCGTCGTCGACGACGTCCATGTCCGGCTGAGCGCGGATGCGGGACTGGCGGGCGGCTCCGGACCGGACGAGGTGATCGCCGGGGTCAGGGCGGTCAACGGCGGGCGCATGGCGGCCCCGCCCGTGTTCCTGGCCCCGGAGGGTTCGTTCCACGGGAAGCTGGTCGCCAGCGTGCAGTTCACGCACAATGCCGATTTCCGGACCCCGTTCAGGTCGCTGGCCGTGCAGTGCCGATTCGTTCCGGTGCACGAGCCCGATGCCCTGGCCAAGATCATCGAGGCGGAGCGGAGGACGCTGTACGACGTCGTCGTCGACGGCCGGACGGTACGGGTCGTCGAGCGCGACCTGCCGGTCATCGGCGGGTTCGCCCTCGAGCCGGTCCAGGGCGAGGCGGGGATCAGGCCCTTCGACCGGGAGACCGTGCGGCGGATCCAGGAGGCGTGCGCGGCGATCGACTGCCCGGTCATCGTCGACGAGGTGCAGAGCGGCATGGGCCGCACCGGCGCCTTCTTCGCCAGCTCGCACCTCGGGCTCCAGGGCGACTACTACACGCTGGCCAAGAGCCTGGGCGGTGGTGTCGCCAAGACGGCGCTGACGCTGGTGCGCAACTCGCGCTATCGCAAGGAGTTCGAGCTGGTGCACAGTTCGACCTTCGCGAAGGACGGGTTCTCCACCCGGATCGCCAACCGCACGGTCGACCTGCTGGAAGCCGGGAACGGCGAGGTCTACCGAAGGGCGGCGGAGCGCGGCGACCGACTGTCCGGGATGCTGCGGAGACTGCACGGCGAATTCGGGACCGTCGTCAAGGAGGTGCGTGGAAAGGGCCTGATGATCGGCCTCGAGTTCCACGACCAGTCCGATTCCCCCTCGGAGGTCATCGCCGGATACTCCCGCGCGGGCCTCTTCGGCTACGTCCTTTCCGGGTACCTGCTGCGCCTGCACGACATCCGGATCTTCCCGACCGCCAGCGCCGCGAACACGCTGCGGCTGGAGCCGTCCGTCTACATCACCGACGCCGAGATGGACCGGCTGGAGTCGGCGTTGCGTGCTCTGCTGGCCGTACTGCGGGACCAGGACGGCGTCGCACTGCTGCCGGCGGATCCGTCGGAGGAACCGGGCGGATGAGCTAGCGCGAAGTCCACGAGAGAACCGGCGTCGAACAGCATTGCGGCTGTCTGAAATCATGAAGGAAAGAGCTATTTAGATGACGACATGGCATGACGGTTACGGGGGAAGTCGTGACGAGGCGGTCGCGATCGTCGGAGTGTCCTGCCGGTTGCCCGGGGCGATCGGAATAGCGGAGTTCTGGAATCTTTTGAGCGGCGGCCGTGATGCGGTGACCGAAATTCCGGGTGACCGGAGGAGTGGGATCTCGGATTCGGTCCGGTTCGACGGCGGTACCCGGTTCGGGGCGTTCCTGGACGGAGTCGGGGACTTCGACGCCGGATTCTTCGGAATCTCGGCACGCGAGGCCGCGGCGATGGACCCGCAGCAGCGGCTCGTTCTGGAGCTGACCTGGACGGCACTGGAGGACGCCGGGATCGTACCCGCCGATCTGGCCGGCTCAGCGGCCTCGGTGTTCGTCGGGTCGTTGCGCGAGGACTACACCAGCCTGGTGCTGAGCGGCGGCGACGCCGCGATCACCCAGCACACGAACACCGGTACGCATCGGGGGATCATCGCCAACCGGGTCTCCTACGCCCTGGACCTGCGTGGCCCGAGCGTCGTGGTGGACACGGCGCAGTCCTCCTCGCTGGTCGCGGTCCACCTGGCGGCGCAGAGCGTACGATCGGGCGAATCGCCCGTCGCCGTCGTGGCCGGGGTGAACCTCAACCTCCTCGCGGAGGGGGCACTGGGGGCGCAGCGGTTCGGCGGCCTCTCGCCGGACGGACGCAGCTACGTCTTCGACGCCAGGGCCAACGGGTACGTCCGGGGCGAGGGCGCCGTGGTCATGGTGCTCAAGCCGCTGACAGCGGCGCTGGCTGACGGGGACGACGTCTACGCGGTCCTCCGCGGCAGCGCCGCGAACAACGACGGGGCCACCCCCGCCCTGACCGTGCCCGACCCGCGGGCGCAGGAGAGGGTGATCCGGGCCGCGCTGCGGCGGGCCGAGATCACCCCGGACCAGGTGCAGTACGTGGAACTGCACGGCACCGGAACCCCGGTCGGCGACCCGGTCGAGGCGGCCGCGCTGGGCGCGGTCTTCGCGGGGCGCCGGGTCGACGGCACCACCGGGGAGGCGGACCCGCTGCCGGTGGGGTCGGTGAAGACCAACGTCGGGCACCTCGAAGGCGCGGCGGGGATCACCGGGCTGCTCAAGACCGTGCTCGGTATCCGGCACCGGCAGCTTCCCGCGAGCCTGAACTTCGACACGCCCAACCCGGACATCCCCCTCGAGGAACTCGGACTGCGGGTCAACACGGAACTCTCCGACTGGCCGCACCCGGACCGGCCGCTGATCGCAGGCGTCTCCTCGTTCGGCATGGGCGGTACGAACGCGCACGTGGTGCTGAGCGAACCCCCGGTCACCGGGCACGCGCCCACCGACCACGCGCCCACCGACGCCCGGGCCGTCGCCGGGCCGGCCGCCCGGCCGGTTCCGGTCCCGGTTTCGGGGCGGACCCCGGCCGCGCTGCGGGCGCACGCCGCCCTGCTGCGGGACGCGGATCCGGCGCCGCACGACCTCGGGTACTCGCTGGCGACGACCCGGACGGCATTGCGCCACCGGGCCGTCGTGCTGGCTTCGAACGCCGAGGACCTGCGCGCCGGGCTCGACGCGGTGGCGAACGGGGAGCCCGCACCGAACGTGGTGTCCGAGGCGGATCCCGGCCGGCACGATGAGTCGGAGCCGGCCGCCCTCGCGGCCGCGTACGTCCGCGGTGAAGACGTCGACTGGACGGCGGCGTACGCGGGCACGGGGGCCAGGCGGGTGCGACTGCCCGGCTATCCCTTCCAGCGGGAGCGGTTCTGGACCGGCGAACACCGGACCCCCCGGGGCGCGGGCCGCACCGGGACGGCCACAACCGACGCGGCCGCCCTGGTCAGGACGCAGGTGGCGGAGGCCCTCGGATCCGGTGACCCGGACGGGCTGGTGCTGGACACCAACTTCCGGGACCTCGGGTTCTCCTCGCTGATGACCGTGGAGCTGATCGAGAACCTGTCCGCCGCCACCGGGACCTCGCTCTCCAGCGGTCTGCTGTTCGACCACCCGACGCCCCAGGACCTGATCACCTATTTCACCGGGACCGGGATCGAACCGGTTGACGCGGCAAGTGACCCGCGAGCGCCGGGGCCGTCCCGGCGCGAGGGAGATCCCTCCGGCCACGACGAGGACGCGATCGCGATCGTCGGCATGGCCTGCCGTTTCCCGGGCGGGATCGAATCGCCTGAGGACCTGTGGCGCGTGGTCACCGAGGAGCGGGACGTGATCGGTGCGTTCCCGGCCGACCGGGGCTGGCAGCCCGGTGAGGGCTACTCCCGGGTCGGCGGGTTCATCGACACCGCCGCCGAGTTCGACGCGGCGTTCTTCGGGATCTCCCCCAGGGAAGCCCTGGCCATGGACCCGCAGCAGCGGCTGCTGCTGCAGACCACCTGGGAAGCCCTGGAACGGGCCGGCATCGACCCGCGGTCCCTGCGGGGCAGCCGTACCGGGGTGTTCGTCGGCGGCACCGCCTCCGACTACGGCCCGCGGATGCACGAGGCGGGCGACGAGGTCAAGGGCTACGTGCTCACCGGGACCACGACCAGCGTGCTGTCGGGCCGGATCGCCTACCAGTTCGGCTTCGTTGGGCCGACGCTCACCGTCGACACGGCTTGCTCGTCCTCGCTGGTCGCGCTGCACCTGGCGGTTCGCGCACTGCGCGACGGGGACGCGTCGGCGGCGGTCGCCGGCGGCGTGACCGTGATGGCCACCCCGGGCATGTTCGAGGAGTTCTCCAGGCAGCACGGGTTGGCCGACGACGGGCGGTGCAAGCCGTTCTCGGCCGACGCCGACGGCACCGGCTGGGCCGAGGGCGTAGGCATGCTGGTGCTCGAACGCCTGGCGGACGCCCGGCGCGACGGTCACCCGGTGCTCGCCGTCATCCGGGGCAGTGCCATCAACTCCGACGGCGCCTCCAACGGTCTGACCGCGCCGAGCGGTCTGTCCCAGCAGCGGCTCATCAACACCGCGCTGGCCGATGCCGACCTGACCACCTCCGACGTGGACCTGCTGGAAGCGCACGGCACCGGCACCTCGCTCGGCGACCCGATCGAGGCGGAGGCGATCCTCGCCACGTACGGGCAGGACCGGGACAACCCGCTGTACCTGGGTTCGCTGAAGTCCAACATCGGCCACGCCCAGGCTGCGGCCGGAGTCGCCGGCGTGATCAAGGTCGTGCAGGCCATGCGGCACGAGGTGCTGCCGCGCACCCTGCACGCCGACACCCCGACACCCCGGGTGGACTGGACGTCCGGACAGGTCGAGGTGCTCACGCGGACCAGGCAGTGGGAGAGGGCCGGCCGGCCCCTGCGCGCCGGCGTGTCCGCGTTCGGGATCAGTGGCACCAACGCCCATGTCATTCTCGAACAGGGGGAAAAGGCCCCGACGGCGCTGGTGTTCACCGGCCAGGGGGCGCAGCGGCCGGGGATGGGGCGAGAGCTCTACGCGCGGTACCCGGTGTTCGCGCGGACCCTCGACGAGGTGTGCGACGCGTTCGCTCCCCACCTGGACCGGCCGTTGAAGGAGCTGATGTTCGACACCGGACCCGGAGCCGGTGCGGAACTGAACCAGACCCGCTACACCCAGCCGGCGCTGTTCGCCTTCGAGGTGGCGCTCGCCGAGCTGGCCGCCCAGCACGGGCTCGTCCCCGACCTGCTGGCCGGGCACTCCATCGGCGAACTGGCCGCCGCCTACGTGGCCGGGGTGTTCTCGCTGCCGGACGCGGCCCGACTGGTCGCCGCCCGGGGCCGGCTGATGCAGCGGGCCCGGTCCGGCGGAGCGATGATCGCCGTGGAGGCCACCGAGGCCGAGATCGCCGGAACCCTGGTCGACGGCGTCGTGGTGGCCGCGGTGAACGGACCGGTGTCCGTGGTGATCGCCGGGGACGACGAGGCCACCGGGAGGGTGGCCGCCGGCTGGCGGGAGCGTGGCCGCCGGATCACCCGGCTGAGCGTCAGCCATGCCTTCCACTCCCCGCACATGGACGAGGTGCTCGACGAGTTCCGGGAAGTGGCCGGCTCCATCGGGTACCGGCCGCCGCGGATCCCCGTCGTCTCCACGGTGACCGGGCGGTTACTGCCCACCGACGTCACCGGGTACGCCGACCACTGGGTCACCCAGATCCGCGGCACCGTCCGGTTCCATGACGCCGTGTCGGCCCTGCGCGAAGCGGGCGCCGCGGTGTTCGCCGAGGCCGGGCCGTCGGCCGCGCTGACCCCGCTGATCAGGTCCGCCGGAATCACCAGGGCCGTCCCGCTCGGCCGGTCCACCGGGTCCGAGACGGACGTCTTCGTCTCGGGTCTGGCCAGGCTGAACGGCGAGGAACCCACCCACCCCTTCCGCCGGGACCGGTACTGGCTGCCCCCGCGTTCGGCGCGCGGCGCCTCGGGGCATCCGCTGCTCGACTCGGTGGTGGAGCTGGTCGACCGGGACGAAGTGGTACTGGCGGGCACCCTTTCGCTGGCCGAGTACCCGTGGCTCTCCGGGCACGTGATCAACGGATCGACCCTGCTGCCCGGGACGGCCTTCCTGGAACTGGCGCTGTTCGCCGGACAACGGGTGGGCCTGCCCGAAGTGGCGGACCTGACACTGGAGAGCCCGCTCGCACTCCCCGCCGAGGGACGGTCCGGGCCCGGCCCGGTGCAGATCCAGGTCACCGTGGACGACCGGCAGGTGGTGATCCACTCCCGCCGGGACGGGGAACACGAGTGGACCCGGCACGCGTCCGGACTGCTCGCGGCCGCCGGCTCCGGCGCGGGGTCCGACCCGGACGACCGGCTGGAATGGCCCCCCGCAGGCGACCCGGTGCCGGTCGAGGACGCCTACGAACGCCTCGCCGAACGGGGCTACGACTACACCGGCCTGTTCCGTGGACTGCGGTCGGTGTACCGCGACGGTGACACCGTGTACGCCGAGGTCCGGTTCCCGGACGGCCACCTCCGTTCGGAATCCGGGTTCCTCCTGGACCCGGCGCTGCTGGACGCCGTACTGCACCCGATCGTCCTGGGTCTGGTCGACGGCGGGGCGGGAACACGCCTCCCGTTCGCCTGGAGCGGGGTACGACCGCACTCCGCCGTCACCGGGGGAACCGAGTTCCGTGCCCGGATCACCCCGACCGGCGGTGACACCTACGAACTGCTGCTCGCCGACGCGGCGGGTGCCCCGGTTGCCACCGTCGACGGGCTGGCCTTCCGGGCCGCGGCCCGCGACGACGCCGTCCCGATGTACGAACTGACCTGGCAGGTCCGGGACACCGCGGGCCGCGGCACCGCCGCCGGTGACGCCCCCGACCTCGACCCCACCGTCGTCGAGGTCGCCCCGGCCGGCGATCCGGCGACCGCCGTCGCCCGTGCCCTGGGGGAGATCCAGGCCTGGGTGGCAGCCGGGCACGGACCGGACGAGCGGCTGGTGCTCGTCACCCGCAGCGCGGTGGCCGTACGGCCGGAGGAACCGGTCACGGATCTGCCCGCGGCCGCGGTGTGGGGCCTCGTACGAACGGCCCAGAGCGAGTACCCCGACCACGTCGTCGTGGTGGACTTCGCCGACACCACGGGAGCCGCACCGGCCGACGTGACGGCCGCGATCGGCGCGGCGGTACGGACCGGGGAGCCCCAGATCGCCCTGCGCGACGGCGAGGTGCTGGTACCCCGGCTGACCAGGGTCGCCCCGGTCACCGAAACGGCCGGCCCAGGCGCCACCGGCCCAGGCGCCACCGCCCCCGCGGGCGCCGGTCCCGGGTTCGGGTGGAACCCCGACGGCACGGTCCTGATCACCGGCGGCACCGGCGGCCTGGGCGCGCTGATCGCCAGGCACCTCCACCACGAGCACGGTGTGCGCAACCTGCTGCTGGTCAGCCGCCGCGGTCCGGACGCACCCGGCGCCGCCGAGCTGACCGCGGAACTGGACGGCGCACGCGTGGTCGCCCTCGACGTGACGGACCGTACGGCACTGGCCGGGCTGATCGACGCGGTACCGGCCGACGCACCCCTGACCGCGGTGATCCACACCGCCGGGGTGCTCGACGACAGCACGATCACGGCACTGACCGCGGATCGCATCGACACCGTCATGGCGGTCAAGGCCGACGCCGCCCGGCACCTGCACGAACTGACCGCGGACCGCGGGCTCAGCGCCTTCGTGCTGTTCTCCTCGATCTCCGGTCTGCTCGGCACGGCCGGCCAGGCCAACTACGCCGCCGCCAACACCTACCTGGACGCGCTGGCCGCACACCGCCGTGCCCTCGGACTGGCCGGGACGTCACTGGCCTGGGGGCTGTGGCAGGAAGGCATGGGCCAGGGCCTCGACGAGGCGGACATCAACCGCTGGACCCGCTCCGGGGTGGCGCCGCTGACCGCCGCGCAGGGACTCGGCCTGTTCGACCGGGCGATGGCCGGGGACGCGGCGTTGCCGGTCCCCGCGGTCCTGCGGCCGTCCCGGCTCTCCGGCGCCGACCCCGTCCCGGCCGTTCTCCGGTCCCTGGTCAGGCGGCGCGCCAAGCCGGCCGGGACCAGGCCGGCCGGGCGGGCGGGGCAGGTACTGAGCGCGAAGGACGCCCAGGACCTCGTACGGGCGACCGCGGCCGCGGCGCTCGGGCTGCCCAACCCGAACACGCTCGACCTGAGCAAGGCCTTCCGGGAACAGGGCTTCGACTCGCTGGCCGGCGTGGACCTGCGCAACCGGCTGACCGCGGCCACCGGGCGCCCGCTCCCGGCCACCCTGGTCTTCGACCACCCCACACCGCAGGCACTGGCCGCCTTCCTGGCCGAGGACTCGGACAAGGACCCGGCCCAGCAGAGCGCCGGTGGGCGGCGGGGCAGGAGGAAGAGCCGGACCGACGAAGCCATCGCGATCGTCGGCATGGCCTGCCGGTTCCCCGGCGGGGTCCGCTCGGCCGACGACCTGTGGCGGCTCGTGCTGGACGGACGGGACGTGATCTCCGAGTTCCCGACCAACCGGGGATGGGACCTGGGCAGCCTGTACCACCCCGATCCGGACCACCTCGGCACCAGCTACACCCGGCACGGCGGATTCCTGCACGACGCGGACCTGTTCGACGCGGCGTTCTTCGACATGTCGCCGAGGGAGGCGTTGGCCACCGACCCGCAGCAGCGGCTGCTGCTGGAAACGGCCTGGGAGACCTTCGAGGACGCCGGGATCGACCCGGCCGGCCTGCGCGGCAGCCGGACCGGGGTGTTCACCGGCGTGATGTACGACGACTACGCCTCACGGCTCCCGGTCACCCCGCGAGAAGTGGAGGGCTTCCTGCTGACGGGCAACACCTCCAGCGTGGTCTCCGGGCGGCTGGCCTACACCTACGGGCTGGAGGGGCCGGCCCTCACCGTGGACACCGCGTGCTCCTCGTCGCTGGTCGCCCTGCACCTGGCCGCGAACGCGCTGCGCTCGGGCGAGGTGGACCTGGCGCTGGCGGGCGGCGTCACGGTGATGTCCGGACCCAGCACGTTCGTGGAGTTCTCCCGGCAGAACGGGCTGTCCGTGGACGGCCGGTGCAAATCCTTCTCCGCCGACGCCGACGGAACGGGCTGGTCGGAAGGGGTCGGGCTGCTGCTGGTGGAACGGCTCGAGGACGCCCGCCGCAACGGGCACCAGGTGCTGGCGGTACTGCGTGGCTCCGCCGTGAACTCCGACGGCGCCTCCAACGGACTGACCGCGCCGAACGGGCCCTCCCAGGAACGGGTGATCCGCTCCGCCCTCGCCGACGCGGGTCTGTCCGCCGCGGACGTGGACCTCGTCGAGGCGCACGGCACCGGCACCCGGCTCGGTGACCCGATCGAGGCACAGGCCCTGCTGGCCACCTACGGGCAGGACCGCGAGGAACCCGTCCGTCTCGGTTCCCTGAAGTCGAACCTCGGACACGCCCAGGCCGCCGCCGGCGTCGGCGGGGTGATCAAGGTGATCCAGGCGATGCGCCACGGCATCCAGCCGCGCACCCTGCACCTCGGCGAGCCCTCGCCCCACGTGGACTGGTCCGCGGGCCAGGTCGAGCTGCTCGCCGAACGGCAGGACTGGCCGGACCGTGACCGGCCGCGGCGGGCCGCCGTGTCCGCGTTCGGGATCAGTGGCACCAACGCCCACGTGATCCTGGAACAGGCGGAGGACCTCCCGGTTCCCACCCGGACCCCGGCCGTGCTCTCCGCCCCGGGCGCCCCGCGCGACCCGGCCGACGCCGGCCACCCGATGGTGCCGCTGGTCGTGTCGGCCCGCGACGAGCAGGCCCTGCGGACGCGGGCCGCGCAGCTGCGCACCCACCTGGCCGAACACCCGGACGTCGACCTCGTCGACCTCGCGGGCACCCTCGCCACCCGGCGCGCCCGACTGGACCAGCGGGCCGTCGTGCTCGGCGCCGACCGGGAGACCCTCCTGCGGGGCCTCGACTCCCTCGCGACGGGAACGTCCGGTGGACCGGGCGTGATCCAGGGCAACGGGACGGGCCGGGGCGCCACGGCGTTCCTGTTCACCGGACAGGGCGCGCAACGGGCCGGCATGGGCCGCGAGCTGTACGAGCGCTCGCCCGTCTACCGGGCCGCGCTCGACGAGGTCTGCGCCCACCTCGATCCCGTACTCGACCGGCCGCTGCGCATGGTCCTGTTCGCCGAGCCCGACAGCGCGGATTCGGCGCTGCTCGACCAGACCGCCTACACCCAGGCCGCGTTGTTCGCCGTCGAGGTGGCGCTCCACCGGTTCGCCGTGCACTACGGCATCGTCCCGGACTACCTGCTGGGGCATTCCGTCGGCGAGGTGGCCGCGGCGCACGTGGCCGGGGTGTTCGACCTGCCCGACGCCTGCCGCCTGGTCGCCGCCAGGGGGACCGCGATGCAGTCCGCCCGGGACGACGGCGCGATGGCCGCGCTGGAGGCCACCGAGGAAGAGGTGCGCGGCTCACTGGTGCCCGGCGCGGCGATCGCCGCGGTGAACGGCCCCCGGTCCGTCGTGGTCTCCGGCGACGAGGACGCGGTGGCCGCGATGGCCGGCCTCTGGTCGGACCTGGGCCGGCGGACCCGGCGGCTCGCGGTCAGCCACGCCTTCCACTCGCCGCACATGGACGGGGTGCTGGCCGGCTTCCGGGCCGAACTGGACACCCTCACCTTCCGCGCGCCGCGGATCCCGATCGTCTCGGACGTGACGGGGGAGATCGCCACCACCGAGCAGCTGACCTCACCGGACTACTGGGTGAGCCATGTCCGCGAAGCGGTCCGGTTCCACGACGGCGTACTCACCCTGCGGCGCAACGGCGTCACCGAGTTCGTCGAGATCGGTCCGAACGGCGTGCTGACCGCGATGGCCTCCCAGGCGATCGCGGCCCAGAGCGACGGCGCGGGCGGCGCGGACGGCGCCGGCGACGAGCACAGCGGTGTCTCGGTACCGATGCTGCGCTCCGGGCGCGGCGACGTGGAAACCGTACTCGCCGCGTTCGGCGCCCTGGGCGTGCGCGGCGTACCGGTCGACTGGCCCGCGGTGTTCCCGGAAGCGGGGCGGGTCCCGCTGCCGGCCTATCCGTTCCAGCACCGGCGGTACTGGCTGGAGGCCCCGGTCTCCGGGCACCCGCTGCTCGACTCGGTGGTGGACCTCGTCGACGGCACGACCGTGCTGTCCGGCGCGATCAGCGCCACCGGATGGATCGCCGAGCACCGGATCCGCGGCGAACTCGTCGTCCCCGGCACGGCGTTGCTGGACATGACGCTGTACGCCGGGGCCCGGGTGGACTGCCCGGCGGTGGCCGAACTGACGCTCACCTCACCCCTCCTCCTGTCCGAGGACGGGCCCACATCGGTCCAGCTCCTGGTCGGCGCCCCCGATCCGGACGGCAGCCGGTCCGTACTGATCCATTCCCGGCCGGACTCCTCCGGATCCGGCGAGGACACCGAATGGACACAGCACGCCCGTGCCGTGCTCGTTCCCGAGCGGCCGGCGCCCCCGGCCGAACCCCGGCCGTCCGGCACCGAGGTCGACCTGACCGGGGCTTACCAGCGGCTGGGCGGGCACGGCTACCACTACGGCCCCGCGTTCCAGGGCCTGCGCTCGGTGCACCGCGACGGCGAGGACCACTTCGTCGAGGTGGAACTCCCGCGGCGCCACCACTCCGAGGCGAGCTCGTTCGGGGTGCACCCGGCGCTGCTCGACGCCGTCCTGCACGTGCTGCTCCCCGGAGTGGTCGATCCCGGTGCCACCCCGGTCCTGCCGTTCTCCTGGACCGGGGTGACCCGCCACGCGACCGGTGCGACGGCGCTCCGGGCGAAGGTCACCGTGCGCGGGAACACGGCGCGTCTGCTGGCCTACGACCAGCACGGCAACGCGGTCCTGACGGTGGACGAACTGGCACTGCTGCCCGTCGGCGGAAGCCTCGCCCCCGCGGGGCTGCACACCCTGGTGTGGCGCGACGCCCCGGCACCCGGCGCTTCCCCCGAACCGGCCGTCCTCCATCGCGTACCGGCGGCCCCCACCACGGGGAAGGACGCCGTACGAGAGGTCGCGGCGTCGGCGAAGGCCGTGGTCCACTCCGTTCTCGCCGTACTGCGCGAGATCCTCGACGGGGACGACGGGCGCAGGCACGCCTTCGTGGTCACCCCGGACCTGGCGAACTCCACGGTCCGCGGGCTGATCCGGACCGCACAGTCGGAGAACCCGGGCAGGTTCCTGCTGATCGAGGCCGACGGATCGGCCACCGACGAGCAGTTGGACACCGCCCTGCGCACCCAGGAGGCGGAACTGGCGATCCGGGACGGCAGGATCCTCGCGCCCAGGCTGACCCGGCCGGCCGCCGCTCCGGCCGACGCCCCGCACACCGCGGTGGACTGGAGCGCGGGACCGGTACTGATCACCGGAGCGACCGGAACCCTCGGCACGATCCTGGCCCGGCACCTGGTCGTCGAGCACGGGGCACGTGACCTGGTGCTGCTCAGCCGCCGGGGCGAAGCCGCACCCGGCGCGGCGGAACTCCGGGACGAACTGGTCGCACTCGGCGCCGCCGTGAGCCTGACGGCCGCCGACGTGACCGACCGGCAGGCCCTGGAGCGCGTGTTCGCCGAACACGGGCCGGCCGCCGTGGTGCACACCGCGGGAGTGGTCGCCGACGCCACCCTGGCCGGACTGACCGCCGAACAGATCGACACGGTGCTGCGTCCGAAGGTGGACGCGGCATGGCACCTGCACGAACTGGCAGGTGACAAACCCCTGGTCCTGTACTCCTCGGTGACCGGACTGCTCGGTACGGCCGGCCAGGCGAACTACGCGGCGGCCAACACGTTCCTGGACGCCCTCGCCGAGCACCGCCGTGAACTCGGCCGGCCCTCGGTCTCCCTCGCCTGGGGTCTGTGGGCGCAGACCAGCGGCATGTCCGAGCAGCTGACCGATGCGGACCTCCAGCGGCTGACCCGCTCCGGCCTGCGTCCGCTGGAGACCGCCGAGGCACTCGACCTGTTCGACGCCGCCCTCGAAACGATCGGCGGGACCGGTTCCGCGGTCCTGGCCCTGACCCGGTTCGACCGCTCCGCCCTGCGCGGCCGCGGCGACCTTCCCGGTCTCCTGCGCGACCTGGCCGGACCGGCCGCGGCCACGACGAGGACATCCACGCCGAACGGCGGGAACGGCCGGCCGGGAGCGGACACCGCGCCGTTCTCCCCGGAGCTCGACCCGGCCGAGGTCCAGGACCTCGTCCGCCGGCACGTCGCCGCGGTACTGGGCCACACCGATCCGGACGAGATCCGGGAGGACCGCTCCTTCAGCGAGCTCGGTTTCGATTCGCTCACCGCGGTCGAACTGCGCAACCAGCTGAGCGCCGCGACCGGCTTGCGGCTGTCCTCGACCGTGGTCTTCGACCACCCCAACCCCGTCTCCCTGACCGAACACCTGCGGAGCCTGGTCCAGGTCGCCGAGCCGCCGGCCGCCCCGGACACGCCGCGGGCCCGCAACCGGCCGCGGGCCGGGGACGACCACGACGAGCCGATAGCGATCGTCGGGATGGCCTGCCGGTACCCGGGCGGGGTCGCCTCACCGCACGATCTGTGGAACCTCGTGGCCGAGGGCCGGGACGCCACGTCGGAGTTCCCCGTGAACCGGGGCTGGCCCGGCGATCTCTACCACCCCGACCCGGACCACCTCGGTACCTCCATCACCCGGCGGGGCGGATTCCTGCACGACGCTGACCTCTTCGACGCGGAGTTCTTCGGGATGTCGCCGAGGGAGGCGTCGGCGGTGGACCCCCAGCAGCGCCAGCTGCTGGAAACCACCTGGGAGGCCGTGGAGAACGCGGGCCTGGACCCGCAGACCCTGCGCGGCAGCCTCACCGGAGTGTTCGTGGGCGTCATGTACAGCGACTACGGATCGCGGCCGGACCTGCCGGCGGACGGATCGCAGGGATACCTGTACAGCGGCAGCGCGGGCAGCATCGCCTCCGGCCGGCTCGCCTACACCTTCGGGTTCGAGGGGCCGACCCTCACCGTGGACACCGCGTGCTCGTCCTCGCTGGTCGCGGTGCACCTGGCCGCCAGCGCGCTGCGGCGCGGAGAGTGCGAGCTCGCGGTGGCGGGCGGCGCGACGGTGATGTCCACACCGACCGCGTTCGTGGAGTTCTCCCGTCTGCGCGGACTGGCCGAGGACGGCCGGTGCAAGTCGTTCTCCGACGACGCCGACGGCACCGGATGGTCCGAGGGCGCCGGCATGCTGCTGCTGGAGACCCTGTCCGCGGCCAGGCGCAACGGCCACCGGGTGCTCGGTGTCCTGCGCGGCTCCGCGGTCAACTCCGACGGGGCCTCGAACGGCCTGACCGCACCCAACGGCCCCGCCCAGGAACGGGTGATCCGGGCCGCGCTCGACTCCGCGGACCTCACCCCGGCCGACGTCGACCTGGTGGAGGCACACGGCACCGGCACGAGGCTCGGTGACCCGATCGAGGCACAGGCCGTGTTCGCCACCTACGGACGCGACCGGGAGAACCCGGTGCTGCTGGGTTCCCTGAAGTCGAACATCGGGCACACCCAGGCGGCCGCGGGAGTCGGCGGGATCATCAAGGTCGTCCAGGCCATGCGGCACGGGATCGCGCCGGCCACCCTGCACGTGGGTACCCCCTCCCAGCACGTCGACTGGTCGGCGGGCGAGGTCGAGCTGCTGACCCGGGCCCGCCCGTGGCCCCGCGGGGAGCAGCCCCGCCGGGCCGGAGTGTCCTCCTTCGGGTTCGGCGGCACCAACGCCCACGTGATCATCGAAGAGGCCGAGACCGAGGCCGAGCCCGAGACCGAGACCGGAGCCGAATCCGCTCCGGTCACCGGGGCCCCCGCCGGCCCCGCGCACCCGATCCCGTGGGTGCTCTCCGCCCGCAACCCGCAGGCCCTCGCCGACCAGGCCGAACGGACGGCCCACCTGTCCACGGCGGACGAATCCCTCACCCTCGCCACCCGCGCCGCGATGCCGTACCGGATCGCGGCGAACAGCCCGCAGGCCCTGCGCGACGCGATTCCGGTGCGCGCACAGGGAGGCCGACTGGCCTTCGCGTTCACCGGACAGGGCGCGCAGCGCATCGGCATGGGCCTCGAACTGGCCGCCGCGTACCCGGTGTTCGCCGAAGCGTTCGACGAGGTCTGCGCGCACTTCGACGCTTCGCTGGGCGCACTGGTCCGGGAGGCGATCGCCACCGGGGAGCGCCTGGACGAGACCGGCACGGCGCAGCCCGCGCTGTTCGCCGTCGAGGTGGCACTGTTCCGCCTGGTGGAGTCGTGGGGGATCCGGCCGGACCTGGTGCTCGGTCATTCGATCGGTGAGCTGGCCGCCGCACACGCCGCCGGAGTGCTGTCGCTGCGCGACGCGGCCAGGCTGGTCGCCGCACGCGGCAACCTCATGCAGGCCCTGCCCCGGGGCGGGGCGATGGTCGCCGTCGAGGCGGGCGCCACCGAACTGGACGGACGGGAGCTGCCCGCCGGCGTGACCGTCGCCGCGGTCAACGGCCCCACCTCGATCGTGCTGTCCGGCGCGGAGGCAGCACTGCTGTCCTTCGTGGAGGAGGAGTTCACCAGCCGGGGCAGGCGCACCAAGCGGCTCGCGGTGAGCCACGCCTTCCACTCCCCGCTGATGGAACCCATGCTGGACGAGTTCAGGGCGGTCGCCCGGGAACTCACCTACACCGAACCGAAGATCCCCGCGATCTCCACGGTCACCGGCCGGCCCGCCGGGGAATGGACCGACCCCGAGTACTGGGTCGACCAGGTCCGTGCGACCGTCCGGTTCCACGAAGCGCTGCTCACCGCGCGGGACGAGGGAGTGCGCACGGTCCTGGAACTGGGACCCGACGCGGTGCTCACCGGCATGATCGCGGCGGGCTTCCCCGCGGAGCCCTCCGAGGACGCGGTGGAGCGACTGGCCGCCGTGCCGCTCGCCCGGGCCGGCAAGGCCGAACCGGACACCGTCGTCACGGCGCTCGGCACCCTGTTCACCAGGGGTGTGGACATCGACTGGCACGCGGTGTTCCCCGGCGCCGGACCCGTCGACGTACCCACCTACGCGTTCCAGCGCAAGCGGTTCTGGCTCGCCCCGACCGGACGGTCCCACGTGACCGGAGCCGGCCTGCGGGCCGCGGACCATCCGCTGCTGGGAGCGGCGGTCGACCTGGCCCCGGACAGTGCGGCGCGGTCGCACACCACGGTGCTGACCGGCAGGCTGTCCCTGTCCACCCATCCGTGGCTGGCCGACCACCGGGTCCAGGGCGTCGCGATCGTCCCCGGTACCGCGCTGATCGAACTCGTCGCGTCGCTGGGTGCGACGGCGCAGCTCACGGTCACCGAACCGGTGGTCGTACCGGACACCGGTGCGATCACCCTCCAGGTGGTGTCCGACGGCGGCGACGTCACGATCTTCTCCCGGCGCGAGGACGCCGACTCCGGTGACGGGCCGTGGACCAGGCACGCCGCCGGAACCCTCGACACGGAGGAACACGGGGACGCTCCGGAAGCCGATCCCTGGCCGGACGGCCTGACGGAGATCGACCTCACCGGGGTGTACGACCGGGTCGCGGAACACGGCTACCAGTACGGCCCCGCCTTCCAGGGGCTGCGGCGCCTCCAGCGGCGCGCGGAGGAGCTGTTCGCGGAGATCGAGGCGCCTGCCGAACTGGCCGAATCGGCCGCCGGGTTCGCCGTGCACCCGGCGCTGCTGGACGCGGCCTTGCATCCCCTGCTCCCCGGAGTGGCCGACAGCAGGCCCGCCTCCCTGCCCTTCGCCTGGAGCGGGGTGCGGTTCCACGCCGGAGCCGCGACCACCGCCGGGACGGTGCTGGGTGCCCGGATCACCCCCACGGGTCCGCACGCGGTGCGCCTGCTGGTGACCGACGGCGGCGGCCAGGTGCTGGTCGAGGTCGACGAGCTGGTGCTGCGCCCGCTCACCGGTCCGCCGGCCGGCGCCCCGGCCGGCGAGAACCTGGTGTACACACCGGTCTGGCGCACGCTGGACGTGCCCCGGGCACCGGCCGGCACCCCGGTGAACGACTCCGCGTACGAGGTGGTGCAGGTCGATCCGGGCGTGGGCGAACTGCCCCGGCGTGCCCGGCACGCCGTGCACCACACCCTCGGTGCCCTGCGCGACTGGCTGGACACCGGCACCACCGGGAAGCTCGCCGTCGTGGTGGGCACCGACCTCGCCCATGCCGGTGTGCGCGGCCTCGTCCGCAGCGCCGCGACGGAACACCCCGGACGGTTCGTCCTGGTGGACCGTTCGGACTGGGACGGTACCGGCGACGTCCGGGAAGCCGTCGGGGAACTCCTGGCCCGGACCGACAGCGGTGACGAGCCGCACCTGCGGGTCCACGGAGGGGAGGTGCTCGTCCCGAGGCTGGTCCGGTACGAGCCGGCGGCCGGCCACCAGCCGGAACACCGGGTGACGGAGGGCTCGGAGGAGCCGGTCGCCACCGCGACCGCCTGGGACCGGGGCACCGTCATGATCACCGGCGCGAGTGGTGCGCTGGGCACCGTCCTGGCCAGGCACCTGGTGCGGCGGCACGGCGCCCGGTCGCTACTGCTGGTGAGCCGGAGCGGCCGAGCTGCGGAGATCGGGGACGACGCGGACGGCGTGGAGATCATCGCGGCCGCATGCGACGTCACCGACCGCGAGGCACTGGCCGGACTCGTACGGCGTCACCGGCCGGTCGCCTTCGTCCATGCCGCCGGGGTGCTGGCCGACGGCACGCTGGACGGGCTCACCGACGAGCAGGTCGACACCGTGCTCCGGCCCAAGATCGACGCGGCCTGGAACCTGCACGAACTGGCCGGGGACAAGCCCCTGGTGCTGTACTCCTCGATCGCCGGCCTGCTCGGCACCGCGGGGCAGGCGAACTACGCGGCGGCGAACACCTTCCTGGACGGCCTCGCCGAGTACCGCGACGCGCTCGGCCTGCCCACGGCCTCCCTGGCCTGGGGGCTGTGGGAGACCGGAATGGGGGACGCGCTGTCCGAAGCGGACCACCGGCGCATCGCGAAGCTCGGGCTGCGTCCGCTCACGGAACCGGAGGCGCTGGCCGCCTTCGACCTCGCCCTTTCGGAGATCGCCGCCCCGGCACCCGCCGGGGAGCGGAGCCCGGTGTTCGCCGTGACCGGGATCGACCGGGCCGCCCTGGGCGCCTCCCCGAACCCGCCCTCGGTACTACGGGCACTCGTACCCCGTACCGGACGGGTCGCGGCACCCCGGACCGGCGGCCCGGTCCGGCCGGCCGCGTCGCAGGCCGGCCTCCAGTGGCAGCAGCCGGGTGCCGTCCTCGACCTGGTCCGCCGCGAGGTCGCCACCGCACTGGGACACGACGACGTGTCCGCGATCGCGAGCACGGCGCCGTTCACCGACCTGGGCTTCGACTCGCTGACGGCGGTGGAACTGCGCAACCGGCTCGTGGCGGTCACCGGTGAAAACTTGCCGACCACGCTGGTATTCGACTATCCGACCCCGTCCACTTTGGCCGAATACCTGCGCACCGTCGTCGCGGCCAAACAAGCCGCTCCGCTCCTGGACCAGTTGGAGGCGCTGATGCGTGAAGGGGTACTCGACCCCGGGGCGCGGGCACGGCTCCAGCGGCTCATCGGCGGAGCCACGGCCGGAGCCGCAGTCCCCGCGGACGAGCAGGGAGAGGAGGACTTCGCCGATGCCGCCGACGAGGACCTGTTCGCCCTGATCGACGAACTCGACTGACCGGTCCGAGGGCATTCTTCGGCGCGGGCGGATCACCTGCCCGCGCCGAAGCGCCTTCACGCCGCACTAGCCGGCAGCGTGTTCCTCAGGGAAGGAGTTCGTTCCGACGACCAGCGGCAACGCCCGGAGCAACCGGGCCCGCTTGTCGGACGTGACGTCGGGAGAACCGAAGACATGGTGGAATACACGCCATGTCGATTCCGGGATGCATTCGCCCACGGTGTCGATCAGGTTCTTGAACAGCCGGGCGACGGCGTCGACCGACAGAGGTTCGAGCAGAATGCGGGTACTGTTCGGCTGGGACCAGCCCCATTGAGGGTACCTGCGGTGAAAATCCTTGTTCGCGCAGGCCACGATGAGGAGCATGCCCGGCTGACTGCACGATCCGAGTTTCTCGATGAACGCGAGCGTGGCCTCGTCGGCCAGGTGCAGATCGTCGACCGACACGATGATCGGGTGTTTCTGGGCGAACTCGTGGACAATGTCCTCGGGTTCGGGGGAACGGTCCTCCGATTCCGGATCGCCGTGGCCGGCCGAATCGAATCGGCTCGTCGGACCGACTTCGTGGTACAGCAGTCGCAACTGGGCGACGACCGCATCCGGGTCGATGCTCACCGACCGGCTCACCCGGTACCTCAGTATCACGGGCGCCGGCTGGTCCTTCTCCGCGAACATCCTGCAGAATTCGCCCAGGAGCCGGCTCTTCCCCGTCCCGTGGTCGCCGAGGACGGTCACCAGATGCGGCATGCCGTGCTGTTCGGCCCGCTCGAACATCCTCTGGAGAATGTCCATCTCGTGTTCCCGGTCCATGAACGGCTTGGTGTCGACCGGATAGTCCGCCGTACGGGACTCGGCGACCCAGTACGGCAGATCCTCACCGGCCATCGCAGGATAGGACGCCTGGTCGTCGGTCAGCGACCGGGTGCGATCGCATACCCAGATCATGCCCACCGGTATCTTCGGGAACGTTTCCCAGCACTGGTCGAGAAGCGTTCCGTTGACCGACACCTGAGCCTTCTGCGGCGAGGAGTCGGAATGCCACTGCATGTCGCCGGTCGCCACCATGGCCCTGATGGTCAGCCCGTGCGTGTTCTCCTCCGACACATCGAGGCTGTCGCGCAGCAGCAGGGCGAGCTGGGTGGCCCGGGAGGCGTTCTCCCTCGAATCCTCGAGGTCGAAAAGGGCGATCGTCGCGGAACCCACGGAGGCGAGGACCTCCCCGCCGCAGCACTCGATTCCCATCCTGACCAAGGTGTGGACGCCTTCGAGCAGCTCGTCGACCTCTCCCGGGTCCGCCTGGCACGCCCCGGATCCCACATGCGCGCGCACCATCATGACGCTGGCCTCACGCCGGTGCGACTGGGTCGGAGGCGGCGGTGCGACATCGGGCCAACTCGGCACGGCCAGTACGTCCGCCGTGTCCGGCGCGAACTCGGCTTCGAAGGGGCTCAGGTCCGCGACGATCCGCGGGTCCGGAACGATCCGCGGACTCGATTCGATCGTGTTCCTGAACGGTTCGGGATCGTCACCCGCCACGGTCCCCGGGTAGAAGTCACTGAGTGCCGGATCGTGCGACAGGATGCGCTGCTGCAGATTCCGCAGCCACGGCCCGGGTTCCAGGCCGAAATTGTCCACGAGTTCGACACGGGTCCGGTTGTAGACGTTCAGGGCTTCGGTCTGGCGACCGGATCGGTACAGGGCCAGCATCAGCAGGCCGCGGGTGCGCTCCCGCGCGGGTTCGGTCTCCGCCATCTTCTCGATCCCGGCGAGCACCTCCCGGTGATGGCCGGATTCCAATTCGGCCTCGAAGTAGAGCTCCTGGGCGTCGATGCGAGAGTTCTCGACCACACTCGCTTCCGGCCAGACGATCCCCACCTCCGCGAGATCGGCCAGTACCTGTCCGCGCCACAAGTCCAGAGCGCCCCGCAGGATCCCGGCGGCATCGGCGGGGAATCCCTCGGCCATCCTCTTGCGGCCGAGCTCCAGGCGCCGGTGGAACACGTGGATGTCGACCGTTTCCGGGTCGACGCTCAGCATGTAACCGGGAGACTGCGTGACGAGGACCGGGAGCGAATCACGTGCGCGCAGCGCGGTGAGGATCGACCTGAGCGACCAGACCGAATTCTGCAGGATCTTCCTCGCGGTGACGGGCGGTTCGTCATCGGGCCAAAGGGATTCGACTAACCGGCTGGTCGGCACCACCTGGTTCGGCTCAAGAAGCAGACGGCCCAGGAGCGCGCGCTGTTTCACGCCACCAAGAATGGCCCGTTCGTCGTTTCGGATGATTTCCAGTGGGCCGAGCACGCGGAATTGCATCATGGCTTTCTCCCCGAATTTTTCACGATCACGAATAGGGCCTGGCCGTGGCCGTACACGTGAAATGGTGCGAGTGTTTCGTGCTAGATTTCCATCCGGATCCCCGGGCGCGGGCATGGCGCCGCGGTGGTTGCGGGTGTGTGTATCCCTGCAGGTAGAATCCGGCAGGGGGGTCGGATCGACGGCCTCGAGGAATTGCGAACGGTCCGCCGGTGCGACGAGGAGCAGTCGTCGGGCGTCGTTTTCCGTATCAGTCCTATGACGGTGAAAGATCGCGTAACCCCCCGGATTAGCGCTCAGTCAAGTTTACCCAAATTTTAGTGTATCATGCAGAATTAAACTGCCCCCGGCCACGAGTGCTCCGGCGGCGGCTCAAAGGACACCGGATGGCGTGAATTGATCCGGTCGCCGGCTGCTTACACCGCCGATACAAAGGGCGTTACGCGGAGCTGCGCCTTGATCGTTGAACCGCGCCGAAGTCGTTCTTATTTCCTGGTTCTTCGGTTTTCATTCCTACACGGGGAGTCCTGTCGGTTCCTTGATGCGCTTCATGATGATCTGGGAGTTGACCTCGGTGACGCCCGTGAGGGCCGTCAGCTTCTCGATCCAGAGGCGTTCGTACGCGCGCAGGTCCGCGACCGCGATCCGCAGGAGGCAGCCGGGGCTGCCGAAGAGCCGGTAGGCCTCGATGACGTCGGGGATGTCCTGGAGGGCCGCTTCGAAGGTCTCGACGGCCTCGCGGTCGCGGCGGACCTCGACGGAGACCAGCACCTCGAAGCCGCGGCCCACCGCCTCGGGGGCGATCACCGCGCGGTAGCCCTGGATGACCCCGTCCTCCTCGAGCTGGCGGACCCGGCGCATGCAGGGTGAGGGGGTCAGGCCCACCCGCTGGGCCAGTTCCTGGTTGCTGAGCCGGCCGTCGGCCTGAAGCTCACGCAAGATTTCTCTGTCAATCGCGTCCATTGCGCAATTATCAGCTACTGAGTGTTGCAGGAGGGGTCAAAGTAGCAATCGTGTTGCGCGTAGATCGGCCTACCATTGCCATTTGTAGAAAATCTGTACGAACTGTTGTGTCGAGGGAAGGGCCGTGGTCATGGGACGCATCGTCGTCATCAGCACCGGTGGGACGATAGCCAGCCGCTGGCAGGGCTCCGGATTCGCGGCCGACGCCGCCGGGGCCGAGGTCATGGCGACCGCACCGCTGCCCGAAGGCGTCACCATCGAGGTCGTGGACCTGTTCAGTGTCAACAGTCCGCGGTTGACCACCGCCCATCAGCTGACCCTGCTGCGGACCGTGCACGAGGTACTGGCCGACCCCGGGGTCGAGGGTGTCGTCGTCACGCACGGAACCGACACGCTGGAGGAGTCGGCGTTCCTGGTCGACCTGCACCACCACGACGCGCGACCGGTCGTCTTCACCGGTTCGCAGCGGCCCATGGGGGCGGCGGACGGGGACGGTCCCGGCAATCTCTACGACGCCCTGCTGACCGCGGCGACCACGCGCGGGCTCGGTGTCCTGATCGCGTTCGCGGGACGGGTGCACGCGGCGCGCGGGACCGTGAAGGCGCAGGCGGTGGCGCTGGACGCCTTCGCCGACCCGTCGAAGGAACTGCTGGGGAAGGTCGGCTTCGGGAAGGTCACCGTGCTGCGGACGCCGGTCAGGCCGGAGCCGCTGCCGTTGCCGGCGATGCCGGAGGCACCGGAAGGGCCGCCGCGGGTGGACGTCGTCATGCACCACACGAGCGGGGACCCGGTGCTGCTGAACGCCGCCGTGGAAGCGGGGGCGCGGGGGATCGTCCTGGTCGGGACGGGCGCGGGGAACGCGACCCCGGAGATCGTGGAAGCGGTCGAGGCGGCCATCGCGAAGGGCGTGCTCGTGGCACTGACCACGCGGGTCGCCGCCGGGCCGGTGACCGAGATCTACACCCACGGTGGTGCGGTCGATCTGGTCGCGGCCGGGGCCGTGCCGACGGGGACGCTGCGGGCGCCCCAGGCGCGGATCGCGGTGCTGGCGGCACTGCTCGCCGAGGAGACGCCGGAGGCGCGGGTGCGGGTGCTGCGGCAGGCGCTGGCCGCCGGCGGCCCGGTGCTCGTCGCCGCCTGACCCCGGAGGTGGCCTCCTGACCCCGGAGGTGGCCTCCTGGCTCCCGGCGGTGGCCGCCGGGGGCAGGGGCAGGGCCGGGCGCGGCGGGGTCAGGCCGTGAACGCCGACAGGAGCCGGTCCGCCGCCAGGGTGGGGGTCAGGGTGCCTTCGCGGACCGCTGCCTCCAGGCCCGGGGCGAGATCGCGTACGGCCGGGCTGGAGCGCAGCCGCTCCAGGAGTTCGTCGCGGACCATCGCCCAGGTCCACTCCACCTGCTGGGCCGCGCGCTTGGCCTGCAGGCGGCCGTCCGCGTCCAGCAGCCTGCGGTGCTGCTCCAGGCGGTTCCACACCTCGTCCAGGCCGGTGGACTCGCGGGCGCTGCACGTCAGGACCGGCGGGGTCCACGCGGCATCGGCCGGGTGCATCAGGCGCAGCGCGCCGGACAGTTCGCGCGCCGCCGACTTCGCCTCGCGCTCGTGCGGGCCGTCCGCCTTGTTGACGGCCAGGACGTCGGCGAGTTCCAGGACGCCCTTCTTGATGCCCTGGAGCTGGTCGCCCGTGCGCGCCAGGGAGAGCAGGAGGAAGGAGTCGACCATGCCGGCGACCGTGGTCTCCGACTGGCCCACGCCGACGGTCTCGACGAGGACCACGTCGTAGCCCGCCGCCTCCATCACGATCATCGACTCGCGGGTGGCCTTCGCGACGCCGCCCAGCGTCCCCGCCGAGGGGGACGGCCGGACGAAGGCCTTCGGGTCGACGGCGAGGCGTTCCATCCGGGTCTTGTCGCCCAGGATGGAGCCGCCCGTGCGGGTGGACGAGGGATCGACCGCGAGGACCGCCACCCGGTGGCCCAGCCCGGTCAGCATCGTGCCGAACGCGTCGATGAACGTGGACTTGCCCACGCCCGGCACCCCGCTGATGCCGATGCGGCGCGCCCGCCCCGAGTGGGGGAGCAGCTCCGTCAGCAACCGCTGCGCCAAGGCCCGGTGCGCGGGCAGGGTGGACTCGACGAGGGTGATGGCACGCGCGATGAACGCGCGCTTCCCGTCGAGCACGCCCTTGACGTAGGTCTCGATGTCGATCTTCGGCACCCGGGTCCGCCTACAGCTCGTGGCCCAGGTCCGCGGCGAGCCGCGTCACCAGGTCGTGCGCCGCGTCGGGGATCACCGTGCCGGGCGGGAACACCGCCGTCGCCCCCATTTCGAGGAGGGTGGGGACGTCCGCCGGCGGGATGACACCGCCCACGACGATCATGATGTCCTCGCGCCCCTCCAGCGCCAGCTGCTCGCGCAGCGCCGGTACGAGGGTCAGATGGCCGGCCGCGAGGGAGGAGACGCCGACGACGTGCACGTCGGCCTCGACGGCCTGGCGGGCCACTTCCTCCGGGGTCTGGAACAGCGGGCCGACATCCACGTCGAAGCCCAGGTCGGCGAAGGCGGTCGCGATCACCTTCTGGCCGCGGTCGTGCCCGTCCTGGCCCATCTTGGCGACCAGGATGCGCGGGCGCCGTCCCTCCACTTCCTCGAAGCGGTCGACGAGCGCGCGCGTGCGCTCCACGGACGGGGACTCTCCTGCCTCGGTTCGGTACACACCCGAGATCGTACGGATCTGGCTGGCGTGCCGCCCGTACACCTTCTCCAGGGCGTCCGAGATCTCACCGACCGTCGCCTTCGCGCGCGCCGCGTCCACCGCGAGCGCCAGGAGGTTGCCCTCGCCGCGCTCCGCCGCGTTCGTCAGCGCCCGCAGGGTGTCCTGGGTGACCGCCTCGTCGCGCTCCTCGCGCAGCCGCCGCAGCTTGGCGATCTGCTGGGAGCGCACCGAGGAGTTGTCCACCTTCAGGACGTCGATCTGCTCGTCCGTCGCCACCCGGTACTTGTTGACGCCGATCACCGGCTGGCGGCCCGAGTCGATTCGGGCCTGCGTACGGGCGGCTGCCTCCTCCACGCGGAGCTTGGGGATGCCCGCGTCGATGGCCTGCGCCATGCCGCCGGCCGCCTCGACCTCCTGGATGTGCTGCCAGGCCCGGCGCGCCAGGTCGTAGGTGAGCTTCTCCACGTACGCGCTGCCGCCCCAGGGGTCGATGGTGCGGCAGGTGCCCGACTCCTGCTGGAGCAGGAGCTGGGTGTTGCGGGCGATACGGGCGGAGAAATCCGTCGGCAGGGCGAGGGCCTCGTCCAGGGCGTTGGTGTGCAGCGACTGGGTGTGGCCCTGGGTCGCCGCCATCGCCTCGATACAGGTACGGGTGACGTTGTTGAAGACGTCCTGCGCCGTGAGGGACCAGCCGGAGGTCTGCGAATGGGTGCGCAGGGAGAGGGACTTCGCGTTCTTCGGGTCGAACTGCTTGACCAGGCGCGCCCACAGCAGGCGGGCCGCGCGCAGCTTCGCGACCTCCATGAAGAAGTTCATGCCGATCGCCCAGAAGAACGACAGGCGCGGTGCGAAGGCGTCCACGTCCAGCCCGACGGCCTGCCCGGCCCGCAGGTACTCCACGCCGTCGGCGAGGGTGTACGCCAGCTCCAGGTCGGCCGTGGCCCCGGCCTCCTGGATGTGGTAGCCGGAGATCGAGATGGAGTTGTACCGCGGCATCTTCTGCGAGGTGAAGGCGAAGATGTCGGAGATGATCCGCATCGAGGGCTTCGGAGGGTAGATGTAGGTGTTGCGGACCATGAACTCTTTGAGGATGTCGTTCTGGATGGTCCCGGCGAGTTTGTCGGGGGAGACGCCCTGCTCCTCCGCCGCCACGATGTAGAGGGCGAGGACCGGCAGCACCGCGCCGTTCATCGTCATCGACACCGTCATCCTGTCGAGGGGGATCCCGTCGAAGAGTTGACGCATGTCGTAAATGGAGTCGATCGCCACGCCCGCCATGCCGACGTCGCCCGTCACGCGCGGGTGGTCGCTGTCGTAGCCGCGGTGCGTGGGCAGGTCGAAGGCGATCGACAGGCCCTTCTGGCCGGACGCGAGGTTGCGCCGGTAGAAGGCGTTGGACTCCTCGGCCGTGGAGAAGCCCGCGTACTGCCGGATCGTCCAGGGCTGGTTGACGTACATCGTCGGGTACGGGCCGCGCAGGTACGGGGCCACGCCCGGATACGTCCGGAGGAAGTCCAGGCCCTCCAGGTCCCGGCCCGTGTACAGCGGCTGTACGCCGATGCCCTCGGGCGTCTCCCACAGGAGTCCGGGGGCGTCGGAGCCGGTGGACTCCTTCAGGGCCGTGCGCCACTGGTCCTCGGACCCGGCTGCCGGGGCCGCGCCGCTCAGCGCGAGTTCGGAGAAATCGGGGATGCTCAAGACGCGACTCCCATCCGGTCGAGTACGGAGGACAGCACGGCGACCGCGTCGCAGCCGGCGAAGACGTACTCGTCCACGGCCGCCGCGGCGGTACCGGGCCTACCCGCGAGGAACACGGTCGTCGCACCCGCCGAGCGCAGGGCCGCGGCGACCGCCTCGGCCTGCTCCTCGTACAGCGCGTCGCTGGAGCACAGCACGGCCATGCCGTCCGCGCCGCTCGCGGCGTACGCCGCCGCGGCCGTCTGCGGGGTCACCGACACCGGTTCGTGCACCGGGGTGATGCCGCCCGCCTGGAACAGGTTGGAGGCGAAGGTGGCGCGCCCGGTGTGCGCGGCCGCGGGGCCGAGGGCCGCCAGGAAGACCGTGGGCCGGGCGCCCGTCGCCGCCAGGTGGGCGTCGCTGCGGGCGCGCAGGGCCTCGTAGGCCTCGTCGCGCCGGACGCGGGGCAGTCCGCCGGTGAGCGGGGCCGGCGCGGGTTCGCGTACCACCGGCTTCTCGGTGAGCAGCGGGAACTCGCTCACCCCGGTGACGGGTTCGCGGCGCGTGGCCAGCTTCTTCGAGCGTGCGGCCCAGGTGGTGGCGAGGCGTTCGGCGACCAGGCCCGAGCGCAGGGCGGCGGCCTGGCCGCCCGCCTTCTCGATGCTCTGGAAGAACTCCCACGCCGCGTGGGCGATTTCGTCCGTGAGCCGCTCGACGTAGTACGAGCCGCCGGCCGGATCGATCACGCGGGCCAGGTGGGACTCCTCCAGCAGGATGGTGGAGGTGTTGCGCGAGATGCGGCGCGCGAAGGCGTCGGGCAGGCCGAGGTCCTGGTCGAACGGGAGCACGGTGACCGCGTCCGCGCCGCCCACGCCCGCCGCCATGCAGGCGATGGTGGTGCGCAGCATGTTCACCCAGGGGTCGCGGCGGGTCATCATCACCGGCGAGGTCACGGCGTGCTGGCGCTGGGCGCCGGCCGCCGGGGTCCCGCAGGCCTCGGCCACACGGGCCCAGAGGCGGCGTGCGGCGCGCAGCTTGGCGATGGTGAGGAACTGGTCGGCGGTGGCGGCGTAGCGGAACTCCAGCTCGCCGAAGGCCGCTTCCGTGGTGAGCGGGGTCGTGGTGAGGCCGGCGTCGGTGAGGGCGCGCAGGTACGCGACCCCGGTGGCCAGGGAGAGCCCCAGCTCCTCGGCGGCGCTGCCGCCCGCCTCGTGGTACGGCAGGGCGTCGACCGTCAGGGCGCGTACGTGGGGCCAGGCGGCCGTCCGTGCGGCGAGCGCGGCGGCTTCCGCCAGGTCCAGGGCCTGCCCCGTCCGCGCCTCGTGGCCCAGCGGGTCGGCGCCCAGTGAGGCGTGGGCGGCCTCGGGGGCCACCCCGCGCTCGGCGTACAGCGCGAGCAAGGTCCGGGCGGATTCCGCGAATTGGGCCCCCGGGTCGAGGGCGACGGGCGCGAGGTCGAGGTAGACCCCGTCCAGCGCGCGGGCCAGGCCCTCGACGGGGAGGCCGGCCTCGCCGACGGCCAGCCACAGAGACGTGGTGCCGTTCTCCAGGTCGGCCAGGGCCGCCTCGTTCACCCGTACGGGGTCGGTGCCGGCGATCCGCTGACGCACGTCCCAGCCCGAGGCGGCATTGCCCTCGGCCCTGCCTCCCCGGACGAAGGGCGCGAAGCCGGGGAAACCGGTGTCGGGCGCGGTTTCGGGCGCGGTGTACAGCGGGCGGGTGGTGAGCCCGTCCTCGAGCTTCGTGGACAACGCGTCTTCCGCTGCCTCGCCGGAAACTTCCTTGCCCGACTTGCGCAGGACGCCCTCTACAAGGCGCTGCCACTGCTCATGCGTCGCGTCAGGGAATTCGGCGGCCAAGGAGAGCCCGTCATCAGGCAGGACCGTCATGGCTCGAATGTTAGGGGGGTACCCGATGAGCTCCTATAACCACTGGATGTGATCTCCCCCTCTCATGTGAGACGGGAGGGGTCACGGAAGAGCGGGGCGAGGAGGACGGTCGCTGCGGCTACCGGGAGTACGGCGGGCCCCGCGTGCGGGGCGACGATCCGGCGCCCGTAGCGGTCGGGATCGCCGGCCGCCTCGCGGATCTCGTCCAGGTAGCAGTCCTGCAGGATGCTGGAGAGCTCGCTGACCACCATGACGGCCGGGTTGAACACGTCGAGGAGCAGTGCGGCGGCCCGGCCGACGGTACGGGCGCGTTCGCGCAGCAGCCGGTCGGCGCGGGGGTCACCGGTGGCGGCCGCGTCGACGAGCAGGTTGACGGAGGGCTCGGGGACGATGCCGCGGCGGACGGCCTCGGCGCCGGTGACCGAATCGCAGACGCTGGCCTGCAGACAACCCGTACGGCCGCACGCGCAGGGGGTGCGCGAACCGGGCACGGGCAGGTGCGCGACGTCGCCGGCGGCCGCGCCGGGTCCCTGGTGCACGGTGCCCTCGATGCCGAAGGCGGCGTCGACGACGTTGCCGATGAAGAGGTGGAGAAGGCTGGAGCGGGCCTCGGGGCGGCCGAAGAGGATCTCGGCGTGGGCGATGGCACGGGCGTGGTTGTCCACGGAGACGGGCAGGCCGAGGCGCTGGGAGAGCTCGTCGGCGAGAGGGAGCCCGTGCCAGCCGAGCGCGTCGTGGCGCACGACCGTGCCGTCCGCGGGGCGGACCCAGCCGCCGAGGGCCGCACCGAGGCCGAGGAGGGGGCGGCCGGTGTCGAACTCTTCGAGGAACCGGGCGAGTTCGTCCGCGATGGCGGCGGGGAGCCCGTCGGGGGAGCGGCCCGCGTGGGAGAACGCCCGGCGGGCCAGGACGCGGCCGCGGAGGTCCACCAGGCTGAAGGTGGAGTGGGGCACGCCGACGTGCAGACCGGCGGCGAGGGGGCCGCCGACGGGACCGGTGTGCAGGTCGAGGGGGATGCGGGGGCGGCCGGGGGCGCCCGGGTCCGCGGTGGCGGGGGGCTCGGGGAGTTCGCGGAGCTCGCGGAGCAGCCCGGCGCGGAGGAGGGCCGTGGTCTGCCGTGACACCGCGGCGGGGCTGAGGCCGCAGAGCTTCGGGATGTCACTGCGCGCGATGGGTCCCTGCGTGAGGACGGCGCTCAGCACGGCGGCGGCGTTGGCGGCGGCCCGGCTGTCACCGGGGGTGGGGGGCACGGGCGGGCTCCTCGGGGTCGGGGTGGGGTGGTCCCGATCATGCCGGTGCGCTCCGCCGGGTGGGGCGGGCGGGGGTGCGGAGCCGCGGCCGGTGGGCCGCGGCCCTGCCCCGCCCGGTCGTGGGCGTGGCGGGCGCGCGGGGTGTCTGCGGCGCCGTTGCCGGGGCTCCACCCCGGGCCCCGTGCCCCACACGCAGGCAGGGCTGGATTCGGGCTGGCGCCTCAGGTTTGCCCGGGCGTGGCGGATGCGTTGCGGCGATATGAAATCCGGCCACGGTTTCCAGCCGTCGGCGGGGTGGGCGGATCCGGTGAAAGGGCAGGTCGCGGCCGGTGCGGGTGGGTTCCCGGCGGGGTGGGGGAAGGCCGTCCACCGGGGTTGACCGGGCGTGGGGGCGCTGGCAGTCTCCGGGACATGTCCGCGACCGAGTTCCTCGCCCCGCGGCTCCACACCCCCGGCATCTGTACCGCGCCGGGCGAGTGTCAGGGCCGCTGTCCGGCCCCGCGCCGTTTCTGAGCGCCGCCGACCGGGCCTCTGCCCCTCGCCGCTTCAACGGCTTCAGCGCCTGCTGCTCCGGCGGAGCCGGCGGCACTCCTCACCACCTTCCGCGGCGCCGGCCGCCCTTCCGGCGGCCGTTCCGTCCCGGGCGCCCCGCGTCCGCCTGCCGACCGCGCCCGGATCCTCCCCGTCCCGCTTCGCTCCGCCTTCTTCCCATCCTCATTTCTTCCTCTCCGGAAATAAACCAAGGAGCCATCATGACCACTGCCACCCGCACCGACCTCACCGTCACCAGGCTCGGCGGGCGGATAGGCGCCGTGATCGGCGGAGTCCGCCTCGGCGGCGAGCTCGGGGCCGAGGAGATCGCCGGGATCCGGACCGCGCTGCTCGCCCACAAGGTCGTCTTCTTCCGCGGTCAGGACCACCTCGACGAAGCCGGCCACGAGGCCTTCGCCGAGCTCCTCGGAGCGCCCGTCGCGCACCCCACCGTCCCCTCCGCCGACGGGCGTTACGCGCTCGGCATCGACTCCCACCACGGGGCCCGCGCCAACCAGTGGCACACGGACGTCACCTTCGTCCCCGCGTACCCCGCCTTCTCGATCCTGCGCGCCGTCACCATCCCGCCCTACGGTGGCAACACCCTGTGGGCCAACACGGCCACCGCCTACGCAGGCCTGCCCGAGCCGCTGCGCGTCCTGGCCGACAGCCTGCGCGCCGTGCACTCCAACGAGTACGACTACGCGGCCCTGAAGCCCGACGCCCTGCCCGAGGCGCTCGCCCAGTACCGCGAGGTGTTCACCTCCACCAAGTTCCTCACGGAGCACCCGGTGGTCCGCGTCCACCCCGAGACCGGCGAACGCACCTTGCTGCTCGGCAACTTCGTCCAGCGGATCAGCGGCCTCACCGGTCGGGACTCGCGCCTCCTCCAGGACCTCTTCCAGGCCCACATCGAGCTCCCCGAGAACACCGTCCGCTGGCAGTGGCAGACCGGTGACGTCGCCATCTGGGACAACCGCGCCACCCAGCACTACGGCGTCGACGACTCCGACGACCACGAGCGCACCCTGCGCCGCGTCACGGTCGACGGCGACATCCCGGTCGGGCCGGACGGAGTGCCGTCCCGGCTGATCAGCCCGCAAGAGGTGCCCGACCCGGCCTTCGGCATCGCCTCCGGGGCCTCCGCCTCGGACTCCGCCACCGCCGTCTGACCCGGTTCGGCCGGCCGGCCGAACCGCCGACCGGACTTCCCCGCTTCAGCCCGCCTTCTCCGCCTTCGCCCGCCAAGGAGCGTTCCGTGCCCAAGCTGCTCGCCCTCACCGGCAGCCCGTCCGTCCACTCCCGTACCGCCGTCGTGGCCGATCACGTGCTGCGCCGTCTGAACCACGCCGGGTTCGAGACCGCCCACCTCGCGGTCCGGGAGCTGCCCGCCGCCGACCTGCTCTCCGCCCGCCGAGGCGAGCCCGAGATCCTGCGGGCCCTCGGGGCCGTCGCCGAAGCCGACGGGATCGTCATCGCGACCCCGGTCTACAAGGCCTCGTACACCGGGCTCCTCAAGGCCTTCCTCGACCTGCTCCCGCAGGACGGGCTGGCCGGCAAAACGGTTCTCCCGCTGGCCACGGGCGGCAGCCTCGCCCACGTCCTGACCATCGACTACGCCTTGCGCCCGGTCCTCGCCGCGCTCGGCGCCCGGCACGTCACCGCGGGCCGCTTCGTCCTGGACTCCTCCGTCGAGCGCGGGGCCGGCCCCGACCGGCTGCGGCCCGAGGCGGAGCTGGACCTCTTCCAGGCCGTCGACGAGTTCGCCGAGGCCCTGCGCGCGGCCGAGGCCGCCGCGCTCACCGCCGCGCACTGACCTCCCCACCCGACGCACCCGCGCGACCCCACGCACCCGACCCACCCGCCCGACCCGCCAGACCGGATCGACAAGGAATCGTCATGCCCGCAGCCTTCACCACGACCCGCACCTCCCGACGCCAGTTCCTCACCCTGCTCGGCATCTCGGCGGCCGCGGTGAGCTGCGGGACGGCGACTGCCACCGGCGCCCGCGGCGACCAGGTCACCTCCCTGAAGTACCAGGGGAGCGTCGGCGCGGTGACGCTCCCCGAGCTCGCCGCGGACCTCGGTTTCCTCGGGGAGGTCACCCTGGACTGGGTCGGCAACACCATCAGCGGCCCCCAGGACATCCAGTCCGCCGCCACCGGCCAGACCCACTTCGGCGGCGCCTTCAACGGCGCGATCGTCAAACTGGCGTCGAGCAAGGCCCAGATCAAGGCCGTCGCCTCCTACTACGGCTCCGACAAGGACACGTACCTCGGCTACTACGTCCTGGAGGACAGCCCGATCCGCTCCGCCCGCGACCTGGTCGGCAAGAAGGTCGGCATGAACACCCTGGGTGCCCACGCCCAGGCCCTGCTCGACATCTACCTGGAGCGCAACGGAGTCCCGAAGGCCGAGGCGGCCAAGGTGGAGGCACTCGTCGTACCGCCGGTCAACACCGAACAGGCGCTGCGCCAGAAGCAGATCGAGGTCGGCGTCCTCAGCGGCGTCCTGCGGGACAAGGCCCTCGCGACGGGGGGCATCCGCCCGCTGTTCAAGGACTTCGAGCTGCTCGGCTCGTTCAGTGCCGGCTCGTACGTGATGACCCAGCGCTTCATCAAGGAGAACCCGGACACCGTCCGGACCTTCACCACGGGCGTGGCCAAGGCCATCGAGTGGTCCCGCACCACCCCGCGCGAGGAGGTCGTCGCGCGGATGACGGAGATCGTCAAGAAGCGCGGCCGCAACGAGGACACCGCGACCCTGCGGTACTGGCACTCCTACGGGGTCGCCGAGCCCGGCGGCCGGATCGCCGACAAGGAGTTCCAGCTGTGGATCGACTGGCTGGGCGAGCGCGGCGAGATCAAGAAGGGCCAGCTCAAGGCGGCCGACCTCTACACCAACGAGTTCAACGGACTCGGGAAGGGCTGAGCGACCGCCATGGCGAAGATCGTGTTCGAGTCCGTGACCAAGACCTTCCCGACGAAGGACCGCAAGAACAGGAGGAGCAAGGAGGAGTTCACCGCACTCGACGGGATCGACCTGGAGATCGGGGCGGGGGAGTTCGTGGTCGTCGTGGGCCCCAGCGGCTGCGGCAAGTCCACCCTCCTGGACCTGCTCGGGGGTCTGACCCCGCCGACCTCCGGCAGGATCCTGCTCGACGGCAAGCCGGTCACCGGGCCGGGGCTGGACCGCGGAATCGTCTTCCAGCAGTACGCTCTGCTGCCGTGGCGCACCGCGCTGGGCAACATCGAGTTCGGGCTGGAGGCGACCGGCGTCCCGCGCCGTCAGCGCACGGCGAAGGCCCGTGAGTTCCTGGACCTCGTCGGCCTCACCGGATTCGAGGACCGGCACCCGCACGAGCTGTCCGGGGGCATGCGCCAGCGGGTCGCCATCGCGCGCTCGCTCGCGTACGACCCGGACGTGCTGCTGATGGACGAGCCGTTCGCCGCGCTCGACGCGCAGACCCGCGAGTCCCTCCAGGACGAACTGCGCCGGATCTGGCAGAGCACCGGAAAGACGGTCGTGTTCATCACGCACGGCATCGAGGAGGCCGTGTACCTCGGGCAGCGGGTGGCCGTCATCACCTCCCGCCCCGGCCGGGTCAAGCAGGTGGTCCCCGTGTCGTTCGGCGACCGGTCCGCCGGGGCGACCGGTGAGGACCTGCGCTCCAGCCCGGAGTTCGCCCGCTACCGCCACGAGATCTGGACCCTGCTCCACGACGAGGTGGCCCGCGCCCAGCAACTGGAGAAGGAGGAGGCCACCGTATGAGCACCACAGTGGAGTTGGCGGAGGCGCAGGAGACGCCGGTCCGGGACGTGGCGCCCCCGGTGGTACGGGAGCCCGCGCGGGCCACCGTACGGGCACCGGCCGCCGCCGCGGCCCTGAAGGTCCTGCGGGGGCTGCGGGCGGTGGTGCTGCGCTCGGCGGCGATCGTCGCCCTGCTCGCGTTGTGGGAGACGGCGCCGCGGCTGGGGCTGGTCGACGCGACGTTCCTGCCGCCGGTCAGCGAGGTCGCCGTGGCCTGGTGGGAGCTCCTGGGCAACGGACAGCTCGCCGAGCACACCCAGGCCAGCCTGGTCCGCTCGTTCGGCGGGTTCGGCATCGCGGTCGCCGTGGCGGTCCCGCTCGGGCTGCTGATCGGCTGGTACCGGCCGGTGGCGGTGCTGCTGGGGCCGCTGCTGGAGGTGTTCCGCAACACGGCGGCGCTCGCGCTGCTGCCGGTGTTCGTCCTGCTGCTGGGCATCGGGGAGACCTCGAAGGTCTCGATCGTCGTGTACGCCTGCGTCTGGCCGATCCTGCTGAACACCATCAGCGCGGTGGGCAACGCCGATCCGACCCTCGTGAAACTGGCGCGCTCGATGGACCTGTCCACGCCGAAGCTGTTCCAGAAGGTGATCCTGCCGGCCTCGGTACCGGCCATCTTCACCGGCATCCGGCTGGCGGGGGCCGTGTCCATCCTGGTCCTGGTCGCCGCCGAGATGATCGGCGCGAAGGCGGGCCTCGGCTACCTGATCAACGCCTCGCAGTTCAACTTCGCGATCCCGCAGATGTACTCGGGCATCGTCACCATCTCCGCGATCGGCCTGGCCTTCAACCAGATCCTCGTCGCGATCGAACGCCGGCTGAGCCTGTGGCGCGTTCCGTCCTGAGGCCTTGAGGCCTTGGGGCCCTGAGGACAGAAAGCCCCGCCGACCACCTTCGACATTTCACCGAGGACCAAGAAAATGACCGCATCCCGGACCCTGCACCTCAACGCCTTCCTCATGAACGCCGGGCACCACGACGCCGCCTGGCGCCACCCGTCGAGCAGCCCCGAACGGATCACCGATCTGGCCTACTTCCAGGAGTTGGCCCGTACCGCCGAGCGCGGCCGGCTCGACTCGATCTTCTTCGCCGACGGCCTCGCCCTCTGGGGCAAGGCCCGCTACAACGCCCTCGGCGGTTTCGAGCCCCTCACGCTGCTCTCCGCCATCGCGGCCGTCACCGAGCACGTCGGGCTCATCGCGACCGTCTCCACGACCTTCAACGAGCCCTACAACCTGGCCCGGAAGTTCGCCTCCCTCGACCACATCAGCAACGGCCGCGCCGGCTGGAACATCGTCACCTCGGGCACCGTCGACGAGGCCCGCAACTTCAACCGGGACGAGCACCTGGAGCACGCGCTGCGCTACGAGCGCGCCCGCGAGTTCCTCGACGTGGCCACCAAGCTCTGGGACAGCTGGGAGGACGACGCGGTCGTCCTCGACAAGGAGCGCGGCATCTACGCCGACACCGACAAGCTCCACCCCGCGGCCCACCGGGGCCAGTACTTCGGCGTCGCCGGCCCGCTCAACGTCCCCCGCTCCCCCCAGGGGCACCCGCTGCTCGTCCAGGCCGGCTCCTCCGAGGACGGCAAGGAGTTCGCGGCCCAGTACGCCGAGGCCGTCTTCACGGCCCAGCAGACCCTCGCCGACGGCCAGACCTTCTACAAGGACCTCAAGTCCCGCCTCGCCAAGTACGGCCGCGCCGAGGGCGATCTGCTCGTGCTGCCCGGCATCGCCCCCGTCATCGGTTCCACCGAGGCCGAGGCCAAGGCGCTGGAGCAGGAGCTCACCGACCTCCAGGTGCCGGAGTACGGGCTGGCCCAGCTCTCCGGCATGCTCGGCACCGACCTCACCGGCCTGCCGCTGGACGGCCCGCTGCCCGAGCTCCCCGAGGAGCGGGACATCAACGGCAACAAGAGCCGTTTCACGCTCGTCGCCGAGCTCGCCCGCCGCGACGGCCTCACCCTGCGCGAGCTGATCGCCCGCCTCGGCGCCGGTCGCGGCCACCGGGTCTTCGCGGGGACGCCCGAGCAGATCGCCGACCAGCTGGAGGAGTGGTTCACCCAGGGGGCCGCCGACGGCTTCAACATCATGGCGCCCGTGCTCCCCACCGGCCTCACCGACTTCGTCGACCAGGTCGTGCCGATCCTGCAGCGCCGCGGCCTCTTCCGCACCGAGTACTCGGGCCGCACCCTGCGCGAGAACTACGGGCTGGCCCGGCCCGCCAACCGCTACGCGCGGGCCGCGACGTGAGCGAGCACGTCACCGACGTGCTCGTCGTGGACGGCGGGCCCGCCGTCACCCGGGGCGCCCGGTAGGCGGCCCGGGCCGGGGCCCCGGTGGTCCTCGCAGACAGGGGCTGCTGTCCCGCTCGCGGTACACGTGCCGCCGGAGCGGACGACGCTCCGGCGGCACGTCCGCGTCGTGGTGGTGGTGGCGTGCTGCGCGGAGGGGGCGTGCTGCGCGGAGGGGGCGTGCCGCGGGGCTTCCGTCCTCAGACCGTCAGGACGATCTTGCCGCGGGTGCGGCCCGCGGCGCTCAGTTCCCAGGCCTTGGCCGCCTCGGCGAGCGGCAGCGCGTGCTCGACGTTGACCGTGAGCCGGCCCTGGTCCGCGAGGTCGGCCAAGAAGGTCAGGTCGGCGGTGTCCGGGCGGACCCACAACTGGTGCGCGCCCTGGGCGGCCGCCGTGTGGTCGGCGATGGACACCACCCGGTGCCGCTCCTTGACCAGGGACTGGAGGGTCGCGACGACGTCGTCGCCGAAGAAGTCGAGAGCGGCGTCCACGCCTTCGGGCGCCAGCTCGCGGACCCGGTCGGCGAGGCCCTCGCCGTACAGGACCGGCTCGGCGCCCAGCGAGCGCAGGTAGTCGTGGTTGTGCGCGCCGGCCGTGCCGATGACGCGCAGGCCCAGCGCGACGGCGATCTGCACGCCGAAGGAGCCGGTGCCGCCGGCCGCCGAGTGGATGAGCACGCTCTCGCCGGCCCTGAGGCCCGCGCGGGTCAGCGACTGGTAGGCGGTGAGCCCGGCCAGCGGGATGCCGGCGGCCTGTTCGAAGGTCAGCTCGCGCGGCTTGCGGGCAAGGGTGCGCACGGGCGCGGCGACCAGTTCGGCGTACGTGCCGAGCTCCACCCACTCCTTGCGGACGTAACCGTAGACCTCGTCGCCGACGGCGTAGTCGAAGGTGTCCTGGCCGACCGCCTCGACCACGCCGGAGACGTCCCAACCGGGTATGACCGGGTAGCGGACTTCGAGGATCGAGTCGAGGTACCCGGCGGCGAGCTTCCAGTCGACCGGGTTCACGCCCGCGGCCCTGACCCGGACGAGGACTTCGCCCGGTCCCACCTTGGGCTCCGGGGCGTCAACGGGCTCGAGGATGCCGGAGGTTCCGTATGCGCTGTACGCGATTGCCTTCATGATCGTCCCCAACGGGCGGCCCGGGGGCCCTATTCCGGGGTCGGGGGGCCGTTCCTGCGGAACCGCTCCTTGAGGAACCTCGTCAGGGAGGTCGTTCAGGCAGGGAGGGTGTTGCGGTGCGAGCGCCGGCGGGCAGCGCTGAACAGGGCCTGGATCTGCGCCCCGGACTGCTCCACGTCGTCGAGCGGGGAGGGGAAGGGGAGCCGTACGTCGCGGTGGCCGCGGCGTTCCTCCAGGCGCAGGGTGATCCCGTACCGGTCCATGGCGACGGGCAGCGCGCGCAGGACGGCGGACTGGGGGTGGGTGTGCGGGTGGGTGTGGCCGTGGGTGGTCGTGTGGGCCTGGGTCTGGGCGTGGATGTGGCCGTGGGCCTCGGCCGGGACCAGCCGCAGCAGGAGGGTGACGAGCTCGGCGTGGTCGTCGAGGAGGTGCGTGAGCATGCCGGCCTCGTACGGGGCGAGCGGGTCGGGGCGGGCCGCGTCCAGCTCCTCGAGGCCGACGTACGAGCGGACGCCGTCGGGGGTCACCAGCACGGCCCGGCCGAATTCCACGCAGGTGGACTCGGAACCCTCGTCGGAGTACGGGGTGAGCAGGCGTCCGACCAGGGTGACGCGGGCGCGCACGCGGTCCCGTACCGGGGTGGGCGCGATGTCGGTGAACTCCATGCGGATGGAGGGGCGGTGCCCGGCGGTGCCCCCCGGCTCGGCAGGATGCAGGTGCAGCCGGCCGAGGGGGTCGGTGCCGTCGAGGTGGCGGATCTCGGTGCTCTGCCCGTCGGTGACGACGGTCATGGAATGGGCGGCGGCCAGGATGGACCGGACCCGCTCGGCGTCGGTGGGCATGGGCAGGTGCATGTGGATCTCCGTCGTCCCGAGTGGCGGTGACTTCTGACTTAGGTATGCCTAACCTAACTTATCTGGAGGGTGGGGGGTAGTCGGCGGGAGGTGTCAGGTGCCTCGTGTCGGTGTTGGGCTGAACGGGTGAAACGCGAGAGGATGGGGGGATGCACATGAAGCGCAAGGCCGAGGCGGCCTGGTGAGCAGGTACGACGTCACCGACGAACAGTGGGAGGGGCTCGCGCAGGTGGTGCCCCTGCGCAGCCGCAACGAGTGGCCCTCCCGGGTGGATCACCGCACGATCCCCACGGTTCCGGGAGCGTCCGCGGCGGAGCAGCGGCGCTTCGTAGTGATCCGGGTCCAGGTCTTCGCGGACGCGCGGGAGGTGGCGGAGTACCTGATCGCGCAGATCCCGGTGCTGCTGGACCTCACGGGCGCGGACGGCGAAGTGGCCAAGCGGATCCTGGACTTCAGCAGCGGTGTGGTCTTCGGACTGGGCAGCGGGATGCACCGGGTCGACCGGAACGTCTTCCTGCTGGCACCCGTCGGGACCGAGGTGGAGGGGATCGCGGCCGCGGCCGTCCCCCGATCGTAGGAAGGTCCCGCGGGCGGAACGGTTCGCCGGACCCGCGGGGGGTCCGGCGGGCCGTACCGTCCCGCGCATGACTGCGCCCCTCGCCCCTGTCGATTCCGCCGCTCCTCCTGGCGGCGTGCCCGGCGTCGCACCTGCCGTCCGGCCCGGCGCCGCGCCTGGTGCCATGCCGGGCGCCGCGTCCGGCGCTGATTCCGCCGTTCCCGCCGCCGCCACCGCCACCGCCGCCGGCCCGGTCCCGGCCGCCGGGGGAGCGCATCTGCGGCCCGCCGTCACCGAGTTGCGGCTCTCCGCCTACGGGGCGCACCGCGGGGCCCGGTTCGCCCTCGGGCCCGTCACCCTCTTCGCCGGGCCGAGCGGCAGCGGCAAGTCCCAGGTGCTGGAGGCCTACGGAGCGCTGGCCGCGCTGGGCGCCGGGACCGCGCTCGAAGAGGTGTTCCCGGATCCGCGGGCCCGCATTCCGGACCGGGCGGTGCCCGACGCGGAGCGGCGCCGGGGGTTCCGGATCGGCTGCACGGTCGACGGCCCCGCCGGGCCGGTCCGGCTGGAGCTCGCCGTCCAGGCGGAGCCCACGCTGCGGATCGTCGGTGAACGGCTCTCGGCGGACGGGCAGATCCTGCTCGGCACCGCTCTGCGCGATCCCGGGCGGCGGTCCGTCCAGGCGGCCTGGCTTACCGGCGGAGCCACCGGGTACACCAGGGCCCCGCTGCCCGACGACCGGCTCGGCACCGCGCTGCTGCCGCTGCGGGTGGCGGGGGCCACCGAGGGGCAGCGGCGGGTACTGGCCGCCGCCGAGCAGGTGGTGGTCGCGCTGCGCTCGGTGTTCCCCTGCGACCCCCGCCCGGAGCGGATGCGGGAGCCGGCCGCGCAGGGGGAGGGGCGGCTGCTGGGCGACTGCGCCAACCTGGCCGACGTGCTGCGCCGGACCCGGCTGGAGTGCGCCACGCGCTACGGACTGCTCACCGAGGCCGCCCGCAACGGCTGCGCCGGGCCGGTGGCCGGGCTGGACGTCCGGGTCCCCGCGGGCGGCGGCCCGGTCACCGGCCTGCTGGACCGCGGCGCCGTCCGGCCCCCGACCGAACTGGGCCGGCTCGGCGCGGGCGAACTGCGCTTCCTCTCCCTCGCGCTGGTGCTGCTGACCGGGCCGGGAGTGCTGGCCATGGACCCGGCCGCCGAGCTGCTGTCCGCCCAGCAGGCCCTGACCGTGCTCGCCGACGGCTTCGACCGAGACCTGGACGGGCGGCAGACCGCCGAACTGCTGCGGCTGGCCGTACTGGCGTGCGGGCGCGGGCAGGTCAGGCTGGCGGCCTCGGTGGGCGGGGCGTGCGCGACGGCGGTGAGGGGGATGCCGGGCATCTCGGTGGTAGACCTGGGCGCATGAAGGAAGCGATGGAAGCGAAGGAAGAGGATGTGAAGGAAGACCAGGAAGACCAGGAAGTGCAGGAAGTGCAGGGACGCGAGCGGATCGACCGGCTGCAGCGGCGGCTCGCCGATTTCGCGGCGGCACGGGGGTGGGAGCCGTTCCACACGCCCAAGAACCTGGCGGTGGCGCTGAGCGTGGAGGCGGCCGAACTGGTCGAGATCTTCCAGTGGCTGACGCCGGAACAGTCGGCGAAGGTCATGGAGAAGCCGGAATCAGCACACAGAGTGGCCGACGAGGTGGCCGATGTGCTCGCGTATCTGCTGCAGTTCTGTGAGGTTCTCGGGGTCGATGTGCTGGATGCGCTCGCCGCGAAGATCGAGCGGAACGAGCTGCGGTTCCCCGTGCCGGGCGCTTCGGTGGCAGACCGTCACTCTTCGGAGTGATGGACTTATCCACAACCATGTTTGTGTCCACAATTTCCGAATACCCCTGGCTTTACCGGCTCGTTGCCCTCACTCTGGGTAGTGGAGAGAACGGCAAGATGTCGTGCGGACGGGGGACGGCATATGGACGCGGTACGGCTCATCGCAGCCGGACGGCACGCGCTGGCACAGAGCGGGGCTGCGTGGGACATCGTGGGCGAGGCCTGGCAGGCGCAGGCCCTCGCACAGGGCATAGGGAGCTGGCTGGCGGTCACCGGGCCGCCGGAGCTGAGATCGGAGGCACGGGGGCTGGGTGAAGCGGGAAGCAGAGGCTGTGGGGTACTGGACCGGGCGGCTCTGCGCGGAGAGGGCTACGCGCCCGATCTCCCGCCGCGGGCGGCGCAGCTGACCGTGGTGACGGATGCCCGGCAGGCGCTGCTCGGGCTCCAGGCGCTGCTGGGCGAAGTGGGCATAGCACTGGTCGGGGTGGCCTGCGGGACGGACGACGAGGGTCTGTACTGGCAGTGCATAGAGTCGATAGACGCGGCCGACGAGTCGAGCGACCGGGTACGGGCGATCCTGCGCAGGATGACCGTGCGCGAGCGGGGCTCCGCGTCCGGCGTGGCCTGATCCCGGGGCGCCGGCCGGCACGGTCCGGGGCGCGGGGATCGCGCGGCCCGGGGGAGCACCGGGTGGGCGTGACGTCCGGGTGATGTACCGGGTGGGGTCCCGCCGCGCGCGACGGGACCCGGGCGGTCAGTACGACGGGTAGGACGGGCGCTGTTCGCTCTCCGGGGTGCGGCTGCCCTGGGGCAGCGGGGTGCCGGGACTGCGGTCGGTGGAGGACTGGAGGTCGGCGTCGAGCTGCGAGAGGTCGGCGTTCAGCGCGGCCATCAGCTCTTCCATCTGCTGCAGCAGGCCCTTCGGTGCGCCGCCCTGGGCAGGTACCGCGGACTCCTGGCCTGCGTGGTCGTGCGCTGCCTGCCCGGTCTGACAGTCCTGACGGCGGATCTCCGGCGCGGACTCCTGGGACATGGCGGCCTCCTCGGCCCTGGCCCTTCCGAGGGGGAAGGGGGGATGGACGCACCGGCGAAGGCCGCCGGCGCGCGGGCCGGGCGGTCCGGCTCCGTCCGAGCAACGATCCCCGTCCGGGCTGGTCACTGGCGCGGGCGGCGGGGGAACGCCCGGTTGACTCAGATTCACCCGGCCGGGGCCGAAAGGGCAGGATGGAGACATGGATCTCCGTATCTTCACCGAGCCCCAGCAGGGCGCGAGCTACGACACCCTCCTGAGCGTCGCCAAGGCCACCGAGGACCTGGGTTTTGACGCCTTCTTCCGCTCGGACCACTATCTGCGCATGGGCTCGGCCGACGGTCTGCCCGGACCCACCGACGCCTGGATCACCCTGGCCGGTCTGGCCCGTGAGACCAAGCGGATCCGGCTGGGCACGCTGATGACGGCCGGCACCTTCCGGCTGCCCGGGGTGCTCGCCATCCAGGTCGCCCAGGTCGACCAGATGTCGGGCGGACGGATCGAACTTGGCCTGGGCGCGGGCTGGTTCGAGGAGGAGCACAAGGCCTACGGCATTCCCTTCCCGGCCGAGCGCCTCGCCCGGCTGGAGGAGCAGCTGGCGATCGTCACCGGCCTGTGGGCGACCGCGCCCGGCGCCACCTTCGACTACGCGGGAGTCCACTACCAGGTGGAGAACTCCCCGGCGCTGCCCAAGCCGGCCCAGGACAGGATCCCCGTCCTGATCGGCGGTCACGGGGCGAAGCGCACCCCGCGCCTCGCCGCGCGGTACGCGGACGAGTTCAACATGCCGTTCGCCTCGATCGCCGACAGCGAGCGGCAGTTCGGCCGGGTCCGAGCGGCCGCGGAGGAGGCGGGCCGCAAGCCCGGAGACCTCGTCTACTCCAACGCCCTCGTCGTCTGCGTGGGCAAGGACGACGCCGAAGTGGCCCGGCGGGCCGCCGCCATCGGCCGCGAGGTGGACGAGCTCAAGGCCAACGGCCTGGCCGGGTCCCCGGCCGAGGTGGTGGAGCGGATCGCGGCGTACGAGGCCGTCGGCTCCTCCCGCCTCTACCTCCAGCTGCTCGACCTCGGCGACCTGGACCACCTGGAGCTGATCTCGGCCCAGGTCCTGTCCCAGCTCGGCTGACGGGGGCAGGCGCCGTGCCCCGCGCGTCCGGCCCGCTCGCCGGGGCCCTGACCGGCCCCGGCGGCAGGGTCGTGCTCCTGGACGGCGGGCTGAGCAACCAGCTCGCCGACCAGGGCTGCGACCTGTCCGGCGGCCTCTGGACCGGCCGCGTGCTCGCCGAGCGGCCGGACCAGGTGGCGGCTGCGCACACCGCGTACGCGCGGGCCGGCGCCGAGGTGCTGATCACCGCGAGCTACCAGGTGGGGTACGCCGCCCCCGCCCGGCGCGGCCACGGCCCGGAGCTGACGACGGCCCTGCTGCGGCGCAGTGTGCGCCTGGCCGCCGGGGCGGCCCGGGAGGCGGACCACGAGGTGTGGGTCGCCGCGTCCGTGGGCCCGTACGGGGCGGTACTGGCGGACGGCTCCGAGTACCGCGGCCGGTACGGCCTGAGCGTGCGCGAGCTGGCGGACTTCCACCGGCCCCGGATCGCGGCGCTGCTCGCGCAGGGCCCCGACGTCCTGGCCCTGGAGACGATCCCGGACGCCACCGAGGCCGAGGCCCTGCTCCTCGTGCTCGCGGAGACGGGCGCCCGTGCCTGGCTGAGCTACACGGTGGCGGGCGGCCTGACCCGGGCCGGTGGTTCACTGGCCGGGGCCTTCGCCCTCGCCGAGCGGTTCCCGCAGGTCATCGCGGCCGGAGTGAACTGCTGCGACCCCGCCGACGTGCTCCCGGCCCTGGAGGCGGCGGCCGCCGTCACCGGCAAACCGCTGCTGGCCTACCCCAACGACGGCTCGGTCTGGGACGCCGCGACCCGGACCTGGCGGCCCCCGGCCGTCCCGGTTCCCTGGCCAACGGCCGCCTGGCGCCGCGCCGGAGCCCGCCTCATCGGCGGCTGCTGCCGGATCGGCCCGGCCCGGATCGCGGAGCTGGCGGCCGAACGGTAGCCGCGCCGGGCCCGTGCGGCCGGCGGGGCTACCGTTCGGCCGCGATGGCGCTACGCGCCGCCGTGGTCCCAGCGCACACTCGCCAGTCCCCCGCCCGAGGCGATGAGCGCGGTCATCTCCGCCTCCACGGAGGCCAGTTCCGCGGGTCGGTCCATGAGGGCGAGCTGCTCGCGACAGTGGACCAGCGCGGTGATGAGCAACTGGGTCCGTTCGGGCTCCAGTGCGCACATCCGCCGCGCGGCGGCGACGGATTCGGTGCGCAGGGCGAGCGCGATCCCGGGGCGGTGGGAGAACTCCTGGCGGCTGTACGCGAACAACGCGGCCGCCAGCAGGGGGAGGAAGGCCAGCGGACTCACCTGGACGAGAACGCGGTAAGCGGCGACCTGCTCCCGGACCGGCAGCGTCCCCGATCCGAGGAGGGCCACCCGGGCGCGCAGCACGGCGTCGTGATTGATGTTCTCCGTGGGATTCATGAGGGAGATTCTGAAAGCCGCACAGGGGTCCAAACAAGGGCATTCGACTGTGCCCTTGGTCCTACGAAAACACGCTCTGACCTGTCATGATTGATACGTCATCACCTCTGCGCCCCCTCGCGGGCGGCCCGTTGACCGTCGAGCGGCCGACCACGTCCGACCGCCGGCCGCCCGCGGAGGCCGTCCCGGCCCCCGGGCGCACAAAACGCGTTGGTCCGGCCGGATCCGTCAGCACATACTCAGGCGCATGTTCCTGACGATCTCCACGACCGGCACGGCCGAGCACCCAGCCACCGACCTGGGCTTTCTCCTGCACAAGCATCCCGGCAGGACGCAGGCGTTCTCCACCTCCCACGGCACCGCCCACGTCTTCTACCCCGAAGCCACGGCCGAGCGGTGCACGGCGGGCCTGCTCCTGGAGGTGGATCCCGTCGCGCTCGTGCGGCGCGGCCAGGGCAAGGGCCAGGGCGGTACCCCGGACGCGGCGCTCGCGCAGTACGTCAACGACCGTCCGTACGCGGCTTCCTCGCTGCTTGCCGTCGCCCTGAGCGGAGTGTTCCGCACCGCGCTGAAGGGCGAGTGCGCCGCCCGCCCCGAGCTGCCGGCCCAGGTCCGCCCGCTGCGGATCGAGATCCCGGTCCTGCCCGCCCGGGGCGGGGCCGAGCTCGTGCGCCGGCTTTTCGGCCCGCTGGGCTGGGAGACGGTCACGGCCACCCCGGTCGCGCTCGACGAGACCTTCCCCGAATGGGGCGATTCCCGGTACGTACGCCTGGTCCTGGAGGGCGAGCTGCGCCTCCGCGACGCGCTGCGCGGGCTGTACGTGCTGCTGCCCGTCCTCGACGACGCCAAGCACTACTGGATCGCCCCCGACGAGGTGGACAAGCTGCTGCGCGCCGGGGACGGCTGGCTGGCCGAGCACCCGGAGAGCGGGCTGATCACCTCCCGCTACCTGGCCCGCCACAAGCGGCTGACCCGGGACGCACTGGAGCGCCTGGAGCTGGTCCGCCTCGCCGAGGCCGACGGCAGCGAGGTCGAGGAGCTCGACAACGCCGTGGACGAGTCCCGCGACACCGAGGAGCGGCCCGTTCCGCTCGCGGTGCGGCGCCGCGAGGCGATTCTGGCCGCGCTGCGCGCCGCCGGGGCCGCCCGCGTCCTCGACCTCGGTTGCGGCCAGGGCCAGCTGGTGCAGGCGCTACTGGGGGACCCGGCGTACACCGAGATCGTCGGCGTCGACGTGTCCGTCCGGGCCCTGAACGTCGCCGCGAAGCGGCTGCGGCTGGAGCGGATGGGGGAGCGGCAGCGTTCCCGCGTCCGCCTGACGCAGGGTTCGCTCGCGTACACCGACAAGCGGCTCGTGGGCTATGACGCGGCCGTGCTGAGCGAGGTCATCGAGCACCTGGACCTGGAGCGGCTGCCCGCCCTGGAGTACGCGGTGTTCGGGTCGGCCCGGCCCCGAACGGTCCTCGTGACCACCCCGAACGTCGAGTACAACGTCCGCTGGGAGACCCTGCCCGCCGGGCACGTCCGGCACGGCGACCACCGCTTCGAGTGGACCCGTGAGGAGTTCCGGTCCTGGGCCGGCCAGGTCGCCTCCCGGTACGGCTACACCGTCGCGTACGCGGCCGTCGGGGACGAGGACCCCGAGGTGGGGCCGCCGACCCAGATGGCCGCCTTCACCCTGACGGCCGGGGCGCAGAGCACCGCCACCACTACCGCTGGTACCACCGACACCCCGAAGGAGGGCGAGGCGGCATGACCGAGACCGAGACCGGGACCGGGACCGGGACCAAGACCGCGACCGAGGGTGCGACCGCAACCGGTCGCACCCTCGTACTTCCCGTCACCGACCTGTCCCTCGTCGTCCTGATAGGGGCCACCGGCTCGGGCAAGTCCACCTTCGCCCGCCGGCACTTCAAGTCCACCGAGGTCATCTCCTCGGACTACTGCCGGGGCCTGGTCGCCGACGACGAGAACGACCAGAGCGCCAGCAAGGACGCCTTCGAGGTCCTGCACTACATCGCGGGAAAGCGGCTCGCCGCCGGCCGCCTCACCGTGATCGACGCCACCAGCGTCCAGGCGGAGTCCCGCCGGCAGTTGGTCCAGCTGGCCCGCGAGTACGACGTCCTGCCCATCGCGATCGTCCTCGACCTGCCCGAGCAGGTCTGTGCCGAGCGCAACGCGGCCCGCCCGGAGCGGGCCAAGCTGCCCCGTGCCGTCATCCAGCGCCACCGCCGCGAACTGCGCCGCTCGCTGCGCGGCCTGGAGCGCGAGGGCTTCCGCAAGGTGCACGTACTGCGCACGCCCGAGGAGGTGGAGTCGGCGGAGGTGGTCCTCGAGAAGCGCTTCAACGACCTCACCCACCTCACCGGCCCCTTCGACATCATCGGTGACATCCACGGCTGTGCCTCCGAGCTGGAGACCCTGCTCGCCAAGCTCGGCTACGAGGACGGCGCCCACCCCGCGGGCCGTACCGCCGTCTTCGTCGGCGACCTCGTCGACCGCGGCCCGGACAGTCCCGGCGTACTGCGCCGGGTGATGGGCATGGTCGGCTCCGGCAACGCCCTGTGCGTGCCCGGGAACCACGAGAACAAGCTCGCCCGTCACCTCAAGGGATCCAAGGTCCAGCTGACCCACGGCCTCGCCGAGACCGTCGAGCAGCTCGCCGCGGAGCCCGAGGAGTTCGTCCAGGAGGTCCGCGCCTTCATCCAGGGCCTGGTCAGTCACTACGTCCTCGACGGCGGGAAGCTCGTCGTCTGCCACGCCGGGCTGCCCGAGAAGTACCACGGCCGCACCTCCGGCCGGGTGCGCTCGCACGCCCTGTACGGGGAGACCACGGGCGAGACCGACGAGTTCGGGCTGCCCGTGCGCTACCCGTGGGCCGAGGACTACCGGGGCAAGGCCGTCGTGGTCTACGGCCACACCCCGGTCCCGGACACCGCCTGGATCAACAACACCATCTGCCTGGACACCGGAGCCGTCTTCGGCGGGAAGATGACCGCCCTGCGCTGGCCGGAGCGCGAACTGGTCGACGTACCGGCCGAGAAGGTCTGGTACGAGCCGGTCAAGCCGCTCGTTGCCGAGGCGCCGGGCGGCCACGACGGGCGCCCGCTCGACCTCTCCGACGTCCAGGGCCGCCGGATCGTCGAGACCCGGCACCTGGGCAACGTCAACGTCCGCGAGGAGAACGCGGCCGCCGCCCTGGAGGTCATGAGCCGCTTCGCGGTCGACCCGCGCCTGGTGCCGTACCTCCCGCCGACCATGGCCCCCACCGCCACCTCGGTGGAGGAGGGCTTCCTGGAGCACCCGGCCGAGGCGTTCGCGCAGTACCGCAAGGACGGCATCGCCCAGGTCGTGTGCGAGGAGAAGCACATGGGCTCCCGCGCCACCGTACTGATCTGCAAGGACGCCGGCGCGGCCCGCGAGCGCTTCGGGGTCGACGGCCCCACCGGGTCCGTGTACACCCGCACCGGACGGCCCTTCTTCAAGGATCCCGAGGTCACCGAGGAGGTCCTCGCCCGGCTCCGCGCGGCGGTCACCGACGCCGGGCTGTGGGAGGAGCTGGCCACCGACTGGCTGCTCGTCGACGGCGAACTGCTGCCCTGGTCGCTGAAGTCCGGCGGCCTGCTGCGCAACCAGTACGCCGCCGTGGGCGCCGCCTCCCGCGCCGTCTTCCCGGACGCCGTCGCCGCCCTGGAGGCGGCCGCCGCCCGGGGCGTGGACACCGGGGAGATCCTGGAGCGCCAGCGCGGGCGGGCCGCCGACGCGGCGCGGTTCACCGAGGCCTACCGGCGCTACTGCTGGACCACCGACGGGCTGGAGGGCGTACGGTTCGCACCGTTCCAGCTGCTGGCGGCGGCCGAACGCTCGCTGGCGGCCGTACCCCACGACGAGCAGCTGTTCTGGCTGGACCGGCTCGTCGCCGCCGACGAGGCCTCCGGGACCGGACTGCTGCGGCGCACCGGCCGGATCCTGGTGGACACCGCCGACGAGGCCTCCGTACGGGCGGGCACCGACTGGTGGCTGGAGCTGACGGCCGCCGGCGGCGAGGGCATGGTCGTCAAACCGCTCCAGGCGTACGCCAGGGACGGCAAGGGCCGGCTGGTGCAGCCGGGGGTGAAGGTCCGCGGACGCGAGTACCTGCGGATCATCTACGGTCCTGAGTACACGCGCCCGGACCACCTGGAGCGGCTGCGCCAGCGCCACCTCGGGCACAAGCGCTCGCTCGCGCTGCGCGAGTACGCGCTCGGTCTGGAGGCCCTGGACCGGCTCGCCGCCGAGGAACCGCTGTGGCGGGTCCACGAGGCGGTGTTCGCGGTCCTCGCACTGGAGTCGGAGCCGGTCGACCCGAGGCTCTGACGGCGTCAAGGAAGACCCCCCGTACGGCCGCGCATTAGGTCGTATGGGGGAACTTTCGCGAAGAACTCCGGGAAAACCACTGGCGGGATCGTTCATCCAGGGCAGCGGAATGTCCGCGACCCTGGAAGGACGGAACGTCACCTATGAAGATGACCGCGCGCGGAAGCATTGCGGCACTCATGACCTGTATGGCAGCGGCCGGCGCGGCCACCCCGGCCATGGCCGACGCGGTACCCGTGGGGGTCCCGCTGGACGCGGTGCGGACCACGCTCGGCGTGGACGTCCCGCACCTGGCCACCGGAGTGCCGGTGCCGGTCGTCGGCGCCCCCCAGGTACCCGTGCACCACACGGGCGACATGCTGCCGACCCCGCTGCTCCCGGTGGTGCCGATCGGCACGGAGCTCGGGAACACCCTCGTCACCTCCCCGGTGCCGAACCTGGCGGGCCGGCCCGAGACCGATGGCGAGGGCTCGCTCGACGCGCCCGCGACCACCGTGCGCACCCGCACCCCGGGACTGCTCGTCGGCTCCCCGCTGTCGATGCCCGACGGGTCCAACTACGGCCTGCCGAACGTCACCACCCCCGCGCTGGGCGTGATCGCTCCGGAGATCACGGGCGCACCGCAGGCCCTCCTCGGCCTGCGCTGAACGGACCCCGTCCCATCGCGTCGAACCCACCGGGCCGAACCCGCTTGGGCCGACGCCACGTCAAAAAGCCGCCCGGTCTGCGAACGTGTACGGCATGGGATTCCATGTCGATTCCGAGACCGGGCGGCTGCGCCGTGTCATCCTCCACCGCCCCGACCTGGAGCTGAAGAGGCTCACACCGAGCAACAAGGACGCGCTGCTCTTCGACGACGTGCTGTGGGTGCGCCGGGCGCGCCAGGAGCATGACGGCTTCGCCGACGTACTGCGCGACCGGGGGGTGGAGGTCAACCTCTTCGGTGACCTGCTGGTGGAGACGCTGGAGCTCCCGGAGGCCAGACACCTCGTACTGGACCGGGTCTTCGACGAGAAGGAGTACGGTCCGCTCGCCACCGACCACCTGCGCGCGGTCTTCGACGGGCTGTCCTCGGCGGACCTGGCCGAGGCGCTGGTCGGTGGGATGACGAAGAGGGAGTTCCTGGAGCGGCACGCGGAGCCGGTGTCGGTCCGCTTCCACGCCCTGGAGCTGGACGGCTTCCTGCTGGGGCCGCTGCCCAACCACCTGTTCACCCGGGACACCTCGGCCTGGATCTACGACGGGGTGTCCATCAACTCGATGCGGTGGCCGGCCCGGCAGCGCGAGACCGTGCACTTCGAGGCCATCTACAGGCACCACCCGCTGTTCACCGCCTCCGGAGCCTTCCACTACTGGTCGCAGGGGCAGGCCGACTACCCCTCCACCATCGAGGGCGGCGACGTCCTGGTCCTCGGCAACGGCGCCGTGCTGATCGGGATGAGCGAGCGGACCACCCCGCAGGCGGTGGAGATGCTGGCGCGCGGGCTGTTCGCCGCCGGGTCGGCGACGACGATCGTGGCGCTGGACATGCCCAAGCGGCGGGCGTTCATGCACCTGGACACGGTGATGACGATGGTGGACGCAGATACGTTCACCCAGTACGCGGGCCTGGGCATGCTGCGCTCCTACACGATCGAGCCGGGCGACGGTGTGAGCGAACTGAAGGTGACCGACCACCGGCCGGAACACATGCACAGGGCCATCGCCGCCGCGCTCGGACTGCCCGAGATCCGGGTGCTCACGGCGACCCAGGACGTGCACGCCGCGGAGCGCGAGCAGTGGGACGACGGATGCAACGTACTGGCCGTGGAGCCGGGCGTGGTCGTCGCCTACGAGCGGAACGTCACGACCAACACCCATCTGCGCAAGCAGGGCATCGAGGTGATCGAGATCCCGGGCAGTGAGCTGGGGCGCGGGCGGGGCGGGCCGCGGTGCATGAGCTGTCCGGTGGAGCGGGACGCGGTGGCCTAGCCGGCTGGGGACGGGGACGGGGCCGGGGGCGGGTGGTACCGGGGTTCGGCGGGGTTCGGTCGGAGGAGGGCTTCATGCGGCCGCGCCTGTATATCAATACAGAGGATCGTATAGACTTCCAGCATCCCCTGTCACCGTGACTCTGGAGCGCCCTCATGGCCACCGATCTTGCCGGCCGCAGTTTCCTCAAGGAGCTCGACTTCACCGCCGCCGAGTTCCGCGGCCTGGTCGAGCTCGCCGCCGAACTCAAGGCGGCCAAGAAGGCCGGGACCGAGCGGCGCCGCCTCCAGGGCAAGAACATCGCCCTGATCTTCGAGAAGACCTCCACGCGCACCCGCTGCGCCTTCGAGGTCGCCGCCGCGGACCAGGGCGCCCACACCACGTACCTGGACCCCTCGGGCTCGCAGATGGGCCACAAGGAATCGGTCCGGGACACCGCTCGGGTGCTGGGCCGGATGTTCGACGGCATCGAGTACCGGGGGGACGCCCAGGACACCGTCGAAGAGCTGGCCGCCCACGCCGGCGTACCCGTCTTCAACGGCCTCACCGACGACTGGCACCCCACCCAGATGCTGGCCGACGTGCTCACGATGACCGAGCACTGCGCCAAGCCGCTGGAGCGGATCGCCTTCGCCTACCTCGGCGACGCGCGCTTCAACATGGGCAACTCCTACCTCGTCACCGGTGCGCTGCTGGGCATGGACGTACGGATCGTCGGGCCGAAGCACTACTGGCCGGCCGGGCCGGTGGTGGCCGCGGCGCGTGAGCTGGCCGTGGCCAGCGGAGCGCGGATCACCCTCACCGAGGACGTCGCGGAGGGCGTCGGTCAGGCCGATTTCGTGCTGACCGACATCTGGGTGTCCATGGGGGAGTCGAAGGAGGTCTGGGACGAGCGGATCGAGGCCCTGGCCCCGTACGCCGTCACCATGGACGTGCTGCGCGCCACCGGCAACCCGGACGTGAAGTTCATGCACTGCCTGCCGGCCTTCCACGACCTCGGCACCGAGGTGTCGCGGGAGATCCACGAGCGGCACGGGCTGGAGTCGCTGGAGGTGACGGACGAGGTGTTCGAGTCCGCGCACTCCGTCGTCTTCGACGAGGCCGAGAACCGGCTGCACACCATCAAGGCCGTCCTCGTCGCGACGCTCGCGGAACCGGGCGCATGGTCGGCGGAACCGGGCGCATAGTCATACGGTGCGGTTCCGGATCCGGAGGGATCGGCCGACGGGAGTCTGCCGACAGGCCCTAGAGGGCCGGTCGCGACGGCAGGGTGAACCAGACCGCCTTGCCGTGCGCGGTGGCGCGGTGGCCGCAGGCCGAGCTCAGGGTCCGGATCAGGAGCAGGCCGCGGCCGTGCTCCTGCCAGGGGTCGGGGTGGGCGTCGTCCGCGCGGGGGGCGGTGAGGTCGGCGGGGGGCTGCGGGTCGCCGTCGTGGACCTCGACCTGGCAGCCGTTCGCCAGCAGCTCCACGACCAGCTCGATCGGGGCGTCGCCAGGGGTGTGCTCGACGGCGTTGGCCACCAGTTCGGCGGTGAGCAGTTCGGCGGTGTCGCTGTCGGCCGGCGCTTCGATGTCGGCGAGCGCGGTGCGGACGAGGGCCCGGGCGATCGGTACGGCTGCTGTCGTGTGCGGCAGGGCGATCCGCCAGGCGGAGGCGTCGGGCAAGGCGGGACCGTCCGTTCCGTGGTGGCCGAGGGGGGTGAAGGGGTCTCGAAGGGGTGCGGCGGGGGAAATCCTGCTTTCAACGATACGAAGTGGAAATGTCCTGCCGTAGGGCACCCCGACGTGAGCGCAAGGGACGTCGGTACCACCGGCCCGGGACCTTCGGTGTGTGTGGCGGGCAGGGCCCACAGCCGGCCAGCCATTTATCGCGCTTCCATGACGGTAGTCACGATCCGGTGATACCTTCGGGAGGGTGAGCCCCTTCCTTGGTTCCGCATCAGCGACCGAACGCTGGCGCCACCTGCGGGTGGACCTGCGCGACGGCGTCGCCACCGTCACCCTCGACCGCCCCGAGAAGCTCAACGCGCTCACCTTCGGCGCCTATGCCGACCTGCGCGACCTCCTCGCCGAACTGTCCAGGGAGCGGTCCGTGCGCGCCCTCGTGCTCGGCGGCGAGGGGCGCGGCTTCTGCTCCGGCGGCGACGTCGACGAGATCATCGGCGCCACCCTCGCCATGGACACCGCCCAGCTCCTCGACTTCAACCGGATGACCGGCCAGGTGGTGCGCGCGCTGCGCGAATGCCCCTTCCCGGTGATCGCGGCCGTCCACGGGGTCGCCGCGGGCGCCGGGGCCGTCATCGCGCTCGCCGCCGACTTCCGTATCGCCGACCCCACCGCCCGCTTCGCCTTTCTCTTCACCCGGGTCGGCCTCTCCGGCGGCGACATGGGCGCCGCCTACCTGCTGCCCCGGGTCGTCGGCCTCGGGCACGCCACTCGGCTGCTGATGCTGGGAGAGCAGGTCAGGGCGCCGGAGGCCGAGCGGATCGGGCTGCTGAGCGAGGTCACCGAGGAGGGCAGGGCCGCCGCGCGGGCCGCCGAGCTCGCCGCGCACCTCGCCGCCGGTCCCGCCCTCGCGTACGCGCAGACCAAGGCACTGCTGACGGCCGAGCTGGACATGCCGCTCTCCGCCTCGGTGGAGCTCGACGCGAACACGCAGGCGCTGCTGATGAACGGCGAGGACTACCGGGAGTTCCACGCGGCCTTCACCGGGAAGCGGCCGCCCGAATGGAAGGGCAGGTAGCCGCATGACGGGTGCTGGTGCCGGCGCTGGTGGTGGGATGAGGGTCGCGGTCGTCGGCGGGGGACCGGGAGGGCTGTACGCCGCCGCGCTGCTGGCCCGGCAGGGGCACGCGGTGGAGGTCTGGGAGAAGAACGCCCCCGACGACACCTTCGGCTTCGGGGTGGTCCTCTCCGACGAGACGCTCGGCGGAATCGAAGCGGCCGACGCCGTGGTCTACGCGGCCCTGTGCGCGGAATTCGTCCGCTGGGACGACATCGACGTCGTGCACCGGGGCCGCCTCCTGACCTCCGGCGGACACGGATTCGCCGCGCTGGGCCGGCGCAGGCTGCTGGAGATCCTGCACGAGCGCTGCGCCGGCCTCGGGGTCCGGCTCCGCTTCCGCTCCCGGGCACCCGAGCCCGCGACGCTCGCGGCCTCGTACGACCTGGTGGTGGCGGCGGACGGGGTGCACAGCCGGATCCGGGAGAACGGGGCCGCGCACTACCGGCCCACCGTGACGGGCGGGCGGTGCCGCTACATCTGGCTGGCCGCCGACTTCGCCTTCGAGGCCTTCCGCTTCGAGATCGCGGAGACCGAGTACGGGGTGATGCAGCTGCACGCGTACCCGTACGCGGCGGACTCCTCGACCGTGATCGTCGAGATGCGCGAGGAGGTCTGGCGCTCGGCGGGCTTCGACCTCTGCGACGAGGAGGAATCGGCGGCGCGCTGCGCGAAGGTCTTCGGCGAGGCGCTGCGGGGACGCCCGCTGCGCGGGAACGGATCGGCGTGGACGGCCTTCCGCACGGTCGTCAACGAGCGCTGGTCGCACGGCAACGTGGTGCTGATCGGGGACGCCGCGCACACCGCGCACTTCTCCATCGGCTCCGGCACCAAGCTGGCGGTGGAGGACGCGCTCGCCCTGGAGCGGGCGGTGGAGGCGGAGGCGGACGTGCCCGCCGCGCTGGCCGCGTACGAGGCCGCGCGGCGGTCGGCGGTGGCCTCCACCCAGCGGGCGGCGGCCGCCAGCATGCGGTGGTTCGAGGAGGTCGCCGGGTACGTCGGCCAGCCGGCCCGCCAGTTCGCCTTCAACCTGCTCACGCGCAGCCTGCGGGTCACCCACGGCAACCTGCGGCTGCGCGATCCGCGCTTCACCCGGGCGGTGGAGCGGGAGTTCGGCTGCCCCGAGGAGGGCGCCGACGGTGCGGGAACCCCGCCGATGTTCACCCCGTTCACCCTGCGGGGACTGACCCTGCGCAACCGGGTCGTGGTCTCCCCGATGGACATGTACTCGGCGAGCGGGGGCGCTTGCGCGAGCGGGAACGCCCCGGGGAGCGGGGACGCCCCGGAGGTCGGGGGCGAAGGCGTGCCGGGCGACTTCCACCTGGTCCACCTCGGGGCGCGGGCACTGGGCGGGGCCGGCCTGGTGATGACGGAGATGGTCTGCGTCAGCGCCGAGGGCCGGATCACCCCGGGCTGCACGGGGCTGTACACCGCGGAGCAGGCGGCGGCCTGGGCGCGGATCGCCGACTTCGTGCACACCTCCGCGCCCGGAACCGCCCTGGGCGTCCAGCTCGGCCACTCGGGCCGCAAGGGCTCGACGCGGGTGATGTGGGAGGGCATGGACGCCCCCCTGCCCGACGGGAACTGGCCCCTGGTGGCCGCCTCCGCGCTGCCCTACCGGCCCGGGGTCTCGGCCGTGCCCCGCGCCCTGGACGCCGCCGACCTCGCAGCCGTCCGCTCCGACTTCGCGGCCGCCGCCGTCCGGGCCGCCGGCAGCGGCTTCGACCTGCTGGAACTGCACTGCGCGCACGGCTACCTGCTGTCGGGCTTCCTCTCCCCGCTGACCAACCACCGCACCGACGCCTACGGCGGCCCGCTGGAGAACCGGCTCCGCTTCCCGCTGGAGGTCTTCGACGCGGTCCGCGCGGTGTGGCCCGCGGACCGGCCGATGACGGTCCGGCTCTCGGCCACCGACTGGGCGCCCGGCGGCACCTCGCCCGAGGACGCCGTGGCCATCGCCGCGGCCTTCGCGGCCCACGGGGCGGACGCCATCGACGTCTCGACGGGCCAGGTGGTGGCCGAGGAGTCCCCCGAGTACGGGCGCGCCTACCAGACCCCGTACGCCGACCGGATCCGCGGCGCCGTGGGCGTCCCGGTCGTCGCCGTCGGAGCGATCTCCTCCTGGGACGACGTCAACTCCCTGCTCCTGGCGGGCCGGGCCGACCTCTGCGCGCTGGGCCGCCCCCACCTCTACGACCCGCACTGGACCCTCCATGCGGCCGCCGACCAGTCCTACACCGGCCCGGCCGCGCCCTGGCCCTCTCCCTACCTGGCCGGCAGCCGCAAACCGCCGACGGGGCGGGGGTAGGGCCGCCCGCTGTCCTCAGGTCGCGACCAGCTCCACGCGGTCCTCGACCGGGGTGTAGCCCAGGCGCTGGTAGACCCCGTTGCTGGTGGGATTGGCGAGGTCCGCGAAGAGCAGCACCTCCGAGGCCCCGGCCGCGTGGGCGCCCTCGGTCGCGGCGTGCGTCACCCCGGCCGCGTAGCCGCGGCCGCGCAGCTCCGGCGGGGTGTAGACCGGGCCGATCCTTGTCATCGCGCCGACGGGGCGGAAGAACCCGGCCAGCGAGACCGGCGTACCGCCGTCCTCCCAGAGCACCATGCCCCCGTACGAGATCCGGTCGCGCAGGGCCGCTTCGGAGGCGGCTCCGCCCTCCCCGGACTCCTGCTTGAAGGCGGTGACCCAGTCCAGCAGCAGTGGCAGGTCGGCCTCGGCGGCCGGCCGGGCCCGGCCGGCCGGGGCGGGATCCGGGGCGAGGAGCCCGGCGAGCCGGTACAGACGGTTCTCCTCGGTGATCGCGGTGGACTTCCCCCAGGCGGCGGCCAGCGCCCGCGCGTCCTCGCGGCGGGCGCTCAGCGCGTCGACGTCCGCCAGCAGCGGCTCGGCGGTGAGGGCGGTGCCCAGCTCCCGGACGGCCCGGGCGGGCAGCGCGCCGATCAGCAGCGGGTGCGGCGGGGTGCGGAGCAGGGCGCCGGTGACGATCGTGTCCTCGCCCGTCCACCAGCCGAAGACGGGAACGGCTGAGCCGTAGGCGTCGAGGCCCCGCCGCTCCAGGGCGTCGATCACGGTCAGCAGGGAGGTGTTGACGGCGGGCTCGGCGGCGACGGCCGTGCGCGCCGCGGCCAGATAGGCCGTCAGGTCGGTGGTGAAGGTCCAAGGCATGGCACATGGTCACCCGGGCCGGGGCCGTCGCGCAGCCGGATTTCCACCCCCGGCGGGCGACCACCGGTGCGGGTGGCGGGTGACGGGTGACGGGTCGTGGACCCGGCCCCGGTCGTGGATCCGGGCCCGCGCCCCCTACGGCTCCACGAACCCCGCCCCGATGTCCCGCAGCCGGTCGTGGAGCTCGGTGAAGACCGCCGCCGAGCGGTCTCCCGGCCAGTCCGCCGGGAGCAGCCCGCGCGGCAGGCCCGGATCGGCGTACGGGAGCCGGCGCCAGGTGTCCAGGGCCAGCAGGTAGCCCCGGTAGGCGGCCTCCGGGGTGGGGGCCCGACCCGTCTGCAGGGCGCGCAGGGCCGGCTCGTGGAGGTCGAGGAACTCCTCGTGCTGTTTGGCCAGCGCCGCCAGGTCCCACCAGCGGGCCACCGACTCCGCCGTCGCGGCGAAGCCGAGGTGGGCGCCGCGGAAGAGTTCCACGTACGCCGTCAGGTGCAGGCGGTCCAGGGTGCGCCGGGTCTCCCCGTGCAGGTGGGCCGGGGCGATCCAGACGCCCGGGGCCACCGTGCCGAAGCCGAGTCCGGCGAGCCGGGAGCGCAGCAGGTGCCGCTTGGCGCGCTCGTGCTCCGGGACGGAGAAGACGGCCAGCAGCCACTCCTGCGACTCGGCCGGGCGCGGTGGCCCGTAGATCCGGCTGTCGCCGTCCTCCAGGAGCCGGCGCGCCTCCTCCGACAGCTCGTACGCCGCCGAGCGGTCCCCGGCCCGCGCGGGCAGCAGGAAGCCGCGCCGCTTGAGCCGGGACACCGACGAGCGGACGGACGGGGCGTCCACGCCGGCCGCGCCCAGCAGGCGGACCAGCGCGGACACCGGGACCGGGCCCTGGAAGGCCCGCCCGTAGGCACCGTAGAACGTGACGATCAGGGATCGCGGGGTGTGCTGCTCGACCACGGGTTCACTCTAGATCGTGTTCCCCTCCCCGGCTCTGGTCGTCCGGTCCGCGGTCGCGCAGCCGGAAGCGCTGCAGCTTGCCCGTCGCCGTACGGGGGAGCGCGGGCAGGAACACGAAGCTGCGCGGGCACTTGTGCGGGGCGAGCTCGCCGCGCATGAAGGTGCGCAGGGCCTCCTCCGTGAGGACCACGCCCTCCCGGGGCACCGTGTACGCGACCACGACCTGTCCGCGCCGGTCGTCGGGGCGGCCGACCACCGCGGCCTCCATCACGTCGGGGTGGCGCAGCAGGGCCTCCTCGACCTCCGGGCCCGCGATGTTGTACCCCGCCGAGATGATCATGTCGTCGGCCCGGGCCACGTACCGGAAGTAGCCCTCCGCGTCACGGACGTAGGTGTCGCCCGTGACGTTCCAGCCGTCCCGTACGTACTCGCGCTGGCGCGGGTCCGCCAGGTAGCGGCAGCCCACCGGCCCCCGTACGGCCAGCAGCCCCGGCACCCCGTCCTGGACCGGCAGTCCCGCCTCGTCCACCACCCGGGCCTGCCAGCCCGGTACCACGCGGCCCGTCGTCCCGGGCCGGATGTCCCCGTCGGCCGCCGAGATGAAGATGTGCAGCAGTTCGGTCGCGCCGATCCCGTTGATGATCCGCAGGCCGGTGCGCTCGTACCAGGCCTGCCAGGTGGCGGCCGGCAGGTTCTCGCCCGCCGAGACGCAGCGGCGCAGCGCGGAGAGGTCGTAGGCGCCCGTGTCGTACGGGCCCAGCGTGTCCAGCATCGACCGGTACGCGGTGGGCGCCGTGAACAGCACCGACACCCGGTGCTCGGCCAGCGCGGGCAGCAGCCGGCGCGGGGACCCGTCCGCCAGCAGCAGCGCCGAGGCGCCGGCCCGCAGTGGGAACACCACCAGTCCGCCGAGGCCGAAGGTGAAGCCGAGCGGCGGACTGCCCGCGAAGACGTCCTCGGGGCGGGGGCGCAGCACCTGCCGGGAGAAGGTGTCGGCGACCGCGAGGAGGTCGCGGTGGAAGTGCATGCAGCCCTTGGGACGTCCGGTGGTGCCCGAGGTGAAGGCGATCAGCGCCACGTCGTCGGCGGAGGTGTCGACCGCCGCGAAGGGCTCCGGGTGCGCCTCGGCCAGCCGCAGCAGGTCGTCCGGGGCCCCGCCGCCGTACGCGGTGATGCGCAGCCCCGGCACCTGGGCCTTCACCAGGTCGTCCACCACCTCCGCGTGGCACAGGGCATGGCTCACCCGGGCCATCGAGCACACCGTGGCCAGCTCCTTGGCGCGCTGCTGGGCCAGGACGGTGACGGCGACCGCCCCCGCCTTCATCACCGCCAGCCAGCACGCGGCGAGCCAGGGGCCGGTGGGGCCGCGCAGCAGCACGCGGTTGCCGGGGACGACGCCGAGGTCGGCGGTGAGCACGTGCGCGAGCCGGTCCACGCGGGCGTGCAGCTCCCCGTACGTCCACACGGTGCCGTCGGCGCCGCGGAAGGCGGGCCGGCCGGGGCCGAGGCGGGCGATGGTGGTGTCGAGCAGCTCCACGCCGCAGTTGAGGCGGTCGGGATAGGCCAGCTCGGGGAGTTCGAAGAGGAGCCGCGGCCAGGCGTGCGCGGGCGGCAGGTGGTCGCGCGCGAAGGTGTCTCGGTGAGCGGAAGGCTTGAGCTCCAAGGCGGGTTCGCCCCCTTGCGACGGTCCGTGCCCCGGGTGGGGGCCGGACCCTCCGAATGGACTGTGCGGAATCGGTGGAGCCGGGCGGAACCGGTGGGATCGCCGGAGCCGGTGGAGCCGGTGGAGCCGGTGGAGCCGGTGGAGCCGGTGGAGCCGGTGGAACCGCTGAACCTGTTGAAACGAATCGGTGGAGCCCGCCGCGCGGACGCAGCACGAGCGTATCGTCATGGTGACGGCAGTCAACAGGACGCGATAGAGGCTGGGGCATTCGGATGACCGGATTCGCGGGATCCGCAGGATTCGCGCTCGGGGCGGACCAGGAGGAGTGGTGCGCGCGTCTGCGCGCCCTGGCGGCGGGGCGGTTGCGGCCGCTCGCGGAGAAGGGGGAGCCGGGCCGGGTCAACCGGCCGCTGTTGGCGGCGCTGGGCGAAGAGGGCTTGCTGGAGCGCCTGTTCACCTCGGGCGCGCTGGAACTGTGCCTGCTGCGCGAATCCCTCGCCTACGGCTGCACGGAGGCCGAGACGGCCCTCGCCCTCCAGGGGCTGGGCGCGCACCCGGTCCTGCGGTCGGGCAGTGACCGCCAGCGCGAGCGTTGGCTGCCGGGGGTGCGGGCCGGCCGGACGGTGGCGGCCTTCGCGCTGAGCGAGCCGGGGGCCGGGTCCGACGCGGGGGCGCTCACCCTCGAGGCCCGGCCCGAGTCCGGGGGCGCGTCGGGGGCCGGCTCCGGTGCCGCCGGCGGCGGCTGGCGGCTCAGCGGCGAGAAGTGCTGGATCTCCAACGCGCCCGAGGCCGATTTCTACACCGTCTTCGCCCGCACCGGCGAAGGTCCGGGAGCCAGGGGGATCAGCGCCTTCCTGGTCCCGGCGGACCGGCCCGGTCTCTCGGGGGAGGCCCTCGACATGCTCTCCCCGCACCCGATCGGTTCGCTGGCCTTCGACGGGGTCCCGGTCGGCCCGGACGACCTGCTCGGGGAGCCGGGCCGGGGCTTCGGGGTGGCCATGGACACCCTGAACCTCTTCCGCCCCAGCGTGGGCGCCTTCGCCGTCGGGATGGCCAGGGCCGCCCTGGACGCGACGGTGGCGCACACGGCTGCCCGTACCGCCTTCGGCGGGGTACTGGGCGACCTCCAGGCCGTGGCGCACCGGGTGGCGGAGATGGCCACGCGGACCGAGGCCGCGCGACTGCTCGTGTACGCGGCGGCGGGGGCCTACGACGCGGACGCGGGCTCGGCGCAGGTGCCGCGGCGGGCGGCCATGGCGAAGCTGCTGGCCACGGAGACGGCCCAGTACGTCGTCGACCACGCGGTGCAGCTGCACGGGGCGCTCGCCCTGCGCCGGGGCCACCTGCTGGAACACCTCTACCGGGAGGTGCGGGCGCCGCGGATCTACGAGGGGGCGAGTGAGGTGCAGCGCACGATCATCGCGAAGGAGCTCTACCGGGAGGTGCGGGAAGCATGAGTCTGGAACGGATCAATCCGCCGGAGCTGTCCCCGGCGACGGGGTTCTCGCACGCCGTCGTCGCCAGCGGGGGCCGACTGGTATTCCTGGCCGGGCAGACGGCGCTCGACGGCGCGGGGAAAGTGGTGGGGGAGACGCTTCCCGGGCAGTTCGAGCGGGCTCTCGGGAACCTGCTGGCGGCGCTGGCGGAGGCGGGCGGCTCCCCGGCGGATCTGGCGCGGGTCACCGTCTATGCCGTGGACGTGGCGGACTACCGGGCATGCGCCTCCGAACTGGGCCGGATCTGGCGCCGGTTGGCGGGTCGGGAGTACCCGGCGATGGCGGTCGTGGGGGTGGTCCGGCTGTGGGACGAGGCGGCGCTGGTCGAGATGGACGGGCTGGCGGTGCTGCCGTAGGGCGGTGCCCTTTTCTCCTTTGTGCTGGTGGGAGTGGGTGCCTTTGACAGTCGGCAGGGGAGGGGGGAGGGTGGAAATACCTCATAACAGGAGAAATCCACCCTTCATTCTCGGAGGTGTATGACTATGCGCCGTGGGTTCGTTGCGGCAGCGGTGGCAGGGGCCGCCGGGATCACGCTCGGTCTGATGCCCGTCAGCAGTGCCTTCGCCTCGGGTCTGCCGCAGACGTATCGGTGTTCGGACTGGCGTGGTGACAATTCGCGTGGGAGCGACTGGTGGCGAAACTGCTGCGCTTCCTGGCGCGGCAACGACCGGCCCAGCTGGTGCTGGGACAACAGCAACTGGGACAACAACAACTGGAACCACGACAGTTGGAACAGCAACTGGAACAACCGCGACCATTGGAACAACGACAGCTGGAACGACAGCCGGCACGACGGCAACTGGAACGGCCACGACGGTTGGAACAACGACAGCGGCAACTGGCACGACAGTGGTCACCACGACGGGAACAACCGGAACCGCTGACCGAGGACATGCGTGTGGCCCCGGCGCGACATCCGCGCCGGGGCCCGCGGCTGACCGGACCCGCTGGACCGCCAGCCGGACCTGTTAGCCCCCCAGCCGGATCCGCTGTCCCTCAAGCAGGTTCCCCATCCACTCCTCGATCCCCGCGACCGTGCGCGGCAGTGCGCCCGACATCAGCCGGGCACCCTCAGCCGTGATCACCAGGTCGTCCTCGACGCGGACGCCGATGCCGCGCAGCTCCGCCGGCAGGGTCTCGTCGTCGGGCTGCAGGTAGAGCCCCGGCTCCACGGTGAGGACCTGGCCCTCCTCCAGGACCCCGTCCAGGTAGGTGTCCGCCCGCGCCTTCGCGCAGTCGTGCACGTCCAGCCCGAGCATGTGCCCGCTGCTGCACAGGGTGTAGCGCCGGTGCAGATCGCCCTCCGCGTTCTTGAGCACCCCCCACTCCGCCAGCCCCTCGGCGATCACCCGCATCCCGGCCCGGTGGAAGTCGCGGAAGCTCGCGCCCGGCCGCAGCGCCGCCATGCCCGCGTCCTGCGCGGCCAGGACCAGCTCGTACACCTGCCGCTGGACGGGGGAGAAGCGTCCCGACAGCGGGAGGGTGCGGGTGACGTCGGCCGTGTACAGGCTGTCGGTCTCCACGCCCGCGTCGAGCAGGAGCAGATCTCCCGCATCCAGCCGGCCGTCGTTGCGGATCCAGTGAAGTACGCACGCGTGCGCGCCCGACGCGGCGATCGTCTCGTACCCGGTGCCGTTGCCCTCCGCCCGGGCGCGGCGGTTGAAGACGCCCTCGATCCACCGCTCGCCGCGCGGGTGGGCCAGGGCGCGCGGGAGTTCCTGTACGACGTCCTCGAAACCGGCGGTGGTGTGGTCGACGGCCAGCTGCAGCTGGCCCACCTCCCAGGCGTCCTTGACCAGGCGCAGCTCGGACAGCGCGGCGGCGAGCGGCTGGTCCGTGGCGGCGTCGCGCCCCGAGGGGGAGCCCAGCTCGTCGAGGTGGGCGCAGCGGATGCCGGAGAGCCGCTCCGCCTCCGCGAGGTCGGGGCGCCGGCCGACCCAGAACTCCCCGTAGCGGCGGTCCCGGTAGAACTCCTCGTTGCCGCCCGCGCGCGGTGAGCGGGGGCGCAGGTAGAGGACGGCCTCGTGCCCGTGCGGGCCGGCGGGCTCCAGGACCAGGACGTGGCCCACCTGGTCCTCGCCGGTGAGCCCGGTCAGCCAGGCGTACGCGCTGTGCGGCCGGAAGCGGTAGTCGCAGTCGTGGCTGCGCACCTTCAGCTCGCCGGCCGGGATGATCAGCCGCTCTCCGGGGAAGCGGGCGGAGAGGCGTGCGCGGCGGGTCGGGGTGACGGCGTGCGCCGGGGTGCGGGCGGCGTCCGGGAGGGGCGAATCCGCCCAGTTCGACGCCATGAAGCGGGACAACTCCGCTGATACCGGCAGGTCGTGGCTGCCGATGTTGAGCCCGGTGGTGGGGCGGGAGGAGGTGTCGGGCACAGGGGCTCCCTCAAGAAGATGCGAACTGGTGGGCGCACAGGTCTTGTCAGTGCAATTTCACATTACTATGTTACAGCTCACACCGCGGCACGTTAATCCCCGTCAAACGCCGCGTGACGCAGGGCAGTTCACGCAGCAGTTCTCGCACCATTCCCCCACCTCCCCTCCGAACCAGGAGTCCTTGGTGTCCCAGCACAGAGTTGTGCGCACGTCCCTCCTCTCCGCCGCCGTCGCCGTCACCCTCCTCGCCACCGCGGGCCAGGCCGTGACCCAGGCCGCCGAGACCGGCGTCCGCGCCAACGCTCAGGGTTCGACCGCGACCGGCACCTTCACCGGCGGTGCTCAGGGCGCCGAGGCCGGCGCGAACCCCTTCGACGAGGTGGAGCACCTCGCCGACGCGCGGAAGGCGGCCCCCGCGCCCGCCCCGGCCCCCGGCGGCCCGGCCGTGAGCGACGGGACGGCCGCGACCGGCGGGCAGGCCGTCACCGAAGGGAAGGTCCCCGGCGCCGTCACCAGGGCCGCCGCCGTGACCGCCACGAAGAGCGGCCGGCTCGCCGCCTCCGCGACGAGCGCCGCCGCGGGCGTTCCCTGCACCCTCGACGGGATCACGGGGCTCTCCCCGGAGCAGTTCGCCGACTTCCTCGCCGACCCGGCCGTCACCGCCGACGGCTGCCTGCGGGGCCTCATCTGGACCTGGGACGCCCGCCTGGCGCCGGTCATGTCCGACGCCCACGTACAGGCCGTCTCCCGCCGGATATCCGGCCTGGCCGCCGCCCACGACGGCCGCAACTCCTCCCACCTGGAGGAGATGTTCACCTACCTGCACGCCGTGGTCTACCACGACTACTCGCGCGGCGAGATCGACGTCACCGACGCCCCGACCGTCGATGCGATGCGCCAGGCCGTCGCCGCCTTCGCGGGCGCCGCCCGCACCTTCGACGCCACCGCCACCAACGCCCGCACCCTGCGCGAGGCCCTCTACGCGGCCAGCGCCCCCGGCCTGCGCCAGCACCAGCTCGGCCTGATCAAGAACGTCCTGGCCACCATGGACCCGGCGCACACCGCGACGAACCTGGACGCCTCCTGGGCGGGCGCGGCCCTCGCCGCCCTCTCCGTCAACTACCTCGGCGTGTACCCGGGCAACCAGGACGCCGCATTCCAGGCGGCGGCCGCCGGCGACGCGTCGTACCGCACCGCCTTCAAGAACTTCGCGACGTACTCCCACCTCAAGGGCACCGCCAACGCCTGGGTGGCGCGCGACGCGCTGGGGGAGTACGGGCGCTTCGGCCAGATCGACAGCCTGCGGGACGAGGTCGTCGCCGACCTGGGCGCGCTGCTGGGACCGGCCAGGTCCACCTTCGGCGACGGCAGCGAGCAGTGGGCGAAGGTCGTCTCCTGGCTCAACTATTACCAGGCGTGCAAGCCCTACGGGGTGTGCAAGGAGGACATCGAGAAGGAGCTCTTCCCGAACACCTACACCTACGACAACGGCGCCATCAAGGTCCGCACGGCCCTGGACCGGGCCACCGTCGACCAGCTCTACTACGCGAGCAAGCAGGTCAAGACGCAGTTCCACCGCGTGGTCGGCACCGACCAGCCGCTCGCCGGGGACGTCAACACCACGCTGAACATCGTGCTCTACGCCTCCCGCGCGGACTACGTGAACTACCACCCGATCCTGACCGGGTACGGCACCAACAACGGCGGCATCTACATCGAGAACGGCGCCACCTTCTACACCTACCAGCGCCGCGTCCCGCAGGACTCCTCGCTCACCCTCGAAGAGCTCTTCCGCCACGAGTACACGCACTACCTCAACGGCCGCTGGGCCGTCCCCGGCTCCTTCGGTCAGGGCGCCTGGTACGAGAACGACCGTACGACCGCCATGGACGAGGGCTCCGCCGAGTTCTTCGACGGAGCGACCCGGGACAACGGCATCGCCGTGCGCAAGTCCCTGGTCAAGGGGATCATCAGCGACACGGCCGGCGGCGGCCCGCGCATGTCGGTGGACCAGCTGCTGCACGCCACCTACGACGGCGACGGCTTCCGCTTCTACAACTACGCGGGCACCTTCTTCGAGTTCATGTGGACCTCGCACCCCTCGAAGCTGCGGGAGATGTACGGCTACCTGCGCGCCGACGACCCGGCGGGCTTCGACGACTGGCGCACCCGCATGGGCCAGGACGCGTACCTCCAGCGCGAGTACGACCGCTTCCTGGACGCCCAGATCGCCAAGGTGGACCAGCTGTACGTGCCGAACACCGCCTTCACCCCGAACGCGCAGCTGCGCGACGCGGCGCTCGCGGACGTGAAGACCGCCTTCGCGACGGCCACGTACAGCACCCCGGACTGCGTGGAGAACGGCGATCCCGGCAAGCGCCGCTTCACCTGTACGGGCAAGATCACCGCGAACCTGAAGAGCTGGCGCAACGACGACCAGAACTTCCAGGACATGTCGGAGACTCTCGACTACTTCATCCTCGACCGGGCGGGTGCGGCCTCCAACAACCTGGCGGACATGAACTGTTCCTTCGGCCCGCTGGAGATCTGGACCAACCACAAGGCTGGGACGTCGAGTTACAGCTGTGAGGGTCCGCTGCGCAGCTGACCGGGGGCGGGTCGGTCCCGTCCCGGGGCCGGCCCGCGCGGCTCTCTGTTCCCTCTATAAAGAATGTGACATATTACTGCCGTGGCCAAGAGAACCTCCCTGGACGTCGTGATCATCGGCGCCGGTGTCGTCGGAGCCGCGTGCGCGTACTACGCGGCGCGCGCCGGACTCCGCGCGGCCGTCGTCGACCGCGGCCCAGTCGCGGGCGGCACGACCGGCGCGGGCGAGGGCAACCTGCTCGTCTCCGACAAGGAGGCGGGTCCGGAGCTGGACCTCGCGCTGCTGTCGGCGCGCCTGTGGCGCGAACTCGCACGCGATCTCCCGCGGGAGATCGAGTACGAGGCCAAGGGCGGACTGGTCGTCGCGGCCGACGAGGCCACCGTCAAGGCGCTACGGGGCTTCGCGGACGGCCAGCGCTCCGCCGGGGTCGACGCGGTCGAGGTCGGACCGGGCGAACTGCGCGAACTGGAGCCCCACCTGGCACCGGACCTGGCGGGCGGTATCCACTACCCGCAGGACGCCCAGGTCCAGCCGGCCCAGGCGGCGGCGCGGCTGCTCGCCGCGTCGGGAGCCGAGGTGTACCTCGGCGAGGAGGTCACGGACCTGCTCCGGGGCCCTGGAGGCGAGCTCCGGGGCGTCCGCACCGCCCGTCGCGACCTCCTGGCCCCGGCGGTGGTCAACGCGGCCGGGACCTGGGGCGGGGCGTTGGCCGCACTGGCGGGGGCTTCCCTGCCCGTGCTGCCGCGGCGAGGGTTCGTGCTGGTCACGGAGCCGCTGCCACGGGCGGTGCGGCACAAGGTCTACGCCGCGGACTACATAGCGGACGTGGCCAGCGGATCGGCGGCGCTGCAGTCCTCGGCGGTGGTCGAGGGGACCCCGGCGGGCCCGGTCCTGATCGGGGCGACGCGGGAGCGGGTGGGATTCGACCGCTCGCTGTCGACGGAGGCGCTGCGCCGGCTGGCGGCGCAGGCGGCCGCGCTGTTCCCGGTCCTCGCGGACGTCCGGGTCCTGCGCACCTACCACGGCTTCCGCCCGTACCTGCCGGACCACCTCCCGGCGATCGGCCCGGACGCGCGGGTGCCGGGCCTGCTCCACGCCTGCGGCCACGAGGGCGCGGGCATCGGCCTGGCCCCGGCGACGGGAGCCCTGATCGCATCGGCCCTGACGGGCACCGCCCCCGCCCTGGACCCGGCCCCCTTCACCCCCTCCCGCTTCGCGGACCCACCCCGATGACTCCCGGGGCCGGGGGTCGGGGCGGAGCCCCGGGGACGGAGGAAGAGCGGGTGGGGGACACGCCCCGCGGGGCAACGGGGACGCCGAACGCGTCCGGTCGGAGCAACTGAGGAGCACACAGGCGATGAGCGAAGCGACGAGGGGACGGCGAAGGTCGCCCCGCGACCTGGTCGGCGGAACCCCCACGGAGACGTGGAGCCTCCGCTTCGACGACCGCGAGCTGCCGGCCCAGACCGGGCAGAGCATCGCCGCCGTCCTCTGGTCCGCGGGCATCCTCGCCTGGCGGACCACCCGGGAAACCGCCACCCCGCGCGGAGCGTTCTGCGGGATCGGCAGTTGCTACGACTGCCTCGTCACCGTCAACGGCCGCCCGAACCAGCGCGCGTGCCTCGTGCCCGCCCGCCCCGGGGACCACGTCACCACCCAGGAAGGGACCGGCCATGGCGACCTCGCCGTCTGATCTCGCCGTCATCGGCGCCGGTCCCGCCGGCCTCGCCGCCGCCGTCACGGCCGCCGGCCTGGGCCTGCGCGTCACCCTCCTCGACGCGGGTGAACGGCCCGGCGGGCAGTACTACCGCCACCCCGCGCCCGGCCTCGGCGCGGCCCGCCCCGAGGCCCTGCACCACGGGTGGGCCGCCTTCGCCGCGCGCGAAGCCGCCCTGCGCGCCCATGAGGCGGCCGGGCGGATCACCTATCTCCCCTTCCACCACGTGTGGACGGTCGTCCCCGAAGGGCAGGGCGCCACCGCCGACCGCGCCGCCCCCACCTGGACCCTGCACGCCGTCGCCGGCCCGGACGAGGCCCCCACGATCGTCCGGGCCCGCGCCGTCCTGCTCGCCACCGGGGCCTACGAGCGGCAACTGCCCTTCCCCGGCTGGACCCTGCCCGGGGTCGTCGGAGCCGGCGGGGCGCAGGCGATGCTGAAGAGCGGGCTCGTGCTCCCGGGCCGGCGCGCCGTCGTCGCCGGGAGCGGGCCGCTGCTGCTCGCCGTGGCCGGCTCGCTCGCCGCCGCCGGCGCCCGGGTCCCCGCCGTGGTGGAGGCCGCCGCCTACACCGGCTACGCCGCCCACGCCCCCGCCCTGCTCCGCAATCCCGGCAAGCTCGCCGAAGGCGCCACGTACGGCAGCGCCCTGCTCCGCCACGGCGTCCGCCTCCTCACCCGGCACGCCGTCACCGAGGCCCACGGCACCGACCGGGTCGAAGCCGTCACGGTGGCCCGGCTCGACCGGGACTGGCGGCCCCTGCCCGGCACCGCCCGCCGCATCCCCTGCGACGCCGTGGCCGTCGGCCACGGGCTCGTGCCGCAGCTGGAGCTGGCCACCGGCCTCGGCTGCGCCACCCGCCCGAGCCCGGACGCCACCGTCGCCCTGGAGCTGGACGCCCGGCAGCGCACCTCCGTCCCCGGGATCTGGTCCGCCGGGGAGACCGGGGGCATCGGCGGCGCCCAACTGGCCCTGGCCGAGGGGGAGATCGCTGCGCACTCCATCGCGGGCCGGCCCGTCCCGGCCCGTCTGGTCCGGAGCCGTACGCGGCTGCGCGCCTTCGCCGCCGCGATGGCCGGCGCCCACCGCCCGGGTCCCGGCTGGACCGGCTGGCTGCGCGAGGACACCGATGTGTGCCGCTGCGAGGAGGTCCCGGCCTCCCGGATCCGGGAGGCCGTCGAAGACCTGGGGGCGCGGGACGCCCGTACGGTCAAACTCCTCACCCGCGCCGGCATGGGCTGGTGCCAGGGCCGGATGTGCGGCCCGGCCGTCGCCGCCCTGGCCGGAACGGGCCCGGCCCCCGACCGCAGACCGCTGTCCTGCCCGGTCCCCCTGCGCCACCTCGCCGGACTTCCCGCCGACGCGCCGTCCGAACTTCCGCCCGGACTTCCGCCCGAGCTTCCCCCCGAACTTCCCTGACGGGACTGCCGATCGGGTGGCCGCACCTCTTGTGGCCACCTCACGCCCACTAGTAAAATGTCACACATCACTCTAGGGAGCACACTCATGACCCACGCGCACACCTCCGCGCCCACCGGTACGGACAGCCGCACCCGCCCCTGGCACGGCATCATGGTCGCCACCGCGCTACCCCTGCGGGAAGACCTGAGCGTCGACTACGACGCCTACGCCGAACACGTGGCCTGGCTGATCGCCAACGGCTGCGACGGCGTCGTCCCCAACGGCTCCCTCGGTGAGTACCAGACCCTGACCGACGAAGAGCGGGCCCGGGTCGTCCGTACCGCCGTCGAGGCCGCCGGGGACGGCGCCCGCGTCATGCCCGGAGTCGCCGCCTACGGCAGCGCCGAGTCCCGCCGCTGGGCCGAGCAGGCCGCCGAGGCCGGCGCCGGATCGGTCCTGCTGCTCCCGCCCAACGCCTTCCGGGCCGACGAGGACGCCGTACGCGCCCACTACGCCGACGTCGCCCGCGCCGGCATTCCCGTCGTCGCGTACAACAACCCCATCGACACCAAGGTGGACCTGGTCCCGTCCCTGCTCGCCCGCCTCCACGCCGACGGGTCCATCGTCGCCGTCAAGGAGTTCAGCGGGGACGTGCGGCGCGCCTACGAGATCGCCGAACTCTCCCCGGGTCTCGACCTGTTGATCGGCGCCGACGACGTCCTTCTCGAACTCGCGCTGGCCGGCGCCGTCGGCTGGATCGCCGGCTACCCCAACGCCCTCCCGCAGTCCTGCGCCACCCTCTACCGCGCCGCCGTCTCGGGCGACCTCGCCACCGCCCTGCCGCTCTACAAGTCCCTGCACTCGCTGCTGCGCTGGGACTCCAAGACCGAGTTCGTGCAGGCCATCAAGCTCTCCATGGACCTGGCGGGCCGTCCCGGCGGCGCCACCCGCCCGCCGCGCTTCCCGCTGACCGGCGAGACGGAGGCCGCGGTCCGCGCCGCCACCGAGAAGGCTCTCGCCGAGGGCCTCAACTAACCACGCCGCAAGGACAGTCAGGGGACTCCATGCGCACACGCCACATCTACCACGCGGTGGACTCGCACACCGAGGGCATGCCCACCCGGGTCATCACCGGGGGCGTCGGGGTGATCCCCGGCGCCACCATGGCCGAGAAGCGGCTCCACTTCATCGAGCACCTGGACCACATCAGGACCCTGCTCATGTACGAGCCGCGCGGCCACTCCGCGATGAGCGGCGCGATCCTGCAGCCCCCGACCCGCCCGGACGCCGACTTCGGCGTCCTCTACATCGAGGTGTCGGGCCTGCTCCCCATGTGCGGGCACGGCACCATCGGGGTCGCCACCGTCCTCGTCGAGACCGGCATGGTGCCGGTCGTCGAACCGGTCACCACCGTCCGGCTGGACACTCCGGCCGGACTGGTGAGCGTCGACGTCCGCGTCGAGGACGGGGCGGCGACCGCCGTCACCCTCACCAACGTCCCCTCCTTCAGCGTCGGGCTCGACCTCAAGGCGGACGTCCCCGGATACGGCACGGTCACCTACGACCTCGCCTACGGCGGCAACTTCTACGCCTTCGTCGAACTCGACGCCCTCGGGCTCCCCTTCGACCGGGCCCGCGGGGACGAGCTGCTCGCCGCAGGCCTGGCCGTCATGGAAGCGGTCAACGCCTCCGCCGACCGGCCCGTCCACCCCGAGAACCCCTCCATCGCCGGGGTCAAGCACGTCTACCTGGCCGCCCCCGGCTCCGACGCCGTCCGCTCCCGGCACGCGATGGCCATCCACCCCGGCTGGTTCGACCGTTCACCGTGCGGTACGGGCACCAGCGCGCGCATGGCGCAGCTGCACGCGCGGGGGCTGCTGGCACTGGACACCGACTTCGCCAACGAGTCGTTCATCGGCACGGAGTTCACCGGCCGGCTCGTCGGCGAGACCACGGTGGGCGGGCTCCCGGCCCTCGTGCCCACCGTCACCGGCCGGGCCTGGATCACCGGCGCCGCCCAGTACTTCCTCGACCCGTCCGACCCGTTCCCCGGAGGGTTCCTGCTGTGAACGTCGTACGGACCGTGGACTACCACACCGCGGGCGAGCCGTTCCGCATCGTCGACTTCACGGCCCCGGGCCTGCCGCCCGTGCCCGGGGACACCGTCGCCGAGCGGTGCGCGACCGCCATCGGGCCCGGAGGGTCCGGGACGGCCCCCCGGCGGGGAGTCCTGGACGACGTACGGCGCCTCCTCGTGCAGGAGCCGCGCGGGCACGCCGGGATGTACGGGGGCTTCGTGGTCCCGCCCGACGACGACGGGGCCCATTTCGGGGTGCTGTTCTGGCACAAGGACGGCTACTCCACCGCGTGCGGCCACGGCACCATGGCGCTGGGCGCCTGGGCCGTGGACACCGGCCGGGTCGCCGCGCCCGACGACGGGGACGTCCAGGTGCGGATCGACGTGCCCTCGGGGCGGGTCGGCGCGACCGTGCACCGCGCCGGGGGTCGCACCACCGGGGTCACCTTCCGCAACGTCCCGGCCCGCGCCAGCGCCCGCAAGGTGCCCGTGGCCACCACCCTGGGCATGGTGGAGGCGGACATCGCGCACGCCGGGGCCTGCTACGCCTCCGTGGCCGCCCGGGACCTCGGCCTGGCGGTGACCCGGGACGCGCTGCCCTCGCTCGTGCGGGCCGGGAGGGAGATCCGGGCCGCCCTCGCCACCCACCCCGGGACCTGGCACCCGGACGGGCCGCTGCTCTCCGGGGTCTACGGGGTGACCCTGTACGAGGAACTGCCCGACACCCCCTTCGGGCCGCACCAGCGCAACGTCACCGTCTTCGCCGACGGGCAGATCGACCGCTCGCCGTGCGGGTCGGGCACCTCGGCGCGGCTCGCGCTGCTGGCCGAGGACGGCCGGCTGGGGCCGGGGGAGGACCTGCTGCACGAGTCGGTGGTGGGCACGGTGTTCACGGGCCGGGTCGCCTGCGGCTCGGCGGCCGCCGGACTGGTCACGGAGGTCACCGGGGCGGCCTACCGCACCGGCGAGCACGCCTTCCGCGCCGACCCGCACGACGCGCTCGCCACCGGGTTCCTGCTGTGACCCCGCCTGCCGGGATCCCGCAGTTCTCGGCCGCCGGGACGGCCGGGCTGCTCGGCCCGGCCGCCGCCGCGGACGCGCTGGCCGGCGTACTGCTGGCCGGACTGGACCCCGAGACCTGTCCGCCGCGCAGCGCCCTGCCCGTACCGGGCGGCGGGGAACTGCTGCTCATGCCGGCCGCCGCGGGGGCGTACGCGGGGGTGAAGATCGCCGGGGTGGCTCCCGGGAACCCGGCGCGCGGGCTGCCCCGGATCACCGGCTCCTACCTGCTCCTGGACGGGCCGACCCTGAGCCCGCTGGCCCTGTTCGACGGGGCGGCGCTGACCGCGCTGCGCACCCCGGCCGTCTCCGCCCTGGCGCTGCGTCACCTGCTCCCGGCCGGGCGGCCGCTGCGGATGGTGCTCTTCGGATCGGGTCCGCAGGCCTACGGACACCTCGAAGCGGTGCTGGCGATACGGCAGTTGGCCGAGGTGGTGGTCGTGGCCCGTAACCCTGGGGGCGCCGGGAAGCTGGCGGCGTACGCCCGGGAACTGGGGGTCCCGGCCCGCCCGGGGGCGGCCGTGGAGGTGGCCGACGCCGATCTCGTCATCTGCTGCACGACGGCGCGCGAGCCGCTCTTCGACGGGAGGCTGATCGGCCCGCAGGCGACGGTCGTCGCCGTCGGTTCGCACGAGCCGGAGGCGCGCGAGGTCGACACGGCCCTCGTCCGGCACGCGGCCGTCTACGTGGAATCGCGCGCCGCGGCCCTGCGCGAGGCAGGGGACCTGCTGGTACCGGAGGCGGAAGGGGCGATCGGGCCCGGTCACATCAGCGGCACCCTGGCCGACCTGGTCGCGGGCCGGATGCCGGGTGGCGGGGCGGGAAGTTGTCCACAGCTCTTCAAGAGTGTGGGCATGGCCTGGGAAGATCTGGCTGTGGCGGTGGCCTGGTTCGAGGCCGCCGGGGAGAACAGCGCAACGTGACATTGTACGCTGTTCCTCCGCACGCCGGTGGTGTGAGCGGTCTCGGAGGAAATGCAATGGGTGACCTGAAGCAGCACAGTCTCATCAAGGCCCAGGAACGGCTCCGCGACCAGGTCGGCCACGCCCTCCGAGCCGCCCTGATAGCGGGTGAACTGCGCCCCGGGAGCGTCTACTCCGCACCCGGCCTCGCGGCCGAGCTCGGGGTCTCGGCGACCCCGGTGCGCGAGGCGATGCTCGACCTGGCCCGCGAAGGCCTGGTGGAACCGGTGCGCAACAAGGGCTTCCGGATCACGGAGGTCAGCGAGCGCGATCTGGACCAGTACACCGAACTGCGCACGATGATCGAGGTCCCGACCATCGGCCGGATCACGAAGATCGCCACGCCCGAGCAGCTGGAGGCGCTGCGGCCGATCGCGCAGGAGATCGTCACCAGCGCGCGCGAGCACAACCTCATCGGCTACCTGGAGGCGGACCGCCGCTTCCACCTCACCCTCCTCGGCCTCGCCGGCAACGACCGCCTGGTCGAAACCGTCGGCGACCTGCGCAAGCGCTCCCGGCTCTACGGACTCACCGGCCTGGACGAGGCCGGCAAGCTGGTCTCCTCCGCCGAGGAGCACATCGAGCTCCTCGACCTGATGCTCACCGGCGACGCCGAGGCGGCCGAAGCCTGCATGACCCGCCACCTGGGCCACGTCCGCTCCCTGTGGGCCCAGGGCCGCGACGAACCGGTGGGCCGCACCCCGGGCCGCCTGGGCTCGGGCGCCCTGGGCTCGGGCGCCTAGGGCCTGTCGCCGAACTCCCTCCGGTCGTACGACGACCGGTCCGGGTCCTGCCGGGGAGCCGGGTCCGTCTCGACGTGGACCTGCTCCCAGGGGCGGCCGTGGCTCTCGAAGAGGGCTCGGTAGCGTGCCACGGTGTCCGGGTCCAGGACGCCGTGGTCCACGACGACGGGCTCCCGCTCCGAGAGCAGCTCCCCGAGATCGCACCACAACTCCCGCTCCACGTCGGCCCGCAGCCGCTGGTACGCCTCCGGGTCCGGGTCGGGGCCTTCGCGCCCGAGCCGGTCGCGGAGGTCCTCGTCGAGGGACAGCCGGGTGTAGCCGCGCCGTGCCAGGTCCCGTGCGCGGGCGTCCCGGCCCGCTGCCGACGGCCCGCACAGCACTACGGCGCCCCCGCGCTCGGCGGTGCCGTCGGCGGCGGTCAGGTCGAGCGCCGCCCGCATCGCCTCCACCGGTAGCCGGGGCGAGGCGGCGGCGGCCCCGGCGACGGACGGTGAGCCGTCACCGAGCAGGCGCAGCAGTGTGTCCGGCGCCGTCCGGGAGTCCTCGGCGACGGCCCGCCGGACGGTGCGGTCCTCGTCCGCCGCCAGCCGACCGAGCAGTTCGGCGGGCAACTCCGGATCGCGCAGGGCCAATACGCGCATGTGTGGCTCCGGGTCGGCGGCGAACCGCCTCAGCGTCCCGGACGGAAACGCGAAGTGGTCCGCGGGCCGGTCCCCGGACTTCGACCGCACGTGGCGCCGTTCGATGTCCTCGGCGGTCGAGAGATCCGCGTCGGGTGTCCGCTCCAGGGCGATCATGCGGATCGCCGGGTCCTCGTCGGCGAGCATCGCGCGCAGCAGCGGGGCCGGCAGCCGCTCGCCGAGGGCCGCTGCGCGCCGCATGCCCGGGTAGGGGGACCCGGCGTAGGGGGCGGGGTCGGCCGCGACCCACGGGTAGGGCTCCAGGTCCAGAAAGGCGAGGGCGATTTCGCAGAAGACGTCCTCGTCCTGCGCGTTCTCCCAGTCCTCGTCGGCCCGGTGGGCCCCCTCGGTCAACCACGCGTGGATCTCGGCCCGGAGCTCCGGCGGAGTGTCCGCGCGGACGAAGACCCGTCCCCGGACCTCAGGGCTCGGGTCCCGGGCCAGCAGGTCCCGCAGCCCCGCCGGCAGCGCGGGGTGGGCGGCGGCCTTCGCGCGGACCTCCTCGTCGGGGTCCACGGCCAGGGCCGCGGCCGTGTCCGGGTCCAGGGCGAGGAAGGGCACCACGAACCGCCGTGTGGCCGGGTCGGCCAGCAGGGCGGCGTGCAGGTCGCGCGGGGGCCGGCGCCTGCAGGCGGCCGCCCGCACCTTCGGCTCGGCGTCCGCGAGCAGTACCCGCAGCACGTCCTCGGGCAGCTCCGGCCCGCGTTCGGCGACCGTCAGCCGCACCCGGGCATCGGTGTCGGCGGCGAGCACGGCCAGGAGTTCGGCCCGCAGGCCGGGGTGGCGCGCGACGGCGACCCGTACATCCGCCTCGGGATCGGAGGCGAACAGGGCCTGCCGCCCGGAGGTGGCGTCCTCCCGTCCGGCGCGGGCGGCACGCACTTCCGGGTCCGCGTCGGCCGCCAGCCGCGCGGCGAAGTCAGGCGGCAGCGAAGGGGCGTGCGCGAGGGCCAGGGCCTCGCCGCGCGCCAGGAAGGCCTCGCACAGGGCCGTGCCCGGCGCGGGCTCCTCCCGGCGCGCCAGCCGGTACGGTGCCTGGCCGTACGGCAGGAGCCGTACGGCCAGTTCCTCGGGAAGGGCCGCGTTCCGGCCGAGTCCCTCCAGTACCGCCGGGAGGTGCTCGAGCGCGGGCAGCCGTATCGGATCCATGTCGGGAGCATAGAAGGCCGGCCCAACAACCAGCCGCCCGGCCGGATTTGGACACGGCTGGATAACGGCGGCTCCAACCCCTTGTCAGTGCAATTTCACATTACTATGTTACCGGTCACATCATAGAGCGCGGCCCTTCACTGGAGTGACCCATGACCAAGCGCACCCAACTCGCCCTCGCCACAGCCCTGGTGGCCGCACTCGCATTCGGCGCATCGGGCTGCTCCGACCCCAAGAAGGGCTCCGCGGGCGCGGGTGCCTCCAATCCCGCCTCCGCCAACGACGGGAAGATCCTCGGCGGCGCTCCCGTCAAGGGCGGCACGCTCACCGTCCTGTCCAACCAGGACTTCGCCCATCTCGACCCCGCCCGCAACTGGGTCATGCCGACCATGGACTTCGGCACCCGCCTCCTCTACCGCACCCTGGTCACCTTCAAGGCCGAGCCGGGCAAGGGCGGCAGCGAGCTGGTCCCCGACCTCGCCACCGACCTGGGTACCCCCTCCAACGGCGGCCGCACCTGGACCTTCACCCTCAAGGAGGGCGTGAAGTACGAGGACGGCTCACCCATCAAGGCGCAGGACATCAAGTACAACGTCGAGCGCTCGATGGCCCCCGACCTGACCGGCGGCCCCGACTACGCGGCCCAGTACCTCGCCGGCACCGACGGCTACAAGGGGCCGCTGCAGGGCAAGCACCTCGACTCGGTGAAGACCCCCGACGACCGCACGATCGTCTTCGAACTGAAGCGGCCGGTCGCCGAGTTCTCGGCGACCGCGACCCTCCCCACCTTCGCCCCGGTCCCCGCATCGCAGGAGAAGGGCACGCAGTACGACGCCCGCCCGTTCTCCTCCGGCCCGTACAAGATCGAGTCCTACGACCGCGACAAGAAGCTCGTCCTGGTCCGCAACGAGCACTGGGACGCGAAGACCGACACCGTCCGCAAGGCCTATCCGGACAAGTTCGTGGTGGTCATGGGCCTCAAGGGCGGCCAGATCGACGACCGGATCATCGCCGGGGACGGCGCCGACGCCTCCGCCGTGCAGTGGTCCGACATGCGGCCCGAGAGCGCCCCCAAGGTGCTGCCCAAGCCGGAGATCAAGCAGCGCCTGCTGGCCGAGTCCCAGGGCTGTACCGAGATGCTCCAGATGAACAACTCCCGCGCTCCCTTCGACGACCCGAAGGTCCGCGAGGCCATGCAGTACGCCCTCGACAAGGAGGCCGTGGTCACCGCGGGCGGTGGCCCCGCGCTCAACGACGTCGCCACCGCCTACTTGCCCCCGGCCCTCGCCGGCGGCAAGCAGGCCGACACCCTGAAGATCGCGCCGTCCGGTGACCCGGCCAAGGCCAAGGAGCTCCTCAAGGCCGCCGGCAAGGAGACCCTGAAGGTCTCCCTCGCGGTCTCCACCGGGGACAAGGGCAAGGCGGAGGCCATCCAGCAGGGCCTGGCCCGCGCCGGCGTCGAGGTGGTCATCGACACCGTCGACCCGGGCGCGTACTACGACGTCATCGGCGACACCACCACCGCGCCCGACCTCGTCCTCAGCGGCTGGTGCCCCGACTACCCCTCCGGCTCCACCTTCCTGCCCTTCGTCTTCGACGGCCGCACCATCAAGGTCAAGGGCAACTCCGGCAACTACTCGCAGTTCCGCGACGAGGAGACGACGAAGCGGATCGACGAGATCAACGCCATGGCCGACGCCAAGCAGGCCAACCAGGCCTGGATCGACCTCGACGCCCAGCTCATGAAGAAGTCCCCGGCCGTCCCCGTCCTGCTGGAGCGCAAGCCGCTCCTCGTCGGCCCCAACATCGCGGGTGCCTTCGGCCACCCCGTCTGGGTCGGCCAGCTCGACTACGCCACCATCGGCCTCAAGGACCCGGCCAAGAGCCAGGGCCAGGGCTGAACATGACCGCCCCCGTCGCCGCCACGTCCCCGGACGCGGCGGCGGTCAAGGAGGTCCCCCCGGGCAGCAGCCCCTGGCAGCTCGCCCGGCGGGAACTCCGCCGCCGCCCCGCCGTCCGCGTCAGCCTCTGCGTCGTCCTCCTCTTCGTCCTGATGGCCGCCACCGCCCCCTGGCTGGGCGCACTCGGCGGCTGGTCCCCGGACGAGTTCGACAAGACCGCCATCGACCCCTACCTCGGCGGCCAGCCGCTCGGCGCCTTCGGCGGGATCAGCCCCGAGCACTGGCTCGGCGTGGAACCCGTCAGCGGCCGCGACCTGTTCGCCCGCGTGGTCAACGGCGCCCAGGTCTCGCTCCTCATCGCCTTCGCCGCCACCGCCATCGTGGTCGTCGCCGGTACCGCCGCCGGCATCGCTGCCGGCTACTTCGGCGGCCGCACCGACACCGTCCTGTCCCGCCTGATGGACCTGACGATGTCCTTCCCGTCCCTCATCTTCATGATCGCGATGCTCTCGGTGGCCAAGGACGTCAACCGCATCGTCCTGATGACCGCCGTCATCGGAGTCTTCGGCTGGCCCGGCGTCGCCCGCGTCGTCCGCGGCCAGGCCCTCTCCCTCAAACACCGCGAGTACGTGGACGCCGCCCGCGTCGGCGGATCGAGCTCCTGGCGGATCCTGACCCGCGACATCCTCCCGGGCGTCGCCGGCCCGGTCATCGCCTACACCACCCTGCTCATCCCCGGCATGATCAGCACCGAGGCCGCACTCAGCTACCTCGGCGTGGGTGTCCGTCCGCCCACCCCCTCCTGGGGCCAGATGATCGCCGAGTCCGTGGCCTTCTACGAGACCGACCCCATGTACTTCGTCATCCCGAGCCTCTTCCTCTTCCTCGCGGTCCTCGCCTTCACCCTGCTCGGCGACGCCCTGCGCGACATCCTCGACCCGAGGGGCGGCCGGACGTGATCGTCTACCTCGCACGCCGGCTGTTCGCCCTCGCGGGCGTCCTCCTCGCCATCGCGGCCGTGACCTTCCTGATCTTCTACGTGCTCCCCTCCGACCCGGCCGCGGCCGCCTGCGGCAAGACCTGCAGCGCCGAGCGGCTGGCCGACGTACGCGCCTACCTCGGCCTCGACCGGCCGCTGTGGCGGCAGTTCGGAGACTTCCTCACCGGCATCTTCACCGGACGCACCCTCGGCACCGGCCAGTACGCCGTCCAGTGCGACTTCCCCTGCCTGGGCTACTCCTACGAGAACTCCCTGCCCGTGTGGGACCTGCTCATGGACCGCCTCCCGGTCTCCGCCTCCCTCGCCGTCGGCGCCGCCGCCCTCTGGCTCGTCCTCGGCCTCGGCGCGGGAGTCACCGCCGCGCTGCGCAAGGACACCGTCACCGACAAGGCCCTCATGGTCGGTGCGGTCGCCGCCGCCTCCCTGCCCGTGTACTTCACCTCCGTGATGCTCATCTACGGAGTCATCCGCGTCGCCGGGATCCTGCCCTACCCCAGCTACCAGGCCTTCACCGACAACCCGCTCGGCTGGGCGGGGAACCTGCTGCTGCCCTGGACCGCGCTCGCCCTGCTCTACGCCGCCATGTACGCCCGGCAGAGCCGCGGTTCGATGATCGAGGCGATGGCCGAGCCGTACATCCGTACCGCCCGCGCCAAGGGCATGCCCGAGCGCACGGTCGTCGTCAAACACGGACTGCGCTCCGGAATGACCCCGATCCTCACCATCTTCGGCATGGACCTCGGCGGTCTGCTCGCCGGAGCCGTCATCACCGAGTCCATCTTCGGACTCCCGGGCATCGGACGGCTGTTCTACGGGGCGCTGGTCAACTCGGACCAGCCCGTCGTGCTCGGGGTCACGCTGCTGGCCGCCTTCTTCATCGTCGTCGCGAACCTCGCCGTCGACCTCCTGTACGCCGTCATCGACCCGAGGGTGAGGTACTGATGGCCCCTCCTCCAGAAGCATCCCCGCGCACACCGTCCGCGCCCGGGACGCCGCTCCTCCAAGTCCGCGACCTGCGCGTCACGTTCACCACCCCACGGGGCTCCGTACGGGCCGTCGACTCCCTCGGCTTCACCGTCGAGGCCGGCCGCACGCTCGGCATCGTCGGCGAGTCCGGGTCGGGCAAGTCCGTCACCTCGCTCGCCGTCATGGGCCTGCACCGGGGCGCCGAGATCGGAGGCTCGATCGCCCTCGACGGACAGGAGCTGACCACCAAGTCGGAGAAGGAGCTCTCCACGCTGCGCGGCCGCAGGATGGCCATGATCTTCCAGGACCCGCTGTCCAGCCTGCACCCCTACTACACGGTCGGCGAGCAGATCTCCGAGCACTTCCGGGTCCACTTCAGGGCCGGCCGGGCCGCCGCGAAGAGGCGCGCCGTCGACATGCTCGGCGAGGTCGGCATCCCGGAGCCCGCCCGCCGGGCGGGGGAGTACCCGCACCAGTTCTCCGGCGGCATGCGCCAGCGCGCGATGATAGCCATGGCGCTGGCCTGCGAGCCCGACCTGCTCATCGCCGACGAGCCGACCACCGCCCTCGACGTCACCGTGCAGGCCCAGATCCTGGAACTGATCGCCAGGCTCCAGCAGGAGCGCGGCCTCGGCGTCGTCATGATCACCCACGATCTCGGCGTGGTCGCCCGCGTCGCCCACGAGGTACTGGTCATGTACGGCGGCCGGGCCGCCGAACAGGCCCCGGTGGACGAACTGTTCACCGACCCGGCACATCCCTACACCCGGGGCCTGCTCGACTCGCTGCCCCGGCTGGACGACTCCGACGACGAGCCGCTGCGGGCCATCCCGGGCTCCCCGCCCTCCCTGCTCACCCCGGCACCGGGGTGCGCGTTCGCTCCGCGCTGCGCGGTGGCGGCGGCGGGCGGCGACACGGAGCGGGAACGCTGCGCCACCGAGCGGCCCGAGCTGCGGGCCTACGGCGACACCGGCCGCGAGGCGGCCTGCCACTTCGCGGGAGCCGTCCGGGAGGTGTCCCGATGACCGCGGTGAACAGGACCGGCCCGCGACCCGCGCCGGCACCGGCGGCCCGGGGCCCGCAGCCGCCGCCGCTCCTGCGCGTGCGCGACCTCACCATGGCCTTCCCCGGCAAGCGGACCGCGACCGGGCGCCGGGGGGCGCCCGTGCGCGCCGTCGACGGGGTCTCCTTCGACCTCGAGGCGGGCCGGACCCTGGGCCTCGTGGGGGAGTCGGGCTGCGGCAAGTCCACCACCGGGCGGATGCTGGTACGGCTGCTGGAACCGACCTCCGGAACCGTCGAGTTCGACGGCAAGGACATCAGCCGGCTCTCCCAGGGCGCCCTGCGCCCACTGCGCCGGAACCTCCAGATGGTGTTCCAGGACCCGCACTCCTCCCTCAACCCCCGCCAGACGGTGGCCCGGATCATCTCCGACCCGCTGCTGGTCCAGGGTTCCGGCGCGGCGGACGCCCGCCGCCGGGCCGCCGAACTGATGGAGCTCGTCGGGCTGATCCCCGAGCACATCGACCGCTACCCGCACGAGTTCTCCGGCGGCCAGGCGCAGCGCATCGGCATCGCCCGCTCGCTCGCCACCAGCCCCCGACTGATCATCGCCGACGAGCCGGTCTCGGCGCTCGACGTCTCCGTCCAGGCGCAGATCGTCAACCTGATGGAGCGGCTGCGCACCGAACTGGGCCTGGCCTACGTGTTCATCGCGCACGACCTCTCGGTCGTCAAACGGGTCAGCGACCGCGTCGCCGTCATGTACCTCGGCCGGATCGTGGAGATCGGCGACAAGAAGTCGCTGTACGAGAACCCCCAGCACCCGTACACCCGGGCGCTGTTGTCCGCCGTGCCGCTGCCCGACCCGGCGGCGGAGCGGCGGCGTGAGCGGATCGTGCTGCTCGGTGATCCGCCGAGCCCGGCCGCGCCGCCTCCGGGCTGCACCTTCCACCCCAGGTGCCCCATGGCGCAGGAGATCTGCCGCACCGAACGACCGCTGCTGCGGACAGTCGCCTCCCGTGAGGTGGCCTGTCATCTGGTGTAGGCGAAGGGTCCCGGGGGACTGACGGGGAACCCCGGGAGGAAAGGGCGGGGCCCCGCGGCCGGTCACCACCGGCTGCGGGGCCCTGCCGTCCGTCGTGCCGGGTCGTCGTGCCCGGACCGTCCAGCCCCGCTCGTCCAGCCCGGACCGTCCTGCTCAGGCCAGGCCCAGCTCCTTGCGGAAGAATTCCAGCTCCATTGCCATGACCTTCTCCCGCACCCCGCCCGGCGTCATGTGCGTGACGCCCGGCAGCGCCAGCAGCTGGTGCGGGCGGCCCGCGTCGGTGAGGGCCTGCGACAGCCGCAGCGTGTGGGAGGGGTGGACGTTGTCGTCGGCGAGGCCGGTGACCAGCAGCAGGGGCCGGCTGAGCCCCGCCGCGTCGGGGATCAGGCAGTCCCGTTCGTAGACCTCCGGGTGCTCCTGCGGCAGCCCGAGGTAGCGCTCGGTGTACGCCGTGTCGTAGTGCCGGAAGTCGGTCGGCGCGGCCCCGGCGGCCGCCGCGTGGAAGACGTCCGGGCGGCGCAGCACCGCCAGCGCCGAGAGGTAGCCCCCGTACGACCAGCCCCGGATGCCGACCCGGGTCAGGTCGAGGTCGCCGTGGCGCTCCCCGAGCGCCCGCAGGGCGGCGACCTGGTCGTCCAGGGTGACCTCGGAGAAGCCCCGGTACATGGCGTGCGTGAACTCCGGCGAGACGTACGCGGTACCGCGGTTGTCGATGGTGATCACGGCGAAGCCCTGGTCGGCCCACCACTGGCGGTGCTGCCAGCGGCGCGGCTCGGCGCTGACGTCCTGCATGCCGGGGCCGCCGTAGCTGTCGAGCAGTACGGGCAGACGCGTGCCGGGGACGTGCCCGCGCGGCAGGACGAGGGCGGTCGGGATCCCACGCCCGGTGACCCGCTCCAGCACCGGGACCACCCGGTACGGCAGCGGCTGCGACAGGTCCCCGGGGATGAACTCCCGCCCGTCGGCGGTCCGCAGGACGCGCCGGATCCCGGCGGCGTCGGCGGAGGTCAGCAGCAGCGCCCCGGACGAGGCCTGGACGGAGTTCACCCCGGGCCCGTCCGCGAGCGGGGTCAGCCCACCGGTGTCCGGGTCCAGGAGGAGCACCTGCTGCTCGGAGGGGTCGCGCAGGCCGGCCTCGATGAGCAGCCGGCTGCCGTGCGTGCCGGCCGCGCGGCGGACCTGGACCCCGTCCCCGGTGAGCGGTACGCCGTCCAGCGCGAGCGCGCGGGCGCCTCCGCCCGGGGTGTCGGCGCAGGTGAGCATCCGGCCGTCGGCCAGGCGCGCCGGGGTGCCGGGGAGCAGGGGGTCCACCCACTGGGGGTGCGTGGTGCGCGACAGCTCCCGGGTACGCCCGGTGTCCGGGTCGGCGGTGAGCAGCAGGACGGTCTGCTGGAGGCGGTCCTGGACGGTCAGCAGGATCTCCGAGGTCGACTCCCAGCCGGCGTCGGAGACGTAGGGGTAGGTCCCGGCGTCCCAGTCGAGCCGTACGGGCGCGCCCTCGCCACGGTCCGCACTCGCGCCCCCGCCCGGCCGGAGCACCCACAGCTGGACGTCGGCGTTCGGGCCTCCGGCCTCGGGATACGCGAAGTCCTCGGCCGGCAGCTCCGGGTGCGCCGGGTCGGCGAACCAGCGCCGCTGGAGGGCGGATTCGTCGACGCGGGCGGCGAGCAGGGCCTGCCCGTCGGGCGACCACCAGTGGCCCCGGTCGCGGCCGAGCTCCTCGGCGGCGGCGAACTCGCAGACTCCCCAGCGGGCTCCGTCGTCGGGGCTGACCCGGCCGCCGGGGACGGTGTGGAGGGCGTCGCCGGTGACGTACGCGACGCGCGAGCCGTCCGCGTCGGGGCGGGGGTCGAAGACGGGCCCGGCGGCGGGCAGCTCCTTGGGTTGCGCGCCCTGTCCGGACCGGCCCCGGTCCGCCCGGCCCTGGCCGGCCTCCGCTTCGTGGGTGACCTCGTACAGGCGCCCGTAGAGCGCGAAGACGGCGCGCCGCCCGTCGCCCGAGAGCGCGTACGAGCCGATCCCGGCGGCTACGAGCCGGGTGCGCTCGCGCAGACGCCGTTCGACGACGGGGAGGGGCGCGGGCTCGGGGGACAGTTCGCGGGGGTCCGCGAGCCGGGACTCGCTACCGGTGGCGGTGTCCAGGACCCACAGGCTGTCGAGGGGGTCGGTGGGGCCGGTGGAGCGGAGGAACCAGAGGAGCCGGCCTTCGTCACCGAAGGAGAAGGCGCGCGGGGCGCCGTAGGTGAACCGTGCCGTGCTCGCGGAGAGCCTGAGGAAGTCATCCATGCGATCCATGGAGTCAGTGTGCCATGTGAAATACTACAGGGTACATATCACACAACATATGCCACATGGCCTAGCCCGTTCGAGTGGTGCCCCTTGGGGTACAGGTTTAGCGTCGAAAAAGTGGACCAGAACGCTTCGCCGAGCAGTACCAGCACCGGGACCGACGGCAAGGTCCAAGGCAACGGCGGCGGTAACGGGCTCGCTCTGCTCGTGATCGCGTCGTGCCAGCTCATGGTCGTTCTCGACATCACCATCGTGAACATCGCGCTGCCGCACATCCAGACCGCCCTCAACTTCTCCACCGAGAGCCTGTCCTGGGTCGTCAACGCCTACACCCTCACCTTCGGCGGCCTGCTGCTCCTCGGCGGCCGCACCGGCGACATCCTCGGCCGGCGGCGCGTCTTCATCTGTGGCGTCCTGCTCTTCGGCCTGGCCTCGCTGCTGGGCGGACTCGCCCAGAACGCCCCCCAGCTCATGGCCGCCCGCGCCCTCCAGGGCGTCGGCGGCGCCATCGCCTCGCCCACCGCGCTCGCGCTGATCACCACCACGTTCCGTGAGGGTCCCGAACGCAACCGCGCGTTCGGGGTGTTCGCCGGGGTCTCGGCCGGCGGCGGCGCGATCGGACTGCTCGCCGGCGGGATACTCGTGGAGTGGCTCAACTGGCGCTGGGTGCTCTTCGTCAACGTCCCCATCGCCCTGCTGATCGCGCTGGCCACCCCGAAGGTGATCCGCGAGTCCGCACGCCATCCCGGCCACTTCGACCTCGCCGGCGCCCTGCTCTCCACGGTCGGCATGGTCGCCCTGGTCTACGGATTCATCCGCGCCTCCCAGGAGGGCTGGCGCGACGGGCTGACGCTCTGCTCCTTCGTGGCGGCCGTGGTCCTGCTGACCCTCTTCGTGCTCAACGAGCGTCGCTCGCCACAGCCGATCACCCCGCTCCACATGTTCGCCGACCGCAACCGGGCCGGAACCTACGCGATCATGCTCTTCTTCGCCTGCGCGATCTTCGGCATGTTCTTCTTCCTGACCCTCTTCGTGCAGAACGTGCTGGGCTTCAGCCCACTGCGGGCCGGACTCGCCTTCCTGCCGGTCAGCGTGATGGTCGCGTTGATGGCGGGGATGACCTCCCAGCTGCTGCCGAAGTTCGGGCCGAAGCCCTTCATGGTGGCGGGAGCCCTGTGCGCGTCCGCCGGACTGGCCTGGCTGACGCAGACCGACATCCACTCGACCTACCTGGGCAGCATCCTGGGCCCGATGCTGCTGTTCAGCGCGGGCATGGGCATGCAGTTCGTGTCCCTGACCCTGATGGCGCTCTCGAACGTCCCCGACCGGGAGTCCGGCGCGGCCTCCGGGCTGCTGAACTCGATGCAGCAGGTGGGTGGTTCGCTCGGCCTGTCCATCCTGGTCACCGTCTTCGGCACGGCCAGCCGCAACGAGGCCAGGGACCAGGCGGGCTCCTTCCTCCGCACGGCGACCCCCGAACAGAAGCTGTTCTTCGCCCGGACCAAGCAGTACCCGAAGCCCTGGAGCGACCAGGTCCTCACCTCCGGCGTGAGCGCCGCCTTCGTGGCCGCGGCCGTGTTCACCCTGGTCACCGCGCTGATCGCGCTCTTCGTCATCCAGGTGCGGCCTTCGGACCTCGCCCGGCTCCAGGGCAACCACAAACCGACGGCGGCCTGAGGACCGGGCCCGCCTTGCCCTCCTCGGGCTGGTCCGTTACGCGATCACGCGCCGGACCCGGCAGCGCGCCGGACTGGTCGCGCGCAGGGTGATGCCGGCGCTGACCGAGATGTCGGTGTCCACGGCCTCGAACTCGTAGGTCCGCAGGAGCATCGCCAGTGCGATCACCGACTCCAGCATGGAGAAGTGCTGCCCGATGCAGGCGCGCGGGCCGCCGCCGAAGGGGAACCAGGCGTAGCGCGGCCGGGTCGCCTCCGCCTCCGGGGTGAACCGGTCCGGGTCGAAACGCTCCGGGTCCGGCCAGTAGCCGGGATGGCGGTGGGTCACCCACGGCGCCACGATCACATCGGCGCCGGCCGGGATGGTGTGCCCGTCCACCTCGGCCGCGGCGACCGAGCGGCGCCCTATCACGGGGGCCGCCGGGTAGAGCCGCATGGCCTCCTTGAGCACCCGGGTGAGGTACGGGAGGCGGTCGAGGTCGGCGGCCCCGGGCGTACGGTCCCCCAGGACCGCGGATATCTCGGCGCGGGCCCGGTCCTGGAACTCCGGGTGACGGCCCAGCAGGTGGAGGGAGAAGGCGAGTGAGGTGGCGGTCGTCTCGTGCCCGGCCAGCAGGAAGATCAGCACCTGCTCGCGCAGTTCGGTGGCGTCGAACTCCCCGTCGTCCGCGCTGCTGGCGGCGGCGAGCAGCGACAGCAGGTCTTGGCCACTGCTCCCGTGCCCGGCGCCGTCCCCGGCCCCGTCCCCGGCCCCGTCCTCGCGCGCGCCCTCGCCCCGGCGCCCGGCGATGATCGCGTCGCAGACCCCGTACAGCTCCTCCAGCGCGGCGGCCGCCCGCCTGTTGCCCGGAGTGGGCCAGCCGCGCGGGGCGTTGACGGGGGAGTAGCCGCGGCGCAGCACGTATTCGGTGATGACCGGAAAACACCGGTCCACGACGGCGGCGGTGGCGTCCGAGTCGGTGCCGAAGAGGATCCGGGAGACCGCGCGCAGCGCCAGGACCATCATCTCGTCCGCGACGTCGACGACCCCGTCCGGGGCCTGCTCCCAGGCGGTGAGGGTGGCGGCGGTCTCGGTCGCGACGGCGTCCGCGTACCCGTCCACCCGGCGCTTGGTGAACAGCGGCTGGACCAGCCGCCGCTGGCGCAGGTAGTCCTCGTCCTGGCTGGTGAGCAGACCGTTGCCGAAGGCGTTGCGGACCTCTTGGTAAATGGCGTTGTCCTTGCGGAAGTTGGCCGCCTGCGTGGCGAGTACCTGCTGCACCCCCTCCGCGGAGAACACGCAGTGCAGCTCGGCCCGGAGCCCGGGCGGGCCCGCCGTGACCCGCACGACGTCGCCGTGCCGGTGCTGCGCCCGCAGGTACGTACCGAGCGAGTCCGCCTTCAGGCCGGCGAGCGAACCGAGCAGGAGCGTGCCCTCGAGCCGCGGAATCCCCTGAACGACGCCGGTACCCGCCCGTGCTGCATCCGTTGTTGCCATGGCTCCGCCCTCAGAACTGTGCTGACAGGGCGATTCTGTGGGTGGGGGCGGCCGGGGGCGAGGGCCGGCGGCGCATCCGGCTGAATATCGCCGCCGCGCTCCCGCCCCGACGGCGACACGGTGCGAAGGATCGTTCCGCCGCCAACTCCGCGCGCGGTCAGTGCAGTCGGGCCGGGATCGCGATGAAGGCCGACACGCTCACCAACGGGTGAGGATGCCTCTGCGGGCGGTGCGGGGACGCCAGGGTGGGCCCATGATCACCCACGCCCTGCGCCGGCGCGCCGTCGTGCTCGCGACCGCCCTCGCGGCCGCCCTGCTGCCGCCGGCCTCCGCCTCCGCCTCCGTCCACGCGGCCGCACCCGCGAACTCCTGCCCCCGGGTCCAGGACCACCTCTTCGCCGCCGCCGACGAACGCGTGGAGGTGGAGCGCATCACCCCCTCCCCGTCCTGGCGGATCAACTGCAAGCAGCTCTACCGCTCGGACGGCCGCCCGCCGACGGTGGTCTTCGAGGAGGGCTTCCTCCCCAAGGACACCCTGAACGGCCAGTACGACATCGAGAGTTACGTCCTGGTCAACCAGGCCTCCCCGTACGTCTCCACGACCTACGACCACGATCTGTACAAGTCCTGGAAGAGCGGCTGGAACTACTACATCGACGCCCCGGGCGGGGTCGACGTCAACCAGACCATCGGTGACACCCACAAGTACGCGTCCCAGGTCGAGGTGGCCTTCCCGGGCGGCATCGCGCGCTCGTTCATCGTGGCCGTCTGTCCCGTCGACAAGGTGAAGAAGGTGGAGATCATGGACGAGTGCGTGGACAATCCGTACTACGAGCCGTGGCGCACCAACTACCCGGGCTGATCGACCCCGTTGACTCCCGTGCCGGTGCGGCCGGCCGGAGCCCTGCCCTTCGGCCCACCGGCCCCGTCCTGCGGGTGGGGGTGGTAGAGCGCGCGGGCGCGGGCCGGGTCGACGGCCCCGTCCCGGTGCAGGTGCAGGAAGAAGTCCAGCTGCCACGTCTGTGCCTTGCCGGCCTGGCTGTTGGTGGTGGTCACCCAGGGCGGGTAGACGCGGAAGGCCCGTTTCCCGCCGGAACCGTTGGCCGACAGGATGCCGTGCCGGCGGAGCGCGTCCACGGGAAGGACGAACTGGCCGAAGTGCTGGTCGTCGCGGCTGCTGATGACGAAGAGGTCGACGGGGTCCGCGATGTCGAAGGGCCGGATGGGCCCGGCCGGGGACCTCTTCCAGACGGTGACGAACTGGCCGACTTTGGTAGGGGTCGTCCTGGCCGCGCGGAACCGGACGGAGCGGCCGTCGAGGGTGAACCCGTGGGCGGCGTAGGCGGCCCCTTCGGCTTCGGGCACCGGCCGCGAGCAGGTGAACCCGCACGGGTCGTAGACGAGTTCCTTCGCCGCGAGGAGTTCCCCGTGGACCGGGGCGGTGTCCGGCCACGGTGCGGGGCGGACACCGGATGAGAGCTCGCGGTTCGTCGTCATCCGCCCACCCTGCCACGGGCCTTCCCCATGGCTCGTACCTGTGTGTTCTGCGGAGGAACACCCCTCACCAAGGAGCACGTCCTCCCTCGCTGGCTCAGGACAGCGCTCGATCCCGCCAACCGCGTCCGGAATTCAGCACACGACTCGCGAGCCGGTTGTCGAGCCTCCCGCCGAGGAGTCGCGGGAGGCTGCCATCAGGCGCCACGGCGAGAAGTCCGCAAACTCGTCCCTGGACGCGATTGGTGTGGTGTCGGGGAGCGGCTGCCTACCGGCGCCAGTGCCCCTGGCTGCACGTGTAGACGACGCCCTTCCTGCTGACGCCCGTGGAACCGGGGGACGAGCAGAAGGCGCCGGGCGTGATGGTGCCCGCGCCGCTGCCGCTGCCGCCGGAGGACGAACCACCCGTCGAGGAACTGCCGCTGCCGGAGTCGTCATCGTCGTCGTTGGTGGCCGTCGGCGGCGGCGGGGTCGGGTCCGGGTGCAGCTTGGTGTGCTTGTCGGCAGGGCAGGACGTCCCCGGAGCGGTCAAGGACAGGTGCGCCGTCGTGGTGGTGGGGTTCTGGATGGCCCTGGCCTCTTCAGGGTCCTGGAAGCAGACGGTCCACGTGTCCGGGTTCCCGGGGAGGGTGACGTCGGTGTAGGCGCTCTGCGGCTCGATCTTCTGGAGCGCCAGCGGCTTCAACGTCTCCTGCGCCCCGGCGTAGTCCTGGCCGACCACCTTGGGCATCTTCGGATACGGGATCGGGTCGCCGTCCTTCGCGGGACACGGCCACTCGTTCCGGGTCACGGCGAAGTCGATGGTGGGCTTGCCCGGAGACTTCTCCGCCAGGGTCTGGAAGCACACCTTCCAGTTGCCGTCCGCCCACTGCCCGGATTCGTCAGGCCCGGCGTCATGCGAGATGGAGTTGAACCCGGCCGTCATGGCGGCGGATTGGGCGCTCTTGAGGTTCTGGCCGACGAGGTCCGGTGGACCGGAGGGGCTGGGGCTCGGTGAGGCCGACGGGGCGATCGGTGCCGCAACGGGGGCCTTCGGCTTAGCGTCGGCCTCGGTCCTGTCCGGCGGGTCGGTGACGAACGGAGCGATCATCCAGGCGCCGGCCACGATGGAGCTGATGATCTTCGGGGTGATCTTCCAGCGGCTCAGCCAGACGAGCAGGATTCCCACGGGCGGCACGATCACCAGGAGCGGGATGATCAGCCCCGGGTGCTGCCACCAGCGCCGCCGGTCCGGGATTGGTGCGAGCGGATAAGGGTACGGAGGCGGGTAGGTCACAAGCTGCCCTTCTGGCAATCCATGTCATGAGCGCGCAGAGATTACACAAAATGTTGACTGCGTATAAGGGTGAGTACGGGATCTGAGACGACGAAGCGCCCACAACGCGCGATTTCAGCCGGAGTGGGGGCATCGGAAGGTATCGCGGACCACCGCAACGTGTAGCCCTTTTGGTGGAGTTGTGTCGATGTATCGGCTCTCCGTCAGCAGTGGACGGTGGCGCGCACCCGGTCCCAGTCGATGGCGTGGCGGGCGTCGGCGCCGAGGGCGGGATGATCGTGAGCCACGTCGATTTGCGATTTGCGATTTGCGAGTTGCGAGGCGCCCAAGGCCTGCTCTTCCATGGACACATGAGATCCAAAAGACTGAGGCCCCGTCACCCCGCGTGAAGGGGTGTCGGGGCCTCGTCTGAGGTGATGGCCGGTCAGCCGGCGAGCCACTCGCCGCACAGGCCTTGCGTAAGGCGATCCCTAGATGTCGCGGAAGATCTCGATCTGGGCGCCCACCGAGTTGAGGCGTTCCGCCAGTTCCTCGTAGCCGCGGTTGATGACGTAGACGTTGCGCAGGACCGAGGTGCCCTCGGCCGCCATCATGGCCAGGAGGACGACCACCGCCGGGCGGAGGGCCGGCGGGCACATCATTTCCGCCGCGCGCCAGCGGGTCGGGCCCTCGACCAGGACGCGGTGCGGGTCCAGGAGCTGGAGGCGGCCGCCGAGGCGGTTGAGGTCCGTCAGGTAGATGGCCCGGTTGTCGTACACCCAGTCGTGGATCAGGGTCTGGCCCTGGGCCGCGGCGGCGATGGCGGCGAAGAACGGGACGTTGTCGATGTTCAGCCCGGGGAAGGGCATCGGGTGGATCTTGTCGATCGGCGCTTCGAGCTTCGACGGGCGGACGGTGAGGTCCACCAGGCGGGTGCGGCCGTTGTCGGCGGTGTACTCGGGGGAGCGGTCGTGGTCGAGGCCCATCTCCTCCAGGACCGCGAGCTCGATCTCCATGAACTCGATCGGGACCCGGCGGATGGTCAGCTCGGACTCGGTGACCACGGCCGCGGCCAGCAGGCTCATCGCCTCGACCGGGTCCTCGGAGGGGGAGTAGTCCACGTCCACGTCGATGTTCGGTACGCCGTGGACCGTCAGGGTCGTGGTACCGACGCCGTCGACCCGGACGCCGAGCGCCTCCAGGAAGAAGCACAGGTCCTGGACCATGTAGTTGGAGGAGGCGTTGCGGATGACCGTGGTGCCGTTGTGGCGCGCGGCGGCCAGCAGCGCGTTCTCGGTGACGGTGTCCCCGCGCTCGGTCAGCACGATCGGGCGGTCCGGGGAGATCCCGGCCTCGACCTGGGCGTGGTAGATGCCCTCGGTCGCGGTGATGTCCAGGCCGAAGCGGCGCAGGGCGATCATGTGCGGCTCGATGGTGCGGGTGCCGAGGTCGCAGCCGCCCGCGTAGGGCAGCTTGAAGTGGTCCATCCGGTGGAGGAGGGGACCGAGGAACATGATGATGCTGCGGGTGCGGCGGGCCGCGTCCGCGTCCATGGCGTCCATGTCGAGGCGGGCCGGCGGTACGAGTTCCAGGTCGACGCCGTCGTTGATCCAGCGGGTGCGGACGCCGATGGAGTTCAGGACCTCGAGGAGGCGGTAGACCTCCTCGATGCGGGCGACCCGGCGGAGCACCGTACGGCCCTTGTTGAGCAGGGAGGCGCAGAGCAGTGCCACGCACGCGTTCTTGCTCGTCTTGACGTCGATCGCGCCGGACAGGCGGCGGCCGCCGACCACGCGCAGGTGCATCGGACCTGCGTAGCCGAGGGAGACGATCTCGCTGTCGAGGGCTTCCCCGATGCGGGCGATCATCTCAAGGCTGATGTTTTGGTTGCCGCGCTCGATCCGGTTCACAGCGCTCTGGCTGGTGCCCAGTGCGTCCGCGAGCTGACTCTGTGTCCAGCCGCGGTGCTGCCTGGCGTCACGGATGAGCTTGCCGATGCGTACGAGGTAGTCGTCTGCCATGGGTGCACGGTATCTCAGATATGAGATGTAGATCGCGCCAGGTGTGGCGAACGGGTGTTACCGGTCGTCAGCTCCCATGGTGGGGCCGGATCCTGAGTGGTGCGCGGCGAGCCGTCCGGGCAGTTGGGTGGGCACTTCCCGCTCATGTACGGACAAAGGGGACAGAAGCTCCTCCTGGGCCGTGTCGAGCAGTTGCTCCAGCCCGTGCGGCCGGCGCCGGCCCGCGGCCGTGTGGGTGGTGACGTCGCACCGCCGGTCGGCGGGGGCGGGGGGCCGCTCGACCGGTTCGCGCCCGGCGAGTTCGTTGATGGCGGCGACCGGGTCGCTGCGGTGGACGCCGGTGCGACCGCTCGGGGTCGCCCGGCTCGCGGGTCCGGAGTAGTCCAGGGCAGCCAGGGGCAAATAGTGCCATTTGCGGGCAACTACCCAAGTCGACCCCTCGGTGGCGAGTCGCCGGGCGTGCGTCGAGGTCCGTGAGAGCGATCGGCTGGGCGGTTCGCGCGGTCGTGCCGGGACGGCGCCCGCGTCCTCGCCCCCGAGCTCATGGGAGAGGCCGGGCGCGGGCCCGCCGCCGCGGCGCGGGCCACCCGCGCCGATGCCACCCGCCCCGACACCGAATCCACGCCGTGCACCACCTTGCGGGATCCGGAGCCCGCGGATCGCCCCAGGACCCGGCGTACGTCGAGAACGAACCCTCCGTGACCACCGTCACCCTGGATCCGACCGGATCGCCGCCACGACGGCCTCAGGGCCGGTCGAGCTCGTCGAATCCGGGCAGGTGGAATCACCTGGTCAGCTGACCGTACCGGCGGGGCCGAGGGTGCGTGCCTCGTCCCGGCCCCCTCGCATGTACTAGAGTTATCTCGACATCGAGATATCTGCCCAAGGCGTTCCGCGGCCGTCCCGCTGGTAAGGGTTACCTAACTTAGCCTCACCTTAGCGGATTGGCCAGAGTGCCACGCGGCAGGATTGCGGTAATACGCGCGAATTCATGCATGAAGGAGACTGTCGTGTCGGCGAACAGCTTCGACGCCCGCAGCACGCTGCAGGTGGGCGACGAGTCGTACGAGATCTTCAAGCTGGACAAGGTCGAGGGCTCCGCCCGCCTTCCCTACAGCCTGAAGGTCCTGCTGGAGAACCTGCTCCGTACCGAGGACGGCGCGAACATCACCGCCGACCACATCCGGTCGCTCGGCAACTGGGACTCGCAGGCCCAGCCCAGCGAGGAGATCCAGTTCACGCCGGCCCGCGTGATCATGCAGGACTTCACCGGCGTTCCCTGCGTCGTGGACCTCGCCACCATGCGTGAGGCCGTGAAGGCACTCGGCGGCGACGCGTCCAAGATCAACCCGCTGGCGCCGGCCGAGCTGGTCATCGACCACTCCGTCATCGCCGACAAGTTCGGCACCCACGAGGCGTTCGCCCAGAACGTCGAGCTGGAGTACGGCCGCAACAAGGAGCGCTACCAGTTCCTGCGCTGGGGCCAGACCGCCTTCGACGAGTTCAAGGTCGTCCCCCCGGGCACCGGCATCGTCCACCAGGTCAACATCGAGCACCTGGCCCGCACGGTCATGGTCCGTAACGGCCAGGCGTACCCCGACACCCTCGTCGGCACCGACTCGCACACCACCATGGTCAACGGCCTGGGCGTACTGGGCTGGGGCGTCGGCGGCATCGAGGCCGAGGCCGCGATGCTCGGCCAGCCGGTCTCCATGCTGATCCCGCGCGTCGTCGGCTTCAAGCTGACCGGCGAGCTGCCGGCCGGCACCACCGCCACCGACCTCGTGCTGACGATCACCGAGATGCTGCGCAAGCACGGCGTCGTCGGCAAGTTCGTCGAGTTCTACGGCCAGGGCGTCTCCGCGACCTCGCTGGCGAACCGCGCCACCATCGGCAACATGTCGCCGGAGTTCGGCTCCACCGCCGCGATCTTCCCGATCGACGACGAGACGCTGAAGTACCTGCGCCTCACCGGCCGCGACGCCCAGCAGGTCGCCCTCGTCGAGGCGTACGCCAAGGCTCAGGGCCTGTGGCTGGACCCGGCCGCCGAGCCGGACTTCTCCGAGAAGCTGGAGCTCGACCTCTCCACGGTCGTCCCCTCCATCGCCGGCCCGAAGCGCCCGCAGGACCGCATCATCCTCGCGAACGCCTCCCAGCAGTTCGCCCAGGACGTGCGCAACTACGTCAGCGACGACGAGGAGGCCGGCAAGGAGTCCTTCCCGGCGTCCGACGCCCCGGCGTCCGCGAACGGCGTGCCCACCAAGCCCACCCCGGTGACGCTGGCCGACGGCACCTCCTTCGAGATCGACCACGGCGCCGTCACCGTCGCCGCGATCACCTCGTGCACCAACACCTCGAACCCCTACGTCATGGTCGCCGCGGCGCTCGTGGCGAAGAAGGCCGTCGAGAAGGGCCTGGCCCGCAAGCCGTGGGTCAAGACCACCCTGGCCCCGGGTTCGAAGGTCGTCACCGACTACTTCGACAAGGCCGGCCTGACCCCGTACCTCGACAAGATGGGCTTCAACCTCGTCGGGTACGGCTGCACCACCTGCATCGGCAACTCCGGTCCGCTGGAGGAGGAGATCTCCAAGGCGATCAACGAGGCCGACCTCGCGGTCACCTCGGTGCTCTCGGGCAACCGCAACTTCGAGGGCCGCATCAACCCCGACGTCAAGATGAACTACCTGGCCTCCCCGCCGCTGGTCGTCGCGTACGCCATCGCGGGCTCCATGAAGGTGGACATCACCCGGGACGCCATCGCCACCGACTCCGACGGCAAGCCGGTCTTCCTCGCGGACATCTGGCCCACCGAGGCCGAGGTCAACGACGTCGTCGCGAACGCGATCGGCGAGGACATGTTCAACAAGTCCTACCAGGACGTCTTCGCGGGCGACGCCCAGTGGCAGGCGCTGCCGATCCCGACGGGCAACACCTTCGAGTGGGACCCGCAGTCCACCTACGTGCGCAAGCCCCCTTACTTCGAGGGCATGACGATGGAGACCACCCCGGTCTCCGACATCGCCGGCGCGCGCGTCCTGGCGAAGCTGGGCGACTCGGTCACCACCGACCACATCTCCCCGGCCGGTGCGATCAAGGCCGACACCCCGGCCGGCAAGTACCTCACGGAGCACGGCGTCGAGCGCCGCGACTTCAACTCGTACGGTTCCCGCCGCGGCAACCACGAGGTCATGATCCGCGGTACGTTCGCCAACATTCGCCTCCGCAACCAGATCGCGGCGGGCACCGAGGGCGGCTTCACCCGCGACTTCACCGTCGAGGGCTCCCCGGTCGCCTTCATCTACGACGCCTCGCAGAACTACCAGGCCGCCGGCATCCCGCTGGTCATCCTGGCGGGCAAGGAGTACGGCTCGGGCTCGTCCCGCGACTGGGCGGCCAAGGGCACCGCGCTGCTCGGCGTCAAGGCCGTCATCGCGGAGTCCTACGAGCGCATCCACCGCTCCAACCTGATCGGCATGGGCGTCCTGCCCCTGCAGTACCCCGAGGGCGTCACGGCGGCCTCCCTGGGCCTCACCGGCGAGGAGACCTTCTCCTTCACCGGCGTTGAGGAGCTGAACAACGGCACCACCCCGCGCACGGTCAAGGTGACCACCGACACGGGCGTGGAGTTCGACGCGGTCGTCCGCATCGACACCCCGGGTGAGGCGGACTACTACCGCAACGGCGGGATCATGCAGTACGTGCTCCGCAACCTCATTCGCGGCTGAGCGCATACCGGCACCAAAGGGCCGTACCTCCGTTAAGGGGGTACGGCCCTTCCGTTTCTGCGGGCGGCTCCGACGGTCCAGGTCAGGTGACGGTGAGGTCTCAACTCGGAAAAGCCGGGGCCCATACTGGTACATGATCTTGCTCACAGGAGCGGAAGTGGACTATACCTGTGCCCGTCCGGATCACCGCGAAACGAGCGGCCCCGGACGGGGGGACGGCGGGGACCTGCGGTGATGTCCGCTGGGCGGCAGCAGTCGCACTTTCCTTCCTCCCTCACACTCCTGACGAAGGCGAGGACTTGAGCATGGGATCCACCTCCGCCCACGGCGAGAACAGCAACGGCGAGGGCTTCGGCCGCCGGGACCTGATCAAGCGCTCCGCGGCACTCGGCCTGATCGCCGTACCGACGATGAGCTTCCTGTCCGCGTGCGCTTCGGGCTCCGACGAGACGACCAAGGGCAACGAGTCCAAGGTCGCCATCACCAAGGAGAACCCGTTCGGCGTCGCCAAGGGCAGCAAGCTCGACGTGGTCGTCTTCAAGGGCGGTTACGGCGACGACTACGCCAAGGCCTGGGAGGCGGCGTTCGACAAGAAGTGGGGCACCACTTCCTCCCACCTCTCCACCCAGGAGATCACCTCAAAGCTGCAGCCGCGCTTCAACGGCGGCAACCCGCCGGACGTCGTCGACGACTCCGGCGCCCAGCAGATCAAGCTGGACGTGCTCGCCACCGGCAACCAGCTCGCCGACCTCACCGCGGTGCTCGACGCCCCGTCGCTCGACGACCCGAGCAAGAAGGTCCGGGACACGCTGATGGCCGGGACCGTCGAAGGCGGCATGATCGGCGGCAAGTTCGTCGCCCTGCAGTACGTCTACACCGTCTGGGGCCTGTGGTACTCGGGCAAGCTCTTCAAGGAGAAGGGCTGGGCCCCGCCGAAGACCTGGCCCGAGTTCATGGACATCTGTCAGAAGGCCAAGGCGGCCGGCATCGGCGGCCTGGCGCACCAGGGCAAGTACCCGTACTACATCAACGTCGCCATCATGGACCTGATCGCCAAGAAGGGCGGCCTGGATGCCATGAAGGCGATCGACAACCTGGAGCCGAACGCCTTCGCGGACAACCCGGTGGCGCTGGAGGCCGTCGAGGCGATCTACGAGATCGTCGAGAAGGACCTGCTGATGCCGGGCACCAACGGCCTGACGCACACCGAGTCCCAGACCCAGTGGAACCAGGGCAAGGCCGCGTTCATCACCTCCGGCTCCTGGCTGGAGAACGAGCAGCTCAAGCAGACCCCGGAAGACTTCGACATGCAGTTCCTGCCGATGCCGGTGCTGCCCGGGAGCAAGCTGCCCTTCGAGGCCATCCGCGCCGGTGCCGGTGAGCCCTTCATCGTCCCGGAGAAGGCCGCCAACAAGGCCGGCGGCCTGGAGTTCCTCCGCTCGATGCTGTCGCGCGAATGGTCGACCCTCTTCGCCCAGCAGGCCAACTCCCTCACCGTCCTCAAGGACGGCGTGGACCCGGCGGTCAAGCTCCGCCCGGGTACGCAGTCGGCAGTGGCGGCGCTCAAGGCGGCCGGGGACAATACCTTCAACTACCGCTACGCGGACTGGTACAGCGCGATGGGCACGGAGCTCGAGAACGCGTCCAATGAGCTGATGGCCAAGCGCATCCAGCCCAAGGAATGGATCAAGCGGGCTCAGGCTGCGGTAGACAAGGCGACGAAGGACCCGAACGCCAAGAACAACAAGCGCAGCTGACAACAGCGTCCACCGGTCACCCGGAAACACCAGGGACGGACACCATGAGCCATGTAGTGAACAGCAAGGGGCGGGGCGGCTTCATCGCCGGCTTCCTCATCCTGCCCCTCGCGTTGTACCTGACCTTTGTCATCTGGCCGTACGTTCAGACGTTCGGCTATTCCTTCACCAACTGGACGGGTCAGTCACCGACTTTCGACTTCGTCGGTCTGGACAACTACTCGGCCCTGCTGAAGGACGAGGTCTTCCGCGGCGCGCTGCTGCACAACCTGCTGCTCCTGGTGTTCGTCCCCACGGTCACCATCCTGATCGCCCTGTTCTTCGCGTTCATGCTGAACGCCGGCGGACGCAGCGGGGCCGGCGGGGTCCAGGGGGTGGCGGGTTCCGCCCTCTACAAGGTGATCTACTTCTTCCCGCAGGTCCTCTCCCTCGCGATTCTCGCGGTGCTCTTCGGAGCCGTGTACCGCAGCGACGAGGGAGGGCTGCTGAATGGATTCCTCACCAAACTGGGCCTGGTCGACCCGGCCCATCCCATCGAATGGCTCAACGAACCCAACTTCGTCCTCTGGTGCCTGCTGCTCGTGGTCGTCTGGCACGGGGTCGGCTTCTACCTCGTCCTCTTCTCGGCCGCCATGCAGTCGGTCCCCAAGGACATCTACGAAGCCGCACTCCTCGACGGCGCGGGACGCGCCCAGACCTTCTTCAAGGTCACGCTGCCCCTGCTGTGGGATTCTGTGCAGACCTCCGCGGTCTATCTGGGCATCGCCGCGATGGACATGTTCGTCCTCGTGTCGACCATGACCTCGGGCCAGTTCGGCGGCGGACCGGACCACCACAGCGAGGTCATGGCGACGGTGCTGATGCGTAACTTCCTCTACTTCGGCAAGGCCGGATACGCCTGCGCCATGGGGGTCGTGATGCTCGTCCTCACCCTGATCCTCTCCGCCATCACGCTGCGGGCCACTCGCCGCGAGCACGTCGAGTTCTAGCGGGAGACCACGATGACCACAGTTGTCAAAGCACCGGGCGAGGCGGCAGCCGAGAAGAAGCGCGCCTCCGCCACCGGGCAGCCCGCCGGGAAGCGCAAGAGCGGTTCCGACGGCATGGTCCTCAACGTCTTCTCGCACGGCTTCCTCGCCGTGTGGGGGATACTGATCGTCCTGCCGCTGATCTGGCTGGTGCTCGGCTCGTTCAAGACCGACGTGCAGATCGGTGAATCGGCCCTGAGCTGGCCGGCCAACTGGCACTTCGACGCCTTCCCCCGCGCCTGGAACAAGGGCATCGGGAGCTACTTCGCCAACACGCTGATCGTGATGGTGTTCTCGGTTCCGCTGACGATGCTGCTCGGCTCGATGGCCGCGTACGTCCTGGCCCGCTATCCCTTCCGGGGCAACCGGCCGATCTACTACTTCTTCGTCAGCGGGGCCATGTTCCCGGTCTTCCTGGCGCTCGTCCCGCTGTTCTTCATGGTGAAGCGGCTGGACATGCTCAACACGTACCAGGGCCTGGTCCTGGTGTACGTGGCGTACTCGATGCCCTTCACCGTCTTCTTCATGCACTCGTTCTTCCGGACGCTGCCTACGGCCGTGCACGAGGCCGCGGTGATCGACGGCGCCTCGCACACCCGGATCTTCTTCCAGGTGATGCTGCCGATGGCCAAGCCCGGCCTGATCAGCGTCGGGATATTCAATGTCCTGGGGCAGTGGAACCAGTACATCCTGCCGTCGGTGCTGATGCAGCCGCAGACGGGATCGGACCCCGAGCGCTACATGCTCACCCAGGGCCTGATCCAGCTGCAGTACCAGATGGGCTACGAGACGGACCTGCCGGTGCTGTTCGCCGGTGTGACCATCGCGATGATCCCGATGCTGGTGGTCTACCTGTCCTTCCAGCGCCAGATCCAGGCCGGCCTGACCTCCGCCACGCTCAAGTAGCGTCAGGCGGACGGGTCGGGCACGACCGACCAACTGACCGCCGAGACGGAGGGGTCCAGGGAGAGGTTGCTGACCGCTTCCTCCAGCATCCGGCCCCCCTCGCCCTCGGCGGTCAGCAGCGCGGACACCGTCACCAGGCCGGCCTCCGGACCGTCCTGGCTGCGGATCGAGCGCAGCTGGTAGCCCGGCCGGCCGAGCGCGTCGACGAGCCGGTGGCGGATGTGGGCCTCCTCCGCCTCCAGGCACACGGCCTCGAAGTGGAAGTCGGTGGCCACTTCGGCCCCGCCCCCCGGCTCGCGGTCCATGCGCCGGCCCAGCGGGCGCAGCAGGAGGTTGGCTCCCACCACGCCCACCGTGCCGAAGGCCGCCAGGACGAACATACCGGTGCCGGCGAGGCAGCCCACCGCCGCCGAACACCACAGGGTGGCGGCCGTGTTCAGACCCCGGACGCTCAGCCCGTCACGCATGATCACGCCGGCGCCGAGGAAGCCGATCCCCGAGACGATCTGGGCGGCGACCCGCGAGCCGTCGTACTGGACCTCCGAGACCTCGCTCATGAAACCGTACTGCGAGAGCAGTACGAAGAGCGCGGCGCCGCCCGCCACCAGGGCGTTGGTCCGCAGGCCCGCCATCCGGGCCCGCCACTGCCGTTCCAGGCCGATCGCCGCCCCGAATCCGAGCGCCGCGGCCAGGTGCCCGGCCATCTCCCATTCGGTGAGCATCATCGGCCCTCTCCCTTCCTTGGTGCGGGGCTCCTAGAGCCAGGTGCCGAACTTGCGGATGTACACGGTCTTCAGCAGCTGCGTGAGCGTGCAGTACGCCAGCAGCACGCCGATCAGCCACGGGAAGTAGCTCACCGGCAGGGGCACGAAGCCCAGCGAGGCGGCCAGCGGGGAGAAGGGCAGGAAGAGCCCGGTCAGCACCGCGAGGACGGTCATCACCATCACCGGCCAGGACGCCCGCGACTGGATGAAGGGGATCTTGCGGGTACGGATCATGTGGACGATCAGGGTCTGCGAGAGCAGGCCCTCGATGAACCAGCCGGACTGGAAGAGCGCCTGGTGCGCCTCGGTGTTGGCCGCGAAGACGTTCCACATGATGACGAACATCGCGATGTCGAAGATCGAGCTGATCGGGCCGATGCAGAGCATGAAGCGGCCGATGCCCCGGGCGTCCCAGTTGCGGGGCTTGCGCAGGTACTCCTCGTCCATCCGGTCCCACGGCGTGGCCAGCTGGGCGATGTCGTAGACCAGGTTCTGGACCAGCAGCATGATCGCGAGCATCGGCTGGAAGGGGATGAAGGCGCTCGCCACCAGCACGGAGAAGACGTTGCCGAAGTTGGAGCTGGCCGTCATCTTGATGTACTTGATCGTGTTGCCGAAGGTGGTCCGGCCCTGGATCACGCCCTGCTCCAGGACGGTCAGGTCCTTCTCCAGCAGGATGATGTCGGCGGACTCCTTGGCGATGTCGACGGCGGTGTCGACCGAGATGCCGACGTCCGCGTCGCGCAGCGCCGCCGCGTCGTTGATGCCGTCCCCCAGGAAGCCGACCGTGTGGCCGTCGGCCTGCAGGGCCCGTACGATCCGGGCCTTCTGGACCGGGTTGACCTTGGCGAAGACCGTCGTACGGGCGGCCAGGTCGCGCAGTGCCGCGTCGTCGAGGGCGTCGATCTCGGTGCCGCCGACGACGTGGCCCACGGTGAGGCCGACGTCGGCGCAGACCCGGGCGGCGACGAGCTCGTTGTCGCCGGTCACCACCTTCACCGCGATGCCCTTGTCGGCGAGGCCCTGCAGGGCCCGCGCGGCGTCGGCCTTCGGCGGGTCGAGGAAGGCGAGGAAGCCGACCAGGGTCAGCCCGTCCTCGTCGGCGACCGAGTAGGTGTCGCGCGGGCTGCTCATCGTGCGGGTGGCGACGGCCAGGACGCGCAGGCCCTCGCGGTTGTTGTCCTCGGCGATGCGGGTGACGTGCCACCGCAGCTGTTCGGTCAGCTCGACCTTCCGGCCGCGGTCCGTCATGTGGGTGCACAGGGCGAGGACTTCCTCCACCGCACCCTTGGTGATCATTACGTGCTCGGAGCGGCCGGGGCCGCCCACGATGCCGTTGCGGTTGAGGACCACGGACATCCGGCGCCGGGCGAAGTCGAAGGGGATCTCGTCGACCATCGAGAACCGGGCATCGACGACAACCTCCTCGGCCTCGTCCACGCGGTCGATGACCGCCTGGTCCATCAGGTTCTTCAGACCGGTCTGGAAGTGCGAGTTGAGGTAGCCGTACTCCAGGACCTCGTTGTCGTCGTCGCCGTGCACGTCCAGGTAGCGGTCCAGGACGATCCGGTCCTCGGTGAGGGTGCCGGTCTTGTCCGTGCAGAGCACGTCCATCGCGCCCAGGTTCTGGATCGCGTTGAGCCGCTTGACGACCACCTTGCGCTTGGACATGGCGACCGCGCCCCGCGCCAGGTTGGCCGAGACCACCATCGGCAGCATCTCGGGGGTCAGGCCCACGGCCACGGCGATGCCGAGGAGGAAGGCCGCCTCCCAGTCGCCCTTGGTGAAGCCGTTGATCATGAAGACGACGGGGACCATCACCAGCATGAAGCGGATCAGCAGGAAGCTGACCTTGCGCACGCCGGTGTCGAAGTTGGTCTCCGGGCGCTCGCCGACCAGGGAGCCGGCCATCGAGCCGAAGTAGGTGCCGGAGCCCGTGGCGACGACGACTCCGGTCGCGGTACCGGAGGTCACCGAGGTGCCCATCAGGCAGATGTTGTCGGCTTCGACGGGGTCGGTGGTCCCGAACTGGCCGAGGTCGTCCGTCCGGGTGTCGGCCTTGGCGACAGGCAGGGACTCGCCGGACAGGGCGGCCTGGCTGACCATCAGGTCCTTGGCGGTGATCAGCCGCAGGTCGGCCGGGATCAGGTCGCCCGCGGCCAGCTTGACCACGTCACCGGGGACCACCTGGTCCATCGGGATCTCGAAGGTGGTGGCACCCGAGCCGCTGCCGGCCCGGCGCTGGACCGCGCAGGTGGTGGTGACGAGCTGCTTCAGGGCGTCGGCGGCCCGGCCCGAGCGGTACTCCTGCCAGAAGCGGAGCAGTCCGCTGATCCCGACCATCACCGAGAGGATGATGACGCCCGGGTCGCCGGGCTCCTGCCAGTACATGACGGCGGCCAGGAACACCAGGACCGCGATGAAGGGGTTCCAGTACGCCTTCGCCAGCTGGACGTACCAGCGCGGGGCGCGCTCCTGGGCGATCACGTTGGAGCCGTGCCGCTCCAGACGCAGCGCGGCCTCGGCGTGGGTGAGCCCGTTGCGGGAAGCGTCCACGTCCTGGAGGACCCGGACGCCCGGGCGGGCGCTGAACCCGGCGAGCCGCTCGCCGACGGTCCGGGTACGGGCCTCCAGCTCCGCGGCCTTGCGCTCGCGGCGGGCCCGGCCCGGGGGTGCGAGCTTCGTGGGGGTACGGGGGGTGAGCATGGCCATGACGAAAACCTCCCTCCACGGTGTCCGGGCAGCGCGAAGCCGCACGGTCACGTGGAGTGATCATGGGTCGGCGCAGGGCGGCACGTGCGGCCACGGGGTACGCCGATGGGCATGGATGACGCGCGCCCGACCGAAGTGTCAGGGCGTGCGGAAGGGGCTACGAAGATGAATGCAGGAACGCGCGGGGGCGACACGGGGTCGCGGCCGTGCACACTCGAAGAGAGGCCGGAAGCTCAGAAGGCTCAGCCGAGGAGAGCGCTGCAAGGACTTCGATCGGGACTCATCCCGAACACCTCCTTGCGTAGCGCTGTCATTGCAGAGGGCGCCCGGTCCGGTTGTGCGAGCCCGTTGAAGGCCGCGAAGACCAGCGCCACGGCGACCGTAGCACGATGAGGATGGAGGTTTCTCTCATACTTATGACCGGTAGTGGCCGATTCGTACTGCGTCGGCCTCTTGACGTCTGGATGCGCAAAGGCTCGACTTAAGGTTCACAAGTTGGAGAGACGCCGGGGTCTCGGAGCATGCAGCCGCTGACGACCCTGGCCGGGGGGCGACGGCTTGCCGTTGCTTATGGGCAGGAGTGGATGAGTCGTGCAGACTCCCGGATCGCAGTCTTCACTGCATCGCGCGAATCTGGAGCGCGTCGTACGGGCGGTGCGGCTCGCGGGTTCGCTGACCCAGGCGGAGATCGCCCGGACCACCGGACTGTCGGCGGCCACGGTCTCCAACATCGTCCGCGAGCTCAAGGAGGCCGGGACCGTCGAGGTCACGGACACCTCGGCCGGTGGCCGGCGGGCGCGCAGCGTCTCGCTCAGCGGTGACGCGGGCATCGTGATCGGCGTCGACTTCGGCCACACCCACCTGCGGGTGGCCGTCGGCAACCTCGCCCACCAGGTGCTGGCCGAGGAGGCCGAGCCGCTGGACGTGGACGCCTCCTGGGTGGACGGCTTCGACCGGGCGGAAGCCCTGGTCGGACGGCTCGTCGCGGGGACAGGGGTCAGCCGCGACAAGGTCATCGGCGTGGGGCTCGGCGTCCCCGGTCCCATCGACGTGGAGTCCGGCACCCTCGGGTCCACCGCGATCCTGCCGGGCTGGGCCGGGATCAACCCGCGGCGCGAGCTCTCCCAGCGCCTCGGCGTGCCCGTGTACGTGGACAACGACGCGAACCTCGGAGCCCTCGGGGAACTCGTTTGGGGGAGCGGCCGGGGAGTAAAGGACCTCGCGTACATCAAGGTCGCCAGCGGGGTGGGCGCCGGGCTCGTGATCAACGGTCAGATCTACCGGGGACCCGGCGGCACCGCCGGCGAGATCGGGCACATCACCCTGGACGAATCGGGTCCGGTCTGCCGCTGCGGCAACCGCGGCTGCCTGGAGACCTTCGCCGCCGCCCGGTACGTGCTGCCGCTCCTGCAGAGCAGCCACGGGCCGGAGTTGACGATGGAGCGGGTGGTCGAGCTGGCCCGGGGCGGGGACCCCGGCTGCCGCCGGGTCATCACGGACGTGGGCCGTCACATCGGCAGCGGTGTGGCCAGCCTGTGCAACCTCCTGAACCCGAGCCGGGTGGTCCTGGGCGGCTCGCTCGCCGACGCGGGTGAACTGGTGCTGGCCCCCATCCGTGAATCCGTGGGGAGGTACGCGATCCCCAGCGCGGCCCGGCAGTTGTCGGTCCTGACGGGGTCGCTGGGCGGGCGCGCCGAGGTGCTGGGAGCACTGGCCCTCGTGCTGAGTGAGATGGGCGATTCGACGCTTTTGACGGAAAATGGCAGTGGAGTGCGAGCACCAGCCGTCTTGTCTTCAGTTAGATAACGGATGGCACCGTTGTCATCTCGTTAAGGATTCACTCCTTGACGGCAAACTTGCGGCCGGGGTTGACTCACATCCACCTCGGCCGCAGCGTTGCGGCCTCGTCAGGGAGGTTCAAGTAATGAACACGCAGATGCGCAGAGCCGCCGTAGCCGTTGCCGCCGGTGCCATGGCCGTCTCGCTCGCCGCTTGCGGCAGTGCGAAGGAGTCCGGGGACAAGAAGGACTCCACCGCCACCGTCAAGGGCAACGCGATCAAGGTCGGTCTGCTCCTGCCGGAGAACCAGACGGCGCGTTACGAGAAGTTCGACAAGCCGCTCATCGAGAAGGCCGTCGCCGATCTCACCGCGGGCAAGGGCGAGGTCGTCTACGCCAACGCCAAGCAGGACGCGACCACGCAGAACTCGCAGGTCGACACGATGATCACCAACAAGGTGAACGTCCTGATCATCGACGCGGTGGACTCCAAGGCCATCGCCGGCTCGGTCAAGAAGGCCAAGGAGGCGGGCATCCCCGTCGTGGCCTACGACCGTCTGGCCGAGGGCCCGATCGACGCGTACACCTCCTTCGACAACGAAGAGGTCGGCAAGGTCCAGGGCAAGGCGCTCCTGGAGGCCCTGGGCGACAAGGCCAAGGACGGCCAGATCGTCATGATGAACGGGTCCGTCACCGACCCGAACGCCAAGCTCTTCAAGTCCGGTGCGCACTCCGTCCTCGACGGCAAGGTGAACATCGGCAAGGAGTACGACACGGTCGAGTGGAAGCCGGAGAACGCCAACACCAACATGGCGGCCGCGCTCTCGGCGCTCGGCAAGGACAAGGTCGTCGGCGTCTACTCCGCCAATGACGGCATGGCCGGAGGCATCATCACCGCCCTCAAGGCGGCCGGCGTCTCCCCCCTGCCGCCGGTCACCGGCCAGGACGCCGAACTCGCCGGTGTGCAGCGGATCGTCGCGGGCGAGCAGTTCATGAGCGTCTACAAGCCGTACGCCCCCGAGGCCGAGGCCGCCGCGAAGATGGCCGTCGCCCTCGCCAAGGGTGACTCGATCGCCACCGTCGCCACCGCCAAGGTCGACAGCCCCACCACCAAGCAGGTTCCGTCCCTGCTGATCCCGGTCGTCTCGCTGACCAAGGCGAACGTCAAGGACACCGTCATCCGGGACAACGTCTACTCGGCCGACGAGATCTGCACGGACAAGTACGCGGCCGCCTGCGCCGCCATCGGCCTGAAGTAGGCCCCCCCCGGCCGCTCGGTCCACCGAAGCGGCCCCCTCATTCCTGTCCGGCGCTCCCGCCTCCACATCCCGCCACTGGCGGGGCGCCGGACAGAAACGATTCTTCCCAATACCCCCGTGGTCCTGCTCTTTTGCACGACATCCCCGCCGGTCAGGCGGCAAGGAGATGGTTCATGTGTCCGCTGCGCCCGTACTGGCGTTGCGAGGGGTCTCGAAGCGGTTCGGCGCCGTTCAGGCCCTCACCGACGTAGAACTCGAGATCCACTCCGGCGAGGTGGTCGCCCTCGTCGGCGACAACGGCGCCGGTAAGTCCACGCTGGTCAAGACGATCGCCGGCGTGCACCCCATCGATGACGGAGTCATCGAGTGGGAGGGCCGCCCGGTCACGATCACCAAGCCCCATGACGCCCAGAACCTGGGCATCGCGACGGTCTACCAGGACCTCGCGCTGTGCGACAACATCGATGTCGTCGGCAACCTCTTCCTGGGCCGCGAGCTGAAGCGGCGCGGAGTCCTCGACGAGGTGGAGATGGAGCGGCGCGCCCGCGAGCTCCTGACCACGCTGTCCATCCGGATTCCGAGCGTCCGCATTCCCATCGCCTCGCTCTCCGGCGGCCAGCGCCAGACCGTGGCGATCGCCCGCTCGATGCTGGGCGAGCCCAAGCTCGTCATCCTCGACGAACCCACCGCCGCCCTCGGCGTCGAGCAGACCGCACAGGTCCTCGACCTGGTCGAGCGGCTGCGTGAGCGCGGTCACGCCGTCATCCTCATCAGCCACAACATGGCCGATGTGAAGGCCGTGGCCGACAAGGTCGCCGTCCTGCGGCTGGGCCGCAACAACGGAGTCTTCTCCGTGAAGGACACGTCGCAGGAAGAGATCATCTCCGCCATCACCGGGGCCACGGACAACGCCGTGACCCGCCGGGCGGCCCGCACAGGGGAGGCCCGCAAGTGAGCACCCAGCACATAGACCCCGTCAACCCGGCCGCCGCCCACGACGCCATCCCGGCCGTGGACCCCCGGCTGCTCGTGCGCGAGCAGGGGCTCTCCGGGTACGTGAACGAGTTCGGCCGCAAGCTCAAGTCCGGCGACCTGGGTTCCGTCCCCGTCGTCCTCGGCCTGATCATCATCTGGAGCATCTTCCAGAGCCTGAACTCGAACTTCCTCGGCCCCGAGAACCTCACCAACATCGCGATCACGATGACGGCCACCGGCATGATCGCGGTCGGCATCATCTTCGTCCTGCTGCTCGGCGAGATCGACCTCTCGGTCGGCTCGGTCAGTGGCGTCTCGGGCGCGATCGTCGCCGTCCTCGCGGTCACCCACGGCGTCAACGAATGGCTGGCCATCCTCGCGGCGGTCGCCGGCGGCGCCCTGATCGGCTCCATCCACGGCTTCTTCTTCGCCAAGATCGGCGCCCCGGCCTTCGCCGTCACCCTTTCGGGCCTGCTCTTCTGGTCCGGCGCCATGCTGCAGATCCTCGGCAGCAACGGCACGATCAACCTCGACTCCGACGGCGTGGTCGGGAAGCTGACCACGTACTTCTTCTCGGACGTGGCCGTCGGCTACGGGCTCGCCGCCCTCGCGGTGGCCGGGTACTTCCTCGGCACGTTCTTCGACGCGCGGCGCCGCGAGGCCGCCGGGGTCCCCTCCCGCCCGGTCGGTGAGATCGTGCTGCGCACCGCGCTCCTCGCGGTGTTCACCTTCGGTCCCGCCGTCGTGTTCAACCAGTACAAGGGCCTGCCGCTCGCGGTCGTGCTCTTCCTGCTGGCCCTGGTCGCCACGGACTTCGTCCTGCGGCGCACCAGCTTCGGCCGCCAGGTCTTCGCGCTCGGCGGCAGCGTCGAGGCCTCCCGGCGCGCCGGCATCAACGTCAACCGGGTCCGGATCACGGTCTTCGCGATCGCCGGCACCTTCGCGGCCATCGGCGGCCTCTTCTGGGCCTCCAAGATCGCGGCGGCGAACCAGAGCGCCGGCGCCGGCGACCTCCTGATGAACGTGATCGCGGCGGCCGTCATCGGCGGCACCAGCCTCTTCGGCGGCCGCGGCCGGACCTGGAACGCCCTCCTCGGCGTCATGGTCATCACCTCCATCCAGTACGGTCTGGCCCTGGAGGGAATCGCGACGCCGATCCAGTACATGATCACTGGCGCCGTACTGCTCGCCACCGTGGTGATCGACTCGGTCACCCGCAAGACGCAGAAGACGGCCGGGCGCGCCTGATCGGCGCGCTCGGAGCATGATCCGGCGGTAAGAACCGTCACAGTGCCCGGTGCCACTCCGTGTGGTGCCGGGCACCTGTGCGTAGAGATGCAGGTACGCCTGTACGGGTATACGCCCGTTTGATGGGTGTGACCTCGTACCGGTGTGTACAGGTATGACAAAGGTGTGACCCGACCGGGGCCGCCCGATGATGCCCGCCGCGAGCGGAACATTAGACTCGACAGACCAGCAAGCAACTGCAAGGAGGCACGGGTGCTGCTGACCCGCATCAAGGGACCGCGCGATCTGGACCGGCTCAGCCAGGAGGAGCTCGACCAGCTCGCCGCCGAGATCAGGTCCTTCCTCGTCGACGCCGTCTCCAAGACCGGCGGGCACCTCGGCCCCAACCTCGGTGTGGTGGAGCTGACGATCGCCCTGCACCGGGTCTTCGACTCGCCCAAGGACAAGGTCCTCTTCGACACCGGGCACCAGGCCTACGTGCACAAGCTGCTCACCGGCCGCCAGGACTTCGGCGGCCTGCGCACGAAGGGCGGCCTGTCGGGCTACCCCTCGCGCGCGGAGTCCGCGCACGACGTGATCGAGAACTCGCACGCCTCCACCGTGCTGGGCTGGGCGGACGGCATCGCCAAGGCCAACGAGGTGCTCGGCAGGGAGGACCACCACGTCGCCGCGGTCATCGGTGACGGGGCCCTCACCGGAGGCATGGCCTGGGAGGCGCTGAACAACATCGCCGCCGCCAAGGACCGTCCCCTGGTGATCGTCGTCAACGACAACGAGCGCTCGTACGGCCCCACCATCGGCGGCCTCGCCAACCACCTGGCCACCCTGCGCACCACGGACGGCTACGAACGCTTCCTGGCCCGCGGCAAGGACCTGCTGGAGCGCACCCCGGTCGTCGGGAAGCCGCTCTACGAGACCCTGCACGGTGCCAAGAAGGGCCTCAAGGACTTCATCGCGCCGCAGGGCATGTTCGAGGACCTGGGCCTGAAGTACATCGGGCCCATCGACGGGCACGACATCGAGGCCCTGGAGTCGGCCCTGCAGCGCGCCAAGCGCTTCAGCGGCCCGGTCATCGTGCACTGCCTCACCCAGAAGGGCCGGGGCTACGAGCCGGCCGTCCAGGACGAGGCGGACCGCTTCCACGCGGTCGGCGTCATCCACCCGGACACGGGCCTGCCCGTCAGCACCGACGCCGCGAGCTGGACCTCCGTCTTCGCCGACGAGATGGTCAAGCTCGGCAGGGACCGCAAGGACATCGTCGCCATCACCGCGGCCATGCTCCAGCCCGTCGGCCTCAAGAAGTTCGCGGACGCCTACCCGGACCGGATCTTCGACGTGGGCATCGCCGAGCAGCACGGCGCCACCTCGGCGGCGGGCCTGGCCACCGGCGGCGCCCACCCGGTCTTCGCGGTGTACGCGACCTTCCTCAACCGCGCCTTCGACCAGGTCCTGATGGACGTGGCCCTGCACAGGTGCGGAGTCACCTTCGTCCTGGACCGGGCCGGCGTCACCGGCACGGACGGCGCCTCCCACAACGGCATGTGGGACATGTCCATCCTCCAGGTCGTCCCGGGTCTGCGCCTGGCCGCCCCGCGCGACGCGGAGCAGCTGCGGGCCCAGCTGAACGAGGCCGTCCTGGTCAAGGACGCCCCGACCGTCGTGCGCTTCTCCAAGGGCGTCGTCGGCCCGGCCGTCCCGGCCCTCGGCAGGATCGGCGGCATGGACGTGCTGCGCCGTCCGGCCGACGAGGTCACCCGTCCGGACGTACTGCTCGTCTCGGTCGGCGCGCTCGCCCCGATGTGCCTGGAGATCGCCGATCTCCTCGACAAGCAGGGCATCTCCACGACCGTGGTCGACCCCCGCTGGGTCAAGCCGGTGGACGAGGCCCTGGCCCCGCTCGCCGACCGCCACCGCGTGGTCGTCACCGTCGAGGACAACAGCCGCGCCGGCGGCGTGGGCTCCGCCGTCGCGCAGGCCCTGCGGGACGCGGGTGTCGACGTGCCGCTGCGCGACTTCGGCATTCCGCAGCGGTTCCTGGACCACGCCACGCGCAAGGAGGTCATGGCCGAGATCGGCCTGACCGCCCCGGACATCGCACGGCAGGTCACCGGCCTGGTGGCCAAGCTGGACGGGCGCTACGACAGCGAGCCGGCCGCCACCGTCGACTGACGGCCGCTGCCCGGCGGCTGATCATCTGCGGTTGCACGGCACGGGCCGGAAGGGTCACCCTTGATGGGTGGGCCTTCCGGCCCGTCTCGTTTCGATGCGGTCTCTTCTGGGAGGTGCGTCGGTGAGCAGGAATCTGAACAGCCCCTTCCGCACGAAATCGGTCGAGCAGTCCATCCTCGACACCGAGGAGCCGGAACACGCGCTCAAGAAGTCGCTCTCGGCCTGGGACCTGACCGTCTTCGGCGTCGGCGTCATCATCGGCACCGGCATCTTCGTCCTCACCGGCAAGGTCGCCAAGGAGACCGCCGGACCGGCCACCGCCCTGGCGTTCGTCGCCGCCGGAATCGTGTGCGCGCTCGCCGCCCTGTGCTACGCCGAGTTCGCCTCGACCGTGCCGGTGGCCGGATCCGCGTACACCTTCTCGTACGCCTCGATCGGCGAGCTGCCCGCCTGGATCATCGGCTGGGACCTGGTGCTGGAGTTCGCGCTCGGCACGGCGGTCGTCGCGGTCGGCTGGTCGGGGTACGTACGCTCGCTCATGGACAACGTGGGCGTCCACCTGCCGGCCTCGCTCCAGGGGCCGGATGTGCAGGGCGGCACCTTCGACCTGCTCGCCTTCGTCCTGGTCCTGGTGCTGACCGCGATCCTGGTCGTCGGGGTGAAGCTCTCCGCGCGGATCACCGGGGTCGTCGTAGCGATCAAGGTCACCGTGGTGCTCATCGTGATCATCGCGGGCCTGTTCTTCATCACGAAGTCCAACTACACGCCGTTCATCCCGCCGGCCAAGCCCCAGGAGGGCGGCTCCGGACTGGACGCCCCCCTCGTGCAGCTGATCTTCGGCTACGAGCCCACCAACTTCGGCGTCATGGGCATCTTCACCGCCGCCTCCGTGGTCTTCTTCGCCTTCATCGGCTTCGACGTGGTGGCCACCGCCGCCGAGGAGACCAAGCTGCCGCAGAAGGACATGCCGCGCGGCATCCTCGGCTCGCTGGTCATCTGCACCGTGCTCTACGTGGCGGTCTCGATCGTGGTGACCGGCATGCAGAACTACAAGGACCTCTCCACCAGCGCCCCGCTGGCCGACGCCTTCAAATCCGCCGGCCATCCGGTCTACGGAGGCATCATCAGCTTCGGCGCGGCCGTGGGCCTGACCACCGTGTGCATGATCCTGCTGCTGGGCCAGACCCGCGTGTTCTTCGCGATGAGCCGGGACGGACTGCTGCCGCGGTTCTTCTCGCGGACCCACCCGAAGTTCCGAACGCCCTACCGGCCGACGATCCTGCTCGGTGTGATCATCGCGATCGTCGCCGGATTCACCAGCATCAACGAGCTGGCCACCCTGGTGAACATCGGCACGCTCTTCGCCTTCGTCGTCGTGGCACTCGGCGTGATGGTCCTGCGCCGCACCCGCCCCGACCTGCACCGCGCCTTCCGTACCCCGTGGGTACCGGTCGTGCCCGTCGTGTCGATCGCCGCGTCGGTCTGGCTGATGCTCAACCTGCCCGCGGAGACCTGGCTGCGCTTCGGCATCTGGATGGTCATCGGCTTCTTCGTCTACTTCCTCTACGGGAAGCAGCACAGCCGGCTGGGCCGGGGCGAGGGCATGACCCCGAACCCGGCGCGTGAGGGCCGCTGAGCTCCTTCTACGGTGAAGGCATGGAGAAGAGCACCGCGGTACTGGAGCCTTGGTCGGAAGACGACTTCTGGCTGCTGCTCCGCAAGAACGAGCCGGCCATGACCGGGCACCTCGGCGGGCCGGAGTCGCGGGCCAAGCTGGAGGACCGCCACCGGCGCTACCTGGCGCTGAGCGCCGGGGAGCCCGGGGCCGGCCGGATGTTCCGGGTCGTCGCCGACGGGCAGAGCGTGGGCAGCGTCGGTTTCTGGGAGCGGGTCTGGCAGGGGGAGGAGGTCTACGAGACCGGCTGGGGGATCCTCCCCGAGTTCCAGGGCCGGGGGCTCGCGGCCGGGGCGGCGCGAGCGCTCGTCGCCCACGCGGGTGTCCACGGCACCCGCCGCCACCTGCACGCCTTCCCGGCCGTCGACCATGCGGCGTCCAACGCGGTCTGCCGTGCGGCGGGCTTCGTACTCCTCGGTGAGGTGCGGTTCGAGTACCCGCCGGGGCAGTGGCACGCGAGCTCCGACTGGCGGGTGGTGCTCGGGGACGGCGCGATCTCGTAGCCCGGTCATGACGTCGGGGCCGGTCACGGGGGCCAAAGGGCCGTCCGTGACCGGCCCCGTGACGTGGAGTCGGTGCCGCGGTGTCGAGGAGCCGTCAGCCGCCGGTGGCCGGGGACTTCTTCGCCGCGGCGGGGACCGGCTTGTCGTTGCGCACGGCCTCCCACAGCTGCCCGGCCTGCGGCTCGGCGGCGATCACGCGGTTGGGGTCCACCTTGTCGTAGGCGACCGGCAGCATGATCGTCTCCATGGTGTCGGGATCCACGCCCTTCATGCTCTGGGCGAAGTCCGACAGGCCCTTGAGGGAGCCGAGTTCGGAGTCGGTGGTCAGCGCCTTGGTGCCGGCGTCGGCGAGCTTGTAGAGCCGCGCCGGGTTGCCGAGGGCGTCCTGGTTCTTCACCTCGGACAGCATGGCCAGCATGAACTTCTGCTGGAGGTCGATGCGTCCGAGGTCGCTGCCGTCGCCGTAACCGTGGCGGGTGCGAACGAACTTGAGGGAGTCGGTGCCGTTCAGGCGGTGCGTGCCGGCGTCCAGGTTCAGGCCGCCCTTGATCGGCTTGTCGAGGGTGACGGTCACGCCGCCGAGCGCGTCCACCAGCTCCTTGAAGCCGGCGAACTCCACCTTGACCAGGTGGTCGACGCGGATGCCGGACATCTGCTCGACGGTCTTGACGACACAGGCCGGGCCGGCGGTCCCGATGACGCTGTTCATCATGACGCGCTTGGCCCCGGGGACCGTCTTGCCCTTCTCGTCCTTGCAGTCGGGACGGTTGACGAGGGTGTCGCGGGGGATGCTGATCGCGGTGGCCTTCTTACGGCCCTCGGGTATGTGCACCAGCATGTTGGTGTCCGAGCGGGAGCCGCTGACATCGCCGTGGTCGAGTTCGCCGTTGGCACCGTCGCGGGAGTCGGAGCCCAGGACGAGAATGTTCTGACCGCTGTCCGGGACCTTCGCCGGACGGTTGTCCGTACCGATCGCCTGGTCCAGGTCGACGCTGTCGATGTTGCCGTTGAGGTGGCTGTACGCCCACCAGCCGGCGCCGCCCGCGACGAGCAGCAGGACCAGGAGTGTCAGCAGGACACCCCGTCTGATGCGCTGCCCGCGGGTGCGGACGCGCTTGCGTCCCCTTCCGGCCGCCGAGTCGGGGGCTCGGCGACGGTCCGGTGTCTGGACGTCCTGGCTCATCCTGCTTCAGTCCTCAATCGTGGGGCCGGCGTGGGCGGTGTAGCGGTGTAGGGGCGCTGGAGCGGCGGGATCCCGGGCGCGTCGGTGAACGCCCGCTCATGCCACGCTGACCGTGCACTATAGACAGATATTCCGACTGGCGTGCGCTTCGGGTCCAGGAACGGCATATCTGTTCCTCGAACTACAATCCGCACCATGTGGCCGACGGCGGCCCGCGCGAAACGCTGGAGGGCAACGTCATGCGGTCGAAGTCGGGAGCCGGCGTGCGGCGGGACGGCGCGCGGACAGATGCCGGACAAGGCCCGGGGACCGACCAGGCCGGGGCCGCGTCCGTCCTCGACGGCCGCTGGCTGATGCGGGGGCCCGAAGGCCTGCTCTCGGCCTACGCGCGCACCCCGGGCGGGCTGCTGCGCTGGACCGAGGCCACGCCGGGCGGCCCCGAGTGGCGGGGGCCGGACTTCTTCGCCGCGCCGGACCTGGCCTCGCTGTCGGTCGCCCAGGGGCCGAACGGCTTCGTCCACTTCGTCGGCCGCCGCACGGTGCGGGGCAAGGCCGGCGAGACCGTCGACCTCGCGCACGCGATCCAGTACCAGACCGGCCGGCCGCTCGGTGAGTGGAACTCGCTGGGCAATCCGCACCGCGACCCGGCCCGTGCCCCGTACATCGGCGACCCGGTCGTCTCGGTCGCCGCGAACGGTTCGACGTTCGTCTTCCTCGCCAACGCCTCCGGCGCCCTCGCGGTGCGCCGCGAGTCGGCGGCCGGCAAATGGCTTCCCTGGCAGGGGATCAAGTGCTTGGGCGTGCGGGCCGACATGGCCCCGGTGCCCCTCGCGTCGGGACTGATGGAGGTCCTGGTGCCCCACGAGGCCGGGACGATGCGCTGCTTCCAGCCGGAGGTGGACGCGGTGCTGGCGCGCACCCCGGACCTGCCCGTCTCGCCGGCCGGGCGGAGCCTCGTAGGGATCGAGACGGCGCCGGGCCGGGCCACCTACTACTGGACCGACCCGGCGACCACGGGCCTGCTGGCCTACCGGGACGGTGGCTGGATGATCCCGCTCGGCGGCAGCGCGGCCGAGGGTCGTGTCGCGGCCCTGCGGACGATGATCGACGGGTACGACTGCACGGTCCTCGCCTACCGGAGCCTCGACGGCCAGGTCGTCCTCGGTGCCTTCGGTACCGGGAACGAGGGCGCCGGGGTGTGGTGGGCGCCGACGGGCGAGTGGTGCGCCGCGGCCCCCGCGCTCGCGCTCGACCACTTCGGGCGGGTCGTCGTGGCCTTCCTCGATGCCGACGGCGGGCTGCGGATCGCCCGGCAGGGCACCGAGGGCGGCTTCGTAATGGACCGCTCCAGCCAGGTGTGACCGGATTGATCCTTCTTCGCCCAGGCTTCTCCGAAGTAGGGGCGGACCCTATGTGTGATGGCCTCCACACCGAAACCCCTGGTATGCCGCAAGTTCATTTCAGGTGCGTAACGGCCTCTCGGAATCACTGGCCATTGATGGACGCCTCGTAATGGCCCATGTAAAAGTTGAGTAATGCTGGATCAGTCTGAACGGGACGACCCCGTTCGGCGCATCCAGTCACGGTTTTTACAGGGACGGCCCGGGGGCAGCGGCACCAGGGGCGTGGGCGGTGGCTCGTGATCTTGGATGGTGCGGAAGTCTGTGAGCCTCAAGAACCCTGAGGCGAGTGCGCTGGTCGCGTCATACCGGTCGCTGCTGCCCGTACGCGCCCGCCGCAAGATCGTCCGTAAGGTGCCGCGTCCTCTGCGTCAGGGCGTCATGGCGGTCCTGGCCTCCTTCGACTCGCTCCGCTCCGCCCTCGCCGTCCGCGCCCTCGGTGGCCGCGCCCGAGGTGCCCGGCACAGCGCCCGCGGCTCGATACGCGTCGTACGCCTCGGCGGAAAGCACGTCAGGGCCGTCGTCGTACCCGGTGCCACCGAATGGGCCGCCCGCGCGCGCAACCTGCACCTGCTGGTCAGCATGCTCGAAGAAGCGGACATCGATTTCTTCTGCATACGCGGCACCGCGAACAGGCTGCCCTGCGTCGCCGTCCCCTCCGTCTGGCGCGACGACCTCGAAGAGGTCCTCCAGATCGGCTTCGGGCACAACCCCGGCTACGTCGGCGAGGGCTCCGGCGCCCACATGCGCTCCGGCTCCACCGCCGCCACCTGGCGCAAGCTCCGCCACGCCAAGGTGCTGCGCCTCGCGTGGAACGTCTGCGACCCCACCGGTCACCTCGTCTTCGGCCCCGAGTCCGGCGTCGAGCTGGAGTTCTGGTCCCAGGACGAGGGTGAGTACGTGGCGCCGCGCCCCAACAGCGTCGTGACGACCGCCGGGGTCAGCGACGAACGCCGGCTGGCCGAGCAGAAGCTCTTCAGTCCCGTTCCCCAGCTCTACGCCACCGGCCTGACGCGCACCCTGACCGAGTTCACCGCTCCGCTCCCGGGTGACCACCTTTACCCCGTCGACGTCGTCTACACCTGGGTCGACGACTCCGACCCGGTCTGGCGCGCCGGCAAGGAGGCGGCCCGGGGCACCGCGGGCGCGGGCACCGGTGCGCCCCTGCACGAACAGGCCGCCAACGACTCCCGCTTCAAGAGCCGCGACGAGCTGCGCTACTCCCTGCGCTCGATCCACCAGTACGCCCCCTGGGTGCGCAACATCTACCTGGTCACGGCCGGCCAGGCCCCCGGCTGGCTCAACACGGAGTACCCCGGCCTGCGCGTGGTCGACCACCGCGAGATCTTCTCCGACCCCGCCGCGCTGCCGACGTTCAACTCGCACGCCATCGAGAGCCAGCTGCACCACATCGAGGGCCTCTCGGAACACTTCCTCTACCTCAACGACGACGTGTTCTTCGGCCGGCCGGTGGACCTCGGGCACTTCTTCCACCCCAACGGCCTGACCAAGTTCTTCATGTCCAAGGCCCTCATCCCCTCCAGCCGCAACGGCGACGCGGACCTCCCGGTCAACGCGGCGGGCCGCAACAGCCGCAGCCTGATCTCCCAGCAGTTCGGCACCTTCATCTCCCAGAAGATGAAGCACACGCCGCACGCGCTGCGGCGCAGCGTCCTCGCCGAGATCGAGCAGGTCTACGAGCGGGCCCACTGGACCACCCAGCACGCGAACTTCCGCTCCCCGCACGACGTTCCCATCGCCTCGTCGCTGCACCACTACCACGCCTACCACTCGGCCCGGGCGACGGTTGCGGACCTGCGGTACACCTACATCGACATCGGCGACGGCCTGGCCCAGCAGCGGCTGGACCGACTCGTCGCCCGCCGCGACTTCGACACCTTCTGCATCAACGACACGGTGGTCCCCGCCGATCCGGACGCCCAGGAGCGGATGGTCGCCACCTTCCTGGAGACGTACTTCCCCGTCCCCAGCCCCTACGAGATACCGGGCGCGACCGGCCTTCCGGTGCGACGCGTCAACGAGTTGGGACGTGTACAGGCATGAGCGCCCTGCGAAGCCGTCTCGGCGCCGTGCGCAGGAGGCTCCTCAAGCTCAATGCCGCCCGCCGCGCCTGGCACCTGCTGGTCCCGGTCCTCTTCCCGATGCGTTCCAAGCGCTCGGCCCTGCTGCTGTACGCCGCCGTGCTCGACGGGCAGACGGTGAACCTGCACGCCGAGCTCCCGGACTCGGCCGGCACTCCGGAGAGCGCCGAGATCGTGCTCGGCAGCGGACGCGACCGCCACGCCGTCCCCGCGCGCATCCGCACCGACCGCGAGGGCCGCGTGGTGATGGACGCCGCGATCCTGCTCGGCGCCGAGGTGGGAGGGGTGCCCGTCACCCCGGGCCGCTGGAAGTTGCGGCTGCGGACCAGCACCGGCCGCTCCTCGCGCAACCTGCCGCTGATGCTCACCAGCCTGCCCGCGGTGCACGAGGGCGGGGCGACCGGACCGATGACCTTCTCGCCCGTCACCGGCCGCCGCCACCGCATCGTCCGCAGCGCCACCGGAGAGGCACGTATCATCTGCAGTGCCCCGAAACCGGGGGTGGAGGTCGTCCAGCTGCACATCGGGCATTCCGGTATCCAGGTGGACTTCCGTGTCCTCGGCATGAAGGCCGAGGGCGCGTGGTGCGAGTTCGCCGCGTCGGGCCGCCGGATCACTGCCTGGCCGGCCGAGACGGAGCCCGGCGTGTGGCGCGTAGGAGTGCCGCTGTCGGAGATGAGTCCCGGGGGGGACCGGAACGAGCACTGGGACGTGCTGTTCTGCTCCGAGGGCCGCCGCTCCGTGCGCGTGGCCCGCAAGCTGCACGACGTACGCGACCCGCGACAGGTGTTCGCGGCGCGCAGGATCGTGGTGGCGCCCGGTCCAGAGAATTTGATCATGGTCGAATCGCGGTACACGGCAGCCGGGAACCTCCGGTTCACGTGCAGTACCGCGGCCGGGTGAGGAAGAGTATGAAGGTCACGTTTCTGCTGACTGCGGCAGACGCGATGAGCGACGCCGAGCGCGCCGTGTTCAACCAGGCGGCAGAACTGGCCGCCATCGGGTACGACGTGTCCGTCCTCAGCGTCTTCAAGGTCCGCCGCCGGCGCTTCGTGCCACCGGACGGAAGGGTGGCCACCGAGTTCCTCATCGAGGCCGGCGGTGCGACCCACCGGCCCGTCCGCGACTCCGGGCTCGACGAGGCCCGCGCCGCGGCGCTCGCCTCCGTACCCAGCGCGATCGTCGAGCGCCGCTGCGACAACCGGTTCAACCGGCTCGCGGACGTGGAGCTCGAGTACGCGCTGCAGAACACGGACGTCGACCTCCTGGTGACCACCTCGCCGGGGCTGATGGCGTACGCGGCGGCGTTCGTGCCCACCCGGGTGCTCACCGTCCACCACGAACAGCGGGTGCCCGAACTCGGCGGCCCCGAGGGCGAGCCGCTGCTCAGGCACACCCCGCGGTTCGACGCCGTCACCTTCCCGAGCCCGCGGTCCTACGAATGGTTCATGGAGACCTTCGGCGCGGGCAACCCGCAGCTCGACGTGATACCGCCGGCCCCGCTCGCCGGCTTCCGTCCCCGCTCCACGCTCCAGACCCGCATCGTCCTGCTCAGCGCCCCCCTGGTGGAGCGGGCCGGGGTGGTCGACGCCCTCAAGGCCTGGGCGACCATCGCCCCGAACCACCCCACCTGGTCCCTGCGCGTCATAGGCGAGGGCCCGCAGATCGGCCTCCTGCGCCGCCGCCGCGACCAGCTCGGGCTGCACGGCAGCGTGCACTTCATCAGCGAGGCCCCGTTCCTCGCCGAGGAGTGGGCCAAGGCGAGCATCGCCCTGTGCTCCTCCGAGTCCGAGGCGGGCGGGCTCTCCATGATGGAGGCCCAGGCGGCCGGCGTCCCCGTCGTCGCCTACGACTGCCCCAACGCCCCCCGGGACGTCGTCCAGGACGGCAGCACCGGCGTCCTGGTCACCCCCGGGGACACCGAGGCGCTCGCGGGCGTCCTCACCCGGCTCATCGAGGACGACCCGCTGCGCCACGCCTTGGGCAGCGCCGCCTTCGAAGCGGCCGCCCGCTTCGACCCGGCCCAGGTCACCGCCCGCTGGGACGGCCTCTTCCGGCTGCTCGCCGCCGCCCGGGACTCCGGTTCCCGTGCGGAGCTCAAGGCGGCCCGGCTCGCCGCCCACGCGCTGCACGCGGGCAACGACGGGGCCGCCCGGGCCGCGGCCGCCGCCCCGGCCAGCACCTCCCGCACCAAGCGGCTGCGCGCCACCGAGGAGCGCATCCTCAAGCACGACCGCTCCCTCGTGCGCGACGGCGGCCAGGTCTGCCGGATCATCGACTCGGAGTCTCCGTTCGAGATCTCCTGCACCAACCTGGCGCTGACGGCCGACGCGCTGGAGCGGTCCCGCATCCCGTACTTCACCGTGCGCGACACCAAGGTGCGCCACTCGGTCGCCGTCCACGCGGAGCACCGCGACGAAGTCCTGAAGGTGCTCGCCGAGACCTACCCCGGGGCGCCCGTCTACATAGCCCTGCTCAACGACGCCGACTCGCCGACCCTCACCACCCTCGCCGAACTCGCCACCGACCACATCGGGGCCACGTTCTCCGGAGTGCGGGTCTACCAGAGTGCCGTCACGGCCTCGCGCACCCTGCGCCTGAGCGCCGCCTACGGCTGCACCATCTCCTTCTGGGAGGAGGACCCGGAGGACCCGGAGTTCTTCGTCTCCCCGACCCGTACGCTCATCGGCGCACGCGTGCCCCGCCCCGCCCTGCGCCAGGCGACGATGGTCCTGGGCGGCCGGACCTACCCGTCCATCGAGCCGTACGCCCAGACCCTGCACCACGACTTCACCTTCCCCATCGACGCCGTCTACACCTGGGTCGACGGCGCGGACATGGCCTGGCTGGAGCGTAAGAACGCCGCCCTGTCCGCGATGGGCATCGTCACCGAGGACGCCGCCACCAGCGCCGCGCGCTTCCGCAACCGCGACGAGCTGCGCTACTCGCTGCGCTCGATCGACATGTACGGGCCCTGGATCCGCAACATCTACCTGATCACGGACCAGCAGGTGCCGTCCTGGCTGGACACCAGCCACCCCCGGGTGCGCGTCGTGGACCACAGCGAGATCTTCGGCAGGGAGGGCAGCCTCCCCACGTACAACTCGCACGCGATCGAAAGCCGCATGCACCACATCGAGGGGCTCGCCGAGCACTTCCTCTACTTCAACGACGACATCTTCCTGGGGCGCCCGGTCCAGCCCAGCCTGTTCTACCTCAGCAACGGGCAGGCCAAGCACTTCACCTCGTCGAACGCCATCCCGATGAGCGCCATCACCGAGGGCGACGAGTTCAGCCGCATGGCGGCGAAGAACAACCGCGAGCTCATCCGGCAGATGTTCGGCCGGACCCTCGTGAACTCCTTCGTCCACGCCCCGCACCCGCTGCGGCGCAGCATCATGTTCGACCTCGAGTCGCACTTCCCGGACGCGATGCGGCGCACCGCCCACGCCCAGCTGCGCAGCCCCACCGACGTGTCGACCGCCTCCTCGCTGCACCACTACTTCGGCTACTACACCGAGCGCAGCGTGCCGGGCGGCCTGAGCGCCGGTTTCGTCAACGTCGGCCTCAGCGAACAGCTCCAGAAGCTGAACACGATGCTCACCGCACGGGCGAACGACACCTTCTGCCTGAACGACTATCACGACGGCGACGTCTCGGAGGACGAGCAGGACGCGATCCTGGCCGGCTTCCTCCCGAGCTACTTCCCGGTCGCCAGCCAATTCGAATTCGGATCACCGAGGAACCAGCGCTTCCACGCCGGTCTGCTCCCCGGGTTTCCGCTGTAGGAGACAGGACTATTCATGAGCAAGATCTGCGTGGTCGGAAACTCCGTGGCCAAGTCGCGCAAGCCGGAAGAGGCTCCGCTGGCGGGCTGGGGACAGTTCCTCACCGACTTCGTGATGCCGTATCACGAGGTGCGCAACTACGCACGGGACGCCATGACGGCCCGTACGTACTTCCTGGAGCGGTTGCCCACGCTCCTCGAACTGTTGGAGCCGGGCGACGTCGTCCTCATCGACTTCGGTACCGTCGAGCAGCGGTTCGACAACCCGATGCGCTACCACGGGCCGCGTGAGTTCAAGGAATTCATGTACCTGTACGTGGAGGCCATCCGGGCCCAGGGCGCCGTCCCGGTCCTGATGACCTCCGCGTCGCGCTGCACGTTCGACAGCGAGGGCAATGTCGCCGACACCCTCGGCGAGTACCCGCAGCTGATGCGCGAGGCCGCGGCCGAGACCGGCGCCGGCCTGGTGGACCTGCACGCCTTCACCACGCGCATGCTCCAGGAGCTCGGCCCGCAGCGGGCCCGCCAGTACTTCCGCTGGGTCGACGCGGGCGAGCACCCCAACCACCCCGACGGCTTCATCGACTCGACGCACTTCAACGAGATCGGTGCCCGCGAGGTCGCCCGCATCGTGGCCATCGGCCTGCACAACTCACCGGCCGTCCCGCGCGGGTTCATCAACCCCGAGGCCGTCGCGATGACCCCGGAGTTCCCGCCTCCGGCCGCCGAGTTCACCGTGGAGAAGCCCGAGTTCGCGCTCTACGCCGACCGGCGCTACGGCAACCCGCCGGTCTTCGGCTCGCCCTCGGCCGGCAAGCTCGTCAGCGCCATGGGCAAGTTCGCGGGCACGGCCGACCCCGGCACGAGCTACCTGCTGTTCTTCGAGAACGGCGGCTACGTGGGCGGTACGCGCGTCAGCCAGGACGGAAAGTGGCTGTGGCGGCGCGTGCTCAACTGGACCTCGGGCGACCACCTCCTGCAGGCCGTCGGCATCACCGACCACGGTCCCACCCCGGTCGCCTCCCTGCCGTTCACGGTCAAGGACTGGGTGGCCCCGCCGGTCGTGATCTCCCCGAAGGACGGGGGCTACACCAGCACGAAGCCCCGGTTCACGGGCACGGCCGAGCCCGGTGTCTCGAAGATCGCCATTCTGGAGAACGGCCGCCTCATAGCCTCCGTGGCGGTGGCCCCGGACGGCCAGTGGAAGGTCACCCACCCGCACGTCTGGAAGCCCGGCACCTACACCCTGGACTTCGTGGCGGTCTTCAGCGCCATCCACTCGGTGCCCGTCCGGGTCACCATGAAGGTCCACGGCGTCCCGCCGGACAACTGGATCCGGCAGTCGGCGCTCGTCTCGCGCGAGCCCTGCTCCGACAGTCCGTGCGAGCACTACCCGTACGGCGGCGGCCAGTGATCCGGCGCTGACGAGGCCCGCAGGAGCAACGGGAAGGCCCCGCACACCAGGTGTGCGGGGCCTTCGCCGTGTCCGTGCGGACGGTGCGTTACGCGGGAACGCTCGCCAGGCCCGGGGCCAGGAACTTCTTGCCGTTCACACGCTCGGAGACACCCTCGCGGTCCAGGTACGGCGTCACGCCGCCCAGGTGGAAGGGCCAGCCGGCGCCCGTGATGAGGCAGAGGTCGATGTCCTGGGCCTCGGCCACGACACCCTCCTCCAACATCAGGCCGATCTCCTGCGCCACCGCGTCCAGGACGCGGTCGCGGACCTGCTCCTCGGTCAGGACGGTGTCGCCCTGGACGAGGAGGGCGGCGACCTCGGGGTCCAGCTCCGGCTTGCCGGAGTCGTAGACGTAGAAGCCACGCTTGCCGGCCTTGACCACGGCCGCCAGGTTCGCGGAGACGGTGAAGCGCTCCGGGAAGGCGCGGTTCAGGGTCTCGGACACGTGCAGACCGATCGCGGGTCCCACGAGCTCCAGGAGCACCAGCGGGGACATCGGCAGGCCGAGCGGCTCGATGGCCTTCTCGGCGGTGACCACCGGGGTGCCCTCGTCGATGACGTTCTGGATCTCGCCCATGAAGCGGGTCAGGATGCGGTTCACGACGAACGCCGGGGCGTCCTTGGTGAGGACCGCGGTCTTCTTCAGCTTGCGCGCGACACCGAAGGCCGTGGCCAGCGAGGCGTCGTCGGTCTGCTCACCGCGGACGATCTCCAGCAGCGGGAGGATCGCGACCGGGTTGAAGAAGTGGAAGCCGACCACGCGCTCCGGGTGCTGGAGCTTCGAGGCCATCTCGGAGACCGACAGCGAGGAGGTGTTGGTGGCGAGGATCGCGTGCGCCGGGGCGACCGCCTCGACCTCCGCGAACACCTTCTGCTTGACGGACATCTCCTCGAACACGGCCTCGATGATGAAGTCCGCGTCCGCGAAGCCCTCGGCCTTGTCCAGGACGCCCGTCACCAGGGCGGTCAGGCGGTTGGCCTTGTCCTGGTTGATGCGGCCCTTGCCCAGCAGCTTCTGGATCTCGGCGTGGACGTAGCCCACACCCTTGTCCACGCGCTCCTGGTCGATGTCGGTGAGGACCACCGGCACCTCCAGGCGGCGCAGGAACAGCAGCGCCAGCTGCGAGGCCATCAGGCCCGCGCCGACGACGCCGACCTTGGTGACCGGGCGCGCCAGGGACTTGTCCGGGGCGCCGGCAGGGCGCTTGGCGCGCTTCTGCACCAGGTTGAAGGCGTAGATGCCGGAGCGCAGTTCGCCGCCCATGATGAGGTCCGCCAGCGCGGTGTCCTCGGCGTCGAAGCCCTTCTGCAGGTCGCCGTCCTTGGCCGCCTCGATGATCTCCAGCGCGCGGTAGGCGGCGGGGGCCGCGCCGTGCACCTTGGAGTCGGCGATGAAGCGGCCGCGGGCGACCGCCGCGTCCCAGGCCTCGCCGCGGTCGATCTCGTCCCGTACGACCTCGGTCTCGCCCTTGAGCACGCGGGCGGTCCACAGGAGCGACTGCTCCAGGAAGTCCGCGCCCTCGAACAGCGCGTCCGCGATGCCGAGCTCGAAGACCTGCTTGCCCTTGAGCTGGCGGTTCTGGTTCAGCGAGTTCTCGATGATCACCGAGACCGCGCGGTCCGCGCCGATCAGGTTCGGCAGCAGGGCGCAGCCGCCCCAGCCGGGAACCAGGCCGAGGAAGACCTCGGGCAGGGAGAACGCCGGGATCGCCTTGGAGATGGTGCGGTAGGTGCAGTGCAGACCGACCTCGACACCGCCGCCCATCGCCGCGCCGTTGTAGTAGGCGAAGGTGGGGACGGCCAGCGCGGCGAGGCGCTTGAAGACGTCGTGGCCGCCCTTGCCGATGGCGAGCGCCTCGTCGTGCTTCTTCAGCAGCTCGACGCCCTTGAGGTCGGCGCCGACCGCGAAGATGAACGGCTTGCCGGTGATGCCCGCGCCGACGATGGAGCCCGCGATGGCCTCCTGCTCGACCTGGTCGATCGCCGCGTTCAGGTTGGCGAGGGACTGCGGGCCGAAGGTGGTCGGCTTGGTGTGGTCCAGGCCGTTGTCCAGCGTGACGAGCGCGAAGCGCCCGGCGCCGAACGGCAGGTCCAGGTGGCGGACGAGCGCGCGCGTGACGACCTCGTCCGGGAACAGCTCGGCCGCGCCCTTCAGGAGCTCAGTGGTGGTGGTGCTCACTTGCTGTCTCCCTCGGCGGTGAAGTTCGGGTTCTCCCAGACGACCGTGGCACCCATGCCGAAGCCGACGCACATGGTGGTCAGGCCGTAGCGGACCTCCGGCTGCTCCTCGAACTGGCGGGCCAGCTGAGTCATCAGGCGGACGCCGGAGGAGGCGAGCGGGTGGCCGAAGGCGATGGCACCGCCGTACTGGTTGACGCGGGCGTCGTCGTCGGCGATGCCGTAGTGCTCCAGGAACGCGAGGACCTGGACCGCGAAGGCCTCGTTGACCTCGAAGAGGCCGATGTCGTCGATCGTCAGACCGGCCTGGGCGAGGGCCTTCTCGGTGGCCGGGATCGGGCCGTAGCCCATGACCTCGGGCTCGACACCCGCGAAGGAGTACGAGACCAGGCGCATCTTGACCGGGAGGTTGTTCTCGCGGGCGAAGTCCTCGGACGCGATGATCGCGGCGGTGGCACCGTCGTTGAGACCGGCGGCGTTGCCCGCGGTGACCTTGCCGTGGGTACGGAAGGGGGTCTTGAGGTTCGCCAGGTTCTCCAGGGTGGTCCCCGGACGCATCGGCTCGTCGGCGGTGACCAGGCCCCAGCCCGTCTCACCCGCCGCCTCGTTGTTGTTGCGCACCGAGATCGGCACCAGGTCCTGCTGGATCTTGCCGTCGGCGTACGCCTTGGCGGCCTTCTCCTGCGAGCGCACGGCGTACTCGTCGGCGCGGAGCTTGGTGATCGTCGGGTACCGGTCGTGCAGGTTCTCGGCGGTCATGCCCATGAACAGGGCGGACTCGTCGACCAGCTTCTCGGAGACGAAGCGCGGGTTCGGGTCGACGCCCTCACCCATGGGGTGGCGGCCCATGTGCTCGACACCGCCGGCGAGGGCGACGTCGTACGCACCGAAGGCCACGCCACCGGCGACGGCCGTCACGGCGGTGAGCGCGCCGGCGCACATGCGGTCGATGGAGTACCCCGGGACGGACTGCGGGAGACCCGCGAGAATGCCGGCCGTGCGGCCCAGCGTCAGGCCCTGGTCGCCGATCTGCGTGGTCGCGGCGATGGCGACCTCGTCGATCTTCGCGGGGTCCAGGTCCGGGTTGCGGCGCAGCAGCTCCCGGATCGCCTTGACGACGAGATCGTCGGCGCGGGTCTCGTTGTAGATGCCCTTCGGGCCCGCCTTGCCGAACGGGGTGCGGACGCCGTCGACGAAGACGACGTCCCTGACGGTACGAGGCACGTTGGCTCTCCTCCAGGTGCGGGTGTGCACTGCTGCGCGGGGGCGTGCCCATTGACTGAGCGCCCGCTCACCTGATCCATGCTACTTGCCGGTAACCGGCATGCACAGCCCTCCTGGAAGGAGCGGCGAAGGTCACACTCCGCCGCTCCGCCCCCCCATTACCGTTTTGGTTGCCCCGCAACGGGGCGCCCGGCCTTCGGAGTCGGCATGACTTTCTCCCCCTGTCGATCGCATGTCTTGGGGGGTGGTGTCACCGGCTCCGGAGGCATCGACAGACCGCTGATTAGGGGCATGACCACCGGCTTCTTCGCAGGTCGGGAGGCTCTTCGTAATGTGGATGTGGCGATCGGTGCCGTGGGACGGCCGGGCGACGGGGACGACCGGAGGACGCACGTGATCGACATCAGCGGCATCGGCGCCTTCCTCGGCCTGGACGTCGGCAAGGGCGAACACCACGCCACCGCCGTCACGCCGGCCGGGAAGAAGGCCTTCGATAAGCGGCTGCCCAACAGTGAGCCCAAGCTCCGCGAGGTCTTCGGGAGACTGCAGGCCAAGCACGGGACCGTGCTGGTCGTGGTCGACCAGCCGGCCTCCATCGGCGCTCTGCCGCTCGCAGTCGCGAGGGACATGGGCTGCCCGGTCGCCTATCTGCCCGGGCTGACGATGCGACGGATCGCTGATCTCTATCCGGGCGAGGCCAAGACTGATGCCCGCGACGCGTTCGTCATCGCGGACGCGGCCCGCGTCATGCCCCACACGCTCCGCTCGGTCGATCTCGAGGAGGAAACCATCGCCGAGCTGGAGATGATCGTCGGCTTCGACGACGACCTCGCGGGTGAGGCAACCCGGATCAGCAACCGTCTCCGCGGCCTTCTCACGCAGATCCATCCGTCGCTGGAACGGGTCCTGGGCCCGCGAGTGCAGCATCCGGCGGTGCTCAAGCTCCTCGACCAGTTCGGTTCCCCAGCCCAGATCCGCAAGGCCGGACGCCGTCGCCTCGTGACCTTGATACGTCCCAAGGCGCCGCGGATGGCCGAGCGGCTGGTCGAGGACATCTTCACGGCTCTGGACGAGCAGACCGTCGTCGTCCCGGGCACCGACGCGGCCGCATTGATCGTCCCCAGCCTCGCCAACTCTCTCCAGGCAGTGCTTGACCAGCGAAAACTCCTCGCAGCCCGGATCGAGGAACTGCTGGAGCTCCACCCTCTTTCCAAGGTCCTGACGTCCATGCCGGGGATCGGCGTCAGGACCGGAGCCCGCATCCTCATCGACGTCGGCGACGGCAGTTCGTTCCCGTCCGCCGCTCACCTCGCTGCCTATGCCGGCCTCGCCCCGACGACCCGCAGTTCCGGTTCGTCGATCCGCGGCGAGCAACCATCCCGACGCGGAAACAAGCAGCTCAAACGGGCCTTCTTCCTCTCCGCGTTCGCAGCCCTCGCCGACCCGGCCTCCCGGGCCTACTACGACAAGAAGATCAGCCAGGGCAAACACCACACCCAAGCACTCCTCTGCCTCGCCCGACGACGAGCCGACGTCCTCTTCGCCATGCTCCGAGACGGCACCTTCTACGAACCCCAGACCGCCCCATCACCTTGACCAAACCCATAGGGGCACCCCCCCGTTCCTGATCCAGGCCATGGCGACGTTCATCGCGATGGCACGGGTGGACGGCGTGGCCGCGGTCAAGGGCCTGGAAGATCCGGGGCGGCGGCGTCGTCATCGTGCCGGTCCAGCATGATCGATACGTCCGCGGCGGCGGTGGACGTGGCGGGCCGGGACGCGGCAGAGCCCCCCGGTCACGAGGACCGAGGGGCTCTGCGCAGGGGCGTGCGGCGCGTCAGTCGTCCGTCACGGCCAGGGCCGTGACCAGTGCGGCCGTCACCTGTTCGACCTGCCACGGGCGGGCGCCGTAGCCGGTCAGGGCCTCGGCCACCGCGTCGGGCTCCAGCCGCTCCGGCGGCTCCCAGCACAGCCGGCGGACCGTGTCGGGGGTGATCAGGTTCTCCTGCGGCAGGTTCAGCCCCTCCGCCAGTGCCGAGACGGCCGTGCGGGCCGCCGCGAGCCGCGCCGCGGCCTCCGGGTCCTTGTCGGCCCAGGAACGCGGCGGCGGCGGACCGGCCGGGGTCGCGCCCGGCAGCGGCAGCTCGCTCTCGGACAGGGCCTTCGCCCGCTCCACGGCGGCCATCCACTGGTCCAGCTGGCGCCGGCCCATGCGCTGGCCGTAGCCGGGCAGGGCGGAGAGCGCGTGCACGTTCAGCGGCATGGCGAGGGCTGCCTCGACGATCGCGGCGTCACCCAGCACCTTGCCCGGTGACACGTCACGTCGCTGCGCGATCCGGTCGCGGGACTCCCACAGCTCCCGTACGACGGCCATCTGCCGGCGCCGGCGCACCTTGTGCATGCCGGACGTACGACGCCACGGATCCTTGCGGGGCGGCGCGGGCGGCGCGGCCGCGATGGCGTCGAACTCCTGGTGGGCCCAGTCCAGCTTGCCCTGCCGGTCCAGCTCCTTCTCCAGCGCGTTCCGCAGGTCCACGAGCAGCTCCACGTCGAGCGCCGCGTAGCGCAGCCAGGGCTCGGGGAGCGGGCGGGTGGACCAGTCGACGGCGGAGTGGCCCTTCTCCAGCACGTAGCCGAGGACGCCCTCGACCATCGCGCCGAGCCCGACCCGCGGGAAGCCGGCGAGGCGGCCCGCCAGCTCGGTGTCGAAGAGGGAGGTGGGCGCCATGCCTATTTCGCGCAGGCACGGCAGGTCCTGGGTGGCGGCGTGCAGGATCCACTCGGTGCCGGACAGCGCGTCACCCAGGGCGGAGAGATCGGGGCAGCCCACCGGGTCGATCAGTGCGGAGCCGGCGCCCTCGCGGCGCAGCTGCACGAGGTACGCGCGCTGGCCGTAGCGGTAGCCGGAGGCACGCTCCGCGTCCACGGCGACGGGGCCGGTGCCCGCGGCGAAGGCCGCTACCACCCCGGCGAGCGCGGCGGCGTCGGCGACCACCGGAGGGATGCCCTCACGGGGTTCGAGCAAGGGGATGGGCAGCCCGTCGGACGAAACCTCGTCGTCCGGGGGGCCGCCCCCGGTGGTGGTGCGCAGGCCTGCTGCGGTTTCTTGGGCGTCTGTCACCGGTCAAGGGTATCCGTGGATACGACGCGCCCGTCGCCGGAACGTTCCGGCGACGGGCGCGAGGGGGAAGTACGGACGTTTCCCCGGGTTCTCCGGGAGTTCTCCCGGGGTCCTCCGGGGGGTATCGGCGGGGTCAGTGGATGATCCCGGTGCGCAGGGCGACGGCGACCATCCCGGCCCGGTCGCCGGTGCCCAGCTTGCGGGCGATCCGGGCGAGGTGGGACTTGACGGTCAGGGCGGACAGGCCCATCGATACGCCGATGGCCTTGTTGGACTGGCCCTCCGCGACGAGGCGCAGGACCTCGACCTCGCGGCCGGAGAGCTCTCGGTAGCCGCCCGGGTGGCTCGGGGCACCCGGGGGGCGGCGGTGCATACGGGCCGCGGCGGCGCCGATGGGGGCGGCGCCGGGCCGGGACGGGAGCCCGATGTTGGTCCGGGTGCCGGTGACGACGTAGCCCTTCACTCCGCCCGCGAGGGCGTTGCGTACGGCGCCGATGTCGTCGGCGGCGGACAGGGCCAGGCCGTTCGGCCAGCCGGCGGCGCGGGTCTCGGAGAGCAGGGTGAGACCGGAACCGTCGGGCAGGTGTACGTCGGCCACGCAGATGTCGCGCGGGCTGCCGATGCGTGGACGGGCCTCCGCGATGGACGAAGCCTCGATCACGTCGCGTACTCCGAGGGCCCACAGATGGCGGGTCACGGTGGAGCGTACGCGCGGGTCGGCCACGACGACCATGGCCGTCGGCTTGTTCGGGCGGTAGGCGACCAGGCTTGCGGGCTGCTCGAGAAGAACGGACACCTAGGCCTCCTGGGGGGGAGTGGCGGGACGGCCGGCTCGGGGAAGGAAGCCGGTGCGAACCGTGCGGATGGTCACTGACTCCTTCGGCACGTCACCCGCCCGGCTTTAGGGAATGATCACGATTTGGTGAGTAACAATTCGGGCAATTCGGACGCACGATCGATCATCGGGTGATCAGAAGCCCGCAATGGACGCCCGGTTGCGACATTCGTCCGGCATCCGTCACGGGCTTCGACCTCGTGCTGCTAGCCCTGCGGGTGGTGCGGACCGCGCCGCTGCGGCAGTGAGACCACGCCGGTCACCGTCTCGGTCGGACCGACCGGCGGCAGCCCCGCGATCTGGCACAGCAGTTCGCACCATGCCGACAGGTGTGCGGCGGTGTCCGGCACCCCGCCCACTCCCTCGCGCGGCGTCCACGACGCCCTGATCTCGATCTGCGTCGCCGGCCGTCGCTCCCCGAGCCCGCCGAAGTAGTGCGAGGCGGCCATGGTGACGGTTCCGCTCGCCTCCCCGTACGTCAGCCCGCGGGCGTCCAGCGCCCCCGTCAGCCAGGACCAGCACACCTCCGGGAGGAGCGGGTCCACGGCCATCTCCGGCTCCAGTTCCGCCCGTACGAGCGTCACCAGCCGGAAGGTGCCCTGCCAGGCGTCGTGCCCGGACGGGTCGTGCAGGAGGATGAGCCGGCCGTCGGCCAGGTCTTCCTCGCCGTCCACGACCGCCGCCTCCAGCGCGTACGCGTGCGGGGCCAGTCTCTGTGGTGGCTTGGTGGGGTCGATCTCGATCCCCTGCCGCAGCCTCGCCTTCTTCAAGCCGTCGACCGCCCGCCGGAACGGGAGCGGGACGGAGCTCTCCTTCGCGCTGTCCGTACCGTCAGCGCCATCTGAAAATCGTCCCTGAGCCGCAGCCATGCGGGGAAGACTAGGCGGAACGAGCGCCCGTACGGCGCAGGGACACCCGCGCCGGGCCGGGCACTTCTTCATACGTGCGAAGATTTGAGTCGTGAGCGCCAACACCCGCCCCACGGGCACGCCGAGCCAGACGTACGATTCCGCCTTCCTGAAGGCGTGCCGGCGGGAGCCGGTGCCGCACACCCCGGTGTGGTTCATGCGGCAGGCGGGCCGCTCGCTCCCCGAGTACCGCAAGGTCCGCGAGGGCACGCAGATGCTGGAATCCTGCATGCGCCCCGACCTGGTCACCGAGATCACGCTGCAGCCCGTCCGCCGTCACAACGTGGACGCGGCCATCTTCTTCTCCGACATCGTGGTCCCGCTGAAGGCCATCGGCATCGACCTGGACATCAAGCCGGGCATCGGCCCGGTCGTCGCCCAGCCGATCCGCCGCCGCGAGGACCTCGCACAGTTGCGCGACCTCACCCCGGAGGACGTCTCCTACGTCACCGAGGCGATCGGCATGCTCACGGGTGAACTGGGCTCCACGCCGTTGATCGGTTTCGCCGGCGCACCTTTCACCCTCGCGAGCTACCTGGTGGAGGGCGGCCCGTCCAAGAACCACGAGCACACCAAGGCCCTCATGTACGGGGACCCGGAGCTCTGGGCCGACCTGCTCGACCGCCTCGCGGAGATCACCTCGGCCTTCCTCAAGGTCCAGATCGAGGCCGGTGCCTCGGCCGTCCAGCTCTTCGACTCCTGGGTCGGCGCGCTCGCCCCGGCGGACTACCGACGCTCGGTGATGCCGGCGTCGGCGAAGGTCCTGGCGTCCGTCGCCTCGTACGGAGTCCCGCGCATCCACTTCGGCGTGGGCACGGGCGAGCTCCTCGGCCTCATGGGCGAGGCCGGCGCGGACGTCATGGGCGTCGACTACCGCGTCTCGCTGGCCGAGGCCGTCCACCGGGTCGGCCCCGGCAAGGCGCTCCAGGGCAACCTGGACCCGGCGGTCCTCTTCTCCACCCCGGAGGCGGTGGAGGCCAAGACGGACGAGGTCCTCGCCGCGGCCGCCGGCCTGGAGGGCCACATCTTCAACCTGGGCCACGGCGTCCTCCCGACGACCAACCCGGACGCCCTGACCCGCCTCGTGGACTACGTCCACACGCGGACGGCCCGCTGAGCGCGGCCGCCGGGGGCTCAGCCCCCGGCGGAGACGCTCAGACCCCCGCCGCCCGCACCGCGGAGACCGCCTTGCGGGCCGCCACCAGGACCGGGTCCCAGACCGGGGAGAAGGGCGGGGCGTAGCCCAGGTCCAGGGAGACGATCTGGTCCACCGTCATGCCGGCCGTCAGGGCCACCGCGGCGATGTCCACCCGCTTCGCGGAGCCCGCGCCGCCGACGATCTGGACACCCAGGAGGCGCCCCGTACGGCGTTCCGCCAGCATCTTGACCGTCATCTCCTCGGCCCCCGGGTAGTAGCCCGCCGTGTTCGTCGAGCGGATCGTCGCCGTGACGAAGCTGAGGCCGACCGCCAGGGCGTCCCGCTCGCGCAGCCCCGTACGGGCGATCTCCAGGTCGCACACCTTGCTCACGGCCGTGCCCACCACGCCGGGGAAGGTCGCGTAGCCGCCGCCCACGTTCGAGCCGATCACCTGGCCGTGCTTGTTCGCGTGCGTGCCCAGCGGGATGTGCCGCATGCGGCCCGCCACCAGGTCCAGGACCTCCACGCAGTCGCCGCCCGACCAGATGTTCCCGTGTCCCCGCACCCGCATGGAGAGGTCGGTCAGCAGACCGCCCGACTCGCCCAGCGGGAGACCCGCCGCGCGGGCCAGTGCCGTGCGCGGCTCGACGCCGATGCCGAGGACCACCACGTCCGCCGGGTACTCCTCGCCCGAGGCCGTGGCCACCGCGCAGGCCCGGCCCTCCTCGTCCGTCAGGATCTTCGTCACCTCGGCGCGGGCGACCGTACGGATCCCCATGCCGTTCATCGCGCTGTGCACCAGGCCGCCCATGTCCGGGTCCAGCGTGGCCATGGGCTGCTCGCCCCGGTGCAGCACGGTCACCTCGAAGCCCCGCCCGACCAGGGCCTCCGCCATCTCCACGCCGATGTAGCCCGCGCCGACCACGACCGCCCGGCGGCCCGGGGCCCGCTCCAGGGAGTCCGTCAGGCGCTGCCCGTCGTCCAGCGTCTGCACCCCGTGCACCCCGTGCGCGCCGATGCCCGGCAGCCGGGGGCGGACCGGTCGGGCGCCGGTGGCGAGGACGAGCTTGTCGTACTCCGTCCAGTACTCGGACCCCGAGTCCAGATCGCGGGCACGCACCCGCTGCCCCGCGAGGTCGAGTTCCACGACCTCCGTCCGGGTCCGCAGGTCGATGTCCCGCGCCCGGTGCTCCTCGGGGGTCCGGGCGATCAGCTCGTCCCGGCCGCCGACCTGGCCGCCGATCCAGTACGGGATCCCGCACGCGGAGTACGAGGTGAAGTGCCCGCGCTCGAAAGCGGTGATCTCCAGCTCCGCCGGGCCCTTCAGCCGCCGGGCCTGGGACGCGGCGGACATCCCCGCCGCGTCCCCGCCGACCACCACCAGCCGTTCCCTGCTGTTCGCCATCCGCCCCTACCGCCTTCCCCGCAGCCTTCGTCCGACGGGGCAACGCTACGGGCGAACGGGCGTTCAGTCCCGGACGTCCGGCCGCGGGCCCGCCGGATCCACCGGACCACCGGCCACCGGACCACCGGCCACCGGACCACCGGCCACCGGACCACCGGCCGGAGGCGTCGCCGACCACAGCGGACCGGGCTGCGCCGGAACCCGCCTCGGCGTCGGAGCCGTCCTCGGCTTCGCCGGCCGCCACTTGCGGTACTTCCGGAAGGCGAGCGCCAGCACCGCGCCCGTCAGCAGGAAGGGAGAGGCGGCGGCGAGCGCCATCAGCAAGTACTTGATGAGGGTCGCGAAGACGTACCAGCCACCGACCAGGGCGTCCGCGAACCCCGGCTTCCGCTCCGGCGCCTTCTCCTCGGCCTTCGCCGGCTCCGAGAACGTCAGCGTGATCGTGCCGAGCGAGGTCTGGTCCTTCAGCGCCGTCTGCTGCGCGAGCAGCGACTCCAGGTCGGACTGGCGCTTGCTGAGCTCGGCCTCCAGCGTGACCACCTCGCTCAGCCCCGAGGCCTTCTCCATCATCTCGCGCACCCGCGCCACGCTCGCCTGCTGCGACTTGACCCGGCTGTCGGCGTCCGCGACCTTCTGCGTCACGTCCTGCGCCTCGACCTTGCGGTCCAGCAGCTTCCCGCTGCCCTCCATCGTGGCCAGCACCGCGTCGAAGCGCTCGCCCGGCACCCGCAGGGTCACCGTCGAGGTCATCGCCCCGCCGCCGTCACGTTTGGTGGTCTCGTTGCCCACGTACCCGCCCGCGCCCTCCGCCGCCGTCCGGGCCCCGGCCGTCGCCTTCTGGGCGTCCGCCGTCTCCACCCTCAGCGTCGCCGTGCGGATGATCTGGGTGCGTGCGGGCGCCTGGTTCCGGTCCGCGGACGGTCCCGGTGCGCCCGACGCGGCCGGGGCCGGCGCCGCACCGTTCCCGGCGGCCTCCGGCTGCCGCGGAGCCGCCGCGTCCCCCCTGGCCGCCGCCTTGTCGTCGCTCGCGGCGGAGCAGCCGGTGAGCGCGAGGGCCCCGGCAAGGGAGAGCGCGGCCAGGGCCGTCGCCGGGCGCCGCCCGAACCGTCTGTACTGGGTGTGCATCGTGGTACCCCCGAGGAATCGCCGGATGCGCGGACGCGCGCGGACTGGCCGCCGCACCGCTGTCGCCGTTCTGACGCACCGGTCGCCGCCCCGGGTTTCGTACACGCGGTCCCGAGGTGATGCCGAAGAGGTCACGGTCAGGCCTCGGTGATCGCCCGAGGAGCGGTCTGAGACGATGTGTCCATGCACGAAGCGGACATGCGTACGGACCGGCCGGCCCCCGCCGGCCACGTCGTCGTCATCGGCGGCGGTATCGCCGGCCTCGCGGCGGCCCACCGACTGCTCGCCGACGGCCTGCGCGTCACGCTCCTGGAGGCCGGCCCGCGCCTCGGCGGCAAACTGCTCGCGGGCGAACTGGCCGGCCTGCGCGTCGACCTCGGCGCCGAATCCGTGCTCGCCCGCCGCCCCGAAGCCCTCGCGCTGGCCCGCGCCGTGGGGCTCGGCGACGCCCTGCAGCCGCCCGCCACCGCCACCGCCCGCCTGTGGACCCGCGGTGAACTGCGCCCCATGCCGGGCGGCCACGTCATGGGTGTTCCCGGCGACCTGGGCCCGCTCGCCGCCTCCGGAGTGCTCTCCGCCGAGGGCCTGGCCCGGGCCGGGGCCGAAGCCGGGCTGGAGCCCGAGGAGATCGGCGAGGACGTGGCCCTCGGCGAGTACGTCGCCGCCCGCCTCGGCCACGAGGTCGTCGACCGGCTCGTGGAACCGCTCCTCGGCGGGGTCTACGCCGGCAACGCCTACCGCATCTCGATGCGGGCCGCCGTCCCCCAGCTCTTCGAAGCCGCCCGTACGCACGCCTCACTGGGCGAGGGCGTACGGGAACTGCAGCGCCGGGCCGCCCTCGCGGGGCAGACCGGCCCCGTCTTCTCCGGCATCGAAGGCGGCATCGGACGCCTCCCGCTCGCCGTCGCCGAGGCCTGCCGGGCGGCCGGAGCCCGCCTCCTCACCGACACCCCCGCGCGCGAGCTGACCCGTACCGCCACCGGGTGGCGCCTGGTCGCCGGTACCGCGGGCAGCCCGGGCGGCGCCGAGGTCATCGAGGCCGACGGCATCGTCCTGGCCACCCCGGCCGGACCCGCCGCCCGGCTGCTCGAAGGGCTGGCCCCCGCGGCCGCCGCCGAGCTGCGCGGCGTCGAGTACGCCTCCATGGCCCTGGTCACGATGGCCTTCCGGCGCTCCGACCTGCCGGCCGCGATCGCCGACGGCGGTGCGAGCGGCTTCCTCGTACCACCCGTGGACGGCCGGACGATCAAGGCCTCGACCTTCTCCAGCAACAAGTGGGCCTGGGCGGGGACCGATCCCGAGCTCTTCCTGCTGCGCACCTCGGTCGGCCGGCACGCCGACGAGGCCGATCTGGGGCGCTCCGACGAGGAACTGGTCGAGGTCTCCCGCGTCGACCTCGGCGAGGCCGTGGGTCTCGCTGCCACCGCCCGCCCGGTCGCCTCCACCGTCACCCGCTGGGAGGGCGGCCTGCCCCAGTACCCCGTCGGCCACCTCGAGCGGGTGGCCCGGATCCGTACCGCCGTGGCCGCCCTGCCGGGGCTCGCGGTGTGCGGAGCCCTCTACGACGGGGTCGGCATCCCGGCCTGCATCGCGAGCGCGGGCAAGGCCGCTGACGTGGTGATCGCCACGTTGGGCACCCGTGGGGCACCCCTGGCACAGACCACTGATCAGCACACGGGACAATAGACACATGACTGCACCAGAGAAGATTCCCAACGCGGGGAAGAAGGCGAAGGACCTCAACGAGGTCATCCGCTACACCCTGTGGTCCGTCTTCAAGCTGAAGGACGTGCTGCCCGAGAACCGCGCCGGCTTCGCCGACGAGGTCCAGGAGCTGTTCGACCAGCTGGCCGCCAAGGACATCACCGTCCGCGGCACCTATGACGTCTCCGGCCTGCGCGCCGACGCGGACATCATGATCTGGTGGCACGCGGAGACCTCCGACGAGCTGCAGACCGCCTACAACCTGTTCCGCCGCACCAAGCTGGGCCGCGCGCTGGAGCCGGTCTGGTCGAACATGGCCCTGCACCGCCCGGCCGAGTTCAACAAGTCGCACATCCCGGCCTTCCTGGCCGACGAGACGCCGCGCGACTACGTCAGCGTCTACCCCTTCGTGCGCAGCTACGACTGGTACCTGCTGCCCGACGAGGACCGCCGCCGCATGCTCAAGGACCACGGCATGATGGCCCGCGGCTACCCCGACGTGCGCGCCAACACCGTCGCCTCCTTCTCGCTCGGCGACTACGAGTGGCTGCTGGCCTTCGAGGCCGACGAGCTGTACCGCATCGTCGACCTCATGCGCCACCTGCGCGCCTCCGAGGCCCGTATGCACGTCCGTGAAGAGGTGCCCTTCTACACCGGACGCCGCAAGTCCGTCGCCGATCTGGTGGCCGGACTCGCCTGATACCTCCCCTGGGGGGAAGGACCGGAGGACCGCTGACCGCGGTTCTGCCGGTGGATCGGGAGGCCCTGCCCCCGAATCGACGCAGCCGGAGATCCCGCCCGGAAGTTCAGACGACTGGCGGCAGCAGTGCCCTGGGGTGCCCCTCGGTGCCGGCTGCCCGGTCGTCCAGCGACACCGGTGCGGGCTCCGGATGCGGCGCACACGCGACACTGCGCCCCGGGGTGTCACCCGTCAGCAAGTACCGCTCCACGTGGGCGTCCACGCAGTCATTGCGTCCGCCGACCACCCCGTGGGTGCCGGCCCCCGTCTCCGTCAGCAGCGCCGCCCGCGGCCCGAGCCGCCGCTGGAGCTCGAGCGCGCCGGAGTACGGGGTGGCGCCGTCCCGCTCGGCCGCGACGACCAGCGTGCGGGGGAGCGGAGTGTCCGGCCGCTCACCCACGTCGACCGGCTGCTGCCGCTCGCGCACCGGCCAGTGGGCGCAGGGCAGGTTCAGGAAGGCGTTCGCCCAGGTCTCGAAGGGGGCCGTGCGGGCCAGTTCGGTGTTGTCCCGGTCCCAGGTCTCCCAGTCGGCGGGCCACGGCGCGTCGTTGCACAGGGTCGCCGTGTAGACCGCCGTCGCGTTCTCGCCCTCGGCGGCCGCCGCCGGGCGCGGTGCGGCGAGTTCGACGAGCGGGGCCGGATCGCCGCGCAGGAACGCCTCCAGGGCGGCCGCACGGCTCGGCCACACCTCGTCGTAGTACGCGGCCCGCAGGTACGCGGAGTGCAGCTGCCCGGTACCCACCACCCCGCCCGCCGGTTCCCGGGCGAGCTCGGCCCGCACCCGGTCGTAACTCGCCTGCACGGCCTCCGGGGTGGAGCCGAGCCCGTACGCGGCGTGGTGACGGGCCGTCCAGGCGCGGAAGTCGGCCCACCGGCGCTCGAAACCGGCGGCCTGGGCGAGGTTGTTGCGGTACCAGACCTTGCGGGGGTCGGGGTCGACGGCTGAGTCGAAGACCATCCGGCGCACGTGGCCGGGGTAGAGGGTGGCGTAGACCGCGCCCAGGTAGGTGCCGTACGAGGCCCCCATGAAGGTCAGCTTCGGCTCGCCGAGCGCGGCGCGCAGCACGTGGAGGTCGCGGGCGTTGTTCAGGGTCGTGTACGAGGAGAGGGCCGCGCCGGCCCGCCGCGCGCAGCCGAGGGCGTAGGCCCGCGCGGCCACCGTACGGGCCTCCTTGGCGGCGGCGTCCGGCTGGGCCTCCGGGGCCGCGGACGGGGCGCGGTCGTACTCCGCCGGGTCCTGGCAGGACAGCGGCCGTCCGGACAGGCCGACCCCGCGCGGGGCGTAGCCGACGAGGTCGTAGGCGGCGGAGACGCGGCGCCACTCGGGCAGGTCGGCGACGAGCGGGAAGAACAGCCCGTTCCCGCCGGGGCCGCCGGGGTTGTACACGAGGGCCCCCTGCCGGGGGACACCGCCGCCGGCGGCGATCCGACTGACGGTGATCGCGGTCTGCGGCCCGTCGGGCCGCGCGTAGTCGACGGGCACCCGCAGCGTGGCGCACCGCACGTCCGGGCCGAGCCCCTCGGAGACGGGGCACGGCCCGAAGTCGAGCCCGGCGCCGGCGGGGCCCGCTCCGCGCGGCCGGGCCGGGCCCGGCGCCCGAGCTCCGGCGCCGGGGAGCCGCGCGACCGCCGCGGCGCGCAGCGCCACGAGCTCGGCTCCGGCGGCCTCGGCGGCCAGCCTGGCGGTGGAGCCGGACGGGACGGCGGACCGGGTGGCGGGCCCGGCGGTGGAGCCGCGGCCCGCCGGGCCGGGCAGGCCGCTGGCGGTGCGGCCGTCCGCGGGGCCGGGGGCCCGAGTGGTGTGCGCAGCCCGGGGCACCGCCCATGCGGCGGCCGGGGCAACGGGCAGGACCAGCAGGGTCACGGCCACTGCACAACGCATCCGCATCCGCATGGCGGGGTCCTCGTCTCATCGGATGTTCAGATGAGATCCGGAGCGGGGGCCCCTGTACAGGATCAACGGCCGGTGTCGCGCTCAATACCCCCGTTGCCGCGGAATCCGCCCCCGACTGCCGCAGGCGAGGGCCGCCCGCAGCTCGGGATCGTTGACCGCGCGGAGCCCGCGCAGCGCCACCGCGGTGAGCGAGCCCCGCCCGCCCCGCTCCCGCCCCAGCTCCACGAGCAGCCGCTGCCCGGCGGGGGAGGCCCACGCCGAGTGCGCGTGCCCCTCGACGCGGGCGATGGCCAGGCAGCCCACGCACAGGATCAGCGGCAGGGCGAACCAGCACAGGATCATCGTCGTCGTGGTCCCCGGCGCCGGTACGCACAGGGCGGCCACCGTCATGCCCAGGACCAGGAGGGTGGCCCGCCGGACCGACCTGATGCCCTCGCCGATCTCGCGCACGGCCCCCTGGCGCAGCGCGAGGCCCGCGTCGCCCAGCCGGTCCGCGAGGTCCCGTACGGCCGGATCCCGTTCCACGGCCGACCGGACCGCCGACACCTCCTCCTGCCCGTCCGGCCCGAACGCGCCGAGTACGGACCGCTCGTGCGGATCGCGCCCGACCGGGTCGAGCACGGTGGCCCAGCCGGTGTGCGCGAGCAGCAGCCGCCGCTCGCGCTGCATCGAGAGCAGGGTCAGCTCGGCCACCCGCTGCGGGCCACCGGCGAGGTACGCGGCCTCGTGGAGGCTCAGCTCGTCGTGGTGGTGACGGTCGTGGTGCGCGGCGGCGGGCCCGTCGACGGGCTCCGCGGCCTCACCGGCGGCTCTCAGCAGGCGTGTGGCCGCGATCAGCACCCCTGCCCAGGCCAGGAGGAGGAACAGGACCCAGAACATGCTCGCTTTCTACAAGATGTGGAACCGCCGGGCATAGGGCCCTGCCGAGGTGTGAGCAGCTCGTGACTGGCCCGTGATGGACGGTCAGGAGCTGCTGCCACAACTGGAACTGGACGAACTGCCACAACTCGAACTGCTGCTGGAACAGCTCGAACCGCTGCTGGAACAGCTCGATCCGCCGCCCCCGCAACTGCTCCCGGAGGACCCGCAGCCGGACCCCGAGGATCCGCAGCCCGAACCGGATCCGCAGCTCGATCCGCCCGGCCCGCCGCCGTCGGCCCCCGCGCACCAGACGACCGGGATGGCCTCGGCCCCGGACGCCCAGGACGAGTCGGAGGTGCTGGAATGCGGACGCGACTGGGCCGCCGCCAGCCGGGTGCCGCGGGCCGCCGGCACCAACTGCTCGCGCAGGTACGGATCCCGCAGACCGGCCAGTCCGAACAGCGAGGTCTGGACGTACGGACTGCGGTCGGCCCGGTAGTGGGCGCGGATGTCGCGCAGTGCGGCGGCCCCCGCCGGGGTGATCCGCCGGCCGGCGCGGGAGGCGCCGATGGCGCCCATGACGATTCCGCCCAGCAGAACGGGGAAGACCTCGACGACGAACGGCACGTGGAACGAGCCGGACCCGCGCTCCAGCACGTAGGCGGCGAAGGTCAGCGGCAGCGACACCACCAGCGCCACCCCGCACACCAGCGCCTGGACCAGCCCGTGGCGCGGCCACCGGCGGCGGCCTCCGGGCGTGGCGATCAGCCCGCGGTCGGCCAGGGCGTCGCCCGTCTCCTGGACGGCCGGGTCACGCATGGCCGCGTAGCGGATCTGGTACAGCCATCCGGACGGGGCGTCCCCGTGGGCCCGGAGCACGGCCCGCTCGGCGAAGTCACCGGCCCTCACCCCGGGGCGCAGCTGGACGATGCCGGGCCCGCCGACCACCATCCGGCCGTCGCAGAGCAGGGAGACGAGCGCCGCGTCGACGACCGCGCCGGGACCGCCCGCCATGAACGCGGCCTCGGACAGGTCGTGCAGGCGCGGAGCCGGGCCGAGGGTGGAGGGGCGCGAGCGCCGCAGACCGCGCAGCAGGACGACGCCGGAGGTGATGACGCCGATCCAGACGGCCACGGCGATGAAGTCGAAGGGGTTCACGCGGCTCTCCCCACCAGTGCGCGGGCCCAGCGCACGGCGCGGCCCGGCGGCCGGGCCCCGGCCCGGTCCTGCCACCAGAGCGTGAGCCGGCGCCGTGCGGCGGGGTCGGCGGGCAGGTCCCGGATCAGCAGGTGCTCGGCGAAGTCCAGCGCGTCGCGCCGGTATCCGGCGGTCATGGGCCGGTGCCGGGCGTAGCCGAGGAAGGCCTCCCGGTACGGGTCCTGGCCGCCCAGGATCCCGGGCAGCTCGGGCGCCAGCCGGGCCACGACCCCGGCCCGCTTGGCCGACAGCGCCCGCGCCTGGATCCGTACCCGCTGCCGGTCGAACCCCTCGGGCACGGGAGTCCCGGCCACCAGTGCCGACAGGAGCGCGGCCTGTCCGATCCCGACCCGGGTCCGCACGGCGTCCGTCCCGCTTCCGGGCCCGCCCGCGGTCGGGGCGGTGGTCGGGGCGGAGCCCGCCGAAGGGAGGGAAGGAGGGCCGGGTACGGCTCCCGCGGCGTCGCCCAGCACGCGCCGGATCGCCTCCAGTTCGCCCGCCAGCTCACCCTCCGGCGGGAAGTCGTCGTCCCGCTCCAGCAGCACCCCCGCCGGTTCCACCCGGGCCCGGAGCTCCGCCAGCACGTCCAGCACGACCCGCGGCACGGGATGCGCGTGCGTGTCGTGCCACACGCCACCCCGCTCCACGCCCCCGGCGACGTGCACGTACGCCAGCGCCTCCAACGGGATCCCGTCCAGTACGGCGGCCGGGTCCTCCCCCCGGTTGACCCGGTTGGTGTGCAGGTTGGCCACGTCGATCAGCAGCCGCACCCCGGTCCGCTCCACCAGCTCCGTCAGGAACTGCCCCTCCGTGAGCTCCTCCCCGGGCCAGGACAGCAGCGCGGCGATGTTCTCCAGCGCGAGTGGCACGGGCAGCGCGTCCTGCGCGATCCGCACGTTCTCGCAGAGCACGTCCAGCGCGTCCCGGGTCCGTGCCACGGGCAGCAGGTGCCCGGCTTCGAGCACCGGGCCCGGCGCCACCGAGGAGGTCCGTACGAAGGCGATGTGCTCGGTGACCAGCGGCGCCCCCAGCGCCACCGCGCGCTCCCCGAGCGCGGCCAGCTTCGCCGGGTCCGGCCGGTCGGCGCCGCCGAGGCCCAGCGAGACCCCGTGCGGTACCACGCGGACCCCGCGTTCGAGCAGCCGCAGCAGGGACTCGGGCAGGTGGCCCGGGCAGATGTTCTCCGCCACCACCTCGACCCAGTCCAAGCCCGGGAGGGCCTCGACCGCTCCCGCGATCTCCGGCCGCCAGCCGATGCCCACCCCCAGGTGTGCCATGGGCTTCATGTCCCCTCGCCCCCTCTCATCGGTCCGTGTGCCGATGTCATGACCCCGACGGAGTCGAGCCAACCGCCAAGGGGGACGTTCAGAGCAACATTTGAGGTTCCCGGCCGCCGGCAGCGTTCCGTTCCCTCACATCAAGGTCGAGTCCTTCCGCCGAAACGACCAGTCAGAGCCGCGCCCGCAGCGCCGGGTGGTCCGAGACCACCGTGCAGGACCCGGGCGCGATCTCCGTGAACCCCGCGTCCCGCACCACCGGCAACCCGCTCCCGGACAGCTCCGCCCACCGCTCGCGCGGGGCCGTCCGTACCGCCAGCGCGAAGCCGGAGTCCTGCCACGCGGTGCGCTCGGCGCCGGTCAGTTCCCACCACGCCAGCTGCGCCGCGTGCCCCGCCTGGGCCATCGCCTTGCCGGCCGACATGTCCAGGTCCGGATTGAGCCAGAGCACCGGAAGCCCGGCCGGCGCGGGTGCGACCGGTTGCGGGTCGTCGAGGTCGGTGCCCGACACCTGGAGCTTGGCCAGCTCCTTGGGCCAGCCGTCGAGCGGGACCGGCGGGAAGACCCGTACCTCCGAGGCGACACCGTGCACGGTCAGGCCCGGCAGGGTCCCGGCCTTGCGCCACTCCGCCCCGCGCGCCCTGCGCACCACCTTGCGGATCCGGGCGTCCTGCCAGTCCCGGACCGCGCCGGCCCACTCGCCCTCGCCGGCCGACCGCTCGTCGGTCAGCAGGACGAGCACCGCACGGGCGGCCGTCTCCAGGGCGTCGGTCCGGGCCGGCGGCCCGTCCTTCTCGATCCGCACCACCAGCGGCAGCACGAACTGCGGTGCCTCGTCGCGGGCGATCCGCTCCTGCCGGAAGGGGCTGTCCGCCCCGACGGCGGGTACTTGGGTGACGTGGCGCGTGTCCTCGGTGCTCATCCGGCCAAGTTTGCCAGCCTCCGACTTACGGATGATGTCGCAGGGGTCCCGGACGGGTGAGGATCGGGGCCATGAAGAGTGACCTTTTCGCGTCCGAGAACCCGGCCCAGCCGTCTGCCGTACCCGGTATGACCCTGCAGAACGCCAAGTCCGTGAAGTACACCGTCAACGGTGAAATGCTCGCCCGCCAGGGCTCGATGGTCGCCTTCCGCGGCAGCCTCCAGTTCGAACGCAAGGGACAGGGCATAGGCGGCATGCTCAAGCGCGCCGTCACGGGCGAGGGGCTGGCGCTGATGTCCGTACGCGGTCAGGGCGAAGCCTGGTTCGCGCACCGGGCGGGCAACTGCTTCATCGTCGAGTTCGAGCCCGGCGACGCCCTGACCATCAACGGCCGCAACGTGCTGTGCTTCGACGCGACGCTCTCCTACGAGATCAAGATGCTGAAGGGCGCCGGCATGACCGGTGGCGGGCTCTTCAACAGCCTCTTCACCGGCACCGGCAAGCTCGCCGTGGTCTGTGACGGGAACCCGATCGTCATCCCCGTCACCCCGCAGGCCCCCGTCTACGTGGACACCGACGCGGTGGTCGGCTGGAGCGCCCGCCTGGAGACGGGTCTGCACCGCTCCCAGTCGGTCGGCTCGATGATCCGCGGCGGCTCCGGCGAGGCCGTCCAGCTGAAGCTCAGCGGCGAGGGCTTCGTCATCGTCCGCCCGAGCGAGCTCACCGAGGCGGCTGCCGCGCATTGACCGCGAACACCCTGAGGCTGGCCGGGGTCGGCCGCCGCTACGGCGTGCGCGGGCCCTGGGTGCTGCGCGGGATCTCCCTGGAGCTTCCGCACGGCACCCTCGTACGCGTCGAGGGCCCCAACGGAGGCGGCAAGTCCACCCTGCTCCGCCTCCTCGCCGGACTCGACACCCCCAGCGAGGGGCGGATCACCGGCCGCCCGCACCGCACCGCGTACGTCCCCGAGCGGTTCCCCGCCGCCCTGCCCCTCACGGCCGGGGAGTACCTGACCCACATGGGCCGGGTGCACGGACTGCGCGGAGCGGCCGCCGGGCGGCGGGCCGCCGAATGGCTGGAGCGGTTCGGGGCCGCCGGGACCGCGCGCACACCGCTCGCCGAACTGTCCAAGGGGAGCAGCCAGAAGGTGGCCGTGGCGCAGGCCCTGCTCGCCGGGCCGCAGCTGCTCGTCCTCGACGAGGCCTGGACCGGGCTGGACGAGGCGGCCCGTGCCGAACTGGACCGGGCCGTCACCGAACGCGTCGTCGCCGGGGCCGCGGTGGTCTTCGTCGACCACGACCCCCGGCGGCTCGCGGGCGCGGCCGGCGCGCGGTACCGGGTGGAGGGGGCCGCGGTGGTGGCCCTACGGGACCCCGCGGATCCGGGACCCCTGGTACGCATCGAGGTGGCCGGGCCGCCGGGCGCCGTCCTCCCGCCGGGGCTGACCGTCGAACCGTCGCCGGCCGGGGGCGGAGCCGGGCGCGTGGCGCTGACCGTGCCCGCCGAGCACTCCGACGCCGCGCTGCGCGCCCTGCTCGCCGCGAGCCCGCCCTGCTCGCCGCGAGCCCGCCCTGGCACGTACTCGCCGTAGGGGAACCGGACCCGCGGCCCGACCCGCGGGATCGGCCGGACCACCCGGAGCTGCCGTGACCGCCCGCCCCGCGGTGCTCGTGGCCCTGCTGCGCTACCAGGCCGCGCTGCTGCTGCGCTCGCAGCGCTGGCTCGCCCCGGTACTCCTGTACGCCGCCTTCCTGGCCGTCGGCATCCGGCCGGGCGACCCGGTGCTCGACTCCCTCGGCTACGCGGCCGCCGGGCTGGTCCCGGTCACCGCCTGGCTGGTCCGGATCTGCGTCACGGCCGAGCCCGACGCCGCCCGGGACTGCGTGGCCGCCGCGGCGGGTCCCGTACGCGTGCACGCGGCCGCCCTGCTGACCGCGCTGGCCGGGGCGCTGGCGGCCGGGGGAGCGAGCGCGCTGGCGGTGCTGCTGCTCTGCGACCGCGGCGGAGTGCCCGCGGGCGACGCCGGACTGGCCGGAGCGCTGGCCGTGGCAGCCTGCGCGCTGACCGGCGGCGCGGTCGGGGCACTGGGCAGTCGCCCGCTGCTCGGGCGTCCTGGGTTCGCAGTCCTGGCGACCGGCCTCGGCTCGCTGCTGGCCTGGGGCGTCGGCGCCTCCCCGGCCCGGCTCGCGGTGACCGCGCTGGTGGTGGGGTCACGGGAGCGGACGCTGCCGCTGCCGCTGTCCGAGTGCGCGGTCGCTCTGCTGTTGGCCGCCGGGGCGGGGGCGGTGGCCTGCGCCGCCGCGGCCCGGCGGAGGTGAGTAGGCTCGTACGCATGGACCAGCTGGAGCAGAGCGCGCCCGACTCCTCGTACTGCCCCGCCCCCGCGGCCCCCGCCGGACGGGTGGCCGGGCCGCCCTATGCCGACTGCGTGGAGTGCGGCAGGCCCACCGAGTACGGGGTCGCGACACCGGGCGTGGTGCTGTGCCCGGTGTGCGAGTGGCAGGACGCGCAGCGCACGGCCTGTTCCGGCTGAGCCCCGGGCTACTTCCCGATGAGTTCGGAGACCTTCACGAAGCGGTAGCCGCGCTTGCGCAGCTCCGGGACGATCTTGCGGACGGCCTCCTCGGTGACCGGGGCGGCGCTGCGCGTGCAGTGCATGACCACGACCGAGCCGGGCTTCACCCCGGACAGGACCTGTTCGGCCACCGCGTCGGGATCCTTCGCGAAGGCGTCCCCGCTGACCACGTCCCACTGCACGGCCGTGACCTTGGCCGTGGAGACTGCCCGCAGCGCCTGGTCGTCGTAGCAGCCGCCGGGGAAGCGGAAGTACGGCACGGTGTTGACGGCGCCCGCCTTGTGGAAGGCCTCGAAGGCCCGGTCCACGTCGGCGCGGGCGGCGGCCTCGTCGAGGGCGGGGAGTCCGTAGCAGGGGGACTTGAAGGCGTGGTGGCTGTACGAGTGGTTCGCGATCTCGAAGTTCGGATCGGTGCCCACGGACTTCGCCTGGTCCGGGTACTCCTCGGCCCAGCGGCCCGTCATGAAGATCGTCGACGGCACCTTGAGGGTGCGCAGCGTGGAGATCAGCTGCGGGTTGTCGAAGTGCTCGCCGCCCGCCGCGCGCGGCCCCTGGTCGGAGGTCATGTCGGCATCGAAGGTCAGCGCCACCGTCTTGTCGGTGTGCTGCTTCGCCCGCTCGAAGACCGGGGTCAGGCCGTTCGGGCCGGGCGCCATGGTCGGGGCCTTGCCGGGAGCCCCCGCCTGCGGGGTGCCCGACGGGCTGGGCCGGGGGCTCGCCTGGGGGGACGCGGACGTGGACGCGGAGGGCGGCGCGGTGGGGTCCGCGGAGGTCCCCATCCGGGCCCGGCCGCCGGCATCCGGAGTGCCGCCACCGGCTCCGCACCCCACGAGGGCGCTGCCGAGGGCCGCACCGAGAGCGGCCGCGGCCGCCACCTTGCGCACAGAAATGGTCACGGTCGCAAAATATATGACTATGCGGCAATCGGATGTTCACGGCGCGCACCCGGGAGGGTTGCGCCGGGCCTCAGGTCTGGAGCAGCCGGGCTCGGCACCGCGCCACGTCGAAATCGGCCGCCGGGTACTGCGGAGCGATGCCTTCCAGGTGCTCCAGCAGTAGTTTGCTGATGGCCCAGTTGCGGTACCACTTGCGGTCCGAGGGGACCACGTACCAGGGCGTGGCGTCCGTGGAGCAGCGCTCCAGGGCCAGTTCGTACGCCTGCTGGTACGCGGGCCACGCCGCGCGCTCCTCGATGTCGCCCGGGTTGAACTTCCAGTGCTTGTCCGGGTTGTCGAGCCGCTCCAGGAGCCGCTTGCGCTGCTCCTCGTAGCTGATGTGGAGGAAGATCTTCACCACGCTCACGCCGTCGTCGGCGAGGGACTTCTCGAACCGGTTGATCTGCGCGTAGCGGCGGCCCAGCTGACTGCGCGGCACCAGGTCGCGGACGCGGGCGATGAGGACGTCCTCATAGTGCGAGCGGTCGAAGATGCCGATCTCGCCCGGCTGCGGGAGCGCCTTCATGATGCGCCAGAGGAAGGGGTGGTTCTGCTCCTCGGGGGTGGGGGCCTTGAAGGCCTTGATCCGGCAACCCGAGGGGTTGAACAGGCCGATCACGTGCTTGACCGTGCCGCCCTTGCCGCTGGTGTCCATGCCCTGCAGGACGAGCAGCACGCGGCGGCGGTCCCCTGCGGTGCTGGCGGCGTAGAGCCGCTCCTGGAGGGAGGCGAGCTGTTCGGCCATCTGGGCGGTGGCCGCCACGCCGGCCGCCTTGTCGGTGGGTCCGGCCGGGGTCGCGGCGGGGTGCAGGGCCCCGAGGTCGATGCGCTCGCCGGAGGGGACGCGCAGGAGGGGACTCAGCGGGGTGTCGTGCCCGCGTCCCTTGCGGGAGCCCTTGGGGGCCTTCGAGCTCTCGGCGGAGATCCGGAGCAGCTCGCGCAAGGAGAGGGGCTTGGACTTCGGCCCGGCGTCGGCCCCGGACTTGCCGTCGGGCTCGGCGGCGGGCTCGGCGGCGGGCCTGTCCGCCTTGGCGGGCTTCGCCGGTTCGGCCTTGGAGGCTTTGGCGGCCTTCTCCGGTTTGCTGGGCCTGGCCGCCCCCGCCTTGTCCGCCTTGGTGGGCTTGGCCGCCTTGGCGTCCTTCTCCGCCTTCCCGGCCTTGGCCGCCTTCGCGGGCTTCTCCGTCTTCGCGGCCCTGGCGGCTTTCCCGGGCTCGGTGGCCTTCGGTGGCTTCCCGGCCTTCCCGGGCCCGGCCGTCTTCGCCGACTTCGAGGGGCCCGCGGGCCCGGAGACCTCGTCCGGGGTCCTGCTGTCCTTCTTGGCCACCGCTACCTACCTCGATCCGTCCGACTCCCTACGAGTTTCCAACACATCGGATGGGATCGCGACGTGACGAAAGACCAGCACGGACGGGCCGGAAGGACGTCCGGGTCAGTGCCAGGGTCCCGTCACCGCGAAGGTGGTCCCGGGCGAGTAGGCGTTCACGTACATCGTCCGGGCGTCCGGCGAGAACGTGACGCCGGCGAACTCGCCCCACTCCGGCGCCCCCGGCTTCCCGATGTCATCGGCGTTCCGGGCCATCGGGTACACCTTTCCGTGCGGGGTCACGCCGAAGACGTACTGGGCGCCGCCGCCGTCCTCGCAGACCATCAGGCCGCCGTCGGGGGCCAGGCAGATGTTGTCGGGGGAGTCGCCGGGCAGCTGGGGGTCGCTGGCAGGGCCGAACAGCACGTCCAGCCGGAGCCGGGCGCGCAGCGGGTCGTAGAACCACACCTGGCCGTGGTGCTCGGCGGGGGAGCCCTCGCTGGTGCGGGAGTAGCTGGAGACGAAGTGGACGCCGGTGCCTCCCCAGTAGCAGCCCTCCAGCTTCTGCGCGTGGGTGATCCCGCCGGGGCCGAAGTCCTGGAGCCGGATCGGGGTCCCGGACGCGGACGGGTCCGGCACGGGCACCCACTCCGCCGGGAACTCCGCCCCCGGCTCGTCCACCACCGCCAGGTTCGCCAGCCCGGGTACCCGCAGCGCCTCCAGCGCGCCGCCCGCGCGCAGCGAGCCGGGGCCGCCCAGGGGGCGGGCGGGCAGGAACCGGTAGAAGAGCCCGAAGGGTTCGACGAAGGCGTCCTCGGTCTCGTAGACCACGCCGAGGTACGGGTCCACGGCGACGGCCTCGTGGGCGAAGCGGCCCATCGCGGTCAGCGGGACCGCGCCGGAGCGGTGGGGATCGGCGGGGTCGACCTCGAAGACGTAGCCGTGGTCGCGGGTGTAGCCGGCGGTGCCCGCCCGGTCCTCGGTCTCCTCGCAGGACAGCCAGGTGTTCCAAGGAGTACGGCCACCCGCGCAGTTGACGGCCGTGCCGGCGAGGGCGACGCGCTCGGAGGTGACCCGCCCGGTGGCGTCGAGGTCGAGGAGGGTGCAGCCGCCGAGGGCGTTCGGGTCGTAGGTGAGCCCCTCGACAGGAGGTACGCGCAGGGCCGCGGTCGTCCGGTTCTCGTGGTTGCGGACCAGCCGGACGCGGCCGTGTCCGGCGCCGAAGGCGGCCATGCCGTCGAAGTTGGCCGGGACGGTGCCCTCGCCGGAGCGGAGCGGCTCGCCGGCGCGCGAGAGCACCCGGTAGGTGAACCCGGCGGGCAGGTCGAGCAGCCCGGCGGGGTCGGCCACGAGCGGTCCGTAGCCCCGGGTGGCGGCCGGTGCGGCCGTGCCGGCGCCGGATGCGGCCCGGGCCCCCGCGCCCGCCGCGGGTCCGGCCCCGGCGAAGAGCGCGCCGAGTGCTCCGGTGAAGGCGACCGAACCGGCGGCGAGCAGACTGCGGCGGCTCAGGGACATCGGCGGCATCGGCGGCATTGGAGGCATCGACGGCATGGGCAACTCCCGGCGGTGGGGCAGTACATACGACCGGGCCGTGGTACCACGCGGGTAGCCCCGGCCCCGCCCGCCGCGCCGCCGAGTGCCCCCTGACGGGCGTACGCCCCCACCGCCGGACGCAGTTGCCCGGCGCGGCCCCGGGCGGTGCGGCGGGAGCCGACCGTGCGGGGCCCCGGCGGGGGATCAGGACGGATCGGGCCGGATCAGGCCAGGGTGGCCGTAAGGGTGATGGTCGTGCCCGTCAGGGCCTGGCTCACCGGGCAGTTCTTCTTGGCGTCCTCGGCGGCCGCGGCGAAGCCCTCGGCGTCCAGGCCCGGGACCTCGCCGACCACGGTCAGGTGGATGCCGGTGATGCCCTCGCCCGGCTGGAACGTCACATCGGCCTTGGTCTCCACCCGGGTGGGCGGGGTGCCGGCGCCGTCCAGGCCGTGCGAGAGTGCCATCGAGTAGCAGCTGGAGTGCGCGGCGGCGATCAGCTCCTCCGGGCTGGTCTTCCCGTTCGCGGCCTCGGCGCGCGAGGGCCAGGAGACGTCGAACTCGCCCTGGCCCGAGGAGTCGAGGGAGACGACGCCGGAACCCTTGAGCAGGTTGCCGTTCCAGACGGTGTGGGAGGAACGCGTGGTGGCCATGGTTGATCCCTTCGTGGAAGGTGGGTACGGCCGGGCCGTACGTACGGCCCGGCGTTCCCAAACCTACTGGGACACCAGGGGCTTCGCGTCGCGTGCCAGTGCGGTGAGCCGTGAGATGGCCCGGAAGTACTTCTTGCGGTAGCCGCCGTTCAGCATGTCTTCACTGAAGAGCCTGTCGAAGGGGAGGCCCGACGCCAGGACCGGTATCTCACGGTCGTAGAGGCGGTCCGCGAGGACCACCAGGCGCAGCGCCGTCGACTGGTCCGGGATCGCGCCGACGTCGGTGAGGCAGACGGCCGTCAGGCCGTCGGTCAGGGCCCCGTAGCGGCTGGGGTGGACCCGGGCGAGGTGCTCCAGGAGGGCGGGGAAGTCGTCGAGGCTCGCACCCCTGGTGGCGTACGCGGCCTTGGTGACCTCTTCGTCCGAGAACGGCGCGGGGGCCTCGGGCAGGCCGCGGTGGCGGTAGTCCTGGCCGTCGATGCGCAGCGGCCGGAAGTGCGCGGAGAGCCCCTGGATCTCCCGCAGGAAGTCGGCGGCGGCGAAGCGGCCCTCGCCGAGCTTGCCGGGCAGGGTGTTGGAGGTGGCGGCCAGCGCCACGCCCTGCTCGACCAGGCGGCTGAGCAGGGAGGAGACGAGGACGGTGTCGCCCGGGTCGTCGAGCTCGAACTCGTCGATGCACAGGAGGCGGTGTCCGCCGAGGGTCTGCACGGTCTGCTGGAAGCCGAGCGCGCCGACGAGGTTGGTGAGCTCCACGAAGGTGCCGAAGGCCTTGAGCGCGGGCTCGGCCGGGGTGGCGTGCCAGAGGGAGGCGAGCAGGTGGGTCTTGCCGACGCCGTAGCCGCCGTCGAGGTAGACCCCGCGCGGAGCCGCGGACGAGGCCGTGTTCTTCGGGGTCCTCGCGAACCAGCGCCGCTTGCCGGAGCCGCTGGCGTGCGCCCCGCCCAGGCCGCCGGCGAACTCGGCGAGGACGGTGACGGCCTCGGCCTGGCTCGGCTGGGCCGGGTCCAGGTTGTAGGTGTCGAAGCGCACCGAGTCGAAGCGCGGCGGCGGCACCATCTCGGCCACCAGCCGTTCCGCGGGAACCCGTGGCTCGCGGGCGCACAGGGACTGCGGTCCCGCGTCGGCTATCGGGGGCCGCCCGGAGGCTGGGGCTGAGGGCGAGAGTGAGGTCGACACAGCTCTTCATCCTACGGGGCGTGGCACACTGCACCGATGCGACGCCTGTTCCCTGTGACCGATCAGACATCAGCAGACCGGACCGACCGGGAATGGTCGCTGGACGAGCTCGCCGATGCGTACCCGTACCCCCCGCTCGGCACGGACGGCCACTGGCTGCGCGCCAACATGGTGTCCACGCTGGACGGAGCGGGCCAGCACGACGGGCGTTCCCAGCCCATCTCCGGAGAGAGCGACATGCGGATCTTCGGCACCCTGCGGGCGCTGGCCGATGTGGTGGTCGTGGGCGCGGAAACGGTTCGCCAGGAGGGATACGGGCCCGCGCGGGCCCGGGACGCCTTCGCCGCCCGCCGTAGCGCGGCAGGCCAGGGGCCCGCCGCGGTCATCGCCGTGGTCACCGCGAGCCTGGACCTGGACTTCTCGGCTCCGCTGTTCACCTCCCCCTCGGCGCCGACCCTCGTGCTCACCGGGGCCGCCGCGCCCGCGGACCGGGTCGCCGCGGCCACCGCGGCCGGGGCCGAGGTCGTGGTGGCCGGCGACGGGGCGGGCGTGGACCCGGCCCGCGCCGTACGGGAGCTCGCGGACCGGGGGCTGCGCCGCCAGCTGACCGAGGGCGGACCCCGGCTGCTTGGCCAGTTCGTGGCCGCCGACGCCCTGGACGAGCTGTGCCTGACGATCTCACCGATGCTCACGGCGGGTGATGCCCAGCGGATCTCCGACGGGCCCTCCGTCACGGTTCCGCACCGGCTCGCGCCGGCCTGCGTACTGGAAGAGGCCGGGTTTCTCTTCACGCGTTACCGTCGGATCTGAAGAGAGGCGGAATTTGTAGTTCCGCTTAGCTTCCGCTGGGCACATAAGTGGGCAGGTATACGGCGTAGGCCCCGTGCGACAGCGGGGCAGGATGGTTTCCGCAGGGGCCGGCCGACGGCCTCGGCCCACGAAGGAGAGGGCGTCCGTGTTCACGAGCGTATTGATGATCGAGCAGCCGCTGACCCCGGTCGACGTGGACTTCGTCACCACCCTCCACGGAGACGAGCCGGTCTCCTTCGTCGTCCTGATGCAGCCCCGGGGCGACCGGGACCGACTGCTGCGCGCCATCGACGACGTAGCGCTCGGTGAGCTTCCCGAGGCCATCCACGAGGGTGACGAGCCGGAGGGGGTCGCCGCCCGGGGCCCCGCCGAGACAGCTCTCGAACACTCTCTCGCCTCCCTGCGCGCCAAGGGCGCCAAGGCCGTCGGGCAGATCATCGAGGCCCACCCGCTCGACAAGCTCAAGGCGGTGGTGGAGGAGACCGGCGCCGACGAGGTGATCGTGCTGACCGCCCCGCACTACGTCGAGGAGTTCTTCCACCGGGACTGGGCCTCGCGGGCACGCCACAAGGTCGGCGTTCCGGTGCTCAAGCTCTTCGCCCACAAGGAATAGGGTGGAGGCGGCCGGACCTGCGCGTCCGGCTGCCCGCACGCCCTCGATCCTGGAGCTACCTGAATGAAGCCCGGCCTGCCGACCGCCATGGAACGGCCCCACTTCATCGGCATCGGCGGCGCCGGCATGTCCGGCATCGCGAAGATCCTGGCCCAGCGCGGCGCCGAGGTGGCCGGCAGTGACGCCCGTGACTCCGAGACCGCCCAGGCGCTGCGCGCCCACGGCGCCACGGTCCACATCGGCCACGCCGCCGGCCACCTCGCCGACGACGCGACCTGCGTGGTCGTCTCCAGCGCGATCCGCGCCGACAACCCGGAGCTGGCCCGCGCCGCCGAGCTCGGCATCCCCGTCGTGCACCGCTCCGACGCCCTGGCCGGGCTGATGGACGGCCTGCGGCCGATCGCCGTCGCAGGCACCCACGGCAAGACCACCACCACCTCGATGCTGGCCGTCTCCCTCTCGGCGCTGGGCCTGGACCCCTCCTACGCCATCGGCGGCGACCTGGACGCCCCCGGCTCCAACGCCCACCACGGCGAGGGCGACATCTTCGTCGCCGAGGCCGACGAGAGCGACCGCAGCTTCCACAAGTACACGCCGCAGGTCGCGATCATCCTCAACGCCGAGCTCGACCACCACGCCAACTACGCGTCGATGGACGAGATCTACGAGTCCTTCGAGACCTTCGTCGGCAAGATCCCGGACGGCGGCACCCTGGTCATCGCCCACGGCCAGGCCGGGGCCGCGGAGATCGCCGGCCGGGTCCGCGGCAACGACGGGCTGAACGTGGTCACGTACGGCGAGGAGCCCGCGGCCGACGTCCGGATCACGAAGATCACCCCGCGCGGCCTGACGAGCGAGGTCACCGTCGTCATCGACGGCCGGATGCTCACCTTCACCGTCTCGGTGCCCGGCCGCCACTACGCGCACAACGCCGTCGCGGCCCTCGCCGCCGGTGTCGCGCTCGGCATCCCGGCGCACAACCTCGCCTCCGCGCTCGGCAAGTACACCGGGGTCAAGCGCCGCCTGCAGCTCAAGGGCGAGGCGGCCGGGGTCCAGGTCATCGACTCCTACGCGCACCACCCGACGGAGATGACCGCCGACCTGGAGGCCATCCGCGGCGCCGCCGGGGACTCGCGCATCCTGGTCGTCTTCCAGCCGCACCTCTTCTCCCGCACCCAGGAGCTCGGCAAGGAGATGGGCCTCGCCCTCGCCCTCGCCGACGCCTCCGTCGTCCTCGACATCTACCCCGCCCGCGAGGACCCGGTCCCCGGGATCACCAGCGAGATCATCATCGACGCCGCCCGGGCGGCGGGCGCCGACGTCACCCCCGAGCACGACAAGGGAGCCGTCGCCGAGCTGATCGCGGGAATGGCCAAGCCCGGCGATCTCGTTCTCACCATGGGTGCGGGCGATGTCACGGACCTGGGGCCGGGCATCCTGGCCCGCCTGTCCAACTGACGGTTCCAGAAGAGCGGGAAAGCGGGAGAGTCATGTCGTACGAGGTAGAGAAGACGGACGAGCAGTGGCAGGCGGAGCTGACCCCGTCCGAGTACCAGGTGCTGCGCCTCGCCGGGACCGAGCCCGCCTTCCGCGGTGAGTACACGGACACCAGGACGGAGGGCGTCTACTCCTGTCGCGGCTGCGGCTCCGAGCTGTTCCGCTCCACGGAGAAGTTCGAGTCGCACTGCGGCTGGCCGTCCTTCTACGACCCGAAGGACTCCGACGCCGTCGAGCTGAAGGCGGACGTCGCCCACGGCATGGTCCGCACCGAGGTGCTCTGCGCGAAGTGCGGCTCCCACCTGGGCCACGTCTTCGAGGGCGAGGGCTACCCGACTCCCACGGACCAGCGCTACTGCATCAACAGCATCTCCCTGCGGCTGACCCCGGCCGAGGGCTGACCGGCCTCCACCCGCGTCGATCCGCCCGGCGTCCGGGCGGAGTTCGCCGCCTTCCTCCCGCGCTTCACCTCCGCAGGGAGCCGAGGTGGAGCGCGGGAGGGGCGGGCGTCGGCGATGTTGTACGCGCCCGGTGACCACCCGGGCCCGCCGGGCCCGGCCCGGGCGACCTCGCGCGGGAACCGTCCGGGGTGAGGACTTCCCCCGGCAGCATGCCGGCGACGGCGGTGATCCCGGCGCGCGGACGCGGTACGGACGGCTGATGGGCATGCCCTCACCATGACGCGCGGGCCCGGGCCCGGTCCTGAGCGCGGATGCCCGTCCGGCCCGGCGGCCCGGTGAGTACACCGGGCCACGGGACGTGCGCGGACGGTGGCGGACGGGTGCGCGGTCGGTGCCGGGGCGCGCACGGAAGGGGCCCGTGGGGCATGAACCGGCTGACGAGGGCTTCCGTTCTCCAGGTGTACGGCCCACTGTCACGAAAGCAACGCCGACCGGTACCCCGGGGCCGCTGTTCTTGGGGCGCCCCTCGACACCCCCCCGCACCGTCTCACCAGCAGAGGTCGTCACGCCATGGCAGAACTGAACCGCCGCAGGTTCCTGCAGATCGCCGGTGGTACCGCCGCCGTCGCGATGCTGAACGAGAGCATCGCCCGCGCCGCCGCCATCCCGGCGCAGGGCAGCACCGGAACCATCCAGGACATCGAGCACATCGTCGTCCTCATGCAGGAGAACCGGTCCTTCGACCAGTACTTCGGCTCCATGAAGGGCGTACGGGGCTTCGGCGATCCGCGGCCGGTCCTGCAGGACAACGGCAAGCCGGTCTTCTACCAGTCCAACGGGACGAAGGACATCCTCCCCTTCAACCCGCAGGTCAACGAGCTCGGCATGCGGTTCGTCGAGGGCCTCAACCACGACTGGGCCGGCGGACATTGGGCGTACAACAACGGTAAGTACGACAAGTGGGTGCCGGCCAAGACCGCCACCACCATGTCGTACATGACGCGGAACGACATCCCGTTCCACTACGCGCTCGCCGACGCCTTCACGGTCTGCGACGCCTACCACTGCTCCTTCATCGGCGCGACCGACCCCAACCGCTACTACCTGTGGTCGGGTCACACGGGCAACGACGGCACCGGCGGCGGCCCGGTCCTCGGCAACCAGGAGGCCGGCTACGGCTGGAAGACGTACCCCGAGCGACTGGAGACGGCCGGGGTGTCGTGGAAGGTCTACCAGGACGTCGGCGACGGCCTGAACGCGGCCGGCGGCTGGGGCTGGATCAGCGACGCCTTCCGGGGCAACTACGGGGACAACTCCCTGCTGTACTTCAACAGCTACCGCAACGCCCAGCCGGGCAGCGCCCTGTACGAGAAGGCACGTACCGGGACCAACGCCAAGGCGGGCGAGGGCTACTTCGACAAGCTGCGCGCGGACGTGGTGGGCGGAACCCTGCCGCAGATCTCCTGGATCGCGGCGCCGGAGGCATTCAGCGAGCACCCGAACTGGCCCACGAACTTCGGGGCCTGGTACATCTCGCAGGTGCTCGACGCGCTGACCGCCAACCCCGACGTATGGGCGAAGACGGCCTTCTTCATCACCTACGACGAGAACGACGGCTTCTTCGACCACGTCGTGCCGCCGTACCCGCCCACCTCCTCCGCATGGGGCCTGTCGACCGCCGACGTCACGAAGGACCTGTTCGCGGGCAACGCGAGCTACACGGCCGGGCCGTACGGGCTCGGCCCGCGCGTCCCGATGATCGTGGTCTCGCCCTGGAGCAAGGGCGGCTACGTCTGCTCGGAGACCTTCGACCACACCTCGGTGATCCGCTTCATGGAGAAGCGGTTCGGCGTGCAGGAGCCCAACATCTCGCCGTGGCGCCGCGCGGTGTGCGGCGACCTGACCTCGGCCTTCGACTTCACCAAGGCCGACGCGTCCAAGGCGGCCCTGCCGTCCACGGCCGCGTACGTCCCGGCGGACCACAACGCCCACCCGTCCTACCACCCGGTCCCGCCGGCCACCGGCACCCTGCCCAAGCAGGAGGCGGGTACCAAGCCGACCCGTGCGCTGGGCTACGCCCCGTACGCGGACGGCAAGGCCACCGTCTCCACGGGCAAGTTCACCCTGACCTTCTCCTCCGGTCCCTCCCTCGGCGCCCACTTCCACAGCACCTCGGGCAACCGCACGGACGGCCCGTGGCCCTACACGGTCGAGGCGGGCAAGACCCTGTCGGACACCTGGAGCACCAGCAGCTCCACCGGCAACCAGATCAACCTCACGGTCTGGGGGCCGAACGGCTTCCTGCGCACCTGGAAGGGCCCGGCGAAGAAGGCCGGCCCCGAGGTCACGGCCCGCCACGACGGTGCCACCGGCAACCTGGTGCTGTCCCTGACCAACTCCGGTACGGCGGCCGTCAACCTGACCGTCACCAACGCCTACGGCGGTGCGGCCCAGGTCCTGCGCGTCGCGGCGGGCGGCACGCTCGCGCACACGGTGTCCCTGGCCGGCACGGCACGCTGGTACGACGTCAAGGTCGTCTCCGACGCGGACACCACCTTCCTGCGCCGCTTCGCCGGCCACGTGGAAACGGGCGCGACCGGAGTCTCGGACCCGGCGATCACGACCGTCTGACGCGGTCGTCCGGTGCGCGCGGCAGCCGCCGTTCCAGGACCGGGAGGTCGCGGGGACGGTGGCTGCGGGCGCGCCGGAGCAGCAGGTCGTGGGCGGTGTCCGGGACACGGCGGTGTTCGGGGTGCCGGGCGGTGGACTCCTCGCCCGCGGAGAGCCGGCCCGCCCCGGCCAGGCCCGGCCCGGCCGGCCGGTCTCCCGTAGGCCCCGGGCGAGTACGGTGTGATTTCAGCCCTGGTGGGCAGAGGTACCGCGTCGGTTTTCCGTGCCCCGCCACCGAGGGAGAACGCATGGCCATCGCCCACCGCAGGATCGGCACCGGCCCCGTCCGCGTCATCGTGCTGCACGACTGGTTCGCCACCTCCGCCAACTGGGGCTCCGCACTCGAGTACTTGGATCCGCGCGGGTTCTCGTACGTCTTCCCCGACTACCGGGGCTACGGCGACCGCAGGGACGTCGCCGGCCGCTACACCGTTGCGGAGATCGCCGACGACGTCCTCGCGCTCGCCGACGAGCTCGGCTGGGACACCTTCTCCCTCCTGGGCCACTCCATGGGCGGCAAGGCCATGCAGCAGGTCCTCGTCCGGGCCCCCGAGCGCGTCGAGAAGCTGATCGGGATCAACCCGGTCCCCGCCGCCCCCTACGAGATGGACGACGCCACCCACGCGCTCTTCTACGGGGCCGCCGCGAGCCCGGAGAACCGCCGTGCCATCCTCGACATCGTCACCGGGCGCCGCGCGAGCCCCTACTGGCTGGACCGGATGGTCGAGCACTCCCTGGCCGTGTCCCGGCCGGAGGCCTTCGCCGGGTACCTCGCCAGCTGGCAGCCGCTCGACCTGTCCGCCGCCGTGAAGGGCAGTACCGTGCCGGTGCTGGTCCTCGTCGGCGAGTACGACCTCGCGCTCACCGTCGATGTCATGCGGGCCACCTGGCAGGTCTGGTACCCGAACTGCCGCATCCACCCGCTCCCCGGCGCCGGCCACTACGCCCCGCACGAGAGCCCGGTGGCCTTCGCCACCGAGGTGGAGGCCTTCCTGTCCGCCGAATGACCTCGGGCAGCGAGAACCGGGGCGGCCGACTGCGGGGGCGCCGCCCCTTCGGCGGGAGCGGGGACCGAGCCGGTCCGGTGCTTTTCGGACGCCCTCCCACCTGCGCCTCAGGGCGGACTCAGGCGCCCCACCAGCCACTCCAGCGCCGCTGGCACCTCACGCGCCCAGGTCTCGTAGTGACGCCGACAGCCCGGCGGCAGCCCGGTACGCGTCCGGCTCGCGCAGGGCCAGCTTCAGCGCGCAGTACCCGCCCACCGAAGTGCCCATCACCCCCCACCCCCGGGGATCCCGGGTGAGGCCGTAGTGCGAGGACACCGCCGCCCGCAGGTCCCGCGCGAAGAAGGTCTCCGTCCGCGGCCCGCCCGGCACGTCCACGCACTGCGTGTCCCGGGGCGGCGCCACCGTCGGCGTCATCAGCACCAGCACCGCCGGCCGCATCCTCCCCGCCCGCACCGCGTCCAGCGCCACCTGCGGATACCGCAGCCGGTCGGGCAGCACCCCCGGCGTGCTCGGGAACCCGCTCAGCGCCAGCCGGCTGGAGTCCGGCCCGCCCCAGCACCGGCCGCACCCCGGGCCCCGCCAGCCGGGGCCACAGCCACACCGTGGCCCCGAACACCGCGGCCGGTGCGAAGGCGGCGAGCAGCAGTGCCGGGACGCCGCCGATGGCGAGGGTCGGCGCGAGGGGGAGGGCCGGCGCGAGGGGGAGCGCGGGGGACACGGCCGCCGGGCCCGGATCAGCCGACCGGACCGCGCGGGGCCGCGGCCGCCGCGCCGTTCTCCCGAGCCCGGGCGGCGATCTCCTGGTCGTCGGCGATCAGGACGCGGATGTCGCTTTTCATGGCTTTGATCCTGCCAGGCCGTCCAGCAGCGGGAAGGCCCTGGTCACCCCGCCGGTCGCCGCCAGGGCCCGTTCACGCGGCCGATCAGGCCGGGACCCCCTCGGCCACCGGGCGGGGGGAAACGGAAAAAGCCCGTGGGGGGTACGAGGAAAACCTCATACCCCCCACGGGACCAACAGGGTGAGTGACGGGACTTGAACCCGCGGCCACCTGGACCACAACCAGGTGCTCTACCAACTGAGCTACACCCACCACGAAGGGTGGCGGACCACCCGTTCGATGTGCAAGCACAGCATAGCTGATCAGAGGGGTGCTCCCGCGACGGCTTATCGGCCGCCGTCGCCGGGTACGGCGCGTCCTGGCTCGCGCTCGGCCCCGGCGGGCGGCGCGCGTCCCTGCTGGAGGCCGTCGCACGGGAGCGGGGCCGCGCTCATCGGCGTGCTCGGCGTGATCGCCCGCGCCCGCCGGGCGGCCGGGGCGCTGCGGCCGCTCGCCGCCGTCGCGGCGATGGCCGTCTCGGTGTACGTGGTGCACGCGGGCTCGCGCTGTTCCTGCGGGGCGCGAGCGGATGGGAGGTCCTGGCCGGGTTCTCGGCGGCCGCGGTGAGCGTGGGCGGCTCAGCCCTCCCCGTCGCGTTCCTCCGCGTCCCCGCGCAGGCGGCGCGCTCGCCCGGCGATCCCGCTCGAGAGCTTGCCCTTCACCGAGCCGGCCCGGTCGAGGGTCTCGTTGCCGAGGCTTCTGACGGCGTCGACGCCCTTCGCCCCTGTCTCGAGCGCCTTGTCCCTCGCCTCCGCGGCCGCGTGCACCCAGCGCCTCGCCTCCGACGGCCGGCGGCCGGACCCGATCCCGAGCCGGTCGCGGAACTCGCCGACGCCGGTCGAGACATGGTTGCTCGACTGGACCACGGCCGGGGACTTCGCCGGGTGCAGCAGCACTTTCGCGTTGGCCGTGCCGGCAGCCGCGTTCATCCTGGCCATCAGACGTTCGGTGCTCCGCGAGATGTGATCCAGCCGGTCCTGCCGGGCGGCCTTCAGTCCGAGGCGATGCGCGTTCAGCTCCTGCGGGGAGGAGTCCAGCACCCGGTCGAGCTCGAGCACGGCCATCGCGTCCTGCAGTTGGAAACAGCGCGCCAGAACGGCGAGCCACTCCCGGACCGCGGGCTCGGCCTCCTTGGCCGCCGCGGCGAGATCGCCGATCCGGGTCTTGCGCTCCATCTTCTCCGCGAGCGCGTCGAGTTGCCGCAGTACGTACGCCTGGGTCTCCGCGATCGTCGCCGGAGCGGCCTGCACCTTGGACCACGTGACCTCGTCGACCCTGTTCCTCCTCTCCCTGACGGTCATGGCCTCCTCGATGACGAAACCCACTCCGATCATGCGGGCCACCACGGCGTCCTTCTGGGCGCGCAGCACGTCGTCGAGCTTCTCGTCGATCGTGGCGAGATAGTCGGTGATCTCGTCCATGGTCTGCTGCATCGCGACCTGCGCCATGATCCCCGCGGCACCGGCGAGGACCGCCGGGTTGGTCAGAAGGGACCTGGGGCCCTTCACGAATTCGACGAATCCCCTGATCTGGCCCTTGTTGCCCTTCACGACACCGGTGCTGACGCCTGTCCCCGCGTTCTCCCTCAGCCCGTACTTCTTGACGAGCAGAGCCGACTCCTGAGTCAGCTTCACCCAGCGGCCGGAGGCGGCGGCGATGTCCGAACCCGTCTGCGTGACCGCGGCCCCGGTGCCGACGGCGGACGAGAGCCGGCGCAGTCCGAGGTCCTGCGACCGCAGCCCTTCCGAGGCGAGGAAGCGGTCGACATCCGCCGCGTTCCCGATGACCGCCAGCCCGTCGCCGTCACTGATCAGTTGTATCTCGTCGTCCATCGCCCGCTCCTGAAGTGGCTTCACGCGGCCGAGGGTAGCCAGCGCTTCGCCGGGCCGGGGCGGATTCGACCGGCGCGGCCGATGCCGCCGGGAGTGGGGGCGCGGGAGGATCCCCGTATGGACCACGACTCCGATCCCTTCACAGCCGCCGACTACGCCGCCCGGATGGCCGCCGCCGCGCAGTCCGCCGCCGACGCGGGCCTGGCGGGCCTGCTGATCGCCCCCGGGCCCGACCTGGCCCACCTCACCGGATACCGCCCCGTGGACACCGAGCGGCTGACCCTGCTCGTGCTCGCCGCCGGACAGGACCCCGTCCTCGTCGTCCCAGCGCTGGAAGCCCCCGACGCGGCGAAGTCCCCCGGCGCGGGCGCGCTGACGCTGCGGGACTGGGCCGACGGGAAGAACCCGTACTCCGTGACCTCTCCGCTGCTGGACGTGACCGGCCGTTTCGGCGTCAGCGACAACGCCTGGGCGCTGCACCTGCTGGGCCTGCAGCGGGAGCTGCCGACCACCTCGTACGTCTCGCTGACCGACGCGCTGCCGATGCTGCGCGCGGTCAAGGACGAGCGCGAGCTGGCCCGGCTCGCGGCGGCCGGCGAGGCCGCGGACGCCGCGTACGAACAGATCCTGCACGTCCCCTTCGCGGGCCGCCGGGAGAGCGACGTCGCCGCCGACCTGGCCGCGCTGCTGCGCGTGCACGGCCACTCCCAGGTCGACTTCACCGTCGTCGGCTCCGGACCCAACGGCGCCAACCCGCACCACGAGGCGGGCGACCGGGTCATCGGGCACGGGGACATGGTGGTGCTCGACTTCGGCGGCCTCAAGCACGGTTACGGCTCCGACATCTCCCGCACCGTCCACGTCGGCGAGCCCACGGAGGAGGAGCAGCGGGTCCACGACATCGTCCGCGAGGCCCAGTTGGCCGGTGTGGCGGCGGCCCGGCCGGGGGCCGCCTGCCAGGACGTGGACCGGGCGGCCCGCGCGGTGATCACCGAGTTCGGCTACGGCGAGCGGTTCATCCACCGCACGGGCCACGGCATCGGAGTGACCACGCACGAGCCGCCGTACATGGTCGAGGGCGAGGAGCAGCCACTCGTCCCCGGCATGTGCTTCTCCGTGGAGCCGGGCATCTACCTCCCCGGGCGGTTCGGCGTCCGGATCGAGGACATCATCACGGTCACCGAGAGCGGCTGCCGCAGCTTCAACAACGCCTCGCGGGAGCTGGCGATCGTCGAATAGGGAGCGGCCCCGCCGCTCCACCGGGCACCGTCCCTCCCCGCCGGGAGGGACGGTGCCCGTACTGCTACGGGCCCAGGACCACCGCCGACTCGGCCGGTACGTGGAGCCGCCCGTCGGGGTCCGGTCCGTCGACGGGGAGCCAGGCGGCCAGCACCCGGACCCCGTTCCGGCCGAGTGCGACGGTCACCGGCTCCGCGGACAGGTTCACCACCACGCGGACGTCACCCCGGCGGAACGTCAGCCAGCGGCGCTCCTCGTCGTGGGCGATCCGCAGCGCCGCCAGATCGGGATCGCGCAGGTCGGAGTGGGTGCGCCGGAGCCCGATCAGGGTGCGGTACCAGTCGAGCAGGCGGGCGTGGGGTTCCTTGTCCGGCTCCGTCCAGTCGAGCCGGGAGCGGTCCCTGGTGGCCGGGTCCTGGGGGTCGGGGATCTCCTCCGCCTTCCAGCCGTGCTCTGCGAACTCCCGCCGCCGCCCCGACCGTACGGCCTCCGCGAGCTCGGGGTCGGGATGGTCGGTGAAGTACTGCCACGGCGTGCCCGCGCCCCATTCCTCGCCCATGAACAGCATCGGCACGAACGGACCGGTCAGCGCCACCGTCGCCGCGCAGGCCAGCAGCCCCGGGGAGAGGGAGGCCGCGAGCCGGTCGCCCAGGGCCCGGTTGCCGATCTGGTCGTGGGTCTGGGTGTAGCCGAGGAAGCGGTGTGCCGGAGTGCGGCCGCGGTTCACCGGGCGGCCGTGGTGGCGGCCCCGGAAGGAGGACCAGGTCCCGTCGTGGAAGAAGGCCCGGGTCATGGTCTTGGCGAGGGCGCCGAGCGGAGCCTCGGCGAAATCCGCGTAGTACGCCTGGGACTCACCGGTCAGCGCACAGTGCAGGGCGTGGTGGAAGTCGTCGTTCCACTGCGCGTGCAGGCCGAGGCCCCCGGCGCCCCGGGGGGTCGTGGTGCGCGGATCGCACTGGTCGGACTCGGCGATCAGGAACAGCGGCCGGTCGCTCTCGGCGGCCAGCTCGTCCACCGCCGTGGCCAGTTCTTCCAGGAAGGTCAGCGCCCGCCCGTCGGCGAGCGCGTGCACCGCGTCCAGCCGGAGCCCGTCGATCCGGTAGTCGCGCAGCCAGGCGAGGGCGCTGCCGAGGAGGTACGCGCGCACCTCGTCGGAGCCGGGCGCGTCCAGGTTCACCGCCGCGCCCCAGGGGGTGTGGTGGGTGTCGGTGAAGTACGGGCCGAAGGCGGGCAGGTGGTTGCCGGAGGGGCCGAGGTGGTTGTGGACCACGTCGAGCACCACGCCCAGCCCGGCGGCGTGCGCGGTCTCCACGAACCGGGCCAGCCCGGCCGGGCCCCCGTACGGCTCGTGCACGGACCAGGGGGCGACACCGTCGTACCCCCAGCCGTGCCGGCCGGGGAAGGAGCAGACCGGCATCAGCTCGACGTGGGTGACGCCCAGGGAGGTGAGGTGGCCGAGGCGGGCGGCGGCCGCGTCGAAGGTGCCCTCGGGGGTGAAGGTGCCGATGTGCAGCTCGTACAGGACGGCGTCCTGGAGCGGGACCCGGGGGGAGGGAGCCGGCTCCCCGGGGGATAGGGCGGCGAGGTCCACCACCGCCGAGAGCCCGTCGGGGCCGTCGGGCAGGCGGCGCCCGCGCGGATCCGGGCGTACGGGGGCCGGTGGACCGCCCGCGGGACCGTCCTGGCCGCCACCCGGCGGACCGCCTCCGGGGCCGTCCTGGCCCCCGCCCAGCTCGAACCCGTACCGGGAGCCGTCGGCCGCCGGGGCCTCGGCGACCCACCAGCCCGGCCGCTCCGGATCGGGCGTCATCCCGTACGCGGCCCCGTCGAGCCGCAGCGCGACCCGGCCTGTCAGCGGTGCCCACACCTCGAACTGCACGGACGGTCCCCTCGTCTGGCGGCGGTACCCCAACCTGCGTGTCCGGGCCATCATCTCCGGCCCGGCGGGGGAGTTCTGGACACTCTGCCCCCGACGGGCCGACAATCACCCTGTGACGTCGAGTTTCGAGTTCCCCGCATACCCCGCTCCGCGGCTCTCCGACGCCGAGCGTGACCGTGCGCTGGGCCAGCTCAGGGAGGGCGCAGCCCTCGGGAAGCTGTCCCACGACACCTTTCTGCGCCGCATGGAACTCGCCCTCGTAGCCCGCCGTTCCGAGGACCTCGCGGTGCTCACCGCGGACCTGGAGGAGCGGGAGGGAGCCGAGAGCCCGTGGACCCGCCGGCTGTTCGGCTGGGTGGGGCGGGTCTCGGCCGTATCGGTGGGCGTGCGCCGGGCCTGGGCCGTCGAGAAGCTGCCCACCCTGCTCCTGCCGCACCCGAGCGCCGGACCGCTGCGGATCGGCCGCGACCCGGGCAACGGGCTGCGGCTCAGCCACGAGACGGTCTCCCGGGCCCACGCCGAACTGGGCATCCGGGACGGGGTCTGGGTGGTGAAGGACCTCGGCTCGACGAACGGGACCACGGTGAACGGGCACCGGGTGACGGGCTCGGCGGTGGTGCGGGACGGGGACCAGATCGGCTTCGGACGCATGTCGTTCAGGCTCTCGGCCGGCTGAGGCTCCGGGTCGGCGGTCGGCGGTCGGCGGTCGGCGGGCACGGGACCGGGCACGGGACCGGGACCGGGACCGGTTGTGCGGCGGGTGGCGCCCGTGCGGAAGATGGCACCCATGGAACACACGTCTGCCGCCCCCACCGTCCGGCCCGCGCGCCCCGGGGACCTGCCCCGCCTCGTCGAGCTGATGCGCGAGCACATGGCGTACGAGAAGTCCGTGCTCCGCCCGGCCGCCGATCTCGCCGACCGGCTCGGCCCGCAGCTGTTCGCCGACGGGGCCCGGCTCCGGGTGCTGCTGGCCGAGACCCCCGGGGGCGCGGTCGCCGGGTACGCCGCCTGCTCGGCCGAGTTCTCGTTCTGGGACGCCCGCCACTACCTCCACATGGACTGCCTCTACCTGGCCGAGGAGGCCCGCGGGCACGGCCTCGGCGCCGCGCTGATGGACGGCGTGAGCGGCCTCGCGCGCGAGCTCGGCCTCGGCCACGTCGAATGGCAGACGCCCGACTGGAACGAAGGGGCGATCAGGTTCTACGACCGGCTCGGGGCGACCGGCAGGCCGAAGCTCAGGTACTCCCTGCCGGTGGGGTAGGCCGTCCCGCGCTCCCCGTCCCGCGCTCCCCGGCCGGCGCTCCCCGTCCCCTGAGGCCGCTCGGCGCCCCGCCCCCGGTTACCGGCGGGCCGCCACGAGCCGGTCGTAGGCCGCCAGGACGACCCGGGACTGGTGCTCCACCTGCGTGGCCACCGGGACCCAGCGGGCCTGGAAACGGGCCGCGAAATCCTCGCACCACCCCGTGACGAGCCGGTCCACGGCCGGCGCCGTCGGATGCCCCTGGGCGTGCAGGACCCGGAGCAGCATCGCGGCGGCGCGCAGCGAGAGCCGCCGGCCGAAGGCGTCGATGCTCCCGATGTACGCCGCCGTCGCCTCGGCGGGAGCCGCGGCGCCCGTCCACTCGACGGCGATCCGGGGGATCAGCGCGAGCGTCCAGTCGACCGCGCGCAGCAGGGCGGCGTCGGCCGGATCGGTACCGCCGACAGCGGCCTCCCGCAGCGCCGCCACCCGCGCGGCGTCGGCGGTGAGTCGATCGGCAAGTACGCGCAGGGCGGCGCGCGGGTCGGGGTGCGGGGCCGGGTCGTCCACCAGGTCCGAGGCCCACATGGGGACCTCGACGATCGCGGTGGTTCCGGCGTGGCGGTGTGCGTGGTACCAGGTGCTGAGCCGGGTGTCCTCCGGATGGAACGCCCCGCCCGCCGCCGTCCCCGGCTCGGGCATCACGAAGATGCCGGCTCCCGGGGAGGGCCAGCCGTGGGCGTCGGAGGCGCTGGTCTCGACCGGAATGCGCAGCTCGGCGGCCGATTTGCCGAAGGGTTCGGCGAGGCCGGGTATGTCCCGGGTGAGCTGCACCCAGGAACCGCCGAGGTCGGTGCCGTGGAGGGAGACCTGGAGGGCGGGCCGGAGCTCGTCGATGAGGCGGGTGAGGGCGAGGGTCTCGGGCGGGAGACGGTCCGGGGGCAGTAAAGACGGCGCCCACTCGGGCTGTTCGGGGCCGGGAGGCCGGAAGAAGTTCCGGTGGTAGTCGAGCAGGGAGTACGGGCGGGGCGTGCGGTGCAGGGCCGCTCCGTCGGGGTCGGCGCAGAGCAGGAAGTGCCAGCCGGTACGGGGGAGCGGACCGGTCCCGCCACCGGCCCGGGTGCCGGTACCGACACCCGGGTCGGCGCCGGTGCCCGCCCCCGCGGCCTCCCGGATGAGCGTCCGGGCGAGCGCGAGGGCGGTCGCACCGCCCACGGGCTCGTTGGCGTGCGCCCCGGCGACGACGAGCACGGTGTGGGTGGTGTCGCCGGGTCCCACGGAGAGCAGCCAGAGGGGTTCCCCGGCCCGGGAGGTGCCGGCCTGCCGGAGCCGGACCAGGGCGGGGTGTTCATCGGCCAGGGCGCGCGCGGCCAGGGCGAGTTCGTGGGGGGTGGGATAGCACATGTCACGGATCAGGGTCACAGACGGTCCCATTCCCGCCGCGCGAGTGCCCTAGCCGTGTTCGCCGCCGCGGGCGGACTGCACCGCCGTACCGGTGGTGCCGTCCGCCCGTTGAGCACTAGCAGAAGCTCCACGTGCCGCTGACGTAGTTCAGGTTGTCCGAGGACATGCAGCCCTTGGTCTCGGTACCGGCGCTCGATCGGAGGTGATCGGAACGGGGCCGACGATGGCAACCGTGTCCGGGACCGGTCTTGTAGAAACCGGCTACCAGGACCGCAATGGCCGAGAAGGGTCCGCCGGGCGGCGACAACCGGACGCCGGGGCGCCGGGACCGCCCGGCGCCCGGGCGCGCTCACACCGGGGCCGGTTCCTCCCGCAGCAGTACGGCGACCGGCGTGGTCCCGCCGAGGAGCCCGCCGAGCCGCGCCTCGCCCTCGTACGCCTCTTCGTGCGCGCCCCCCGCGGCCCCGGTCCCCGCCGCCCCGAGGACCGGCAGCAGCCGCCACCGGCCCGGCGGCAGGGTCAGGGCCGTGTCCCGCCAGCCGCCCGCGCCCGCCAGCCCGTGCGACAGACGGGTGGCCACCGCCACCAGACCGCCGGTGCGGGCGAAGGCCACGCAGTGCTCCGCCGCCGGGCCCCGGGCGGGCAGCGGCGCGTATCCGGTGAACAGTCCGGGCCGGTCCCGGCGCAGTCGCAGCAGGGCGGCGGTGAGCGCGAGCTTCTCCCCGGCCGTGCCGCCCGGCGCGGCCCCCGTGTCCAGCCGGGCCAGGGCCTCCCGGGGGAAGACGGCGGGCCGCCGGTTGTCCGGGTCCACCAGGGCCCGGTACTCCGTCTCGGCCCCCTGGTAGACCTCCGGGACCCCGGGCATCGTCAGGTGCAGCAGCGCCGCCCCGAGCAGATTGGCGCGGGCCGCCGCGGCGAGCGGACCGGCCGGCTCCGGGGCGGCCGCCGGCACGTATCCCGGGACCGTGGCCTCGTACGCCGCGTCCTGCTCGGTCCACGTCGTGTGCAGGGCGGCCTCGCGGACGGCCTTGAGCAGGGCCTGCTCCAGCCGCACGGCGCGCTCCGGGCCGTCGTCCCCGAGCCCGAAGGCCGTCTGCCAGGCCACCCAGGCGAGCTGGGGATCGGCCCCGGCCGGAGCCGGCACCGACTCCGGGTCCTGGGAGAGAGCCGAGATCCGGGCCCGGACGTCGGCGCTGCGCTTGGTGTCGTGCGTGGTCAGTACGGTCCCGGACCGGGGCCACAGCCGCTCCCGCTCGGTGCAGTACGCGTGGAACTCCGCCACCGTGACCGCCGGATTCCCCGGATCCCCGCCCACCTCCGTGGCCGACAGCAGCGGCGCGTACCGGTAGAAGGCCCTGTCCTCCAGGGATTTGGCACGCAGGGCCGCGGAGGTCTGGGCGAAGCGGGCCGCGAAGGCCGGATCCCGCAGCACGAGCCCGCGTACGCCGGCCACCGCATCGGCGCCGGCCCGCGCGGAGGCCCGTTCCAGGGCCTCGGATGCGAGCTCCGGATCGCCGGGGTAGGGTCGGTAGACGGGATAGCTGATCAGCAACTCCCTGACAGCGTCGGCCAGTTCCGGCCCGGCCAGCCGCTGGAGCGCCGCCAGCTCGGCGGCCAGGTCCCCGGTCAGCACCTCGCGGGCGCCCGCCCCGGCGGCCTGCGCCCACCGGGGCTGTCCGGTCGACTCGCGGAAGCGGGTGTCGAGGCGCGCGGCCCCGGCCGGGTCGGTGAACACCCCGTCCACCCGGTGGAGCGCGTCGTACCCGGTAGTGCCGGCCACCGGCCATGCGGGGGCCAGTCGTTCCTCGCGGGCCAGGATCTTCTCGACCACCACCCAGCAGTCCGCGCCGACGCCCTCCCGCAGCCGCCGCAGGTACCCCTCGGGGTCCGCCAGGCCGTCCACGTGGTCGATCCGCAGCCCTTCGAGGACCCCGTCACGGACCAGCTCCAGCACCTTGGCATGGGTGGCGGCGAAGACCTCGGGGTCCTCGACGCGGACCCCGATCAGCTCCGAAATGGTGAAGAAGCGGCGGTAGTTGAGCCCGGCCCTGGCTTCCCGCCAGTGGGCCGGCCGGTACCACTGGGCATCGAGCAGCGCGGCCGTCTCCAGGCCCGCCGTACCCTCCCGCAGCGGGAACTCCAGCTCCCCGAGCCGCAGTACGGTCCGCCCGCCCCGCGCATCGGGCCCGACGTGGACCTCCGCGGGGTCCAGGGGCGCCGCGAGCACCGGCAGCAGCAGTTTGCCCCCGCCCGCCTCCCAGTCGATGTCGAACCAGCGCGCGTACGGGGAGTCCGGGCCCTCCCGCGCCACCTCCCACAGGGGACGGTTCAGGCGCAGCGGCGCCGGCAGCGCCATGTGGTTCGGCACGATGTCGAGCACCAGTGCGAGCCCGTGCGTGCGGGCGGCGGCGGCCAGCTCCCGCAGTCCGCTCTCCCCGCCCAGCTCCTCCCGGACCCGGGTGTGGTCGGTGACGTCGTACCCGTGGGTCGAGCCGGGCACCGCCTCCAGTACCGGGGAGAGGTGCAGGTGCGTCACGCCGAGCGAGGCGAGGTACGGTACCGCTGCCCGCGCCCGGTCGAAGGTGAACTCAGGGCGCAGTTGGAGGCGGTAGGTCGACGCGGGGGTGACGGCCGACGGAACGTCAGATTCCGCTTGGCTGAATTCGCGTCCGTTGCGCGGGGGCAGGCTCATGAGAACGTACGTACCCAGGATGCGGGATTCCGTGCCATTACCCAATGCATCCGGGTGATTGCGGCGGGTTAACGTTGCTCAGGTGCTTGGAACCGTCAACACCTATCGAAAAGTCATCGCCCTGACCGGGCCCCTTCTGCCGCTCATATCGTTCTTCGCCCGACTGCCCGTCGCGATGTCCCAGTTCGGCAGTGTTCTGCTGGTCGCCGAGACCAGTGGGTCCCTCGCCACCGCAGGCATAGTCGGCGGCACCCTCTCCGCCGGACAGGTGGTCTTCGGACCCGTCCTGGGGCGGCTCGCCGACCGTCACGGGCAGCGCCCCGTCGTCCTGACCGCCGCGGCGGTCAATGCCGTGGCCACCGCCGCCCTGGTGGCCGGGGCCCTCTCCGGCCTCGCCACCGTCCCGCTCGCCGCGATCGGCGCCGTCACCGGCGCCTCCGTCCCGCTGATCGGACCGCTCGCGCGGACCCGCTCCGTGGCGCTGGCCCACCGGGCCAAGTCGGACGAGGGCGTCGTGGGCGCCATCCACTCGCTCGAAGGCACGCTGGACGAGGTCTCCTTCGTCTTCGGGCCCGCCCTCGTCGGCCTCGCCACGCTCGTGGCACACCCTGCCGTCGCCCTCGGCGGCGCGGCCGCCCTCGTCGCCGTCTTCGGCACCGCCTACGCCCTGCACCCGACCGCCGCCGTCACGGCCGGGGTGTCCGCGGGGGTCCGGCGGGAGAAGGAGCGGTCCCAGGTCCGCCCGCCGCGCGTGGTGTTCGCGATACGGGGCTCCCTGGCCCTCCAGGGGGCCATGTTCGGCGCCTGCCAGGCCGGGATCGCCGCCCTCACCGCACAGTTGGGCGTCCCCGGCCAGGCCGGCATCGTGTACGCCGCCATGGGGGTCGTCAGCGCCGTCGTCGGGCTCTCGCTCGGCGCGCTGCCCGCCCGCTTCGGACTGAGGCTGCGCTGGCGGGTGGCCACGGCCGCCGCGCTCGTGCTCTCCGTACCGCTGCTCTTCACCACCACCCTGTGGCCGCTGTACGCGGTCGTCACCGTTCTCGGGGCCGCCTACGCCCCGCACCTGATCACCGCCTTCGCCGTCACCGAGCGCGCGGTGACGCCGTGCCGGCTCGCCGAGTCGATGGCCTTCGCCGCCAGCTCGCTCGTCGCCGGCCAGGCCGCCTCGCTCGCCGTCTCGGGCCGGCTCGCCGAGTGGTACGGGCCCTCCGCGGCCTTCGCGGTGGCCGTGGTGGCCGCCGCCCTGTGCCTGACCCTGGCCCTGGTCACCCGGGTGCCGGAGGCCCGTGCGCACGCTCCGCGGGCCCCCGACCCGGCGCCCCCCGCGGACGCCGTCCTGGAGGGCGCCGCCTACGCCGGGCGCTGAAGCACCACCAGACACCGTCCTGTCAGCGTCACCCGGTCCCCGGCCGCGTACTGCGGCCCGGTACCGGGTGCCAGTACGTCCGCCCGCGCCGTGTCCACGACCAGGCGCCACTGCGACCCGTGCCCGGCCGGGACCGTGAAGTCCTGCGGCTCGGCGCCCGCGTTGAACATCAGCAGGAACGAGTCGTCGGTGATCCGCTCCCCGCGGGTGCCGGGCTCCGAGATGGCCTCGCCGTTCAGGAACACCGCCAGCGCCCGCGCGTGCTGCGCCTGCCAGTCGCGGGCCCGCATCTCCTCGCCGTGCGGGGTGAACCAGGCGATGTCCGAGAGCTCGTCGTGCGTCCCCTCCACCGGCCGGCCGTGGAAGAACCTGCGCCGCCGGAACACCGGGTGCTCGCGCCGCAGCCACACCATCCGCCGCGTGAACTCCAGCAGGGCGGGCGCCGGTTTGCCGGGCTCCGGCCAGGCCACCCACGACAGCTCGTTGTCCTGGCAGTAGGCGTTGTTGTTGCCGCCCTGGGACCGGGCGAACTCGTCACCGTGACTGATCATCGGCACGCCCTGCGAAAGCATCAGCGTGGCGATGAAGTTGCGCATCTGGCGTTCGCGCAGCTCGCCGACCGCCGGATCCTCGGTCGGTCCCTCCACCCCGCAGTTCCAGGACCGGTTGTGGGTCTCGCCGTCCCGGTTGCCCTCACGGTTGGCCTCGTTGTGCTTCTCGTTGTAGGAGACCAGGTCGTTCAGGGTGAAGCCGTCGTGGCAGGTGGTGAAGTTGATCGAGGCCAGCGGCCGCCGCCCGTCGTCCTGGTAGAGGTCGGAGGAACCCGTCAGCCGTCCGGCGAACTCGGCCAGCGTGCGCGGCTGCCCCCGCCAGAGGTCCCGTACCGTGTCCCGGTACTTGCCGTTCCACTCGGTCCACAGCGGCGGGAAATTGCCCACCTGGTAGCCGCCCTCGCCCAGGTCCCACGGCTCCGCGATCAGCTTGACCTGGCTGACCACCGGATCCTGCTGGACCAGGTCGAAGAACGAGGACAGCCGGTCCACCTCGTGGAACTGGCGGGCCAGCGTGGCCGCCAGGTCGAAGCGGAAGCCGTCCACGTGCATCTCGGTGACCCAGTAGCGCAGCGAGTCCATGATCAGCTGGAGCACGTGCGGGGAGCGCATCAGCAGCGAGTTCCCGGTGCCGGTGGTGTCCATGTAGTGCCGGGGATCGTCCGCGAGCCGGTAGTACGAGGCGTTGTCCAGCCCCCGGAAGGACAGGGTCGGGCCGAGGTGGTTCCCTTCGGCGGTGTGGTTGTAGACCACGTCGAGGATCACCTCGATGCCGGCCTCGTGCAGGGCCCGGACCGCCGACTTGAACTCGAGCACCTGCTGCCCGCGGTCGCCCGAGGCGTAGCCGTTGTGCGGGGCGAAGAAGCCGATGGTGTTGTAGCCCCAGTAGTTGCTGAGTCCGTCGTCCACCAGGCGGTGGTCGTTGACGAACTGATGGACCGGCATCAGCTCCAGCGCCGTCACCCCGAGCTTGGTCAGATGCCCGATGACCGCCGGGTGCGCGAGCGCCCCGTACGTGCCGCGCAGCTCCTCGGGGAGGTCCGGGTGACGCATGGTCAGGCCCTTCACGTGGGCCTCGTAGAGCACGGTGTGGTGGTACTCGTGGCGCGGCGGCCGGTCGTTGGCCCAGTCGAAGTACGGGTTGACCACCACCGAACTCATGCTCTTGGGCGCGGAGTCCAGGTCGTTGCGGGAGTCGGGCCGGCCGAAGTGGTAGCCGTACACCTCCTCGCCCCAGTCGACGCTCCCCGCGACGGCCCGTGCGTACGGGTCCAGGAGCAGCTTCGCCGCGTTGCAGCGCCGGCCGCGCTCGGGCTCGTACGGGCCGTGCACCCGGAACCCGTAGCGCTGACCGGGCATCACGCCCGGGAGGTAGGCGTGCCGTACGAACGCGTCGGTCTCGCGCAGTTCGACCGCGGTCTCCGAACCGTCGTCGTGCAGCAGGCACAGCTCGATGCGTCGGGCGGCCTCCGAGTAGACCGCGAAATTGGTGCCGGCGCCGTCGTACGTGGCACCGAGCGGGTACGCCTGTCCTGGCCAGACCTGCATAGAGAACGACTCTTCCCCTCTGTGTCGGGTTGATCCGGCATGGACCACGTCACTGCCAGATCTTCCCCGAAAGACGGCCCTCACGCGGGGACTTGGGAGGGTCCTACCGGGTGACCCGGAGAGCTGATATGAGGGTCGGTGGACAATGGGGAGATCGGATGGTGCGCGCATCGGATAATGGGTCAACACACTTCCGGTGCACGGAGCGTCGGGTTGCCCGGGGACGCATCGGGCTGCAGTGGGCCGTGTGCGCGGAGTACCCTTCCGTGATCACTGGAGACGGGCGTCCAGACGCAGGAGGCGGTGCACGGGTGAGCTCGGGAGGTCTGGAGCTGCCCCCTGGTGACAGCGGTCACGAGGGCGGCCCGGCGGACGCCGCAGGCGGGGCGCCCGGCGCGATGCCCGCGGGGGCCGTCTCGCTGGCCCCGCCGGAGGCCGGGAGGACCGGGAAGGCGCAGGCGGGAGCCGGGGCCGAGCTGGACTGGGGCGCGGACGCCTGGAGCGAGGTCCGCACCCGGGCCCAGCGCGCGGGCCGTGCGTACATCTGGCTGAACCTGATCGAGCAGCGGCTGCGGTCGGTGGTCGGAGCGGTGCTGCGGCCGGTCTACGAGCCCGTGCACGGCGGGGACGACTGGGTGGTCGCGGCCGCGGGTCCGGCGGGCCAGGAGTGGGTGCAGCGCGCGGTCGCCGTACGGGAGGTCAGCCGGCGCAAGGGCTACCTGCTGGACTCCGCCGACGACAACGTGCTGAGCTTCCTGACCCTGCCGCAGCTGCGCGAACTCATGGTCCAGCACTGGCCCTGCTTCGAGCCCTACTTCGACGACCGGCGCGAGATCGAGCAGGCCCTGGACGAGCTGGAGGTCACGCGCAACGTCGTCTCCCGCAACAGGGCCCTGTCGCGGCCCGTCCTGGAACAGGCCGAGCGGGCCTCGGCGCGGCTGCTCGAGGTACTGGGCGGCGGCTCGGGCTCCCCGTCGGCGGACCGGCTCCCCATCGACGCCGTCGAGGACCTGGTCGGCGACCGGTACGCGGACGTCATCTCCGTCCACCCCGACCGGGTACGGCTGCAGCGCCAGCTGCCGGCGGAGGACCTCTTCGGGGGCGCGCGCCGGCTGGACGCCATCGGCATAGGCCTCAACCTGCTGGTCCAGAACTTCTCGGGCCGAAGACTCGTACGCCTCGCGGAGGCAGGCTGCCGGGTGCGGCTGCTGTTCCTGAACCCGGCGAGCAGCGCGGTCAAGCGGCGCGAGCGGGAGCTGGGCCTGCGCAAGGGCGAGCTCAGCCGGTCGGTCGAGATGAACATCCTGCACGTGCGGCGGGTCCGGGCGGGCCTGCGCGATGCCTCGGGCTTCGAGATCCACGTCTTCGACGAGACCCCGCGCTTCACGGCCTACCTGGTGGAGGGGGAGTCCTCGGGCATCGCCGTGGTCCAGTCCTACTTGCGCCGGGCCCGGGGCATGGAGGCGCCGGTCCTGGTCCTGCGGGGCGGCGGACGGGCCTCGCGGGACCGCGACGCGGAGCACGGGCTGTTCCCGACCTACCGTGAGGAATTCGAGTCGATCTGGCAGGACTCCCGCCCGGTGTCATGACTGTCAGTGCCCCGTGGCAGGCTGAAAGCCGTTGACGCAAAGGGATGGGGACGGGGGCACGGGGTGGAGGGCAAGCACGGCATGGGGGACTGGCACGGCGGGCCGATGGTGGCCTTCGATCTGGAGACCACGGGGACCGACATCGAGTCCGACCGCATCGTGACGGCGGCGGTCGTGGTGCTCGGTCCTGACGGGCAGGTGGCGCGGGAGCGGACGTGGCTGGTCGACCCGGGGGTGCCGATCCCGGAGGAGGCCTCGGCCATCCACGGCATCTCCACGGACCACGCGCGCACCCACGGGATGGCGGCACCTCCCGCGATCGAGCAGATCACCCGCACGCTCTTCGGCGCGCTCAGTTCGGGTACCCCTCTGGTGGTGATGAACGCGCGGTACGACCTGACCCTGTTGGACCGCGAGTGCCGGCGCCACGGGATCCAGCCGCTCGGCGAGCGGTGGACGGGCAGGCCGGCCCCGGTCATCGATCCCCTGGTGCTGGACAAGCACGCGGACCGTTACCGCAAGGGCCGGCGGACCCTCCAGGCCCTGTGCGAGCACTACGGCGTGACCCTCGAGGACGCGCACAACGCGGGCGCGGACGCGCTGGCGGCGGCGCGCGCGGCGCGGCGGATGGGGGCCAGGCACGCGGCGATAGGGGCGGTCGGGCTGGCGGACCTCCACGACCTCCAGGTCCGTGCGGCGGCCGAGCAGGCGGCCTCGCTGCAGAGCTACCTCCGGCGGACCTCGGACCCCGAGGCGATAGTCGAGCGGGCCTGGCCCGTGGTGCCGTACCGGGTCTGACGGCGGGCGCGGCATGCCCGGCAGACGGGAGTTCGACGACAGGCCCTAGCGCAGCAGCCAGTCCCGGGTCAGTTCCATGACCTCGGCACGGCTGCGGGCGCCGTGGTCGGCCGCGATGAAGTGGTTCCCGATCCGCATGGAGTAGACGATCATGCAGCGGACCTCGACGTCGTCCTGGTCGGGGCAGAAGGCGCCGAACAGCGAACGCAGGTAGTCCATGCGGCGGTTGTCGACGCGCCGCAGCCGCTCCGCGACGGATTCGTCGCGCCGGGCCCAGTCGCGGATCGTGAGCTCGGCCGCGACGCCCATGGCCGGCCCGTCGGCGGCCGCGGCGATCGCGAACAGCCGCTTCAGCCTGGCCCGCGGGTCCCCGCCGGCGCTCTCCACCTGCTCGATGACGGCCTCGGCGACCTCGCGCTCCCAGGTGTCGAGCATCTCGGTCAGCAGCGTGTCCCGGTTGCCGAAGTGCCCGTAGAAACCGCCCTTGCTGACGCCGAGCGACTGCGCGAGCGCTTCGATCCGGACGGCGTCGGGGCCGCCGGCGGCGAGCGCGCGCAGCCCCTCCTCGATCCAGCTGCCGCGCGGCGTACGGGTCGCGCCCACGATGTGTCTCCCTTCACACGGACCCGATCTATACGGTGCCGTATAGATCGGTGCTAACCTTCTTCTATACGGCATCGTATAGATAGGGGCTTGTTCATGAGACTCCCCAGAACCGCTCACACCGACCGCCCCTGGCGGATCCACGAGATCGCCGGCGACTTCAAGGTCGAGGACGTGTGGGACCTGCCGACACCGGGTGGCCCCGACGACCTCGCGCGGCTCGTGGACCAGTTCCGCGGCGGTACGCGGGACCGCGTCTCCTCCCCGGTGGGGCGGGCGCTCTTCGCGATCCGCTGGAAGCTCGGGGCGCTGCTCGGCTGGGACTCGCCCGCCGACGGGGTCGGCGGGCGGGTGGCGACCCTGCGCGACCGGCTGCCGGCGGACCTTCGCGAGGGTCCCCGGGGGCCGGACCTCAGCTCGTTCCCGTTCACCTCCGTCTACCAGACGCACGACGAATGGGCGGCGGAGATGGCCAACCGGACCGTGCACGGGGTCATGCACATCGGCTGGGTCGCGGACGCGGACGGAGCGGGCGGCTACCACGGCCGCATGGCCGTCCTGGTGAAGCCCAACGGCCTCCTCGGCACCGTCTACATGGCGGGCATCAAGCCCTTCCGGTACCTGGGGGTGTACCCGGCGCTGATCCGCGGCATCGGCCGCGAATGGGAGGCGGGCCGGGCGGGATCCGGCGCGGCCTGACCCGGGAGGCGGGCCCTCGGCCGGTCCGGGAAGGTCCGGCGTCCGCGGCCGATGCGTATGCGGAGAGCGGTGCGCCGGAACTAGAACGGGTGCCAGCGGATTTCCGGGTCGCCCTCGCGCAGGGAGGCGACCCGGCGGCGGAACTCGGCCAGGGCGTTGGGGTTGGTGGGGGCGTGCTGGGAGACCCAGGCGCAGCTGGCCGTTTCGCGGGCTCCGCGCAGGACCGCGCAGCCCTCCCAGTCGCGCACGTCCCAGCCGTACGCCGTCGCGAACGCCTCGTAGGACTCGGCGGGCAGCCCGTACCGGTCGCGGGAGAGCGCCATCACCACCAGGTCGTGCTCGCGCAGGTCGGCGGAGACCGTCTCCAGGTCGACCAGTACCGGCCCGTCCGGGCCCACGTGGACGTTGCGGGGCAGCGCGTCGCCGTGGATCGCGCCGGGCGCGAGGTGCGGGGCGAGGGCGGCGACCTGGCCGGCGTACCCGTCGCGGCGGGCCCGCAGGTACGCCGCGTCGGCCGGGTCGATCGCCCTGCCCGCCAGCCGCAGCCAGCGTTCGACCCCGCCCAGCAGATCGCGCGGGGGCAGCGTGAAAGGCGGCGCGGGCAGGGCGTGGATCCGCCGCAGCAGCGCCGCGAGGTCCTCGGGGCCGGCCGGGCGGACCGCGTCGGGGAGTCGGTGCCACAGCGTCACCGGATGCCCGTCCACCAGTCGGGGCTCCGGCTCGGCGGCGCGGACCGCCGGGACCCCGGACTCCGCGAGCCAGCCCGCGACCGCGAGCTCCAGCTCGGCGCGGGGCAGCAGGGCCGCCTCCCGGCCGACCTTGGCGACCAGGCCGTCGCCGAGCGCGAAGACGGCGTTCTCGCCGAGGGCCAGCAGCTCGGGCGACCCGGTCCGCGCCGTGGTCAGGCCCGCCGCCGTCAGGGCCCGTCTGGCCTGTGCCTCGTCCATGCCGTTCTCCGCAGTCCGTCCGATCGCCCCGGTGCCGCCCGGGCCGTTCTTGATCGGCCAAGTCTCGCACTCCGTGTCCCGCGCCCCGTACGGTGCGCCGTGCCCATCCCTGCCCAGGGGGCGTATCCGGTTGCACGAGACGTATCGTCTCGCTATCTTCGATTCATGACCTCGACCACCGCGCCCGCCCACATCGCCATGTTCTCCATCGCCGCCGCCGGCCACGTCAACCCGAGCATCGAGGTGATCCGTGAACTGGTCGACCGCGGCCACCGCGTCAGCTACGCGATCCCCGCCGCCTACGCCGACAGGATCGCCGGGACCGGCGCCACCCCGGTGATCTGGAACTCCACCCTTCCCATCGAGGACGACCCCGAGGCGTGGGGCACCGAGCTCATCGACAACATCGAGCCCTTCCTCACCGACGCCGTCCAGGCCCTCCCGCAGCTCGTGGAGGCCTTCGCGGGCGACGAACCGGACCTGGTCCTCCACGACATCACCGCCTACCCGGCCATCGTCCTGGCCCACCGCTGGGGCGTGCCCGCCGTCTCCCTCTCCCCGAACCTGGTCGCCTGGACCGGCTACGAGGAGGAGGTCGCCGAGCCGTTGTTCGCCGGACTGCGCGCCTCCGAGCGCGGGAAGGCGTACTACGCCCGCTTCCGCGCCTGGCTCGACGAGAACGGCATCGACGAGGACAGCGACCGCTTCGTCGGCCGCCCCCGCCGCAGCATCGTGCTCATCCCGCGCGCCCTCCAGCCGAACGCCGACCGGGTCGACGAAGCCGTGTACACCTTCGTCGGCGCCTGCCAGGGCGACCGCAGTGCCTCCCAGGGCACCTGGACGCGCCCGGCGGACGCGGCCGGGAAGAAGGTCCTGCTGGTTTCGCTCGGGTCCACCTTCACCAAGCAGCCGGCCTTCTACCGTGCTTGCGCCGAAGCCTTCGGGGACCTGCCCGACTGGCACGTGGTGCTGCAGATCGGCAGGTTCACCGACGAGGCCGAGCTCGGCAGCGTCCCCGCCAACGTCGAGGTCCACCGCTGGGTCCCCCAACTGGACGTCCTGCACCAGGCCGACGCCTTCATCACCCACGCGGGCGCCGGCGGCAGCCAGGAAGGACTGGCCACCGGCACCCCGATGGTCGCGGTCCCGCAGGCCGTCGACCAGTTCGGCAACGCCGACATGCTGGCCTCCCTGGGCGTCGCCCGACACGTCCCGATGGCCGATGCCGACGCCGCCACCCTGCGCGAGGCCGTCCTCGCCCTGGTCGCGGACCCGGAGGTGGCCGCCCGGTCGCAGGCCGTCCGCGCACAGATGGGCACCGAGGGCGGTACGCGCCGGGCGGCCGACCTGATCGAGGCCGAACTGGCCGGACCGGCGCCCCGGGGGGCGTTGTCGGCGGGGCGCCCTATCGTTCGGGGATGACCAAGACGAAGTACGCGGCGCTGCTGCGGGGCATCAACGTCGGCGGGAACAAGAAGGTCCCGATGGCCGAACTGCGCCAGGTCCTGCAGGGCCTCGGCCACGAGGACGCGCAGACCTACCTGCAGAGCGGCAACGCCGTCTTCAGCAGCGCCACGGAGCGGGCACCGGCCGCCCTCGCCCGCGAACTGGAGGCCGCCATCGAAGCCCACTTCGGCTTCCGAGTCCCCTGCCTGGTGGTCGACGGGGCCTACCTGCGCGCCGTCGCCGACGCCTGCCCCTTCCCGGCCGCCGAACTGGAAGGCAAACAGCTCCACGCCACCTTCTGCTCCGAGCAGCCCGCCGGGTCCCGCTTCGCCCCGATCGACGGCCCCGCGTACCTCCCGGAGGAGTACCGCGTCGGCGACCGCGTCATCTACCTCTACGCCCCGGACGGTCTGGGCCGCTCGAAGCTTGCCGAGGCCCTCGCGAAGCCGGCCGTGGTGAAGGGCATGGACGTGACCACCCGCAACTGGAACACGGTCGCCAAGCTGGTCGAGCTCACCCGGGACTGACACACGGACTTCCGGCGGCCCGAGGACCCCCATCCGGCCCCGGCACGCCCGCCAGGGCCGGCGCTGCGGGGCGCGTCACCCCGCCAGCGCGTCCAGCAGGGACACCTCGCGCGGAGTCAGGCGGACCGTGGCCGCGTCCAGGTTCTCCGCCAGGTGGGCGGGGGAGCCCGTACCCGGGGTGGGGCAGAGGGCCGGGGAGTGCTGGAGCAGCCAGGCCAGGGCGATCTGGCCGGTGGACGCGCCGTGCTCGGTGGCGACCGCCGTCAGCGCGGCCGCGCTCTCGCGGGTCAGGGCGCCGCTGCCCAGCGGGTAGTAGGGGAGGAAGGCGATGCCGCGGGCCTCGCACAGGGCCAGGAGCTCCGCCGAGGAACGGTCCAGCAGGTTGTACGGGTTCTGGACGGAGGCCACCGGGACCAGGGCCAGGGCCTCCAGCAGCCGCGCCGGGGTCACCGTGTTCAGGCCGATGTGGCGGATCTTGCCCTCCGCCCGGAGCTCGGCCAGGGTGCCCAACTGTTCCGCCACCGGGACGGCGGGGTCGAAGCGGTGCAGCTGGTACAGGTCGATCCGCTCCAGCCGGAGCCTGCGCAGGCTCGCCTCGCACATGGACCGCAAGTCCTCCGGGCGACCCGCGGCGTGCCACTGGTCCGGCCCGGTGCGCACGACCCCGCCCTTCGTGGAGACCACGAGCCGCTCCCCGTACGGGTGGAGGGCCTCGGCGACCAGTTCCTCGGCCAGCCGGGGACCGTAGTTGTCGGCCGTGTCGATCAGGGTGACCCCGCGCTCCACGGCGGTGCGCAGCAGCGCCACGGACTCGGCGCGGGAGGCGCGCGGACCCCAGTACCCGGCGCCGACCAGACCGCCGGTACCGAGCCCGAGACGGCGTACGGGCAGATCGCCACCGAGGGCGAACGTCTCAACCACGTCAACAGACATGGTCCGACGGTAACCCGGGGCCCCGGATGTGCCAGGCTCCAGGCATGCGTTACATCATCATCGGCGCCGGGGCGATCGGCGCGACCATCGGAGGACGGCTCGCGGAGTCGGGCAGCGAGGTCGTCCTTGTCGCGCGCGGCGCCCACGCGCAGGCCCTCCGGGCGGACGGGCTGCGGCTCACGACGGCGGACGGGGAGCGGGTGCACCGGCTGCCCGTGGCCGAGAGCCCGGCGGACCTGGGTGAACTCCGCCCGGACGACGTGCTGTTGCTGACGGTCAAGACCCAGGACGCGCTCGCCGCGCTCGACACGTGGGCCGACGCGGAGGTCGCGGGCGGCGGGACGGCGGCGCAGCGGCTGCCGGTGCTGTGCGCGCAGAACGGCGTGGAGAGCGAGCGCCTGGCCCTACGGCGCTTCGCGCGCGTGTACGGGGTCTGCGTGTGGCTGCCGGCGACCTTCCTCGAGCCGGGCAGCGTCTCCGCGCTGTGCGCGCCGCTGACCGGGATCCTGCACATCGGCCGGGCCGCCGGGGGCGCGGACGCCCGGGCCCGGCGGATCGCGGCCGACCTGGAGAAGGCCGGCTTCGAGGCGCCCGTCGTCGAGGACGTCATGCGGTGGAAGTACGCGAAGCTCCTGGGCAATCTGAGCAACGCGATCCAGGCGACGACCGGGCCCGAGCCGGAGCCCGCGAAGGCGGCGCTGCTGCTGCGCGCGATCCGGGAGGCGAAGGCGGTCTTCGGGGCCGCCGGGATCCCCTACGCCTCGGAGGACGAGCAGTCTGCGGCCCGCGGGGACAAGGTGGAACCGCCGGCCGGGGTACGGGGCGGGTCCTCCTGGCAGAGTCTGGCGCGGGGGACCGGGTCGGTGGAGGCGGACTACCTCAACGGGGAAGTCGTGCTGCTCGGGAGGCTGCACGGGGTGCCGACGCCGGTCAACGACACGCTGCGGCACGCGGCGAACATCTTCGCCCGGGAAGGCCTGCCGCCGGGCGCGATGTCCGTCGAGGACCTGACGGCCCTGGCCGACGAGGCGGTCGCCCGCGCGTAGCCGCCGGCGTCAGGCCGTCAGGGCCGGGACCCGGGCCGGCGTGCGGACCGCGGCGTCGTAGCGGCGCAGCAGCAGACGGGCCAGTTCCGGGGAGGGGCCGAGGACGGTGGACACCACGTCGGCTCCGGACGCCGCCGCGCCCGCCACGATGCGGTCGGGCAGCCGGCCGGGGGCGATCACGTACGGGGCCACCGCGATCCGGCGGACGCCCTCCGCGCGCAGGGCCCGTACGGCGTCCTCCGTACGGGGGAGAACAGCGGAGGCGAACGCAGGCCGCACGGCGCACCAACCGGTGTGCCGCCACTCCCGCGCGATTTCAGCGATCACTGCGATCGCCTCCGGGTCGGAGGATCCGGCGGACGCGAGCACCACACCGGTGGTGGCGCGGTCCGCCGGGGTGAGGCCGGCCTCCCACAGGCGGCGTTCGAGGTTCGCCAGCAGCAGCGGGGAGGGGCCGAGTACGTCCGCGATCCGGACCGAGAGGTCCGGCAAGTGGGACGTCGCTCCCGCGAGCACCGCCGGGATGTCGGACTTCGCGTGGAACGCCCGCGTCAGGAGGAGCGGGAGCGCCACGACCTGCCGTACGCCCGACAGGTAGAGGGAGGCCACCACCTGGTCGACGGTCGGGGTGTCGAAGTCCAGGAAGGCCGTCTCCACGCGCAGCCCCGGCCGCAGCGCCCGCACCCGCCGGGTGAGGGCGTGCACGGTCGCGGCGTGCCGCGGGTCGCGGCTGCCGTGGGCGATGACCAGCAGGGCGGGGGAGTGCGTGGAGTGCTCGTACATGGCGATCAGCTCTTGACCAGCAGGCCGCGGGTGCGCAGCACCCACCGCTCGACCGGGCTGAAGATCAGCAGGTCGATCGCGATGCCGACGACCAGGATCAGGATGATCGCCAGGAACACGCCGGGCAGGTCGATGTTGTTGCGGCCGTTCTCCAGGAGCTGGCCCAGGCCCAGACCGAGGTCCGGGGAGCTGGCGATGATCTCGGCGGCCATCAGGGAGCGCCAGGAGAAGGCCCAGCCCTGCTTGAGGCCGGCCAGGTATCCGGGCAGCGCGGCCGGCATGATCACGTGCCGGGCGCCACGCAGGCCGGTGGCCCCCAGGGTGCGGCCGGCCCGCAGGAACAGCGGCGGGATCTGGTCGATGCCGGAGACGAGGCCGTTGGCGATGGACGGGACGGCGCCGAGCAGGATGACGGTGTACATCATCGCGTCGTTGAGGCCGAACCAGAGCACCGCAGGCGGCACCCAGGCGACCGAGGGCAGGGACTGCAGGCCCTGCAGGATCGGGCCGATCGCGGCGCGGACGAACTTCACCCGGGCGACCAGCAGTCCGAGCGGGGTGCCGATGGCCAGGGCCAGCAGGAAGCCGAGCAGACCGCGCGAGACGCTGGTCCAGATGACCTCCACCAGGGTGCCCTTGAGCCACATGTCGGACAGGCTGTCCCACACGGAGGACAGGGCGGGCAGCTTCGTCTCGTCGGTCACCTTCGCCGCGACGAGGACCTGCCAGACGAGGAGGACCAGGCCGACGGCGATCGCCGGCGGCAGGACCTTCTTGACCAGGACCTCGCGGACCGGGGTGCGGTGGGTCTGGACGGCGTCGAGGGCGTCGAGGCCCGCCTCCAAGCCGGCGAGATCGTCGCTCTTGGCCTTCGCCTCGGCCGAGGTCGTGGCCGAGGGGGTGGTGTCAGTGCTGGCCATGGCGGCGGATCTCCCCACGCAGGTGTTCAGTGATCTCAAGGGACAGTTCCGCGACGTCCGCGTCCTCGATGCGGCGCGGCTGCGGGATGCCCACGGTCCATTCCTTCGCGACCCGGCCGGGGCGCGAGGACAGCAGGACCACACGCTGCGCGAGCCGTACGGCCTCGCGGACGTTGTGCGTGACGAACAGGACGGACAGGCTCGTCTCTTCCCAGATGCGGGTGAGCTCGCCGTGCAGCACATCACGGGTGATGGCGTCCAGCGCCGCGAACGGCTCGTCCATCAGCAGGAGCTGGCTGTCCTGGGCGAGCGCCCGGGCCAGGGCGACGCGCTGGCGCATGCCGCCGGACAGCTCGTGGACCCGCTTGCCGTACGAGCCGCCGAGCCGGACCAGCTCCAGCAGCCGCTCGGCCTCGGGCCTGCGGTCGGCCTTGGCCACCCCGCGCAGGCGCAGGGCGAGTTCGATGTTCTTGCCCGCGGTGAGCCACGGGAAGAGGGCGTGCTCCTGGAACATCAGGGCCGGCCGCCCGCCGGGCGTCTCGATGACGCCGGCGGTGGGCCTGTCGAGCCCCGCGACCAGGTTGAGCAGGGTGGACTTTCCGCACCCCGAGGCACCCAGGATGGTGACGAACTCTCCGGGAGCGACATCGAGGCTGATGTCGTCCAGGACGAGCTGCGATCCGGCCGGGCCGGAGAAGGACTTCGATACGTGCTCGATACGAGCGGCGTGCGTCTGCTCCGCTACGGTGCCCTCGGCAGCCTTGGCAAGCATGGTGGCCATGGTCGTCACCTCCTGGGATTCGGGACGGTTACTGAAGGGGTTACTTGACGCCGAGACCGGCGTCGGAGACCTCGGGCTTGCCGGCGGCCTTGAGCACCTTGTTCAGGAGCGTCAGGTCGTAGATGCCGGCGAGGTCGGGCTGCTCGATGAGCTTGGCCTTGACCGCCCAGTCGGACTCGGTCTTCAGGGTGCCGGCCAGCGGGTCGTCGGTGACCAGGATGCTGGTCCAGGCCGGGTCGATGACCTTCGCGTCGAGCGGCTTGCCCCCCTCGGCGGCCAGCTTCGCGTTGGCGGAGGCCTTGGCCTTGTCCTGGTTGGCGTTGATCCACTCGTTGGTCTTCACGGTGCCGCGCAGCACCGCCTCGACGACGTCCGCGTGCTCCTTGAGGAACTTCTGCGACACGATGATGTTCGTGATGACGAACTTCTTGTCGGGCCACAGGTCGGTCTCGTCGAGGAGGACCTTGCCGCCGTCGGAGACGAGCTTGGAGGCGGTGGGCTCGGGGACCCAGGCGCCGTCGATGGAGCCCTGCTTGAAGGCGTCCGGGGTGACCTTGTTGTCGGTGCGGACCACGGAGACGTCGCCCTTGCCGGACTCGGGGTCGACCGTCCAGCCCTTGGTGCCGATCCAGTTGAGGAACGCCACGTCCTGGGTGTTCCCCTTCTGCGGGGTGGCGATCTTCTTGCCCTTGAGGTCGTCCAGGGTCTTGATCTTGTCCGGGTTCACGACCAGCTTGACGCCGCCGGAGGCGGAGCCGGAGATGATCCGCAGGTTGGAGCCCTTGGACTTGACGTAGCCGTTGATCGACGGGGAGGGGCCGATGAAGCCGATGTCGAGAGAGCCGCCGTTGAGGGCTTCGATCTCGGACGGGCCGGCGTTGAAGGACTGCGGCTTGATCGTGGTGCCGTTCAGTTCCTTGGCGATCAGGCCTTCCTGGAGACCGACGAGCGCGGTGGCGTGCGTCAGGTTCGGGAAGTAGCCGATGCGGACCTCGGAGGCCGACAGCTTCTTGCCGGCGTCGGCGGCGACGTTCTCCTTCGCGGGAGCGTCGTCCTTCTTGGCGTCGGAACCGTAGCCGCACGAGGCGAGGGCGCCGATCAGGAGCGGGAGGGCGGCAGCGGCAACGACGCCGCGGCGCAAGGTCTTACGGGTGGTGGTACCGGTGGCAGGCACGGGAGGACTTCCTCTCGTAGCGTCGTCTCACGACGCACGTCTTCGTCTGTGGAGCAAGGTCGGGTACAGCTCGTGGGGGGTGTGGGCGCGCATGCGGTGCGCGTACGTCATCACGCACATCGCCCCACTCCTCCCTGGCCGCTGCCGAGGGAGCCGCTGCCCACCCGGCCGCCCTCCTTCGCGAAGGTGGCGTAGATGTCGGCAAACATGATCAGAAGTCCCACCCTTCCTCATCGGCCTGAACGGTGGTCTCGGCCTTGGAGGCGAAGGACTCGCCGACCATGCCGGCCGCCAGAGTCGTACCGTCCGCCGGGTCGATCAGCAGGAAGGAGCCGGTACGGCGCGAGTCGGCGTACGAGTCGAGCGCGAGCGGCTCGGCGGTACGGACGACGACCCGGCCGATGTCATTGGCCACCAGCTGTCCGGGGTTCGGGTGCTGCGACAGGTCGTCCAGGGTCAGCCGCGAGGGGATCTCCTTGACGATCGCCTTGACCGTGCGCGTGGTGTGCTTGATCAGCACCCGGGCGCCCACGGACAGCGGCTGGTCCGCCACGTGGCAGACCGTCGCCTCGACGTCCTGCGTGGTGGCGGGGGAGTTCGCCGACGGCGCGATCAGGTCGCCGCGCGAGATGTCGATGTCGTCCTTGAGCCGCAGGGTCACCGACTGCGGCGCCCACGCGATGTCGACGCTCTCACCGAGCGCGTCGATGCCCTCGATGACCGAGGTGCGGCCCGACGGCAGGACGGTGACGGCCTCGCCGACCCGCAGGACGCCGGAGGCGATCTGGCCCGCGTAGCCCCGGTAGTCCGGGTTCTCGGCGGTCTGCGGACGGATCACGTACTGCACCGGGAAACGCGCCGGGCAGGCGGTGAGGTCGTGGCTGACCGGGACCGTCTCCAGGTGCTCCAGCACCGTGGGGCCGCCGTACCAGTCCATGTGTGCGGAGGGCTCGACCACGTTGTCGCCGGCCAGGGCCGAGATCGGGATCGCGGTGATCTCCGGGACGCCCAAGTCGGAGGCGTACGCGGTGAACTCCTCGGCGATCGCGGCGAAGACCTTCTCCTCGTAGCCCACCAGGTCCATCTTGTTGACGGCCAGGACCACGTGCGGGACCCGCAGCAGGGCCGCGACGGCCGCGTGCCGGCGGGTCTGCTCGATCACGCCGTTGCGGGCGTCGACCAGCACCACGGCGAGGTCGGCGGTGGAGGCGCCGGTGACCATGTTCCGCGTGTACTGCACGTGTCCGGGGGTGTCGGCGAGGATGAACCGGCGCCGGGCGGTGGCGAAGTAGCGGTAGGCCACGTCGATGGTGATGCCCTGCTCCCGCTCGGCCCGCAGGCCGTCGGTGAGCAGCGCCAGGTCGGGGGTGTCCTGACCGCGCTGGGCGGACACGGCCTCGACCGCTTCGAGGGTGTCGGTGAGGATCGACTTGGAGTCGTGCAGCAGGCGTCCGACCAGGGTGGACTTGCCGTCGTCGACGGAACCGGCGGTCGCGAAGCGCAGCAGCGTGGTCGCCGACAGATCGGCGAACTGCTCGGTGGTGGAGGTCATGGTTAGAAGTACCCTTCGCGCTTGCGGTCTTCCATCGCGGCCTCGGACATCTTGTCGTCGGCGCGGGTCGCGCCCCGCTCGGTGAGCCGGGAGGCGGCGATCTCGGTGATCACGGCGTCCAGCGTGGTGGCGTCGGAGTCGACGGCACCGGTGCAGGACATGTCACCGACGGTGCGGTAGCGGATCAGACGGGTCTCGGTGGTCTCGTCCGCCTTGGCGCCGCCCCACTCACCGGCCGTCAGCCACATGCCGTTGCGCTTGAAGACCTCGCGCTCGTGGGCGAAGTAGATCTCCGGCAGTTCGATGCCCTCGCGGGCGATGTACTGCCACACGTCCAGCTCGGTCCAGTTGGAGAGCGGGAAGACGCGCACGTGCTCGCCCGGAGCGTGGCGGCCGTTGTAGAGCTGCCACAGCTCGGGGCGCTGGCGGCGCGGGTCCCACTGGGAGAACTCGTCGCGCAGGGAGAAGACGCGCTCCTTGGCGCGGGCCTTCTCCTCGTCGCGGCGGCCGCCGCCGAAGACGGCGTCGAACTTGAGCCGCTGGATCGCCTCGGTCAGCGGGACGGTCTGCAGCGGGTTGCGGACGCCGTCGGGGCGCTCGCGGAGCTTGCCGGCGTCGATGTACTCCTGGACGGAGGCCACGTGCAGGCGCAGGCCGTGCTCGGCCACCGCGCGGTCGCGGTAGTCCAGGACCTCGGGGAAGTTGTGGCCGGTGTCCACGTGGAGCAGGGTGAACGGCACCGGCGCGGGCGCGAACGCCTTCAGCGCCAGGTGCAGCATGACGATCGAGTCCTTGCCACCGGAGAAGAGGATCACCGGCTTCTCGAACTCGCCCGCGACCTCGCGGAAGATGTGCACGGCCTCCGACTCGAGGGCGTCGAGGTGCGACAGCGCGTAGGGCGCGTCCGTCCCTTCGTGGACGTGTGCGACGGTGGCGGTCATGCCAGACCCCTCTCGGTGAGCAGTGCGTGCAGGGCCGAAGCCGACTCCTGTACGGACTGCGTGTGCGACTCGATACGGAGGTCCGGGGACTCCGGCGCTTCGTACGGGTCGTCGACCCCGGTCAGACCGGAGATCTCGCCCGCCGCCTGCTTGGCGTACAGGCCCTTCACATCACGCTCGGAGCACACCTCCACCGGAGTGGCCACGTGCACTTCGAGGTAGTTCGTCTGCTCGGCCGCGTGACGCTTGCGGACGGCCTCGCGGCTGTCGGCGAACGGCGCGATCACCGGTACGAGGGCCTTCACGCCGTTGGACGCGAGGAGTTCGGCGACGAAGCCGATCCGCTGCACGTTGGTGTGCCGGTCCTCGCGGGTGAAACCGAGACCCGCGGAGAGGAACTCGCGGATCTCGTCGCCGTCGAGGACCTCCACGCGGTGGCCCTCGGCGCGCAGCCGTTCGGCCAGCGCGTAGGCGATGGTGGTCTTGCCCGCGCTCGGCAGCCCGGTCAGCCACACGGTGGCGCCCTGGTCGCTCACGCTCATCTGCTTCGTCTCCGTCGGTTCCGTACGGGCCGTGCCTGTAAGGGATGTGTCTGTCATCAGCCGTGCAGTCCGCACTCGGTCTTCCCGCGGCCGGCCCAGCGGCCGGCCCGGGCGTCCTCGCCCGCCGCGACCCGGCGGGTGCAGGGGGCGCAGCCGACGGAGGCGTAACCGTCCATCAGCAGCGGGTTGGTGAGGACACCGTGCTCCAGGACGTACGCGTCCACGTCGTCCTGGGTCCAGCGGGCGATGGGCGAGACCTTGACCTTCTGCCGCTTCTCGTCCCAGCCGACCACCGGGGTGTTCGCCCGGGTCGGGGACTCGTCGCGGCGCAGGCCCGTCGCCCACGCGTCGTACGCGGTCAGGCCCTCTTCGAGGGGCTTGACCTTGCGCAGCGCGCAGCACAGGTCGGGGTCGCGGTCGTGCAGCTTCGGGCCGTGCTCGGCGTCCTGCTCCGCGACGCTCCGGCGCGGGGTGAGCGTGATGACGTTGACGTCCATCACGGCCTCGACCGCGTCACGGGTGCCGATGGTCTCCTCGAAGTGGTAGCCCGTGTCGAGGAAGACCACGTCCACGCCGGGGAAGGCGCGGGAGGCGAGGTGGGCGACGACCGCGTCCTCCATGGAGGAGGTCACGGCGAACTTCTTGCCGAAGGTGGTGGCCGCCCAGGTGAGGATCTCCAGCGGGGAGGCGTCCTCGAGGTCGCGGCCCGCCTGCTCGGCCAGGTCTTTGAGATTCACGTCCTGAATGGTGGTCATATCTCGTCCCCTCCAGCGTCATTGGACCGAACACCTCGGGACAGCAGCCCGAGGTACTTCAGCTGGAAGGCTCGGTTGCAGGCCCTGCATTCCCAGGCGCCGTGGCCTGTTTCGTTCGGGAACAGGTCCTCGTCGCCGCAGTACGGGCAGTAGAACGGTGCGGCGCGCTCGCTCACGACAGATCCTCGTCCTTGGCCCGGGTCACCCAGGCGGCGAAGCGCTCGCCGTCCTCGCGCTGGTCCTCGAAGCGCGTGACGACCCGCTCGACGTAGTCCGGCAGACCGGCCGAAGTGACCTTGAGACCACGGACCTTGCGGCCGAATCCGGCCTCCAGGCCGAGCGCGCCGCCCAGGTGGACCTGGTAGCCCTCGACCTGGTTGCCGTCGTCGTCCAGGACCAGCTGGCCCTTGAGACCGATGTCCGCCACCTGGATACGGGCGCAGGCGTTCGGGCAGCCGTTGATGTTGATGGTCAGCGGCTCTGCGAACTCCGGCAGGCGGCGCTCCAGCTCGTCGATCAGCGAGGCGCCGCGCGCCTTCGTCTCGACGATGGCCAGCTTGCAGAACTCGATGCCGGTGCAGGCCATCGTGCCGCGGCGGAACGGGGACGGCTTGACCCGCAGGTCCAGCGCCTCCAGGGCCGCGACGACCGAGTCGACCTTGTCCGCCTCGATGTCGAGCACGATCATCTTCTGCTCGGCGGTGGTGCGCAGCCGGCCGGAGCCGTGCCGCTCGGCGACGTCGGCGATCTTCGTCAGGGTGGCGCCGTCGACCCGGCCCACGCGGGGCGCGAAGCCGACGTAGAAATTGCCGTCCTGCTGCTGGTGGACACCGACGTGGTCGCGCCACTGGCCGCTGGGCTGCTCGGGCGCGGGGCCGTCGGTCAGCTTGCGCTTCAGGTACTCGTCCTCCAGGACCTGGCGGAACTTGGCCGGGCCCCAGTCGGCGACGAGGAACTTCAGGCGGGCACGGGTGCGCAGCCGGCGGTAGCCGTAGTCGCGGAAGATCGAGATGACGCCTTCGTAGATGTCCGGGACCTCGTCGAGCGAGACCCAGGTGCCCAGGCGCACACCCAGCTTCGGGTTGGTGGACAGGCCGCCGCCGACCCAGACGTCGAAGCCGGGACCGTGCTCGGGGTGGTCGACGCCCACGAACGCGATGTCGTTGATCTCGTGCGCCACGTCGAGCAGCGGCGAACCGGAGATCGCGGACTTGAACTTGCGGGGCAGGTTGGAGAAGTCCTTGTTGCCGACGATGCGGCGGTAGATCTCGTCGATGGCGGGGGTGCCGTCGATGATCTCGTCCAGGGCGATGCCGGCGACGGGCGAGCCGAGGATGACGCGGGGCGTGTCACCGCAGGCCTCGGTGGTCGAGAGGCCGACGGCCTCCAGGCGGCGCCAGATCTCCGGGACGTCCTCGATCCGGATCCAGTGGTACTGCACGTTCTGCCGGTCCGTGAGGTCGGCGGTGCCGCGCGCGAACTCCTGGGAGATCTCGCCGATGACGCGCAGCTGGTCGGTGGTCAGCCGGCCGCCGTCGATGCGGACGCGCAGCATGAAGTACTTGTCGTCCAGCTCCTCCGGCTCCAGGATCGCGGTCTTGCCGCCGTCGATCCCGGGCTTGCGCTGGGTGTAGAGGCCCCACCAGCGCATACGGCCGCGCAGGTCGTTGGGGTCGATCGAGTCGAAGCCCGCCTTGGAGTAGATGTTCTCGATGCGTGTCCGCACGTTGAGACCGTCGTCGTCCTTTTTGAACTGCTCGTTGCCGTTGAGGGGCGTGTGGTGTCCGACGGCCCACTGGCCCTCACCGCGGTGACGGCCGGTCTTGCGGCGCGCGGCGCCGGCGGCGGGTGCGGCGGCAGCGGTCGTATCGGGGGTGGCGGCCATGGCGGTACGTCCTTCTTCGGCGGCTCGAGGCAGGGGCAGGGGGAGCGGCGGCGTGACCCCTGGCGCGCGTGGAGCGGATGTGGCCGATTTGCCGCCTTTTCGGGCGGTGATCGGCCTACAGGGGACTGCGGTGGTGGCTGACGGCGGGCGGTGTGTTCGCGTCCGCGACGGCGGCGGTGCGGGGCGCTGTCGCGGCGGTGCTGTGCGTCAGCGTGCCGGACAGATGGCGCTGGACATGCGGCCGAGGTCGACGTGCCGCCGACTCACCAAGGCAATTCCAGCTCCGTTCATGGGGGGAAGCGTGGCATGTGGCGATTGGAGGAGTCCACTACTGTCCACGATCCGGACGAAGTCGTCTCGTATCGCAAGATCCCGGTGACCGGGGTCACCCCAGAAGCCCCTTTGGGGCCCAGGCGTCCCAGCTCCCGGAGGCGCGGGTCCGGGCGGAGCCTGGGGAACGGGCGAAGCGTGGGCGGGGGACGAGCTCCGCGGGGCCGGCCCCCGGCCCGGGGCTACGCGCCCGGCCAGGGGCCGGGGGTCGGGACGGACTCCTTCCGCTCCGATTCCTCGCGGAACACCTTGAAGCCCCGCCGGAGGTAGTTCGCCATCGCCGTCGGCCCGTCCTCACTGCACGTGTGGACCCAGACGCGTCGCGTCGCGGACAGCTCCGGCCAGCGCTCGGCGAGGGACCAGGCCCGCTCGATGCCCACCGACAGCAGGTGGCCGCCGATGCGCCGGCCCCGGAAGTCGGGGAGGAGGCCGAAGTACATGATCTCCACCACACCGTCCGGCTGCGGGTCGAGTTCCACGTATCCCGCCGGCGTGCCCCGGTCGTACGCCACCCAGGTCTCCACGCCGGGACGGTCCAGCTGCTCGACCCACTGCGCGCGGGTCAGCGAGAGCCGGTCCGTCCAGTGGATGTCGCCTCCCACCGAGGCGTAGAGGAAGCGGCTGAACTCGGGGGAGGGGACCTCGGAGCGGACGATCCGGATCTCCGGCCCCGGAACCGCCGCCGGGACGAGATCGGACGGTGAGGTCATTTCCAGGGACCAGGTGGTCAGCGTGATGGTGCTCATGGACGTCAGGGAATCACGCCCGCACTCCAGTGGCCCAGCCGGGCGCCGATCACCGCCGGGGCGGTGGAGTGCGGCAGCAGCGCTGCCGGGTTCCCGGGGCGGATCAGCTCCACCTCCACGTCCTGCGCGAAGCGGTACGGGCGGTGGTCCAGCACGCCCCCGAGGTTGCGGCGTATCCGGGAGATCTCCGCGCGGACCGTCACGGTGCGCGTCGGGTCCCCGAACAGCTCCTGCGCGAGTTCCGCGGCCGAGCGCCCCCGGGGGGACTCCGCCAGCAGGAACAGCAGCTCCGCGTGGCGCGGGCTCAGCTCCTGCGACCAACTGCCCGCCGCGCCGTAGACGGTGGCCGACCAGGCCCCCGGCCGGCTGAGGTCGAGGACCACGCGGGCGGCCGCCCCGGAGCCCGCACGGGCCTGCGTGACGCTCAGGAGCCAGCCGCCCGGCAGCGGTTCCACCAGGCAGTCGCCCAGCTGCGGCACCCACACCCGGCCGGGGCCGAAGGACTTCGGCAGCGGGATGCGGTCCACCGGTGCGAGCCCGGTGACGGCCGCCGTCCAGCCGTGGCCGTCCACGGCCAGCGCCCGACCCGGCATCCGGGCCAGCAGCGGAGCGGCCACCGACCGCAGCCGTTCCAGGGACTCCAGGTGCCGCACCCGCAGCTCCCGCTCCGCGAGGCGGGCCACCGAGCTCACCCACGCCAGCGTCGCCGGGTGCATCGTGGCCAGCGGCCCGCTGACGTCGAGGACGCCGAGCAGCTGCCCGTCGCGGGGGTCCCGTACGGGGGCTCCGGCGCAGGTCCAGTCGTGGTGGCTGGAGACGAAGTGCTCCGCCGAGAACACCTGGACCGGTCTGCGGGCCACCAGGGCGGTACCGACCCCGTTGGTGCCGACCACGGCTTCGTCCCAGTCGGCGCCCACCGCGAAGCCCAGCCGGTCCGCCTTGCGCAGGATCGAGGTGTGGCCCTCGCGCCACAGCAGCCGTCCCTCGGCGTCGGCGACGACCATGATGTGCAGGGCCTCGTCCAGCGAGGGCAGCAGCCCCTCGCGCAGGACGGGCAGGAGATCGCGCAGCGGGGAGGTCTGGCGCCGCTCCTCGGTCTCGGCGGCCGACAGCATCCGCGAGCGGCTGTCACGGTCCGGGTGCACCCCGCCGGCCATCATCCGGCGCCAGGACTCGGCGATCTCCGGGCGCGGGGCGGCCGGCGGCCGGTCCCCGGCGAGCGCGGCCGCCCGTACGCCCTTGAGCAGACGCGCGGCCTCCCGCGCGTCCATGGCCGAGATGCGTGCCACATCGACCGCGCTGCCTGTGGTGTGAGCCACCGGAACCTCCCCGTGCCGAGCGTGCGTACGACGGTTCCCGCCCGGGGGGTGTGTCCGGTACGCGCGGCGTCCCGTGGCGCGTACCGGCTCGCCCGAGGGCGTTTCCAAGTCAAAGGTTGCAACGTCTTGCAACTCTCGCCAAGTCCCGGTCGCCCGATCGAAACTGTGCGGACGTCGCCGAGCGGCGTGGCAGCTCCTTCCTCGGGGCTTCTCGGATCAGGGGTGGTGCCGAGTCGGCGCGGCGCCATCCCTGCTCCAGGTCAACGGGCCCGGGTTGCGGTCCGCAGTGTTCGGCGGGAGGGTTGGGGCCCTCCTGCTAGCCCGTGATCTGGGCCCGTTCCACCACGGACCCAAGGTCCAGACTGTGCGGCAGCGTGCCGAAGGCCGCGCCCCAGTCACCTCCCAGCCGCGAGGCGCAGAAGGCGTCGGCCACCTCCGGCGGGGCCCACCGCACCAGCAGGGACCCCTGCAGCACCAGCGCCATGCGCTCCACCACCCGCCGGGCCCGCGCCTCGATGCCTTCCAGGTCCGCGAGCTCGGTCAGCAGGTTCTTGATGGCCGAATCCAGCCGGTGGTCGGCGCCCCGCGCCAGGCCGACCTCCTGGAGGAAGGCGTTCAGCGCCTGCGGTTCGCGCTGGAGGGCGCGCAGTACGTCGAGGGCCTGGACGTTGCCCGATCCCTCCCAGATGGAGTTCAGCGGGGACTCGCGCAGCAGCCTGGGCAGTCCGGACTCCTCGACGTAGCCGTTCCCGCCCAGACACTCCAGCGCCTCCGCCACCATCGGCGTACAGCGCTTGGTCACCCAGTACTTCGCGGCGGGCACCGCGATGCGCAGGAAGGCCCGCTCCTGCTCGTCACCGGTGCTCTGGACGGCGTCGTACGCGGCCGCGAGGCGCAGCGTGAGGGTGGTGGCCGCCTCCGACTCCAGAGCGAGGTCGGCGAGCACGTTGCGCATCAGGGGCTGGTCGATGAGCGGCGCTCCGAAAGCGGAGCGGTGCTCCGTGTGGTGAACGGCCTGCGTGAGCGCCTGCCGCATCAGCGAGGCCGAGCCGATCACACAGTCAAGCCGGGTCGCCGCGACCATCTCGATGATGGTCCGCACCCCGCGGCCCTCCTCGCCCACCCGCCGCGCCCACGTCCCGTCGAACTCCACCTCGCTCGACGCGTTCGACCGGTTGCCCAGCTTGTCCTTCAGCCGCTGGATCGCGAAGACGTTGCGCGTGCCGTCCGGCAGCACCCGCGGCACCAGGAAGCACGTCAGCCCTCCCGGCGCCTGGGCCAGCACCAGGAACCCGTCACACATCGGCGCCGAACAGAACCACTTGTGGCCCGTCAGCAGGTACTCGCCCGACGCCCCGAGCGGCACCGCCGCCGTCGTGTTCGCCCGTACGTCGCTGCCGCCCTGCTTCTCCGTCATCCCCATCCCGAAGAGAACTCCGGCCTTCTGACCGGCCGGCCGCAGACCCTCCTCGTACACGTGCGAGGTCAGCCGAGGCTCCCACTCGGCGGCGAGCGCGGGATCGGTCCGCAGCGCCGGTACCGCCGCGTGCGTCATCGAGACGGGGCATCCGTGCCCCGCCTCCGCCTGCGACCACACGAAGAACCCGGCCGCGCGCCGCAGATGTCCCGCCGGGCGCCCCCACGCGTCGGTGAGCCCGGAGCCCACCGCGTGCCCGAGCAGCCGGTGCCACGAGGGGTGGAACTCCACCTCGTCGATCCGGTTCCCGTACCGGTCGTGCGTCCTCAGCTTCGGCGGGTTCTCGTTCGCCTGCGTCCCCCAGTCCTGCGCCTGCCGGGACCCGGCCGCACGCCCGAGATCCGTGAGCTCTTCCCTTACCTCCGCGGCGAGTTCGGGCGCGGCGTCCGCGAGGTGCCGCTCGACTCCCCCGCTCAGTACCCGGTCGCTGCCGTAGACGTCGTGGCCCACGAGGGGAGGGGCCTGGTTGCTGACTGTGTGGGTGGTGGCTGCCATGCGGATACCGTAAGGACGTGCAGCACGCAAAAGAAACAGCTGAGCGGATTCCGGGCCGCCTCCACCGCGCCCGCGCCCTCTACCGCAACGTCTCCAAGCGCAAAATGGCGTGGCTGCTGCTCAAAGACACCGTGAACTCGTGCATCGAGTACCGGATCCTCGGACTCGCGGCCGAGGCCGCCTTCTTCACCCTGCTTTCGCTGCCCCCGCTCTTCCTCGGCCTGCTGGGCCTCCTCGGGTACGTGGACGGCTGGTCGGGCGGTACGACCGTCGCCAGCATCGAGGAGAACATCCTGGGCGCGGTCGGCACCGTCCTGTCCGACCGGGGCGTCAACGACATCGCCAAACCGATGCTCGACGACGTCACCAGCCGCGGCCGGCCCGACCTCATCTCCCTCGGCTTCGCCTTCGCCCTCTGGTCGGGCTCGCGCGCCGTCAACGTCTTCGTCGACACCATCACCGTCATGTACGGGCTCGACGGCCAGCGCGGCATCGTCAAGACCCGGTTGCTCGCCTTCCTCCTCTACGTCATCGCCCTGCTGATCGGCGCGATCGTGCTGCCGCTGATGGTGGTCGGCCCGGACGCGGTGGTGCGGGTTGTGCCGTGGAGCACCGAGGTGATCGCGGTCCTGTACTGGCCCGTCGTCACCCTGCTCTCCATCGCCTTCCTGACCACGCTCTACCACGTCTCCGTCCCCGTCCGTTCGCCCTGGATCGAGGACGTGCCCGGGGCGCTGGTCGCCCTCGCCATGTGGGTGTTCGGCTCGTTCCTGCTGCGGATCTACCTCACCAACACCGTGGAGGGTCCGACCATCTACGGATCGCTCGCGGCGCCCGTCGCGGTCCTGCTGTGGATCGGCATCTCGGCCTTCGCCGTGCTCGTCGGGGCGGCCGTCAACGCCGCCATCGACCGCGTCTGGCCCTCGCTGGCCACGGCGGCGGCGCGCGAGGCGAACGAGCGGGTCCGCGAGGCGGAGGCCGCCCAGCTGATCGCCCGGGCAGCCGCCTGGCGGGCGCTGGCCGAGGGGGAGTCGGAGGACGACGAGGATGCGGGCATGCCCTCGGAGTTCCCCGAGCGCTGGTCGAGGTTCCTGCCGCCCGAGGACTACCACTCCCGCCTGCGCAAGCACTGACCGCCGCTCCGCGCCTGCCGACGGCCTGCGCGAGGACCGGCCCGGCCGTCCCGGCCCGCCGCCGCGTAGCCTGGTCGGCGTGTACGAGGAGCGGCCGTCCCGCGCTGTGCCCGGCGCCGTGCTCTGGAGGGCCGGCGGCAGTGGCGGCGTGGTGCTGCCCGACGGCTGCATGGACCTGCTCTGGGTGGACGGCCGGCTCCTGGTCGCCGGACCCGACACCACCGCGCACCCCGCCGGGGAGGTCCCCGGCTCCGGCTTCGCAGGGATCCGGCTGGCCCCCGGCGCGGCGCCCGCGCTGCTCGGCGTACCGGCCCGCGTCCTGCGCGACCGGAGGGTCGAGCTGGCGGACCTGTGGCCCGCCGCCGAGGTACGGCGACTTGCCGGGCGGGTGGCCCCGTACGAGGACCCGTGCTCGGGACTGGAGGAGCTGGTCCGGCGCCGCGCGGCCGACTGCGGCCCCCCGGACCCCCTCGTCACGCGGGCCGCGGCCCTGTTGCGGGCCGGGCGGGGCGTCGCCGCCGTCGCGGGGGCGGTCGGCCTCGGCGAGCGGCAGCTGCACCGGCGCTCGCTCGACGCGTTCGGGTACGGACCCCGCACGCTCGGGCGGATCCTGCGCCTCCAGCGGGCCCTCGCGCTGACCCGGCGCGGGCTGGCGCAGGCGGAGGTCGCGGCGGCGGCCGGGTACGCCGACCAGGCCCACTACACCCGCGAGGTGCGCGCCCTGGCCGGTACCACGCCGGGGGCCTACGCGGCGGGGGCCGCCGGGGTGGCTCAGGCGGGGTCGGCCGGGCCCGCCGGGTCGGCCGCCGCGTCTCCCGCGAAGAGGGAGACCCCGGAGCCGTCCGGGTCGAGGACCACGGCGTAGCGCTGCCCCCAGAAGGCGTCCCAGGGCTTCAGGTGCCCCGTGTGCCCGGCGCCGGTCAACTCCGCGTACAGGGAGTCCACCTCGGCGGGGGAGTCGCACAGGAACGCGAGCCCCACCCGGCCGTCGCTCGCGGGGCGGGTCCAGGACGGGTCGAAGGAGCGGATGACCTCTTCCGTGTCCCAGCCGATCCGCAGCCCGTTCGGCAGGGTGGCCTCGACGTGCGGTTGGGACTCCGCCCCGGCGGGGAGGTCGATGCCGAGACGGCGGTAGAAGGCGAGCGATGCGGCCATGTCGGAGACGACGATGCCGATCATGTCGAGTCGGGGAGTCATGGCGCCAGGTTAGAGGCGGCCCCGGCCACCGGTCTTGAACGAATCGGACCGGCCGGACCGGACCGCCCCGACCGGATCGCCCCGACCACGCGCGGTCAGTCCGTGTCCTCCTCCGGGGGGAGGTGGCGGTAGACCGTGGCCCGCGAGACGCCGAGCGTGGCGGCGATCGCGGTGGCCCCGCTCCCCGCCGCGTGCATCCGGCGGGCGGCCTCGGTCATGGCCGGGGTCATGGCGGCGGGGCGCCCGCGCCGGCCCCCGGGCACGGGCCGCGCCGTCACGGACCCGGGCTCCGCGGGCCCGTCCAGCAGGCGGCGTACGCCGTCCAGGACGGCCTCGCGCAGCGCCGCGACCGGGGCGTCGGCGAAGAGCACCACGGGGTCGGAGAGCATGGCGACGGCCTGGGTGCCCCGCACCCGCTCCGCGAAACCGGGATCCGGCCCCGCGACCAGGGAGCTCGCCCGGAGCATGGTGTCGCGCAGCCGGGCGAAGGCCGGGCCGGGGGTGGCCAGGGCCATGTCCTGGAGGTTCAGCCGGATCAGGCAGCGGTGCTTCAGCCAGACGTCGAGGACCCCCTCGATCGCAGCCCACCGGACCCGGTCGGCAGCGCCGGCCGCGGCGGCGCGGACCAGGGCGGCGGCCAGGTCCCGGAGCATCGGCTCCACGAGGGCGGCGAGGATGTCGGCCTTGCCGGGGAAGTGGTAGAGCACCGCCGGCTTGGAGACGCCGACCCGTTCGGCGATCTCCCGCAGCGAGGTCTCGTGGAAGCCGTGGACCCCGAACAGCTCCATCGAGACCCGCAGGATCCGCCTCCGGGTGTCGGGAGCCGTCTCGACAATTGACGCGTTGTGCGACGCGGTGAGGGCGATTCGCGTCTCGTAAAGCGTCTCAGAATCTGAGGTTCCGCGGTGTTCCATGAAGAACAACTTAGTGTCTTGCCTGACTTGAGGACAGGGTTCTACGGTCGCGCCTGACCGACGGTAAGTCCGAGTCGAGGTGGAACGCGACATACGAGGAGACCGTCGACATGCTCCGCCAGGACGCGTCCCGGCCGCGGATCCGCACACCGTCGTCACGCACAGCGCCCCGGGCCGGCCGGGTGCCGGGAGCCGCCGGAATCCTGCGCGGGAGGCGGCCCGCAAAAGAAGTGGCGCGCGCCTGAACGGGCTTGTTACGGTGGGGACGTTCCCGCCGGTCGGTGTGGGACCGCTCGTCAGTACGTGCATACGACCCGGAGGTGAGTTCATTGATGACTGTCATGGCGCAGGGCGCAGCCCGCACTCAGAAGACCATCAATGTCACTTCCGTGGTCTCCGGCTGACCTTTCAACCTCTTTCCGCGCTCCGCCCTCTGTAGCGGCGCGCGCTGCCGGGGCCACCCTGTGAAGGGTTTCCCTTGTCTCTTTCTTCTTTCCCGCAGGCCTCGCTCTCGCACGCTCTCACCCCCTACGGCTGGGACGACGCGTGGGCGGCCGAATTCGCCCCGTACACCGAGCAGGGCCTCGTGCCCGGCCGGGTGGTACGGGTGGACCGCGGTCAGTGCGATGTCATGACGGCCGACGGCATCGTCCGCGCCGACACCGCCTTCGTCACCCCGCACGACCCGCTCCGGGTCATCTGCACCGGCGACTGGGCGGCTGTGGAGGCGCACGGCAGTCCGCGCTACGTGAAGGCGTACCTGCCGCGCCGGACCGCGTTCGTGCGGTCCACCTCCTCGCAGCGGTCCGAGGGCCAGATCCTCGCCGCGAACGTCGACCACGCGATCATCGCGGTCTCGCTCGCCGTCGAACTGGACCTCGGGCGCATCGAGCGGTTCCTCGCGCTCGCCTGGGAATCGGGGGCGCAGCCCCTCGTGGTCCTGACCAAGGCGGACCTGGTCCCGGACCCGGTCACCCTCGGACACCTCGTCGAGGACGTCGAGACCGCGGCGCCCGGCGTCCAGGTCCTCACCGTGTCCTCGATGACCGGGGAGGGCACGGAGGTGCTCACGGCGCTGGTCGGGGGTGGTACGAGCGTGCTCCTCGGGATCTCCGGCGCGGGCAAGTCCACGCTGGCAAACACCCTGCTCGGGGAGGACGTGATGGAGGTCCAGGCGGCGCGCGACGTCGACGGCAAGGGCCGCCACACGACCACGACGCGCAACCTGCTGGTGCTGCCGGACGGTGGCGTGCTGATCGACACCCCCGGGCTGCGGGGCGTCGGGCTCTTCGACGCGGGGGCGGGCGTCGGACAGGTGTTCTCGGAGATCGAGGACTACGCCGAGCGGTGCCGCTTCCACGACTGCGCCCACGAGGCGGAGCCGGGGTGCGCGGTGCGGGAGGCGGTGGACTCCGGGGAGCTGCCCGAGCGGCGGCTGGAGAGCTACCGCAAGCTCCTGCGGGAGAACCAGCGGATCGTCGCGAAGACGGACGCGAGGCTCCGGTCGGAGATCAAGCGCGACTGGCGCCTCCGCTCGGCGGAAGGCCGCGCGAACTACTCCGCGAAGCGCACGGGCCGAGCCTGACCGTGCGGGCCCCGGGCCCCGGCCCGGGGCCCGCACGGACCGCGCCCCGAACGCCGGCGGGGCTGGTTCCTCCAGTCCCGCCGGCCTCAGTCCTCCAAGCCCCAGGCGAGGACGCGGTCCGGGTGGATACGGATGACTTCCGGGCTGAAGTGGGGGCCCAGGGAGTGCGGGCCGACCTCCAGCGTGGCGCGTCCGCGGATCTCGACGCCGCGGACCTTCCACGGGCGGGTGCTGACCAGGTCGTCCACGACCAGCGACAGCAGGGGGTTCACGGAGAGGTTGCGCCACTTCTTCGTCGTGCCCATCGCCAGCCCGCCCACCAGGACCGTCCCGTCGTCCTGGAGGAAGAACCCCACGGGGTTCGCCTGGGGCTGCCCGGCCGCGTCCACGGTGGCGAGCCGGCCCAGGTGCTGTGAGCGCAGGTATGCCAGTTCGGCCTCGCTGAAACCCTTGAATTCCGTCATGAGAGGGACGATCCCAGCCCGGGCGGCGCACCGCATCGGGCCGAGGACCTACGCGCGCCCAGGGGCCGACGACCTAGGGCCGACGAGGTCGTCGACCTAGGCCGACGACCTCGGTCTACGCCCACACCGCCAGGCCCAGCCACGCCCCCACCACCAGCAGGCACGCGAACAGCTCCACCAGCACGCTCGTCCCCACCGCCCGCATCACCGCCCGCACCGATGTCCACGCCTCGCCGTGCGTGCCCAGGCGCCGCCGTTCGCAGAGGTAGATCCCGCCCACGAAGCCGGGGACCGCCCCGAGAACCGGCACCAGCGCGAAGCCCAGTACCGCCCCCGCACCCGCGTACACCACCATCCGGTGGGTGACGCCCACTCCCCGGAGTCTGCGCGGGGGCAGCTGCCACTTCACCACCTGCACCACCAGCAGCAGCGCCGTCGCCCCGACCAGCAGGCCCCACGCCTCGGCCGACCGCTCGTGCAGCGCCCACCAGAGCAGTCCGGCCCAGACCAGCCAGGTCCCCGGGACGCCCGGGACCAGTACCCCGAGCAGTCCGAGCACGAGCACCAGCCCCACCAGGAGCAGCTGCGGCAGATCCATCTGCTCAGCCTGCCTGACCTGGGGCTATCGGGCCACCCAGCCCCGCTCGTACGCGTGCCAGCCCAGCTGGAGCCGGGTGGTCACCCCGGAGAGCTCCATCAGGCCCTTCACTCGCCGCTGGACGGTCCGCAGGCCCAGCTCCAGGTGCTTCGCCACGCTCGCGTCCGTCATCCCCGCCAGGAGCAGGGTGAGGATCTCCAGGTCGGTGATGTCGGGTCCGCCGTCCGATTCCTCCGGCGCCCCGGAGGAGCCCAGCCGCAGCGGGAGCGACTCCCGCCAGACCGCCTCGAAGAGGCCCATCAGGGACTCCAGCAGTCCCGAAGCGTGCACGACCAGCGCCGCCGGCTCCGCGCCGCGCGCCGTCAGCGGCACCATCGCCAGGGCCCGGTCCGCGATCACCAGTTTGGTCGGCACCTGGGCCGTCACCCGGATGTGCTCGCCGCGTGCCAGCGCCGTGGACGCCTCGCGGATGCCGCTGGACCGGGTGAGCACCTCCCGTTCGATGACCACGCGGTAGGCGACGCCCCGTACGGAAGCCCGGTCCTCCGCCTCGTTGTCCGTCCCCGTCACCACCTGCGGCCGGCCGGTGACCAGCGCGCACACCTCCTCCACCGCCCCGAGCTGGAGCTGGTGGAAGCGGTGGGCCACCGCGCTCGCGCCCGTCACCACCTCCACCAGGTCGTGCACCGCCGGCTCGGCGGCCTCCGCCCGGTACTCCTGCGCCAGCAGCGCCGCCGCCAGCTCCGCCTGCTCCAGTTCGTGCCGCTGCTGGGTGAGCAGTGCGCCCAGCGCCACCCCGGGCGGGGCCGCGACCCACCGGCCGGGCCGGGCGGAGGACTGGGCCGCGAGCCCCTGGCGCTCCAGGTGGCGCAGGGTCCGTTCGGTCTGCTGCACCGGCAGCGTCAGCCGGTGCGCGAGGTCGGGCACCTCCGCGGCCCCCAGCGCGACCAGCGCGCGGTACGCCGTCTCCTGTCCCTCGTCGAGACCTATCGCTCCCAGCAACCCGTCCACCCAACCCTCTCAGTGCCGTTCCTGGCGGGAAGCGGCCACGGCGCAAACCCGCCGCCGACATCATCGCCGCACCACCCGCCTCTCTGCCAAGGTGACGCCACCGCAGCACCAACATCCGCTGGCCAGAAGCCATTTACGCGGCAGTTTCGCCGTGCAATGCAGTAGTTGGCCGGAATTCACCTGGGGAGAGCGATGCGCCCGATATCGCGTACGGCACTGGGAGCGGCCATCGCGGCCGTCCTGGCCGTCACGGCCGTGGGACCGTCCACGGCACAGCCGAGCGACGGAGCGCCCGCCGCGGGGACAGCGGCCAAGAGGCCCCTCACCGGCAGCGACGCGGCCGCGAAGCAGCCCACCGCACCCGTCACGGTGACCCTGGTCACCGGTGACCGGATCCTGGTCTCCACCGACGCGGCCGGCCGCACCGCCGCCACCGCGATGCCCCGCGAGGACGGCTCGCAGCCGCTCGTGCAGACCCGCCAGTCGGGCAAGGACCTGTACGTCTACCCCGAGAGCGCGATCAAGGCGCTCGCCGCGGGCACGGCCGACGAGGAACTCTTCAACGTCACCGGCCTGATCAGGCAGGGCTACGACGACGCGCATGCCAAGAAGCTCCCGCTCATCGCGGTGTACGGGACGTCGACGGGCGCCGCCGGCCTCGCGCGCAGCGCCCCGCGGCTGCCCCGCGGCGCCGAGCAGTCACTCGTCCTGGACTCCATCGGCGGCGTCGCGCTAGCCGCCGACAAGGAGAAGGCCGCCGACTTCTGGGCCGACGTCACGGGGGCCGACATCAACCCCCACGCGCGCTCTGCCGCCGCCCCGCTGAAGAAGCTGTGGCTGGACGGCAAGGTCCAGGCGAACCTGGAGCGGTCCACCAAGCAGATCAACGCCACCGCCGCGTGGGCCGCCGGATTCGACGGCACGGGCACCAAGGTCGCCGTCCTCGACACCGGCACCGACCTCGAACACCCCGACCTCAAGGGCCGGGTCGCCGAGGCGAAGAACTTCACCGACTCGGACACGGCCGAGGACCGCCAGGGCCACGGCACCCACACCATCTCCACGGTCGGCGGCTCCGGCGCCGCGAGCGGCGGCGCGAAGAAGGGCGTCGCCCCCGGCGCCCAGCTGCTCAGCGGCAAGGTCCTCAACGACTCCGGCTACGGCCTGGACTCGTGGATCATCGCCGGCATGCAGTGGGCCGTCGACAGCAAGGCCGACGTGGTCTCCATGAGCCTCGGCGACCCTTCCCGGCTCGACTGCGACGACCCGATGTCCGTCGCCACCGAGGCCCTCGCGAAGAGCAGCGGCACCCTCTTCGTCATCGCGGCCGGCAACTCCGGCCCCGGCAACAACACCGTGTCCTCCCCCGGTTGCGCGCCCAGCGTGCTGACCGTCGGCGCCGTCGACCGCGACGACACGACCGCCTCCTTCTCCAGTCGCGGCCCGGCCGGGCTGGAGCACACCCTCAAGCCCGAGATCGCCGCCCCCGGTGTCGGGATCTCCGCCGCCAACATGGGCGGCCGCGGGGTGTACGCGTACCAGTCCATGTCCGGCACCTCGATGGCCACCCCGCACGTCGCGGGCGCCGCCGCCATCGTCAAGCAGCGCCACCCCGGCTGGACCCCGCAGCAGATCAAGGCCGCGCTGGTCGGCTCCGCCAACACCGCGGTCCCGGGCGACGTACGGGAGACCGGCGGTGGCCGCCTCGACGTGAAGGCCGCCATCGACACCACCGTCACCAGCGCGCCCGCCGTCCAGGGCGGCACGTACAACTGGCCGCAGGACCGCAGCGACCGCACCGGCGTGCAGGTCCCGTACACCAACACGGGCACCAGGCCCGTCACGCTGAACCTCGCCGTCGAGAAGGTCACCGGCAACGACGGCTCCGCCGTCCGCAGCCAGGTCGCCCGCCTCGGGCAGCGCACCGTGACCGTCCCGGCCGGCGCCACCGTCAAGGTGCCGCTCGCCCTGGACCCCGCCGCGAAGCTGGAGCGGTCCCAGTACGGGGACGTCACCGGCCGCGTGGTCGCCACGGCGAACGGCGTGCACGTCTCCACCCCCTTCTCCCTCTACGTGGAGCCGGAGACGGTCACCCTGCGCGTGAAGCTCATCGACCGCGCGGGCAAGCCGGCCGCCGGCCCGTCCTCCCTGGACGTGATCGGCACCGACGACGCCTCCGGTGAGCGCCGCTTCAACGAGGGCTCCACCGACCAGGTCTACCGGGTCCGCCCGGGCGCGTACTTCCTCTCCGCCTTCGTCGGGACCCCCGACGCCGGGGCCGACGAGCCCCTGATCGACTCGCTCACCTACCTCGGCCGCCCGCAGGTGGAGGTCAAGAAGGACACGGTGATCGTCCTGGACGCCCGCAAGGCGGCCCGGCTGAGCATCGCGACCGACCGGCCCACCGAGGCCCGCAACACCACGCTCGCCTTCGCCCGCTCCTGGGACGACGCCTGGCTGCACGCGGCCACCGCCATGGGCGGCCGGACCATCCGCGGCTACTACGCCTCGGTCGACGGCAAGGCGAAGGACGGTTCGTTCGAGTTCGGCAGCTACTGGCGGGCGGCCGCGCCGCTGCTCTCCGAGCTGAAGGCGAACGGCGGTCCCGTACTGCACCCGCTCACCGCCTCCACCGGCAGCGACAACCTCGACGGCACCGGCAGCGCGCCGCTCGTCAACGCGGGCAGGGGCACCGCCGAGGAGCTCGCGGCCGTCGCGGCCAAGGGCGCGATCGTGCTGGTCAAGACGGACGACGGCGCACTCTACGAGGTCGCGGACGCCGCGAAGGCGGCCGGTGCCAAGGCCGTCCTCGCCTACCGCGACGCCCCCGGCCGCTGGCAGGGCTTCACCGGCTACGCGGGGGGCTCGCTCCCGGCGGTGTCCGTCGAGGCGGCCGAGGGGCAGGCCCTGCTGGCCAAGCTGGCGAAGGGCCCGGTCACGCTGAGCTGGAAGGGCAGCGCGAAGAGCCCGTACGTCTACAACCTCGCCCAGATCGAGAAGGGCCAGGTCCACGGCGACCGCACCTACCGGGTGCGCGACCGCGACCTCGGCACCGTCGAGTCCGCGTACCAGTCGATGGGCGTCGCGGCCGACTTCATCGACCTGACCGGCGCCTACCGGCCTGGCGGCGGCGCCGTGTACTTCGGCGGCATGGACACCGTCGCGGTGCCGGGCAGGCGCACCGAGTTCTACTCGGCCGGGGACACGGCCTGGGACCACCTGGTCTCCAGCAGCTTCCCGTGGGGCGAGTTCATGACGGACCAGCACCGCACGTACAGGTCCGGCTCCAAGCGCGCCGAGAACTGGTACGACGGGGTCGTCGGACCGGTGGCGCAGCGCGATGCCGAGGGCAAGGAGCAGTTGGCCGCCGAGCGGCAGGGCAACATGATCGGCTTCTCCTCCGCGATCTGGGGCGACACCGGGCACTACGCCCAGCCGGGCGGGTTCGGAGACCTCGGCAACGTCTCCCTCAAGGTCGACGGCGAGTCGCTGGGCGACAGCGGCTACCCGTTCGGGGCCTTCGAGGTCCCGGCCGGCGAGGCCACGTACGAACTGACCCAGCAGCTGGAGAAGTTCGGCCAGCCGACCCGTACCTGGCAGCGCTCCTCGGGGATCCAGACCACCTGGACCTTCCGCTCGAAGCTGGACGCCGCGCAGTACTCGCAGCCCCTCCCGATCCTCTTCCCGAGGATCTCCGCCCCGCTGGACGGCATGAAGACGCTGGCCGCGGCCAACGGCCAGAAGATCGGACTCGGGGTCAGCGGGCACGGGGGCTACGCGCCCGGCGCGCTCAAGTCCGCGAAGCTGTCGTACTCGTACGACAACGGCGAGAGCTGGACCGGGGCGAAGGTCAGCGAGCGCGGTGGGCAGTGGACCGCGACCGTGGACCACGCCGGAGCCGCGGGCAAGCAGGTCATGCTCAAGGTCGAGCTGACCGATGTGAACGGCGCTACCGTCACCCAGATGGTCGCGCGGGCGTACGACATTCGTTAAGTCGTACGACTGAGGAGAGGGGGGTCCATCGGACGGCGGTCCGATGGACCCCCCTTTTCGCGAGTTCGCCGGATTTCGACCGCGCCGGAGCCCGAGAATGAGGGGCATGAGTCAGCAGGGCGCGGGCGCGGATGACTGGTGGCAGAAGCTCTACGAGGACCCCGACACGGGGCCGGACCCCGACCCCCGGGACACCCTGGACCACCGCTTCCGCTCGGCGGCGGTCCTGGTGGCCCCACCCCCGTTCCCGGGCCCCCGCCACGAGGAGGCCGACCACGGCCTGCCGGACTGCCTGCCGGACCCCCTCACGGACGCCCCGGCGGGCCCCTCGGCGGGGCCGGCAGGGGCGGAGCGGGGGCAGGAGCCGCGGGCCGGGGTGCCTGGGCCGCGTCCCGAGCCGATGGTGGAGCGGAGGGCCGGACGGGCCGGGGAACAGGCCGCGGAGGCTGCTGGGAGCCCGGCGGTGCCGGAGGCCGGGCCGGGCGGCGGGGACGGGTACGCGGCGCTGCCGCCGCCGCGGGATCCCCGGGAGGGCGGGCAGACCTGGTACGCGCTGGGGGACGTCGCCGTCCCGCCCGCACTGCCCGCCGACGGGCCGGAGGAACTGCCCGACTGGTACTGGGGCCCGCGCGGCGACACCCCCACCGCGACTCCGCCCGCGCAACGGGCCCCGGCCGGAGCGGAGCCGGATCCCGGTTCCGGCCCGCGCCCCGGAGCCGGCCGGCCCGGTCCCGAGGAGGCGACGCCAACTGGCTCCGCGGCCGTTCCCGGCCCGGATTCCGGCCCAGACGCGGGTTCCGACCTGGACCCCGGGCTCGAACCCGGCCCGGGTTCCGCCCAGCCGTCTGGTTCCGGACTGGGCTCTGGTTCCGGCCCTAGCCCGGGCTCCGCCGCAGACCTCACTGGGGCTCCCGGGCCGGGTTCCACCCGGGGGCCCGGTTTCGATGCCGGCTCGCGCCCCGACGCCGGCCACGGCCCTGGCTTCGACCTCGGTTCCAGCCCAGCCCCAGCCTCCGGGTGGGACTCCGGTCCTGGCCCCGGGTTCGGGACCGGCCAGGGACCCGGCCCGGGCCCCGGTGCGGGCGCCGGCCACGGATCGGGCCTCGGCTCCGGGGTCGGGCCCGATCAAGGAGTCGGCTCGGGCCCCGGTGCCCCCGGGGGTACGGACGCAGTCCCGGCCGGGCAGGGTGCCGGGCCCGATGGCAGCGGGTCGGTGCCCGAGACGTACAGGAGCGGGGCGGAGGCGTACGGGTCCGGGCCGGGGGCCGCGGTGTACGGGACCGGGTCGGACGGTGGGGCCGACGCCGATGCGTACGGAGACGGCCCGGGGGCCGAGGGGTACGGGCCTGGGGCCGGCGGTGGGGGCTTCGGGGTGCCGCGGCCAGCGGTCGCGCATCTCGGGGACCGGCCGCCCACCTACGCCGCCGAGCCCGTCGCGCTCCCCGCCGCCGACCCGGCCGGGCTCGCCGCGCTGACCCCCGACACGGTGCTGGAGGGGGCCCAGTACGGCGGCTACACGCTCCGCGCCGCCTCCGTACGCGGGGACTCCGCCCGGTTCCGCGGTGAGCCCCGGCGGGACTTCCTGCTCATCGCCCGCTTCGGCACCGGCCCCGACGCACTGGTCCTGGCCGTGCTCGCGGGCGGGGACCGGGCCGCGCCCGGAGCCGCCGACGCTGCCGCCGAGCTCTGCCGGTCCGTCGCGGGCGCCGTCGGGCGGAGCCAGGAGCGGCTGTCCGACGACATCCGGGCCGGCCGGCGCGAGGCCCTGCGCTCCGGGCTCCAGCGGCTCACCGACCGGGGCTACGGACGGCTGCGCACCCGCGCCGCCGAGCTGGGTGTCCCGGCGGAGGCCTACACGGCCGGGCTGCGCGGGCTGCTGCTCCCGGTCGACCCCGGCTGCCGGACCCGGGTCTGCTTCGGCGCGGGCGCGGGCGGGCTGTTCCGGCTCCGCGGCGGGCAGTGGAGCGACCTGGAGGAGACCCCGCCGCCAGGATCCTCGCGAGCGGGGTCCGGGCTGCTGGGGCCGGGCGACCCGGAGCGAGGGGCCCCGCCAGGGGCTGCGCCGATGTGGGCCGATCCGCGGGGCTCCGTCCCGGGGACCGTGCCCGCGGGGGCCGCGCCGGCCGGTGCCGCGCCCTGGGGGCAGGCCCCGGCGGGAGCCGATTGCGCAACGGCCGCCCGGGCGGAGACCGCGACGGGCGGATCCGGGGCCGGAGCCGGGTTCCGGTTTCGGGCTTCCGTGGCTCGGGCCGGGGATGTGCTGCTGCTCTGTTCCGGGGGGCTCGCGGAGCCGATGCGGGAGGAGCAGCCGCTGTCCGCCGAGCTCGGCGTCCGCTGGTCGGACGAGCCCGCGCCGGGCCTCGCGGCCTTCCTCGCCGACACTCAGCTCCGCCTCAAGGGGTATGCCGACGACCGGACGGCCGCCGCGGTCTGGGAGGCGTAGCCGGGCGAACCGTGCGTGGATGGAAGGCGCACACGGCAGAGCCGAACCGGAAAGGGCGCCCCCTCCATGGCCAAGCAGAACGTGGCGGAGCAGTTTGTCGACATCCTCGTGCGTGCGGGCGTACAGCGGATGTACGGAGTCGTCGGCGACAGCCTCAATCCCGTCGTGGACGCGATCCGGCGAACGGGTGGCATCGAGTGGATCCAGGTCCGCCACGAGGAGACGGCCGCCTTCGCGGCCGGCGCCGAGGCCCAGATCACCGGCACCCTCGCCGCCTGCGCGGGCTCCTGCGGCCCCGGCAACCTGCACCTCATCAACGGCCTCTACGACGCCCACCGCTCCATGGCCCCGGTCCTCGCGCTGGCCTCCCACATCCCCTCCAGCGAGATCGGCCTCGGCTACTTCCAGGAGACCCACCCCGACCGGCTGTTCACCGAGTGCAGTCACTACAGCGAGCTGATCTCCAACCCGCAGCAGATGCCCCGGGTCCTGCAGAGCGCCATCCAGCACGCGGTCGGCCGCAGCGGCGTCGGGGTGATCTCCCTGCCCGGCGACATCGCCTCCCTGCCCGCGCCGGAGAAGAGCATCGAGCACGCGCTCGTCACCGCCCGGCCGACCGTACGCCCCGGCGACGGCGAGATCGACAAGCTCGTCCGGCTCGTAGACGAGGCCGGCAGGGTCACCCTGTTCTGCGGCAGCGGCACGGCCGGCGCGCACGCCGAGGTCATGGAGTTCGCGGGCCGGGTCAAGGCCCCCGTCGGACACGCCCTGCGCGGCAAGGAGTGGATCCAGTACGACAATCCCTACGATGTCGGCATGAGCGGGCTGCTCGGCTACGGCGCGGCCTACGAGGCCACCCACGAGTGCGACCTGCTGATCCTGCTCGGCACGGACTTCCCGTACAACGCCTTCCTCCCCGACGACGTGAAGATCGTGCAGGTGGACATCCGGCCCGAACACCTCGGACGACGTTCGAAGTTGGACCTAGCGGTCTGGGGGGACGTACGGGAGACCCTGCGCGCACTGAACACCCGGGTGAAGGCCAAGACGGACCGCCGCTTCCTCGACCGGATGCTGAAGAAGCACGCGGACGCCCTGGAGGGCGTGGTGAAGGCGTACACGCGGAAGGTGGAGAAGCACACGCCGATCCACCCCGAGTACGTGGCCGCGGTCCTCGACGAACTCGCCGACGAGGACGCCGTTTTCACCGTCGACACGGGCATGTGCAACGTGTGGGCGGCGCGCTATCTTTCCCCGAACGGAAAGCGCCGCATCATCGGCTCCTTCAGTCACGGCTCCATGGCCAATGCCTTGCCGCAGGCCATCGGCGCACAGTTCACCGATCGCGGACGTCAAGTGGTGTCGATGTCGGGCGACGGTGGTTTCTCCATGCTGATGGGAGATTTCCTCACCCTGGTGCAGTACGACCTGCCCGTCAAAGTGGTCCTCTTCAACAACTCATCCCTGGGGATGGTCGAGTTGGAGATGCTGGTTTCCGGCCTGCCTTCGTACGGAACGACGAACAAAAACCCGGACTTCGCGGCGATCGCCCGCGCGGCGGGTGCGTACGGGGTCCGCGTGGAGAAGCCCAAGCAGCTCACGGCGGCTTTGAGGGATGCTTTCAAGCACAGGGGACCCGCCCTCGTGGACGTGGTGACCGACCCCAACGCACTGTCCATTCCGCCGAGGATCAGCGCCGAAATGGTGACCGGATTCGCACTTTCCGCCAGCAAGATCGTGCTGGACGGAGGGGTCGGCCGGATGATCCAGATGGCGCGATCCAACCTCCGCAACGTGCCGCGCCCTTGAGCCCGGATGCGTGCGGATTCCCCCGGGGGGCATGCATCCCGTAGGCCTGTTCGACCGGCGGGCCGTCGGGGAACGGGGCACACGGGAGGTACATCGCCGTGCGGGTGGGGGCGAAGGGAAAGCTGTTCAGGAGAGGGCGGCCGGTGCCGCGCGAACCGTCGACCGAGGACGGCGCGGCCGCGGGCGCGCCCGGGATCACCCGGAGCGTGCGGCGGGCCGACCTCAGAGCGGTGGGTGAAGTCCGCAGGGCGTTGAGGGAGTTGATGCGCCACCGGTGCAGAGCGGAGGCGGCCGAGGTGGCCGAGCTGTTGGTCACCGAGCTCGTCACCAACGCCCTCGTCCACACTGATCAGGGCGCCGAGGTCTCCGCGACCCTCGCCGCGGACCGTCTGCGGGTGGAGGTCCGTGACTACGCCTCCCGCCGGCCCACGCCGCACGTACCGTCCGCCGACGACGGTACGCACGGCAGGGGGCTGGTGCTGGTGCAGGCACTCGCCGACGCCTGGGGCGTGGACGCGCTGGGACTGGCGCTGGGCGGGGGCAAGGTGGTGTGGTTCGAGCTCGACGGGGCGGACGGCACCGGGCCCGCCTGACGGTGTCGGGCGGGCCCAGCGGTCGTTCGGTGCCTCCAGGGGGAGCCCGATCAGCCGAACTGCTGCTCCAGATCCTTCAGTTTGCGCTCGAGCGAGTCGAGCCTCGGGAGCGTCTGCGTATCGTCCTCGGCGGTGAGGTCCACCGTTCGGGGACCGCCGGCCGTGTCAGCGGGTTCGGTTGCGCCCACGGCCTGCAGGGAGGGCCGGCGTCGTAGTGGCAGCTGTCCGGTTTCCGCTATGGCCGGCTCCGCGCCGACCGGCGCGGAGCCCGCTCCGGGGGCCAGCCCCGGCACATCGACCTGACGGGCGCGGGCCACGCGCCCGAACGCCCGGTTCTGCCGGCCGAGCGCCTTGATGTGCGCCCGGTCCAGGCGGTGCTGCTCCCGCCTGCGGTGCCGGTCCTGCTCCTTCTCCTTCTTGTCCTCGCGCACCTCGTCCACGGCTTCGTCGAGGGTGCGCACCCCTTCCAGCAGCATCAGCGACCACGCGCCGAAGGTCTCCCGCGGCGCACGCAGCCAGCGGACCATCCGGATCTGCGGCAACGGCCGGGGGATCAGGCCCTGTTCGCGCAGTGCGGCCCGGCGGGTCTGCTTCAGGGCCCGGTCGAAGAGCACGGCCGCCGAGAGCGACATGCCGGAGAAGAACTGCGGAGCCCCGTCGTGGCCGATCCCGCGCGGGGCGTGCACCCAGTTGAACCAGGCGGCCGCGCCCGCGAACAGCCAGACCAGCATGCGCGAGCCGAGGGCGGCGTCGCCGTGGCTGGCCTCGCGGACGGCGAGCACCGAACAGAACATGGCGGCGCCGTCGAGCCCGAAGGGGACCAGGTACTCCCAGCCCCCGGAGAGGTTGAGGTTTTGCCGGCCGAAGCCGACCAGACCGTGGAAGGAGAGCGCGGCGGCGACCGCCGCGCAGCAGAAGAGCAGGACGTAGGAGGCGGTCCCGTAGACGGCTTCCTTGCGCCGCCGCCGTTCCTCGCTGCGCTCCCAGCTGTCCTCGGCCGCCGCGGCCTTCTCGCCTTCGCGCTTGCCCCGGGCCAGTACCGCAACTGCCGCAAGCACGCCCAGGATCAGCAGGCTGCCGGGCAGCAGCCAGTCCAGCGATATGTCGGTCAGTCTCATGCGGTGTCCCTTGCCTCGCGTATGCGGCTGTTCGGCTCGTGGCCGGTGCGGCTTTCCGGGCGCCATAGTGGCGCAGCCGGTGAGTCGTACACGCGGGTTTCGGGGCAAGTGGACGCCATCGGGGGGTGGAGCCCGCCGGATAGGGTGTTGCTGATCGAACTACCGCTCGTATGAGGGTGGTTGAGTTCGATTAGTGGTCAGTCGGACGGGTGGGTTCAGCCGGACGCGGCCGGTGTCCCGGAGTCCGCCGTCAGACGGGCGACGCGGTCCGTGTCGCAGGTGCGGGGGCAGGTGGTGCACGTCTCCTCGGGCCGGATCGTGTAGAAGAAGCAGCAGCTGGCCCGGTCGCGGGTGGGCAGTTCCCGGCCGTCGTGGGCTTCGAGCGTGCGGAAGGCGGCACCGCCCGTGTAGGGCGCCGTGGCGCCGGGCAGGAGCAGTTCCAGCTCGCGCACGGCCCGCCGCTCCTCGGCGGCGCCGAGCAGGTTGCCGACGTACCAGAGGCCCTCGACGACCTCGTCGGTCACCATGCCCCACAGGGCCCGCCGCCCGCGCCGCATGCGGGGGCCGAAGCCTTCCAGGAGTGGTTCGAGGTGCTGGGCCACCGCGGCCCGCACCTCTGCGCGCAGCGCCTCCTCGTCGGGCACGACCCGGGCCCCGGGGAGAGCGGCCGCCGGGTCGCCGGGCAGGCAGGCGAAGGATCCGACCCGGACCGCCATCCGGCCGTCGGTCCGGTGGAAGGACACGGACTCCGGGGGCAGCAGGGGCACCCGCCGTTCCAGGAACCACGGCACGGTGATCAGCAGGCAGGCCGGCCACGCGTACCGGTGCAGCCCGAAGCCCGCCACCACGTCGGGCCGCGCCCGGTGACCGTAATCACGCAGTACCTGCGCCTCGTCCCAGGCGAGGAACTCCTCCAGGGCCGCACCGCCCGCCGCGAGCCCGTCCGCGCCGACCCACCCCACACCGCGAGGGGAGGGTTCGTGCGCGGCGAGCTCGGTGACGCGGAGGCCGCCGTAGGCGTCCGCCAGCCGGGCGTAGGCGTCCGCCACCGGAGAGCCGACCGGGGCGATGGTGCGTACGGGGCGGACGTGTCTTTGGGCGGGTTCGACGGCCGAGGGGGCCGTGAGGGTCATGACGGCCATGGACGGACCACCGAATCACGCGATCGTTAACAGGTAAGCCTTACCTTACCTGATCTTCTTGGGGTGTGGGAGGCCGGGCTATCCTCTGGGCAGGTCGAAACCCGTGGGAGGACCGAGTGCGCGATACGGCCCGAGCCCGGGTACCTGAACAGCAGACGCGGAAGGTCGTACGCCATTCGGTGCGCGGGCAGATCCTCGAGGCCCTGCGAGCGGCGCTGCTGAAGGGCGAGCTCGAGCCGGGGGAGATCTACTCCGGCCCGGCGCTGGGGGAGCGGTTCGGGGTCTCGGCGACGCCCGTGCGTGAGGCGATGCAGCAGCTGGCGGTGGAGGGGGCGGTGGAATGCCTCCCGAACCGGGGGTTCCGGGTCCTGACCCGGACCCCGGGGGACCTGGCCGAACTGGCCGAGGTCCGGGCGCTGCTCGAAGTCCCGGTGATGCTGCGGCTCGCCCGTACGGTGGCTCCCGGGGCCTGGGCCGCGCTGGGGCCGGCGGCGGAGGCGGCCGCGGAGGCGGCGGCCGCGGGTGATCTGGTGCGGTACGCCGACGCGGACCGGGCGTTCCACCGGGCGGTGCTGGCCCTGGCGGGCAACGGCCAGCTGCTGCTCGTGGCGGACGACCTCCACCGCCGCTCCCAGTGGCCACTGCCGGGGCCCTCGCGGATCCGGCGGGCGGATCTCGTCGCCGACGCGGCGGAGCACGTGGCGCTGCTCGGCGCTCTGGCCGCGGGGGACCGGGCCCCGGCCGAGTCCCTGATCCGGACCCACTTCACGCGCCGCACCGCGTAGCCCGCCGCCGCGGGTGGCCGCCGTGCGCGTCAGAGCGGCGTCGGGTGGAGCTGGTCCGCGAGCCAGGTGGGGATGCCGCCCAGGAGGTGGAACAGGCGGCGGGCCTCCGTGCGCAGGTGGGTGGCCTCGGGCTCCGGTTCGGCTTCGGCCAGGGCGGCCAGCGCGGGGGCCGTGCCCACCAGGAACCCCAGGTCCTCCCGGATGCGCAGGGACTCCGCGAAGCCCTTGCGGGCCTCGGCGACCTCCCCGTCCCGCAGGGCCAGCGCCGCCAGGTGCCGCCACGTGAAGGACAGCAGCAGGGTGTCCCCGTGGACCAGCGCCCCCGCATGGGCCCGCCGGTACGCCGGCAGCGCCGACTGCGGTGCGTCCGCCAGGTGTTCGGCGACCAGCCCCCGCCGGAAGTCCAGCAGCGGCCGGGTCCGGGACCCCGGGGACAGCAGCGCCGCCGCCCGGCCGAGCGCCGAGCGGGCCTCGTCGGCCCGGTCGCGTACGCCCAGTACGGTCGCCGCGTACGCCAGGTGACCCCGCTCGCACGCGGCCGCGCCCCGGTCGTCGTCGTCCTGGGCCACCGCTTCGGCCACCCGCAGCGCGTCCTCCGCCTCGGCCCAGCCCTGCCCCGTGAACAGGCAGCGCTCGACCAGCAGCCCGGTCCGCTGCACGGCGGCTCCGGCATCGTGCAGGTGCGGCGTCAGCAGGGCCGCCGCGTCGGTCCAACAGCCGCGCGAACGCAGCCGCCATATCGCCCGCTGGAGGGGGTCGTCTCCCCCGGTAGTTCCGGCACCGGACATGGCGGTTTCCGCCACATTGCCCTCCCCAAAGCAACCAAGCAGCACGTCGTTGAGCCCTGGGGCGAAATGAGAGCACGGATCGGCGGCTTCGGCCAAGGGGTCGGGTGAACTCTTTCACAAAGTCCGGACGGATCATCAGTCGCCCCTGCCCGCCACCGCCGGGCTCCCTGGCCGGAACCCGACCGGCCCCCGACCGACCCCCGGCCGGTCAGGCCACGGATCTTCTCAGCTCATCCGCAGTGCGAGGAAGAAATCGAGCTTGTCCTCCAGCCGGGAAAGGTCCCTCGCCGTCAACTGCTCGATTCGCCCGACCCGGTACCTCAGCGTGTTGACGTGGAGGTGCAGCCGCGTCGCGCAGCGGGTCCACGAGCCGTCGCAGTCCAGGAAGGCCTCGAGCGTGGGGATGAGCTCCGCCCGGTGGCGGCGGTCGTAGTCCCGCAGCGGGTCCAGTAGCCGGGCCGTGAAGGCGCGGCGGACGTCGTCCGGGACGAACGGGAGCAGCAGGACGTGCGAGGCCAGCTCGTGGTGCCCGGCGGCGCAGACCCGGCCCGGGCGGGCCGCGGCGACCCGGCGGGCGTGCCGGGCCTCCTCCAGGGCCCCGCGGAGCCCCTCGGCGGAGTGCACGGCCGCGCTGACGCCCAGGGTGAGGCGGCCGTCGTCGGCGAGTCCGGCCGCGAGCGGGTCGCGTACCGACGCGAGCAGCGTCTCCGCGTGCAGGGCGGTGTCGGGGCCCTTCTCCTCACCGGGCTCCCCGGCGGGCGCGGGCAGCGGCACGAGGGCGATCGCCTCGTCCCCGGCGTGCGCGACCGCGATCCGGTCGGAGGGCTCCGGCCCGGAGACGGAGGGATCTACGAGGATTTCCTCCAGCAGCGACTGGGCGACGGGTCCGCCCGCGATGTCCCCGCCCTCCCAGTCCACCCGGGCCACGACGACCTGCCAGTGCGGGGCGGTGCCCAGCCCCGGCAGGAGCACCGGCGCGGCCACCCGCAGGCGGGCGGCGATCTCGGCGGGCGGGGCGCCCGTCTGGACCAGTTCCAGCACCTCCTGGGCGAGCCGGCGGCGCACCGTACGGGCCGCGTCGCGGCGGTCCCGCTCGACGGCGATCAGCTGGGTGACGCCCTGGAGCAGGTCGAGCCGCTCGGCGGGCCAGTCGCCGGCGTCCGCCTCGACGGCCAGCAGCCAGTCGGAGAGCACGGTCTCGCGCACGTCGCGGGCTCCGGGACTGCCCGGGCCCCGCCCGGCTCCCCTGATCGGGAACAGGGAGTAGGTAATACCCTGGATGGAGATCCGGTGCGGGCCCCGGCGGCCCGTCCGGACCGCCGCGAGGTGCTCGCTCGCCAGTGCCGCGCAGATGCCCGGCGCCAGCGGCTCGCCCGCCCCGGCGATCTGCCGGCCGGTGGGCGAGAGCACCCAGGCCCGCAGATCGAGGTCAGTGGTGAGCAGATCGAGCACCACATCGGGGCCCCCACCGGCCGGACCGGAGGTCATGAGACGGCGGTGGCGGTCCACGACGGCCGCGAGATCGCCAGCCCGCTCTCCCGAGACCTGCCGCACCACGTACTCGGTGATCGTGGCGAATGCAACGTCTTCGTTCACAGCGAACAAGGGCAGGCGGTTGCGCAGACACGCCGTGACCAGGTCGTCGGGAATATCACCCAGCTCGGCCTCGCCGGCCGCGAGCCCGGCCACGCCGGCGCTCGCGAGGATTCGTACGAACGGCTCGGAGTCGGCTGAATTTCGTCTCCATGCCAGGCCAGTGAGGACCAGTTCACCTCCGGAGAGGTATCGGCTGGGATCCCTCAGGTCGGTCGTCATGACCCCGCGGACCGTCCGGTCGAGTTCTTCCTCGCCGCCCAGCAGCCGCAGCCCCAGCGCCTCGGTTTCCAGCAGTGCGCGCAGCCGCATGATGTCGCCGCCGATCTGTCTCGAATGTTGCCGTTGGAAATCGGGCAGGTCGTCGCATCCTGCCTTTCATACGAATCTACAAGACGAGGGAGGTCCCCAGCCAACTCCTTCATGGTTTCGGTGACTGCACCCGGGGGAGGGGCGGCCGGTGTACTGAGTCCACACCGCGTTAACAGCACGTGAACGACCAGTCGAGGGCCCAACGGCCTCCTGGCTTGAAGTGAACGACCCGATTAAGAAGAAGAGAGCCGCACATGGACTTCCTTCGCCCCGCCAGCTGGGAGGAGGCGCTCGCCGCTAAGGCCGAGTTCCCCACAGCTGTGCCGATTGCGGGTGGCACCGATGTGATGGTCGAGATCAACTTCGACCACCGTCGGCCGGAGTACCTCCTGGACCTGAACCGCATCGGTCTCCTGCGGGAGTGGGAGGTCGGCGAGGACGTGGTTCGTCTGGGCGCCTCCGTCCCGTACACGCAGATCATGGAGAACCTCCGCACGGAGCTTCCGGGACTCGCGCTCGCCTCGCACACGGTCGCGTCCCCGCAGATCCGTAACCGCGGCGGTGTCGGCGGCAACCTCGGTTGCGCCTCGCCGGCAGGCGACTCCCACCCCGCGCTGCTCGCGGCGGGCGCCGAGGTCGAGGTGGAGTCCGTACGCGGATCCCGCTTGATCCCGATCGACGAGTTCTACACGGGCGTCAAGCGCAACGCGCTGGCCGCCGACGAGCTCATCAAGACCGTCCACGTCAAGAAGGCGGACGGCCCCCAGCAGTACTCCAAGGTCGGTTCCCGCAACGCGATGGTCATCGCCGTCTGCGCGTTCGGCCTGGCGCTGCACCCCGAGACCCGCACGGTCCGTACCGGTATCGGTTCGGCCGCGCCGACCCCGATCCGGGCGAAGGCCGCCGAGGAGTTCCTCAACGCCGCGCTCGAAGAGGGCGGCTTCTGGGAGTCCGGCAAGGTCATCACCCCGTCGATCGCCAAGCAGTTCGGTGACCTCGCCTCCGGCGCGGCCAACCCGATCGACGACGTCCGCGGCACGGCGAAGTACCGCCGCCACGCGGTCGGCATCATGGCTCGCCGCCAGCTGGTCTGGACGTGGGAGCAGTACCGCGGTTCGAACAACGGCCGCTCGCTTGAAGGGGCTGCGTAATCATGCGCGTCAATTTCACTGTCAACGGCCGTCAGCAGGAAGCGGACGACGTCTGGGAGGGCGAGTCCCTTCTCTACGTCCTGCGCGAGCGCCTGGGCCTGCCGGGTTCTAAGAACGCCTGTGAGCAGGGCGAGTGCGGTTCCTGCACCGTCCGTCTCGACGGCGTGCCGGTCTGTTCCTGCCTGGTCGCGGCCGGTCAGGTCGAGGGCCGCGACGTCGTGACCGTCGAGGGCCTGGCGGAGTTCGCCAAGCAGCGCGACGAGCACGGCCACGGCGGTGCCTGCGGCACCGGCGGCGGCTGCGGCAGCAAGGGCGGCGTCACCCTGGACGCGGCCAAGCAGTGGCAGGCCAAGCCGGGCGACTCGCAGACCGGCGAGGGCGCCCCGCTCTCCAACATCCAGCAGGCGTTCATCGACGCCGGCGCCGTCCAGTGCGGTTTCTGCACCCCGGGCCTCCTGGTCCAGGCCGACGCGCTGCTGGAGGAGAACCCCTCCCCGTCCGACCAGGACATCCGTGAGTCCCTGTCCGGCAACCTCTGCCGCTGCACGGGCTACGAGAAGATCCTCGACGCGGTCCGCCTCGCGGCCGCCCGTCAGGCAGAGGCGGTCTGACCATGGCCCAGAACACGCGCACGGTGCCGGCGGGTACGCCGACCAACGTCACGCAGAAGCACAACAAGGGCGGCATCGGCGAGTCCACGCTGCGCCCCGACGGCACCCTCAAGGTGACCGGTGAGTTCGCGTACTCCTCGGACATGTGGCACGAGGACATGCTGTGGGGCCAGACGCTCCGCAGCACCGTGGCCCACGCGGAGATCGTCTCGATCGACATCTCCGAGGCCCTGGCGATGCCGGGTGTCTACTCGGTCCTCACGTACGACGACCTGCCGGCCGAGATGAAGAACTACGGCCTGGAGATCCAGGACACCCCGGTTCTCGCCAACGGCCGGGTGCGTCACCACGGTGAGCCGGTCGCCCTCGTGGCCGCCGACCACCCGGAGACCGCCCGCCGCGCGGCCGCCAAGATCAAGATCGACTACCGTGAGCTGCCGCTCGTCACCGACGAGGCCTCGGCCCTCGCCGAGGGCGCGCCGCTGATCCACGAGGGCCGCGACGACCACCACATCGGTCACGTCCCGCACCCGAACATCGTGCACCGCCAGCCGATCATCCGCGGCAACGTGGAAGAGGCCCGCAAGCGCGCCGACGTCATCGTCGAGGGCGAGTACACCTTCGGCATGCAGGACCAGGCCTTCCTCGGCCCGGAGTCCGGTCTGGCCGTACCGTCCGAGGACGGCGGCGTCGAGCTGTACGTCGCCACCCAGTGGCTGCACTCGGACCTCCAGCAGATCGCCCCGGTCCTGGGCCTGCCGCCGGAGAAGGTCCGCATGACGCTCTCGGGCGTCGGCGGTGCCTTCGGTGGCCGTGAAGACATCTCGATGCAGATCCACGCCTGCCTCCTGGCCCTGGCCACGAACAAGCCGGTCAAGATCGTCTACAACCGCTTCGAGTCCTTCTTCGGACACGTGCACCGTCACCCGGCGAAGCTGTACTACGAGCACGGCGCCACCAAGGACGGCAAGCTCACGCACATGAAGTGCAAGATCGTCCTGGACGGCGGCGCGTACGCGTCCGCTTCCCCGGCGGTCGTGGGCAACGCCTCCTCGCTCTCGGTCGGTCCGTACGTCCTGGAGGACGTGGACATCGAGGCGATCGCGCTCTACACGAACAACCCGCCCTGTGGCGCGATGCGCGGCTTCGGCGCCGTCCAGGCCTGCTTCGCCTACGAGGCCCAGATGGACAAGCTCGCGGCGAAGCTGGGCATGGACCCGGTCGAGTTCCGCCAGCTCAACGCCATGGAGCAGGGCACGATCATGCCCACCGGCCAGGTCGTGGACGCTCCGGCGCCCGTCGCCGAGCTGCTGCGCCGGGTCAAGGCCCGCCCGCTGCCGCCGGAGCGCCAGTGGGAGTCCGCCGGCGAGAGCGCGGATGTCCGCGCGCTGCCCGGTGGTCTGTCGAACACCACCCACGGTGAAGGCGTCGTCCGCGGCGTCGGCTACGCGGTCGGCATCAAGAACGTCGGCTTCTCCGAGGGCTTCGACGACTACTCCACCGCCCGCGTGACCCTCGAGGTAATCAACGGCGAGGCCGTCGCGATGGTCCACACGGCCATGGCGGAGGTCGGCCAGGGCGGCATCACCGTCCACGCGCAGATCGCCCGTACCGAGCTGGGTGTCACGCAGGTGACCATCCACCCGGCCGACACGCAGGTCGGCTCCGCCGGTTCCACGTCCGCCTCGCGGCAGACGTACATGACCGGTGGCGCCGTGAAGAACACCTGTGAGGCCGTCCGTGAGGCGGTCCTGGAGATCGGCCGGCGCAAGAACGGCTCGTACCACCCCGCGTGGGCGACCGCCGAGCTGCTCCTCGAAGGCGGCAAGGTCGTCACCGATGGCGGAGAGGTCCTCGCGGACATCGCCGACATCCTGGAGGGCGAGGACGCGATCGACATCGAGCTCGAGTTCCGCCACGCGGCCACCGAGCCCTTCGACCTGGTCACCGGCCAGGGCAACGGTCACGTCCAGTACACCTTCGCCGCACACCGCGCGGTCGTCGAGGTGGACACCGAGCTCGGCCTCGTCAAGGTCGTCGAGCTGGCGACCGCCCAGGACGTCGGCAAGGCGCTGAACATGCTCTCCGTGGTCGGCCAGATCCAGGGTGGTACCACCCAGGGCCTGGGCGTCGCGATCATGGAAGAGATCATCGTGGACCCGAAGACCGCGAAGGTGCGCAACCCCTCCTTCACGGACTACCTGATCCCGACCATCCTCGACACCCCGACCATCCCGGTCGACGTCCTGGAGCTCGCCGACCCGAAGGCCCCGTACGGCCTGCGCGGTATGGGCGAGGCCCCGACCCTCTCGTCCACCCCGGCCGTCATCGCGGCGATCCGGGCGGCGACCGGTCTGGAGATCAACAAGACGCCGATCCGTCCGGAACTGCTCACCGGCACCCTCTAGGACGGCGTGGTCCGGGGGCCGCGAGGCCCCCGGACCCCCCCAGATTTCCGGGCGGTGCGACAAGGGAACGTCACACTTCCAGCCGCACCGCCCGGAGCACAGAAGTCCGGCGTCATCAGTACCGCACCGCTCGCGGTCCGTTTCACCGGCAGTACCCAGAGAAGTACCAGGCCGCTCGCACCAACCACCCCCGGTGCCACCGGCAGTACCGCAGAACCCACGCAGTACCCGCAGTACACGCAGTGCACCTTTTGCGTCGCCTCGGGCCGTCACCCCGGGTCGTGCAGCCAAACGCGTTTTCCCAAATCCCGTGTCTCCAATCTTTATGCGGGTGCCCCTTTGAACCTTGGGAGTTAGGCACCATGACCCAGTCCTCTGTAGAGCCCAAGACCAGTGCGGAGGAGGCCGGAGACGGCTCTCTGAACCCCGCCGGCCGGTCTTGGCTCGACCGGTACTTTCACATCTCCAAGCGTGGATCCAACGTCGGCAACGAAATTCGTGGCGGTGTCACGACGTTCATGGCCATGGCGTACATCCTCCTGCTCAACCCGCTGATCCTCTCCGGCAAGGACGTCGCCGGCGACACCATGAGCCAGAAGGCTCTGATCACGGCCACCGCCTTCGCCGCGGCCCTCACCACGCTCCTCATGGGCTTCGTCGGCAAGGTCCCGCTCGCGCTGGCCGCCGGCCTCTCCGTGTCCGGTGTGCTGTCCTCGCAGGTGGCGCCGCAGATGACCTGGCCGCAGGCCATGGGCATGTGCGTGATGTACGGCGTCGTGATCTGTCTCCTGGTCGTCACCGGCCTCCGCGAGATGATCATGAACGCGATACCCCTCGCGCTCAAGCACGCGATCACCATGGGCATCGGCATGTTCGTCGCCCTGATCGGCCTCGTGAAGGCCGGCTTCGTGGGCAACGGCGGAGAGTTCGCTCCCCCCGTGCAGCTCGGTTCCGTCGGTCAGCTGGCCGGCTGGCCGGTCCTGATCTTCTGCGTGACCCTGCTCGCCATCTTCATGCTGCAGGCCCGCAAGATCCCCGGCGCGATCCTGATCGGCATCGTCGGTGGAACGGTCCTCGCCGCCATCCTCAACGCCGTCGTGGACATCGACCCGAAGGCCTGGAAGAACGGCGCTCCGGAGCTCTCCGGCTCCGCGGTCTCGATGCCCGACTTCTCGCTCTTCGGTGACGTCTCCTTCGGCGGCTGGGGCGACGTCGGTGTCATGACGGTCGGCATGATCGTCTTCACCCTCGTGCTCGCCGGCTTCTTCGACGCGATGGCCACCATCATCGGTGTCGGCACCGAGGCCAAGCTCGCCGACGACAAGGGCCGCATGCCGGGCCTGTCCAAGGCGCTGTTCATCGACGGTGCCGGTGGCGCCATCGGCGGCATCGCGGGTGGCTCCGGCCAGACCGTCTTCGTCGAGTCCGCCACGGGCGTCGGTGAGGGTGCCCGCACCGGTCTCGCCTCGGTCGTCAGCGGTCTGCTCTTCGCCGCCTGCCTCTTCTTCACCCCGATCACGCAGATCGTCCCGGGTGAGGTCGCCTCCGCGGCCCTCGTGGTCATCGGCGCGATGATGATGCAGAACGCCCGCCACGTGGACTGGGCCGACGCCGCCACCGCCATCCCGGTCTTCCTGACCGTGGCGATCATGCCCTTCACCTACTCCATCACCGCCGGCGTGGCCGCCGGTGTGATCTCCTTCGTGGCGATCAAGATCGCGCAGGGCAAGGCCCGCGAGATCGGCGCCTTCATGTGGGTGCTGTCGGTGATCTTCGTGATCTTCTTCGCGGAGCACCCGATCGAGGGCTGGCTCGGGGTCCACTGACCCCGGACGGACCCGGTCCGTACGAGAACGCACCCTCCACGTATCCGATACTGGAAACCGAACCCCTCCGAGGAGGCCGCAATGCTGGACATCGCCGAAGAACTGAACCGGTGGGTCGAGCAGGGACGCGATTTCGCCGTAGCCACCGTCGTGGCGGTCGGCGGCAGCGCACCCAGGCAGCCCGGAGCGGCCCTCGCCGTCGACAGTGAGGGCACGGCCATCGGTTCGGTCTCCGGTGGATGCGTGGAGGGTGCGGTCTACGAGCTGTGCCAGCAGGCGCTGGAGGACGGCGAGACCGTCCAGGAGCGCTTCGGCTACAGCGACGACGATGCCTTCGCGGTGGGTCTGACCTGCGGCGGGATCATCGACATCCTTGTCACCCCGGTTCTCGTGGACTCTCCCGCACGGGAGGTGTTCGCGGCCGCGCTCGCCGCCGCCGCCCGGGGGGAGGCGGCGGCGGTCGCGCGGATCGCCGAGGGCCCGGCCGAGCTGATGGGCCGTGCCGTACTCGTCCGCGGCGAAGGCGGCCACGAGGGCGGTTTCGGCGGACACCCCGAGCTGGACCGCGCCATAGCCGACGAGGCCCGCGCCATGCTCGACGCCGGCAGGACCGGAGTGCTGGAGATCGGCGCCGACGGCCGCCTCTGCGGAGAGCCGCTCAAGGTCCTGGTCGAGTCCAGCGTCCCGCCGCCCCGGATGATCGTCTTCGGTGCCATCGACTTCGCTTCCGCCCTCGTGCGGATCGGCAAGTTCCTCGGCTACCGGGTGACGCTGTGCGACGCCCGGCCCGTGTTCGCCACGAAGAAGCGCTTCCCGGAAGCGGACGAGATCGTGGTCGACTGGCCGCACCGCTACCTGGAGGAGCAGTCCACGGCCGGTGCGGTCGACGCCCGGACGGTCCTGTGCGTGCTGACGCACGACGCCAAGTTCGATGTCCCGCTCCTCGAACTGGCCCTCAAGCTTCCCGTCGCCTACGTCGGCGCCATGGGCTCGCGCCGCACCCACGAGGACCGCAACGAGCGGCTCCGCGGGGTCGGCGTCACCGAGCTCGAACTGGCCCGGCTGCGCTCCCCGATCGGCCTGGACCTCGGCGCCCGCTCCCCGGAGGAGACCGCGCTGTCCATCGCCGCCGAGATCGTCGCCAACCGGCGCGGCGGTACGGGCGCGGCCCTGACCGGCGCGCACATCCCGATCCACTCGGACACCTCGAACACGGTGATCAGCAGAATCGGTTCCGTCGCTTGAAGAGGTAGCGAGCTGTAACACGGTGCAGAAAGGGCGCAACCCCGCAAGGGTTGCGCCCTTTCGTTGTTCCGCCTATTTTACCGGCCGGTAACAGCATCTACCCGTAACGGAGTTGACCCGATGTCTGCCGTTCCCTTACGTAAGCGCGGTGCCGCGGCGGCCCTGGCGGCCGCGGCGGCCCTGGCCCTGTCCGCCCTCGTGGCGGGTCCCGTACCCGCGGCGGGTGCCGAGGCCGCCGGCCCGGACCTGCGCGAAGTGCTGTTCGTGGGCAACAACTGGGAGGGCACCGCCGACGTCCTCGCTTCCACCGGGGACCTCGGCAAGGTGGGCCGGATCGACATCGTCCCCGACAAGGCGGAGCGGCTCCGGGAGATCTACCTCAATCCCGTGAAGCTCGGCTACTTCCTGGGGATCCGGGCCACCGCGGGCGAGGGGCACGACCAGTTCGTGGACGACATGTACACCACCCCGGACGGTTCGGCCGTCGTCGCCTCCCGGCCCAGCTTCGCCGATGTCGTCTCCATCGACGTCCGCACCGGCCGGGTCAACTGGCGCTTCCCCGTCGCCGGATACCGGGCCGACCACATGGCGGTTTCCCCGGACGGTACGCGGGTCGCGGTGTCGGCCTCCACCGCGAACACCGTGCACGTCCTCGACATCGCGAGCGGCCGCCAGGTCGGCTCCTTCGCCACGGGCGACAAACCGCACGAGAACACCTTCACGCAGGGTGGCCGCTTCCTGTGGAACAGCTCCATCGGTGACGTGACCTCCGCGCTCGACGCGCCGTGGCTGGACTGGACGAAGGGTGACCGGAAGATCACCGTCGTCGACGCGCTCACCTTCCGCACGGTCCGGGTGATCGACATGAGGGCCCGCCTCGACGCGTTCGGCCGCTCCGACCTCTCCGACGCGGTGCGGCCGATGTCCTTCAGCCCGGACGAGTCGAAGCTCTACTTCCAGGTGTCGTTCTTCAACGGCTTCGTCGAGTACGACGTGGCAGCCGACCGGATCACCCGGATCAAGACCCTCCCCGAGAACCCCGCCACCAGCACCGACCGCACCACCTGGGTCAACGACTCCCGGCACCACGGCATGTCCATGAGCCCGGACGGGGCCAAGCTGTGCGTCGCGGGGACCATGGACGACTACGCGACCGTCGTGGACCGGGCCACCCTCGCGCAAGGGCCCCTCGTGCCCGCCGACAAGCCCTACTGGGCGACCGTCGACGGGGACGGCGCCGGCTGCGTGATCTCCGAGAGCGGAGCCGACCGGGTCACGGCCATCGACTTCGCCACCGGTGCCAAGCGGGTGTCCGTACCCGTCGGTGACCACCCGCAGCGGGTCCGCCTCGGCCACGTACCGGCGGGCTGGACGGGACCCGCGGCGGGCTGATCGGGCCCCGCCGCGGACCCGTGGAGCGGGCTCAGCGGGCGGGCAGGGAGATCCGCGCGGCCGACATGCCGAAGCCGGCGCTCAGGACGCCCGTGGAGATCCCGTCACCCAGGCGGTGCAGGTCCTCCTCGCGGTAGCGCTTCACCTTCTCGTGCCAGTGGAGGATTCCGGCCAGCCAGTCCTGCAGTTCGGCGACGTAGGAGTCGAGTCCGGCCCGGGCCTGCGCGTCCAGCTTCCAGTCCTCGTACAGCAGCGGCAGCTGGCTGGCGACGACGTGCTCGAACTCCTCGGTGCGCTGCGTCATCAGGGAGTGGCAGATGTGCAGGGCCTCCGGGTAGCCGATGTCGAAGAAGTTGCGGGTGACGAGCACGTAGTTGTGCACCTCGCCCTCGACCTCCACCTCCTTCTGGTACGAGAAGATGTCGTTGATCAGGCAGGCGGTGTCGGCGGCCGCGTTCTCCAGGGAGCGGATGGTGCCGGAGGAGTAGATCTCCTCCGGAATGCCGCGGCCGGCCTGGCCGAGCCGGCACAGGTACATGGTGAGGTAGCTGCCGAAGGTGCGGCGGCGCATCTCGGCGTAGTCCACCGGGTCCGGGATGCGGTTCTGGATCTGGTTCTCCACCTCCCACAGCCAGCTCTCCAGCATGTCCACGAGAGTCGCCCGGAACTCCGTGCGCACCTGGGTGCTCATGTCCCGGCTGGTGCGTACCCACAGGTCGCCGAGGGAACGCTCCATCGCGGTGGCGGGCAGGGCCTGCTCGGCGTGGTCCACCGGGATCATGGCGACGAGCCGGGCGGTGGTGGCCTTGGCCGCCGTCAGGTTCTTCGCCTGCGCGAAGACCACGGGGTAGTAGTCGTCCCCGTACGTTCCCCAGGTCAGCCAGCAGGCGTTGAGGGCCAGTGCCTCGGGGGTGGCGTCGGGGTCGATGCCGGCCGAGCAGAGCGCGAAGTCGTAGCCGCGCAGCCTCTCCTCGCTCCAGATCGCCGAGCCGGGATCACCGGGCTGGGGGTCGAGGAGGCCCATCTCCCGGGCCCAGGCCACGGACTCCTCGCGCGCGTGGGCGTGGTGCGGGCTGAGGGTGAGCGGGAACGGCATGTAGATGTCCGGGACGACGGACGGGCCGGTCCGCTCGAAGGGGACGTGGGTGAAGGAGCGGCGGCGCAGCTCCAGGGCGCGCGGGGCGAGGATCGAGCGCAGGTCGAGGGCGGTGGTGCCGAGGCCCGAGGGCATGAAGGGCAGGGTGACCGGCGCGGTGGCGCGGGCCTCCTTGTTCATGTAGCGGCTGGAGACCATGTGCCACTCGTGGCCGCCGGACTGCCAGTCCTGCAGGCCCTTGGCGTAGGCGAGGACAGCGGTGATCTCCGCCGGGTCCAGGGCGTGGTCGACGAAGAGCTGGGGGAGTTCGGCCAGCGCGGTCTGCTCGAACTGCTGGAGCCGGGAGGTGAGGAGGTCGTTGGAGGCCTCGGCGGCCTCCTGGGTGGTGCAGGCGAGGAAGGTCTCCAGCACCAGGATGGCGTTGGAGAGTTCACCCTCGTCGGCGACCTCGCGCTGGTAGGAGAAGATGTCGTTCCTGATGTGCACGGCGTCGGAGAAGGCGTCGCGCAGTACGCCGAGCGGGCGCGAGTGCGCGATGCGCGCCGGGACCTCGGCGGACACGTACTCGATGAGCCCGGCCGACCAGGGGGCGCCGCCGACCTTGCGGCGCATCTCGATGTACTCGAGGGGATTGGCGATCCGCCCGATGTTGATGTTGGCCAGTTCCCACATCGACTCGTTGAGCAGGTTCCTGGTGGATTCGGAGAACCGTTCCCGCCAGTCCATCGACATGGCCGGCACGGTACGGGCCCACAGGTCGGCGAGTCCCGCCTCGACGGGGTTGGTGGCTTCGGGGAACCCGTCGGAGAGGTCCATCGGCATGAAGGCGGCGAGCCTGTCCAGGTAGGCCTTGGCGCCTTCGCGGTCCTGGGAGCGTTTGTACATCTCCAGGAAGTGGTCGTCGAAGAAGAACACCCACACGTACCAGTCGGTGACCAGGGACAGCGCCTCGCTGTCGCAGTCGGGGTGGGTGTACGCGCAGAGCAGGGCGTAGTCGTGCGAGTCGAGGTCCTTCTCCTCCCAGACGCCGGAACCTTCCAGCATCCCGAAGTCGCGGGCCCACTTCTTGGTGTGGACCCGGGCGTCCTCCAGATGGGGGTTCAGTCGCGCCGGATAAGGCACGTAGAAATCCGGCAGTTGGAACGGCTGCGTCACGGCGGGGTCGGCCTTTCGTCTGTCTGTCTCGCGGAACCATCCGCACGAGATCAGCAGGGCCCTACCCGTGGTGTTGGTGGGATAAGGGGGAGTTCACTTCATCAGGTGACGCGGGTGTTGTTCTTCGACGCATGAAGCCGCAGGCAGGTAGAGAGGTGGAGAAGGCGGCCGGGGAGGGGTGCCCTCCCCGGTGCGGGGCTCAGGCCCCGGCGGCCTTCCGCTGGTCGAACGCCGGGTAGAACTTGCGCAGCAGGTCGAAGGTCTCGGGGAAGTCGAGCTGGCCCGGGGCGGAGCTGGCACCGAAGAAGGAGTAGGTGATCCGCGATCCGAGGGCGGGGAAGAAGACGCGCGAGACCGCGCCGGCCGCACCCATCGCGATGACGATCAGCCGGGTGTCCTCGGCGCCGGTACGCAGCAGCAGCGAGGCGAGCCGTCGTACGTCGCTCTCGGACCGCACCATGGTGGACACCTTGACCACGTCGGCGCCGGCGCTCTTCGCGTCGTCGATGACGGCCTGGAGTTCTTCCGTGCCGGGGGTGAAATCGAAATTGTGGTACGAGACGATCGCCACCGTGTCGTGCCGGTGGGCGGCCTCGATCACGTCCGCCAGGATTTCCCCGGACGAAAGCTCGATGTCCACGGCCTGCACCTGGGGGGCGAGTGCGCGAAACAGTTCAAGCCGTTCCGCTTCCGTGCCCTTCCATTCACCGCCCTCGTGGGCGGAACGGATGGTGGCCAGGACCGGCAGCACCTTGAACGCGTCCACCTGCGCCAGGACATGGGCCGTTCCGGTCCGCGTGTAGCGGTCGACCCGCAGCTCGGCCACATCGACACCGGCGGCTTTCGCGGCGTGTGCGCGCGGCTCGGTCTCGCTGTCGTCGAAGCTGACGGCCACCAGCGGAATGCCGCCGTCGAGAAGCGCCCGCATTGAATTCATTTCCTGGTCACAGCCTTTTCGATCCGATTCTGATATCCGACGCGAACCACATGGTGAACGGGGCGGATTATACGCGGAATCGGTAAGGGGGAGGGGGGTCGACCGCCCCTTGGTCGGGAGGGGCGGGCGCGGGTCCGCCGCCCCCGAAGGTGCTGGTGTCGCAGCCTGGGATGTTTGTCCGATTGTTCTAGGTTTGGGTCATCGGTACACATTTCGGCGTTCCGGGAGGGACACTCATGGCGATCGAGCTCGACAAGGTGCTGGACATGGCGTGGGCCGACAAGCCGCTCGCGGAGGTGCTCGCGGCCCCGGTCGCCGCGCTCAAGGGCGTCACCGACAGGGACGGCGAGCTGCTGCTGGAGGCCTTCGGCGTCAAGACCGTCGCCGACTTCGGCCAGCTGAAGTACGCGCGCTGGGCGCAGGCGCTCGTCGCGCTGAACCAGACCGTCAAGCAGTAGTCGGCGGCCGGCGCCTTCGGCTACCCGGCGGGCCTCAGCTCACCGCCGGGGTGGGCCGTGCGCCAGGCCTTGATGGAAAGGTCCCAGTCGTCGCCCGTCAGGGCGGTGAGGGAAGCGGGGAAGAGACCGTCCTCCTCCTTCGCGATGTGGTGGTGGAGCTCGTCGACCGCACGGCGCAGCTCCACCACGTACGCCGGGTCCGCCAGGTCCGCGCGGGAGAGGAACGCCGCCAGTTCCCGGTGCTCCCCGACCAGGGCCGCGATGTACGGCGCGTACTCCGGATCCTGCTCCATGACCGCGAACAGGCCGTCCTCCTCGCCCTTCCAGTGGGCGAGGAGGACGGCCGTCATGTCCGCGACGAGGGTGCTCGCCCCCGGCAGGTCCCCGGAGTCCAGGGCGCGCAGGGCGTCGCCCGCCGCATCCGTCACCGTCTCGTGCTCGGCGATGAACTCCTTGATCAGGGGGATCTCACGGCAGCCGCAGTAGTGGCACATGCGGCCCAGTGTGATCCAGCCGAGGGTCGGCTACTCGCTTTCCCCCTCGAGGTTGCCCTCCGTGTCGAGGTACACCTGGCGCAGCGCCTCCAGCACCTGCGGGTCCGGCTTCTCCCACATGCCGCGGGACTCCGCCTCCAGCAGCCGCTCCGCGATGCCGTGCAGGGCCCAGGGGTTGGCCTCCTCCAGGAAGGCGCGGTTCTCCGGGTCCAGGACGTACGTCTCGGTCAGCTTGTCGTACATCCAGTCGGCCACCACTCCGGTCGTGGCGTCGTAGCCGAAGAGGTAGTCGACGGTGGCGGCGAGCTCGAACGCCCCCTTGTACCCGTGGCGGCGCATCGCCTCGATCCACTTCGGGTTCACCACGCGGGCGCGGAAGACGCGGGAGGTCTCCTCGACCAGCGTGCGGGTCTTGACCGTCTCGGGACGGGTCGAGTCACCGATGTACGCCTCGGGGGCCGTGCCGCGCAGCGCGCGTACGGTGGCCACCATGCCGCCGTGGTACTGGAAGTAGTCGTCGGAGTCGGCGATGTCGTGTTCACGGGTGTCCGTGTTCTTGGCCGCGACCGTGATCCGCTTGTAGGCGGTCTCCATCTCCTCGCGTGCCGGACGCCCTTCGAGACCACGGCCGTACGCGTACCCGCCCCACACCGTGTAGACCTCCGCGAGGTCGGCGTCGGTGCGCCAGTCGCGGGAGTCGATCAGCTGCAGGATGCCCGCGCCGTACGTGCCCGGGCGCGATCCGAAGATGCGGGTCGTGGCCCGGCGCTCGTCACCGTGCACGGCCAGGTCCGCCTGCGCGTGGGCGCGTACGAAGTTGTCCTCCGCGGGCTCCTCCAGCGAGGCCGCCAGCCGCACCGCGTCGTCGAGCAGTCCGATGACGTGCGGGAACGCGTCACGGAAGAAGCCCGAGATGCGCAGGGTCACATCGATGCGCGGACGTCCGAGTTCGGCGAGCGGGATCGGCTCCAGGCCGGTGACGCGGCGCGAGGCCTCGTCCCAGACCGGGCGGACACCCAGCAGTGCCATGGCCTCGGCCACGTCGTCGCCCGAGGTGCGCATCGCGCTCGTGCCCCACAGGGACAGGCCCACGGACGCGGGCCATTCGCCGTTGTCCGTGCGGTAGCGGGTCAGCAGCGAGTCGGCCAGGGCCTGACCGGTCTCCCAGGCGAGGCGGGAGGGGACGGCCTTCGGGTCGACCGAGTAGAAGTTGCGGCCGGTCGGCAGGACGTTGACCAGGCCGCGCAGCGGGGAGCCGGAGGGGCCCGCCGGAACGAAGGCGCCGTCCAGGGCGCTGACGACGTGGGCGATCTCGTCGGTGGTGCCGGCCAGGCGGGGGACGACCTCGCGGGCCGCGAAGTCCAGTACGGCCGCCACGTCGGTGGAGTACCCGGCGGCGACCGAAGCCACCGCCTCCGGCGCCCAGTGCGCGTCCTCCATCGCCTGCACCAGAGCGCGCGCCGTCTCCTCCGCCTCGTCGGCGGTGGTGCGGGTGGCCGCGGACTCATCCAGGCCGAGCGCCTCGCGCAGGCCCGGGAGCGCGGTCGTGCCGCCCCAGATCTGGCGGGCGCGCAGGATCGCCAGGACCAGGTTGACGCGGGCGTCCCCGGTCGGGGCGCCGCCCAGCACGTGCAGACCGTCGCGGATCTGGGCGTCCTTGATCTCGCACAGCCAGCCGTCGACGTGCAGCAGGAAGTCGTCGAAGCCCTCGTCGTCGGGGCGCTGCTCCAGACCCAGGTCGTGGTCCAGCTTCGCGGCCTGGATCAGCGTCCAGATCTGCGCGCGGATCGCCGGCAGCTTCGCCGGGTCCATCGCCGAGATCTGGGCGTACTCGTCCAGGTGCTGCTCCAGGCGGGCGATGTCGCCGTACGACTCCGCGCGCGCCATCGGCGGCACCAGGTGGTCGACCAGGGTGGCGTGCACACGGCGCTTGGCCTGGGTGCCCTCACCCGGGTCGTTGACCAGGAACGGGTAGATCAGCGGCAGGTCGCCGAGCGCGGCGTCGGGGGCGCAGGCCGCCGACAGACCCGCGTTCTTGCCGGGCAGCCACTCCAGATTGCCGTGCTTGCCCAGGTGGATCATCGCGTCGGCGCCGAAACCGCCGTCCTCGGCACGGGCCTGGATCCAGCGGTACGCGGCCAGGTAGTGGTGCGAGGGCGGCAGGTCCGGGTCGTGGTAGATCGCGATCGGGTTCTCGCCGAAACCGCGCGGCGGCTGGATCAGGATGAGGAGGTTGCCGCGGCGCAGGGCCGCCAGCACGATGTCGCCCTCGGGGTTGGCCGAGCGGTCCACGAACATGTTGCCCGGGGCCTCGCCCCAGTGCCGTTCGACGCTGTCCCGCAGCTCGGCGGGGAGCTCGGCGAACCAGCGCTTGTAGTCGGCGGCCGGGATCCGGACCGGGTTGCGGGCCAACTGCTCCTCGGTGAGCCAGTCCTGGTCGTGGCCGCCGGCCTCGATCAGGGCGCGGATCAGCTCGTCGCCGTCACCGGAGACCAGACCCGGGACGTCCTCGACGGGGCCGAAGTCGTAGCCGCCCGCGATGAGCGTGCGCAGCAGTTCCACGGCGCTCGCCGGGGTGTCCAGGCCGACCGCGTTGCCGATGCGCGAGTGCTTGGTGGGGTACGCCGACAGGACGAGCGCGATCCGCTTGTCGCGGCGCTCGATGTGCCGCAGCCGGGCGTGACGCACGGCGATGCCGGCCACGCGGGCGGCCCGCTCGGGGTCCGCGACGTAGGCGGGCAGCCCGTCCTCGTCCAGCTCCTTGAAGGAGAACGGGACGGTGATCAGACGGCCGTCGAACTCCGGCACGGCGACCTGGGTGGCGGCGTCGAGCGGGGACAGGCCCTCGTCGTTCTCCTCCCAGGCGCTGCGCGAGCCGGTCAGGCACAGGGCCTGGAGGATCGGTACGCCGAGGCCGGCGAGCGCGCCCGCGTCCCAGGACTCGTCGTCACCGCCCGCCGAGGCGGTGGCGGGCTTGGTGCCGCCGGCGGCGAGGACGGTGGTGACCACCGCGTCGGCCGACTCCAGCTCCACGATCAGCTCCGGCTCCGGGGTGCGCAGCGAGGAGACGAAGAGGGGGAGCGGCTGGGCGCCGTGGGCCTCGATCGCCTCGCAGAGCGAGTGCACGAAGGCGGTGTTGCCGCTCATCTGGTGCGCGCGGTAGTACAGCACGGCGATCTTGGGGCCGGTGGTCCGCCCGGCCGTCCGCTCCAGCGGGCCCCAGGTGGGGGACGCCGCCGGGGGCTCGAAACCGTGACCGGTCAGCAGCACGGTGTCGGAGAGGAAGCGCGCCAGCTGGTCCAGGTTGGCCGGGCCGCCGTGGGCGAGGTAGCCGTGGGCCTCGGCGGCGATGCCGATCGGGACCGTCGAGGCTTCCATCAGCTGTGCGTCGGGAGCCTGTTCGCCGGTCAGGACGACCACCGGGCGGGTCTGGTCCGGGGCGAGGAGCAGGTCCAGGCCGTCCTGCCAGGCGCGCAAGCCCCCGAGGAGGCGTACGACGACCAGGTCGACGCCGTCGAGGAGACCGGGGAGGTCGTCGAGGGGAAGGCGTGAGGGGTTCGCGAACCGGTACGGGACGGGGCCGTCGGCGGCGGCGCGAGCGCTGAGCAGATCGGTGTCGGACGTCGACAGCAGCAGGATCATGCGGCGGCAGGCCTTCCTCGGGGTTTCCGCGCCCCGGGCAGTGAGGACGGCGGGAGTTCCTGGCTCGTCCGGCGGGCGGGGCCGCGCGGATTCACAGTGGCGGGACCGCGCCGGAATCACACCGGGCTTCCTCCCATGTCGCCGTCCTCGGCGATGGCGTCCTGTTGGCCGCCGAGGCCATCCTAGGGGGCCCGGGTGCGCGGGTGCGTGGCCGGGTACGGGGCCCTGGGCGGGGGCCCGGCGGGGCTGTGGGACGGGTTCGGCGGGTGGGGCCGGTGAGTGGGGCCGGTGCAGGTGGTGGGGCCGGTCCCGGGGGGTTCGGGGTGGCGATGGACACAGGGGGCGGGCGCACAATCGTGGGTATGCTCGCCGCCATGCCCACGCCCCCATCCGCCGCCCCGGCGCGCGACGAACCCGTCATACGGGACCGTGGTGACGCATGCCCCGGCGCGCTGCGGCTGCACGCGGCGGACGACGGCCACCTGGCCCGGATCCGGATCCCGGGCGGACTGCTCGACGCCGCGCAGGCAGCCGCGCTGGCGAGCGCCGCCGACCGGTTCGGCGACGGGCACCTGGAACTCACCTCGCGGGGCAACGTCCAGCTGCGGGGCCTCGCCGACGGGTGCGGCGCCGGGCTCGCGGAGCTGCTGGTCGCGGCCGGGCTGCTGCCCGCGCCCTCGCACGAGCGGATCCGGAACATCGTCGCCAGCCCACTGGCGGACCCCGCCCCGGTGCGCGCCCTGGACCGGACGCTCTGCGCGGACCCGAAGGCCGCGGCCCTGTCCGGCCGGTTCCTGTTCGCCGTCGACGACGGGCGCGGGGACGTCGCCGCCCTCGACCCCGACGTGACCCTGCTCGCGCAGCCCGATGACCGGGTGCTCGTCCGGCTCGGCGCCGCCCCTGACGCGGTCGAGGTGGCCTCGGTGGACGCGCCCGCGGCCGCGCTGGCCGCCGCCCACTGCTTCCTCGACGCCGCCTCGGACGCCGGCACCCGCGCCTGGCGCGTCGCCGAACTGCCCGCCGGATCCGCCCTGGGAGCGCAGGAGCTGACGGTTCGGCTGCTCGCGTCCGGCATCCCCGCGCGGTACCTGCCCCAGGCGCCGCGCCCCTTCTGCCCGCCGCCCGCACCCGGCCCGCACGGCGCCGCGCTCTGCGTACTGGTGCCGCTCGGCCGGCTCACCACCGCGCAGTGGCGGGAGCTGCCCGGCGAGCTGCGGATCACCCCCTGGCGCAGCATCGTCGTCACGGCCGGCGTTGCCGCTGCCGCCGTCAGCGCGGTCGCCGCCCGCGGGCTCGTCACCGCGCCCGGCGGGCCGTGGGAGTCCGTCACAGCCTGCACCGGCCGGCCCGGCTGCGCCAAGTCCCTCGCCGACGTACGCGCCGACGCGCGAGCCGTCGTAGAGCTGGCGCGGGGCCCGCTGCCCGTGCACTGGTCCGGGTGCGAACGCCGCTGCGGCCACCCGCGCGGCACCGCCTGGGTGGACGTGGTGGCCACGCCCGGCGGGTACGTGATCGGCGCGGACCCGGTGGCACCCCGTGAACTTGCAGTGGCTGTGGCCGACGCGCGCAGCCGACTCCCCATGTCCGTGGACGCAGTGAAGAAATGAGCGAGTACACCGTGTTTGAGTACGAGAAGGACGGCGCAGAGATCTACCGCCAGTCCTTTGCCACGATCCGCGCCGAGGCGGACCTCTCCGGGCTGCCCGCCTCGGTCGCACAGGTCGCGGTGCGCATGATTCACGCCTGCGGAATGACCGACCTGACACGGGACCTGGGCTACACCCCCGACGTCGTGCTGCGGGCACGCGCCGCCCTGGAGGGCGGCGCGCCGATCCTGTGCGACGTGCAGATGGTCGCCAGCGGGGTCACCCGCAAGCGGCTGCCCGCCGGCAACGAGGTGATCTGCACCCTCTCCGACCCGGCCGTGCCGGAGCTCGCCGCGAAGATGGGGACGACGCGCAGCGCCGCCGCCCTCGAAGTCTGGCGGGACCGCGGGCTGTTGGAGGGCTCGGTGATCGCCGTCGGGAACGCGCCGACCGCGCTCTTCCGGCTGCTGGAGATGATCGAGGAGGGCGCGCCGCGGCCCGCCGCCGTCATCGGCGTCCCCGTCGGCTTCATCGGCGCCGCCGAGTCCAAGGACGCCCTCGCCGAACACGCCTCCGGGCTCGACCACTTGATCGTGCGGGGCCGGCGCGGCGGCAGCGCCATGGCCGCGGCCGCCGTCAACGCCATCGCGAGCGTGGCCGAATGAGCGCCGGGAGCAGTGCAACGGCCGGAGCCGGGGGAACGGCCGGAGCCGAGGGAAGCGCCGCGGGCGCCGCAACCGCCGGCAAGCTGTACGGAGTCGGGCTCGGTCCCGGTGACCCGTCGCTGATGACGCTGCGCGCCGTCGAGGTGATCGCGGAGGCCGACGTCGTCGCGTACCACTCCGCCCGGCACGGCCGCTCGATCGCCCGCTCGATCGCCGCGAAGCACCTGCGCGCGGACCACGTCGAGGAGCCGCTGGTCTACCCGGTCACCACCGAGACCACCGATCACCCCGGCGGCTACCAGGGTGCGATGGAGGAGTTCTACGAGGCCTCCGCCGCCCGGCTCGCCGTCCACCTGGACGCCGGCCGCACCGTCGCCGTGCTCGCTGAGGGCGACCCGCTCTTCTACAGCTCGTACATGCACATGCACAAGCGGCTCGCCGACCGCTACGAGGCCGAGGTGATCCCCGGGGTGACCTCGGTGAGCGCCGCCGCCGCGCGGCTCGGCACCCCCCTCGTGGAGGGCGAGGAGGTGCTGACGATCCTGCCCGGCACCCTCTCCGAGGAGGAGCTCACGGCGCGCCTCGCCGCCACCGACTCGGCGGTCGTGATGAAGCTCGGCCGCACCTTCCCCGCCGTGCGGCGGGCCATGGAGAACAGCGGGCGGCTCGCCGAGGCGCGCTACGTGGAGCGCGCGACGATGCCGGGGGAGCGGACCGGCCGGCTGGCCGACACCGACCCCGGCAGCGTGCCGTACTTCGCCGTCGCGGTGGTGCCCAGCCGGATCGGCAACCCGGGCAGCATGCCTTCCGGACCGGGCGAGGTCGCCGTCGTCGGGACCGGCCCGGCCGGGCCGCTGTGGCTGACCGCCGAGACCCGGCGGGTGCTGGCCGACGCCGAGGTGCTGGTCGGGTACACGACGTACCTGGACCGGGTCCCGGCCAGGCCGGGCCAGATCCGGCACGGCTCGGACAACAAGGTCGAGTCGGAGCGCGCCGAGTTCGCCCTCGACCTGGCCCGGCGCGGCCACCGGGTGGCCGTGGTCTCCGGCGGCGACCCCGGGGTCTTCGCCATGGCCACCGCGGTCCTGGAGGTCGCGGCGCAGGACCCGTACCGCGAGGTGCCGGTACGGGTGCTGCCCGGCGTGACGGCGGCCAACGCGGCGGCGGCCGCGGCCGGCGCCCCGCTCGGCCACGACTACGCGACCATCTCGCTCTCGGACCGCCTCAAGCCCTGGGAGGTCATCGCCGAGCGGCTGGCCGCAGCGGCGCGCGCCGACCTGGTCCTCGCCCTGTACAACCCGGGCTCGCGCAGCCGTACCTGGCAGGTGGAGAAGGCCCGCGACCTGCTCCTGGAACTGCGCCCGCCGCAGACCCCGGTGGTCGTCGCCCGCGACGTGGGCGGCCCCGAACAGTCGGTCCGCGTCGTGACGCTGGCCACGCTGGAGCCGGGCGAGGTGGACATGCGGACGCTGCTGCTGATCGGCTCCTCGCAGACGCGGGTCACCGAGCGCGGCGACGGCACCAGGGTGACCTGGACCCCGCGCCGCTACCCGGAGGTCCCGGAGGCCTGACCGGCGCACCGGGCGCGTTCCGTGGCTTCGGCGGTGTCAGTACCGCCGTCCGGGGTCAGCACTGCCAGAGGAACGCGGCCCGGCCGCAGGGCTCGCATGCGTACGCGTAGGCGCTGCCGGCACCGAAGTCGGGAGCGGTGCCCGGGTCCGGACCCTCTTCCAGCTGGGCGGTGAAACCCATCGGGACGCCGCAGCCGGGGCAGTCCGGCGTCTCGTCGGCCTGGAGCCAGTCGGGGGCGCCGCCGAGCTGTCCGAGCACCTCGCCCACCGGGCGCCCGCTCCGTGCGGACCAGGCCGTGGCGGCGGACCGGTACTCCTCCGGCACCTCCGCGCGCTCGACCGTACGGACCGCCCCGAGCTGCCGGACGTCCCCGGCGCCGGCGGCCGGGAGCACGGGCAGCGGCATCGGCGTCAGCGCGGCCGCCGGCGGGAAGAGGTACGCGCGGTTGCCGCCCGCGGTGGCGCTCCAGGCCTCGCACCGGCCCGGACGGTTCGCGCACATGAAGACGGCGAGGACCCCGCGCCCGTCGTCGAGGACGATCTGGGCGATGAACTGGAGCGGCCCGGAACAGGCCGTACAGGTGGGCCACGGCGTTCCGGCCGGTGCCAGCGGAAGGCCGCCGACGCGGGTGACCGGGGCGTCGGGCGCGGCGGAGCCGTTGTGAATCAGCAGCGTGGTGGTGCTCATGCCGAGAAGGGTAGGCGGCTGCTGCGGAGGCGTCCCGTGGGCCGGGTCACCGCACCCGGTCGTCCTGTGCCGGAACCCCGGCCCCGCCCAGCCACCGCACCGCCGCATCGACGGACTCCGCCGCCGCGACCCCCTGCGGTACCGGCGGCCGGCTCACCACCAGGACGGGGATGCCGGCCTCGCGGGCGGCGGTCAGCTTGGGAGCGGTTGCGGAGCCGCCGCTGTCCTTGGTGACCAGGAGGTCGACGCGGTGCCGCGCGAGCAGCTCCCGCTCGTCGTCCAGGGCGAACGGGCCCCGGGCGAGCAGCACTTCGAGTCGAGGCGGCACCGGTCCGTCGGGCGGATCCACCGAACGCACCAGGAACCAGGGCTCGGTGAGGTGCGCGAAACTGTGCAGTCCCATCCGGCCGGTGGTCAGGAATACGCGGGAGCCGAGACCCGGCAGCAGGGCCGCGGCCCCGGCGAGCGAGTCCGCGACGTGCCAGTCGTCCCCGGGGCCCGGGCTCCATCCGGGGCGGCGCAGCGCGAGCAGCGGGACACCCGAAAGTGCGGCCGCCCGGGCCGCGTTGAAGCTCATCCGCTCGGCGAAGGGGTGCGTGGCGTCGACCAGGTGCGTGACCCGGTGGGCGGCGATCCACTCCGCGAGCCCGGCCGGTCCGCCGAAGCCGCCGATCCGGGTCCCGCCCGGCGGGAGCACCGGGGCGGCGACCCGGCCGGCCAGTGAGGTGGTCACTCGGTAGGGCGAGTCCCCGCCGCCGGTCAGCGACTGGGCCAGGCGGCGGGCCTCGGTGGTGCCGCCGAGGATCAGGACGTGGGGCCGGCCGGAGGAGTGCCCGGGACCGGGAGGATCAGCAGGCATGCCGGTCGCGCTCGGCGGAGTACAGGTGGCTGTCGCGGAACTGCTCGGCGCCCAGGGTGCGGCCCACCAGGATGACGGCGGTGCGGACCAGCCCGGCCTCCTTCACCTGTGCGGCGATGTCGGCCAGCGACCCGCGCAGGATCAGCTCGTCGGGGCGGCTGGCCATCGCGACCACCGCCACCGGACACTCGGCCCCGTAGTGCGGCAGCAGTTCGTCCACGACCCGGTCGACGTAGCGGGTGGCCAGGTGCAGCACCAGCAGCGCACCGCTGCGGCCCAGCGTGGCCAGGTCCTCGCCGGGCGGCATCGGCGTGGCCTGCTGGGCGATCCGGGTCAGGATCACGGTCTGGCCCACGGTGGGGACGGTCAGCTCCCGCTTCAGCGCCGCGGCGGCCGCGGCGAAGGCGGGGACGCCGGGGACGACCTCGTAGGGGATGCCGGCCGCGTCGAGCCGCCGCATCTGCTCGGCGACGGCACTGAAGATGGAGGGGTCGCCGGAGTGGAGCCGCGCCACGTCCTGGCCGGCCGCGTGCGCGCGTACGCACTCCTCGACGATCTCGTCGAGGTTCAGCCGAGCGGTGTCGATCAGGCGGGCGCCGGCCGGGCACTCGGCGAGCAGTTCGCGCGGGACCAGGCTGCCCGCGTACAGGCATACGGGCGCCGCGGCCAGCGTCCGGGCGCCGCGCACCGTGATCAGGTCGGCGGCGCCGGGGCCCGCACCGATGAAGTACACGGTCATATCGTCTGATCCACCATTTCGGGGAGTACGGCCGTTGTGGCGGTCGTGGCTGTCGGGGCTGTTTCGGGATGGGGCTTGGTGACCGACCACTGGGTGACGGGCATCGCCTGGCGCCAGCCCGTGAAACCGCCGACCGGTACGGCGTGCGCGACGGCCAGTTTCACCAGTTCGCCGCCGTGGCGGCGGTAGCGGTCGGTGAGCACCGCCTCCGACTCCAGGGTGACGGTGTTGACCACGAGCCGGCCACCGGGGGCCAGCGCCTCCCAGGCCGCGTCGAGCAGGCCCGGGGCGGTCAGGCCACCGCCGATGAACACCGCGTCGGGGGCCGGCAGCCCGGCGAGCGCCCCGGGTGCGGCGCCGGTGACCACGCGCAGGCCGGGGACGCCGAGCGCCGCCGCGTTACGGGTGATCCGCGCTGCCCGCTCGGCCACCCGCTCCACGGTCACGGCGCGGCAGGAGGGGTGCGTACGCATCCACTCGATGCCGATGGAGCCGGAGCCGCCGCCGATGTCCCACAGCAGTTCGCCGGGGGCGGGGGCGAGTGCGCACAGGGTGGCGGCGCGGACGTGGCGCTTGGTGAGCTGGCCGTCGTGCTCGTAGGCGCGGTCGGGCAGGCCGGGGGTCGCGCCGAGGCGGGGTGCGGGGGCGGCGGGGTCGCGGCGGCAGTCGACGGCGACCACGTTGAGGCGATCGCCGGGCGGGTGCTCCCAGCTGTGGGCGAAGCCCTCGTACGCGTCCTCGTGCTCGGAGCCGAGCTGTTCCAGGACCCGCATCCGGCTGGGGCCGAAGCCCCGCTCCCGAAGCAGAGCGGCGATCTCGTTCGGGGTCACCGCTCCGGGGCTCAGCACCAGCACGCGCCGGCCCTCGTACAGCGCGGCCGAGAGCCGGGCCACCGGGCGGCCGACGACGGTGACCACCTCGGTGTCCTCCACCGGCCAGCCGAGGCGGGCGCAGGCGTAGGACACGGAGGAGGGGTGCGGCAGGACGTGCAGGGCGCCCGGCCCGAGCTCCTCGGACAGGGCGCGGCCGATCCCGTAGAACATCGGGTCGCCGCTGGCCAGCACCGCGATGCGGCGGCCGGCGTGCTCCGCCATCAGCTTCGGCACGGCCGGGCGCAGCGGGCTCGGCCAGGCCACCCGGGCCCCGCCGCACGCATCGCGGGGCAGCAGCTCCAGCTGCCGGGGCCCGCCGATCAGCACCTCGGCCCCGGCCAGCGCGGCCCGGGCGGGGGCGGTCAGCCCGTCCCAGCCGTCGGCGCCGAGGCCGACGACCGACACGGGTACGGGGGGCGGTGGCGGTGCGGAGCTCACTGCGCGGATCCTCGGAGTACGGGAAGGGGATGGACCCGCAGCCTACTGCTCCCGGCGGCGCCCCCGGCCGGGACCCCTGGCCGGGACCCCTGGCCCCCCGGCCAGGCCCTCGGGCATCCCGCTGCGGGGGTGGAGACCCCGACCGGCCCTTCCCCTGTTCCCCGGGGGTCCGGGGCGGAGCCCCAGGACGGGTCCGGGCAGCGCCCGGAAGGGGGGAAGGGTGGGTGGGGGACTCCGGCCCGCGCAGCGGTGTGCGGCCGGGGGCGGGGCCCCCGGGGGGGACCCCGGGAGTAGGGTGCGGGGGCCGCGGCCCGACGGGGGCCGCAGGGGCGAGGAGGAGTCGGCATGCCGGGCTGGAAGGCTGCGCACATACCGGACCAGAGCGGCCGCACAGCCGTGATCACCGGAGCGAACAGCGGGATCGGCTACTTCGCGGCCCGCGAACTCGCCCGCCACGGCGCCTCCGTGGTGCTGGCCTGCCGGAGCGCCTCCCGCGGCCGGGCCGTCGAAATCGGGCTGCGCGCCGAAGTCCCCGGTGCCGACGTGCAGTTCATGCCACTGGACCTCGCGGACCTGGGCACCGTAAGGGAGTTCGCACAGGCCTACGCTCGCCGGCACGGCAGCCTCGACCTCCTCGTCAACAACGCCGGCGTGATGGCCCTGCCGTACGGACGGACCGCCGACGGCTTCGAGACGCAGTTCGGGGTCAACCACCTGGGCCACTTCGCCCTCACCGGGCTGCTCCTGCCCCAGCTCCTCGCCGCCGCGCCCGGCGCCCGGGTCGTCAACCTCTCCAGCGGTTTCCACATGTTCGGGGACGTGGACCACGAGGACCTCAACGGCGAGCGGAACTACCGGCGCTGGATCGCCTACGGCCGTTCCAAGACCGCGAACCTCCTCTTCACCCACGAGCTCGCCCGGAGGCTCGCGACCGCCGGATCCGGGATCGTCGCGGCCGCCGCCCACCCCGGCTACGCCTCCACCAACCTGCACGTCGCCGCGGCCCCGCAGGCGGGCACCACCCTCACCTCGCGCATCGCCGTCGCCGCCAACGGCCTCGGCATCCTCATCGGCAACGGTGTCCTCGCCCAGTCCGCCGCCTCCGGCGCGCTGCCCACCCTGTACGCGGCGACCGCGCCCGGGGTCCGGCCGGACGAGTTCATCGGGCCGCGGTTCAGCGTCCGCGGCGCGCCCACCCGTTCCTGGCGGGCGAAATGGACCCTGGACGACAAGTCCGGCGAACGGCTCTGGAGCGCCTCCGAAAAGCTCACCGGAGTCTCGTACACATCCCTATCGCGCTGAATCCCCGGGGGCTAGCTTGCTACTCGCCAGTCACTTCAGGCTGCCGAGTCGCATCCCCTGGGAGAGCCATGCGCAGATCCGCCCTGCCCGTGCCCCTGCTGTTCACGCTGCTCGTAGCCCTCGCCGCCGCGCTCGTCGCGGCCCTCCTCGCCGCCCCGGCTGCGCAGGCCGCCGCCGCCCGCGCCGAGCGGCGTACGCCGGTCGTCCTCGTCCACGGCTACGGGGACACCGCGTCCTCCCTCGACGGCCTGGAGGACTATCTGCACTCCCAGGGCTGGCTCTCCAGTGACCTCGCCGAGTTCGGCTACGACTGGGCCGCCACCAACGACTCCAACGCCGCCCGCTTCGGGGCCTTCCTCAGCGAGCGGTTCGGCAGCCGCCCGGTCGACGTCGTCGCCCACAGCATGGGCTCGCTGCTCACCCGGAAGTACCTGAAGGACGGAGGGAGTTCCCGGGTCCGCGCCTGGGTCTCGCTCGGCGGCCCCAACCACGGGGCGGGGGACGCCGCACCCTGCGGCCCCTTCGCCACCTTCTGCGACATCCACGCCGCCTCGCTCGCCGACATGACCCCCGGCAGCGCCTTCCTGGGCTCCCTCAACGCGGGCGACGAGACCCCGGGCGCCACCCGCTACACCACCTTCAGTTCCACCTGCGACCAGCAGATCCCGCCTGGCGACAGCCGTGCCCCGCACTCCACCGAGCTGGCCGGCGCCGTCAACCACGTCCTGCCGGTCGGCGACAGCGGCTGCCCCTCGCACTACGGGCTGCTCGGCAACGACTGGGTCCGCCGGCAGATCGTCGCCGAGTTCTCCAAGGACCCGGTCACCCAAGTCGACCTGAAGAGCGGCCCGTTCCGCATCACCGTCGACTCGGCCCGGTTCACCTCCACCGGAGAGAACGGCCCCGAGCTCTACGACGGCCTCACCCTCACCACCGACGGGACCGCCCGCACCCTGTGGCACCGGGACCGGGCCGGGGCCACGGCCTTCCCGGACCACGACCCGTGGTTCGGGCTCGACGACTCCACCCGGAGCCAGACCTTCGGCGGCGAGGCGACGGTCTCCGTCCACCTCAACGACGCCGACTACTCCGCCGGGAACAACGACGACGTGATGGCCGCCGGCCGCGTCCACTGGGACCCGGCCCTCGGCTTCGGCCGCTTCACCGCGAGAATGCTCGGCGTGGACGGCGGCGAGGCCTCCGTGACCTACACCGTCACCCCCGTACAGGGCGTACCCGCCTGCCGGGTCCGCGTGGACCAGGCGGAGCTGACCTACTTCGACGACGGTACGACCCGCCCCGCGCTCTACGGTGACATCGCGGTCCGGACCGGCGACGGTACGCGCACCGCCGTCTGGTCGCGCTCCGGCTCGGACCCGTCGACCTTCCCCAACCAGGGCAACCGCAGCAACCCCGATCCGTACTTCTACCAGCGGATCGGCTCGGGAGCGACGTACGGCCCCGGACCGGTCGAGATCGGCGTGTACCTCTCGGACTACGACGCCTCCTCGGCCGACGACCTGGTCGCCCGGGGCACGGTGGCCTGGGATCCGTACACCGACCAGCCCGGTGCCCGTACCAGCGATTTCTACGGGGACGACGGCGGGCACGTGAAGGTCACCTGGACCGTCCTGTGCCCCTGATCCCGCCCGGTCCCGCCGGCCCGCCGCTCCCGCTCCGGCGGGCGCGCCCCGGTATGAGACCGTGTGCCCCCGGGAAGCCTCCGGGCGCCCCGTCCGGGCCCTGACCCGGACCGGGCGCCCGCAGCACACTCGGCGGCATGGACGACGACGCTACGGACAACCACCCACGCACGACCCACTCGCGGGCCGACCCGCAGGCCGGCCCCCAGGCCGGTTCGCGGGCGGACCCGCAGGCCGGGGACCATGCGGTGGTCCTCGGCGCGGGCATGGCGGGACTGCTGGCCGCACGGGTGCTCGCGCGGCGGTTCCCCCGGGTCACCGTGATCGAGCGGGACGAACTGCCGCAGGGCGAAGCGGTGTTCCGGCCCGGACTGCCGCAGTCCCGGCACGCGCACGTGCTGTGGTCGCGGGGCGTGGACCTGATCGAACTGATGCTGCCGGGAATCACCGGCGAACTGGTGGACGCCGGGGCCCACCTCCTCGACTCGCCGCGCGACTTCCTCTGGCTGAGCCCGGCCGACTGGTTCGGTCCGGTGTCCGGAGCCAGAGTCCTGCTCGCGAGCCGGGAGTTGCTGGACCGGACGGTGCGCCGCGAGGTGCTGCGCGACGGGCGCATCCGGGTCCGGGCCGGCACCCCGGCCACCGGGCTCACGGCCGGGCCGGACGGCCGCTCGGTGACGGGCGTGGAGCTGCGGGACGGCGAGCGGCTGGCCGCGCGCCTCGTCGTCGACGCGACAGGACGCACCTCCAAGGCCACCGCCTGGCTCACGGAGCTCGGCCACCCGGCCCCGGAAGTCACCCGCTACGACTCCCATCTCGGCTACTCCAGCCGCTACTTCGCGATCCCCGTGGATCCGGGACGGCGCTGGCAGGGCATGTACGTGCAGGGCCGCCCCGACATCCCGCGCGGCGGGGTACTGATGCCGCAGGACGGAGACCGCTGGCTGGTGACCCTCATCGGCAACGGCAAGCACGCCCCGCCCGTCAAGGACGAGGAGTTCTTCACGTTCGCCCGGAGCCTGCGCAGCCCGGCCCTGTACGACGCCATCCGCGACGCGACCCCGCTCTCCGCGCCCACCGCCTTCCGGGGCACGGCCAACGAATGGCGGCACTACGAGCGCCTGGAGCGCTGGCCGGCCGGCTTCGTGGTCCTCGGCGACGCCGCCTGCCGGTTCAACCCCGTGTACGGGCACGGCATGACGGTCGCCGCGCTCGCCGCGGAGGCCCTGGCCAAGGAGATCCGGACCCTGAACCCGGGGCAGATCGCCGCCGCCTCCCGCCGGATCCAGCGCAGGACCACGGCGGCCGCCGCCGTGCCCTGGCAGATCGCCACCAGCGAGGACTTGCGGTACCCGGTGACGGACGGGCCGCCGCCGGACCGGGCGACACGGATCCTGCAGCGCTACATGGCCCGGGTGGTCGCGGGAGCCAACACCGATCCGGCGATCGCCGCCCGCTTCTTCGGAGTGCTGTCGCTGACCAGTTCGCCGGGCACCCTGCTCGACCCCGTCACGATGGTCCGGGTCCTGTCGAAGTGGCGGCTGCCGAAGGCTCCGGACACCGCCGACTATCCGGCGCACCACGGCCCGCCGGTGGGGCGGGGGGACAGGGTGGAGAGCCGGCCGCCGGCCTGACGGGTCAGGCCAGGAAGCGCTCGACGGCCGCACGGGCCCGGGCGTTCGAGGCCGCGGCGTCGGCCAGGGCCCGGGCCAGGGCGTCGATCCACTCGTCGAAGTCCACCTCGCGCCGGGAGAGCACGATGCCCCGCACCTCGTGGGAGATCTCCCCGGTCACCCGGCCCCGGTCCGTCCGCAGCGAGAGCCGCCGCTCCCCGAGCGTGACGTCCAGTTCGGCCACCGGTCCCTCGCGCCCGGCCACCCGCTGCGCGAGGGACCGGCGGCGCCTGATCCGTACGGCGCCGGGCGGCAGCGAGTCCACCAGCCTTGCCGACAGCACGTTGACGTAGAGGTGCAGGTCCGAGCTGTCCTGGCGCAGCGCCGCCGCGAGCAGTTCCACTTCCATGTCGGGCACCGGGGCGTCAGGCATCGAGACTCAGGACCAGGGACGGCCGGTCGATGACGTGGTCCTCGCGGATCGGGCGCACCGCGGTCCCGATGGCGAAGAACTCGGTGGTGTGCCCTCCCCAGGTGTGCGCGTGCTGGTTCAGCCGGACCGCCACGATCCCCTCGGCCTCCAGCGCCTCGCCCTCCGCACGCATGCGGCTCATCGCCAGCTCGCGCGCGTTGTAGAGGGCCTGGGTGAACGGCTCGATCTCGACGTTGCGGCCCGTGGTGCCCAGCGCCTGGGTGAAGCGCTGGTGCGCCACGTGGTAGACGCACGAGCCCATGACCATGTCCAGGGGTGCGTACCCGGCCCGGATCAGCGTCCAGAAGTCCTGGCCGGACAGGTCCGAAGTGAACGGCCGGCCCTTGTTGTTGAGCCAGGTCCCGCCCGGCCCGGGGTCCGCGCCGTCCGCCTTCACCGCCGTGCCGACCGCGATGAACTCGGCTATGTCGGAGCCGAATTCCTTGAACTCGATGTCGAGGCGCACCCCCACGATCCCGTCGGCCCCCAGCGCGGCCGCCTCCGCCTCCATCCGGCTCATCGCCAGCTCGCGCGCCTCGTACATGGCTGCGGACAGTTTGGTCAGCTCCTGGTTCTTCGACCACCGGCCGAGCTGGATGCCGACGTGGTAGACCGAGGAGCCGAGGACCAGGCCGAGCGGGCGGAAGCCGGCCTCCCGCACCAGCAGGAACTCGTTCACCGTCAGGTCGGAGGTGAAGAGCGCGCCCTTCTCTCCCGGCTGGAGCCGTGCCAGCCGCCGCATCGCGTCCTCGGACACACCCTCCGCGGCCGGCCGTGCGGATTGCGCGGCCCGTTCCCGCTCCGTTCGCTCGGTCATGTCAGTGTTCGCGCTCCAGTCTCATGATGGTCAGTGGTCGGGGTCCGGCGGGCCGCTCGGAGCGGCTGAACCGGGTGATGGAGGTGCCGAGAGCGAGCGCCTCGGCGACGAGGTCGCGGGAGTACCCGTAGTTGGGGCACAGGTTCTCGTCCACCGTCAGCTCCAGCTCGTCCAGCACGACCCCGTCGCCACCGTGCTTCGCCGCGTCGCGGGCCAGCTGGTCGCGGGCCTTCCGGCGGGCCTGGCCGATCAGCAGGGTGTAGCCGTCGACCTCCTGGTTCCCGGCGGTCCAGCGGGTCCGGCGGGAGGTGCGCCAGTCGTCGTGCCGGTTCTCCAGCGCGATGCCGAGGACGAGTCCGGTGGGAATCCGGCCGTCGTTCAGGAGCTTGGCGAAGTCCTGGCCGCCCAGGTGCGAGGTGAAGGGCTGGCGGGGCCGGACGCGCGAGCGGGCCCGGACGGCGGTGCCGAGGGCGGTGAACTCCAGCGTCTCCGGCGTGAATTCGCTGACCCGGAGCTCCACTCCGGCGATCCCGTCGCCGCCGAGCGCGCGGCACTCCTCCACCGCCCGTGCCAGCGCGAGGCGTCGGGCCGCGTACATCGCCCTGACCAGCGGGGCGAAGGACGAAGTCCAGGCCAGGGAGGGCTCCTTGGCGCCGTCCGCCGCCGCCGACCAGGCGCCCGGGCAGCCCCAGAGGCCGGTGAAGCCGATGGAGAAGACCGCGGTGCCGAGCACCTGCCCGACCGGGTCGAAGCCGACGCTCCTGATCGCCGCGAACTCCCCGGAGGACAGGGCCGAGTCCCAGGTGCCGCCCGCCCGGGCCGCCGTCGCCGCCGCCGCGCCGGCCGCGGCTCCCGGCAGACCGGTTTCACGTCGGTACGTCATCGGCTCCTGTGCCCTGGGTCTCGTGGCCCACCGCGCGGATCACGGCGACTTTCGGGAGCGTATGTCATCGGAGGGAACGGCGAAACGGTGATCATCGGCCGGACGTCCGGCCTGGTCGCCGCCGATCACCCCGATCAGGCGTGCCCGTCGGCCGTCACCGGCCCGCCACCGGTGCCGTCGGATCCCGCCCCGACGGCCTGCCGCCTCCTAGGATCGGACCATGATCGCTGAGATGCAGTGCGTGGTGCTGGACTGCCCCGACCCGGCGGCGCTGGCCGCCTTCTACGCCTCCCTGACGGGCGGTGAGGTCAATCGGCCCGACCGGCGCTGGGCGACCGACGAGAGCTGGGCGACCCTGCACACCCCCGCCGGAGCGGTACTCGCCTTCCAGCGCGCCGAGGACCACCGGCCGCCCCGCTGGCCGGACCCGGCCCGCCCCCAGCAGCTCCACCTCGACTTCGGCGTCACGGACCTGGAGCGGGCCCACACGGAGGTACTGGCCCGCGGCGCGACCCTGCTGGACGAGAGCCGTACCGCCGAGGGCTGGCGGGTCTACGCGGACCCGGCGGGACACCCCTTCTGCCTGGTGCGCGGCTGACGCGGGGGCACGGAGGGTGGGCGGGCGGCCGGTCGCGGCGGTCGCGCACGGGCCGGTACCCTTATTGCGAAGAGTTCGCAATAAGGGTAGGTGGCGGTGTGGCGGGATCTCCGGTGGTGCTCGGGATCGAGTCTTCGTGCGACGAGACCGGGGCGGGCATCGTGAGTGGCGGCCGGCTGCTCGCCCACGTCGTCGCCTCCAGCATGGACGAGCACGCCCGTTTCGGCGGGGTCGTCCCGGAGATCGCGGCCCGGGCCCACCTGCACTCCTTCAACCCCGTCGTCCGCGAGGCCCTCGACCGCGCCGGGCTGCGCGCCGACCAGCTCGACGCGATAGCCGTCACCACCGGCCCCGGCCTCTCGGGCGCCCTCCAGGTCGGGCTGGCCGGCGCCAAGACCCTCGCCTACGCGCTCGGTCGGCCGCTCTACGGAGTCCACCACCTGGCCGGCCACGTCGCGGCCGACACCCTGGAGCACGGGCCGCTGCCCGACCCCTGCGTGGTGCTGATCGTCTCCGGCGGCCACACCTCGCTGCTCCTCGTGCGCGACCTCGTGCGCGAGCCGATCCTGCACCTCGGCGACACCCTCGACGACGCGGCCGGCGAGTGCTTCGACAAGGTCGCCCGCGTCCTCGGCCTGCCCTACCCGGGCGGCCCGGCCATCGACCGCGCCGCCCGGGGCGGCAACCCCCGGGCCGTCGCCTTCCCCCGCCCGCTGACCGGCGGGCCGCGCGCGGGACCCGTACGCCTACTCCTTCTCCTTCTCGGGGCTGAAGACGGCCGCCGCCCGCTGGGCCGAGGGCCACCGCCTGCGCGGCGAGGAGCCGCCCGTCGCCGACGGGGCGGCCTCGCTCCAGGAGGCGGTGGCCGACGTACTCACCCGCAAGGCCGTCGCGGCCTGCCGGGAGCACGGGGTCCGGACCCTGGTGGTGGTCGGCGGGGTGGCCGCCAACTCCCGGGTCCGCGAGCTCGCGGAGCGGCGCTGCGCCTCCGCGGGGATCGAGCTGCGGGTCCCGCCGATGACGCTCTGCACCGACAACGGGGCGATGATCGCGGCCATCGGCGACCTGCTGGTGCGGGCGGGCGTGGAGCCCGCCCCGCACCAGCTGACCATCGACCCGTCGGCGCCGCTGGAGTACGCCTCCCTCAACCCGGTGGCCCGGATCTAGCGGAGCGCTACTTCGACGGGGTCAGCTGCACCGTCGTCACCGCCCCGCCCGAGGCCTCCTTCACCACCGCGATCCGGGTCCCGGTGTCCGGCACCTTGACCCCGAGCTGCGGCAACTCCGCGTTCCAGTAGGACCCGTGGCGGTCGTCGAAGACCGCCACGCCCGGACGGGCCGGGAACGCCGTCGGGACGCCCGCCTTGTGCAGGAGGACCTTCTCGCTCCTCCCGAGCGAGAAGGTCGCGTCGAAGGTCTGCGCGCGGGCGTTGAGCAGGCTGCCGTCCGCGTACTTCAGCGGCTCCGGCCGGGAGTCGACCGGGAGCAGCAGACCGCCGCCCGGGTGCGCCTTGGTGGTGTTGTCGCTGTACGCCGTGTCCCAGAGCCAGATCAGCACGCCCTGCTGGTACGGGAAGAACTCCACCTTGTCGCCCGTGAAGCCGAAGTTGTACGGGCCGGTCTTCAGCAGGCTGCCGTAACCGGTGTAGCGCCGGTTCTCCACGAAGTACGCGCGCGGGTGCCGCTCGCTGCCCGTACGGCCCTCCGTGCGCGACCACTTGACCGCCGTCCAGCCGTTCGCGCCCTGTTCCGCCCCGTCGTGCAGCAGCTCCCGACCCTCGCCCGCCGTGACGCGGATGTCGTCGAAGGCGACGCCCTTGCCGTGGGTGTTGCTGTCCGAGGTGACGCGCAGCCTCAACTGGACCGAGGTGCCGGCGTACTGGGTCAGCGGGACCGACAGCCGCGCCCAGCCCGCCGAGGTGCCGGTGATCCCCTTCGCCCCGATCGGAGCGGAATCCACGGTGCCGGGCAGCGCCGTCCAGGCGGCCCCGCCGTCCGTGGAGGCCTCCACCGTCAGGTAGTCGAAGTCCTGCTCGATGTCGTACCAGGTGCGGGCGTCCAGCCTGGCGGCCGTCCCGGCCGGGACCCCCGTGAGGTCGACCGTGCGGGACAGCGTGTTGTCCATGAAGTCGCCGGTACCGCTCCACCACTGGCTGGCGCCCTCGTAGGGGTCGGCCAGCTCGGTCGTGGTCACGGAGGGCGGCAGGTGCACCAGCAGCGCCTGCGGATCCTCGGTGTTGTAGCCGGACACCCCGAGCGTCGCCCGCGTCGTGCGGCCCGCGTCGGCCTCCGTGTACTGGAGCCAGCCCAGCTGCAGCTTGCTCCACGGGTCGAGGTCGCCCGGGAACTCGCCAGTGGAATTGTGGCCCTTGCCGAGGTAGGAGGCCGAGGACATCAGCGACCAGAAGTTGACGCTGTTGTCCCCGTCCGAGCTGTACAGGTCCGGCAGGCCCAGATCGTGCCCGAACTCGTGCGCGAAGAGCCCCGCGCCGCTGTTCTCACCGCCGGTCAGGTAGTCGCCGGCCCAGATGCCGGTGTCGCCCACCGGGGTGCCGCCGGCCTTGTTGCCCGCGGGTCCCGCGCCGCCGGCCTGGTTCCAGTAGGCGAACCAGCGGTGTGCCCACACGGCGTCCTTGCCCTGCGCGCCCCCGCCCCAGGTCCCGTCCTTGCCCGCGTGCACGACGACGAGGTGGTCGAGGTAGCCGTCCGGCTCGTCGAAGTTGCCGTCGTGGTCGGCGTCGTAGCGGTCCCACACGTCGTACTCGGCGAGCTGCGCCTTGATCTGCCCGGGCGTACGGCCCTTCGCGCGCTCGGAGTCGTACCAGGCGGTCGTGGCATCGCGGATCATGTCCCAGTTGGACCGGCACTGGCCGGTTTCGGAACAGTTGTCGGTGCCGTAACGGGCTTCGTTCCAGGGGAGCTTGACCCAGTCGGTCACCGTGCCGTCCATGTCGTAACGGCCGGAGGACTGGAGACGGTAGTAGGCGCGCATGGACGCCGACTGGGGGTCGGTGGAGAAGAACTGCTTCTGGTAGGAGGCCCGGTCGAAGTCCTTGCGCCACAGGGTGTGGTTGTCGTCCTTGGCGGGCTTGCCGATCGTGTTGTGCAGCGGGCCCGGGGTCCCGCCGTAGCGCGGCTTGCCCTCGAACTCAGTGGTGTTGTCCACCTGGTCGCCGAACTCGGCGAGGATCACGAAGACCTTGTCCTTGCGCTCCTGGGCCAGCTCGACGTACCGCTTGCCGACCTTGGCCAGGCGCGGGAGCGTGCCGTCGGCCTCGGCCCGCAGGCCCTCGGGGCGGCCCGCCGCGACCTCTTCGAGGGCCTGGCGGCGCAGGGCCTGGCGCTGGAGTTCCAGGGGTGCGGGCGGCGGGGCGGCCGCCTGCTCCGTCTGCTGCTGCCCGGACGCGGGCGGGTTCGGGGGTGCAGTGGCGGCGAGCGCGGGGGCGGCGAGGAGGGCGAGGGATATCGCCGCTCCCACCGCAGCGAGTCTGCGCAACGTAGGTGACCCTTCTGGGAGTTCTGGTCGGAGCGAGAGTAATATTTCACATGTGACAGGTGATTGATAGGAGTCGGATCTTCCGAACTCGACGTTCCGCGGGCCCTGTTCGCCGCCCGGCGCTATCGTGCCGAGCGGGGACGAGTGTGCGAGGGGGCGGAGCCACGATGCGATTTCTGTTTGTGCACGGCACGGGGGTGCGGCGCGAACGGCACGACACGCTCTTCGCGCTCGTACGGGACCGGCTGACCGCCCGGTTCCCCGGCGCGGAGGTCGACTCCTGCTTCTGGGGCGAGCGGTACGGCGCCACCCTCAGCGCCCAGGGCCGATCGGTGCCCGGACTGCGCACCCCCGGCGGCGACCGCGGCGGCGACCGCGGTCCGGAGGACGACGGGACCGCCGAGTGGGGGCTGCTGATCGCCGACCCGCTGTGCGAGCTGCGGGTACTGGCGGAAGCCGGCTGGGACACCGGGGCCGACGACGGCGACGACGGCTTCGCCATGCCCGGAGTCCGCTCCGCCGGGGAGGGGGTGCTGGAACTGCTCGCCGGCGTCCGCGGGGTCCCCGACGGCGGCGAACAGGCCGCGCTGCTGCTCGGCACCGGCCTCGCCGCCGGATTTCCCGCCGCCCTGGAAACCGTCGCCCGCTCCGCCGAGGCCGCCCGCGCCGGGGCCCGCGCCACCGAACAGCCACAGGCCCGCGAACTCGCCCTCGCCCTCGCCCGCGCCGTGACCGCCGCCGCACTCGCCTCGGCCGGCGCCGAGGCCGACTGCACCGGAGCCGAACGCGACCGGCTCGTCGAACTGCTCACCACCCGGCTCGGCGGCGAGGCCCGGGTCCCCGGCGCCCGCGCCGCCGCCGTCCTCGGCCGCCTCGCGATGCGCGTCACCACCCAGCCGCTGCTCAACGCCTGGCGCGGCTCCCTCACCGTCGGCGCCACCCCGGCCCTCGGCGACATCCTGCGCTACCAGGCCCGGGGCGCCGGACTCCGCGCGTTCCTGCACGAGCGGATCACCGTCGAGCCGGGTCCGACCGTACTCATCGGCCACAGCCTCGGCGGCATCGCCCTCGTGGACCTCCTCGCGCTCGGGGCCGCCCGCGGGGAGCCCGTCCCCGGCGTCGAACTGCTCGTCACCGTGGGCTCGCAGGCCCCCTTCCTCCACGAACTCGGCGCGCTGGCCGGGATGGCGCCGGGCAGCGGGCTCCCGTACGGCTTTCCGCACTGGCTCAACGTCTACGACCGCCAGGACGTGCTCTCGTACCTCGCCGAGCCCGTCTTCCCCGGCGATCCGCGCGTCAGCGACCAGGAGATCGGCAGCCGCCAGCCCTTCCCCGCGTGCCACAGCGCCTACTGGAAACAGGACTCCCTCTACGAGCGCATCGAACAGGCGGTGGCCGAAGCGGAGATCGGGTGAGTCCCTCCGGCCTGCTGCCCACGACCCTGGGGCCGCGGCGCACCTTCGCGCTCGTCGCCGGGGTCGAGAGCTATGCCATCAGCCACCGCTGGAACCTGCGCGGACCGGCCTGCGACGCGCTGCGGTTCGCCCACTGGCTGACCGGCCCCGGAGAGGTGCCACCGGGTCACGTACGGCTGTTGCTGTCCCCGCTCGACGATCCGGACACGCTCGACTGGTCGGCCTCCGAGGGGCTGGCGGCCCTGCGCGCCACGCACCGGCCGGCGACCGAGGAGAACGTCAAATCGGTCCTGCTGAACGAACTCCCGGCATGCGACGGCGATTTACTGCTGATCTTCTGGGCCGGCCACGGCTACGTGGAACCGACCGGCGGTGAGCTGATGCTGCCCTGCGCCGACGCCCACCCCGGCCAGATCCGCCACCTCAACCTCGACTCCGCCCTGCGCTGGTGGCGCACCGACTTCGTCAAGCACCGCCGCTTCCCGCTCCAGGCGGCCCTGGTGGACGCCTGCCGGGTCGACGCCCCCCGCGACGCCAGGTGGAACTTCGGCACCATCAACTACGGCGGCGGCAACGCCGTCCCGGGGCGCCGGCAGTTCCGGCTCTACGCCTCCCGCGAGGGCGAGGCCGCGAAGAACGACGCCGAACGCGGCGCGGGCCGCTTCACCGAGGAGCTGCTCGGCGAACTCGGCCAACGCTCGGTGCGCGAGGCCGTCGCCGGTCTCGCCGACACCGCCCGCTCCATCCACCGCACCTTCCGGGACCTGCGCGACCGCGGAGAGGGGTGGCAACTCCCGCAGTTCGTCGTCGACCGTGACTGGGACGCCTGCTCCTTCCTCGACGACGAGCTGCCGGGGTCGCTGCCGCCACGCGCGGTCCGCCTCGACCAGGCCGCCTGGGACGGACTCGGAGAGCTCTTCGAGGACCGCGACCTGCCGCGATGCGCCTACGAGGCCTACCTGTGGGCCTTCAAGGCCACCGGCTGCGCACCACCCGTCCAGGGCGGGCTGCCCGGCGACAGCCTGCTGGAGGTGGTCCAGGACCTCGACGAGCGGCACGGAGGCCCGGGCGGGATGCCGCTCGCGGTGCCCTTCGTACGGTTCCTCGGCGAACGGGCCGCGGCGGGCGACGAGCGCTGGGCGGCCCGGCTGCGCGACTGGGTGCGCGCCACCCGGGAGCGCCTGGCCCTGCCCGCGCTGCCGCCCCCGCCCCCGCCGCCGCGCAGAACGGCCCTGCACGTGCGACTGGAGTCGCCGCCGGGCGGGGAGGAGGGCTTCCTGGCCCGGATGTGGCTGCGCCGGGAGACCACCGAGCACATCTGGGAGTCGGAGGCGGAGCCGGTCCGGCTGGACACGGTCCGCGCCGAGCTCGTACGTCAACTGGGCTCGCTGGGACGCCTGCTGGAGTCCGGGGCGGAGTCCGGGCGGCCGTCCGGCGCGGTGGAGCGGATCGAGTTCCACGTGCCGTACGAGCTGCTGGACCTGGACTTCGACCAGTGGCCCGTACCGCGCGGCCCGGGCGGGCGGACCCGGGCACTGGGGGTGCTCTACCAGGTGGTGGTGCGCTGCCCGCAGGAACGCGAGGACACCGGCGCCGAATGGCGCGGCAAATGGCGCTGGCTGTGGGCCCAGGGCGGACAGCACGCCGACGCGGTCCGGGTGGTGGTCGACGCGGAGGTGGACGACGGACTCGGCATGGAGCTGGGCGCGGGGCCGGCGCCCGCGTGCGTACTGGCACACACGCGCCCCGGTGCGCGGACGGGAGCGGTGGTGGAGGCGGTGCTGGAAGGCGGCGTGCCGGTGGCGGTCTGGCGCCGGCCCGCCGGGGGCGCGGCGGGGGGCGGATCCGGCGGGCCGGGCGGCTCCGGAGGGCCGGGCGGGCCGCTCGCACCTGCCGATCTGCTCGCACCAGCTGATCTGCTCGCTCCGGCCGGCGACGACGGGCGGCCCGACCCCGGCGCACTCGACGTGCTCGCGCTGCCCGCCCGGGTGCGGGAGGTGCGCCGGGCGGCCGCCGTCGCGGCCGCGGGCGCCCCCGACGGCAATCGTCAACAGGCTTTGGGGGGAGACCGGTTGGTTCTCTTGTGGGACGATCCCGACGACACCCTCACCCTCCGGTCCCTGGCTTGAACCCGCTCCCCGGACACCACTTGCGAGCACCGGTCCCGACCCCCGCCCCGAGACTCATCCCGATACCCGTCCCGACGTCCATCCCGATCCCGATCCCGACGACCGAGCGCGGCGACAGGCCGTGACACCGACGATGGAGGCAGAGGCAGTGGTGAAGGACTGGTGGCTGTACCACGGGACCGGCGGGGCCGCCGAGCGCAGGACCAGGTTGGAGGCCGGACCGCCCCCGCCCTGGCGTGATTTCGAGGGCGCCCCCGACCCGGGGTACACCCCTCCCGGCCGTGAGGGGCCCGCCTGGGAACGCACCTGGCGGCGCGGCGAGGGCTACGTACCCGACGAGCCGGAGAAGGACGTGGTCAACACGGCGCTGCACCTGCGCAGGCCACTGCTGATCACCGGAAAACCCGGCGTCGGCAAGTCCACGCTCGCCTACAGCATCGCCGCGGACCTGGACCTGGGCCCCGTACTGCACTGGCCGGTCACCAGCCGCACCGTCCTGCGCGACGGCCTCTACCTGTACGACGCGATCGGCCGGCTCCAGGAAGCGGGGTTGGAGCAGCTGCGCACCCCGGGCACGCACGGCGGGGCCGCGCTCCCGGGGGCGGCCGCCCCCGCCGGCGAGGGCCCGTCCATCGCCCGCTACCTGCGCCTGGGCCCGCTCGGCACGGCGCTCCTGCCCCAGGACCGCCCGCGCGTGCTGCTCGTCGACGAGATCGACAAGAGCGACATCGACCTCCCCGGCGACCTCCTCACCGTGTTCGAGGACGGCGGCTTCGCCATCCCCGAACTGGCCCGGCTCGCCAAGGAGGCCCCCACCGTCGCCATCGGCACCGAGGACGACACGGACTCCGTCGTCCGGATCTCCCAAGGCCGCATCCAGTGCCGGTACTTCCCCATCGTCGTCCTCACCAGCAACGGCGAACGCGATTTCCCGCCGGCCTTCCTGCGTCGCTGTGTCCGCCTCCACCTGGACCCGCCCGGCCCCGACAAGCTCGCCCGCATCGTGCGCGGCCGGCTCGGCGTGGACATCGAGAACAGCGACGAGTACCGCGAGCTCGTCCAGAGCTTCCTCGAACGCGCCGAGGACGGGGACCTCGCCACCGACCAGCTCCTCAACGCCATCCAGCTCCGCCTGGCCGGCGCATGGTCCGCCCCCGGGGACCGCGACCGCTTCCTCGCCACCGTCATGCACCACCTCACCGGGCCCTCCGCATGATCGAGAGGCTCCTCGCCGCCCTGGCCGAGGGCGGCGAGGACGGCGGTCCGCCCTCCGGAGTGGGGGCGGAGGAGATCGCCGACATCCTGTGGCTCGCGACCCGCGTGGACGCCGGGCGCGAGCACCGCCTGGAGCCCGCCGGGGCGTCCCCGACCGCACCGGAGCCGCCGCATGGCACCGAACCGGCCGCCCCGGCACCGGAATCACCGGGCGGCGACCGGGCCGGCCGGGCCGGTGCGCAGTCGGGCGTCCAGTACTTCCCGGCGCCCGGACAGGCCCCCGCCGGACGGCCGGACCGGGCCGACGGCGGCGACCGTTCCGGCCGGGCCGCCGCGGACGCGGCCGGGGCCCCGCCGGCCCGGCGCCGGGGCACCCCCCTGCGGCTGCCGCGGGCCGCCTCGCTCGACGACCCGCTCGCGCTGATGCGCGCCCTGCGCCCGATCGGCCGCCGCAACATCGGCGGCCCCGGGGAGGAGCTGGACGAACAGCTCACCGTGGAACGCAGCATCGAGCGGATGGTGCTCACCCCGGTCCTGCGCCCCGCCGAGACCCGCTGGCTGGACGTGGCCCTGGTCGTCGACGCGCACCACTCGATGCTGCTCTGGGCCGACCTGGTGGAGGAGGTGCGCGGGGTCCTCACCCGCAGCGGGGTCTTCCGGGACGTGCGGACCTGGCGGCTCACCGGCACCGGCCCCGGCTCCACCCCGATGATCACCCAGGGCCGGGACGCCGCGCCCCGCAATCCCCTGGAGCTGGCCGACCCGGCGGGCCGCCGGCTGATCCTGGTCCTCTCCGACACGGTGGCCGGCGGCTGGCGCGAAGCACCCCTGCGCGCGGTGCTCCGGCAGTGGTCGGCGCACAACGCCGTGGCAGTACTGAACGTCCTGCCCGAACGGCTCTGGACGCGCGGCGCGGTCCGGCCGGTTCCCTTCGCCGTCCGCGCGGACCGTCCCGCGGCCGCCACCCGGTCCTGGCAGCGGGTCCCGATGGTCCGGCGGGCGCGCGGGGGCGGGGCGGTGATCCCGGTCGTCGGCCTGGCCTCGGGGAGCCTGGCCCGCCTGGTGCGCGTGGTGTCCGGCGACGGCCGCTGGCGGCGCCTGGCCTGCCTGCGCCTGGACGCGGAGCCGGCGCGCGAAGCGGCGTACGCCACGCCGGAGACCCCGAAGCCCTTCCCGGATCCGCTGGAGGTGGTCGAACGCTTCCGCGCGGGCGCCTCCCCGACCGCCCAGCGCCTGGCCGGCCACCTGGCGGCCGTACCGCTCACGCTGCCCGTGATGACCCTCGTACGCAGGTCCCTGCTGCGGGAGTCCGAGCACAGCCATCTCGCGGAGGTGGCCCTGGGCGGCCTGTTCGAGAGCTGGGACGGTGAACAGGACGCGGAGCACGCACAGTTCGAGTTCCTTCCGGGCGTGCGCGAGGCCCTGCTCGGCTCGCAGCTGCGCGGAGACGTGGCCGCCGTACGGGAGCTGGTGCGCCGACGCGTGTGGGAGTACATGGCGCGTCACCGCGGCACCGGACGGGACTTCACCGCGATCCGTCTCACGCCCCGGGGTGAGGGCCGCCGCGAACTGCCTCCCGACGCGATGCCGTTCGCGGCGGCGGCCGGGCCGCTGCCGGGGCTGGCCGACCTGGTGGTGCGGGTCCGCTTCGAACCCCAGGGGGAGCCGCAGGCGGTCGGCGTACTGCTGTCGCCCCGGCTGGTCCTGACGGTCGGTGAAGCGGCACAGACCACGCGCACGAACACGCTCGCCTGGGTCCGCGTCGAGGACCAGGAGCACCTCTGCTACCCCGCGTGGGGGGACGGGGCGGTGCCCCAGGCGCTCCTGCTGGTGTCCGAGGTGGACCTCGTGGACCCGGCGGCCTGGACGGCGCCGGTCTGGGCCGAAGGGTTCGCCGCACCGGGGGAGCGCCTCGTCGTGGACGGTTCGAGCGATCAGGGCGTGCCGACGGCGCTGACCGGCGAGGTCCTCCCGTACGAGGGGGAGCGCAACGGGGAGCTCGTCCAGCTCTCCGCCGAACCGGAGGTCTGGACCCACTTCGCGGGATCCCCGGTCTCCCGCGACGGACGGCTCGCCGGCATCGTGCACACGGTGATGACGGACCGGATGGTGTTCCTGACGGGACAGGCGCTACGCGAACAGGCCGGATTCCGGGAGGTCATGGCCGCACACGCACGCGGGGGGAACGAGGAGACCGGGGTCTGCCTGGCGGTACGGCCCCGGGTGTTCCTGGGGCCGCGGGGCAGGGGCGTGGGGCAGGCGGTCGACGAGCTCCTCATGGAGGCGATGGCGGACTCCGGGGTGAGCGGGGTGGTGGCCCCCGGCGAGAAGGGCCTGCACACCGTGGTGGTGGCGGATCCGGGCGCGCTCGGGAAGGCGGGGCTGCTGCTGTCGGCGCTGCCCGCGGCCCTGTCCCGGCTGCGGGCGGGCTCCGGCGAGTGGGAGGTCGCCCTGGCGGTGGCCCTGGCCAGGGGTGCGTTCACGGTCGACGGGGAAGGGGTGCACGGCCCGGCGGCGGACGAGGCCGGACGGCTCGTGGGTCACCCGGAGGTCGTCGGGCGGATGGACCGGTCCGGCGCGCGGGGAGCCGTCGTGGTGGTGGCGGGCGAGTCGCTCGGCGGGGTGGAGGGGCTCGATCTGCAGGTGGACGTGCGGCTGGGCCCGGAGCCGGAGCCGGAGGGGCCCGGGGAGCCGTTGGCGACGGCCGGCCAGAGGACCGACGCGACGGCCGGCCCGGGCACCGGCGCCGCACGCGGTCCGGCGGGGTGGATCTGTCTGAACGGCCCCGTCGAGATGGCCCGGGTACTGATCGGCGCCGACCTGATGACCGAGGACCCGGCCGTCGACTGGACACCCTGCGGGTACGGGGCCACGGAGGCGGACCCGACCGGGTGCATCGGCATCCGGCTGCCGCGCCGGGGCCGCTGCCTGGCCCATGCGACGCGGTCGGAACAGGACGAGTACCTACGGAACCTGCGGCCGGGCCGGGACGTGGACCTGCGGGGCACCACCTTCGCCGACGGCCTGCTCGAACGCGTGCTGCGCTATCTGCGCGACCGGCAGACCGGGCACGTGCGGATGGGGGTGGCGGCCTTCGACCGGGCTCATTTCGTCGACGAATGGAGCACGGTGGGAGCCGAGTTCGAGGAGCGCGTCTCCTTCGACCGGGCCGTCTTCGACGACCGGGCCGGTTTCGCGACCTCCCACTTCAGGGGGACGGCCTCCTTCGGGCGGACCGTGTTCCGCCGCGGCGGCGCCTTCGACGGGAGCACCTTCGACCGCGAAGCCCGGTTCACCATGGTGGACTTCGGCGGCAACGCGGACTTCGCGGACGCACTGTTCGTCCAGGACCTCGCCATGACCTGGGCCCTGCTGTCGCACCGGACGCTCATGAGCGGGATGAGGGTGCGGGGGACGGCCGACTTCGCGTACACGGTCTTCCACGGCCCGGCTGTGTGGGACCGCGCCGCCTTCCTCCGGTCGGCTTCCTTCACCAACACCCTGTGGGGCCGCCCGGTGATGTTCGACGAGGTCCGCTTCGAGGGCCGGGCCTCCTTCGACCACGCCACCTTCGGGGCTCCGGCGGTCTTCCAGGGCACGGTCTTCGCGGACCGGGCGACCTTCGCCGAGGTCGACTTCGCGGACTACGGAGAGTTCACCGACACGACCTTCACCGATCCCGCGGGGCTCCCCGGTGCGTGGCTGCCGCTGCTGCCGTCCTCGGGCGCGGCGACGTTCCGGCTGGGCGGCGCCGGGGGCGGCGCCACGACCAGGCTGTGACTCCTCCTGCTCAGCCGCTGCCGGAGCAGGAGGAGCGGACTGGGGTGCGGGGCCGGCCGGCCCCGCACCCGGTAGCCGGCGTCAGGCGGTGGGCGGTACCCGCACCGGGCGTCCCGCGCCGCGGGTCAGGCGGTGGCCGCCGATGCCCGCGAGCGCGGCGAGCAGCCCGCCGGCCGCCGTCCAGAGCCAGCGGTCGGACCACCAGGTACCGGACCAGCCGTCGGCCGGTGCGATGCCGGACGCCGTGCCGGCGCCGGGGACGAGCGGTACGGCGAGGGCGTCGTCGGCCGCGTACGCGCCGCCGACGTCCGTGGACTCGGCCCGCAGCCGTGCGCGTACCGGCTGACCGAGGTCCTCCTGCGCGAGATCGGTGACCGTCAGCCGGATGTAGTAGGCGCCCGGCAGCGGGTCGCCGGCCCACTGGTCGGCGCCCGAACGGACCGGCCGCAGGGTGCAGGACAGGTCGACGGTCGCGGCGTCCTTGGCGGCCGTACCGGTCTGTGTGCCGTACATGCAGGGCTGGCGGCGGCGCAGCCCGTCGTACACGTCGAGCTGCCACGTGGAGGAGGAGTGGCGGCCGGTCGCGGCGGGCAGGGTGACCGACGCCCGGACGGTGGCCCGCTGCCCCGAGTCCAGGGGGAGCACCCAGTAGAGATAGTCGCCGGTGGAGGCGTCGGCCGTGGCCCCCTGACCCAACTGGACCGGCGTGGCGGTACGGAAGGCCGTGCCGGCCTCGGTCGGACCCTCCGCGCCGGCGCTCGCGCCGCCGCTCGGGCTCGGTGACGGCGAGGCCGCCACCCCGAGCAGGCCACCGCCCACGAGCAGGGCGGCGGTCAGCAGGCTCCGTACGGAGTGTCGTTCACGTCTCAGGGCACTCATCAGTTGGTCCTCCAGACCGCGATACGCCAGCGGGAGACCCAGCCCCACACCAGACCGGCCAGGAAACCGGTGAGCACCAGCACGCCGAGCAGCCACCAGCCGCGTCCGAGGCCGAAGGCGGCCACGTCGGTGGCCCGGTCCGGGCCGTCCACCACGTCGATGGTCAGTTCCAGGGGCATGCCCGGGGTGGTCTTGACGGAGGCGGGTGCCGAGAAGGAGTTGCTGACCTGCAGGCAGACGATCTCCGCCGGCTCCTCGTCGTCCCCGCTCCCGGCCTTGGGATAGCGCAGCCCGGACGAGATCAGATCGGTTCGCCCGTCACCGGCCTCCTGGCCGCGTACGATCTCCCGCCCGCTCTGCGTCGTGGCGCGCAGCAGGATGCCGTAGTCGTTGTTCACCGCGCGGTCGGCCCCGATGCTCACCGAGGCGCGCAGCTCCTGTCCGGGCGACACGGAGACCCGGTACCAGCGGTGCTCCGCGAAGCTCTCGCGGTCGCTGTAGAGCCCGGGCTTCAACTCCGGTGCTCCCGCGCACTGCTTGGCCCCCTCGGTGGCCACCGGGTTGACCACCGGAGTGGCTGCCCGGTCCACCAATTGCCGTACTCTGCCCGAGAGCTCGGCGGTGTGCTGCACGGAGGTGTAAGTGCCGCCCGTGGCCTCGGCGATGCAGATCAGCTGGCTGCGGGTCTTGGCGTCGGGGACGAGCCCGAGCGTGTCGATGACCAGGTGGATCCCCTGGGCGGCGATGTCCCGGGCGACTTCGCACGGATCGAGCGGCGCACACGTGTCCTCGCCGTCGGTGATGAGGACGATCCGCCGGGTGGCGTCCCCGCCCTTGAGGTCGTCGGCGGCCCCGAGCAGCGCCGGCCCGATGGGCGTCCATCCGGTGGGGGCCAGCGTGGCCACCGCCGTCTTGGCCTCGGTCCGGTTCAGGGGGCCGACCGGGTAGAGCTGCTTGGTGTCCTTGCAGCCCAGGTTCTTGTCCTGGCCCGGGTAGTTGGCGCCGAGGGTGCGTATCCCGAGGCGCACCTCGTCGGGCACGGCGTCCAGTACCTCGTTGAACGCCTGTTTCGCGGCGGACATCCGTGACTGCCCGTCAATGTCCGTGGCACGCATCGAGCCGCTGACGTCCAGCACCAACTCGACCTTGGGCGCTTCCTTCGCCACCGGCTCACCGGCGGCGGCACCTGCCGGGAACAACCCGGCAGCCAGGGTGACGAGCAGGCCGCAGGCACCGGCCGCCACCCATCTTCTAGTGATCATCGCCGGATCGTATTGAGATTCCCCGCGCCTACCAAACCGGGTCCACGTCACGGGCCCAGTGTGATCGGCAGGATCCGGACGGGACCGCCTAGGGAACGGACGCCGGGGGGACGAGGGTGCCGGCGAACAGTCCGCGCAGCGTGTGGAACCCGGCCGTCAGCCAGGCCAGTACGAGGAACACGTACAGCCCGCCGGCCAGCCACGCGCAGGCGGTCAGCCCGGTGTGCCGCGCCAGCCCCTCCGCGCCGGTGACGCAGGTGCCGACGGGGAAGGTCAGCGCCCACCAGGTCATCGAGAACCCCATGCCCTGCCGGCGGGCGCGCAGGACCACCGCACACGCCAGCGCGAACCAGAGCAGTGCGAACCCCATCGTCGGCACCCCGTAGAGCACCGCGAGCATCCTGAAGCCCTCGGCGTAGGGGGCCCGGAGCACGCGCGGCGCGATGTCGGCGAAGTTGTTCACCGCCGTCGTGGACTGCCCCAGCGGGCCGAGCACCAGGAAGAGCGTCGGCGTCAGGGCGAGCGGCAGCCGCGGGCCCGCCAGCAGCCGGGCGAAGACGATGGGGAGCAGGAACATCGTCGCGAGCAGGCTCAGGCCGAACATCGCGTAGCAGCCCAGGAGCAGCGCCTGCTGCCACTGGCCCGCCGGCAGGTGCGGGACCAGCAGCGGTCCGAGCGCGGCGGAGACCATGGGCGCGACCACGGGCAGGATCCACACGGGTGAGGCACTGCCCGGCTTCAGCTCGTGGCGCGCCGCCATCAGGAAGGGGATGGCGGCCGCGACGAGCAGCCCGACCGCCGTCCCGGCGGCGAACAGCACCGTGTCCACGGCGACGGCCGGGCCCAGGCCGATCCAGTCCTTCCCGACCAGCATCGTGCCGCCGCCCACCGCCAGGAGCGCCATGGAGAGGCATCCGTAGAACGGGGCCATCGTCGGGTCGAGCAGATGGGCGCGCGCCTGGTCGCCGTGGCGGGCCCAGTGGGCCGTCCGGGTGAGGAGCAGCACCGCCAGCATCACCGCGGACAGGGCCCAGACCACGGCGCAGGCCGTGCGCAGCCCCGGGACGTGCCAGGGGAGGGCCACGCCGGCGTTGGCGACGATCGCGGTGCCCATCACGGCGGCGTACCAGTTCGGGCCGAGGTGGCGCACGCGCGAGCCCTCGGAGCCGGTCGCGGAACCCGTCCGGGCAGATGCAGCCATGTGTCCACGGTGCCCTGCCGCCACCGCCCCGACCATTCGGGGCCGGGCCCGCCCGGACCGGACCGGGCCGCGGGCTCACGTACGGCCGAACGGGTGACCGGACCGGCCGCACCAGCACCCCCGAGAAGAACATCGGGCCCAGGAAGGCGCTCAACGATCGGTCTGGCGAACCCCTCGCGGAGCTGCGTCCGAGGCGCGCATCGCCGTCGCCCCCGACGCGGCGACGGCAGACTGCCCCGCTGTCAGGCGGTCGTGTCGATGATGAGGGAGTCGGACCGGCTCTTGTCGATGGGGCTGAAGGTGATGGGGGATCGTCCAGCACCCGCCGCGGAGGCCGGTGCCACGAGGGAGAAGACCATCGCGACGTGCTCGGGTGCCACTTCTCCGTTCCGTACGACGTCGGACGGCTCGTCCTCGATGACCGGATAGAGGAGGATCGCTCCTCGGCGCTCTCGGGAGAACTCCTCCGTCACGGGGTCCGAGGTCGGAGGGAGGGCGCCGGCGATGCGGCGGGCCGCATCACGGTGCTTCGCGTCGCTGATGTAACCGAAGATCTGGACGCGACGGCGTGTGCGCTTCGAAAGGGCCAGGGGAACCGAGCCGCCCACACTCGCCGACGTACCGCGGTGGGCGTCCGGGTAGTGAGGGGTGATCAACAACCAGTCGTCGATCAGGTGGGGATTCTTGGCGATCTCGCGGAGGAAGCGCAGATGGGGCAGGAACGGGGCGGTATTCCACCAACGAAGGTTCTCGAGCACCCGCATGAGTTCGGGATGGGAGACCGATGTCGTCAGCGCGGTGAGGCGGTACGCCTTGTCCCGCCGATCGTCGAAGGTCGTGAAGGTCACCGGCTCAGGCGACAGGCCCCGGAGCAGCGGAAGCCACAGTTCGGTGTTGTGCGCGAGATCGGTCCGGTTCGTCGGGTGAGCCGTAGGCTCGATGATCTGCCCCGGCCTGGCGATCTCCTCGATCTGGGCGTTGTACATCTTCGTTCGGCTGCTGGGCTTGAGCCAGGGCAGGTGTTGGGAGACGAGCGGCGGGATCTGCTGGGGAGTGACGAGCGGCTGTCCGTCCTCCCCGAGTTCGGCGTACTGGGCGAGCTGCTCGCGGAAGGTCTCCTCGTCGAGACAGATGGCCTCGAACGCCTCGTAGAGGTCCACCGTGGACTTGCTCGCCTTCGTGAGCTTCTCCGCGCGGCTGATGTACAGGCGGACGAGGTCCTGGTACCCGGGGCGGAATCCGAACCAACGGCCCATCTGCATGAGGGTGTCCGCCTGCTGGGTGGTGCGGCGGTAGTAAGTGACCGTGAGGCCCTCGACGGTGAAGCCGCGAGAGAGCTTGGTCCCGCCGACGAGGATCTTCCAGACGTGTGGCTGGCGGTCGAAGTCGAGATCGAGCTGGTCGAAGAACTTGTCGCTGTCGCCATTCACGATGACGACGGGATTGCCACCCTTGCGGATCAGGCCGCAGGCCTGGATCACGTACGGGCGGAGCTCGTCGTACGAGGAAGGGGCCGGAAGTTCGGCGGCGCGGGCCCGAGCGACCGGGAGGACATCGTTCTGGAAGAGGTCCGCTAGGCGCGCGTGTCCATGGGAGCTCGTGGTGTAACCGGACTGGAACCACATGGTCTTGAGGCGCTCGGCGAGCTCGGCGTGGTCGTCCTTGCGCACCGACTCGTGGACCAACATGGTGTGGTGGCGATACGGGCCGTCGGGGACTTCGTGAGCCGCGCGGTACAGCTTCATCGCACCGGTCAGGACGAAGGTGTCCATGGCCGCCTGCATGGACGCGTCGTCGATCTCGTCCGGCGAATAGATACCGCGGACATGGGCCTTGGCGCGCGAGTTGGCATACGTACGTTCGTCCGGCGGGATGGGGGAGTCCAGGTCGTGGAAGTCCTGGACTCCCATGTACCCCTCGGGACGCGGCAGCGAGATCAGGAAGTCCTTGGGGAAGATGTCCTCGCTGTCACTCGGGTCGATGAAGACGTTGGCGAACGGGGTCGCCGTGTATCCGACGTACTGGGAGCGCGGGAGCAGCGAAAGCAGCTGTCCGATGCGGGAGTTGATGGCCGTTCGCTTGGGCCGGTCCGATTCCCACTTGCTCGGATTGGAGGTGTTGACCGATGCCTGATCGGACTCGTCATCGATGATCAGTACGGGCAGTTCACCGAGGAGGCTCTTGACCTGCCTGAGGTCCTTGATCAGTTTGTCGAGGATGGATTTGTTCTTCTTGACGACCATGACGCGGGCGTCCGCGTGGTGGAGGTTGCGCGGGTCGTACAGCGGAAGGCCGTGCTCGCGCTTCTTGAACTCGATGCCACGGATGCCTTGGAGGAGGCTCTGGTAGTCCCGGTCACGGGTGGTGAGGCGTTCGATGTCGAAGGCGTGGAGGTCGGAAGGGCGTCCACCGTGCGAGACGAACTGAGGCCACTCCTCGTCGTCGCCGATGTAGTCGATTCCGACCAGCGAATCGAGGTCCTCAGGGTCGGCGCTGCCCAGGATGTTCTCCTGGCCGATGAGCTCCATGTCGAGACGGCGCTGGGTCTGCTTGCGCAGGAGATTGAGGGTGCCGCCGAGGATGATGACCAGGCGGTAGCCGGCGTCGATGGCCTTGGCGGTGACACCGGTGAAGTTGGCCGTCTTGCCGGACTGGACGTAGCCGACGACCAAGCCGCGCGCCTGCCGGCGGGCCACCTGCTCCGGGTCCGTGAGGCGCTCCACGACTGCCCGGCTGGCCTCGTCCAGGCCGGAGATCGCCTCGCTGCTCCAGCCCTTGGCGCGCAGTCGCTTCTCGTAGGCCGGCCAGTAGAAGGCTCGCGCCGCGGCACGCTCCCTGGTGTACCAGGGGGTGAAGTCCGCGGTGATGGTGGTGTGTCCGGGGCCCTTGGAGACCACGGCGGCGTTGGAGAGAGCCTCGCGCACCGGGTCCTCGAAGCCGAGGCGGCTGTATATCTCCGCGCGGCGTTCGTCGGTACGAGGAGGCGCGGTGGCCCATTGGGCGTGCACCTCGAAGTCCCAGGAGGTCAGCTTGCGTTGCCAAAGGGCGGTGAGGGCATCCGCCTCGTCCGCGAGGCGGATGCTGAAGCGAGTGTCCGTGAGATCGACGGAGGGAAAGTCCTCCGCCTCGGTCTCGGCCCGGGAAGCGAACGGCTTCGGTCCACGGGTCATTCCGCCCAGGACAGCGGTGTGGATTTCCAGCAGTGAATCGGTCACGATGCGCTGTCCTTCAGTGGGTGAAGCGATCACGTTGGGCGTTCACGGCGGCGAGCAGGATCACGTTCCAGTAGTCGAGCTGGTCGCTCCGCTTCTTCTCCCACCGGGTGAAGCTGAACAACTCCTCGACCATCAGGTAGAGAAGGCTTTTGACGACCGGTGCGTCGTTGGAGCCGCTGCGTTGGCCCGTGGCGAAGGTGTCGCGGTGGCTCCTGTTGAGCAGGATCACGCGGTTCTCGCGGTCCAGGTCGAAGAAGCGGTCCTCGGGGAGTGCGACCCAGGAGAAGGCGATCGGGTCCTCGCCCGGCTTCTCCGGCAGCTCTTCCTGAATGACTCGCTTGACGCTCGGGGAGAGGCCCTTGCCGGGGAGAATGACGGCCCTGCGCTTGACCTCGGTGCGCGAGGCTCCTTCGCGGTACACGGCCTGGGCGTCTTCGAGGAAGCTGCGGAAGGTCCGACCCTTCGCGTCGACCGCCTTCTCAACTCCTCGGGCGAAGGCCTGCGTCGCGTTGATGCCTTCCTTCTTCACGGTGAGGCTGAAGACCTGATTCGGCCTCGGGGGGAGATCTATGGCGATGCGGGCGAGGTTGAGGTGGCTCTCGGCCGCACCCCGTTGGCCGTTCCACCCCCCGGCCTGGACCAAGCGGTCGTTGCGGTAGAAGTAGAAACCCTGACGCTCCGCCAAGGGGCCGATGAGCTTGTACTCCGCGCGCGGGGACTTGGGCTGCCAGATGTGGGCCGTCAGCTCCACGTCGCCGACGCCCTCGACCGGTGCGGTGAAGGTACGGGGATAGCCGGCCTTGCCGGGAACCTTGTAGTTGAAGGGGTCGAGCGGCTCGACCTCGACGCTGTCGAGGAGCTCCCGGGTGTGCACGTTCTCCACGGCGATGTCGATCCGGACGCTGCCGCTCTCCAGGAATCGGTGGAGGTAGAGGCCGAGGTGTGTCTCCAACCTCTGGACCGCGTCGGAGAGGAAGCGGTCGGTCTGACTGACCTCCACTGTCTCGAAGGTCCTGACCCGGTCCCACCGCACGACCGTGCCCTGCCACTCGATGATTCCGTCGTAACGGTCGAGGAGGGACTGGGCGTAGTCGGGGGCGACGGTGTCACACCGGTAGTCGTCGGCGAGGGACGAGGAGGTCAGTTGGCGTCCCGCGGCGCGGCTGGTCTTGGTCTTGCTGACAAGGGTGAGTGCGTCGGCGTGCGAGAGCGACGCTGCCTTGAGGCCGGTCCCGTACATGCCCAGGGCGTTGTCGCCGTACGCGCGGCGGCGGCCGACGGTCATGGCGGCATCGAGGCCGGAGTCGTTCAAGCCTTGCCCGTTGTCGACGATGAGCAGGTTGAGGAGCCGGTCGTCATCGCGGAGGAAGTGGACGACGATCTGACTCGCCTGCGCGTCCAGGGAATTGTCGATGAGGTCGGCGACGGCGACCTCGAATCCGTACCCCTGGTTCCGGAGGGCTTCGGCATACCCGGAGTCGGGCGGGAGCCGCTTGCTGCCGCTGGTGGGGACGTCGTACTGCCAGTCGGCATCCGGCTCGTAAGGCATGGGGCTCGCATCGGTGACCGGGGCAGCACTGAGCGAACACGGAACCAGCTGAGCTCAGGAGGCGACCAAGACTGTGATGGACAGGTATGACCGTACTTCAGTCCTCCTGATCAGGGGAGATGATCCCGAATAGTGGGAAGGCCCGTCCCGACGTGCACGACCGAGCCCGTATCAAGGCGGTCGGTGATCAGGAAGCGCAGTCCGTGAGGGTTCCCGAGGCCATGAACTCCCGTGCCGTGCCGTCTTCGGCGGTGATGACGGTGGCCCACTTGACATAGGGCCAGTTCGCCGCGCGGGCGGCTTGGGTGCGGAGACTTCGGCAGGCGGCGGAAGCGGCGATGCGGGCCCAGTCCTCACGGGTGGTCTCGTCCCAGTCGGGCTTCCTCACCCACACGTACAGCGCGCGACCCGCGCGGTCGTATCCGGCGCTCGTGTTCTGGTGGCCAAGGGAGTTGTCCGTCCACTGCGCGAGGATGATGTCGACGGCGTCGGTGGCGACGCGGACCTCTTCGCGGTCGGTGCTCGGGATTTGGGCCCTTGCCAGACCGCCCTGATCGGGTCGCCAGTCGGTGGTGCGCTGGGTGACGGACGTGGTGCAGGTCGTGTTGGTGCGGAAGTTGCCGGGCGGGGCGGGACTGCTTCCATGTGGCGATGGTCGCCTCCCCCGGATCGGTCTTCTTCTCCGGCGCGGCCTGACTCGCGGTACTCCCGGCCCGGCCCGTACCGCTGCTCGGTGCTGGCCGCGTCGCCGTGACGGTCGGCGTGGAGGACGCTGCCTGAGCCGAGCCGCGCGGGCCGAATCCGCCCTCGCCCGTGGCGAGCGCCGCGATGCCGCCGATCATCCCACCCACGACGGCCGCGGCGACGGCCACGGTGACCACGGTCCTCCTCCGGGATCGGGGAGCGGCGGTACCCGATCGGCCGCTCCCGCAGCGACGACTCGCTGCGGGCGCTACGCGACCCGAACGCCTCCGAGGAGTAGGCCGGTCGGCCCCGGCGGCGCCCCACGAGGGAGGGCGGCGCCGGGGGCCGAGTGCGGAGACCCTGCCTGGGGGCGAGTCGGGTGGCGGGGATGAGGTAACACACGGACGACCGTGTCGTCTGGCCATGGGTTGTCCGAATAGTCGCCGCCGGAAAGGATGGTGGCGTGGTTCCAGGTTTCGTTGGGGGCGACGAGCTGGTTCTCCTTGACGGCGCCCACGTTCCCGGTGAAGTCCTGGTAGTTGGTGAGTTCGCCGTCACTCCAGCGGATGATGAGGTCCCAGTTGTCGTTTCCGGTGTAGTCACCCGAGGCGATCTCGTCCGCGTGTATCCAGGTGTCGTTCGGGGCTATGGCCTGGGTTTCCGTTCCCATGCCCCGCTCGGAGACATCGGTGAACTGGCTGACCTCGCCGTCCTTCCACCGGATGACGATGTCGTCCTGGCGGGCGTTTCCGGAGAACCGGCCCGTGGTCATCTGTTGCGCGTAGTTCTTCCAGTCGTCATTGGGTGCGAGGATCTGAATTTCGCCGTGGAATCCGTTCTCGTCCACGGACGGGTACAGCGACACCTCGCCGTCCTTCCAGCGGACGACCACATCCGATTTGCTGTTTCCGGTAAAGTCCCCCCGGCCGTGATTTCGAGTGCGTAGTCATGCCAGATGTCGTTCGGCGCCTGGACCTGGATCTCCTTGTCGAAGTAGCCCTTCTCCGGGTTCGCACCCCGGTACAGGCTCACTTCGCCGTCCTTCCACCAGACGAGCATGTCCATACGGTCACGGGAGTTGTCGCCACCGCCGGTGAAGTAGCCGGAGGCGATGCCGCGGGCGTAGTCCCGCCAGGTCTCCCCGGGCGGGAGAGCGGACCCGGGCCTGGAGTCGGGCTGCTTCCCCGCAACTGCGGCGTCGAAGACCCGCTTGACGTCGTCTCCGAAGTAGGAGCTGTAGGAGGTGTCCGGGGAGTGGCCTCCGGTCATCCACCCTCCGGTGACGCCGGCCAGTCCCAGGCCGTTGCCCATCTTGATCAGGAAGGGGCCGCCCGAGGTACCGGTCACGTAGCCCTTGCGCGCCACCTGGAGCTTGCTCGCCACCTAGTCGATCACCACGTCACCGATCCTGCCCGCCGGCGCAGGCTCGCCCAGCACGCAGAGGCGTGGAGCATCCCGTCCGACAGGCTGCTCGCCGACGTTGCCCTCGTGATCGGTCTCGCCCTGTGTGCTTCCGCTGCGGATACCGCGGCACCGGATGACGTCACGACGCCCGAGGTGGCCGAACACCTCGTGCCCGGCAGCGAGCCCGCTCTGTTCGCCACCGTCCCCCTCGAGTTGCCTGACACCGCCGCCGAGCTGAACAGGCTCCGGCTGATGTCGCTGTCACCGACCCCGGGCAGCGCGCTCCAGTGGATACGGACCCTGCACGCGGGCCGCGAAGTCGTCGAGGCGGTGAAACCCACCGTCTGATCGGGGCTGCTGCGTCACCATCCTTCGGCTCGATGCTCCCCTGGTACGGTCTGGTTGTACCAGGGGGCACAGCACCGCCAACGGCCTCGAGTTCGCGAGATCCAGCGCCCCCGCTTGGTCGGCCCTAGGCCAGGACGTTCGGCGCCTCGCGGCGTGGCCTCAGGCGATGTCTTCGTAGTCGGACAGGATCGTTGTGTTGCGGTGGACCTTGAACTCGACCTCGGCGTCCGCGGGCACCACGTCCTACTCGGATGCGGCCTCGGGGCTGAGCCTCCAGTCCCGGGTGACGTGACCATCCGGGCAGGTGATCCACGCGTCGGTGCCACACGCGTTCAGCGTCAGGCCCGTAGGCGTCGCAGGTGTGGCAGGCGGCCGGCATCCGGGACCAGTGCCCGACCGAAGCATCGACCCAGACCGTTGATCCGGCGGTTCGGACCTCGTACTGCTCCTGCTCGGTGTCCATCTGGGCCTCTCCTGCAGGGTTCGTTGTCGGTACATCATCTTCGCGCTCGGCCTGGTGGGCTGTCCGGTCGAACGGTGCAGTCCACCGCGTACGCAGTCGACTGCACCCGTCCAGACCACGGTTCAGCCCTGCCCCGGTGCAGCCTCCGGCTGGGCTCCGCTGAACCGGGGCACGTCCTCGATGGCCGCGTCCAGGCGCAGTCGCGCATACCGGATCGGGTGGCGGTAGACGCTGCCCCGGTCGACGGCGGTGTCGGCGCTCATCTCCGCGACGAGGTCGGGCTCGACCAGCGTGGTGTCGAGGACGTCGCGGGTGCCCCAGGCCGACGAGAAGCTCGCACCGGTCCGCCCGGGCCGCGAACAGGACCTCCAGCCGGCGCCGACACTCCCGGTACGGGAGGGTGAGGTGTACCGTGCCGTCGATCTGGAGGGCGTCGAAGGCGGAAGCGCGCGGGTTCCCAGATTCCTGAACGTGGGGAAGCCTGAACCTGCGTGCCCGTTAATGGCTGAGGCGATCGCGCGCGGAGGTCACGGTGAAGCTGGCGGGAGTTGCTTTGCGAGCGTTCGCCGCCGATCCAGCAACCCTCCGGCTCAATACAGCTAACCCGAAGGCCAAAGTGAGTTCGGCCTTCCGTCATCGCCCATGTGCGCCCGCCGCCAGATCTCGTTCCAGTTGAACGGGGTCTCCGGCACGAAGCGGTGGCGCCGCCCGCACGGACATGGCGCCAGCAACCACGCGCAGCCACGGCACAGCTCGACCCAGCCGTGCCCGGTCGAGCTCAGCACTCGCGGTCCCTCGTCCCCACAAGCCGGGCAGCCAGGCGGCTCGGGACCGTCCAGAATCGCGTTCTGCCGCCGAACGTACTCGGACAGACGCAGCGACGGGTGACGAAACGGGTCCTCGGACCAGGCACGGTCGGGACTTTCCCACCGGTTCCGTAGCCACCACGGCCGAGGGCTCGGTACAGCCCGCCGCCCAGCCTGCTTCTCCGTCCGGCGTTGCTCGGCGTAGTGGTCTGCCCGCACGAGCCACAGCACCCGCGCCTCGTGTAGTTCCTCCACGGCCCGTACCAGCGCGTCGGGGTCCGCCTCCAGCCGGCGGGGGATCGCGGCGCTGAGCGTGAGGTGGTGGTACGTCGCCCGCAGACCATAAGGAGCAAAAACGGTGAGGCAGGTGCGCAGCGCGCTGTGCCGCCGGTGGAGGGGGAGCCCGGCGTCGTGCACGTGCGCTCGGTGGGTCAGAAAGCTAGTCATGGTGTGGGTGGCAGGTCCAGTGCCCGTGCCAGGGCCGTAGTGAGGGCAGCAGCATGTGCTGGCAGGTGTTGTTCCGCCCAGGTTCCGGCAAGGCTGAGGAAGTTCTGCAGATCCTGCTGAGCGTTGGCGACGAGCCTGCGTACCTGTTCTACCGGCAGCTCGATCACCGGGCTGCCGTCCACCCCGTGAGCATCGAGTGTGAACCGGACAACGTCGTTGACGCGTTCGGCCACCGAGGATGGATCGTGGCCGAAGTAGGCGCAGCCGATACCGTCGAGCACGTCCAGCCAGTCCCGCCAGGACTCCAGTCCGTTGCAGCAGCCGGGCTCAACGAAGACGCTGTCGGTGGCGTTGTCGGTCACCCGGAAGCCGCCGACGGCGAGCAGGTCAGGCATGGTGAGCAGCCCGTACAGGAAGGCGCCGAGCGGGTCGGTCGGCGACGAGTCGTGCTCCTCCTGCGGCTCGGAGTCATTGCAGTCGGCGATCTGCATAACGGCCGTGCCGACCTCCGCCGGAGTCAGCCTCCCGTTCAGCACGAGGTAGTCAAATGACTCGTGCTCGCCAACGGGCCGGAGCGCGAAGTCGTCGGAAGCGGAGATCTCCAGAATGGGTTGCATAACAATCACACGGGGATGATGCCGGACCCGCCGCTTCGTCGCCACGGGCTTTCGGCTACGGCGTTGGGCTCGGAGCGGGCCCGCTACCTGCAGTTTTGAGGTGGGCTCTGGGAAGGAGTGCTGACCTGCCGCAGCTCCATCTCGCCCACGCCATCGAGCACCTGGTCCGCACCCAGCTCGCCACCTCAGTTACCCACGGCGTCTACGCGGCCGGCCCCTCCCTCAAACTCGCCGAGACCGGAACGAACGGCGGGGCGTTGCTGCGGGAGACACTCCCGTTCCTGCGCGACGAGGTCGGCGCGGCGGTCTACGTCGCCAGCTACACCGACGGCGAGATCTCCATTACCCAGTACGCAGACAGCCCCACAGCTCCCGCCGTCCACGAATGGGTCGACTTCCGCGAAGCCGCCCACGCCTCCGCCGTCGGCAAAGCCCTCCTAGTCCAGCTCGACGAGGAGGTGCGCCGCGAACACCTGAACCGCCACCGGATGGAGGCCTTCACCCCTCACACCATCACCAGCCCTGAGGTCCTCTTCAGCGAGCTCGACACCCGCCACCCCGGCGAACCTCTCCTGGACCTTCAGGAGTACGCCCTGGGAACCGTCTGCGCCGCCGTCCCCATCCGCACGGGCACCGAACCCGAATGCGTAGCGCTCTCCCTGCCCTCCCCGGAGCGGTGCGGCAGGGCCAGGACCGCCGCGCTCCCAGGCGGACCAGGTGTTCCGTTCTGCCTCGCTGAGGGGACGCGACCCGACGTGTGCTCGTGGCGTCGGCCGCCGGGCATGCGGCGGGCTCTGCGTCGGTCACGGCCGCGTGACGGCTGGGTGAGGAGAGTGCCCCGTCAGGCAGGGTGGCTGCGCCGGTGGGCGGTTCCGGCCAGCGCAGCCGAAATGTGGGTTCTACTTTGGGTCATCCTTGTTGTTCTGATGGGTTGTCGGCCGTGTGGTGGGTTGCTTTCCGAAGCTTGCGTCTTCCGGTTCCGCTCTCGGGTTGCACACGTTTGCAGGGGTGAGTCGCGGGCCGGTAATCGAGCCTCCGCTTGTGTGGGAGGGGCGCCCAAGTGGTCCTTTTGCCCCGTTCTGGTCACGTTGGCTGGCAACGGATATATGCACGCGCTGCAGGTCCGTACGTACGTACGATCGCCGCGATTTGCATTCACAGGACTGCGATGACGGGCTCCGCGCGCCTGCGGACCCGTCACTGGGAGGGGATCGTATGAACTCGATGCGCAAGGCCACGGCGGTCGCCGTGGGCGGTTTGACGCTGTTAGCCCTGGGCGTGGCGGATGCCGCGGCTGAGGGCTCGAGGACCACTTACATCGCCGGCTGGGAGCGGGGTCACGAGTCGAACCGTTGGTACGACAACAACAGCGACTCCACCACCACCACTGTGGGATTCGGCAGCTGCTACACCGACAGCTCCTTCAACTCGGCGACGGTGGCTGTCTACCAGGACGTCAGTTGGAGCCCTGACAAGAACATCGCCACCAGGGCGAACTACTGCAACACCACCTACTACGGCCGTGTCAGCGCGGGCTCGTACTACTTCAAGGTGTCCGACTTCAGCGGCGGCTCGCGCCTGAGCGTGGACGACGTGAACATCGGCTGGTAATCGATGTCAGCCGGGGCCCGGGGGAACGATCGCCGGGCCCCGGGCCGTCTCAGAGCCAGACCACACCAGCGCTGCGTACAGCCCTTGCGGGCGGATTGAGCACGAATCCATGACACTGCGTTTGACCGGGATCGGGTTCCGCTACAGGCGGAGCGCGGCCGTCTTCGACAACTTCGACCTGTCGACCTCCAGTCCCGCCACCGTCCTCCTGGGCCCCAACGGGGCCGGCAAGTCCACCTTGATGGGGATCGCGGCAACCCACCTGCAGGCTGAGACAGGCACCGTCTCCTGGCGGGCTACGACCCCGAACAACCGCAGGGACAGGGTTGCCTACGTGCGGGCCGTGGCGTGGCTGCCGCAGGAAGTCGTGGCCATTCCCGGGCTCAACGTCCGGGAGCAGGTCGCCTACATGGGCTGGCTCAAGGGAATGTCGCGCCGTGCCGCATGGGACGCCTCCAGCGACGCGCTCGAGCGTGTGAGGCTGAGTGATCTCGCGGACCGGCGCAGCCACCAGCTGTCCGGGGGCCAGAAGCGGCGCATGGGACTGGCCGGGGCGCTCACCCACAAGAGCGAGCTCATCCTCATGGACGAACCCACCGCCGGCCTGGATCCGACGCAGCGAAAGATCTTCCGGCAGCTGCTGGACACGCTCCGCGAGGACGTGCACATCGTTGTGTCCACTCATCAGACCGAGGACCTGGCCGACTCCTACTCCGAGGTCGTGGTCCTCGATCAGGGCCAGGTCCGCTTCCAGGGCAGCACCCAGGCGTTCCACGCCCTAGCCGGCACTGCTACTGACAGCCCGCGTGAGCGCGCCGAGGCCGCGTACGCCGAGCTCGTCCGCGGAGAGGTGTAAAGGGATGCTGCTGCGAACCCTGCTGCGTACCTCCGCGGCCCTCTACGTGATTCCCTTTCTGATCCTGTTCGTCATGACCGCCATCGCGCGGGATCTGACCGCCTGGACCACAGCCGGGTACTGGCCCTCTGCCACGGGCAGTTCCCTGCACTCGCTCCCGTTCATCTGCACCATCGCTGCGGGGCTCGGCGCCTGGGAGGGCGCGCGACTGGCGCAGGGCCGGGTCTTCGGGCAGACAGCTGCCCGAAGCCGTCTTTCGATCACCGCGCCCGTCCTGGCCCCCGTTGTCGTCGGTGCCCTGCTGACGTCCCTGGCGGCTCTGCTGCTGTCGGCCGACGCCGCGGGCGTCGGCGCGGGGCTGCCGGACCTCCAGATGCTGCTCGTCGTGTTCCTCATGGTCGTGATGAACACCCTGCTCGGGTTCTGCGCGGGACTGCGATGGCGGGCGGTGATCTCCGTTCCCGTCGTTCTCGTCGGGGCGTTCTTCCTCAACGCCTATCCCGTGTCCTGGAGCATCCTGTGGATCCGCCACCTGATCGGGGGAGGGCTCGCGGACTGCTGCGCCGTGGACCAGGTACTGGACGGACGGGCCCTGTGGCCCGTCGTACTGTTCGCCGGTGGCCTCATCCTGGCCTGTCTCATCGGCCTCGACACCCGTACGACGCCGCGCACCATCGCAGCGATCACAGCCTCCGTGATCGTCGGTACCGGACTCGCCGTGGTCGTTGCCGTCCCCATCCCGGTCACCCCCGTGGCCGACCGGCCGACGGGGGACCTTGTCTGTGAGAAGGCGGCAAACACCACGGTGTGCCTGTGGCCCGAGGTGGAACACCCGGACAAGATCCGGCCGACGGTGAACACGGTTCGGAGCAAACTCGCCGACGCCGGCATCGAGACCGCCGCCGTCTACACCATGGCGGCGACCCCGCGGCAGGGCGAGGCGAAACTCGGCATCACCACCGAGCCCCGAGGAGCCGACGTGGTCGCCGGCGTCGCTCTCAGCCTGCTGCCTGCCGTGCCGGCCTGCGCCGCCGACGGCCCCTACCCGGGCTCGCTCGCGCAACCGCCCACTTCAGCCTGGCTCCTGCTCACCGCCGGAATGCCCGCCGAAGCCCTCCAAGGGCGCTTCGATCCCCCCACCATCGAACTCGTCAACCGGATCCGGACCCTGCCCCGTGAGGAACAGCAGGCCTGGTACCGGTTCAACAACGAGGCCATGCGGGGCTGCTCCACCAAGCCTCAGATCACGCCCGCGGCGCTGGCCCGATGAGCTGGTGGCTGAAAGCCCGGACGGCTCACGGCCTCGCCGCAGCCTGTGCACTCACTGTCGTCCTCGGCATCCTCCTGGGCGATGCCGAGCTCCCGATTCCGGTCTTGACCGGACAGGCGGGGGTGTTCCTCGCAGGGCACCTGCTGACCGTCCTGCCGGCCGTGGTCCTCATGTACGGACAGGAACGTACAGACCATCGGATCGAGTCGACGGCAGCCCGTCCGGTCAACCGGTGGAACGCGTCCATGGGCGCGGTTGCCGCCCTAGCGGTAGTTGCGGCGACAGCATTGATCTACCTGGTCTCGGGATCATCCATGGCCATTGTCAGTGGACGCAACATCGCCGCCTACATCGGCATCGCGATGATTCTTGCCGCATTCATCGGACCCCGAGTGTCGGCCGTCCTCACCACCCTGCTGCCGATCGGATTGGCAAATACAGGATGGGCCCCGTCCGGAGCGCCTAAAATCTGGGCGTGGCTTCTGCATGACGCGAATTCTGGAATCGCACTCGCATCAGCCGCTTTCGCATTGGTGGCAGGATTTTCCGCTCTCTGGCGGCGAAGAAGCCCGCTACAATGGCGAGTCCTGAACTGAGTGCACAAAATGCGGGCCTGCAGATTCGCAGGCCCGCATTCTTGAGTCCTACCAGTATATGTTCACGGTGGAGGCGTTGAAGGCGTCACCATCCGCGAAGCCGTCCAGCTTGAAGTAGTACGAGCCGGCTGTCACGTCACCCCATTCCGAGGCCCCACAGTAGTTCGTCCTCCCACCGTAGCCGCGGTCCGGAGACAGGCTCACGTCGCGCCACAGGGACAGAGAAGCCCAGCTGAAGTGGCCGGTCGTGTCGCAACCGTTGAGGGCCACCGTAGTGCTCGCAGAGTCGTTGTTGTTGTCCCACCAGCGACTCGACTCCTTCCCGGGCTGCCACCAAGATATGTAGCTGGTGCGGGAATTTTCGGCCTGCGCCGGCAGTGCTGCAAGCCCCGCTAGGAGTACCCCTCCGGCAAGTGAAGCTACGATCTTCCTTTTCAAGTTCCGCCCCTCCCTGACGATATCGATACGCGCCGTTCTGGTGCGCGCACAGCGGCCTGGGCGTCAAAACGCCCGGGCCTTTCGAATATTAGACGGATATCCGAGCAACTTAAAGCGGTATCGGGTTGGGCGGGGCGAAATCTGGCACACCAGCGCGAAGGAACGACCAGAATCGGCCAGTTCCGGCGAGTTGAGAGGAGACCGGTTTCGCGTTGCCGAACGGGAGGAGCCACCCGCTATCTGCGCGATAAGGTGCGATGAATGGAAGCGGGCCTGCGAGTCGCTACTACGTAGTGGAACAATTCAGGTCAAGAACTGGAACTCGTCAATGCGACGAGGCAACCAACAGGCACTTCTCGGAATCCACGGTCGGCCGACCAGGTCAGCCCGCACTCCGGCACGGCGACGGCTCGGGACAGGTCCGGCCCCGGGTACCGCGAGCAGGCCCAGCCCCGGGTACCGCGAGCAGGCCCAGCTGCCGCAGCGCATTCGGGAAGGGCACCACATCGCACCGCACCACCTTGCGGGAGTCGGCACCGAAGCGGGCTCGTCAACGTCACCGCGGGCTTGAGAACGAGAAGTACGAGGTCGACATGCCCTTCCCGGACCTCCATCCGGTGCCGGTCGATCGTTCGCCCGGACCATTGCCTGCGCTGGGTCGGGATCACGAACGAGGACGGTTACGGGCTCATCGGCCCATCCGGCGGAGCGCGAGCTGGTGCCAACGCCTCCGTACGGTCTCGGCGTCCTCGGCCCACAGCACAGCCGAGTCCGCCGGGGGTACGCGGCCCGCGAGATGTCGGGCGACGTCGGTGTAGTACGCGTGGTCGCCGTTCTGGGTGAGCTCGTTCAGCCGGTCGATACTCGCATCGGTCGCGGCGGCGTCCGCGCGAACGGTGTGGTGGAAGGCCAGGGCGAGTTCGAGGAGAGGTGCGGCCGCGGTGATCCCGGCGGCGGCGATCGCGGCCCGCAGCAGGTCCTCGCGTTCCTCGAGGTCACCGCCGGCGTCACGGACGAGAGCTCCTTGCCGCAGCCGGCCTCGCCGCCGCAGCCCGCCCGGCCCACCGCGCCGCCCGACTCAACCTCCTGGCCAGCATCAAAACCGAATAGCAGCGCACCCGCCAGCCGACAGTGCCACCGTCGAGGGCCGCTCAATGTCCCGGCCCGCGACCGCCGGAGCGCCAGCCCGGCGGAGTCTGGGCCAGCACCGGTCAGGTAGCGGCGCCCGTGCCCTGGTACGACGCGTTCTGACGACCTGCGACCAGAACAAGGCCAGTTTTATGCTCCTTGGGGTGCCCGATGGCGAGCAGCGTAGTGATCCGCATACGCAGTAGGCGGTTCCCAGCCATGCCAGGAGGCGGGGGTAGTCGTCGCCGGGGGTCAGCGCGTTCTGAGCGGTCGCGAGGTGGGGCACCAGACTCGTGCCTGCTGCGAGTGTCCACGCGGCCAGCGCGAGACGCGCGGCGAGGTGCGTGCGGTTTGTGGGCGCGGCGAGCCACATGAGGGCCGGGATGCACCACACCCAGTGGTGGCTCCAGGAGATCGGTAGCAGCATCAGCCCGGTCAGCTGGACGACCAGCAGGACACCGAGGCGATCCGAACGCCGGGTGGCACGGTAGCCCGCGAACACCGCTGTGCCGAGGACCAGCATCGCGCACGCGCACCACAGCAGGCCCAAACCCGTGTCCTGGCCGGTCAGCCGGGCAAGCACTCCCGGCAGCGACTGGTTGCGCACCGACATCACCGACCCGACCCGGCCCGTGTCCCACAGCAGCCCCAGCCAGAAGCGGGCCGATTCCCGCGGTGCCACCAGCCACCCGATCGCAAGGGTCATCCCGAAAGCTGCCAGGGACCACAGAGCCGCCTTTCTGCGGCCGGCGACAAGCAGGTACACGCTGGTGACCGCGGGAGTGAGTTTCATGCCTGTGGCGATTCCGACACCACCACCGGCAAGTACCGGCCTTCCCGCGGGCAGGGCCGCCGCCGACAGGGCGATGGCTGCAAGGACAAGGTTCACCTGCCCGAGGTCGAGCGTGTGGTGGACCGGCTCGCACCACAACAGCACCGCCGCCCACAGCATCAAGCGACGGTGCTCCAGCCGGGCACCGTCCAGCAGCACAGCGCTCCTGTTCATGATCACCAACAGGGCGAACACGCTCACCGTCTGCACCACGACCACGGCTACGGGCCACGGCAGCCAGGACAACGGCAGCGAACGGCGGATAGGTGAACACAAGCCCCCGAGGACCCGACCGGACCTCGTACAGATGCCCGGACAGCAGGCCCGGGGCGGCCTCGTAATACACCCGGATATCCGTGGGCGCCGGCATCGACAGCAACATCAACAGCACATGCGCCGCAAGCGACGCCGCCAGTAGCCACACCGCATGCCGCCGAGCCCAGCCGAGCCACGACGCGCCGGGCAACCTAGTCACACCAAGCCCTCCACCACCATGATCAGCAACCGGGCCCTCGGCCGCTCGCGGAGACCTCCGCGACACCACGCCGCCGCACACGACAAAGACTGAATCCATCCGCCACCCATCTAAGGGGACGAGCAATCAGCCCGATTTCAACCTGGCCCGCCCCAATTGGATCACTGCAATGACCTCGGGCCCGCTGCGACAAGCCAGGAAGGACTACGGAACTTCGGGTAGCCGGAAGCCGAACCGCGTCATGTGCTGTTACAGGCGCAGGCTCATTCGTCGGCGGCGCGGGGCCCGTACCCGTTGGCGATGCGGGTCCGTGACGAGTTGGGCGATTTGTTCGCGGACGCCGAGTTCGCCGAGGCGTTCGGATCCAGAGGGCGGCCGGGCTGGTCACCGGGCCGGGCTGGGACCTGGCCGACATCCAGGCCGCCGGAACCCTGGAGATCCTCACCTCCAGGCTGCACTACTCCGTGATCACCGCCCTCATGGACAACGCGACCATCACCCCGACCAACCGCTACTGGGAGCTGGAAGGCGGCATGGACGTCCTGACCAGCGCCATGGCGGCCCCCTCAAGAACGACATCCGCATGGGCCGGCGGATGACGCGGCTGGTCCAGAGCGGGACCGGCGTCCGGATCGAGACCGCCGTCGAAAGCGGCGACGAGGAGTCCTGCGACGGCGCACCGACCGGACCCTTCCAGAGCTTCGAGGGCGACCACGCCATCGTCACGATCCCCTTCAGCGCGCTGCGCTTCTGCTCCGCCGAACCACCGATGTCCTATCCCAAGCGCCGTGCCGTCGCGGACCTCCACTACGCGCCGGCGACCAAGGTGCTCCTGGAGTTCAAGACCCGCTTCTGGGAGAGGGGCCCCAGCGGCTTCCCCGGCGGCGGCTGCACGTCCGACAGCCCGGGCCGCTTCGCCTACCTACCTGCCCTCGCACGCGCCCGCCGGATCACCGGGCGGCGTCGTCCTCGCCTCGTACAGCTGGTCCGACGACGCCATGCGCGGGGACTCCCTCACCGAGGGCGAGCGCCGTGCCTTCGCCCTCGACGACATGGAGCGCCTCTTCGGCTGCGTCGTACGCCGTGAGTACACGGGCGTCGGCGTCACCCAGTCCTGGACCAGGGCGCGCTACGCCCTCGGCCAAGCGGCCATGTTCACCCCGGGCCAGCTCCACGAACTGCACCCCGCGACGCGCACCGCGGAGGGCCGGGTCCACTTCGCCGGCGAGCACACCAGCCTCAAACCCGCCTGGATCGAAGGCTCCCTCGAATCAGCCGTACGCGCCTTCCTGGAGGTCCACCCCCGCTGAGCGGTCTCTCCCAGGTCCGGGTCTGCCGAATGAACGGCGAGACAAATGGTCCGGGGTCGGTGACCAGTGCACCTCCGGCCAATCGGCATCGCCCGCTGTGCGCCACATCGAAGTGCGGAATGGGCGGCCTCGGCCCTCCCGCAGCCCGTGACGAGGAAGCTTTCCTGCCGGCCGGGTGGTATCCGAAACGAGCCGTGCTGCCGATCGGGCGGCATGGCGCGAGTACGACAGGGATAGAGTCGGCACTGACGGCAACCGCCGGAATACTTACCGTGAAGAGATTTCCATGTTCGGGGCCAATCAACATTCTCAGGAGCGCCAGCGATCCGACGGGCTGTGATGCCACGGACTGTCTCCGGGCAGAGCTTTCGGCCATTTGGCCGAGCGTCGCACCCGTGTTGCTGGGCCGACCTCTGGGTGGCGGCCGTACCGGTCTGTCCAGTAGACCCGCGGGCGACTGAACCGGGTCGATGTGCCGCTGGGGGGAGTTCGGTTCGTGCCCGTCGCGTTCGGCCTCGGCGGATTCCCTACCGGTCTCGCGAGCCTATTCGGTGCGCGAAAGACGGCCGGCTGACGCCGGGAGCACGCGCCGTACGTAGCCCGGCCGCAGGCCTCAAGCATGCGAATTCGGCCGCCATTCGGTGGCCTTCGGACGAAGACGCCATTACCAATACGAACCGAGGACGATCCCACCATGAAGACGATGACGAAGATCTGTTCGGGACTGGGTACCGCATTGCTGCTTGTCGCGTCGATGGCGCTGACCAGTGGCTCGGCCGCCGCCGCACAGCCGCTGAACGAGTCCCTCCCCACCGCATCCAAGATGCGGCTGACCGGTCACTGGACCGAGTCGATCGACCGGAACCGTCCCGGAATCACCTTCTACATCCAGGAACTGACCTTCACTTCGGACGGTCACTTCGAGCAGATCAACGACGTGATCTGCAACCAGGAGAACTGCCCTGCTTTCAAGATCGGTATGAACAAGGGCACGTACCGTACCGACGGCCGGACCATCCGTCTCGACGGTAGCCTCTACGACCTCAACGGCACCGTATTGACCAGGAACACCATCAGCCTGGACAAGCATGTCCTTCACCGCGTCGGCAAGGGCTAGGCACAAGGCGAGCCCGGCGAGCCGGACTTGCCCACCTGGCCACCGGGCACGGCCGGCTCGCACTCCACGGGCATCGGCGTGGACAGCGGGGTGCGCGGTCCGGCAACGGCGCCAGCAGCAGGGTTCCCAGGGTCCGGGAACGTCGGCCAGCAGCCACAGGAAGTCGCCCAGGTCGCGCGCGAAGACACCGATCTCCCCCTCGGACCCCAGGAGGACGACGGGCTGCTCTACCAGCGGCCGGCTCGGGCGGATGGACGGGGTGGTGCTGGTGACCTTTGGCACCCGCCCGGATTTCGCTGCTCAGCTCCTGCGGGCCAACGGCTGCCCGGCGAAGACCACCCCTGCCAGGCCATGGGCCATGAGGTTGCGAATGTTGCCGTGATCGGTGTCGTTCGGCGTCGCCAGCACACTGCGATAGTGCTCACCGAATGCCAGCAGCGCTTCTTGGTCGCTCAGCTCTTCCAGCAGCGCCAGCCCCAGCGTCTTGCAGGAACCCTCGTTCTCGCCTGCGGCATTTTCCAGTTCCCCGTTGCGGAACGCCTGCGGCTGATACGCGTAGTGCGCGGCGATGAAGGCCAAGGTGTCGACGAACTCGTGCTCACCTGACGCAAGGCTTGCCCGCAGCGAGTTCAGATCAGTCATGGTGGTTCCCCTGGGTTGAACAGACGATCCGATTGCCGTCCGTGACCGGACGACATTATCCCCTTGTGGACAGCCGGCAAGAATCGCGCGACACGTCCGAACGGGCGCCATCTCCGCAGGTCACGGTGTGCGTCTGTGTCTGTGCGACCCGCCGAGAGCCGGTTTCGGACGGCCGGGGGTGGCGGAGGGTCACCCCCCAAGAATGCGCTGGCTGGTCCCGTATCAGGCAACGGTCGCCTGTTCTGATGGGTGGGTTGGCGCCTGGTAGCGTCGCTCTCTTCGGCTGGGGCAGCTTGCTGGAGTCTTGATGGGATGCACGGTGACTTCTCCAGATGGCGATGTCCTGCCGCTGCGGTGGCGAGGGTCGCGAAGACCTTCGGCGGCATGACGGCCCGATCGGACGAGACCGGGTGCGGCCGGTGCTTCGATGAGGTCGAGGTCGAGCTGCTGCGGACTCCTGACGTGCGGCTCACGACGGATCTTGTCGGCCGAGTCGCGAGGAAAGAACCTTTCCACTGGGGCGATCAGCCCGCGATCATCCGTCGGGTCCTGCCGCGGCTCGTCGTGATGCTGGCCGAGGGCGCGGTCGAGTCCGCTCTCATGGCCCGTGGCCTGGTCGCGGCGGGCTGGTCGCGGTGGCCCCGCGAGCAGGCGGGGGCAGAGGCCGGATTCCTGGAGGCGTGGTGGACGCAGGCCCTGCGGATGGAGTCGCCACCGACCCCAGTGTGCGAGGTCTTCGAGAGCTGTGTGACCGCGAGTTCCTCGGTCGCCCCGTGTCTCGCCCGCTGGGAGGCGGAGAGGGGCACGGTCGCCCGCCACCACCTGACTGAGAGCGTCGGCTGGTGGCGGGAGGAGTTGACGTCCGACGACTCGCCGTTCACCTGGTGGTGGGGCACGGCGACGGAGGAACAGGCCGCCTGGCGCGAGGTTAAGACATGGCTGGCCGCTCAGACCCAGTAGCGCAGGGCGGTGAACTGGGCCTCGGTCCGTTTGAGCCAGAAGGAGTTGGTCGGGAGGGCTTGTCCTGGGCCAGGTCGTAGGCGGCGAAGAGATGTCGCACGCAGCCGTAGCGGTTGTAGGTCGCGAGCGGATGCGCCCGGAACGGTGCCGCGTCACCCCGCCGGACGGGTCGTGGCGGCCGTGCGCGGCGCCGGGGCGAAGCCCGGTGGTGGTGACGGGAGGCTGGCGCCCGCCGGGGCGGCGGCGTAGACGTAGGCGTAGGGCCGTTGCCTGCGTCACCTGGTCCGGCTCGCCGTACCGGCAGTCGAACTCCAGGGGCTTCATGGACATGGATGTGTGCCTCTGCACGATGGGCAACCTACGCCACGTCAACTCCGTGCGCTCTGGCCAAGCCGTCGAGTCCGTCGGCCCAACCCTGTCCGACTGCTCGGAGCTTCCACACAGGCCGATCTTCGGCGGACCTGTGCCGGTACAGCTCGGCGACGACCATCGCGCGGATGGCTGGGTCGGCGGGTGGCTGGAAGGTCCAGGTGGTAGTGGCGCATCCAATGGACAGTTCTGCGTGGGTGAGGGAGCCGCATGTCAGTCCGGTGTCGACGTCCATGTTGATCGCGATTGTCATGCGCTGGACCTGCTCCGGCAGAGCTGCGAGGTGGATGGCGGCGCGCTCGACGGAGCGGGTGCCATCGTTCTGCTTGCCCAGGAGACGCGCGGCCCCCTGGGCGGCGGACGGCTGGTTGTAGAAGACGAAGTCCTCATCGGAGGCGACCCGGCTCTGTGCGTTGGTGAGGAAGAGCGTGAGGTCGGCATCTGCGCCGCCGAAGCTGAACGCGATGGTCAGCCCCTCCCATGCCTCGTCGGGCAGTGTGAGGTTCTGCCCCGGCGTGAGCGCCATCGGGGCAGCGAGAACGGGCTCGCCCATGGTGGCCGGCTGGGCCGCCGACGGGGTCCGTGTCCTCCATTCGGCGAACGTGTGGATCCGGTAGTGGTCCGGGGCCGGTGCATCGTGAGCGGCCGGGGCGTTGGCAAGGAGGTCGCCATCCAGGCCGGCGAGCGTGGCGTCAACGGAGGCTGCGTCGTCCTGGGCATGATCGAGCAGGCTTTGCAGTCCGGGCAGTCGACTGGTGTCCAGGGGTTTGACGGTGCTCGCAAGATTTCCGGAGGCGGTCGTGGCGACGGCACAGGCGACGTCCTGGCCGATGTCGAGGAACCGCAGCGCGTCCTCCGGCTGCCGCCAGGGGACCGACTCGATAGCCTGGCGGGTCCACCGGCCGTACACCACGAACCCCAGCCGCTGGGTGTCCGGCATGCGCGTGATCACCGCGAGGTCGATCGCGGTGATCCCCGGCGCGACGGCGAAGCCCTCCTTGAGGGTCGCGACGACGTTGGACCCCATGGCCGTGAGCCACCACAAGACCCGGTCCCGCTTGGTCAGTGTCTTCAGCGTGGGGCGCCCGCTGGAGGTGACTCCAGGAGTCTGGTCGGGCAATGAATCGATGTCGTGCTGCCGCATCACCACGGACATCACGGAGCCGTCGACCCCGACGGCACAGCCGGAGGCGGGGTTGTCGGAGAAGGCGTAGTTGACCGTCTCGCACACGGTCGCCTCGTCGTTCGCGACGAGGGCCTGCCACCACTGCTGTGCTTCGGTGTTCAGCTCTCCGTGGATGCCGTGCAACCGCGCCTGCTCGGCAGCCAGGTACCCCGGAGCGTCGTGCTCGGCGCGCAGCTTCGCCTCCGCGCGCTCGGTACGGGCGAACACGCCGAGCCCCGCCAGGTGGAACGCCTTGGCCTCGGCCAGGGCCCAGGGCAGCCCGAGTTGCGGGGGCCCGGGTACCACCGGTGGGCATACGGGGGAGAAGGACTGCAGGTGCACGCTGGTCATCTGCTGACGCAGCTCCCGCAAGTGCGCGATGGCCGCATCCCGTTCCGCCTCCTGCTGGGCCCGCTCGGCCTGCCGGCGCACCCGTTCCAGCTGTGCGCCCGAAGGCGCGGCTGTCCGCGGACGGGAGCCGGAGCGGGTCGTGCGACTCGTACTGGTCCGGCGGCGCCCGCCGCCCAGCGCGGTAGAGGCATAGAGGGGCCCCATCCCCGACGAGAGCGTCGTCCGGCCACCACCCACGCTCGCGCGTGCCATCCGTGGTCCGACGGACGTCCGTACGCCCCTGGTCGAGACACGCACACTCAGTCCGGGCACACCGACGCGGAATCCGAAACCCATGGAGCCTCCCCTGCTGCTGCGGGGAGTCTGTCACTACCCGGGCGCCGTTGCGTGAGGATCGGGGCATCTCATCGACCAACTGGAGGGGGCGCCCGAGATCGCACCCCAGGCCTCTGACCCAGGGCTTCTCGGGAGGAGATCATTTGAGTCGAAGAACAGGGCTGGCCGGACCAGAGGGGTGGACGTCATGTCAGAGGAACCGGAACACGGTTTCGCCGACAAGCTGAACCGGCTCTGCGAGACCGTCAGACCGGATCCCCACCACGAGTACAGCAACGAGCAGGTGGCCTCCGCCATCCGGGACACCGGGGTGTCGATCTCTCAGAGAGCTACATCTGGCAGCTGCGGAAGAGCAAGAAGACCAATCCGACGCTGCGTCATCTGCAGGCGCTGGCAGGTTTCTTCGGAGTCTCCACGGCCTATTTCGTGGACGACTCGGCCACCGCGCGCATCGAGGAGCAGCTCTCGGCCCTCGCCGCCGCGCAGGCGCGGCTGTACGAGGCGTCGCAGGGCAGTGACCTGAAGCTGATGGCCATGCGGGCGGGTCAGTTGTCGCAGAAGCACCGCGAACAGGTGATGGATCTGCTGGACGTGGTCTACCGCCTGGAGCAGGCCGAGGGCGGTCCCGGCCGAAACGATGGCCTGAATCATCCTGGATCATGATGGTCTGACGCCATTGGATGGAATTTCCAGGCCCCAGGAGATTCACCAACGGAGTTGGCCCGTGACTGAACGTACGTTGCGCAAACGATGTCGGAGCATCCTCAGGGAACTCGGCATCACCGCTCCACTGCGGGTCCCCGAGCTGTGCCGGCTCCTCGGTGAACACCGCGGACGGCCGATCCGGCTGGTCCCGTACTCGCTGCCCGTCCCCGGCCCGTACGGTCTGTGGATCGCCGGCGCGCAGGCGGACTTCATCTTCTACCAGAAGGAGACCAGCCAGGCGCACCAGGACCACATCGTGCTCCACGAGGTCGGGCACATCCTGGCGGACCACGGGAGCGACGAGTCCGAGGACGCCGTCTGGCAGGAGGTGCTGCCGGACCTCTCGATCGAGGTGATCAACCGCGCGCTCCGGCGCACCTCCTACGCCGAGGAAAGAGAGCGGGAGGCGGAACTCGTCGCCACGATCATCCTCGAGTGGGCGTCGGTCCTGGACCGGGTCACGCCCCGCGCGCCGGGTGACATCTCGGCCCGACGGGTGCACACGGCGCTCACGGACCGGCAGGGGTGGTTGTGACCGTGCTGTCCCTGGTGCTCGCCGTTGTTCTGTACGGCTCGCTGCTCTGGACGGGGCGGCAGGTCGTGCGCGATCCTTCCGACCGGCTGCTGCGCGCGGTTTTCCTTTGCATGTTCAGTGCGGGTCTCTCCTTCCCGTTCGGCCTGCCCGTAGTCATCCGCCTCGTTGACGGGCTCGCCGGGGACGGCGCGGCGAAGCTGCTGCAGAACGTCTGCCTGCTCGGAGCCGTGTACTTCCTGGGGTGCTTCTTCATCCACTCGGCGTCCGACCCGGCCGCGGCCCGGACGCGGGTGCGGTGGCATGCGGTGCCGTTCGCCGCGACTGCGGTGATCGCCTCGGCAGCCATGGCCGTGACGCCGCACGCCGAGCGGGGCCACACGTACGCGACGGCCGACATGAGGGTCCCCGGTGTCGCGGTCTTCTACCTCTCGGCCGGCGCCTACCTCACGTATGCCCTGGCGGCGGCGCTGTTCTGGACGGTGCGGTACGCGCGGCTGGCGAGCCGGCCGTTGGCGACCGGGCTGCGGATGGTGGCCGCCGCGCTGGCCGGCATGGTGCTGGCCTCGGCGGTACGGGAGTGCCTGACGCTCGTGCGCCTGCTCGGCGGCTGTGTGCCCCACCCGGTGATCACCGGCGCGAAGCTCCTGCTCGACCTCGCGATCCCACTCTTCGTAGCGGGCGTGGTCTACCCGGGGCTGGTGACGCGCTGGGCCAGCATCCGTTTGTGGTGGCACCACGGCCGCGTCTACCACAGGCTGGCCCCCCTCTGGGAGGCTCTGCACCTGGCGTTCCCGGAGGACGCACTCGAACGCACCGGGGGCGGTCGTCGCTGGGACGCGCTGAGTCCGCGGGGCGTGCACCGGCGCTACTACCGGCGTGTCATCGAGTGCCGGGACGGGCTCGTCCGGATCAGTCCCTATCTGGCGCTGGAGGCGGCCACGGCCGACGCCGAGGCACCACTCACGCCCGAGGTCGCGGCGCGCCATCTGAGGACCGCGTTGCGGGCGTACGCCTCCGGAGAGGAGGCACCCTCCCAGGCCGTCCCGGTCGCCCTGCCCAGCGAGGGCGAGGGCGACGGCAGTCTGGAGAGTGATGTACGGCAACTGATCCGGCTGTCCGAAACTCTGACAGCGCAATTCTGAACGAGGAGTGGCGATGGACACCCTGATCTCGGCCCGGCGCGTGGTGATCGGACCGCACGGCCAGGTCCTGGCGGACGGCGCCGTGCTGGTGCGAAACGGCGTCATCGCGGACACCGGACCGCGCCACGAGGTGGAGTCCCGTGCCCCCGCGGGCATTCTCCGTCACGACTACCCCGACGGCACGCTGCTGCCGGGGCTCGTCGACGCGCACGTCCACCTCGTTCTGGACGCGGGGCCCGATCCGGTCGCGGCGCTGCGGGAGGCGGACGATGCGACGGTGGCCAAAGGCATTGCGGAGCGGGCACTCGGTCTGCTGAACGCCGGCGTCACCACAGTGCGGGACCTCGGCGACCGGAACGGACTGGTGACGGAGTTCCGCGCCGCCGTCAGGGCGGGACGGTTGCCCGGACCCCGTGTCCTGGCGGCCGGCACTCCTGTGACGGGACCCGGCGGACACTGCTGGTTCCTGGGCGGAGAGGTGTCCGGCGAGGACGCCGCCAGGGCGCTGGTCCGCCGCAACGTGGAGCGGGGCACGGACCTCATCAAGGTGATGGCCACGGGCGGGGGCATCACGAAGGGCGGGCCGCCTATCTGGGCGCCCCAGTTCACGGCCGAGGAGCTCCGGATCATCGTGCAGGAGGCGGCGAGTGCCGGCCTCCCGGTGGCGGCGCACGCGCACGGCACCGCAGGCATCGTCGCGGCGGTGGAGGCCGGGGTGAGCACGATCGAGCACTGCACGTGGATCGACCAGGATGGCTTCCGGCTCCTCGACGATGTCGTCGACGAGATCGCCGCCCGGGGCATCGGGGTCTGTCCGGCGGCCAGCCCCGACTGGCGCGGCTTCGCCGAGCGCTTCGGACGTGAGCGCGCGGAGGAGATGTTCGGCGGGATCCGCCGTATGCGCGAGCGCGGGGTGCGGCTGCTCACCGGAACGGACGCGGGCGTGAGTCGGGCGGTATTCGATGACTTCGTGTCCAGTCTCGAGTTCTTCGCCCATCTGGGCTGCACCTCGCAGGAGATCGTCGACCTGGCCACCTGCGAGGCGGCGGAGGCACTCGGGCTGGGCAAGGTCACGGGGCGTCTGCTCCCCGGCCTCCGCGCGGACCTCCTGGTCGTCGATGGTGATCCCCTGAGCGATCTCCAGGCGCTGCGCCGCGTTCGGCTGGTGATGGCGGATGGCCGTGTGCATGCCTGACGGGCTGCCGCTACCGGTGCCCCCCCGTGGGTGCGTGAGGGGTCAACTGACTCCTACAGCCAGTCGCGCTTCTTGAAGATGACGTACAGGCTTGTGCAGACCACTGCCATCAGGAGGATCGCGAAGGGGTAGCCCGCGGCCCAGTGGAGTTCCGGCATGACCTCGAAGTTCATGCCGTAGATGGTGCCGACCAGGGTGGGTGCAAAGAGGATGGTGGCCCAACTGGAGATCTTCTTGAAGTCGTCACCCGCACGCTGCTGACCTGCGGAAATTGCCTATGCAAGTGGACTGACCTGCGGCGATCGGCCTTTCCAAGTCTTTCACCCTGCTGCCCGTATATGCAGCCGATTCCCCCCCAGCCGCCCCCCCAACGCGGCCCCATTCCCCCCAGATTCCCCCCAGCGGAGGCTGCTTCTGGTGGAGGGTTCCGCTGGTCGGAGCGATGATCCGGGCGACCGGAACGTTACCCGACGTAGTGGCGGGGAGGGAGCAGGAGGGAGCGTGAACCGCCCGGCGCATGCCGAGCTGACCCGGATCTTCTCACTGGAGCTCAAGGTGGTCGGCTCCAGCATGTGCCCGAAGGACGAACTGGAGGACCGGCTCACCTCCTGCGCCGCGACGGGGGTCCGGCCGGTGATCGACGAGACGCCGTCACTGGATCGGGTCGGCGAGGGCTTCGAAAAGCTGGAGTCGGGTGACCAGTTCGGCAAGATCGTCCTGACGGTGTAGAGACCGGCCAGGCACCGACAGGAAGGGCTCCGCCACCCCCTGTCCTAGCCGGCCACGCCCCTTCGGTGAGAACCTCTACGGCGCCGTTGTCAGTGCATGCTGCAAGGATCACCGGCCATGGGAAAGCGACGTGGAGACAGCGAGATCGCAGCAGTCCGGAGTCGGCTCCAGGCGGAGTTTGTCAGTAACATCTCCAGCCCGGACCGTGCTTTGGAGGACCTGCCAATATCGTCTCCGGACCAATGCCGGTGGCGCTGCACCGAGGAGGGGTGCGGCCACGAGTGGGAGACCCGCTTCCAGTTCAGGGCGCGCAGCATCAACCCCACAGCGTGCCCGGAGTGCTCGAAGCGCCGAAACCGCGCTCCGGGCCCCGGAGAGTCGCTGGCCGAGGTGGATAAGGTCCTGACCGCACAGTTCCGGCGCAATAAGGACCGGCCCTCTCGCGGGCCCGACACACTGAGGACCCAATCCCACGACATGTGTGAATGGGAGTGCGAGCAAGGCCACTCCTGGCTGGCCACAGTCGCCAACCGCACTAATCAGCGGGGCTGTCCGCACTGCTCCGGGCACGGGCGTTCTCTGTTCGAATGCAACGTCGCGATGCTCGTCGAGGCGGCCTCAGGACTCGCCGTTGAACTCGACCACCGGGTCCGTCTGCCCGGCAGGACGGAGGACCGCTTCGACCTGTTCCTGCCCGGCCCTGACCTGTTGATCGACCTGGATCCGGCGTGGACCCACAACCAGCCGGACGGTCTGAAGCGTGACACCGCGAAGGCTCAGGCCGCCCGCGCCGCTGGCCTCGTCTTCGTGAGGATCCGGGCGCGAGGGCTGCCGGCGATCCCGCTGCCCTGGACCACCCACTTCGAGGCGGGCCCAGGATTAGACCCCGAAGACTGGGCCAGGGCCGTCGGTTCGGTGCTCCGGGGCCGGGGTCTGCCGTGGAAGGAACTGGCTCCTCCCGAGGTCGCGACAGCGCTCATGAAGGGATCGCAGCTCTGGCAGCAGGCCGTAGCCGCCCCCGCGACCTCAGCGCTGGCCGCCGCTCCGCACCTCGAAGCCGAGTTCGTCGCCAACCTCACCAACCCCGGCGTGGGCCTCGCCCGTATGGCTCCAGGCTGTAATGACCTCTGCACCTGGAAGTGCCAGGAGGTGGACTGCGGACACGAGTGGGACGTTCCCGTGTACACCCGTGCTCTCGCCGGTCGCGGATGCCGCAAATGCGGTTACAAGCGGATGGCCACGAAGAAGAGGCGCCCCACCCCTGGCACATCACTCGGTGATGTCAATCGGGAGATGGCTTCCGAACTCGTGGAGGTGATCGGTCACCCTGACTGGACCGCGTTCGATCTGCTCCCGAACGCGAACCAGGACTGCCTCTGGAAATGCCCGGACCCCCGGTGCGGGGAGGTGTACCCCGCACCGCTCAACCGCCGCACAGGCCAGTCGAGTGGTTGCCCCACGTGCGCCCGCAAGCGCAGCACGGCCGGCCGGATTCGCCCGAAGCCGGGCCAGGCGCTCGTGGACCGTCACGAGGTGATCGCAAGCGAACTCGTCGAGGTCATCGGCGAACCGACGTGGATGGCAGCGGACCTTCGGCCGAGCTCCACCCTGCCGTGCCGGTGGCGATGCCGGAAGCCCGGATGCCATGGCCGCTGGGAGGCAACCCCTGACCAGCGGACGCGTCGAGGGGGCACCGGCAAGCAGTGCCCCGTTTGCAAGCCACCGCGCAGGAGCCGGTCACGGCCCACCACTACGGCCTGATTGCGCCCCTCGGCGGGGCGGAATCAAGCTGCCGGCTTCGCAGAGCGTGTAAGTGGGGGCGAGTCCATCATCGGCGGTCCCCCGCTGCCTCGTACACCGCTGGTACCGCGTGGGGTTAGGGAAGGAAGTGCGCGCAGTGCCTGCACCGGCGCCTGGCGATGCACTGGAGGTTCCCGTGCGAGGCGCGCAGGGGCGTGTGCTCACTGATGCCCGCCCACAGGCCGGGTGATGGGTCCGGGACCCAGCCCCATCCGGCGTCCTCAATGCTGCCGTCCACATCGTGGTTGCAGCCGCCCTCGACATGTCCGTACCCGCTCGGCGAGATCCGGATCATGCGAAGGACGAAGGCCAGCGGCGCCCTGGTTGCAGCTGGCGGGCCCACACCGCAGCAGCAGCCCTCGCCGATGATCAGTTCGCATGCATCGCAACGCTCAGCCTTCATCGCCCAAGGATGCACACAGCTGCAGAGCTGACGGAGTCGGGCCGGGCCAGCCGATTCTCACCGGTGGGGGTCCGACGGGTCCTGCGCGCGGACGGCGGACCGTATGACGAATCTCGGCGACCGAGGCGGGGGCAGATGTCCGCGCCGCGGTCGGGCCGGGCTGGCGCACCGGCAGAGGAAGGTGGTGGCCGGTCCGGTCCCGGGCGGGGTATCGGGTCGGCCACCGGTGAGATCGGTTCAGGCGATGTCGTCGTGATGGGCGGCGCGTTGGGATTCGGTCGGGGATCGCCTCGGCACGACGGTGCAGAACCACCAGGCCGCGATCGACGACTACGACCGCGAACTCGCTCCCCGGCTGGGCGCCAACGAGACGGATCTGCGCTGCCTGGAATTCCTGCTGTCCCAGGAGGAGAGCGCGCCCAGCACACTCAGTACGCGGATGGGCCTGACCGCCGGCAGCGTCACCACGATGCTCGACCGGCTGGAGAAGCTCGGCTACATCACCCGCACGCCCCACCCCACCGACAGGCGCCGCAACCTGGTCCAGGGCACCCCGGAAGCCACCCGGCTCGCCTACAGCGTGACCGTGCCATTCATCGACGGCGCCGGCTCGAAGGTAGCTGCCCGCTTCACCCCCGAGCAGGTCGAGACGGTGATCGAGCGCGTCGGCTTCACCCGCGATGTCCGGACGAACATACCCAGCTGCTGCGCGACGTACCCGAACCCGCCCACCGCCGCTCAGGAGGCCGACAGGCCCCCGGACCGCGCACTGGCGCCTGGGGCAGCACCCGCTGACCACTGTGACCATCAACCCTCCCTGAGCCCCGCCGGACCGCGAGGGGCAGAGCGCCGGCGGCGGTCGGGAGGCATCGACGCAGAGCTGCTCTCGTTGCCCGAGGCGGCCGTCGTACGCTGCCAGAGTTCCACCACTTCAGCCGCCGACTGGGAGCGCCCTGTGACTGAGCCGCAGCTCAAGCCCTTCTTGTACGTCATTATGCGCGCGGCCGGGATCGCAGGCGATGTCGGCAAACTCATCACGGTCGCGCAGGAACGGGCCTGGGAGGTCGTAGTTGTCGCCACCCCACAGGGCCTAGAGTTCCTCGACAGTTCAACGACGAAGTATGGAAGCCCGCCCTCGCGAAGGCAGGCGTCATCCCCCTTCGGGAGAAGGGGAAGCGTTGGAAGGCATCTCGCAAGGACGGCTGCCACGTCCTCCGGCACACCTACGCCTCGATCATCCTCGAAGCCGGTGAATCCGTCGTCACCCTCGCCCGATGGCTCGGCCGTTCCAGCCCGACCATCACCCTCGACCACTACGCCCACTTCATGCCCGAAGCTGGTGGCAAGGGACGAGCGGCCGTCGATGCGCTGCTTGGCGTGGCTCCCCAGTACGTCCCAGAGAACCTCACCGCGGCATGAGAAACGGGTGGCACAGCGCATCCTGTGCCACCCGTTTCGTCATGCCTTAGGTACGCCCGGCGTGTAGGTCTCGTGGGTCGTCGCATTGGCGGACTCGGCTACCTCAGCACGCTGATCCCCACGGCGAGTACGGCCGTGATCAGGGTGAGCGTGCTGCCGAAGGCGACGCCGGCCCGCAGCAAGGCGGTCGGCGTGGAAGCGCCGTCCATGCGGGTCAGCAGGCCAGCACCGACGGCGGCCAACAGCGCCAGAAGGACGGCGGCAAGCAGAGCGAGGGTCAGCAGCATCGCGGTGGTCGGCGACAGGGGCATGAGATCTTTCCTTCCGTGGCGGGTGTTCGGTGGAAGGAAGATGCGGGGATCGGCGTTCAGCGGCATTCGGGTGAACGAAGATGAACGAGTCGATACCGAGAAGCCGGGACTGGCCGAGGGGGAGCACCGGGGTATGCGGGACGGGCTGGAGGAACTGAAGTCGCAGTTGCGGCAGTTGCGGGCCGAGCGCCGGTTGTCGATGTCGGGGCTGGAGTTGCGGGCGGGGTTAGGGCACACGACCGTCAGCAAGGCGCTGAACGGCCCTACCGTGCCCAGTGAGGCCACCGTCGGAGCGCTGGCGCAGGCGTTGGGCGCGGAGGCCGGCCCGCTGCTCAAACTGCGTCGCCAAGCGCTACCTGCTGTCCTGGCTCCGCCCCGACAGCAGGCCCCCAAGAACGGCCTCGACGGGGACGTGGACGCGCGGTTCGAAGGGCGGTACAGGCGGTATGTGGAGCAGCGGCACGGGCAGCTATCCGTCATCGGGCTCGATCTCTCCCGCCCGGAGAGGGCGTCGTGGCCGCTGGACGCCTCTTACCTGAGCCTCGAATTCGCCACGTCGACGCGGGCCGTCGGCCAGGGCGGGAGTGCCGGTTTCAGTGCTGACTCGGGATTAGCCTCGTCAGTGGGCTCCGGGGCGCAGATGGAGACCGAGCGGGCTGAGCAGGCGTTGGCCGGCCTCCGTCGAGTTCTGGTGCGAGGGATGGCGGGGGGAGGTAAGAGCACCCTGCTGCAGTGGCTCGCCCTCGCGACTGCCCGGGAGGACCTGCCCGTCGAACTGGCGAACTTGAAGGGGCTTGTGCCGTTCATGCTGCCGCTGCGGACGCTGGTGCGCGGCGGTGATCTGCCCGGGCCCCAGGAGTACCTGAGGGCGGTCGGCTGCCCGCTGCACGCAGCTCAGCCGCAGGGCTGGACCGACCGAGTCTTGGATGACGGGCGGGCCCTGCTGCTGATCGACGGCCTCGACGAGATTCCGCAGACCCAGCGAGCTCAGGCCCAGCAGTGGCTCCGTGAACTGCTGGCCGCCTTTCCGCGCGCGACCTACGTGGTGACCACTCGGCCATCCGCAGTCCCGGAGGGGTGGCTGGCAGGGCATGGATTCACCGAACTGACCGTCCGGCCGATGAGCGCCCGTGACGTGGCGGTGTTCGTCACCCGCTGGCACACAGCCGCGCGCGCCAGTGCGGACCCAGGGCAGGAATTTGAGCACCTGGCCGCTCTGGAAGAGGCACTGAAGGACACCGTGCGCTCCCAGCGGGACCTCGCCCGCCTTGCCACTACTCCACTGCTCTGTGCCCTGGTCTGCGCGCTGAACCGTGACCGGCGGGGCCACCTCCCTCACGGCCGTATGGAGCTCTACGAAGCGGCCCTGTCGCTCCTGCTGGTCCGCCGTGACCGGGAACGCGACATCGACGCCCCCGAGAACCTCGTAGTCACCGAGCACCAGAACATCCAGCTCCTGCAACGTCTGGCCTACTGGCTCGTCCGCAACGGCCAGACCGAACTAGACCGAGAAACGGCACTCGCGCTAATTGACGACGCTCTGCCTGCCATGCCGAACCTTGCCCAGCAAGGCGACGCGGCCGACGTGCTCGCACATCTGCTCGCCCGCTCTGGTCTCCTGCGCACCCCTGCGGCCGAGACGATCGACTTCGTCCACCGCACCTTCCAGGACTTCCTTGGAGCCAAAGCCGCCATCGAAGCTCGCGACATCCCGCTCCTGGTACGCAACGCTCACGACGACCAGTGGGAAGACGTCGTGCGCATGGCCGTCGCCCATGCCCGTCCCAACGAACGCACGACCCTTCTGCGCCGCCTCATCGCCCGCGGTGACCGCACTCAGAAGCACCGCACCCGCCTGCATCTACTTGCGACAGCCTGCCTCGAGTACGCCACGGAACTCGACCCTGAAATACGCCAGGAAGTCGAGCAACGCGCCAAGGCCCTTGTCCCCCCACGCAGCGAGGAGGAGGCCAGGACCCTCGCCGCGGTTGGCCCCGTCATCCTCGACGTCCTCCCCGGCCCTGAGGGCCTCGAAGAAGACGAAGCGCGAGCGGTTGTGAAGACCGCCGAACTCATCGGTGGCGATGCTGCCCTGACGCTGCTCAAGAAATTCCGCACGAGCTATCCGGCATGGTGGGCCCTGTCCAATGCTTGGAAGAGCTTCGACGCCCACGACTATGCCCACGAAGTCCTCGCGCACATGACCCACCTTGAGGCTGTCACTATCAGCTCACGGGAGGAGCTGGCGGAGCTGCACCATCTGCCGTCGCTCGACCATGTCGCCTTCATCGGGGATTTCTCCGGTGCCGAGATGACAACCCCTTGGACGCAGGCGGACGTCCGAGTGCTGAACATTCACAGGAACCCGACCCTTCGGGATCTGGACTTCCTACACTCGTACACCGGACTGAAACGGATCGCTTTCTTCCAGTGCCCGAATGTCGCGGGTCTGAAGCCCCTGGCCGAGCTGTCTGTCGACGTAATCGAGCTCCATGGCTGCGGGGCGGCCCGGCTCGAAGACCTTAAGGATCTGACCGGACTCCGTGAACTCGGCCTTAGCATGGAATTGCCAAACCACGATCTCGGTGCACTGCCCACCGGCGCAGACCTCACGCGTCTGGCGCTTGGACCGAATGCCTGTGCACAGCTCACTCTGAGCGGCATCACAAGCTGGCCCAATCTCAACCGGCTGGACCTATCCGGCCCCGTCGAGGGATTGCCGCAAGCGATGGTCGAGCTGCCTGAGCTCCGCGACCTCATTCTGGCGAACAACGCCGGCTTGTTCATGCTCGAACAGATCCCGACTTGCCCTCAGATCACCGAGCTGTATCTGGGTCAGTGGAGAAGCGGCGACGACCTTGCCCTTGTTCGCGCTAAGTTCCCCGGGCTTCAAGACATCACCATCTGGGCGTACCTCGGCTGCCGGCGCGTAGACCTCACTCCGCTCCGCGGTATGCCCGACCTCAGGATTCGGATTCTCCACGCCCTCGAAGTCGTCGGGGCGGAGCACTTCCCACCCGAAAGCGTCATCCGCACTCCTCGTCCGCGGTGAGCTTGGTCGACCACCCCCTGCCCTCGGGGCCCTGCTGTATCGCCGCCCATGCCGATGGCGTCGTCGCCGGAGCAGCCACCGGGCGCGATGGGGTTTACTCTCGGTGATGTTCCCCGGGGGTGGGGTGCTTGGGGTCGGGCTGCATCAGACGTGGGGAACGGCAGGTGAGGGTGAAGTGGCTTGCTCCCCAGCGGAGTGGATTCCCCCCAGATTCCCCCCAGGCCCTCGGAAGTGGCCATTTGGGTCGCTCGCGAATGCGAAATTGATCAACGGAGAAGGGCTGCTAGCTACAGCCAGTCGCGCTTCTTGAAGATGACGTACAGGCTCACGCAGACCACTGCCATCAGCAGGATTGCGAAAGGGTAGCCCCCTGCCCACTTCAGCTCCGGCATGTCCTCGAAGTTCATGCCGTAGATCGTGCCGACCAGCGTGGGGGCGAAGAGGATGGCGGCCCACGAGGAGATTTTCTTGATCTCCTCGTTCTGTTCGAAGCCGGCCTCGGCCAGGGCGCGCATTTCGGCGTTCTGCTGCTGGGAGACCAGGGTGGCGTTGACCGTCAGGATTTCGGTGAGGGCCTGGCGGAAGCCGTCCACGCGTTCGCTGGTGTGGGTGACGTGGTCGGCCACGTCGCGGAGGTAGCGCTGGAGTTCCTCGTCCGTGCCGTACTTCGCGAAGCCGGCCATCAGGCTGTGGAGCATGCCGACCAGGGGGCGGGTGGCGCGTTGGAACTCGACCATTTCGCGGGAGAGTTCGTAGATACGGCGGGAGACCTCCGGGTCACCGCTGAAGACCTCGGTCTCGATCTCGTCCATGTCGATCTGGACTCCCTCGACGACCGGGGCGTATCCGTCGACCACCGCGTCGAGGATCGCGTACAGGGCGGCTTCCGGGCCGAGGGAGAGGAGTTCGGGGGACTCCTCCATGCGGCGGCGGACGGCCGAGAGGTCGGGGGCTGCGCCGTGGCGGACCGTGATCAGGAAGTCGGGGCCGACGAAGATGTGGAGCTCGCCGAAGTCGACCTCCTCCAGCGCGTCCAGGTAGCGGGCGGCGCGCAGGACGACGAAGAGGGTGTCTCCGTAGCGCTCCAGCTTGGGCCGCTGGTGGGCCTCCAGGGCGTCCTCGATGGAGAGCGGGTGGAGGTTGAACTCGGCGGCCAGTGAGTGGAGTTCCGTCTCGGTGGGTCGGTGCAGGCCGATCCAGGCCATGCCGTCGGGCTGTTCGCGCAGCCGGCGGAAGGTCTCGGCGAGGGTGGCGGGGGAGGCGACCCGGAGGCCGTCGCGGTAGACCGCGGAGTCGATCACGCTGCGGTGGTCCGCGGCGCTGGGGGCCGGCGGAGCCGGTTTCGGGGCCCGCGGGGGTGCGGCCGGGGGAGTCGTGGGAGGGGCGGCCGGGCGGCGCCATCCCGCCCGCTTCGCGGGCGCGGGCGAGTTCGGGGGCGAGGGGCGGTGGTCTGGTCGCTCCGACATCGCAGGTCAGCTCCCGGTCGAACGGGTGTTTACGGGCAAGGGGCAGGATATCCGGGTGAAAGGTCCCCGGGTTCATTCCTCCTCCGTGCCGGGATTGCGGCCGGGCCATTGCGGCCGGGCCGGAGTTGCGGACAGAAGGTGTCCGCATGGGCCACTACGTTGCAGACATGGCCTCCAAGACCACGCGTCCCGTCCTCGACACCCGTTCGCTGAACCGTGCCACGCTCGCCCGCCAGCTGCTGCTGAACCGGACCGAGATGTCCGCGACGGACGCCACACGGCACCTGCTGGGCCTGCAGGCCCAGAACGTGAAGCCGCCCTACTTCCAGCTCCACGCCCGCCTCGCCGGATTCCGGCCCGCCGAGCTCGCCGGGCTGATGGAGTCCCGGCAGGCGGTCCGGATCGTCACCATGCGCTCCACCATCCACACCCACACGGCCGCCGACGCGCTGGTCCTGCGCCCTCTCGTCCAGCCCGCCCGCGACCGGGAGATCAACTACTTCCGCAAGGGCCTGGTCGGAGTGGACCTGGACAGGCTGGCCGAGCTCGCGCGGGCCTTCGTGGAGGCCGAGCCGCGGACCATGGGGGAGATACGGGAAGAGCTGCTGAAGGAGTGGCCCGACGCCGACCCGCAGTCGTTGTCCGTCGCCGCGCGCTGCCGACTGCCGCTCGTCCAGGTCACCCCGCGCGGGGTGTGGGGGAGGAGCGGACAGGTGCGGCTCACCACCCTGCGGGAGTGGGTCGGCGACCTGGGCGACGGTGCGAATGGGGTGGGCGAGGCGCAGGGGGTGGGCGAGGCGCAGGGGATTGATGGTGCCGTGCTGCGATACCTCGGTGCTTTTGGGCCCGCCTCGGTCAAGGACATGCAGACCTGGGCCGGGCTCACCCGGCTGCGCGAGGCCTTCGAGCGGCTCCGGCCCGGGCTGGCCGTCTTCCAGGACGAGAACGGCGTCGAACTCTTCGACCTGCCCGACGCGCCCCGCCCCGACGCCGACCAGCCGGCGCCGCCGAGGTTCCTCCCCGAGTTCGACAACCTGCTCCTCTCGCACGCCGACCGCACCCGGGTGATCGACCCCGGGCTCAAGGGGCGCACCTGGTCGGGGAACCAGGCCCACTGCACCCTGCTGCTCGACGGTTTCCTCGCCGGGCTCTGGAAGCTGGACGGAACCACGCTCACCGTCGAGCTGTTCTCGGCCGCCTCCAGGACGAACAGGGCGGAGATCGTGGCCGAGGGGGAGCGGCTCGTCACCGACATGACGGAGGGGACGGAGGAGGGCGGGAAGGGCGAGAAGGGCGGGAAGGGCTCCAGCGGCTCGGTCCGGTTCGGGGCGATCAAGCCCTGACCGGGCCAAGGAGGCCGGCAGGGCCCTGGTGGCCCGTACGTCCCACACGGCACGATGCCTGGCACGACCGGGATGCCGAGCCGCCCGGCCGCCCGGGTACCAGGACAGCGGACACAAGGAGAGAGCAATGCGGATTCCCATGACCGTCACGGACTTCCTCGACCGGGCGGAGCTGGGGTTCTCGTCCAGTCCGGGCGTGGTGGACGAGCCGGACCAGCCCGGCCCGCCGGTCCCCGATTCGACGTACGGACGGCTCGGCGAGCGCGTACGGGCCTGGCAGGCGGGCCTGGACGCGCTGGGTGTCGGCGAGGGCGAGCGCGTGGCGGTCGTCAGCCACAATTCCGCTCGGCTCCTCGAGCTGCTGTTCGCCGTGCCGATGAGCGGACGCGTCTGCGTGCCGGTGAACTTCCGCCTCAAGCCCGAGGAGGTGGAGTACGTGGTGCGCCAGAGCGGGGCGTCCGTCCTGCTGGTCGACCCCGAGCTGGACGAGTCGCTGTCCGCCGTCAAGGCGCGCCACCGCTTCGTCCTCGGGCACGGGACGGACACGGAGCTGATGCGCTTCGGCGTGGAGCCGCGCCCCTGGTCGCACCCGGACGAGGACGCCACGGCGACCATCAACTACACCTCGGGGACCACGGCCCGCCCCAAGGGCGTACAGCTCACGCACCGGAACATCTGGGTGAACGGGCTGACCTTCGGCCTCCACACCCGGGCCTGGGAGCGTGACGTCTACATGCACACGCTGCCGATGTTCCACTGCAACGGCTGGGGCATGCCCTTCGTGATGGCCGGGCTCGGGGTCAAGCAGGTCGTGCTGCGCAAGGTCGACGGTGCGGAGATCCTGCGCCGGGTCGAGGAGCACGGCGTCACGCTGATGTGCGGCGCGCCCGCTGTCTGGAACACGGTGCTGGACGCCGCCGCGACCTGGGAGGGCGAGATCCCGGGCCGCGACCGGGTACGCATCGTCTGCGCGGGCGCCCCGCCGCCGAGCCGGACGATCCAGCGCATCGGCGAGGAGCTGGGCTGGGAGTTCACGCAGATCTACGGTCTGACCGAGACGTCGCCGCTGCTCACCTTCAACCGGACGCGGCCCGCCGACGACGCACTGCCGGCCGAGGAACGGGCGCGCAGGCTGTCGCGGGCCGGACTGCCCGCGCTCGGGGTCAAACTGCGGGTGTCCGGCACGGGTGAGGTCCTGGCCAGGTCGAACGTCGTACTGGAGGGGTACTGGGACAAGCCGGAGGAGACCGGCGCGGCCCTGGAGGACGGCTGGTTCCACACCGGTGACGGAGGCACGCTCGACGAGGCCGACGGCCACCTGACGATCTCCGACCGGAAGAAGGACGTGATCATCACCGGCGGCGAGAACGTGTCGTCGATCGAGGTGGAGGACGCGATCTTCAGCCATCCGGCGGTCGCCGAGGTCGCCGTCATCGGCGTCCCGCACGAGAAGTGGGGCGAGACGATCAAGGCCCTCGTGGTCCTCGCCGAGGGCGAGAACGCGGGCGAGGCGGACATCATCGCCCACTGCAAGCAGCGGCTGGCGGGATACAAGGCCCCGACGACGGTCGAGTTCCGCGCCACCATCCCGCGTACGGCCACCGGCAAGATCCAGAAGTTCAAGCTCCGCGAACCGTACTGGTCGGGTCTGGAGCGGGAGGTGAACTGACCGCCGGATCAGCCTGCACCGGGAGCGGTACGGGGCTGCGCGCCCGCAGCCCCGTACCTGGTCCTGGTCCGGATGCGGATCCCGGTCCGCAATCCCGGTCCGGATCCGTTCCTGGTCAGGCTACGCCCGCCGACTAGGCCGGCAGCTGCGCCTCGATCGCCGCGATGACCTCGGGGGCCTCGGGCTCGGTGCGCGGACGGAAGCGGCCCACGACCTCGCCGGCGGGGGAGATCAGGAACTTCTCGAAGTTCCAGGTGATGTCACCGGCCTCGCCGTCGGCGTCGGGGGTCTTCACCAGCTCCTGGTAGAGGGGGTGCCGGTTCTCACCGTTGACCTCGGACTTCTCCAGCATCGGGAAGGTGACGCCGAACCCGGCCGCGCAGAAGGTCTGGATGTCGTCGGCGTTGCCCGGCTCCTGCCCGCCGAACTGGTTGCAGGGCACACCGATGACGGTGAAGCCCTTCTTCTCGTACGCGAACTGCAGCCGGGCCAGACCCGAGTACTGCGGGGTGAGACCGCACTGCGAGGCGGTGTTCACCAGCAGGATCGCCTTGCCCTTGTACGCGGCGAGGCTGGTCGGCTCGTCGGACAGGGTGGTCAGCGGGATGTCGTACAGGCTCATCAAGGTCTCCTCGGCAGAAACACGGAATACCACCGAGCCTAGGCCCCCATACCGACCAGGTCGTCCGCCGGGTCGTTGACCGGTTGGGGCATGCCCGTGAGGTCCATGACGAACAGGGGTATGCCGAGGTCGTCCGCGCGTGCGCGGGCGTCCTGCGTGTACCCGGCCAGCGAGAAGTAGACGCTGGTCGCGCAGGCCGTCAGCCCGTTCAGCCAGACGCACTCCACCGCGCGCAGCCCCGCCGGCGCCGTGGTCGGGTCCACCTGTGCGACCAGGCCGGGTGCCCGCAGGTCCACCGCCGCGGAGGGGATCGGCCGTCCGTCGGGCTGGCGCACGTCCTGGAAGCCGAGCCAGCGCAGGTACAGGGCGGCCGTCACCACCGCGTCCCGGGCGGTACGGATGGTCGCCGGGCGGAACGCGGGCCGCGGCACTGCCGGGTCGAGCGCCGAGTGCCCTGGTCCGTCCTCCGCTCCGTCCCCCGGCGCGCTCTCCGGCCCGTCCCCCGGCCAGTCGTCCCCCGCCCCGTGTTCCGGCGCCGGTACGGAGGCGGGCCCGGCCCCGGGGCCTGTGGGCGCGGCCGGCCGCCCCGGCGAGGCCCCCGCGCGCGGGGGAGTGCGTACGTCGCCGCCCGCCGCCGGCTCCGGCGGGTGCACCGGGATCAGCGCCACCGTCCCGCAGGACCCGCAGCCCAACTCCGGGTGCGGCCACTCGCTGTCCCGCCCGCAGGCCGCGCACCGCACCGCCACCCAGCTGTCCGACCAGGTGCGATGGGTCAGCTCCTTGGGTGGCGAGGTCAGGTCCAGCGGTGGGACGACCGGGTTCCCGCAGGCGCAGGGAAAGACCGGAGTGGCGTACCCGTTCTCGCGCAGGCACGCCGGGCAGCGCACCGGTACCGCATCCGCCATGAGACCTGGACCCCCTTCATCGCTGTGCGTAGGCCCATGGTCCACCACCTGCCACGGGCGGGGCGGGCGGACCGCCGATTTTCGGTCGAGACCTGGTTCTTCGTACAACTCACCGACCGAGACGCGGCTTTTGGTGGGTTCCGGGGTGCCGCACCGCCTTGACGTGTGCGGAGTCGCCGCTTAGCTTGTTCCGTATAGCAGAACAAAACTTCCGGATTACGGAAAAGCCTGACCGCCAGACCCGCAGGAGAACTCGATGCCTCGTATGACAGCCGCCGCCGCTGCAGTGGAGATCCTCAAGCTCGAGGGTGTCGAACAAGCGTTCGGCGTCCCCGGTGCTGCGATCAACCCCTTCTACCGCGAGCTCAAGAACGTGGGCGGCATCGCGCACACGCTGGCCCGCCACGTCGAAGGCGCCTCGCACATGGCCGAGGGCTACACCCGCGCCAAGGCTGGCAACATCGGTGTCTGCATCGGTACCTCGGGCCCGGCCGGCACCGACATGATCACCGGCCTGTACTCCGCGATCGCCGACTCGATCCCGATTCTGTGCATCACCGGTCAGGCTCCGGTCTCGAAGCTCCACAAGGAGGACTTCCAGGCCGTCGACATCGCCTCGATCGCCAAGCCGGTCACCAAGAAGGCGACGACCGTTCTGGAGGCCGCCCAGGTTCCGGGCGTGTTCCAGGAGGCCTTCCACCTGATGCGCTCCGGCCGTCCGGGCCCGGTCCTCATCGACCTCCCGATCGACGTCCAGCTGACCGAGATCGAGTTCGACCCCGAGACCTACGCACCGCTGCCGGTCTACAAGCCGCGCGCCACCCGCGCCCAGGCCGCCAAGGCCCTGCAGTTCCTGCTGGAGTCCGAGCGCCCGCTGATCGTCGCCGGTGGCGGCATCATCAACGCCGACGCCTCCGACCTGCTGGTCGAGTTCGCCGAGCTGACGAACGTCCCGGTCATCTCCACCCTCATGGGCTGGGGCACCATCCCGGACGACCACGAGCTGGCCGCCGGCATGGTCGGTGTGCAGACCGCGCACCGCTACGGCAACGCGACCTTCCTCGAGTCGGACTTCGTCTTCGGCATCGGCAACCGCTGGGCCAACCGTCACACCGGTTACAACCTCGAGGCCTACACCAAGGGCCGCAAGTTCGTCCACGTCGACATCGAGCCGACCCAGATCGGCAAGATCTTCGCCCCGGACTTCGGCATCGCCTCGGACGCCAAGGCGGCCCTGGAGCTCTTCATCGAGATCGCGAAGGAGCTCAAGGCCGAGGGCAAGCTGCCCGACTTCAGCGCCTGGGCCGCCTCCGCCCAGGAGCGCAAGGCCACGCTGCTGCGCCGCACGCACTTCGACAACATCCCCATGAAGCCGCAGCGCGTCTACGAGGAGATGAACAAGGCCTTCGGCCCCGAGACCCGCTACGTCACCACCATCGGTCTGTCCCAGATCGCCGGTGCGCAGATGCTGCACGTCTACAAGCCGCGCAACTGGATCAACTGCGGCCAGGCCGGCCCGCTGGGCTGGACCATCCCGGCCGCGATCGGTGCCGCCACCGCGGACCCCGAGACCCCGATCGTCGCCCTGTCCGGCGACTACGACTTCCAGTTCATGATCGAGGAGCTCGCGGTCGCCGCGCAGCACAAGGTCCCCTACGTCCACGTCCTCGTGAACAACGCCTACCTGGGTCTGATCCGTCAGGCGCAGGGTGGCCTGGGCATCAACTTCGAGGTCAACCTCGAGTTCGAGAACATCAACACCCCGGAGCTCGGCGTCTACGGCGTCGACCACGTCAAGGTCGCCGAGGGCCTGGGCGTCAAGGCGATCCGCGTCACCGACCCGGACAAGCTGGGCGAGGCCTTCGAGACGGCCAAGAAGTGGGCCCAGGAGCACCAGGTTCCCGTCGTCGTCGAGGCCATCCTCGAGCGCATCACCAACATCTCGATGAGCAAGACGGTCGACATGAGCGACGTCACCGAGTTCGAAGAGCTCGCGACCGAGCAGGGCCACGCCCCGACCGCGATCCGCAACGAGCTGTCCGCCTAGTCCCATCTGGCTGGTCCAGCACCACCGAACGGCCCCCGTCCCTCCTGCAGGAGGATCGGGGGCCGTTCCGCGTTCCCTACGGGTCCCAGGTCCCGGAGCCGTGCCGCCAGTCGGCACGGGCGCCCGTGCGCCCCTCCCGCGCCCCGAAGGTACTTCCGTGCGCCGCCCGGAGACCTGCTCGGGCGTCCGTTGCCCGCCGCGTCCCCTTGCCCGCGCCTCCCGCCGCTCCCTAGCGTCACGCACCGTAATCGTCGCATCCGTACGGTAACCAAGGGAGACCGATGAAGAAGGCTGTGTGGCGCCCGCTCGCCCTCATCGCGGCGCTGGCCGTCCTGCCGCTCGCGGCAGCGTCCGCGGAGGCGAGGGCGCCCGGACCGCTGTCCGCCGACGTGGTGGCCGCGATGGGCCCGGTGCGCCAGGGCGAGGTACTGGAGCCGCTGCGGGTGGTGGCCGACGCGGCGGCCCGGGTGGGGCGGGGTGCCCAGGCGGACGTGTACACCCAGGTCGAGATGGCTGCGGACTACCGCTCCGTCAACCTCTACCTCACCGATCCGGACCGGCGCGCGGCCTTCCTCGACGCGGTGCACAAGGCCGATCCCGAGGCCGACACGAAGCTGCTGAACGTCCGTCGCAGCGCGAAGTCCCGGCAGCAACTCAGGAAGGACATCAAGGCCGTCGTCGGCCGCCGTGATCTGCCCTTCACGATCGCGACGGCGAGCAGCACGGTCGACGGCAGCGCCATCGACCTCGGCGTGGACGACCCGGAGGCCGCACGGCGCTACCTCGCCCAGCCCGCCGTCGCGCGGCGGCTCGCCGACGCCGGCTCGACGCCCGTCCGCGTCCGCCCCTGGCCCGCCAGCGTGCCGCTGAGCAGCCGGTGGGACGACAGCTGGCCCTTCAAGGCCGGGGCGGCGCTCGGGCCCACGGCCATCAGCGGGTTCGCGAACTGCACCAGCGGCATCCCCACGCAAAGCACCCTGGACAACCGGCAGTGGCTCATCACGTCTTCCCACTGCTACAGCGTCGGCGAAGCCGTCACCACGGGCGCCGGCACCTACATCGGCCGCGACCGGAGCGAGGATGCCGAGCTCGACGCGGCGTTCATTGACGCGGGGACGGGACGCTCCACCTGGGACGGCCTGGACGCCCAGGGGTACACCCGGTATCTCAACGGCGTGCGCAACGTCGCGGTGGGCGACTTCGTCTGCCAGCTCGGCTACAACACCAAGGTCTTCTGCAACATCCGTACCGAGCAGGCGGGCGACGCGAGCTGGGTCCTCGACGGCGTCACCACCTTCGGCAGCATCGGCGTCCCGCACTACGGCGGATGGCTCGCGCAGACGGGCGACAGTGGCGGCCCCGTGATCACGATCAACGACCAGGACTCGAGGCAGCTGAACGGGATGGTCTCCGTCGGGTTCGGCTGCAACCACGCGGAAGGCAAGACGCTCTGCAACAGGGCCGTGGGCTGGGTCGACGTGTACGACATCCTCGACCGGCACCACCTCGTCCTCGCTCCCTGACCGCCTGGCCCTGACCGCCGGCGCCGAGGGGCCGGCGGCAAGACAAAGAGCCGAGTCACGGGACCGTCCGTGACTCGGCTCTTCGAGTGTGTGCTGCTTGTTACCGCCCGACGGTACGAGGCTGGCGCGACAGGACGTTCGCACCGCCGGGCGGAGAAGGTGGGGGAGGTGCTCCTCTGTATATAGAGGAGAGGTTGGCTGGGACCGTGGCGAACGGCGACGAGAACTCCGGCTTCGTCTCCCTCAGGTCAAGAGACGGGCCTCGGAACCCATTACCACCGCACTGGCTCGCACGCTCGCCACGGTCCTCGTCCTGCCCTCACCGCGTACCACCCCTCATCCGGGTCCGCGGTGTGGGCTCAGCACCCGGAACCTGACCTCCCGTCAGGCTCCCGGCGCAGCTTTGGGGCTCAGGCGTCGCGCAGGGCGCGAACGGCCTCCTCGACGCGCTTGCCGTAGTCGGCGTCCGCGGCGTGGAAGTGAGCCAGGTTCTTCTCGACGACGTCCTCGATGGTGACCTGGGACAGGCCGCCGGCGATGTTCGCCACCAGACGCTGCTTCTCGGCCTCCGACATCAGGCGGTAGAGCTCACCGGCCTGGAAGAAGTCGTCGTCCTTGGTGTGGGCCGGGGCCTCGTGGGTGCCCGTGTAGCCGGAGACGGCCTTCGGGGCGCCCAGCGCCAGACCGGTCTCGGCCGGACCCTGGTACGAGTTGGGCTCGTAGTTCTTGTCGTGGCGCGAGCCGTTGCGCAGCGCCATGACGCCGTCGCGGCCGTAGTTGTCGGCCTTCGTCGCCTTCGGGGCGTTGACCGGCAGCACGGTGTGGTTCACACCGAGGCGGTAGCGCTGGGCGTCGGCGTACGCGAACAGGCGGCCCTGGAGCATCTTGTCCGGCGAGGCGGTGATGCCCGGGACGAAGTTGTTCGGGGAGAACGCGGACTGCTCGACCTCGGCGAAGACGTTGTCGGGGTTCCGGTCGAGGACCAGGCGGCCGACGCGCTGCAGCGGGTAGTCCGTGTGCGGCCACACCTTGGTGATGTCGAACGGGTTGAACCGGTAGTCCGCGGCCTCGGCGGCGGGCATGATCTGGACGTAGAGGGTCCAGCTCGGGTTCACCCCGCGCTCGATGGCCTGGAGCAGGTCGGTCTGGTGCGAGTTGCCGTCCTTGCCGACGAGCTCGGCGGCCTGGTCACCGGACAGGCAGCGGATGCCCTGGTTCGTCTTGAAGTGGTACTTGACGAAGAAGGCCTCGCCCTGCGCGTTGGTCCACTGGTACGTGTGGGAGCCGTAGCCGTTCATGTGACGGTACGACGCCGGGATACCGCGGTCACCCATCAGCCAGGTGATCTGGTGCGTCGCCTCGGGGGCGTGCGCCCAGAAGTCCCAGACGTTGTCCGGCTCCTGCTTGCCCGTGAAGGGGTCGCGCTTCTGGGAGTGGATGAAGTCGGGGAACTTGATCGGGTCCTTGATGAAGAACACCGGGGTGTTGTTTCCGACGAGGTCGTAGTTGCCCTCTTCGGTGTAGAACTTCAGCGCGAAGCCGCGCGGGTCGCGGACCGCGTCCGAGCCACCCAGCGAGTCGGCCACGGTGGAGAACCGCAGGAAGGTCTCGGTCTTCTTGCCGACCGTGTTCAGGAACGCCGCGCTCGTGTACGCGGTGACGTCGTCGGTCACCTCGAAGTGGCCGTACGCGGCGGAGCCGCGGGCGTGCACCACACGCTCCGGGATGCGCTCACGGTTGAAGCGGGCGAGCTTCTCGAGGAGCTGCTGGTCCTGGACCAGGATGGGGCCACCGACGCCGGCGGTAGCGGAGTTCTGGTTGTCGGCGACCGGGGCGCCAGACTCGGTCGTCAGCGTGCGCTTCGACATGGTGACCTTCCGTACGGGGAACTGCTGACGGAATCCGTCTTCCGTCATGCGGAACAGCCTAATTTCGGCATGAACTCGACGTCAACAGTTTGTTGAAAAGAAAGATGAAGGAGAGGTGATCCGGACGGTGCCGGCGCTTGGGCGCGACAGGACAGGTGTCAGCACCGGCACCATCCGGAAACTCAGGTCCCCCGGAGGGGAGGGTGGAGCGGGCGGCCCGCGGGCGGGCCGCCCGCTCAGATCTGGGCGCCGGAGAGGCGCTCGACCGCGCGCAGGAGCGCGGAGTGGTCCAGGCCGCCGTCACCCTGGGCGCGCAGCGAGGCGACCAGCTGGGCGACGACCGCGCCGACCGGGAGGGCCGCACCGACGTTGCGGGCGGCGTCGGTGACGATGCCCATGTCCTTGTGGTGCAGGTCGATCCGGAAACCGGGCTTGAAGTCGCGGTTCAGGAAGTTGTCCTTCTTGCGGGTCAGGACCGTGGAACCGGCCAGACCACCGTTGAGGACGTCCAGGGCCGCGGTGAGGTTGACGCCCGACTTCTCGAGGAAGACGACGGCCTCGGCGCACGCCTGGATGTTCACCGCGACGATGAGCTGGTTGGCGGCCTTCACCGTCTGACCGGAGCCGTGCGGGCCGCACAGGACGATGGTCTTGCCGAGGGCCTCGAGGACCGGCAGGGCCTCGTCGAAGTCGGCCTGCTCGCCACCCACCATGATCGACAGGACGGCCTCGATGGCACCGGCCTCGCCACCGGACACCGGGGCGTCGATGACGCGGATGCCCTTGGCGGCGGCGTTCTTCGCCAGGTCGACCGAGGTCTGCGGGGTGATCGAGGACATGTCGACGATCAGCGCGCCGGACTTGGCGTTCTCGAGGATGCCGTTCTCACCGTAGGCGATGGCCTCGACCTGCGGGGAGGCGGGCACCATCGTGATGATGACGTCGGCGTCCGCGACGGCGTCGGCGATCGAACCGGCGGCGGAGCCACCGGCCGCCGCGAGGCGGTCCAGCTTGTCCTGCTCCAGCGTGAAGCCGGTGACCGAGTAGCCGGCCTTCAGGAGGTTCTCGGCCATGGGGGAGCCCATGATGCCGAGACCGATCCACGCGATCTTGGGGAGGTTGCTCATGGTGAGGGTCCTTCTCTTAATGCTTCGTACGAAAAGTTCGTCAGGTGCCTGGCTGTTCGCCCGGACTTTTCCGTCTACTTCGCGGCGCGGGCCTCGGCCGGCAGCCATGCGAAGGAGGCGGCGGCGTCGGCGGCCTTGTACTCGAGACCGACAAAGCCCTGGTAGCCGGCCTTCTGGAGCTGGTCGAGCAGCTCTTCGAGGGGCAGCTCGCCGGTGCCGGGGGCACCTCGTCCGGGCTTGTCCGCGATCTGGACGTGTCCGGTCTTGGCGGCATACTTTTCGATGACCTCGGAGAGGTCCTCATCGTTCATCGCCAGGTGGTACAGGTCGAGCAGGAACTTGGCGTTCCCGAGGCCGGTGGCCTCGTTCACCTTGTCCACTACCTCGATGCCGGCCGGGGCGCTCACCAGGGGGTAGAGCGGCGACTCGGGCTTGTTGAGGGTCTCGATCAGGAGGATCGCGCCGACGCGGTCCGCGGCCTGGGCCGCCACGACCAGGTTCTTCAGGGCGAGCTCGTCCTGAACGGCCGGGTCCACGCCTTCGACGCGGTTGCCGTAGAGGGCGTTCAGCGCCTTGCAGCCGACCGAGGCCGCGAAGTCCGCGGCCACGTTGATGTTGGCGTTGAAGCGCTCCGACTCCGCACCGGGAACCGAAACCGCACCGCGGTCGGGCCCCGGCAGCTGGCCGGCGTAGAAGTTCAGGCCCACCAGCTGGGTGCCGGCGTCCTCAAGAGCGTTCTTGAGGGCGTCGAGCTCCTCCTGAGCGGGGGTGGGGGTCTCGATCCAGGGCCACCACAGCTCGACCGCCGTGAAGCCCGCTGCGGCGGCAGCCGCGGGACGCTCCAGGAGCGGGAGTTCCGTGAAGAGGATCGAAAGATTTACATCGAAGCGCTGGTCCGTGTATCCCATGAGGGGTGTGCGCTCCTTCCGTATTGCGGAAGTTAGTTTCTGCCTGATGGAAGACTGCAAGCCGGGTGTCTCACTTGTCAAGTACCGACTGCCGAAAAGTCCGGACTGCCGGGTAGCTTGAGCGACGTGCGATTGAGAGTGGAGTTCACGACCGAGCCCTTCGATCTTGAAGAGGCGCCTGCCCATGCCGTGGCCGCTCGCGAGGTCATCCAGCGGGCCCAGCTGGACGCGGTGGATGTCGGACCCTTCGGCAACACCGCCGAAGGCGAATCCGAGGAAGTGCTGACCGCGGTCACCTCGCTGCTGCGCGACGCCCTGGGAGCCGGAGCCACGCGCGTCTCGCTCCAGGTCAACGTGATCGGGGAGGACACCCCATGACCGAGCCCCGCGACCACCCCTTCGTCGCCGCGGTCAAGCCGCTGGTGGACGCGATGGGCGGCGAGCTGATGGATCCGGCCCTGGCCCAGCCCGACGACGTCGTGCTGGCCTGGGAGGGTCAGGAGCTGCTGGCCGTGCGGCTCCCGCAGCTCTCGGACTCGCTGGATCACATCCTGGCGGCGCTGGAGCGCCGGCACGGCGTACCGTTGGCCGAGCTCGACCGGAAGTCCAAGCAGGACGTCGTACGGATACTCGAGGCGCGCGGCGCCTTTTCCGTTCGGCATGGCGTGGAGACGGTGGCGGGAGCTCTGGGTGTAAGCCGCTTCACGGTCTACAACTACTTGAACCGGGACTCAAATGCTCCCAAAGGGCCGCCCAAGGCCAACCAGGAGTGAGACGTCCCTGACTCACGGTGACGAGCCGCCGCCCAATTCACCCGGGCGGCGGCTTTTGTGTACGGGAAGTTTCAACAAAGTGTTGACGCGGTGTTGTCGAGGGCGTTAGCTATGCGCAGCCCGTCAAAGCAACAACAGGCCACGGAGGCCTACCGTGACTTCGAGTCCGACCCCGGGTCTCACCCGGTTCAACGCCTTGGACGACAGCGCGGCCACGGCCGAGCTGCACGAGGTGTGCGCCAGTTCGGCATGGGGCAGCAAGCTGCTCGCCCAGCGCCCGTTCACCAGCGCCGAAACCCTGTTCTCCGCGAACGAGGCCGCCATGGCCGAGCTCACCGCCGAGGACCTGGCCGAAGCGATGGGTGGCCACGCGCCGATCGGCCGGCCGAAGCCGGGAGACCCGACCTCCGCCCGCGAGCAGCGTGGCATGGCCGGTGCCTCGGAGGAGCTCAAGAACGAGCTCCTCGAACTGAACCTGGCCTACCAGGACAAGTTCGGCCACGTCTTCCTCATCTGCGCCACCGGTGCGACCGGTGCGTTCATGCGGGACGCGGTCAAGGTCCGGATCGAGAACTCGCCGGAACAGGAGCGGGAAATCGCTCGTGGCGAGCTCGTCAAGATCAACCGGATTCGCCTGACCCGTCTCGTGGAATCCGTAGAAGGGGAGTAAGACCGAGCATGAGCACTGAGACCACCGCGTCGGTGTCCACGCACATCCTGGACACCAGCATCGGGAAGCCCGCCGAAAGCGTCGCGATCTCCCTGTCGGCCCGTACGGGTCTCGACGGCGAGTGGGCGGCCCTGGGCGGCTCCGCCACCGATGCGGACGGGCGCTGCAAGGACCTGCCGGCTCTGCCGGAGGGCACCACCCACGTACGTCTCGACTTTCAGACCGAGACGTACTTCTCCAAGAAGCAAGCCGAGGCGCAGCAGGACGCCCCCCGCGTAAGGGACAGCGGTGCGTTCTTCCCGGAGGTCACCATCACCTTTGCGGTGAACCCGGGCGAGCACTATCACGTACCGCTGCTGCTCAACCCGTTCGGCTACTCCGTTTACCGAGGGAGCTAGCAGACATGCCCACGATTCTCGGCCAGAACCAGTACGGCAAAGCAGAGAACCGCGTAGTCAAGATCACGCGGGATGGCGACACCCATCACATCAAGGACCTGAACGTCTCGGTCGCCCTCTCGGGTGACATGGACGACGTCCACTACTCCGG